>NZ_CP084296.1:2797694-4196542 GCF_020271745.1 Providencia alcalifaciens | reverse complement strand
TCGAAGATTAAGAGCCTGTTCGTCATCATATTTACTCGATGCTAATTGCTCATATTTAACTCTATTTTTTGTGATGGTCAGGCAATTGATATTTCGTCCATGCCAAAAATGTGTCGTAGTCCTGACGGTGTGAGCCGCGCGTATTTCCATTTCTGTTCCACAAACAGCACATAGTCCTCGTTCAAGTCGGTGCTCTTGAAACCAATCAACGTGCTCCAAATTTAATGTACTTGGATCTAATGCAAAAAAAGCCATAACTTACTCTCCGTTCAGTTAATGATGGTAAAATAGAATTATGTCTTTAAAGCTTATTGTAGATCTTGAGTGCAAATTCATTGACTGCTTGTGATAAATCTGAGGGTGTGCCTAATAGAGTCGGTGCATCATCGACATAAAAATGAATCGCTTCTTTTATTTCTTGTAAAGTCGGAGGCGGAGATATTTTTTTTAGGTTCCTGATAGCTTGTTGAAGCTCTTTAACATCCATGGAATGGGAACTAAACCATGTCGGCCTGTTAGCCCAGCACTCAATGGCATGACGAATTTTATCACTCATAACAATCACCTCTTATTAGTTTATTAACACATTATTTGTTGTAACAATAAGTTATCGTTTTCTTGGCATACAATCAGTTGGTTTTCGTGATTATCGCTGACCAATGACAAAATTGTGCTATGCCGAGCAATCCCACTCGTACCGAAAAAGGTATCGACATCATAAAATTGATTTAAAAGACAATGAATATCTTGTTGTACATAGCTTTCGATACATTGGCTTTTGTTTTTATCGGCGATCCCGCTATGCCACACTGAATTTAATTGGTGACCCGGTAATTGAAATTCACATTGTGTTTTCAATGCATCAGAAAAAGATTCTTTATCCGTAGATATTGGGCGCAGGAGCTTCGCTTTGATAGGTACTCTTAAACGCTCGTAGAACCCTTGAGGCGCAAGTAATAGACTAGTAGCTTCTTCACTTGCCATTGAGTCTAACTGAAAAGCTAAAATAGCGTATAACTTAGGTTCAAAGGGATTTTCATACAGTGCTAATAGCCATTCACTGAGCGATTTGTATGGCAATATTTCAACAGATTCAAGTGGTAATGATAAGCGTGCCGCCTCATGTTGGATCTGCGCCATCCAATCAATATCCTCTTTATTTGATAGCCAATATAAGGTAATAGGTTGTGTTAATGTATTTTGTTGAGTATATGCCGCGATAGGCTCTAACAGTTTTTGAATAATTCTTACTGGTTTTTCCCATGAAGGAAGTGATTTCAAGGAGTTGAGTATCAATACATTATCTTTATTAGCTGGCAATGACGATAAAGGAATACCATCTTGATTCTCTTCATCGATTTGCGTTAATCGTGCATGTGTTAGTACCCCAAGGTGCTTGCCTGCCCAATAACGCCATTCTCTGTGTGCATCATCCAACATATTGGTAAAAAGTTGATGGCGATAAGATGCGATTGAATACGCCAATAGACGAATACAAAGCAGGATCATCACAGGGAAAGCAACAAAAAAAATAATTATCTGGTTGTTACTCATGGTACTTGGCAATATCTCCTTTGACGATAAATAGAGACCTATGCCAAATCCGATAATACCAATGATAACGACCAAGCATAGCCAGAGTAACAGACGAGGTAATCTTGGTACAGGTGGATGCTCTAAAGAGGGAGTTTTCCAGCTCATCATGATTGTTCACCTGACGATGACAGACTTGCAATAAGCCTACAACCACATTCAGTTTGAAAACCATTCAGTGCCGCTTGACGACCCGATACCGTAATGCGCGTAGAGCCGGGTAAAATGGCATTAACACCGTGCCCTTTTTTAGGGCAATTGACTTTGTCACCTACTAAAGCAATGGCTTTACCGTACATGACAGAGCCCGATGCTGAAATCACTTCACCACCATGAGTTGTTTTGTCTCCTAAGCGAACAAGCGCACGCATGATAAGATCCTTTTATTTATTATCTGGTTGTTTTGTATATTCAAACGTGCCATCCCATTCAGGGAGTTCAGCTGGTGGTAGTGGGACAATCTTATTGATATCAGGGAATTTAGCGTAGGGGTTTTTATCTAATTCATCATGGATTTTCTGGTATCGCTTAACGCGCTCAGGATCGATTTTTTGCCCTAAATAATCTAATTTATTATTTGGGTCATTAGTATTAAAAGCATCGGCTAATGTATAAGCACCTCGTTCATCTCCATATTGAGTTGCTTGTTGAAAATATATAAGCGCTTTTGAATAGTTATTGTCTGCCACCCAATAATTCATACCTAGACGGTAGGCAGCATTAGCATATCCTTGCTCAGCAGAGCATGCCAACATTGAACGCCCTAAATCCAGTCGATAAGATTGTGGTTTAGTGGCATCCATAAAACGTTGTCCTATCACATATTGACCATCAGGATTACCCATCACTGCCGCTTTAAGCATGTACTGGAATGCGGCTTCGGAGCTCTGCTCAACGCCATACCCTTGCTGTAAATAGGTTCCCATAATGAAGTAACCAAACGGGATGTCCATTTTGATTAAACGTTCAACAAGGTCAATAACCTCCTGTTGGCGGAATTGCCCTTGTGATGGATTAACCTTACCTTCTGCCAATAAAGCTTGTAGGTTTCCCATCGCTTTATAGTGACTTTTTTGGGCTGCTTGGTGATACAGTGAACCGATTTTCACATAATCTTTTTTACCTTTCTGCCTTTCTAAATTCCGAGCTTCCTTAAACCACGCATCCGCTTCGGGGTCGAGTGGAGGAAAACGATCTTTTTCTTGAACACAGGTAAATTGAAAGTTTTTTAAATTGTCATTCATTTTGGTTTTTGCTCCGCAACCAAACAGAAAAAAAGTGGTAATACAAACAACGAATATATGAGATAGATAAAACGATTTACTTAGTCTAATTTTGACCATGATGTGTTCTCATCTAGAAATTCGATTAAAGAAGCAACTGGTTTTATATTATTTAGTTTATTTTCTTTATTTGTATTCATGATTTTTTCCCATTTTTCAAAGGTCTGTTTTGGATCGTCCGTTGCAAGCCCTGTATGAAGTTGCCACAAGTGTCGGCGCATTGGGGGGATCAGTCCTATTGGGTCACTGTCTTGTAGTACGATATTGAGTTCGCTGTCAAAGCGCATACTGCGCAAGTTGATATTGCTGGAGCCGAGGGTTAAAAAAACGTCATCCACCATCATCACCTTACTGTGAACATACACCGGTTGCCATAATGATGGTTTTTCGGTATCTGGTTTTGGCGAGACTAAGGTGCACATATGCACTTTTAAACCGTCAATGTCTTTGGCATTCACTGGAGCTGTTTTTTCTAATTCTGGATGGGCTTTACGGTGGTAATTAGGCACCACATCAGGACGATCGAGGGCTTCTAACATGCGGTAGGTCATATAACTTCCTGATTGCAAGGCTTTTTCTTCGGTCGAGTTGGTGACCACAAACAGATATAGAGGTTTGTCATACCCCCGTGCTTGGCGCTCCTCAATGGCTTTTTTGATTTTTGCCACAAACGGAGGGTAACGAAAATATTGGTTTTCCATGTAGATATATTTACGCGCTAAACACAGAGCATTGTTATACAAGGTTTCCACTTCAAAACAGTTGTTTTGAGGCTGTGTGCGGCAAATTTGTGCCATGGTCGGTTTTAAAGGAAAGTTTGGGTCTAAGTCTAATCGCTGGTTGAGTCTCTTCATTTTCTCTTGACTGAAACAGTGCTGAGCAGCGGTCATAGTGCTGTATTGATTGAGTTCTGGCTCGGGCCCAATATTTTTTTCCCATGCTTCTACAAAGTTATGATAAAGATGGGAAACGACCCCACCACAGACACAGGATGAATTATCTTGCCACGGGGTTTCCCCATCCCGTCCTTCGGACGCTCTCACCTGAATACCTTGATGGTCATCTTTATCCCAATATGCCGAAAGCATATTGTGTCCCATCACAAACCCCACGGCATTTTCAGGCTCTTGATAATCAATCACCACCACCTTTTGGTGATGGGTGGGGTATAAGGTGAGCAATAGTTTTTGGCGTAACGAGGGGTCAGGATAACACTCTGTTAATTTATCATTAGCCTGCTGTATCGCGTCGTCATTCCCTTGCTTACCCAGTGCTGCGATTAAATCGTCAACTTCCTTTTTATTGCATTCTTCCTTCATGGCATTAAGCCGCTGACTGGCTTCTTTTCGGTCTTTACCCCATGACATTTCACGGTGTTCAACAATGAGGTTGCCTTTACCGATAAGCTTTTTCTTGACGTTATAATGCCACTCTTTATCATATTCATAATCTGCTTTGGTTAGCACACTGGTTTTAACACCGTCCGCACCATAGCCGGGGACATAATCCCCAAAAATATCTTTTTCCGTCCGCTGAGTTTTAAAGGCACCGTAGCCGGGAAAATTCGGGTCAGTGAGTTGCCCGAGTTGTGTAAACCACACCAGAACACGCACTTTGACGTTGCGAACCTCCGCCGCTTCTTTGAGTAAATCCCCTAGGCGCTTAGGTGCTCCCCCGCGGGTAATATACATGGAGGATTGAAATCCCCATGTAATGATATTGATGCTGTGCTTGGCTTGCTCGATGGCAGAAGCTAAAGCTTTAAACGCACGTTCACCGTTGATGAGTGGGGCAAATCCAGTCTGTTGCGGTGAATATTCTCCACTTGCAAACCATTGTGGCGTTAAGACAACACAGGTGCCGACTCGTGGCACAATATTGATGGTTTGAGTAGTCTTCTTCATGTTCACAATACGTTCCTTATTTTGTGGTGTCATCAGGGTTTAGCAGCGGATTTAAAAGCTGATGAAAGACGCTTTTATGGGGTAATCCGGCTTCGCCTTTATCCATCATGTTCAGTGGTGGTTCAATCACTCTAAACCCTTGTTGAGCCACGTCCTCTTCATCGGACTCGTCCTTTTCTGGCTGTAGGTGAACATCAAAATTTTCACCATCCATCAGTTCAACACGGTATTTTTCTACCGAAACATCATGTTCAATCTGAATATTGCCATGTTCATCTGTGACGCCTTGCGTCAAGAGCACGCCATTGGCATAGAGTGTATACGGCTCAAACGCACGACTCATCATCGAACTCTGTGGTGATGCACTCAATTGAAAACGCAAGGCTTGTTTTGGCATCGACTGTGGAAATTGCGGATGAGTCACATCCATAGACGCAGGGCCTTCAACCACCCAGTTAGTCGCTTTGACCGTTTGGTTATTGGGGCTGCCGTACTCTATCTGTCCGCCTTTTAAGCGAATATACGCACCACCGCAGGTCAATAGCAGTTCATCTTTAGCCGCAACGACGGTTTTACCGCCCGTACTGGTGACCGTCATGTCTTTGAGTGAGGTCAGATGCATTTCATCACTTTGCGCTTGAATTTCCACTTTACCTTTTGCGGCAAAAGCTTTAATTCCTAAGGTGTGAGCAAATAAACTGATGGCTTTACCCGCCGCCAAGGTGATTTTTTTACCCACCGAGATATCGGCCTGTTTATTGGCCGTCAGGGTAATGTTTTCACCGCTGCTCGCCTGTACCGTTTTCGGGGAGGTTAATGCGATACCCGAAGGGGAACTGAGTAACATTGCCGCTTGCTGCAGTTCATTAATCGATTGGTTGAGTAAGGTTTGTTGGGCGTTTAAATCTGCCAGTTCGGCTTTCGCCACTTCGGCAGCCTCCCGTAAAGAACTCACCAAGTTCAGTGCATCATCTAACTGTTGCTTGGCTTCGCGCATATCCAATTGTTCAGAAGAGGCTTTCGTGCGTAAATCGGAACTGATAAACAGCCCTTTCCCTGCCCGTATTGCCCCCCAACTATCAGTACGCAACTCAAAGCCGTCTCCGCGCTTTTCACGTCCTTGATTAACCAAATGCCCTAAATTAAGTTGAGATTTTCCGCCATATTCGGTGCTGAGCTTAATGTGCTCTTGCTCCCGCTTATCTTCCATGCGCAGTTTATTATTCGCCGGAGTACGAATGACGTTGCGGGTATTATTTTTGTCAGTGATGTGGTCGGGGCGATGGGAATCATGCAACGCATGGGCGATATACGGTCTATCTGGGTCGCCCTCATGGAACGCGACTGCAATCTCTGTCCCTTGGATTAACGGAAAGTGAATTCCGTAGGTATCGCCCGCATAGGGTTTCGCCAGCCGCACGGGCATACTTTCATAGCCCGTGGGTTTTTCATCATGGTCGGCATCGAATTTGACCCAATAAAACCCGTGTTCATTTTGATGAGCGTAAATATCGTGAGGTTTGGCACTGGTGATACGTGCCATTAACGTGCCAGCAATCACGGGGCGGGGCTTTAGTACAGGTCGCCAACACAGTGCTTCGGTGTACGGTACCGCATCAAACTGAATCACTAACGCGCTGCTGCGATTGCCTGAAAAGCGCAATCGCGTGATTAAAATTTCGGATTGAAAATCCGTGGGTAAGGTGGACGGTAATTGGTTATCGATGACTTTAAAAATCATCAACGGCGTTAAGCGTGGTGAATTGCTTTTGCCTCGCAGCAGTGTTTGACGTGCGAGAAAGCGTTCATGGTCTAGCCGTGACCAAAAATGGGCGGTTTCGGTCTCGGGTTGGTATTTCTCACCGCGCTCAAGGTGGCGGGGTTTATAGTGATACACATCCCCGTAGTTGATGTCATCCCCTTCACCTCGCGTCATGTCCGTTTCAATGGATTGCAAGGTTTGCATCGCTTGGCGGTGATTATAGTCTTTGGTAACGACACTGCGTTCGACCACTTGGTGACGCAGTGATAATCCCCATACACTCTCCACTCCATTGTCATTCATGCCAGAGGGGCTATTGAGTGGCAACTGTAAATCATACACATAGGCGCGTTGGCTATCCCCAAAATGAATAATTTCCGTCTTCGTGTCGGTCTGGAGACTAAAGGAATAGAAAATCCCCACTTCACTGAGCAAACGCTCAATAAATTGCCAGTCACTCTCATTGATTTGGTTGATTTGATCCCGCTTGGGATATTGGCGCTGTAAATGAAACTCAAATTCCCAGCCCTGCATTTTATGTTCACGCAAGATAAGGTCAATGACATCGGGCACGGATTTATTGAGGAAAAAGCGATGGGAGCGCATCTGATGACGCAGCAAGGAAACAAACGGCTCAATCACAATTTGGTACTGCGCTTCATCCGCTGAGCCAGACAGCCGCTTAAAGTGCGTGACCACGCCATGCACCCGCTTTTGCGGTTCATTTAACGTGTTCAGCATAGCCAATGGCAGGGTAGGCGATGAAAAGGTAAAGCTAGAAGTACGGCGGAGAAACTGTTGTGCTTGCAGGTTTTTCTCGGTGGAAGTAAAGGTAATCTGATAACGGTAAGTTTCGCTAATGGCTTCACGCCCCGTGAAGTGCTCAACATCTAAGTGGGTCTGGCAACCTTGTACAGCAAGCTGGTAGCGATTATGGGATAAAAAAGGTCGTAGTGCATTATCCATTAAGCTCATCTTATTTCCTTTGTGTCCACCGTGGTAACCGAAAGTACAATAAGCCGTGAGTGAGGTTACCCACTTTAATGTTAAGTAATTTACGTTAAGATAACGAATTGTCACAAACAAAAGCAAATTGAATGTGAAATAATGTTGAAGTGTTTAGCATAAAAGTGATTTATCTGAATTCATCTACACTTACGTTGAGTTTTATTCCTTGCATTTCATTCAGATGTTGCTGACAGGATAGTTGAGTATGACAAATTAACTAAAGTTGTATACGTAGTTAATCTGCTATTTGAGAGTTTTGTTTTGCTGACCATTAATAGCCTGCTTTGTGTTAGATGCTGGTGGTATTAACATCATGGGAGCCGGATGAAGATGGGTACAGGTGACGATATTTATTTAAAGAACGCATTTAGTTCATTAGAGAAATCAATAAAGGTAGAACCCACTAGAAAGTTTCCTCTTTTAGCTCGATGTTCTTTAAGTGAGCCAACTGCTCGCAGTGAATATCGTTCAGCGTCCCTACTCATAACGATCTGAGCAATTACTCCTCCACTCATCCCAGCCAGTGAAGGTGTGGATGTTTTATAACTGTTCGATCCAAATGTGATATTTTTCTTTTTGCCATTAGGGATAAAGTGGAAGAATATATCACCTGTTACCCGATCATATTGAAAAATGTGAAAAGTTAGGGCAAAAGGGGTTAACCCTCTATTTGGTCGCAATCTATGTAGTTTGTTGTGCGTTGCAGGATAACCAATAATGACAAAAGAGGAAGTTTTAATCTCCCTAGTATTAGGGAGAGAAGTGAATAATTTGCTATTAGGAATATCCATTGCAATCTTTTCTGGCAAAGGTATCACTGCATAATCCTGTTCATGATTAAAAAATATTTCTAGGTTTTCAAACAGGAATTTAACACCATCAATGGAGATAAAAGGTAAATCGCTTTTACGCATCTCAGTGATAACATGAGCCGCGGTCATAATGCATGGTGCTTTACCATCAAGCAAGTAGAGAAAACCGCTACCGACCAGCACAGACTCCTGAGTACTGAATTCTTTTTTGACGAAGAATGACACTAGCGCACTTCGCCAATCCAGAACTAAGGTTGATGTTAAATTTTTTTCTATCCCCCTCTGATGAATTCAACAAAAGCAGTATGTGGCGATAGTAGATATATACCAAAACGATCAGGTATTAAACGGTTAAGGGAGTTTGATTGAAATGGCTATTGTATTCATTCCTTCACTTATTGCATTGCTTGAAGCAAAAGAGAAAGAGGCTGGGTGTGAATTGACTCAGTGCGAGGTTGAATCTATCCGTGATAATGCTACTGCTATTGAGTTACCAGCAGAAGTTGTAGACGATATGGACAAAAGCCGTGGCTATCAGGATCTGAATGCGAGTAATGTCTGGAATGATTGGTTAATGTACAAGAAAAATAGGTAATTATGATTGCAGTTAAAAAAATAAAGAACCGAGCTTTTCAAAATCACTGCCTTAGTTAAATGAGATATAAATCAATCCGCTCAAGAAGTCGGTAAGTTATTTACATATAGCTTAATTGATGTTGTAAGTTCAGGTTGAATGACCAGTGTTCATCAATAGGCATTGTTTTTCGTGAGCGCTGATTTTACACAATCACTTGTTACTGTAAACAAATCAAAAGATAAGCAACCATTTGAAATGATGTTAGTTTCGTTCGTTTTGCAAAGCGGGCAAATTTATTAAATCTGTAATCACAGAGCGATGTGTGTACATAGTTGCTCGATCAAGATTGTTGCTATGAAAACTAATTGTAATGATAGTATTCAATTGATATAAATCGATAAAGATAAGAGAAGGGAGATTTGATGTTTACCCCAGAATTTATAAATGAAGAGTGCGGCGAGTTTATTCTTGTAGCGAACCACAGCTTGGCATCCCTGGAATCGATAAAGCTCAGTATTGCGTACAATCTTGCTAGAATATCCTGGGGACTCACCCAGCTTCCACCGCACATTCGAACTTGCCGGATCGTTTATGACATCAGAGGACAATCAATCTCTGATCAAGTTCAAGCCCAGATTAGACAAACGCTTGAGCATGTAGCCATTATGGAGTTTAAAAGCTAATGGGACTCCAACTAATTGTAAAAGCAGATCTTAAGAAGATAGAAAAAACTCTGGGATCACTGACATCAGAATGTGAAATTTTCCCAGTCGCTGAAGGCCTTTTTGGTATTTCAATTCCGGAGAGAACTCTCTCATCCGCGGGTGAGGATGTCGTTCTGCACAAGCTTGAACAATTCAAGCGTTTTGACCTCTGGGAAGGAAGCTGGCAAAAATCTAAGCGACGTTGGCTCTGGTGAGTTTAGATTTTGAGCAAAGATCTGACGTTGTACTTCTAATAAAACTGACATGAAAATGTCCAGACCCCCTCTGGTGACTTGTGAAAGTAACCGATACCATTGTCTGCCCACATCCAGTTTACTTTTTCCTCTGATCCCACCTGAAAGACAAAATCTTGAATTCCTGCACCATGTTGTATCTCCATCGGATAGCCTCCGACTTTGGTTCCTCTATATCGGTTAAATTCATCAAAGAAGCAGTCACTTGCTTCCTCATCCTCGTTTACGTCGGAAAGGTCAACAATATCCCAAGCATCCTCCCATCCTGGAGCATCATCATTGACATGCAACCATCGAATAGGAAATGCACGGTACGGCGTGTCTATTGCAGGCAATAACTCCAGTCCCTCAAGGGTGGTATATTCACGTATTAGCCAACCTTCTCCATGAGGTTTATCAAACGGGTGGCTTTCCATATTGTGGTAGAGCACAAGGAGTGCAATGCCCTTCAATTGTTCAGGGATCACGGGAAGCTCATCCATACGGATTTGAAGAAGTGGAAACATTGGCAGTCCTTTCCAGACTGGTAATCCTTCACCCGATAGAGCGACCCCTTTCAAAAACCAAGATGTAATGGGGTCTGCTGTAGGGCGAAAACCTCCTACCTGCGCCACTGATGCGGGACGTAATTTAGATCTGAGTTCTTTTAAAACAATGGCACTCTTGGATTTCATGTTTGTAGCCTTGCGTATGCAGATATTTTTTAGTTTCTAAAATAGAGCTATTGTTACTATATCTCGTAATTACTACCTTGCATTGATTTTTATGAATAATAAATATCCTGAATTTAGGTTATATTTAAGATCAAATATAGAATTAACAGTAATGCCTTTGCTTAACAACTGAATTATTAGGACTTTTAAGGAGTGAAAGTGTGTAAATTCAAACGTATTGCCTTCCTGATGGTTGTAGCTATTACTTCTTCTGGGTGCTCTACAGAGGGGAATGATCTGTGTATTTTTGGTATAGAAAGTTGGAATAAAAATTACACGAACTATGACAATCCTATTTACCAAGATGCAAAAGGGAAAGAGTTGTCACGTCAAGCCAGAAATAAACTATTAAAACAAGCAGATGAATACGCTAAGGGTTTTATTAATGAAGATTATGATATTGCCGAGACCTTATGCCCTAAGCTTGATACAAATGACATTATTTTTGAAACGCTGCATGTTCAGAGCAAGATAACCTATGAAGATGGATTGAGATTTCTTACTGTGCCAATTGATTATACTGGCTCGCAGTCAGCAGTAGTTCAGCTGATTAAAGACAGAGATAAACCCTTTTCTTCTAGGATAAAAAGCGATTCGGCTGAAGTGGCGGGTAATAAGGTTGTAGAGGGTCCATGCCTCAATAATTTGTGCAATAAAAATGACCTCATCAAGTTTTGCGAAAGCAAACAGCGCACACTGTTGAAAGATGAAAAATACGTAGATAATTTAAAGACTTCTTACATACGTGAAAGTGGAATTGCTATTACTTTTCCAACAAAAGAAAAAAAGATATATGAATGCAAGAAACCTAAGTTATTTTAAAGTGGCCGACACAATTTAGACGGATGTAACTACAGCACTAAGTATTATGGCGATGATATGTTTACTATTTTGATATTACGCTTGCGAAAACAGGCGTCCAAGTTAAGTCTTTTGTCTGGTTGTTTATTTGCTTTTAAATGGTATTAGCATGAGTAAAGATGACTATATCCTTCGGGCACTATCAAAAATCTCTCACAAGCGGTGGGAACACTACATAATCAACCGCATTTTTCACAGGTTGAATGACCCTGAGCTTGAGTTCGTTTGCCAGCAGTGTATTCGAAAGGAAGGGCACTCTGGAAAAATTTATCTTGCAGACCTGCTTTTTCCGCAGCTGAAGCTGTATCTTGAAATAGACGAGGCGCACCATGATAGTGATGAAGCTAAAATGGCTGACGGAATTCGCCGTTTGGACATCATGGAAGCGACGGGGTTTATTGAAAAACGAATTCCAGTCAATAATACGACACTGGACAAGATTAATCATCTTGTTGATGAATTCATCCTTCTTGTTAGGGATAGAAAAGCCCAACAGGAAGCGCAAGGCGTGTTCCGTTCTTGGGACTATGGCACCCGTTATACTGCTCAAAAGCATATTGACGAAGGCGTTATTGAAGTAGGCCCTTACGCTGCATTCCGATATCACAAGGATGCTTTGCAGTGCTTTGGTTATGGAGATAAAGGACACCATCAATCAGGTAGCTGGCGGGTACCTGAGACTGTTGTAAAAGCAATCGGTTTGGACGGAGATGTAATGGTTTGGTTTCCGCGTTTGTATAAGGCGGGGGAGTGGGACAACTCACTTTCCATTGATGGTGACCTGATAACGGAAAAAAGTCTTAATCCAACACGCAACTATAGGGAAACGTGGCGTTATCGTATCGTAATGGCTCACTCTCGTGACGAGCTGAATCGGACACTATATCGATTTCTTGGTGTTTTTACTCAAGATGAGCAGCTATCATCTGAAGGTGTTAACGTTTTCAAGCGGGTAGATACACGCATCAAGGTTTATACAACATAAAAGTAGTTCTGCATTTTGTAGCTCAGCCATAATTAAATCTCCTGTGACGTAGGGATTTAATAATGTCTGTTATCCTGAAAGAGCGATATATAGACATTCACGCTCGGTGAATGAGGACCTTGTTTATCGGGAAGGTTAATCTGATTAACTTAACATAGGCATAAATGATGAAGTTGACCAAAAAACAGGTTATCAATACACTGTCGCTGCCACTTGTATTGCCCAGCCCCCACCTGATGTTTTCGCTGCTGATAGAGGATTACGAACAATTCTAAGCACCAATAAATGGGGGCTGGCTAAGCTGCTTGACCGTGAATTACGTCTGAGCCTCTTCAAGTACGATAGATTTTAGCAGAAACGGATTCGATGAATAATGCCGCAGTGAGTACTGCCTAGTTCTGCTAGTCATTTAAAACAGGAGGGAGGAAAGGAGACTCATGGGATGTGTAGAAATTGAAAGAGAAATGCGAAGTTTTATCGGTGCCGATTAAATAACCGGCACTAGGGAAATTAACGCCAGCGTTCTTCCGCCCAGGCGGCCTGCTGTTGTGCGTCGTGGAAAGTCCAGGCCACGAAGCGACTGATTTTTTGCCCCTGCGCCATTTCAATGGTACGGACTTCGGCCGCACCCACCAGCTTCAACGCGTGATAAATCGAAGGCAAGGTAGTGTTTTTAGAAACCAACGAGGTGAACCACAGGCAGTTTTGCGCCAGGCTAACGCTCTCCTCTACCATTTTACGCACAAAGGCTTCTTCACCGCCTTCACACCATAGCTCTTTATTTTTGCCGCCAAAGTTATGTACCGGCGTGTCGGCTACCTCGCCTTTACCCAGTTTGTGCAGTTTGCGACGGGTGCTGGCTTGTGCTTCCTGTTCAGAGCTGTGGAACGGTGGATTACACAGTGTGGCATCAAATTTCTCCGCCACGCCGATGATGCCGTTCAAAATAAATTCGGGTTGTTTTTGTAAACGCAGGCGTACGCTGTTTCTCAATGTCGGATTCATCTCCACGATCATTTTGGCCGAATTGAGCGATATCGGATTAATCTCCGAACCGGTAAAACGCCAGCCGTATTCACGCAGGCCAATAATCGGATAAATACAGTTGGCGCCAACACCCACATCAAGGATCGCCACGCCTTTACCGCGAGGGAACTCGCCGCCGTTGCTGGTCGCCAGTAGGTCAGCCAGATGGTGTAAATAGTCGGCACGCCCGGGGATCGGCGGGCACAGATAATCGGCGGGAATGTCCCAGTGTTCGATGCCATAAAAATGTTGCAGCAACGCACGGTTGAGCATTTTAACCGCCACAGGATCGGCAAAATCTACCGAGATGTCGCCCCAGGCGTTCGGCTTGACGAACGGCTCCAGTGCAGGGCAGCTGGCGATCAGCGCCGGGAAATCATAGCGTGAACGATGACGGTTACGCGGGTGCAAGCCGCTTTTCTGCTGCAGGAAGGTTTTCTTTTTTTCCACCGTGAAGGGCTCTCTTAAAGGTATTTCTGACGCGTACGATACCATATACCCTATAGCTTTCAAATTGCAGCGAAGAGCTCGGGATGAAACCGTATTAAGCCTGCATTCAGAGTTTATGCCGGAATGTCCTGCTCTTTATACCCAATGTCATTCAAGTTGCAGGAAGACGGCAAGGAAAGATAGGCTGGGAATATACATCAGTATGTGACCCGGCTGGCTGAGTGCGGCCAACCAACCTGCAGTTTGAATGAATAAGGATATATACCGTCCGTTTTAAGCAATAAACTGCCTAGATGTAAGATTCAATAAGCTGATTTGACCAAATTGAATACATTAACGCCAAACATGGAACAACTAACACAAAATGTAAATCGTCCAACTAATAATATCTGCACATAATTGGATTATATTCCATTATTAAAGTTTCCTGTTTGATTAAAGCAGATCGGTCAGAACATATCGATTTAGTGATACAAAAGTATCCTTGTCGCACATAACTAGCTCATGTTTAAACAACATCCGCTATTGGCACAAAGCTGACATTTGGACGATGTATAGTTCTGTGCCCTTACAGTACCAGCTCAAATCTGAGCTGGTACACATGTTACCCAACTAGCGATATCCCTCTTATCCCTCCGTCAATAATACTTCCCCTATCAGCAGCTTCAATAAAATCAGCCCACCATTGCATCATAGGGCGCCTTTGCTCTAAGTAATCACTGCGGTTGTAAGCTCGCCTAACTTCATTTTTATCAACGTGGGCGAGGGCGGCTTCGATAACATCAGGTGGGAAGCCTTGTTCATTGAGTGCGGTACTGGCTATTGAACGAAGACCGTGAGAAACCAATACACCACCGAATCCGGCACGTTTTAATGCAGCATTGACGGTTTGGCTATTCATTGGTTGGGTAGGCTTGATACGGCTAGGAAAGATAAACTCACGGTTACCACTGAGTGGTTTCATTAGCTCTAAAATAGCCAAAGCAGCGTCAGATAACGGAACTGTGTGCTCACGGTTCATCTTCATTCTAGCAGCCGGTATCTTCCATTCCTTGTTCTCAAAGTTGATTTCGTCCCAACGAGCTTCAGCGGCTTCGGCAGGGCGCGAGATGGTGAGTAGCGGCCACATAAACAAGCATCGAGTGGATAGGCTAATACTAGCTGTACGCATTGTCTGCATGAGCTTTGGTAGCTGATCAGGGGGAATACTTGGCATATTCTTTTTCTTGGGCTTTTCAAACGCTTTACCAATATTGATACTTGGTACAGCATCAATTAATCCAGTATTTTGAGCATAGATCATCACTTCGTTAATGCGCTGACATAGGCGACGAACGGTTTCTAATGCACCTCTAGCTTGAACGGGTTGTATTGCTTGAACCAATATATGCGCTTTGATATCAGTAACGCTGATGTCACCAATTGCAGGGAACACATCTCGTTCAAGTGAACGCCAGATATCATTACCGTAGTCTTCTGTTACAGTGGACTTCTTCACTTCCCACCAACGTTCAGCAACAAGTTGAAAGGTATTTGCCTTAGCTTCTAAGCTGTTACGGACTTGCTCTTTATGGTGATCTTGTGGGTCTATCTGCTTAGCGAGTAGTGTTCTTGCTTCAAGGCGGTAACTACGTGCATCAGCAAGACTGACGGCAGGGTAAGAACCAAGGCTCTTTTTAGCTCGCTTTTTGGTGAGAGGGCGAATGTAGCGAAATGACCACAGCTTGCTGCCATTGGATTTAACCAATAGCTCTAATCCATCGCCATCATAGAGGACATAATCACTCTGCTTTGGCTTTGCTGCATCGATCTCTTTTGCGGATAAGGGTTTGATTTATCTTGCCATTTTTGATGTTCCATTGTTTTTAGGCACCTCAAAAACTATAAAGGTTAACGAGGTGCCTATCAAGGTGCCTAAGATGATTGGATTTAATTAGGTGACATCAGACTACGCAGGATATAAAAAAGCCCGCAACTCATTGAGTTAGCGGGCTTTTCAGTCTTCTTTGGACGTCCTTAGAAGATAATTTGGTGGAGCTGGCGGGAGTTGAACCCGCGTCCGAAATTTCTACATCCTCGGTACTACATGCTTAGTCTAGTCTTTAATTTCATTTGCCAGCTGCGGACAGACACGCCACCAACAAACTATCCTGATTAAGTTTAACGCTTCAACCCCAGGCAAGGCATCCACGCGATCTCTTTTGGGTTTGACTTCTCTTGATCCCCGTCCTAAGAGCGGAGGCTAGGGAGAGAAGGCTCTAAGCAGGTTATTAAGCTGCTAGTGCGTAGTTTTCGTCGTTTGCGACTATTTTTTTGCGGCTTTTTACGAGGCCAACCGCCCCTCGGCATGCACCTTGGGTTTCGCAAATCCCGTCGAATCCAGAATCAGCCCCAAGTTGTGAGCGTAGTATAACAGAAAATAACTCTATAAAGCTAGGACTTAGCGATTAGAATGTTTCATTATACGTGCTTTATCTAATTGCCACTCTCTATCTTTGATATCAGAACGCTTATCATGGGCTTTTTTACCTTTGGCGACGCCAATTTTTACTTTGCACCACGCGTTTTTCCAATATAAGGAAAGAGCGATGACGGTATAGCCTTCGCGGTTAACTTTACCGTAAAGAGTATCTAATTCACGTTGATTAAGAAGCAGTTTTCTACTGCGAGTTGGATCACAAACTACATGGGATGACGCTACAGTTAGTGGTGTAAAGTTGGCACCAAAAAGGTAAGCTTCACCATCGCGCAGTAAAACATAGCTATCACCAATATTGGCTTTGCCCGCGCGTAATGATTTAACTTCCCAACCTTGTAGGGATAAACCCGCCTCGAACTCCTCTTCGATAGAATATTCGTGGCGAGCACGTTTGTTCATAGCAATTGTTGCTGAACCGGGTTTATATGGTTTTTTCTTTGTCATAGTTCATTCATTATACGTTAAGATGCGTTGAATGAAATCGTTCAACACTGATATTTTTGCGATTGTGCATTTCTTGCCCTGTACGGGTTTTGTTTTTTGAGTAACCCATCAATGGTGCTATTATATGCGCAGTTTTTGGGGATAGGAATTGATATGCCACAGATTAGTCGCTCTGCGTTAGTCCCTTTTAGCGCAGAACAAATGTATAAACTTGTGAATGATGTGGTTTCATATCCAAGTTTTTTACCGGGATGCGTTGGAAGCCGAATTATTAGCCAAAATTCTGATGAAATGACGGCATCGGTTGAAGTTTCAAAGGCGGGAATTAGCAAAACCTTCATTACGAAGAATGCGTTGGAAGACAATAAACGTATACAAATGCAGTTAGTGGAAGGTCCTTTTAAAACTCTATCTGGAGGATGGCAGTTTATTCCTTTGAGCGCTGACGCCTGTAAAATTGAGTTTCATCTCGATTTTGAATTTACGAATAAGCTGATTGAGTTGGCATTCGGTAAAATATTCAAAGAGCTGGCCAACAATATGGTTCAAGCATTTACGTCTCGTGCTAAGGTCGTTTACCGTGTCTGATATCAATATTGAAGTGACCTACGCGTTACCTGAAAAGCAATTTTTGCTTTCAGTGAGGGTTGCAGAAGGAACCACGATTGAAGAGGCAATTATTGCATCGGGTATTTTAACGCTGCGTTCGGATATCGATTTAAAGAAAAATAAAGTGGGCATTTATAGTCGCCCAGCGAAATTGGGTGATGTCGTTCAAGAAGGGGATAGAATTGAAATTTATCGCCCATTGATTGCCGACCCGAAAGAGTTACGTCGCAAGCGAGCTGAAAAATCGAAAGAGAATAATAAATAAGATATTGCGTAGTGAGTGAATCAATTTGATATGAAGCCGAGTGAAAGCTCGGTTTTTTTGTATCTAATTTATAGGTTTTTTCTTTGTGGGGTGTAATAGATGTGTGGATGGATAGACTAGAACATAGAAGATGGCGCTTCTATGCATTGACGAGAAATTATAAAGAAATGAACAAAAGCATTAAAGTAACTACCTGTTTGTTACTCCATCATGTAAATGGGGCAGGTAGCTACTTATATACTCAAGTTATACACGCTCAAGCATTGCGCTATATAGGGTGTTATTCCGCTGCTTTTGGTTCCGATGCTTTAATTTCACCAGCTTCCATGGCTTGTTGCGCTTCAAGATTTTTTTCGTTTTTGATATCAGTCAGGATACCGTTGCGATCAAACGTCAGCGTCAATGTTTCTTGCTTCACTGGATCATGCCCCAGCTCTTGGCGGAAAACATAAAACCAAGTCTGAGAACCAAACGGGTCAGTCATCATTGGTGTGCCTAAAGCATAAGCAACCTGTTGCTGTGTCATTCCTTTTTTAATCTTCGCAACATCTTTCGCCGTTAGGTAGTTACCTTGGTTAATATCCGGATGATAGACAAGACGTTCCATCATTGAACAGCCCGTGGACATTAATGCGAATGATAGTGCTGCAGCAGTTAACAATTTATAACGCATGGATATCTCATTCCTTTTGGAGTCAGAACATCAATGATAATCGACATTGATACAATTTAAAACCTTCCAGATCGACTCTAAGACAACAGGAGATAAAAAAAGTTGTCGAAATTTAAGCTGCGAGCAACTCTTTTGCATTAGCCAACGTATTTTTTGTCACTTCAGAACCTGCAAGTAACCGTGCAAGCTCTTGTAATCTAGATTTTTTATCCAGTAATTGCATGTGAGTCTCGGTTTCTACACCGTTTGTTTCTTTACTAACATAAAAATGGTGATGACCGCAGCCTGCTACTTGAGGCAAGTGAGTCACACACATAACTTGGGTGGACTCACCCAGTTCACGGAGCAATTTCCCGACGATAGCGGCGGTTGGGCCACTGATCCCTACGTCCACTTCATCAAAAATTAACGCCGGAGTATCCATTTTTTTCGCGGTGATCACTTGAATAGCTAAAGCGATGCGGGATAGCTCACCACCTGATGCGACTTTTGCTAAGGCTTGATGTGGCTGTCCTGGGTTAGTAGTGACATTGAATTCGACTTTGCAGGCACCATCAATTTGCAAATGTTCAGGAACAAATTTTACATCAATCGTGAAGAGGCCATGAGGCATTGAAAGTTGGTGCATACTGCTGGTAATTAGCTGGCTGAGCTCTTTTGCATAATGCAGGCGTACATGATGTAAACGTTCCGCACACTCTAACGCTTTTTGGTGGTCAGCAATAACTTGTGCATTTAAAGCTTCACAATCTTCATTTTGGTTAGCAATCTGATTTTGTTCTTCAACTAATTGCTGAAAAAGTTCAGGCAGTGCTTCAGGCGTGACGTGATGCTTACGTGCCAAATTGATTTGTTTTGAAATCCGCTGCTCCAATTCAAATAATCGATTTGGATCTAACTCGTATTGATCGCAGTAATGTTTAATTTCATCACTCACTTCGCTAACTTGGATGCCTGCTTCTTCCAGCATATCCAATAACCCTGAGAATTTAGGGTTCAGAGCGACCAAATCGGAAAGCTCATTTTTTGCCATATTGAGAAGGCTGATGACGTTCGCATCGTCACTCTCTGTCAGAATTTGTGCTGTTGTTTGCCCAATAGTTAAAAATTGCCCGTGATTAGCAAGCTGCTTATATTCTTGGTCAATTTCCTCAAACTCCCCTTGAACGGGTAGAAATTCATTTAGCTCTTTTAAGTGATAATCAAGCAATTGCTGACGAGATTCACGCTCTTGCATCTGTTTTTGAAAAATAGCTAATTGCTGACAAGACTCATGCCACTTTTGCCATGTTTGCTTCATTTGAGCGAGTAATTCTTGCTGATTAGCATAGGCATCAAGTAAGGATTGCTGATGGTCATTATTCAATAATAGCTGGTGAGCATGTTGACCATGAATTTGGATCAGTAATGCGCCAAGTTCACGTAATTGTGATAAAGGGACGGAGACGCCGTTAATAAAGCCTCGTGAGCGCCCATCGGTTGCGATGGTGCGACGTAGTAAGCATTCATTTTGATTATCAAGTTGATGCTCAATGAGCCAGTTTGCCGCCATTTGAGCGTCAGACAGTGAAAAGCGAGCACACAAGTCAGCACGTTGAGCGCCAGGGCGAACCATATTGGCTTCACCTCTGTTACCTAAACATAAGCCAAGAGCATCAATAGCAATGGATTTACCCGCGCCGGTTTCACCTGTAATTGTTGTCATACCGCTACGAAAATCGATTTCTAACTCACGAACGATAGCAAAATTATTGATGGTTAGTTGGGTTAGCATCTGCGCTCTCCTGTTTAAATACACACCTGTGTTTTCATACAGTTTAACCTGTTTTTTTATACAGTAAAGAGGCAGTGCGAAAAATTTAAAAAGTTTTTTTAGACCAACCGAGCTTTGAACTTAATGTATTGAAATAATTGTAATCTTTTGGATGAACTAAATTCAGACTCTTCGAGCTGCGCTTAATAATCACCTCTTCGCCATCCTGTATAGGTAGCATAATTTGACTGTCGCAACTGACTTCATAATCAATATTGGTTCGTAAAAATTTTAAGCGAATACTGCTGTCGCTGCTGATAACTAACGGGCGTGATGACAGGGTGTGAGGGAACATCGGCACGAGTACAATCGCGTCTAGATTTGGTGTAAGAATAGGGCCCCCTGCGGATAACGAGTAAGCTGTTGAGCCTGTCGGGGTCGCAATAATTAAGCCATCTGAGCGTTGTGAAAAGGCAAATTTTTCATCAATGTAAACTTCAAACTCAATCA
Organism: Providencia alcalifaciens; assembly: GCF_020271745.1. Lineage (NCBI taxonomy): Bacteria > Pseudomonadati > Pseudomonadota > Gammaproteobacteria > Enterobacterales > Morganellaceae > Providencia > Providencia alcalifaciens. The sequence continues at coordinate 4,175,877 of NZ_CP084296.1, read as the reverse complement.
TATGCGCGACTTTACCTGGGTGCAGAACCACTTCGTTGATGGCGCTACTTTTACGGGCTTTTTGATTCGCTTTGATAACTTGAGCCTCTAATAAAAAGCGCTGCTCTTCGTGATATTCCCCATCAAGAACACAAGAAAGTTGCTGAAGGGCATTGTCGGGGTCCAGGTCGGTTAAAAAACCTAAATTACCGCGGTTTACGCCAATAACTTTATTATTATAGCGGGATAAAATTCGCGCAGCTCCAAGCATGTTGCCATCGCCTCCGACAACGACGACTAAATCGGCTTGTTGACCAATTTCTGTTAAAGTTCCGGTATTGGCATCTTTTAATTTCAAATCCTTAGCCACTTGTTTATCAATTATTGCGTGGTAATTTTTTGAAATCAGCCAATGATAGATAAGTTCATGGGTCGCCAGTGCTTCAGGGTGCCTTGGGTGTCCGACAATACCGATAGTTTTAAATTGTGAAGATGGTGTCATCTTAGCCTTTTGCATACTTTTTTAACTCCTCGTTGTATGACTTCCCTTGAATCCCTGTATTAGATCCCCATAATACTCTCATAGATAGAATTATTGCTAAATACGCGGAGATATTCATGAGTAGTAAAGAACAAAACATGCATGGTGAGCAAGCTTCTGAGCAAAATGAAACACAAAAAGTGCAAGCAGAGCAAGAAGTTGATACTCAACAAGCAGATTTACAAGCCGAAGAACAAGCGTTAGCAGCGCGTATTGCTGAGCTTGAACAGCAACTTGAAGCGTCCCGTAAAACTGAACGCGAAGCGGTGTTACGTGCTCATGCTGACATTGAAAATATTCGTCGTCGTACAGAACAAGATATTGAAAAAGCCCACAAGTTTGCGCTTGAGAAGTTTTCCAATGAATTGTTGCCTGTTATTGATAACTTAGAGCGTGCAATTAAGGCAGCTGGTCCTGATCGTGACAACGAAAAAATCAAAGCGATATTAGAAGGTTTAGACCTTACGTTGAAAACGTTCTTAGATACCGTTTCTAAGTTTGGTATTGAGCCTGTTGATGCAGCAAATGTACCATTCAACCCTGAGGTTCACCAAGCCATGACCATGATTGAATCTCCTGACCACAGTACAGGACAAGTGATCAACGTGATGCAAAAGGGTTATACCTTGAATAACCGTCTGTTGCGCCCTGCAATGGTCATTGTTTCTAAATAAGTTTAGAACATAAATAGTTTTAGGGTATATAACGAAAATGGGATGCTGAGCATCCCATTTTTCTATTACGAACTTCTACAAGCTTTGTCACCAACACATTTACTCGCTATAGAACGCGTTTATTCAGGAATAACCGGATACCAATCAATAGGAGTGCGACCTTGTTGTTCAAGCAATTGATTAGCTTGCGAGAAATGACCACATCCTAAAAAGCCTCGATGCGCAGAAAGTGGTGATGGGTGAGGTGCTTTAAGTACATGGTGGCGCTTAGTATCGATAATGCGACCTTTCTTTTGTGCATGAGAGCCCCATAAAAGGAAAATCACTCCCTCAGTATGGTCATTAATCGCCTGAATCACTTTATCAGTAAAGGTTTCCCAGCCTAGATGTGCATGTGAGTGCGCATTACCTTGTTCTACAGTTAATACCGTATTGAGGAGTAAAACCCCTTGTTGGGCCCAGCTAAGCAGGTACCCATGTTCCGGGCGGACAAATCCAGGAATATCTTTCTCAAGCTCTTTATACATATTGACGAGTGAAGGTGGTGCTTTAATACCTGGACGTACAGAAAAGGATAACCCGTGTGCTTGTCCTGGCCCATGATAGGGGTCTTGTCCCAAGATAACGACTTTGATATCAGCTAATTCGGTATAACGAAATGCATTGAAAACATCTTCTTGCGGTGGGTAGATTACTTTTCCGCTTTCTCTTTCTTTTGCGACAAATGCGAGAGTCTCTTTGAAATAGGTTTGTGATTTTTCCGCACCGATTACGTCGTGCCAAGTCATCGTATTTGACATGAATGATCCCATAGTGATGTATTTTATGGTTCGTAGCTTACTGGTTCATGGCGCATAGATAAAGTGTTGTTCTACGCTAACGCCCTAAAATCGCTTAAAATTAATTTGAAAATTTACAAAAATAATTAAAAAGTCAAAATGTGAATATTGATTTAAATCATGAAGATGCACCGCCCTGGTTAATTACCATACGAAATATTTGATAAATATCAAAGAATGTAGGGGTTCTAGCTGGTATATATTAGGTAAACAGGTTGGTTAGACCAATTATCCAATCAACAGCGATTAAAAACAGTTAGCAAAGATTGATCAAAATCTGATTCGAACGTGGAGGTCGAGATGATTACTGGTATTCAAATTACTAAAAGTGACAATGCAGCACTGCTGAACTCTTTCTGGTTAATCGATAGCGAGACAAATGAAGCTCGTTGCGTGTGTGCGAAAGCAGATTATAGCGAAGGTCAGGTTGTTCCTAAAGATGAATTAGGTGCTTTTGAGAGCCGTGAAGTTCCTCTGGAAATGAAACCAACTGTTCGTGTAGAAGGTGGTCAGCACTTAAATGTTAACGTATTAAGCCGTGAAACATTAGAAGATGCAGTAAAAAATCCAGAGAAATATCCTCAATTAACTATCCGTGTTTCTGGTTATGCAGTGCGTTTTAATTCATTAACGCCTGAACAACAGCGTGACGTTATTACTCGTACTTTCACTGAAAGCCTGTAATAAACATTAAGGGGTCAATAGATCTCTTACCTTAATAAATTCTAAAAGCCATTGTTCTCAATGGCTTTTTTATTTGCCCCTAACAAAGTAGATTATTTCCCCCCTTGGTTATTTATATTTCAATATTCTTCCAGCATACAGCATTTGTTAGGGAGAATTTATGCCATTTAGTACAGCAATACAGCAGACAGTAAGTAAGGAAGAGCTTTCTTTTGTTGAGGAAGGTTTAAATTTATATCAACAACATACATTTTTAGATTCATCATGCAGTTTTAGAGATAAATGGCCTAAGAATGTCACGAGAGAGGAGTTTTTAGGAAGAGATGCACAGAATAAAGATTATCTTTTAGCGTTACTAGCACAAGGTGCCTATCATCATCATTGGCGTGATATTCAAGGAATCGAAAAGCTTAGTACGTCAAAAATTAATGAATTAGGTATAGATGCAGAACTTTTAAATAATGAATTTACAGGCTTTCAATCGAATATTTGTTGTTTTAATGGTCTGTATATTATTTGCTTTGCGGGAACGAATGATATTGTCGATTTTTATGCCAATATTCGGCAAGGGCTAGGATATTACGAACCTCAATTCTTTCAGGCTGTGGGGTTAACTAATATTCTATATCGAGCCGTGAAAGGCAATATTATCTGCACAGGGCACTCTCTAGGGGGAGGTCTTGCATCAATCGCTGCATTGGCGAGTCAATCACCTTGTATTTCATTTAGTCCTTCAGGGCTTGCTCAAAACACAGTACATAAAATTGGAATGGATTATAACATTGCTAAGCAACAAGCAGATGAAGGTTTGATACGCTTTTATACTGTTCAATATGATTGGCTTGATGCACTTCAAAACACGTTACCAATCCCTTCTGCGTTGGGAAACCGTATCAAAATGGCTTACAGCGAACATAATTCTTGGAAAGACTGGTTACCACACCGTTTGTTGACCAGGAGCTTTATTGCACATTCAATGGTTAAGATTATTAGGATGATGTGCAAACATAAACCATGGAATAATTGGAATGCGATTACAGGTGAATTTGATAAAACAGCGGATTCTATGTTGAATGAATTTCCTAACGTAGAGCAGAAACAAAGTTTTAATTGGCAAGAAAGTTGTAAAAATTCAATTAAGAAAGAAAACATTAGTGAATTTAAAGCGTTACTTTCAATGAAAAATAAGCACTGCGATATTGATAAACTCGCCATGCAATCTGTTCGTGCAGGTAATAGCCAATTTATAAAAGTATTATTGGAGTCTCCATACGGGCAGGGAATTAAAAAAATGCAGTTGGCCCAGCAAAAAACAGTTTTACATTTAGCGGCTCAAAGTGGGAGATTGTCTCAATCAGAAGTTTTGCTGAGTAATGGTTTAATGGTCAACGTGAGAGATAATTTGGGAAATACCCCGTTGCATGATGCTTTAAATAGCCACTCTTTAGATGTTGCTGAATTATTATTATCGAACGGCGCAGATTGGCGAATGGAAAATAATCAGGGCTATAACTGCCGAGATATTTTAGATAATCATATGATAAAAGCAGAATCGTTAACAAATGAAAGCCGGGTAATGAAGGAGAGGGTCTATAAGCTAATGAATTAAAAACGGGCCGAAGCCCGCTTTTGTCAGTATTACTCGATTGAGTGTTATTTGGTTTTATTGCTATCCGCAGTTGCCGATGGTGCAGTTGTAGATGGCATAGCTGGAGTGCGACGTTTACCGATATTTTTCTTATCGCGATGGCGTACTTTTTCTTTTTTCTTGCTTTGCTCTTCTTTTTTCTTTTCTTTACGCTTAGCTAGCACTTTCTTAGATGGTTTTGGCTTATTCAGCATCGCTTCAGAAGGCGCTTTGGTTGTTGGGCGTAATGAATCTACCACACGCATCTTAATCGGTTCTTCGATGTAGCGAGTGATTTTACCCAGTAGAGGGAAATCGTGGGCTTCAACTAAAGAAAGAGCAGTACCTTTACGCCCTGCACGACCAGTACGGCCGATACGGTGCAAATAGACATCTGCGGTGCGCGGTAAGTCGAAGTTAAAAACATGGCTGACATTTTCAATATCTAATCCACGGGAAGCAACGTCTGTCGCAACGAGGACTTTAACTTGTCCAGTCACTAAGCGGCGAACGGCTTCATTACGCTTCGCTTGCACCATTTCGCCTTCAATATAGCAAGGCTCAATACCTGCTTCACGCAACCATTGAACAACTTCACGAACGCGTTCACGCTTACGCACAAAGACAATCGATTTGGTGACATCTTCTTGCTTGATAAGGTGGCACAGTAGCGCAGTTTTATGTTCTAACGTATCAGCACGATAGTAAAATTGTTGGATTTTCTTGCGTTCACGGCGTGAAGGATCCGCTTCAATTTCGATAGGATCTTCGAGTAGGCGCTCAGCAAAATCACGAATCGCTTCACCTTCAAGGGTGGCGGAGAACAACATGGTTTGTTTGCGCCAGCGAGTTTCGCCTGCGATAGTTTCGATATCGTGCGCAAAGCCCATATCCAGCATACGGTCAGCTTCATCGAGGATCAGAATTTCCACAGCGCGGCAATCGAAGTTTTCTTCTTTAATGTATTGCAGCAAACGCCCAGTGGTTGCGACGACGATATCTTGGTTTTCGCTGAAAACTTCAGCGTGATTCATATATGCAACGCCGCCTGTAATGGTGGCAACGTCTAAATGATTATGAGCACACAACTCTTTAGCTTGATCAGCGACTTGCATAGCGAGTTCGCGAGTTGGTGTTAAAATCAGAACGCGAGGCGGACCTGATTTTTTTCTTGGAAAATCAAGTAAATGCTGAATGGCTGGCAATAAGAATGCCGCAGTTTTACCTGTTCCGGTTGGGGCTGAACCTAAAACGTCGCGTCCATCCATTGCAGGAGGGATGGCAGCTTCTTGGATGGCCGTCGGGCGCTCGTAACCTTTATTGGTCAGCGCGGTGATCAGGCTTTCATCAAGCTCAAGTTCAGAAAATGTGGATGCAGTCATGATATACCTCTATTTGGGGCGCTGATTATAAACAGGTTAGCAAAATTGTTCACCACAAAAATCAGCTTTGTGCAGAGTTTACCTGTTTTTGTTGGCTGGGGGTATATAAGGAAGTGGCTTACTGATAATGCTCCCCCTTACCAAACTATGTCGTATAGTTGGTAAGGGGGATGATGCGGAATTAGCTGAGCATGTTAATTAACCAAGTGTGGTAAGGAATTCCCACGAGGTCGATAAGTACAGCACCGCTTAATGGCACAATCATAAACGCTTTCATGGAAACCTGCTTGTAGCGCTCACAGACCGATGACATGTTAGCCATTGCGTTCGGTGTTGCACCTAAACCATGTCCCATCATGCCTGAACACATTACTGCGGCATCGTAGTTTTTGCCTAACAGTCTGAAGACGACGAAAACAACGAACAGGATGATGGCGATAGTTTGCGCCAGTAAGATGATGAATAATGGCAGCGCGATGACTTTCAGTTCCCAAATTTTAAGCGACATCATTGCCATGGTTAAGAATAAGCCCAGTGAAACATCAGAAATTAAGTTGATGGATTTTTGGTTAATACGAACAACTTCAACTTGGTCGTTAATGTTGCGCACAATAATTGCGATAATCATTGCGCCTACATAGCTTGGTAAAGAGAAACCTGTGGCTTTAGTGAATTGCGCAGAAGCAAATTGACCTACGACCATCACACCTAAAATCAGCGCTAACATTTTTAAGAATGCATGGGCGTCGATAGAGTCGATTTTACCAGCCAACTTCTCTTCAACTTTCACGTTTTCAACATTTTCTTCGGCTTGAATAGTGACTTTGTGTTTTTTAATTAAGTAGCTCGCGATAGGGCCACCTAATAAGCTTCCTGAAATCAGGCCAAACGTTGCCGCTGCAATCGCCGCAACGGTTGCAGACTGTACGCCAAGACCTTCAGCCATACCACCAAAGGCAGCCGCACCACCGTGCCCACCTGTTAAGGAAACACCACCCGCCATGATCCCGATAACTGGGTCGATACCTAATAAATGTGCCAGACCAGCACCAAAGGTGTCTTGGAAAATAACTAATGTCCAGCAAATTAACAGGTAAGTAATGAGTAAGCGCCCGCCGCTTTTTAATACGCGGAAGCTGCCATCAATACCAACAGTCGTAAAGAACGCCACCATTAAGAATGACTGTAAGCTGGTATCGAACGTAATTTCAGCTAAATCGAAAGACTTTAATCCCCAAATAAGTAAGCTGATTAAAAAACCACCAATAACCGGGGAAGGGATACAAAAACGTTGCAGCCATTCAATGCGTTTTTTGAGGTGAACACCCATCAGTAGGCAAATTACTGTTAGAAAGAGGGTGGTGAGTGTGTCGATTTGGAATGTCATGTATTTCCCTTTTTATTTATACCATGTCTTTCGTGCTACAGCGTTGTTGGCCGCGTTCGGCTACCCTAGTCACATACTTATGTATGCTCCTAGGGATATCCTCTCTAGCCGCCTAGCTGTAACTCGAAATCCAAGGGTATAAATGTCTTGTTAAAGACACGATAAAATTGTTTTTCGTGCTACAGCGTTAGGGCCACAATGCGGTTTATTTTTAACTAGTTGCTTAGTTGACTAAGCTTTTATTTATATTTTGAAAGACAAGGTAAAGTTGTTTATCAGTCGTTTTATTGTGTTTGCTGCTTTTAGAATAAATATTGGTAAACCAAGTAAGCTGCTAGTTTTGATGTGTGGTTATCAATATCAAATTCAGGATTGCACTCAGCGATATCAAATAGCGCAATCTTGCCGCTAGATTTGATGATGTTAAATAATTCATCAAATGTTTCAGTAGAAATCCCTCGAGCGGCTGGCGCGCTGACTCCCGGTGCAATACCCGCAGAGAACACATCCAAATCCACAGTGACATACAGGTAATCCACAGAATTTATAAATTGTTTAATTTGTTCAATTGCTTGTGGTAATAAACTCGCGGTTAAGGCTTTATCGCGAATATAGTGGCAGCCTAAGCGGTCCGCTGTATCGAATAGCACTTTGGTATTACCGTGATCCGCAATGCCTAAACACAGGTAATTGAAAGGGCGATGATGCTTAGCACACAGTTGCGACGATTGTAAAAATGGCGTACCGGATGTGGCTTCTGATGCTTCACGTAAATCAAAGTGCGCATCAAAATTGATGATCCCAATGGTCTTTTCTGGCTGATATTTTTGAACGAAATCGAAAACACCTTGGAAGCTCGCAAAGCCGACCTCGTGCCCACCACCTAAAACAATGGGTTTTTGGCGCTGTTCTAACACTGAGATTATCTCATCGGACAGGCGACGCTGAGCCGCTTCCAGGTCACCATCGTTACAACTTACGGTTCCCGCATCTCGAATAGCGAGTGGCTGGTGGATTGGCAGGCCAGCAAGTTGGCGGCGGATGGCATCAGGACCGGCCTTGGCACCTTGGCGGCCTTTATTGCGACGAACACCTTCGTCCGAAGCAAAGCCGATAATGGCAAACTCTGCGGGTGAACATTGGTTGATGACTTGGTGAATACGTAAATGTTCTTGTGTTTCACCATCAGTACGACCCTGCCATTGAAAAGGTTGTGTCATAGTTACTCCATGTTAATCAGTTTTGTTATATTTTGGGCCGTTTGGCATGTGGCTTTAATCAGCTCATCGACGCGGTTGATGGCACGAAATTCAGGTGCCATGACAGAGACGACAGCTAAAATATCGTTGCCTTTAAAAATAGGTGCCGATGCGCCAAAAACACCAGCATCAATTTCACTAACGGAAATTCCATAGCCTTGCTGGCGGATTTGGATCAGATCCTGTTTTAATTTCTGTAAATAGTTATCTTTGTGTAGCTGCTTGGCGTGAGTTTCGAAGACCAATTCTTGGTACTGTTCATCACGGTAGGCTAAGAGCGTTTTCGCGCTAGCACCGCGGATCACGGTATTGCCATGTCCAACAATAAAAGAGCAGCGCACGGCTTGTTCACTATCAATTTTATCGACGCAAATGGTTTCTCGTAGGTTGGCGGTGATAATGGCCGCGGTCTCTTGGGTCTTTTTGGCTAATGCGTGGAGCTCTGATTTTGACGATGTCATCAGCAAGCTGTGCTGATAGTATTTTTCTTGAGTTTTGATACTCTGCGCACCCACGGTATATGTACCGTATTGCTTAGAGTAAGTCACAAATTCCCAGTTTATGAGAATAGTTAAAAGCCGATAAACTGTTGAAAGAGGAATATCTAACTCTTTGGAAATGGTTTGTGGTGTGATTGGAGATGCACAAGTCGTGACAAACGATAAGATATCTAGTGTTCTATTAATACTGTTCATGGCATCTCCTTTTTCTCGAACTTAGCAGTAAAAAAAATCACTAACAAATGACATTCTCATTATATGAGAATAATATTATTTAAATTAGATTGAATTTGTCGATTTGTGGGCTGAAATTGAGAATATTCACGCAAATCCTATTTAAACCAGAGTGGCTGTATGAGCGAACAAAAAAAGTGTTATCGAAAAGGCGGCTTTACCTTCAAGCAATTTTTTGTTGCCCATGACCGTTGTGCGATGAAGGTTGGTACTGACGGGGTATTACTCGGTGCGTGGGCGCCTCTTAATTCGACAAAATATGCGTTGGACATAGGCAGTGGGAGTGGGCTAATTGCCTTAATGCTCGCTCAGCGTAGTGAGCAAGTGCAGGTTGATGCGGTTGAACTTGATGATGCAGCGGCGTTACAAGCGCAGGAAAATTTTGATGAGTCGCCATGGTCTGAACGGCTACGAGTGTTCCATCAGGACATTATTACATTTAGCGAACAGCCGAATCATCAGTATGATTTAATCGTGAGTAATCCCCCCTATTTTGAACCCGCAGTAGCGTGTCGGGATGAAAAACGTGATCAAGCTCGCTATACCGGAACCCTCACTCACCAAGTATTATTAGATAGTGCGAAACATTGTCTGGCACTAGACGGTATTTTTTGTTTGGTTTTGCCTTATGAAGTGGGTGAGAAAGTTGAGGCGATGGCAATGGCAAGCGGTTGGAATTTAGCTTACCGCGTGCAAGTTCAGGATAAAGCACATACGCCATATCATCGAATGTTATTAGGGCTAACGCTCAAGATTGCAGAGCCAGTTATTTCGTCTTTAGCGTTGAAAAAAACAGATGATAGTTATACAGATGAGTTTATCTCGTTGATCCAGCCATTTTATCTTAAGTACTAAAAACCTATCTGTGGCTAGTGCACAGATAGGTTTTTAATATCATCGAGTTAAAACGGTTGGACCAGAATCGGGTAATAGCTCAGGGTAGTCTAAGGTATAGTGCAAACCGCGACTCTCTTTGCGTTCTAAGGCGCAACGTACCATTAACTCAGCAACTTGGACTAAGTTACGCAGTTCCAGTAAGTTGTTGGAAATGCGGAAATTAGCATAGTAATCATTAATTTCTTGTTGAAGTAAATGAATACGACGCAAAGCGCGCTCAAGACGTTTTGTGGTTCTTACGATCCCCATGTAATCCCACATAAATAAGCGCAATTCATGCCAGTTATGCTGAATCACGACCTGTTCATCGGAATTATGGACTCGGCTTTCATCCCATTCAGGGAGTTCAGAAACTGTCGGGATCTCGTTGATCGTTTTGAGTATGTTTTCTGCGGCTGCCCATCCATAAACTAGGCATTCAAGTAATGAGTTGGACGCCATGCGATTGGCACCGTGTAGCCCGGTATAACTCACTTCACCAATAGCATAAAGATTCGGTACATCTGTCATGCCTGTTGGGTCAACAACGACGCCACCGCAGGTGTAATGTGCTGCGGGAACTATCGGGATCGGCTCTTGGGTTAAATCTAAACCTAAAGTGAGCAATTTGGCGTAAATGGTGGGGAAGTGATGCTGAATGAATTCAGAGGATTTGTGGCTAATATCCAGATACATGCAATCAGCCCCGAGGCGTTTCATTTCATGGTCGATAGCTCTGGCGACAATATCCCGCGGTGCTAATTCACAACGCTCGTCATAATCTGGCATGAATCGGCTACCATCCGGACGTTTCAAATATGCGCCTTCACCCCGTAAAGCTTCAGTCAGCAGGAAATTACGCGCTTGAGGGTGGAATAAACAGGTTGGGTGAAACTGGTTAAATTCCAAGTTGGCTACGCGACAGCCTGCCCGCCATGCCATGGCAATGCCATCACCGGATGAGATATCGGGGTTAGTGGTATATTGATATACCTTAGCAGCACCACCCGTGGCTAAGACGATGGTTTTTGCTCGGATAGTTTCGACTTGCTCTCTTTGGCGGTTCCAAACATAGGCACCGACAATGCGGGAGCGGGCGTTATTTTGGGTTTTATCTTCGAGGATCAGATCAACAGCATTGTAGCGTTCTTTGATCTGGATATTCGGGTGATCGAAAGCAAGATTAACAAGGGTGGTTTCAACCTCTTTTCCGGTGGCATCCGCGTGATGCAGAATACGGCGATGGCTGTGACCTCCCTCTCGGGTGAGGTGATACTGGGTTTCCCCTGTTTCGTTGACTTCGGTATCAAATAAGACGCCTTGGTCAATGAGCCACTGAACACAATGTTTGGCGTTTGATGCAATAAATTCTACGGCGCTCTTTTCGCAGATCCCTGCACCTGCCACCAGAGTGTCATTAACATGGGATTCTATGCTGTCAGTATCATCGAAAACGGCGGCTATTCCGCCCTGAGCGTAATAGGAGGCACCTTCATTGAGGGTACTTTTGCTGAGAATAGTAACTTGATGAAAGGGTGCGAGCCGGAGTGCGGCTGATAATCCTGCGACACCACTTCCAATGATTAAAATATCAGTGTCATGCTGTGTGGATGCGTTCATAAGTGTTTGTGTGTTGTGTTTCTATAGAGAATTTTATGTTAGCCTATCGAGCTGCCCGTGACTACGTATTAATCGCATTTTGAGTTCCCAAAGAACCGTATTATTTAGCTACACTTTCATTTATTTGGAAAATCGTAGTTTATTTGGAAAAACATCATTGGCGAGATGATAAGTGCCAATGTAAATGAATAAATTCCACGTAATCATGCCGTATATATACTTGTTTTGTGTATACTATTAGGTAGTACTCACAAGGATCAATGGGATCAATTAAGAAATTTTGATCTCATTTTTTGAAATTATTTTCGATTATTTTCGGAATAAATTGAACTTCATCAGTTTTTATTACTCGAAGTTAGGCTTGCTTAAGGAAGGGAGAAGATGAACAAGTTAAGTCATTATCAATCTGTGTTCAGGAGATGGTTCCTGGAATGAGCGAGCAGCTGACAGACCAAATATTGGTTGAGAAAGTACAAAAAGGCGATCAACAAGCTTTCAATTTACTGGTGATTAAATACCAGCATAAAGTTGCAAGTCTCGTTTCTCGTTATGTACCGCAAGCGGATGTACCTGATGTCGCACAAGAGTCGTTTATTAAGGCTTATCGTGCAATCGGTTCGTTCCGTGGTGATAGTGCTTTTTATACTTGGCTTTATCGCATTGCTGTCAACACGGCAAAGAACTACTTAGTCGCGCAAGATAGACGTCCTCCCGCGTCAGATCTGGAAGCGAGCGACGCAGAAAACTTCGAATCAGCTGGCGCATTAAAAGAAATTTCGAACCCAGAGAACTTAATGTTGTCTGATGAATTAAAGCGAGTTGTTTTCCGTACCATTGAGTCACTGCCAGAAGATCTTCGAATGGCAATCACGCTACGTGAACTTGATGGTTTAAGCTATGAAGAGATAGCCGAAGTGATGGATTGCCCGGTGGGCACAGTTCGATCGCGGATCTTTAGAGCAAGGGAAGCAATTGATGAAAAAGTTCAGCCGTTGATCCAACAGCATTAATTGAATTGGGTCGCGAGTCAAAATTTAACTGTGAGCAATTAACTGAAGGTAATTGGGCATGCAAAGAGAGAAACTTTCCGCAATGATGGATGGTGAAGCTCTAGATTTAGAACTTATTAACACCATTTCATGTGATTCAACGTTAAAGCAACGTTGGGAGAGCTATCATCTTGTTCGTGATACTCTGCGTAATGATACCGGCGATGTCATTCATTTTGATATTGCAAGTAAAGTTGCGGCAGCGCTGGAAAATGAAGCGGTGCGCATTAATCCTCAAGCAGTTGTTGAATCACAACCAGAACCAGCAAGCTGGAGTGGCTTTCCGTTTTGGAACAAAATTCGTCCATGGGCTAGTCAAATTACGCAAATCGGTGTAGCAGCATGTGTATCACTCGCTGTGATTGTGGGTGTTCAACAATACAATCAAACTAATAGCGTCGATTCTACTGTGGATGACCCTGTATTTAATACCGTTCCCGTCGGACGTGGTGCGCCAGTTAGCTTAAATATTTCAGATAGCCAATTGTTTGGTACTGAGCAACAAACTCAGCAAATCGAACAACAAAATCAACGTATCAATGCCATGCTGCAACAGTATGAAATTGAAAGACGTTCAATGCTGAATCAGCCGCATCAAGACAGTGATAAAAATACCGCATCAGCAGGGGTTAAACTGCAATAATGAATAAATGGTTATCCGTCTTCTGCCTGACGGGCAGCCTGATTATGTCTAATCAAGCGTCGGCATCATCTACGGATGCCGATGTTCTTTTCAAAGAAATGGGAACGGCTGCCCAGAACCTGTCATATGAAATGTCGTTTATGACATTCAATCCGCAAAATATCGTTCCAGTGCGCTATCGCCACGGGATTATTAATGGTGTCCCTATTTCTCAAATGATCCAAATGGATTCATCTCGCCGAGAGATAGTGCAAAATGGCAACCGAATTAGTTATTTTGAACCGGGATTCGATGCGTTTAGCCTGAATGGCGAACATATTATTGATAACTTACCTACGGTACTTTTTGCAGATTATCAAAAAATCCAGCCTTATTATAACTTTATCGATGCTGGTCGTACGCATATTGGTGATAGACCCGCATTAGTCATCCGTATTATTTCAAAAGACAATTCTCGATTTAATTATGTGTTATTAATCGATGAAGAAACTAAATTGCCATTGCGTGTTGATTTACTCGACAACAATAATCAAACGCTTGAACAGTTCCGGGTGATTTCGACTGTTTTAGATAGCAAAAATGTACAAGACTCATTGAAGTCTCTCAGTAATGTGAATTTACCGCCATTATTGGTGTCGCCGAAGAATGAAAGTCCATCGTTTAAATGGCAGGTGGGAATGCTGCCTCCAGGCTTTGAGGAAGTTTCTCGCTCTACGCGAAAACTGAGTGATGACGATATCATTGAAACGGCGATGTTCAGTGATGGGCTATTCACCTTTTCAGTTAATGTGACAAAAACATCGAAAGGTCCTTTACTTGACCAGCCACTACAAAATGGTCGCCGCACAATTTACACCATGACTCAAAAGCAAAATGTGATTACGATAATAGGGGAGTTACCGCTATCAACATCCCAGTTAATTGCGAGTAGCATTCAGTTTCGGGAGTAAATCATGGTAAAAGAATGGGCAACAGTGGTTAGGTGGCAGAAAGGGCGAGCATTATTGCGTTATGGCTCTTCGGCCGGATGCGGAAGTTGCAGCGCACGTGCTGCTTGTGGTTCATATGCTTTAAACAAAATAGGGCCTAACACAGAGCACGAATTGGAAATTGAAGTTGAACAGCCTTTGGTTGTCGGACAAAAAATCGAAGTGGGTATTCCTGAAGGGAGCTTGCTGCGTTCTGCGATGTTAGTCTATTTAACACCATTGGTTGGATTGTTTTTATTTGCCGCATTGGCTCAATTAGCTGAATTTGAGCAGGTATGGGTTGCATTAGCGGGAATTTTCGGTGGGTTTGCAGGCTTTTTCACTGCGCGAAAAATGGCATCACGTTGGCGAAATAAAATCGATTTCCAGCCTATCGTCTTACAAATAGGACTTCTCCCCGGTGAAATCAGCGTTCAAACACATTGTTGAATGCCATTGTCTCACATTATCGCCTGTAGCTAAGCTTTCACGACATAAGCTTTTTACTACAGGCGATTTTGTTTTTAGTCGTTCAAAAATGAACAAAAACGAAGAAAAATGAAGTAAGTAACTCATTCAACTTTGGCAAGTTTACAGTTGTTTTACATTGAATCTTTGTGTTAGTGGGTTCTTGTATGTAAAATGCTGCTAATTAGCAATCTTGTGATAATCATAGCATTTTAGTTTTGTGGTAAAATTTGCCCAAAACTGATTTTGTAAGGCAATTTAAAAGAAGATATTACCTTGAAAATCAAAAACATCAGAAACTTTTCGATCATTGCACATATCGACCACGGAAAATCCACGTTGTCAGATCGTATTATTCAAATCTGTGGTGGCTTAACTGACCGTGAAATGGCGGCTCAGGTTTTAGACTCTATGGATCTGGAACGTGAACGTGGTATCACCATCAAAGCACAGAGCGTAACGCTCGATTATAAAGCGGCGGATGGTGAAACTTACCAACTGAACTTTATCGACACCCCAGGACACGTGGACTTCTCCTATGAAGTTTCTCGTTCATTGGCGGCGTGTGAAGGCGCATTATTAGTTGTGGATGCAGGACAAGGCGTTGAAGCTCAGACCTTAGCAAACTGCTATACCGCCATTGAAATGGATCTGGAAGTGGTTCCAGTCCTGAATAAAATTGACTTACCAGCCGCTGATCCTGAGCGTGTTGCTGATGAGATTGAAGACATTGTGGGTCTTGATGCTCATGATGCGGTTCGTTGCTCTGCGAAAACCGGTATCGGTGTTCAAGATGTTATCGAACGTTTAGTAAAAGAAATCCCACCGCCAGAAGGTGATGGTGATGCACCTTTACAAGCGCTGATTATTGACTCTTGGTTCGATAACTATTTAGGTGTTGTTTCTCTGATCCGAATTAAAAGCGGAACATTGAAAAAAGGCGACAAAGTTAAAGTGATGAGTACAGGCAACGTGTATAACGCGGATCGCCTCGGTATTTTCACACCAAAACAAGTTGACCGTGATGTGCTTAACTGCGGTGAAGTAGGCTGGTTAGTGTGTGCGATTAAAGACATCACTGGCGCACCAGTCGGGGATACTTTAACAGGTGCTCGTAACCCAGCAGATAAAGCATTACCGGGCTTCAAAAAAGTTAAACCTCAAGTTTATGCGGGTCTGTTCCCTGTTAGCTCTGATGACTATGAAGCTTTCCGCGATGCATTGGGTAAATTAAGCCTGAACGATGCTTCTTTGTTCTATGAGCCAGAAACGTCAACAGCATTAGGATTTGGTTTCCGTTGTGGTTTCCTTGGTTTGCTGCACATGGAGATCATTCAAGAGCGTTTAGAACGTGAATACGATCTTGACCTGATCACCACGGCGCCAACGGTAGTTTATGAAGTTCAGCAAACTAACGGCGAGATTGTTTATGTGGATAGTCCGTCGAAATTACCACCGCTGAATAACATCGAAGAGTTAAGAGAGCCTATTGCTGAGTGCCATATGCTGATGCCTAAAGAGTATTTAGGTAACGTTATCACTCTGTGTATTGAAAAACGTGGTGTACAAACCAACATGGTTTACCACGGAAATCAGGTTTCTTTAACCTACGAAATTCCGATGTCAGAAGTGGTACTGGATTTCTTCGACCGTTTAAAATCAACCTCTCGTGGTTATGCCTCTTTGGATTACTCATTCAAGCGTTTCCAAACGTCAGACATGGTACGTGTGGATGTGTTAATCAACAACGAACGTGTCGACGCACTAGCGTTGATCACTCACCGTGGCAACTCGCAGTACCGCGGACGTGAGCTGGTGGAAAAAATGAAAGAGCTTATTCCACGTCAACAGTTTGATATTGCTATCCAAGCAGCAATTGGTAACCACATTATTGCTCGTTCTACAGTGAAACAACTGCGTAAAAACGTTCTTGCCAAATGTTATGGCGGTGACGTTAGCCGTAAGAAGAAACTGTTACAGAAGCAAAAGGACGGTAAGAAACGTATGAAGCAAGTGGGTAACGTTGAACTCCCACAAGAAGCGTTCCTTGCTATATTGCACGTTGGTAAAGACAGCTAAGTTTACAAGGAGTCTTAATGGCTAACACATTTGCCTTGATCCTCACACTGGCTACGCTGGTGACAGGGATTATTTGGTGCTTAGATAAATTTAAGTTTGCGCCAGCACGTAAAGCGAAACTTAAAAAATTGCGGGAAGTAACAAACGGCTCAATGAACGAAGATGAACTCGCGAAAGCGGTTCGTCGTCCGTCGTGGCTGGAAACGGGAACCTCAATTTTTCCTGTGTTAGCCATTGTTTTGGTTGTTCGTTCGTTTATTTATGAGCCGTTCCAAATCCCATCAGGTTCGATGATGCCAACGCTCTTAGTTGGTGATTTTATGCTGGTTGAGAAGTTTTCTTATGGATTGAAAGATCCTATTACTCAAACCACATTAATCGAAACGGGTAAGCCTAATCGTGGAGATATCGCGGTATTTAAATATCCGAAAGAGCCCAATGTAGACTTCGTGAAACGTGTTATTGGTTTGCCGGGGGATAAAATTATTTATAACCCAGAAGCGAAAGAGCTGACCATTTACCCTAACTGTGCAGATAATAAATGCACAGAAAAATTGCCAGTTACTTATGGCCCATTAGAGCCAAGTGAATGGACAATGGTATTTGAAAATAGCTCAGTGGTTGATAATCAATATGGTAATTATCAAATTCCAGTAGACCAAGCGTTACCGAATAACTCACTGCGCCAATATGGTCGAAGTGAGAAGTTGGATACCGTTACGCACCAAATTTTGACGATTAATAACTACATTACTCAATCAAAATATATACAACCAGGTTTACCACTTAATGAGTGGATAGTCCCTGAGAAACACTATTTTATGATGGGTGATAATAGAGATAACAGCTCTGATAGCCGTATGTGGGGCTTTGTTCCTGAGCAAAATTTAGTGGGTCGAGCGGTGTTTATCTGGTTAAGTTTAGATAAACAAGAGAACGAATGGCCTACAGGTATTCGCTTTAGCCGAATTGGTCCTCTATAATTCATTTCAGACAATGCGGGTTTTCATGAGAAAACTCGCATTATCATAAGCATTATTATTTTACCCAGTGTACAATAATGTTGTTTTAAACATTATTGACTTCCTAATTATTAACTATCCTCGTTAAATTCCGATAATTCATAAAAGTTATTTTTCGAATATCAATTGCTTACGGGTGACGGTCGGCGGAAGTCAGTGCAAACGCAACAGTTTTGTAAAATAGCTGATTTTACAGGTCTGTTGCGTGTGCTTTTTTATTAAACGTAGAATGGTTGGGCGCACATGAACCCCTCTTTGTTAGAAAAATTACAGCGTAAGCTTGGATATACATTCCAGCAAAATGATTTATTAATTCAGGCATTAACTCATAGAAGTGCTAGCAGCAAACATAATGAAAGACTGGAATTTTTAGGTGATTCAATTCTCAGTTTTGTGATTGCTAACGATCTCTATCATCGTTTTCCTAAAGTGGATGAAGGTGATATGAGCCGTATGCGCGCAACGTTAGTGCGTGGAAATACACTGGCTGAAATAGCCCGTGAATTTGAACTCGGTGAATGTTTACGTTTAGGACCGGGTGAATTAAAAAGTGGCGGTTTCCGCCGAGAATCAATCTTAGCTGATACCGTTGAAGCCTTAATTGGTGGGATTTTCCTCGATAGTAATATTCAAACTATCGAGGAGATCATTCTGGCATGGTACAAAGTAAGATTGGATGAAATTAGTCCGGGTGATAAACAAAAAGACCCGAAAACGCGGCTACAAGAATATCTGCAAGGGCGTCATCTTCCACTACCAAACTATTTAGTGGTGCATGTGAAAGGTGAAGCTCATGATCAAGAATTTACGATCCATTGCCAAGTGAGCGGTATTGAAGAGCCGATTAATGGCATAGGTTCAAGCCGTCGTAAAGCGGAGCAAGCCGCAGCAGAACAAGCATTGAAAATCTTGGAGATTGAATGAGTGAATTACAATCCCACTGTGGTTTTGTTGCCATAGTTGGACGACCAAATGTTGGGAAATCAACATTGTTAAACCAGTTACTGGGGCAAAAAGTCTCGATCACATCGAGAAAGCCGCAGACAACTCGCCACCGTATTATGGGGATCCATACAGAAGATAATTACCAAATTATCTATGTCGATACTCCTGGTCTTCACATCGAAGAAAAAAGAGCGATTAACCGTTTGATGAACCGCGCAGCATCTAGCTCTATTGGCGATGTTGAATTGGTTATTTTTGTGGTTGAAGGTACCCACTGGACACCTGATGATGAAATGGTGCTGAACAAGCTATCTAGCTTGCGTTGCCCAGTCATTTTGGCTATCAACAAAATTGATAATGTGGTGGATAAAACCAGCTTACTGCCACACATCGGTATGATCAGCCAAAAAATGAACTTCTTGGATGTCGTACCAATCAGTGCAGAAAAAGGCACTGGCGTTGATACCATCGCGAAGATTGTGAAGCAGCATATACCTGAAGCTATTCACCACTTCCCTGAAGACTATATTACAGACCGCTCTCAGCGTTTTATGGCCTCTGAAATTATCCGTGAAAAACTGATGCGTTTCTTAGGTGACGAGTTACCGTACTCTGTAACTGTTGAAATTGAACAGTTTAAAGAGATGGATAAAGGCGGCTACCATATCAACGGTCTGATTTTAGTTGAGCGTGAAGGCCAGAAAAAAATGGTTATCGGTAATAAAGGTAGCAAGCTGAAAACCATTGGTACAGAAGCCCGTATTGATATGGAGCGTCTGTTCGAAACTAAAGTTCACTTAGAGCTTTGGGTTAAAGTTAAATCCGGTTGGGCAGATGACGAAAGAGCACTGCGCAGTCTGGGCTATGTTGACGATTTAAAATAATCGGTGACACCGTGAGTGGTTGGCAACGCGCGTTTGTGCTCCATTCCCGTCCTTACAGTGAAACAAGTCTATTAATTGACTTTTTCACGGAAGGGGAAGGTAAAATCCGTTTGCTAGCAAAGGGTGCGAGACGCAACCGCTCACCATTAAGAGGCTGTTTACAGCCTTTTACACCTTTGTTGATCCGTTGGAGTGGCAAAGGTGAAATCAAAACCCTCATCAATGCCGACCCTGTCTCTCTTGCTCTTCCTCTCAGCGGCACTGTTTTATATAGCGGTTTATACCTTAATGAACTTACCGCTCGAGTTATTGAGTTTGGTACACCTTATTCATCTCTATTTTTTGATTACCTCAATTGCTTGCAAGTTTTAGCCGGGAGTGAGCGCACACCTGAATCTGCTTTACGCCAGTTTGAGCTCGCTTTGCTGTCCTACCTCGGTTACGGCGTAGATTTTTTACATTGTGCGGGCAGTGGTGAGCCAGTTTCAGACACCATGACCTACCGTTACCGTGAAGAAAAAGGGTTTATTGGCAGCCTAGTTGTTGACCAACTCACGTTCACGGGTAAGCAATTAAGAGCGTTAGCCGATCGCGAATTCCCAGATGCCGATACCTTAAAAGCCGCTAAACGATTTACTCGCATGGCACTGAAACCTTACCTAGGCGGTAAACCCCTTAAAAGCCGTGAACTTTTTAGGCAATTTATTATCCCTTCTCAGAACATAGCTAAGTCATAACAATTGATTTTGTTTGATGATGCTATTTTTCCATTTGTTATCGCTATAAGCCTTTCTAGCTGCAATCTGTCGTAACTGCAATCTGTCGTAACTACAGTCTGTTATAACTGCATAGCCGCAGGCAATCGAGCTAAAATTTTTGCTGTATTGATTTTCTTCGAAGCGCTTCCCAAAAAATGAATGTAATTGATGAAATATTATTATTGTTTTGGAATCGGCGAGGAAGAAAGAGAGATTTTTTCCCCCAATACCATAAATTGCAGTAGGATATGGCAGACAAGAAATAAGTGACTGTTTATTCATAGGGAGTTAAACATGGCTGAGCTGTTATTGGGCGTTAACATTGACCACATTGCAACTGTTAGAAATGCAAGAGGAACACAATATCCTGATCCTGTTCAAGCAGCATTTGTTGCTGAGCAAGCAGGGGCCGACGGGATCACTATCCACTTACGTGAAGATCGCCGTCATATTACCGATAGAGACGTTGAACTGCTCAACCAAACCATTCAAACGCGTATGAACCTTGAAATGGCGGTCACGGAAGAGATGATTGACATTGCTTGTCGTATTAAGCCAACTTATTGCTGCTTGGTTCCTGAAAAGCGCGAGGAAGTGACCACTGAAGGTGGGCTTGATGTTGCAGGGCAAAAACAAAAAGTCGCATCCGCAGTAAAACGGCTGACAGAAGCGGGTATTTTGGTCTCTTTATTTATCGATGCAGATCATGAACAAATTGATGCAGCTCAAGAGTGTGGGGCGCCATTTATTGAAATTCACACTGGCGCATATGCGGATGCCAAAACTGAACAAGAGCAAGAGCTTGAGTTCCGCCGTATTCGTGATGGCGTAAGCTATGCAGCGGGTAAAGGTATTAAAGTAAATGCGGGGCATGGGCTGACTTACCATAATGTTCAACGTATCGCAGCGCTGCCTGATATTTATGAGCTGAATATCGGGCATGCGATTATTGGCCGCGCGCTTTTTAGTGGTTTAGCTCAAGCTGTGTCTGACATGAAAAACTTACTCACAGAAGCACGTAAATAATGGCTATTGTAGGTTTAGGTACAGATATTGTTGAGATTACGCGTATTGAATCTGTCATCGAGCGCTCCGCAGATAGCTTAGCGAAGCGTATTTTAACAGAACATGAATATGCGCAATACCAGCAACAAACTAAGCCTGCGCGTTTTCTTGCTAAGCGATTTGCAGTGAAAGAAGCCGCGGCTAAGGCATTGGGTACGGGGATCCGTAATGGTTTGGCTTTTAATCAGTTTGAAGTAACAAACGATGAGCTAGGCAAGCCGTTACTTTCACTGAGCGGCGAAGCGTTAAAACTCGCCAATAACTTAAAAGCCACGCATTTTCATGTTTCGATTACGGATGAACGGCACTATGCGGCTGCAACGGTGATTATTGAAAGTCTGTAGTCATTATTCATTGCCGACTTATTTTAGGTCGGCAATGTTTCAGTGAAGTAGTACTTCAATGAAAGAGTACTTCAATGAAAGAGCACTTCAACGGATTGGCGTTCTTAGTAAAACAAAATTTGAATAACGCAGAGCTCAGCTATCGTCGCTTTAACAAGCTTGTTTAGCATATTTGTGAAATTAGATTTTATCGGCGTGATGGATCATGACAAATTTATCCCAAAGTTGTTCTTGGGATTCAACATGTTCAGGGTCTGTAATAATCGTATTAGTGATAGGGCAAACTGATTGGCAAGTGGGTTTATCATAGTGCCCAACGCATTCAGTACACAGGTCAGAATCTATTTCATAGATTTCCGACCCCATGAAAATTGCATCATTTGGGCATTCGGGTTCACACATATCGCAATTAATGCATTTTTTAGTAATTAATAGTGCCATTTCAATTAGTTATATCAGGTTTAAACCAGTAGTATATGTTTTCGAACGCCATTTTACACTGAAGTAAATCAATTAGACACTGAATTATGTGCGAGTGAACGGATGTGACCAATTAAAAATCAGAGATAGATAAACAGAATAATCAAGAATCCTAAGTATTATTTAAAGTGGGATAGTCTGTAAATAAAGTGGAATTAAAAATATAAAAATGAATTATTTTTATAAAAAAACAAGAGCTTAATTTAAACTCTTGTTGAGTAAGGTAAATTCTAATAAATAGAAAATATTAAATTAATAATTAATTAAGTTATAGATATACCAGTTCTTAGTTTTATCAGATTGCGTATAGAAGCACAGTACACCATTAACGATGAAGAAGGTTGCTGATTTAATAGAGTCTTCAATGGTGAATTCCTCTGAATACATCAGTGCAATACTGGCATTATCAGCGATTTGATAAACGTCGATAACTTTTTCATCAAGGTTGTAACCATACAGGTACTGTTTGTTCTGAGTTGAATCGTAGAAGGCTTGAATATTTTGCAGGTAAGTTTTTAATTTACCTTTTTGTACCACGACAGTTGGTTCAATTTTGCCTGCGTCTGTCATGTTGTAGATCATGTAAGATTTATCTTTTGAATGTCCTAAGAAGTAATTTTTTTTAGCAGCACTGAATGCAAGTGTTGTTGGATAAAACTCTTCAAAGATATTTGTTTGTACAGTTCTTCTAATAAAAGCCATATTTATACCTCTTATTTAAATTATGAAAACTTAAGTGCGGGTTAATCATATTTAATGAGAGAGATTTTAAAAATAATGTTAATTATTAGTTTGTTTTATATATTCAAATGATTTAAAAGTTAATAAATATAGAATATTCACAATGCCTCCTAACTGTGATAGTAATAAGAAAAAATAATTAGGACGTGGTCATGTTTGAGAATCTAGGGGTATTGAATTTTTGGACGTATTTAGCGGGATTGGTTCTTATCATCATTGTTCCCGGTCCAAACTCATTATATGTGTTGAAATCAAGTACTTCACATGGAACTAAGGCGGGGTATCGTGCCGCAATCGGTGTTTTCACTGGCGATGCGATGCTAATTTTTCTTTCATTTATTGGTGTTGCATCGGTGATCAAAGCTTCACCAACACTGTTTACCATTGTAAGGTACTTAGGGGCGGCTTATCTTTTGTACTTAGGGTGCAAAATTCTCTATGCAACCTTTTGGCAGAAAAAATCGTTATCAGCAGGGGTGGAACAGATTGAAATAAGAAAAGAAAATTACTTCACTCGAGCTCTAGTGCTTAGCTTAACCAACCCGAAAGCGATTTTGTTCTATATCTCTTTCTTTATTCAATTTATCGACTTCAATTATAGCCATGCTTGGGTGCCGTACATGGTATTAGCGGTTATTTTAGAAACGGTTAGCTTCTTGTATCTCAGCTTATTAATATTTAGTGGCTACTTGATAGCCCGCTTTTTACGGGAAAAGCAGGTTTTGGCTAAACTGGGAAATTGCACTGTCGGTGCATTCTTTATGGGGTTCGCAGCCAAACTTGCCATTTTTAGTAATTAGTTATTGATTAATATCAGATTCAATTTGCAGTCACTTTAACATTTCGTAATAATCAACTTTTCGAGTGTGGATGGATGAGAGGTTAGAGTGACGCAATTAGAAATCGATGAGTATTGGATGGCTCAAGCCCTTGAGCTTGCAAAAAAAGCTCAAGATGCAGGGGAGATTCCTGTTGGTGCGTTACTGGTCAAAGATAACCAACTAGTGGCAACAGGTTGGAACCAAGCCATTGAAAACCACAATCCTACAGCCCATGCCGAAATTGTTACCTTACAAAAAGCGGGCTCTGCGCTACAGAATTACCGCTTATTAGACACGACACTGTATGTCACTTTAGAACCTTGCATTATGTGCGCAGGGGCGATGATCCATAGCCGTATCGGTCGGGTGGTGTATGGAGCGAAAGATTTTAAAACGGGAGCATGTGGCTCCTTCATTAATATCATGTCTCAGCCAGGTTTAAACCACTATGTTGATGTAACGAGTGGTGTACTTGAAGATATTTGCTCATCCATGCTCAGCGAATTTTTTAAAATGCGTAGAGCACAAATTAAAGAGCAGAGACGCCAAGAAAAACAGGCTCAAAACCCTGATAGCTAGTCATTAATTGACGGTTCCTTTTGTAGGATAACATCATTACCAATGGAACTCGATTGTGTCGGCTTGGCAAGAATGTATTTTCCAAGAGAATGATTTGGCTCGCTTGTATTTTTCTTGATACTAAATACACCTAAATTTGCTGACGCTTTTGGTGTGACCTCCAATTTTGCTGGCATCACATAAGATGAAAGTTGGGTGTCCTCATTTGGTACCACAACGTAAACGTGAGATTTCTTCGCCATTTCTAGTGTTTTCTGCTTTTTCTCCTGACTCTGCAAATACCCCACTAAGCTTTGATGATAGCGACGAATATTTTCCACATAGCGATAAGCTTCGTGTCCTCGGGCATAACCATATGTGAGCTGGGAATAATATTTCGGCTGAGTTAGCAAAGGTAAGTTTGCTTTAACATCAAGCCAGCGGTCAGGGTTACCACCGAGTTTTTGCGTTAATTTTCGCACATCTAGCATATGTCCATAGCCCATATTATAGGCTGCCAGGGTAAACCAAATACGGTCATCTTCAGCGATAGAATCGGGTAAGCGCTTCATGATATAGGCTAAATACGCGGCGCCACCTTTAATGCTTCCTTCAGGGTCTAACCTGTCTTCAATTCCCATAGTAGCAGCGGTCGGTTTGGTAAGCATCATGATTCCACGAACGCCAGTCGGTGATGTAGCAAGAGGATCCCAGTGAGATTCTTGCCAAGCTATCGCTGCGAGTAATTTCCAATCGACGGTATCGACAGTATCAGCGTACTTTTCAAATAAAGGCTGATAATTAGGTAATTTATTGTTAATGGCACTAATAAATGTAATCGTATCAAAATAATCAAAAGATTCGACGTGACTAAAATATTTTTCGGTCAAGCGGGCGAGTGAGTCATTTTGATTACTGGTATTAAAAAAATCGAGTAGTGCAGCATCTAAGCTATTGTCATGCTGGCGGCTCATATACCATGTGATGGCGTGGTCATCGCGTAAATCAAATGCCACGGCGACTTTAGGATGAATACGTTGCTGCAAAGAGACAGCAATCGAATCCTCAAGAGTATAGTCAATCTCACCTTCGGCCACCATTTCTAATAACTGGCTTGGTGTATAATCACTGCTTTCTTCCCACTTAAGATCAGGATATTGCGTCGAAAGTGCTTTTAACGTGCTTGCGTGGGTACTCCCAGTGATAACGACCAATTTTCCTTTCACGTCATTGAAGGTTTTTGGACGAGGTTTCCCTTTACGATAAACCAATTGCTGAGTCACGTTTAAATAGCTTGGACCTGCTTTCATCGTATCTAAACGGTCTTTGTTATACAGCAGCCCCGCCACAGCGATGTCGGCATCGTCGTTATCGAGATCTTTGAAAATTTGCTCGATAGTGGGGCGGATAATGATTTTTAGTTTAACACCTAGGTACGTGGCAAAGCCTTGAGCTAGCTCGTAGTCGAAGCCACGTAGCTGATGTTGCTCATTAATATAGATAAGTGGTGAATTTACTGCGCTAATACGTAATTCCCCTCGAGAGATAATTTTGTCGATTTGGGTGCTTTGCGTATTCGACCATCGGACATTGAAGCCAATGATCATGGTGGCAAGTAAGGCGATGACCACGATAATAAAATAGTTAACTTTTAGGTTATTCAAATAATTATTTCTCGTGCGGGAACTGGTGTTGTGCGCTTAATAAAAACTGTTTAATCATGGTTATAAATCCAGTGCTTTCATATTTTGCTCTAACAATGATGGTCGGTGCAACTAATATTATCGTATTTAGCACATATTAATATTTAACTAATCGCTCTATTTTTAGTCACGCAAACGGTTTCGTATTGATGAACATTGCTCTATAATGGACGCCGGTTTCCCTGCTTTCGTGATCAGGGCTGGCGTTTAAAAGAGAGAATTTAAGACTATGGAAATTTTGCGTGGCTCACCGGCACTATCAGCATTTCGTATTACCCGCCTTTTGGCGCTGTTTGCTGAAAAACAGCTCCCTGTAACGGATATCTATGCTGAATATATGCATTTTGCTGAGCTATCAGCCCCATTAAGTGGCAGTGAGCAAGGTAAACTGAGTAGTTTGTTAAAATATGGTCCTTCTCTGGCAGAGCATGAGCCATTTGGAAAACTGATTTTAGTCACCCCACGCCCAGGAACTATCTCTCCTTGGTCTTCTAAAGCAACGGATATCGCGCATAACTGTGGTTTAACACAGGTTAAACGTATTGAACGCGGCGTTGCCTATTATATTCAAGCCGATTCCCTGACAAGCGAGCAGTGGGATCTGGTCATCAGTCTGTTACATGATCGCATGATGGAAACGGTATTTGCCTCTTTTGAACAAGCTGAGGCGCTATTCGTTCAGCAACAACCTGCTCCAATGAAAGTGATTGATATCATTGCAGGTGGACGCCAAGCACTAGATACCGCCAACAAAGAGATGGGCTTAGCATTAGCGGATGATGAAATTGATTACTTATTAGATGCATTCACAGGTTTAAAGCGTAATCCGACGGATGTTGAACTGTATATGTTTGCACAAGCAAACTCAGAACATTGCCGCCATAAAATTTTCAATGCGGATTGGATTATTGACGGGGAAACACAGCCAAAATCCCTGTTTAAAATGATCAAAAATACCTTCGAAAAAACGCCAGATCACGTCCTGTCTGCTTATAAAGATAATGCGGCGGTCATGGAAGGCTCTTCAGTGGGGCGTTTCTTCCCTGAGCCTGATGGACGTACTTATCGTTACCATCAAGAAGATGCACATATTTTGATGAAAGTGGAAACCCACAACCACCCAACGGCAATTTCTCCATGGCCGGGGGCTGCAACTGGTTCTGGTGGCGAAATTCGAGATGAAGGCGCAACGGGCCGTGGGGCAAAACCAAAAGCAGGTTTGGTTGGTTTCTCCGTTTCAAACTTACGTATTCCGGGTTTTGAACAACCTTGGGAAGAAGATTTTGGCAAGCCAGAACGTATTGTGACCGCACTCGATATTATGACTGAAGGTCCTTTAGGCGGAGCTGCATTTAACAACGAATTTGGGCGCCCTGCATTATTAGGTTATTTCCGTACCTATGAAGAGAAAGTGAATAGTCACAACGGTGAAGAATTACGTGGTTACCATAAGCCAATTATGTTGGCGGGCGGTATTGGTAACATTCGTGCAGATCACGTTCAAAAAGGTGAAATTACTGTTGGTGCTAAGTTAATCGTTCTGGGTGGTCCTTCGATGAATATCGGTCTAGGGGGCGGGGCTGCATCATCCATGACATCCGGCCAATCTGCGGCTGATCTTGATTTTGCTTCTGTTCAACGTGATAACGCCGAAATGGAGCGTCGTTGCCAAGAAGTGATCGACAAATGTTGGCAGCTAGGTGATAAAAACCCAATTTTGTTTATCCATGATGTTGGTGCGGGTGGTTTATCCAACGCAATGCCTGAACTGGTGAGCGATGGCGGTCGTGGTGGTCGTTTTGAATTGCGTAAAATTCTTAATGATGAACCGGGAATGAGCCCACTGGAAGTATGGTGTAACGAATCCCAAGAGCGCTATGTGATGGCAGTTGCTCCAGAACAACTGGCATTATTCACTGAAATTTGTGAGCGTGAACGCGCGCCGTTTGCGGTGATCGGTGAAGCAACTGAAGAGCGTCATTTAACCCTTAATGATGAGCATTTTGATAACCAGCCTATCGACATGCCACTGGATGTATTGCTGGGTAAAACGCCGAAAATGCTGCGTGATGTGACGACACTGAAAGCCGAACCTGAATCACTGGATAGAACCACTATTGATTTAGCTGAAGCCGTTAAGCGTGTTCTGCATTTACCGGCTGTTGCAGAAAAAACCTTCTTAATCACTATCGGTGACCGTACTGTGACGGGAATGGTTGCTCGTGACCAAATGGTTGGCCCATGGCAGATCCCTGTGGCTGACTGCGCGGTGACAACCGCAAGTTTGGATAGCTATTATGGTGAATCAATGTCTATTGGCGAAAGAACGCCAGTGGCGCTGTTGGATTTTGCCGCTTCTGCGCGTATGGCTGTGGGTGAAGCATTAACCAACTTAGCCTGTTCTTATGTGCAAGACCTTAAGCGCGTGAAGCTGTCGGCTAACTGGATGTCTGCGGCGGGTCACCCTGGGGAAGATGCTGGCCTGTATGAAGCCGTTAAAGCGGTTGGTGAAGAGCTGTGTCCAGCATTAGGTCTGACAATTCCAGTGGGTAAAGATTCGATGTCAATGAAGACTCGCTGGCAGCAAAATGGTGAAGAACGTGAAATGACGTCGCCATTATCGTTGATCATTAGTGCATTTGGTCGCGTTGAAGATGTTCGTCTAACGGTTACGCCAGAGCTGAAAACCACGGCAGATAACGGCTTATTATTGATCGACCTTGGTCAAGGTCACAATGCGCTTGGTGGTTCTGCACTGGCACAAGTTTACCGTCAGTTAGGTAATAAGGCGCCAGATGTCCGTGATCCAGCGCTGTTGTTAGGTTTCTTTAATACCATCCAAAAACTGTTATCCGAACAGAAATTACTGGCTTACCATGACCGTTCTGATGGCGGGCTGTTTGTCACGTTAGTGGAGATGGCATTTGCAGGTCACTGCGGCATTAATGTGGATATCAGTTCATTTGATGAAGACACTTTAGCGGCGTTGTTTAATGAAGAGCTGGGGGCGGTGATTCAAATCCAAGGTGCCGATCGCCAATATGTAGAGCAGTGTTTTGCTGATGCGGGCTTAGCAGGCTGTGTTCACTATCTTGGTTCTGCAACTCATGACGACGCGGTGATTATTAATAGCCGTGATACCGTCGTTTATAACGGTTCCCGTAGTGCACTGCGTGAGTGCTGGGCTGAAACCACATGGCAGATGCAGCGTTTACGTGATAACGAAGAGTGCGCAGACCAAGAGCATGACGCGAAGAAAGACAATCAAGACCCAGGTCTGAATGTGAAGCTGACTTACGATATCGCAGAGGATATTGCTGCGCCGTATATCGCGTCTGGTGTTCGTCCTAAAGTGGCTGTGCTGCGTGAGCAAGGGGTCAACTCTCACGTTGAAATGGCGGCGGCATGGGATCGTGCAGGCTTTGATGCTATCGACGTCCATATGAGTGATTTACTGGCGGGCAACTTGTCTCTTGAACAGTTCCAAGCGCTAGTGGCATGCGGTGGTTTCTCATACGGTGACGTATTAGGCGCTGGTGAAGGTTGGGCGAAGTCCATTCTGTTCAATAACCGTGTTCGTGATGAGTTTGCCTCCTTCTTCAACCGCCCAGACACTTTATCATTAGGGGTGTGTAATGGTTGTCAGATGATGTCTAACTTGCATGACCTGATCCCAGGTGCTGAATATTGGCCACGTTTTGTACGTAACCGTTCAGAGCGTTTTGAAGCACGCTTCAGCTTAGTTGAAATTGCAAACAGCCCATCATTGTTACTGCAAAATATGGCAGGTTCACGTATGCCGATTGCGGTATCTCACGGTGAAGGCCAAGTAGAAACTCGCGCACCTGCTCATTTAACGCAGTTAGAAAATAACGCGTTGGTAGCAATGCGTTTTGTGAATAACTACGGCCAAGTGACTGAGCAATACCCAGCGAACCCGAATGGTTCTGTGAATGGGATTACGGCAGTGACATCAACGGATGGTCGCGCGACTATCATGATGCCGCACCCTGAGCGTGTCTTCCGTACGGTGAGCAACTCTTGGCACCCAGAAAACTGGGGGGAAGATAGCCCATGGATGCGTATTTTCCGTAATGCACGTAAACAGTTAGGTTGAGATTAAAACACCTGTTTTAATTTAGCGCTAAAAACTAAACACCCTATAAGTCGGTTGATTTATAGGGTGTTTTTTCGATTCATCAAAAATGGTAAAGATTCAAATTTGAGGGTCAATGATATCAATAATATTGCTGAGAACCTCTTCGAAAATATCATCATTTAGTGTTGCTGAGTAAGTGGCTTTTCTGGCTATTAGATCTAACGAGCGGAGTTGATAACATAAGATACAGCCAGTAATGTTACCTGTATCTGTACTTGAACCATCTAAGTAAACAGTGACATTTTGAGTTCTGGCGCGGCTCCCTCCACTTGTAATAGGAACGCAAATTGACGTACCAAGTGCGGTGTTGATTTGTGCATCTGTAACCACTAAATAGTAGTGGGGTCCCTTGAATTCCTTACCTGCGACAGGATCGCCATTAATGTGCCAAATCTGGCCTTTGTGAGGCCTTTTCGCTTTTACCATTAAATAACCTCATTTCCCTCTGGGTCAGAATCATCGACTTCACTGTTTAATAGCTTAATCTCTTCTTTATCAATACCTGATAGCAGCTCATTGATAGATTTTCGTCCTCTAGCCACGCGTTTGACCGGTTTTATGCAAATGGATTCTCCAACAGCATCAATATTTAATTTCATACCGACAACCCATCCTGCCATATTGGCGACTTCAATTGGGATAGTTAAAACAACAGCTCCGCCTTGCTGCCTTAATTTGGTTGTTGACATATAAGCCTCGCATATCTATTAGGTGTAACTTAGTTACACTATAGCAAAGAGTGATACAAAGTCACACAAAGTTGTCGTTTTTTTATTCTACTATCCATAAAAAAACCGCCCAATCGGGCGGTTAAGATGCATCTAAAACAGAAAATCTTTACTCTAAAATAAACATCCCATATGGGTGGATTTGCAAATAAAGATCTTCACCCACAGACGGTTGCAATTGAGTTGCGTTGATCTGTAATAGCATGGATTGACCATGCCAATCTACTGTGACCTCATATTGCGGTCCCATATAAGCCACATGAGTGATGGTACAGCGTTGGCTATCTTCACCTTGTTTGCTTAATGTGATGGCTTCAGGGCGAACACCGACAGTGACTTGAGCTTTATCTGTCGTAAACTGCGCAGGGCGAGGTAAACGGTAATTAAAGATATCGACAGCATCAGCGCTGAGGGTTGCAGGGAAAATGTTCGCATCCCCCATAAAGCTCGCCATAAATTTGGAAGCGGGCTGGCGGTATAGTGCTTGCGGTGAACCTAACTGCATGATTTTACCTTTGTTCATCACCAGAACCATATCCGAAACCGCAAAAGCTTCGCTCTGATCATGAGTCACGTACAGTGAGGTAATATTAAATTGCTGTTGCAGTTCACGGATTTTTTCACGCATGCTGCGGCGTAAGTTTGCATCCAAGTTACTTAATGGCTCATCAAATAACAGCACCTTCGGTTTTAAAATCAGAGCACGCGCCAGTGCAACACGCTGCTGCTGTCCACCGGAAATTTGGTCAACGAAACGGTCTGCAAAGCCCGCTAAGTCCACCAGCTCCAGCGCTTCTTCTACACGTTTTTTTATTTCAGCCTTCGGCAAGCCGAGCATTTTCAAACCATATCCTACGTTATCCCCTAACGACATATGCGGGAAGAGGGCATAGGATTGGAATACCATACAAATATCGCGCTGTTGAATAGAGCGGTCGGTGACATCTTCGCCATCGATAAACATACGCCCTTCAGTTGGCTTTTCTAAACCTGCGACTAAGCGCAGTACGGTGGTTTTACCACAACCAGATGGCCCTAATAGGGTGACCATGCTCCCTTGTGGGATGGAAAGGCTTAAATCGTCAATGACCGTATTGTCACCAAAGCGCTTAGTTATATTTTTTAATTCAACGAAACTTTTCTGTGTCATGTCAGTGACTCCATGATTACTGTGCATTTTTGGCTTTGGAACGTGAAACACGGGCTTCGCCAATTAAATAGTCAAATAAGAAGATAATCGCGAGCATGACCACGATCAGAATAGAACCGTAAGCAATCGCCACACCGTATTCACCATCTTCAACGCGGTTCAAGATATACGCTGTCGCAACGCGGGTATCTGGCGTTACCAAGAACACAATGGCGCTCACGGTGGTAATAGCACGGACAAAGCTGTAGATCAGTGCCGATAAAATCGCTGGACGTAATAATGGCAGCAGGATGTGGAAAATTGTCCGCATTGAACCTGCACGCAAGCTAAGGGATGCCTCATCTAACGATTTATCAATTTGCCCTAATCCCGCGATACCCGCACGAATACCTACCGGTACGTTACGCATGGTCATGGAGATAATTACAATCGCCGCGGTACCGGTTAAATAGAACGGTGTATCGTTAAAGGCGAGGATGTAAGAAACCCCAGCTACCGTACCCGGTACGGCAAAGCACAACATGGTGGTAAATTCGATGGTTTTCTTACCACGGAAATCTTGGCGAACCACAATATATGCGATAAGTAGACCTAAAATTGCGGTGATTGGTGCAGCGATACCCGCATATAACAAGGTGTCTAACAGAGACGGCCATGCACCATCATCAAAACCTTGACCAAACAGTTTGATAAAGTTGTCCAGTGTTAAGGTGTAGTCCACGCCCCAGTTCACGGTGAAGCTTCCGTAGAAGATGCTGCCGTACAGTAAGACGTTAAACGCGACCCAAATACCGAGAATTGTTGTTACTGTTGCGACAAGAGAAACTGGCAGCGGTTGAACATCGCCACGGTAAGATTTACCGGAAACGGTGACGTAAGAGCGTTTACCTATCCACATGTATTGCACACAGAAAACCAGCAATGAGAAGACAAGCAAGGAAGCACCTAACGTACTGGCCGCTTGGTAATCAAGCTGAGAACCGGTGATATAGAAATAGATTTGTGTCGCCAGAACGTCAAAGTTACCCCCTAATACTAACGGGTTACTGAAGTCAGCGAGGGATTGTACAATTACGATTAAAAAGGCGTTAGCCAGTGCAGGTTTCAACAGTGGCATAAACACGTTGAAGAATGTCTGGTAGCGGTTAGCGCGTAAGGTGTATGACGCTTCTTCCAGTGATGGATGGATGGTTTTAATCGCACCATCAAGGATCATAAAGGACATCGGGGTGAACGCGAGAACCTGCGCTAACCAAATACCCGTAAAGCCGTATAGCCAGTTGGTATTTTCTAGGCCCATATAGGTAGCTAAAAACTCAGTAATATAGCCTGAGCGACCCATCATTAAGGTGACGCCTAAACCGACAACAAACGGCGGGGTCACAATCGGTAAAATCGAGAATACGCGACCAATAATCGCAGAGCGCTTAGCAATTCGGGTGGTGTAAATCGCGAGGATCAAACCAAAAAAAGTACATCCAATACCTACGGCTAATGAGAGGAATATGGAGTTGATGATGACCTGAACAATATGCGACTGAGTTAAAATAGCCACAAATGCAAATGGTGCAAAATCTCCGTTCCCGTCAGTAAACATCGGAATAAAAATGGCCACACTGGGAAAGACAATAAATAGCGCAATCAGTGCGACGACGGTGATAAGGGAGCCAATAACAAATTGGTCGCCACCCAGCCACTCTAAACGAGTCAGGGCGTGGGTCATTATCATACCAAGGGCGATAAATAAGGTGATGGCGGAATAGCCTAATCCCTTACCCTCTAAATAAGCAGTAATAATCACGAGAACTGTCGTGATAGCGGCAATAGCGATATCAAGATAGTGACGGGATTTTTGATTACGATCGGCTGGCGTGATTGGTCTTAACAGTAAAATAGAAGGCAATAAATACCATAGCCAACTAATATTGACACTG
The DNA here is from genome assembly GCF_020271745.1 of Providencia alcalifaciens. Lineage (NCBI taxonomy): Bacteria > Pseudomonadati > Pseudomonadota > Gammaproteobacteria > Enterobacterales > Morganellaceae > Providencia > Providencia alcalifaciens. The sequence goes on along the minus strand of NZ_CP084296.1, from coordinate 4,141,776 downwards.
CTCCAGCCGTACGCAGCTAAGATCTCATCTTGGGTTGAGTCGAATAAGCCGTAGTCGAGGCTCCATGAGGGTAACAGAGCGAAGCCCAGCCAAGCTATCAGAATCCAAAGGAAGATACTGTCCTTTTTCTTCGAGGCTGTTAGGGTTAAGGTCTGAGGCATTGTTTTTCCCCTAAGTTTATGATTATTGAGTTAATTGATCATTTTTTTAATATCATGATTTATAACGAAAATAATTTTAAACTTAATTAATATTATCGTTCTAATGAGTGAGCCAGACTGGAGCCGTCTGCGTAGGGCAGACACTCTTTTATTTGGCATCATTTTTTATAGTAAGTAGCTAATACACTAAATCGCGAAGCTTGCGAGTCATACGTGAGTCAATCAGGTAAAGTGCGGCGACAGGCGCCGCACCCAACATCTTATTTACTCATTTTAACTTCAGTAACCCACTTGTTGATCAGGTTCTTACGGACTTCAGCATCGCCGTATTTATCCATATCGTAGTTGATTAAGTTTAAGTCTTTGAGTTTCAGAGACAGTGGAGAAGACTCTGCGGTGGTGTTGGTCAGGATTTGGTAAGACTGACCTTGTTTCCAGCTCAGTTCTTGGGCTTCTTTAGACAGAACGAAATCCACGAACAGTTTTGCGTTGTCCATGTTACGTGCGTTTTTCAGAATACTGATCCCGCCGATTTCATAGCCTGTCCCTTCACATGGCGCGATTAACTCTAATGGTGCACCATTTTCAACTTCTAAAGAGTAGTCATGCAGGAAGCCGATACCGATAGCAGATTCGCCGCGAGCCGCGTTACGCGCTGGGGCAATACCTGATTTGGTGTATTGGGAGATGTTAGCGTTCAGTTTTTTCAGGTAATCAAAGGCTTGCTCGTTACCCCAAAGTTGGTCAAACGTTGCCAATGCAGTGTAAGCAGTCCCTGAACTTTGTGGATCCGCGATTTGAATTTCGCCTTTATATTCAGGCTTAGTCAGATCTTTCCAGCAAGTAGGAATTGGTAACCCTTTCTCTTTTAAGCGATCTTTATTCACACCAAAGCCTAAGATACCGATATAAACCGCAGAAGAGTAGTTGCCTTTGCGTTTAGCTGGATCTTGGAATTGTGGCATGATTTGAGACAGGTTAGGGGATTTGTACGGCTCTAGCAGATCCATTTCACCGGCTTGTGAGTGTGGATCTAAGGTTCCGCCATACCAAACGTCTGCTTGAGGGTTACGTTTTTCAGCTTCGATTTTCGCTAAAGTACTGCCTGAACCGTTTCGAACAAACGTAGTTTTAACGTCGTATTTCTTGGCGAATGCTTGCGTTTCCGCTTCGCACATTGCGTTGGTGGCACTACAGTAAACCACTAAACGACCTGCTGCGTTTGCAGTGGTCGTAATAGCGGCAAGGGATAAACCTGCTGCAACAAGTGTAGAGAGAGTCTTAAGTTTCATTGTCAGTCCTTTATTCACGTTTTCGGATTAACTATTATTTATTATGTGTCGGTGAAACTGCACCGGCTAAATGTTCTCTTTTGCTCACATTGGCAATCAAAAGAGGCATCAGTAGGAGCCCCATCAAAGCGGCTGCACTGGCAAGTAAGGTAAACATCCCTGACCAACCATAATTGGCAATCACTTGAGAGAGCGGCCATCCTGCGATTGCCGCCCCAAGATAAGCGTACAATCCAAGATAACCCGTTACCGTTCCAGCTGCCTTTTTATGACAATATTCTGTAGCAGCTAGACCAACTAACATCTGTGGTCCAAATACAAAGAAACCGTTGGCTAAGAAGCACGCAGCTAATAGCCCATAGTGATGAATTGGTATTAACCATAGGGCATTCACAGAAACGAATAACCCTAAGGAAAACAGCAAAATCATCGGTGCGCGTTGTCCTCGAAACAGGAGGTCGGAACCCCAACCTGCGCACAATGCACCTAATAAACCACCTAATTCAAACAGAGCTAACGTGGCATTGGCGCTTAATAAATTGCTTCCGTGTGTTTCGGTTAGCCATAAATTTCCCCAATCGTTTATCCCAATACGGATGAGATAAACCAAAATGTAGGTGAAACCGAGCAGCCAAATCATTGGGTTAAACACAATAGTTTGTTTTAAAATCACCCACATGGATTGCGGGGGAGAAAGCTGCTCTTGGCGTAACTCTAATGCATCATGTCGCCACTGCCCCACGGTGGGTAAATGTTCTTCTTTGGGCGTACCTCGAAGCTGGCGACATAGCCATAATCCTAAAATAACCCCAATAATTCCCGGAACGATTAGCGCCATTTGCCAACTGTAATGGGTAGCCAACAGTGCCGCTAACAGCGGCAGTGCCATTCCCCCAAGATTGATGGAGATATTCCACAGTCCCCACCAAAAGCCCCGCTCGTTACGTGAGTACCAATGAGTGAGAATACGAGCACAAGGCGGCCAACCCCAGCCTTGGAAAAATCCGTTTAACGTCCAAACGACTAATAGCGCAGGGAACGATAAACAGTAGGCAAAAATGATATTGAGGATCCCTGTCATCACGAGGCCAACACCCATAAACCAACGGTAGCCTGTAATGTCATGGAAAATACCGGATATAAACTTGGATAGACCATACGCAAGGTAAAATGCTGAGGCGATCCAACCAATATCACTTTTGTCTAAAAATAATTCCGCCTGCATAACGGGCATCACAAAATTAAAGCTTTTACGGGTAAGGTAAAACGCAGCATAACCGATGATCATGGAAAACATCAGGCGGCGACGCCAGAAACGGTAATTGCTATCCAGATCCAGTTTGCTTGTACCCGTCATAATTGTGTTTCTCCCGTTTGGCAGAATGTAATGAAGTTTTTAAATAAAAGGATGAGATAAGGTATTAGGAGGCTAAGAATAATTCCTAGTTTTTCACTATTTCATTTCAAAATGTGGGCAAGTTAACAATTATTTTGGTGCCACTTTGGGTTGTTAGCGTCCAGTCGCCACCTAAGGCTCTGACTCGCTCCTCAATTCCGCGTAAACCGAAGCCTGATGTGCGTTTGCTAAAAGGAATACCCACACCATTATCATCAACAATTAGCTGTATCGAGTCACCTTGTTGATTTAATGAGATGTGGATCTTTGTGGCTTTGGCGTGCTTGCTGATATTGTTCAGTAGCTCTTGAACCAAACGGTAAAGGGTGAATAACACTGTTTCATTGGCTGGAGTTTCAGTTAATCCGTAATGAAAGTCACATTGAATATTGTTTTCTTTGAAAGCAAATTCACCGATTAAATGGGTGAGTGCGTTTTCGAGGGACATTTCATCGAGTACAGGTGGACGTAATTGGCGCAATAGATGGCGGGTAGCTTGGTGGATCTGTAGTGCCAATTCATTGATTTGGCTAGCAGCATTATAGCTTAAATCGTTAGCCGCAGTTTTCTTCACCAGCATCGATTGGATTTGGATCGCGGTAATGTTTTGTCCAATTTCATCATGAAGTTCACGGGCGATATCCTTCTTCACATCTTCTTCGGTGTGCACTAATTGACGCATCAAGTCTCGACGGGCGTGAAGCTCTTCTTCTAATCGCTGGCGGTAGCGTTGTAAGTTGCCTGAGAGTTGTTTTTGGCGGCTGATAGCAATGCCTAACCCAATACCAATCAGGGCTTGAGAGCTTAAAAAGAGTTGTAGCTCTTGGAGATCATCAAAAGCACCTTGGAACTGCCTTGCAAAGGTGATGATTAAGCTGCCTAGTAATGCGGATAACACCCCACCTTGCCAGCCATAACGATATGCCATGAAAATATTGGGAATAAAGACTAATAAAACAATCAGTTGTTCAATTTCCGGGGCAAAGAAAATTTGGGCACTTAAGCCGACGAGGCAAAAAAGAAAACACCAAATAATCAATGAAGTACGTAATTGCTTATCCGTGGTTCCGTAGTCGAGCAGCATATGATAGTGCTGCTCGTGCAAGTACTCATAGATAAGATAGACAAAGGGGGAGAGGAGAATTCCGCCTGTAAATGTCGTTAAGAATAATTGGCTAATGGAATATTGAGATAAAAGCCCAAACAGCAAGGCATTGAATATGCTGTTGGCGGCAACGCCAGCCAATAACAAAATAAGTCGTTGCCAATAAAGCGTATATCGCCACCAAATATTTTGGATAACCATCGCAACCAGCAGACTCAGTATTGGGGATAACAGCAAAACAGGTTGAGTGAGCAATTGCTCTTGCGCAAGCCAGTAGGTCAGTAGCCCTTCAGCGAGTAAAACGGTTGGCCAGTAGCGTCGCCATAATAGGATCATCAAGGTGAGGCGTAAGGCTTGCGGTAGAAATAGGGTGGCTTGAAAGCTATTTTGGCTAAGATAAAAGCCAATGATCCATAATCCCACCCAAATCAGTGAATAGGTAAATAATAGGAATAGAGACTGTAATCCTAAACGAGCCGCTTTGTTCATTACTATTTACCTTGCTGGGACGTTACCTTGCTGGGACGTTACCTTGTTGGATCGAAAATCTACCTATCGAGAAATAATATTGTGTTCTAAGGCGTAGTGCACTAAATCAATGGTATTTTCGCATTGCAATTTCCCGAGGACATTCGCGCGATGTACATGCACTGTTTTATGGCTGAGGTTTAATTGTTCCGCAATGACTTTCACACTGAGGCCTGTCACCAGTAAATTAAAGACTTCGCGCTCACGGTTAGTGAGCTCTTGAATACCTTGTTTTTGCTGTGGTGTTTGGCGCAAGGCTCGCATTGCATCAGCGCATAGGTAGCATCCACCTTGGTGAACAGAGCGTACCGCCTGGACTAATTCTTCAGGTCCACAGCATTTGGTGAGATAGGCACTGGCACCTGCATCGAGTGCACTTTGCACGAAAGCAGGGGTGTCATAGATGCTTAAAATAATAGTACGAAAGTCGGGCTTTTTTTTACGTAAACGGGTTAATAGTTGTAAACCGCTCTCATCTGGCATTGAAATATCCATGATTGCCACGTCAATATCAAGGCTAATTAGGTGTGGCCATGCTTCTTGTGCACTCGCATATTGCCCCACAATACTAATGTCAGGTTCTAACGTCAGTAATTGGGCAAAGCCGGAGCGAACAACAATATGGTCATCAATAAGGGCTATTTTTATCATTTTATTGTATTGAGGACTGTAGTATCAAAAGTAAGTAGGAGACCATTTGCCAGTCTTATATCAATATAGGGATGGATAAGCTAGCGGAATAACATGAAATTCTGACGTACATCAGAAATGAAACGCGCAGGATCATAGCGATAATAAATAGGATGGCAATATTTTATTTGGGGATGAGGCGGGTTTGCCATCAAATAAAATAGGGTTCGCTGAGTTTTCATACACTCGCTGCTAAAATACCGTAAAAGCGAGTGCGAGAAAGGGATTAGTTTATTTGGGCTTCAAGAATTGATAAATCACAGTCAGTTTTGATTTCGTGGGTGGCTTTTAAGCCAGCTTGGTGCAATAAATTTTCAAGCTCTTCTTTGGTGCGTTCATCGGCACCAACAACCAAATTGGCACAGAGTAAACCAAGGTTTTTGCCAAAATTAGGTTGATTGCCGTGGTTGAGATGAATATCAATTAACAATATTTTTGACGTTTTTTTCATCGACTGACGAATAATTTTAAGTATTTGAATCATATGGTCATCATTCCAATCTCGGCAAATAGATTTGAGTAGGTAAAAATCTGAGCACGGGACTTTTTCAAAGAAAGAGCCATTCTCTATTTTCCAGCGGCTATCATCATTTAACTTATGTAAAATGTGTTTATCTGTCACGGCTTTCATATCGAAGAGAATACCGTTTGTTTCTGGATTTACTTTTAATACTTCAAGGAGTAAACCTCCCGTTCCACCGCCAATATCGGTAATTGTGCTATTTGGGGGGAAAGAATACTTGGCTGTGATAAATGGATTTTCTATGGATGCAAATGAGGTCATTCCATCATGAAAGTTACCCGGATGATTGGCCTTTTTTTCCCAATATTCAAAGAAACTTCCGCCAAACAGACGTTCAAATATAGGCTCCCCCAGAGTCATTTCTGCAAAATATAATGAAGGCTTCCAAAACGTGTCATCAGTGAACATTAGCACGGCATCATGTAAGGAATATGGATGGTCTGCGAGGAGGAATTCAGCCTCTGGTGTGATTGCGAATCGATGCTTATCAATTGCTGTAAAAATATTCTGTGTCGCAAGTAGGCGTAAAATTTGATGGATCATCGTGGCATTAGCATCAATTTTTTGTGCAATTTGCTTTGCGGTTTGGGGGCCGTTTTGCAGATGTTCAGCTAACTCTAATTTCACGGCCGCACGTAAAGCCGCCTGAAAAATAAAACCAACAGATTTGTGAAGTAATCGAATGCCTGGTTCCAGATGCGAAAAAGAGTGGGATAACGACAAGCTCATAGAGTCTCCGTATAGGGGGTAGTAACATGTTTTCGTTAGGAGTCTTAAGTATCGTAGGGAAGGCGGGAACAGCCAAAATCATAAATTGACCATGCTAATATAAAAAACAATAAGATCACTGGGTTAAGTCGAACGTAGTGGTTGATTCAGGGACATTTGATGGTGATGTCTAATATTAGCGACAAACATGGTACTGTAGTGTCTCTAAAAGGAGACATTTATCATGTTGATAAATAAGAATTTTATAAATTAAGGTGTTGACTGTCTTAAATTGGAGACAGATTCGTAGTGAGTTAATGGCATTTCTTTGCATTCATAACAATTCAAAAATGATATGAATAAATAAGAAAATAAATTTATATAAAAATCAATTGGATAAAAATATTATTGAAATGTTGGCACGGGTTGTGCATTATATCTATCAGTTGCTCATTCAATTGCTTATGTAGGTCCAAGCTTGGGGAAACCTAGCAAATGGGAACATACCACATAAAACCCGAATGATGCCAAAGTAAGGTGCCTACCGTCCAAATCATCGATATTCGCTTTCGAGCCTTATCAAACACAGGGCGACACGTGGAGTGAGGCACCACCTATATGATTATCTTTAATAAAAGACATAATCATATGCAAAAAAATCGACACTCAAGCGTAATGTCGAGTATCGCTGGCGGAGGTGAGAAGCAATTCTTTCCTCCGCCTTCCCATTTCTGGGGCATCAACTTTTCTCCCTATCGGATTTATCCTTTTATTCAATCGCAGTATATTTAATCTATTTATCTGAAATCATTCACGTTTCATCCACTTTTTTGGCATGTTCATTGCTATCTATCTGTCTAATGGTTTATCTATCATCAATGTAAACAGCACTTTTCGCATTAACGGGAGTTCTGCTACCATTGAATTACATATAAATAGGTAAGAGATGAATGCGTTGAGTAAATTGCGCCTTTTTCCGCGCTCATTGCGGCAGTTAGTGGTCATGGCTTTTTGGTTAGTCCTTTTGCCATTATTGGTATTGGCTTATCAGGCTTATCAAAGTCTAGAACAATTGAGTAACCAAGCGGCAGATATCAATAAAACCACGCTGATTGATGCTCGGCGCAGTGAAGCGATGAGTAGCCTCGCGCTAGAAATGGAGCGCAGCTATCGCCAGTATTGTGTATTACAAGATAAAGCCTTACAGACGCAGTATCAAAAGCAGTTTGCTGATTATGAACAGATGCTGGAACGCCAAAAAACCATTTTGCCAGAGACACCTGAAGTGTTAGGGCTATTTACTGGATTGCAAAAACTGAAGGTGATTAGTTGTGAAAATAATGAGCCGATGGAAGCCACTACCAAAGTTTTAGAGCAATTCTCTGCGCAAAATACGGCTGTCGTTCAGCAAACTCGAGAGGTTATTTTCAGCCGCGGTGAACAGCTTCAAAAAGCGATTGCCAATAAAGGACAACTATTTGGTTGGCAAACATTGATCCTATTCTTGTTGAGCGCGCTGTTGGTGACATTATTTACTCGTATGATTATCGGCCCGGTTAAAATCATTGAACGCATGATTAACCGCTTAGGGACGGGACTGACTCTGGAAAATGATACTGACCGTTTTAAAGGTCCAAGAGAGCTGCGGATTATTGCTCAGCGAATTATTTGGTTAAGTGAGCGGTTGGCTTGGTTAGAATCCCAGCGTCATGAGTTTTTACGCCATATTTCCCATGAGCTGAAAACACCATTAGCCAGTATGCGAGAAGGAACGGAATTATTGGCGGATGAGGTTGCCGGCCCGTTAACTAGCTCACAAAAAGAGGTGGTTGAAATTCTTGACCAGAGCAGTAAGCATCTTCAGCAACTTATTGAACAGCTTCTTGACTATAATCGGAAATTAGTTGATGAGCCGCCAGTTGCCCAGCACGTCGATTTAAAAAAACTTATTGAAGATATTGTTAATGCACATAATTTACCCGCAAGAGCGAAAGATATTACCACTGATGTCCGCTTAAAAGTGGAAAGTTGCCTTGCAGAACCGACCTTACTCGGAAGGGTTATTGATAATATCTATTCCAATGCGGTGCACTATGGTGGCGAATCAGGTAATATTTGGATCTCAAGCCGCAGGACAGGGAATAAATTACTTATTGAGGTTGCCAATACGGGCACGCCTATCCCTGAGTCTGAGCAAAATATGATTTTTGAACCTTTCTATCAAGGCAGCCTCCAAAGAAAAGGCGCCGTCAAAGGAAGTGGGTTAGGGCTTAGCATCGCGCAAGATTGTATTAAGCAGATGGGTGGTGAATTATCACTAGTGCCACATAAATCAGCGGATGTTTGCTTCCGAATTGAATTGCCTTTAACCGCAGAGAACGAATAATAATGCAAAACAGGTCTACAGATTTTTTGGCGGTATTGTGTAACGCAGTATTGTCGAAGACAAAAACGAGATTGTTAAAGACAAAAACAATCTCAATTCGCCGCGGGACAAGTGTGAAGCCTTCCCACGTCAGTACCCCTTTGGGAATGATTTTATTCTCGCTTATTTTAACCGGGTGTGTCGCGAAGAATGGCCAATCTCCATTAGAAACCCTAGCTAAAGTCGTGATCCCTGAAGTGAAAACTACGGATTACCGTTATGCTTCTTGCGAATCAATTTGGGAAAATCAAGAGCCAGTCTCACAGGAAAATGCCCTCTATTGGTTACGTATGATGGGCTGTGTGGACAGAATGGATGCTGATAAAGCACGCGCCGAAGCGAAAAAGATTGACGTGAATGATTGGGCTACTTCATTTACTAAAAATATTCTATTAGGTTCAGCGGAGCCGACAATCGCTGAACGTCGCCAAATGCTCGATAGCATCAACACCTATAGTTTGAACTTCCCAACACCAATTCGCCCATTATTGCAATTGTGGCGCGAGCAGCAGGTTCAAGTGATTAATCTTGCCGATGCGAATGCACGTTATAAGCGTATGCAGCAAGAGATGGATGCAAAGCTTGACCGTCTAAAAGAAGATAATGCCAAGCTGCGTTTTGAGCTGGATAGTACTTCCCGCAAGTTAGAAAACTTAACGGATATTGAACGCCAGCTCTCTTCTCGCAAGAAAAATGCGAATGAAGTTGAAAAAGAAGATGAAGCCGCTGTTGCTGCGCCATCAGAAACGAAGCCAGCCTCAGCCGAACAGAATTCCTCGGAGAATAAAGCACAATGACCGGCCGTAAGTCAGCTAACTTACTTTTGGTGGATGATGATCCTAGCCTGCTAAAACTGCTTGGTATGCGTTTGAGTAGTGAAGGTTTTAAAGTCTCAACAGCGGAAAGTGGACCTGAAGCACTAAAATTACTCCAAAAAGAAAAAATTGACCTCGTTATTAGTGATTTACGAATGGATGAAATGGACGGTATGGCACTGTTTGATGAAGTGCAAAAAGCCCATCCTAATCTTCCGGTGATTATTCTAACGGCTCATGGTTCGATTCCTGATGCGGTTGCGGCAACGCAGCGCGGGGTGTTTAGTTTCTTAACCAAACCCGTTGATAAAGATGCGCTCTATAAAGCCATTGATGAAGCGTTAGCATTATCTTCCACTCCGATTAGTGATGAAGAGTGGAGCGCTGGCATTGTCACACGTAGCCCGCTGATGATCCGTTTACTTGAACAGGCACATATGGTGGCGCAATCGGATGTGAGTGTGCTGATTAATGGGCAAAGTGGTACGGGTAAAGAAGTATTAGCGCAAGCGATTCATAAAGTTAGTCCGCGTGCTCATAAACCGTTTATCGCAATTAACTGTGGCGCATTACCTGAGCAATTGCTTGAATCTGAACTGTTTGGTCATGCTAAAGGCGCGTTTACAGGTGCAGTCAGTAGCCGTGAAGGACTATTTTTTGCAGCCAGCGGTGGAACGCTCTTTTTAGACGAAATTGGTGATATGCCGATGCCGTTGCAAGTCAAATTGCTGCGTGTTCTGCAAGAACGTAAGGTTCGCCCACTAGGAAGTAACCGCGATTTAGATATCGATGTACGCATTATTTCTGCGACTCACCGTAACTTACCGAAAGCGATGGAAAAAAATGAGTTCCGTGAAGATCTCTATTATCGCTTGAATGTGGTGAACTTGCGGATCCCTGCATTGAATGAACGTGCGGAAGATATTCCGTTATTAGCTAATCATTTATTACGTGAAGCTGCGAACCGCCATAAACCCTTTGTTCGTAGTTTTTCGAGTGATGCGATGAAGTGCTTGATGACAGCAAGCTGGCCCGGAAACGTGCGCCAGTTAGTGAACGTGATTGAGCAGTGTGTCGCATTGACGACATCTCCAGTTATCAGCGAAGCCCTCGTTAGCCAAGCTCTGGAAGGAGAAAATACGGCGCTACCGACCTTTGTTGAAGCACGTAATCAATTCGAATTAAATTATCTGCGTAAATTATTGCAGATGACCAAAGGGAACGTGACCCAAGCTGCACGCATGGCGGGGCGCAACCGCACCGAGTTTTATAAATTACTTGGGCGTCACGATTTAGAAGCGAATGATTTTAAAGAATAAAACCTTTATAGCCTAAAGGATTAAGGGAGAACAAACACGTTATGGGCCGTAAGCTTAATATCACTCTGGCACAACTTAACTGGTTGGTTGGCGACATCGAAGGCAACTGCGAGCGTATGTTGCAAACTGTTGAAGAGCATGCCGAAAATACTGATATCGTCATGTTTTCTGAGTTGGCTCTAACAGGGTACTCCCCTGAAGATTTACTCTTCCGCCACGATTTTGAAGAGCGATGCACCGCGCAATTAAAACGTTTACAACAAGCTAGCGGTCAATGCGGAATTATCGTGGGTCATCCGTGGTATGAAGATAATGAAATTTATAATGCATTATCATTTTTCCACCAAGGAAAGCTATTAGCCCGTTACTTTAAGCAAGAACTGCCTAATTATGGTGTTTTTGATGAGCCTCGTTATTTCACTGCGGCGGAAAAAACGTGCGTGGTGGAATTCAAAGGCTATCAGCTCGGTTTATTGATTTGCGAAGATATTTGGTATGACGAGCCGATTGATGCAGTGAAAGGGGCGGGTGCTGAGTTAGTTCTCACTATCAATGCCTCACCGTATGATTTAAACAAAGAGCATATTCGCAGTGACCTGCTGGTGGAACATGCTCAGCGTACTGGTTTGCCGATTGTCTATCTTAACCAAGTGGGTGGACAGGATGAACTCGTGTTTGATGGCGGCTCGAAAGTGTTGGCAAACAAAGGCAAGCAAGTCTACCAACTGGATGAGTTTGCAGAGCAAGTGGCGACAGTCACCTTTGAAGATGTGAAATTAGTGACTGAGCAGCGGAAGCAACCTGAAGCGTCTCAAATTGCGCAGGTGTACCAAGCATTAGTCTTAGCCACCCGTGATTACATCAACAAAAATGGTTTTAATGGGGCGATTTTAGGGCTATCCGGCGGGATTGATTCAGGATTAACCGTGGCGATCGCGGCGGATGCTATTGGTAAAGATCGCGTACAAGCCGTTATGATGCCGTTCCGTTACACTTCTGAAATGAGCATTCATGATGCTAAAGAGCAGGCAGAATTACTGGGTGTTGAATTTGATATCGTTTCCATCGAACCGATGTTTGATGCCTTTATGGCGCAATTGCAGCCGATGTTTGAAGGCACTCAACCGGATACCACCGAAGAGAATTTACAAGCTCGTTGCCGCGCTGTGATCTTAATGGCGATGTCCAATAAGCGCCGTCGTTTAGTGCTGACTACCAGCAATAAAAGTGAATCCGCAGTTGGGTATTCAACGTTGTATGGGGATATGGCAGGGGGCTTTGATGTCCTTAAAGATGTGCCAAAAACGCTGGTCTTTGAACTGGCTAAATATCGTAATACAATATCGCCGGCAATTCCGCAGCGCGTGATTGATAGACCACCTTCAGCGGAACTGGCTCCAGGCCAATTAGACCAAGATAGTTTACCGCCTTACGATGTGTTAGATGCCATCTTAGACGGTTATGTAGAAAAAGATTTATCTGTAGCTGACCTTATCAAGCTCGGATTTGATAGAGAAATTGTTCGCAAAGTTGTGCGTCTTGTCGATATTAACGAATATAAGCGCCGTCAGGCTCCTGTTGGACCGCGGATCACAATGCGTAATTTCGGTAAAGATCGTCGTTATCCGATTACCTCAGGTTTTGGCCGCAAAAACTGGTCATAACAGGAACTGAAAATGAAAAAAATTGATGCAATTATAAAGCCATTCAAACTTGATGATGTGCGCGAAGCGTTAGCCGAAGTGGGTATCACGGGTATGACGGTGACTGAAGTGAAAGGCTTTGGTCGCCAAAAAGGTCACACTGAACTGTATCGTGGCGCAGAATATATGGTGGATTTTTTACCGAAGGTAAAAATTGAAATCGTTGTGCCAGACGATATTGTTGAAAGCTGTGTAGAAACTATTATGCAAACGGCGCAAACCGGCAAAATCGGTGATGGGAAAATCTTTGTGTACGACGTTGCTCGCGTCATTCGTATTCGTACGGGTGAGCAGGACGAAGAAGCCATTTAACTAGAATGAAAAATGCGGTAACGGGATAAATATATCTTATATGGGATGACAATATATTTATATGCGAGTCCGTTACCGCAATAATTAAAAATGATTTATAACTAAAGCTTTAAAAACAACTTACTATAATGAATAAGTTCGATTAATTTAACGGTAATACTTTATGCGGACCAAAACACTCATAATGAATATTATCGGTAGCAACACCCATTTCAATTAGCTGCTTTCCAACATGTTGCATAAAGCCAACAGGCCCACAGAAATAGAATTGCATATTTGGCTGAAGCACTTTCTCTTTGACTTGCGTTAAATCCAGTAATCCACGGTATTGGTAATCTTCACCCAGTTTATCTTGTGGGGCTGGCTGATTAAACCAGACTGCTGAATGACCTTGAGTATGTTGTGACATCAATTGACTAACTTCTTGATTAAAAGCGTGTACATCCCCATTTTCAGCGGCGTGCAGCCAATTCACAGGTGCTTGATGTTGGTGCATGGTGAGGTGGTTAAGCATGCTGAGCATTGGCGTTAGACCGACGCCAGCAGAAATTAAAGTCACTGGCGTTTTCGGTTCAACATCAAGGTAAAAATCACCGCATGGTGGCGCTAAACGAACAATATCGCCTTCATTGAGATTTTGATGTAAGAAGCCAGAAACGGTACCTTGCTCTTCACGTTTCACCGCAATGCGGTAGTTTTTTCCATTTGGCGCAGTGGTGAGTGAATACTGGCGAATTTCTTGATTTTCAAAACTATTTTCATTCAGGTACACAGTAATATATTGCCCTGGTTGATAATCTGCCACTGCTTTGCCGTCTACGGGAGTGAATTCAAAACTCGTGATAACGGCACTTTGAGGTTGTTTTTTAGTGACTTTAAATTCACGTAAGCCTTCCCATCCGCCAGATTTTTCGGCGTTTTCACGGTAAATTGCGCTTTCACGGTTAATAAAAATATCCGCCAGAACGCCATAAGCTCTTCCCCATGCGTCCAATACTTCTTGACCCGGGCTCAGTAGCTCATCAATGGCAGCGAGCAGGTTTTCCCCGACAATCGGGTAATGCTCTGGTTTGATGTTTAAGCTGGCGTGTTTTTGCGCAATTTTTTCCACTGCACCAATTAACGCTTCAGGGGTTTCAATATGGACTGCATAAGCGCAAATGGCGTTGAATAGAGCTTCACGCTGATCGCCATTCGTTTGATTTCTCATATTGAAAATGTCTTTCAGCTCAGGATGTTGTCTAAACATTCTGTCATAAAAGTGAGCCGTCAATTTAGGACCCGTTGCTGCGATGGCAGGGATGGTGGATTTAATTGTGGCGATAGTTTGTTGGTCAAGCATACAGGTACTCCTGAATTATTTTCATGATATTATGAATTTATAAACATGTATTTTATATGCAACTTATAATATTTAACGAGAAATGTAAATAATTAACGCATTAAAAAGTGGGGGAATTCACCGCAAAATTAGAGGTAGCTAGCAAAGTTAGATATTCGTCTCGGTATTATTGAAATGTGCGCTATTATATTTTGTGTTGTTTAAAGGTATCTGAAAGCAAAAAAATTAATGCAATCGTTTGCGTATATTTTTTCTTAGGGGCTATCTCAATGACGAAAAAGAGTTTACACTGTCAGTCATTAAGTTGAATTGATTGTTACCTTATTGAATTGCTGAGGCAGGAGAAGCGAATGTTAAAGCGTGAAATGAATATTGCAGATTACGACCCACAACTGTGGGAAGCAATGGAAAAAGAAGTACAACGTCAAGAAGAACACATTGAATTAATTGCTTCTGAAAACTATACCAGCCCACGAGTTATGCAAGCTCAAGGCTCTCAGCTGACCAATAAGTATGCGGAAGGTTATCCAACTAAACGTTATTATGGTGGTTGTGAATTCGTTGATGTGGTTGAGCAATTAGCTATCGACCGTGCAAAAGAGTTATTTGGTGCTGACTACGCAAACGTACAGCCACACTCAGGTTCACAAGCTAATGCTGCCGTCTATATGGCGTTACTGCAACCAGGTGACACTGTATTAGGTATGAACCTTGCGCACGGCGGTCACTTAACTCACGGTTCTCCAGTAAACTTCTCCGGTAAACTGTATAACATTGTTCCTTACGGTATCGATGAAAGCGGTAAAATCGATTACGACGATATCGCGGCTCAAGCGAAAAAACATCAACCAAAAATGATCATCGGTGGCTTCTCTGCGTATTCTGGTGTAGTTGATTGGGCTAAGATGCGTGAAATCGCTGACAGCATCGGTGCTTATCTGTTCGTTGATATGGCTCACGTTGCGGGTCTGGTGGCGGCGGGTGTTTATCCTAACCCAGTTCCACATGCACACGTCGTTACTACAACAACGCATAAAACATTAGCGGGCCCACGCGGTGGTCTGATTTTAGCTAAAGGCGGCGATGAAGATCTGTACAAGCGTCTGAACTCTGCGGTATTCCCAGGTTCACAAGGCGGTCCTCTGATGCACGTTATCGCAGGTAAAGCGGTAGCACTGAAAGAAGCGATGGAGCCTGCGTTCAAAACTTACCAACAGCAAGTCGCTAAAAATGCGAAAGCGATGGTTGAAGTTTTCCAAAAACGTGGCTTTAAAGTGGTGTCTGGCGGTACTGAAAACCACCTGTTCTTAGTTGACTTAGTTGACAAAGACATCACAGGTAAAGACGCTGACGCTGCACTGGGTCGCGCAAACATTACTGTAAACAAAAATAGCGTACCTAACGATCCGAAGAGTCCGTTTGTGACTTCTGGTGTGCGTATCGGTTCTCCTGCAATTACACGTCGTGGCTTCAATGAAGCAGATGCACGCGAGCTAGCTGGCTGGATGTGTGATATTCTGGATAACCTCAATGACGAAGCGACCATTGAAGCTGTTAAACAGAAAGTATTAGCTATCTGCAAAAAATACCCAGTTTATGCATAATGGCGATATGCCCATAAAGTAAGCTGAATTAGCATGATAAACCCGCTTCTACACTTTGTAAAAGCGGGTTTTTTGTTGTCGGTTGTAAACCCCTTCATAGGGAGGGGGATATGAAAATAAGGGAGGAGTGATGGTTATTCCATCAACGCGTTGGCTAGCGATTGATTATTTTACCTACTTTTTTGCTTACAGCATTTTCTTACCATTTTGGTCAGTATGGCTACAAGGTGAGGG
Source organism: Providencia alcalifaciens (assembly GCF_020271745.1). NCBI lineage: Bacteria > Pseudomonadati > Pseudomonadota > Gammaproteobacteria > Enterobacterales > Morganellaceae > Providencia > Providencia alcalifaciens. Next base: position 4,125,619 of record NZ_CP084296.1, on the reverse strand, counting down.
AATTGATGCAGAAATGATAGGGCTTTTGTTAGGTATCGGGCTTGCGGCACGTTTTCTCGGCGCAATGTTTATCACCCCCCAAGTTAAAGAGCCTTCTAAGCTTATCAATGCATTGCGATTACTGGCGGCGCTTTCCCTTATTTTCTCCATTGGGTTTTCATTTGGGTCCCATTGGGCTTGGCTAATGTTTGTCATGATAGGGTTTAACCTATTTTTTGCCCCTATGGTGCCACTTGGCGATTCATTGGCGGGAACATGGCAAAAACAGTTTACTTTTGATTATGGTAAAATCCGTGTTTGGGGCTCTATCGCCTTTATTATTGGCTCATCGTCGATGGGCTATTTCGCTGGTGTGTGGGGACATACTTCTATCATGGTGGCGCTGGTGGTAAGCTGCGCTGCCCTATTATTGGGAGCGATGTTAAAACCGGCGATTATGCCCGCAGGTGTGGCGAAAGTGAATGGCGCCAATAAGGTCTCATTCAAACAGCTGATTGCAGATAAAAACGTGTTGTTGTTTTTAATCTGTGTCACGTTGTTGCAAGGTGCCCATGCTGCGTATTACGGTTTTGCTTCGCTGTTCTGGAAAGAAGCGGGTTATTCCGATTTAGTGATTGGTAATTTATGGTCGCTGGGTGTGGTGGCAGAAGTGATTGTATTTATGCTGAGCCATCGATTATTCCGGCGTTGGAGCGCACGTAATTTACTCTTATTATCTGCAGTTTGTGGAATTGTCCGCTGGGGAATGATGGGGGCATTTACTGCATTACCGGTCTTAATTATTGTTCAAATCTTGCATAGCGGCACCTTTACCGTTTGCCACTTAGCGGCAATGCGTTTTATTAGTGCGCGTAAAGAAAATGAAATTATACCGTTGCAAGGTGCTTATTCTGCATTAGCGACTGGGGGAGGGCTTGCGGTGATCACCATTATGGTCGGTTATATTTATGAACGTATGCCTGACCAACATGGCGTCGTGTTTTATTTAATGGCGCTTTTAGCGGTGCCTGCGCTATTTATTCGACCAAAAGTGATGGCTCAGTCTTAGTCTGAAGTTACCGTAACCCAATAATAAAAAGGGCGCTTAGTTTTCACTAGCGCCCTTTTTAGCAAATTTAACGAGGGTTAAATTAACGTTTTAATGCTTCAGATAATTCATCTTTCATTGCAGCCAGAATGTCACGAACAACGCGTGGGCTACCTGCGACTAAGTTACCTGATGCTAAATAGTTGTGACCGCCTACGAAGTCAGTCATGATCCCGCCAGCTTCACGCATGATCAGTTCACCGCCTAAGAAATCCCATGGTTTTAAACCGATTTCGAAGTATGCATCCACACGGCCTGCCGCCACGTAACATAAATCCAGAGCCGCTGAACCTGTGCGACGGAAATCTGCACATTGATCAAACATTTTACCCATGATATTCATGTAGATAGACGCGTGTTGTTTGTGTTTGAATGGGAAGCCAGTTGCGACAACTGCGCCTTCAAGGTCGCGCTTCTCAGCCATACGTAAACGGTAACCGTTCATTTGAGCGCCTTGACCACGTACCGCAGTAAATAATTCGTTACGCATTGGGTCATAGACAGCAGCAACCTCTGTACGGCCTTTTACGCGTACAGCGATAGAAACTGAGAAGTGAGGAAAACGTTTTGTGAAGTTGGTGGTGCCATCCAGTGGATCAATTACCCATTGAATATCATCATCTTTACCTAATAATTCACCACTTTCTTCAGTGATGATAGTGTGGTCTGGGTAAGATTTACGAATAATATCAACGATGATTTGTTCAGCGTCACGGTCAACGTTAGTGACGAAATCGTTAGCACCCTTTTGGGTTACTGTTACGTTCTGAGGATCTTCATAGTTTTTAGCTATGTAATTACCAGCCTTACGTGCAGCACGTATGGCGATGTTAAGCATCGGATGCATGGGTATTTTCCACTGGGATGTTAAAGAACGAAAATCAAGAGACGCAAAGTATATAGATGTTCGTCACAATAAGCAATTTTGTGTTAGACTCTTGCGATTAATTTTTCATGACAACGTATAAACCATGCTAGAAAATATTCGTATCGTTCTTGTTGAAACCTCACACACTGGCAATATGGGCTCAACGGCTCGCGCAATGAAAACCATGGGGCTTTCAAATCTCTATTTAGTTAATCCACTGGTTGAACCTGATTCTCATGCTATCGCGTTATCTGCGGGAGCAAGCGATGTTATTGGCAATGCAAAAATCGTAAAATCTCTCGATGAAGCATTAGAAGGGTGCAAATTAGTCATTGGTACCAGTGCGCGTTCTCGTACACTTTCTTGGCCAATGGTCGAGCCTCGTGAATGTGGTGTGAAATCTGTTGAACAGTCAAAAGAGTCACCAGTAGCGATTGTTTTTGGTCGTGAGCGTGTTGGTTTAACCAACGAAGAATTGCAAAAATGTAACTATCATTTGTATATTCCTACCAACCCAGAATATGGTTCGCTGAATTTAGCAATGGCGGTTCAATTAGTTAGCTACGAGATCCGCATGGCGTATTTGGCAATGGAAGAAAAAAATACGCAAACATCGACCGATGATGAGGTAGAATACCCACCGGCTGAAGATCTAGAGCGTTTCTATGTTCATCTTGAAAGCGTATTGAATGAATCGGGCTTTATTCGCAAGGCGCACCCGGGGTTAATTATGAATAAACTGCGACGTTTATTTACCCGCGCTCATGTTGAAACCCAAGAGTTGCACATTCTTCGTGGCATTTTGACATCAATGGAAAAATGGGCGAAAAAATGAGGTTAATGCCGTGGTAAAGTGAGCATAATACTTGAGTAAATTAGTCAGGTAAATAGTTGACCAAATTACTCAGGTATGTCACAATTGCTGCATATTTTACCACGGAGTATTTATGTTATGAGACTCACTTCTAAAGGGCGTTACGCAGTAACTGCGATGCTAGATGTCGCGTTACACTCTCAGACAGGTCCAGTACCTTTAGCTGACATTTCTGAACGTCAGGGAATCTCCCTCTCTTATCTTGAGCAACTCTTCTCTCGTTTACGTAAAAACGATTTAGTCTCTAGCGTTCGCGGTCCCGGTGGCGGTTATCTGCTTGGGCGTGATGCTGACCAAATTTTTGTTGCTGAAGTAATTGCTGCGGTGGATGAATCCGTGGATGCAACCCGTTGTCAGGGTAACAAAGAAGGTTGTCAAAATGGCGACCGCTGCTTAACTCACGCATTGTGGCGTGATCTAAGTGACAGAATTACCAGTTTTCTCAGCAGCATCAGCCTTGATGAGCTGGTTAAGAATCAAGAAGTTCTGGATGTTGCTGATAGGCAAGATAATGAAAAGCGTAAAACAATGCCGAACGGCATTACGCCAGAATCCATTATCAATGTTCGTGCCTAAATAAGTCCGTATCTAACATAAGATAGATTATAAATTGCAGTCGATCACCAAATGGTGAAAAAGCCCAGCCTATAGCGGCTTGCACCAGTGGGGTCATTAAAAAATTAAAGGCAAAGTTGTCTTGTCCTTTGGAGTATGTGAGCAATGAAATTACCGATTTATCTAGATTATTCAGCGACTACGCCTGTTGACCCACGCGTTGCTGAAAAAATGATGCAATGTCTAACAATGGATGGGAATTTTGGTAACCCAGCATCTCGTTCACACCGTTTCGGCTGGCAAGCTGAAGAGGCTGTAGATATTGCTCGTAATCAAATCGCTGAATTAGTGAATGCTGATCCTCGTGAAATCGTTTTCACATCAGGTGCAACAGAATCTGATAACTTAGCTATCAAAGGTGCTGCCCAGTTCTATCAGAAAAAAGGCAAGCACGTCATCACTTGTAAAACAGAACATAAAGCGGTTCTGGATACATGCCGTCAATTAGAGCGTGAAGGTTTTGAAGTGACTTACTTAGCACCTCAAAGCAACGGTTTAATTGACCTGAAAGAGTTAGAAGCGGCAATGCGCGAAGACACTATTTTAGTGTCAATCATGCACGTGAATAACGAAATCGGTATTGTTCAGGACATCGCGACAATCGGCGAATTATGCCGTAGCCGTGGTATCGTATTCCACGTTGATGCAACGCAAAGCGTTGGTAAATTACCTATCGACCTGTCAGCGTTGAAAGTTGACCTGATGTCATTCTCTGCACACAAACTGTACGGACCAATGGGTATCGGCGCACTGTATGTTCGTCGTAAACCGCGTATCCGCTTGGAAGCACAGCAACATGGTGGTGGTCATGAACGTGGTATGCGTTCAGGCACTTTACCTGTCCACCAAATCGTGGGCATGGGCGAAGCTTACCGTATCGCTAAAGAAGAAATGGCTCAAGAATCTGAACGTCTGCGTGGTTTACGCTTACGTTTATGGAATGGTATTAAAGATATCGAAGAAGTTTACCTTAACGGTGACTTAGAAAATGGTGCGCCGCACATTCTGAACGTCAGCTTCAACTATGTTGAAGGTGAGTCATTGATGATGTCGCTGAAAGATTTAGCAGTTTCCTCTGGTTCAGCATGTACTTCTGCAAGCTTAGAACCTTCATACGTGCTGCGTGCTTTAGGTATGAATGATGAACTGGCTCATAGCTCAATTCGTTTTTCTTTAGGTCGCTTTACGACAGAAGAAGAAATTGACTATGCAATTAAACAAATTCATGGTGCGATCGGCCACTTACGTGAGCTGTCTCCTTTATGGGATATGTTTAAAGCAGGCGTAGATCTCAACAGCATCGAATGGTCTCACCATTAATCAGACAGTTTCAGGAGTTTAAAAATGGCTTACAGCGAAAAAGTTATCGATCATTATGAAAATCCACGTAACGTCGGTTCATTTGATAACAATGATCCAAGCGTGGGTAGCGGTATGGTAGGTGCACCTGCTTGTGGTGACGTTATGAAGTTACAAATCAAGGTAAATGATGACGGTATCATTGAAGATGCACGTTTCAAAACCTATGGTTGTGGCTCTGCAATTGCATCAAGTTCATTGGTAACTGAGTGGATGAAAGGCAAAAGCTTAGACGAAGCTGAGTCAATCAAAAATACAGCGATCGCGGAAGAATTAGAATTACCACCAGTGAAAATTCACTGCTCAATTCTAGCTGAAGATGCAATCAAAGCTGCTATTGCTGATTACAAAAGCAAACGCCAAGGCAAATAATAGATAAATATCAGTAAGTAAGGGCTGTACCTTAGACCATATAAACAACAAAAACGGACAGCCCACGACTGATAGTTAAACTCAAATTAATTAAAGATGTATTTATTATGCAACTTTAAATATAATGAGTTGTACCGATGATTTGAAGGCGGATGCTAATAATTTCTAGCATCTGCCTTGTTTGTTTCTAAAGTGAGGTTTGCAATGTCGATTTCTCTTACTGAAAGTGCAGCGCAACGAATTCAAGCATTTTTGAATAATCGTGGTAAAGGCGAAGGCTTGCGTTTAGGTGTAAGAACTTCAGGTTGCTCGGGAATGGCATACGTGCTTGAATTCGCTGATGTAATTAATGAAGAAGACACCGTTTTTGAAGACAAAGGTGTTAAGGTCATCATTGATGGCAAAAGCATGGTTTATTTAGACGGCACTGAGCTGGATTTCGTAAAAGAAGGCTTAAACGAAGGGTTTAAATTTAATAACCCTAACGTTAACAGTGAATGCGGATGCGGTGAAAGTTTTCACGTATAATGTCTTTAAATGAGCATGACTTGACCAATGTAACTAACGTGGCGTTAATGACCACATGATCTTTAGCTAAGCTTAGCTACATTGGTACCCGGTTCGAGAAACTGAGCACTTATGGATTACTTTACTCTTTTTGGGCTAACCCCTAATTACGCGATTGACAGCGAGCAACTCACACATCGCTTTCAAGAATTACAGCGACAATATCATCCCGATCGCTTTGCAACCTGTTCAGAACAGGAAAAAATGCAAGCACTCCAACATGCTGCGACTATCAATGCGGCATATCAATCCCTTCGACATCCGCTGAAACGTGCGGAATATATGCTGCTATTACATGGTTTTGATATAAATAACGAACAACATACCATGCATGACACGGCATTCTTGATGGAGCAACTCGAATTACGCGAAGAGTTAGATAACATCGAAAACAGCCCGCAAGCCCTTGAAAGGGTGTCTGCCTTTATGAAAAATGTCAAACAAATGCAGCAGACGCGCAGCGCCTTGATGGTTTCAGAACTTGATGCGATGCAGTGGGAAAAAGCCGCTGATACCGTCCGGAAATTGCGTTTTCTCGATAAGTTACAGCAACAAGCTGAGCAACTCGAAGAACGGTTACTAGACGACTTTTAAGAGAAAACGATTATGTCTTTATTACAAATTAGCGAACCAGGAATGACCGCTGCGCCGCACCAACGAAAGTTGGCAGCAGGGATCGATCTTGGTACAACACACTCTCTGATTGCCACTGTTCGTAGTGGTGAAGCGGCGGTATTACCCGATGAACAAGGTCGTTATTTGCTTCCTTCTGTAGTGAATTATCAAGAAGATAATCGCATTGTTGGTTGGGAAGCGAAACAATTATCTGAACAAGATCCTGTCAACACCGTGATTTCAGTGAAACGCATGATGGGACGTTCATTAGCCGATATTCAAAAACGTTACCCGGGTTTACCTTACCAGCTAACAGCGAGTGAAAACGGCCTGCCATTTATTCAAACAGCAGCAGGGCAAGTAGATCCTATTCAAGTTTCCTCAGATATTTTAAAAACGTTAGCAAAGCGTGCCGAACAAACCCTTGGCGGTGAAATGGATGGCGTGGTGATCACGGTTCCAGCTTACTTTGATGATGCTCAGCGCCAAGGCACTAAAGATGCAGCTCGTTTGGCGGGCTTGCATGTTTTGCGTTTACTGAATGAACCTACTGCTGCCGCGATTGCTTATGGCTTAGATTCCGGTCAGGAAGGGGTGATTGCTGTTTATGATTTAGGTGGCGGTACATTTGACGTTTCGATTTTACGCCTGAGCCGCGGTGTTTTTGAAGTGTTGGCAACAGGTGGTGATACGGCGTTAGGTGGCGATGATTTTGACCACGTATTAGCGCAGTGGATTGCACAGCAAGCGGGGCTTTCCATTCAGGGTGATCACCGTTTAACGCGCCAATTATTGAACATTGCCACCGAAACAAAAATCGCATTAAGTGACGCTGATGCCGCGACAATCACTCTACCAAATTGGCAAGGTACAGTTAGCCGTGAAACCTTTGAATCACTGATTGAAACTCACATCAAGCGTACACTGATGGCGTGTCGTCGAGCCTTAAAAGATGCTGGCGTAGAAAATGACGATGTTTTAAATGTGGTTATGGTTGGCGGTTCGACTCGCGTACCATTAGTTCGTGAAAAAGTGGGTGAGTTTTTTGGTCGTACGCCATTAACCTCTATTGACCCCGATAAAGTTGTTGCTATCGGTGCTGCAATTCAAGCCGATATTTTAGTAGGAAATAAACCGGATAGCGATATGCTGCTATTGGATGTGATCCCGCTGTCATTAGGTTTGGAAACCATGGGCGGCTTAGTGGAAAAAGTGATCCCACGAAATACCACTATCCCTGTAGCCCGTGCGCAAGAGTTCACAACATTTAAAGATGGACAAACCGCGATGAGCGTTCACGTTGTACAAGGTGAGCGTGAAATGGTTTCGGATTGTCGTTCATTAGCCCGCTTTACACTGCGTGACATTCCGCCAATGGCGGCAGGTGGCGCACATATTCGTGTCACATTCCAAGTGGATGCCGATGGCTTACTCAGCGTGAGTGCCATGGAAAAATCCACGGGTGTTGCCGCATCGATTCAAGTTAAGCCATCCTACGGTTTAACTGACACCGAAATTTCAACCATGATTAAAGATTCAATGACTAACGCGCAAGATGATTTAAATGCGCGCCGCCTAGCGGAGCAAAAAGTTGAAGCGGCAAGAGTGCTTGAAAGTTTAACGAGCGCATTAGAGCAAGATGCACATTTACTGACTCCAACCGAAGAGTCAGAAATTGATAATGCGGTCAATGAGTTAATCCAAGCAGTAGAAGGCACAGACCCTACTGTTATTGAAAATGCAATTAAACAACTGGATAAGAAATCCCAAGAATTTGCCGCTCGCCGAATGGATGCTTCAATTCGTCAGGCGCTGTCAGGCCATTCTGTGGATGAGATATAATTATGCCTAAAATCGTTTTTTTACCTCATAGTACATTATGTCCGGAAGGTGCCGTAGTCGAAGCACAAGAGGGCGAATCCATTTTAGACGTAGCACTGCGCAATGGAATTGAAATCGACCATGCCTGCGAAAAATCCTGCGCATGCACAACCTGCCACTGCATCGTTCGTGAAGGCTTTGATTCACTCGAAGAGAGCAGCGAACTCGAAGATGACATGCTAGATAAAGCATGGGGCCTTGAGCCAGAAAGCCGTCTAAGCTGCCAGGCATTGGTGGCGGATGAGGATCTTGTTGTGGATATTCCGAAGTATACGATTAACCATGCCCGTGAACACTGATGCTCGTTATGTAGTTCACGCCGTAGCGTTATCGACTCGCTCGTCATAGTTCTCACCGTAGCGTTGTTGGCTACACTCGCTAACCCTAGTCACATACTTGTGTATGCTTCTAGGGATTAGCACCTTTGCCGCCTAGGCTCGTCATAGTTCGCGCCGTAGCGTTGTTGGCTACACTCGCTAACCCTAGTCACATACTTGTGTATGCTCCTAGGGATTAGCTCCTTTGCCGCCTAGCTACAGCACGAACTATTTAGAGCATCAAGTTTTTATATTTCGAAAGCATGATTTAAATTTCATCCTGCTTATTTTTCATATTTAATTAATTAAAATATTAACCTTTTAATTTTAATTTTTAATTTAAATCCATTCTTTTTATTTCTCCCTCTCGATGATATAAATAAACCTCCATTGGTCAAAGGAAGCCTATAAATTACTTATTATTTAAATTGGTAATTTTTATATTATATAAAAAGGATTTTATTATGAAATGGAAGTATCGATTTGGTGCCGTAGCAGGAAATACATTGGAGTATTATGATATTGCTATTTTTGCTGCTATATCGGGTTATTTAAGTGCAGAATTAGAACGGCTGGGTTATAACCAAGCGACTGAAATGGTATGGGGAATATTTGCATTGCGATTTATTATTCGACCCATTGGTGCTTATGTAATAGGGCGCTATGCGGATATAAAAGGTAAAAAATCCGCTTTAGTATTAACAAGTTTTATTACAGGGACAGCAACACTTTGCATGGCTTTATTACCTATTAGTTTATTAGGTAATTATACGCCTATTGCTATTTTAATTTTACAAATGGCATTGGCATTTAGTTATGCAGGGGAATATCCATCATTAATAACCTATCTTTTTAATCACTCTAAACATAATGAAAAGGCAAGGCTATCAGCCATAATAAATGGTAGTACATTACTTGGTATTATTTTTTCATTAAGTGTCGTTTTTTCTCTTGAGTACTTTTTAGAGCCAGAATTTATGCAAAGGGTAGGCTGGCGAATTCCATTGTTTTTAGGTTTACTTAATATTGCAATCAGTTTTTGGTTTAGAATTAAATTACCAGAGAATAATACTAAAGAAATTAATGAAGAAAAGGTCAATTATACTCATATGTTTTCAGTATTTTTATTAACGATACCAGGGAATATTATGTTCTTTGTACAACATTTTTCAACCGTTGTACTTCTTGATAAAATGCAAGTTATCGTAGATAAAACTAACTGGGCATTATCACTTGCAATTCTAGCACTTTTATTAATGTTAATTTTCGGGTGGCTAGCGGATAAATATAATGCCGTGGAAAAGGTATTTAATCTAGGTGTCATTTTCATGGTGTTTTTTTCTATTCCAGCTTATGTAATGATAAATACTCAATCCATTGAATTAATTATATTATCACAGTTTATTATCAATATTTACGCTGCCATGATTTTAGCTACAACTCCTTTTATTTTATTTAAGGCTGCTAAAGGAAAGATCGTTACATTAGCTCTTGGGTTTAATTTTGCAGCAATGCTTTTTGGGGGCTTTTCACCTTTGGTAATCACATATCTTGCATCGATAAATGTGGTTTATATCGGTTTGTTCTTAACGTTTTGTGGTTCACTACGATTCATTATATATAGAAGAAATATTTAATTATCTGGAAGTGAAATATAAACATTGAAATTTAAAGAATTTGAGGGATATAAAATGAATGTAGAAAGTTTAGTGTTTGAAGGGGTATGCAATAATTTTAAAAATGAATTTTCAAGTATATTTGACTGGCATGATATTGATATCACCTACTTTTGTATAGATATAAAAAATAAAAATATGCATATAGCCTCCAATAATTATGAGTGGCAATTGGTTTCTATAGCTAATGATTTAGATAAATTAGTGGAAGAGCGACTAAAATCAAGCCTGCAATATTGGAATAACTACTCAGATTCACTACAGCAAATTCTTGCTAAGGCTAAAAAGAACAAGTTTAAAGTAGACTTTTGTAATCGATATGAAAATACCTTTGAAATCACAACGGTAAATTCAAATAAGCAACTGACATTCTCAGATATGTTATCCATCTATAAGCATCGCCCTATTATTTCAGAGTATGCCTACCAGTTGTGGAAAAAAAGCCCTGAAGTTGTCCTACCTATGCGGGCTAATATATCCTTAGATACCAAATTATTAGGGAAAACAAAAAATGCAGCACCAGAATTATTAAACCCTCACAAATATATGCGTTTTGGTCATATTCGTTTTACGCGCAAAGAAATGATCACAATTCGTTTGTTATTATCGCACTGTAAAGTCAAAGAAATTAGCTATATTCAAGGATGTGCGGAAGCTAATGAGCATAAAAGAATTCAACATATTAAAGATAAACTCGGTTGTTCTCATGTTTCGTCTAATGGTTTATTCACTGCCTTAAGGGAGCATGGTATCACTCTCGCGTGTTTGGAGACGCTGATAGACTTACCTCAGCTAACTAAAAATAGTGAGTAAATTAAAAGTATTAGGCAATATTATTTAGAGCGGTATAATCCCCAAAAACTTACTTTGTAGAATTTGGAAAAAATATGAGCCTAAAGTGGACAAACAGTCGTGAAATCGGTGAAGCACTCTATGATGCTTACCCGGATACAGACCCAAAAACCGTGCGTTTCACGGATATGCATCAATGGATCTGCGACTTAGAAGATTTTGATGATGATCCACAAAAATCTAACGAAAAAATCCTCGAAGCTATTCTGTTAGTCTGGCTGGACGAGTACGAATAATTTTCGTGGATAAAAAACCGGATAGCGCTGAACAGGTTGCATCCGGTTTTTTTTCATCTGCGCCAAGACCTTACAGCAAGTAAAATACTTTAAATGAATCAATCGGTCCGATAGGAACTAAATTCAATAATATTGCCGTTTTTAGGGTATAGTTGGCGAATTAGCAAAGATTGATAGCAGAAAGTGATAAGCTAAATTCAAGATCCCGCAATAATCAACGTAGTGGATAAAGTGAGAAAAATAATGACCAAACAAATTATGCCAGTCATGATTACATGCGAACCTGCAGCACCATGCTGGGGTGAAGGCGCTCTATTAAGCTCAAACGATAAAGGCATGACTATCCACCTTAAGCACCCAGGTAAACTGTGTGCCGTACAAAGTGCTGGTCGTAAGTTAGATAGCCAAGGCATTCGTAATGTTTCATTAACTGGCGAAGGTTGGGACTTAGAAAAAAGTTGGGCATTTTGGCAAGGTTTCCGTGCACCAAAAGGGGCGAGAACCATCGAATGGCCAGCACTGCAAGAAGCAGATCGCAAAGAATTAGAGCAACGTATCAACACGATTGATTGGGTTCGTGACACGATCAATGCTCCTGCCGAAGAATTAGGCCCTGAGCAACTGGCTCAGCGTTCAATCGACTTACTGTGCAAAGTCGGCGCTCAAGATATCAGTTACCGCATTGTCAAAGGCGATGACCTATTAGAACAAGGTTATGCAGGTATTCATACTGTGGGTCGTGGTTCAAGCCGCCCGCCAGTATTGTTGGCATTGGATTACAACCCAGGTAAAGATGAAAAAACGCCTGTGTTTGCCTGTTTAGTGGGTAAAGGCATTACCTTCGATTCAGGGGGTTATAGCATTAAGCCATCTGCTTCGATGAATTCGATGAAAGCGGATATGGGCGGTGCGGCAACATTAGTCGGTTCTTTAGCGCTCGCGATCACTCGTGGTTTAAACAAACGCGTGAAATTATTCCTGTGCATTGCAGATAACATGGTAAGCGGTAATGCGTTTAAATTAGGGGATATTATTCGTTATCGTAATGGTAAATCTGTTGAAATCATGAATACCGATGCGGAAGGCCGCTTAGTGTTAGCAGATGGTCTGATTGATGCAAGCAAAGAGAAACCAACGTTATTAATCGATGCCGCAACCTTAACAGGAGCAGCGAAAACAGCAGTGGGTAATGACTACCACTCAGTATTGAGTTTCGATGACAAATTAGTCGCAGAATTAATGTCAGCATCAGATGAAGAGTTCGAATTATTCTGGCGCTTACCATTAGCTGAATTCCATCGTCAACAACTGCCTTCTGGTTTTGCTGACCTGAATAATATTGCAGCGCCTTCGCATACTGCGGGTGCAAGCACAGCGGCAGCCTTCTTGTCTTACTTTGTTGAAAACTACCGTCAAAATTGGGTACATATCGATTGCTCAGCAACTTACCGTAAATCGCCAGTGAGCTTATGGGCTGAAGGGGCAACGGGGATTGGTGTGAGAACATTAGCTAACTTACTTCTCAAAAAATCAAAATAATTCGCGTTATAATGAAATCGCAGTGGTGCAGTCAATGCAACCTGCGATTTTTTCTTTAACATGAATGGTTTTTGAATTTAGACGACATTATTTTTGGTTATAGAGGATATTGAATGACACAACAATCCCAAAACCTAACAACAGACTCGCAATCCGATGTTCAATTTACTGAACTTACGGTGCCTGAAGGCTCTTCATTAAAATTAAGCGTTCTCGAACAAGAACCTGAAGAGCTGACAGCGGCGCTTAGTGAGTTTTTTAAACAGCATAAAGTCGTACGACGCGCGTTTATTGTTTCAGTCCAAGAAGTGGAAGATGAACAATTTGATGATATTTTGATGATAGCTTTGGAATTTGTCCCAGGTGCAGAAGATATCAATGAAATTATTCAAGAAGCTGGTGCAACCGCGTGCGAATATATCGATGAGGATGAATCTATTGATTTTTGCATCGTTAATGAAGACGAAAAAGGGTTAAGTCACTTTATTACCCAGCATGTTGCGCCATTTTATCAACGCCGATTAGGCAGCTTCCTGCGCGATAGTATTCCCATCAAAAATACCTAATTCTCTTCTTATTCAAAATAAAGACCGGATTTCTCCGTGTCTTTATTTTTTCATGCTGTTTTTTCCGTTTTGTCTGATAGGTGTGGGTGTTACATTCTGTTAAATTATGTATTCAATTAATGCGCATACTTATTATTGCGGATTACACACTAAGCTCAATCATCGCAACGTATTTAAGTTCAAGCATTTTCTTGGGCTTCATGAACATAATAAATTAACTTAATAAGGGATGGGGCGGTAATGAAACAACAATCAAGTTGGACTTCATTGGCGGGTTTAAAAACGAAAAAGCGTTATGTAGCATTGGCCTTAGCGTCCGTTATGGCACTAGCGGGTTGCGATAATACAGACGATACGACGAAAAAAGAGAGTAAAGTCTCAACCTCTGCGGCAGAAACAAGTACCAAAACAGCACCCGTTGCAGAGCCCAAACAGGCTGCGCCTAAGCTTTCCAATGAAGAGTTAGTGAAGAAATATGCCGGGAAAGATCTGGAAATTTTGGATGCCTCAGAATTACAGCTAGATGGTGCGAGCGCCATGGTCGTGACGTTCTCGGTACCTTTACAACCGAATCAAAACTTTAGTCAGTATCTGAATCTGGTGGATGTGAAATCAGGCAAGCTGGATGGAGATTGGGAGCTATCTGATAACCAGATGGAGTTGCGATTCCGCCATTTACCGCCATCAAAAGAATTAAACCTTTCGGTTAATCCGGGAATAAAAGCGGTTAACGAACGCACCATCAACAACAGCTTTGAGAAGAAATTCCAAACGGCGCAAATTATTCCAACCGTTGGATTCGCAAGTAAAGGCTCTTTGCTGCCAAGCAAAGTTGCCCAAGGCTTGCCAGTGATTGCGCTGAACGTGGATAAAATCGACGTGAATTTCTTTCGAGTAGATGAAAAGCAATTACCGCAATTCCTCGCGATGTGGCAATACCGCAGTAACTATGAATATTGGTATTCCGATGAATTCCTCGATAAAGTCGAATTAGCCTACACAGGGCGTTTCGATTTAAACCCAGATAAAAATACCCGCCAATCCATTCTGTTGCCATTAAAAGATATTAAAGAGCTACAACAAGATGGCGTCTACTTAGCTATTATGCAAAAAGCGGGTAGCTACAGTTATCAATTCCCTGCGACAGTCTTTACGCTCAGTGATATCGGCGTGTCATTACATAGCTATCATGATCGTGTGGATATTTTCACTCAATCATTAGCCAAAGGTTCGGCGATCAAAGGTGTCGAGCTGCGTATTTTGGATGAAAAAGGTCAATTAGTCACCAAAGGCACGACTGATGGTGACGGTCATGCACAGTTAGACAAACTGGCTGGTGGCAAATTATTACTGGCAACCCACGAAGGGCAAACCAGTATGATTGACTTGACTCAACCCGCATTAGACCTGTCTGAGTTTGATATTTCAGGCCCTTCAGGCTATGCAAAACAGTTCTTTGTATTTGGTCCTCGTGATTTATATCGTCCGGGCGAATTACTGCTAGTGAATGGCTTACTGCGTGATGGCGATGGCCAGCCAGTGAAATCTCAGCCAGTCAAAGTGGATGTCTTAAAGACGGATGGGCAAGTCTACAAGAGCTTTGTATGGCAAGGGGATGAAAAACAAGATGGTCTGTACCAGTATCAGCTAGAGATCCCGAAAAATGCTGAAACGGGTGGTTGGTCACTGCGTTTTGATTTAGGTGATGGTTCACCACAACGTTATTACAAATTCAATGTTGAAGATTTTATGCCAGAGCGTATGGCGCTGGATATTACAGGCAGTGAGAAGCCGGTATTAAGTTCGCAGCCCGTTGACTTTGACATTAAAGGTCGTTACCTCTACGGCGCCCCAGCCGCGGATAATCAGTTGCAAGGGCAAGTGTTGCTGAAAGCAAATCGTGAAGCGGTTGCGAAATTGCCGGGCTTTGAATTCGGTGCGACGAATGAAGAAGGTTTACCACGTAAACTGGATGAGTTTGATTTAACCTTAGATGGTAGCGGTGAAACTGTGATTTCCTTGCCGCAAAGTAACTGGGAATCAACCCGTTCACCAATTACAGCGGTTCTGCAAGCTAGCTTATTAGAGGCAGGAGGTCGGCCAGTAACTCGTCGTGCTGAGCAAGCGATTTGGCCAGCGAAAAAATTGGTGGGCATTCGTCCTCTCTTTGAGAAAAAAGAGATCTACGATTACCGTACAGATCGCTACGCGAAGCGTTATAACGTCGATGAAAATTCATTAGCTGAGTTCGAAATTGTCATGGCTGATATGGCAGGGAACAAGCTTGCGGCTGATAACCTCACAGCACGTTTAGTGTATGAGCGCCGCGATTATTACTGGAGCTGGTCAGAAAGTGGCGGTTGGGTATCTAATTACGATCAAAAAGATCTCGTGATGGCGAATGAAAATATCACCAT
Source organism: Providencia alcalifaciens (assembly GCF_020271745.1). Taxonomy (NCBI): domain Bacteria; kingdom Pseudomonadati; phylum Pseudomonadota; class Gammaproteobacteria; order Enterobacterales; family Morganellaceae; genus Providencia; species Providencia alcalifaciens. The sequence goes on along the minus strand of NZ_CP084296.1, from coordinate 4,109,778 downwards.
TGCGAAAGATGGTACCGCTAAGATTTCATTCCCTGTAGATTGGGGTTCATTCCGTTTAGAAATTACTAACTCTGAGAATCAACTGGTAAGTAGCATTCAATTTTGGGCGGGCTACTCTTGGCAAGATAATACGGGGGGCAGCGGTTCTGTACGTCCCGACCAAGTGAAATTAAGCTTGAACAAACCTGCTTACTTACCAGGTGAAAAAGCGAAAGTTCATATTGAAGCGCCAAAAGCAGGTAAAGGCTATATTCTGCTTGAATCCAGCAGCGCGCCATTATGGTGGCAGGAAATTGATGTCCCAGCTGGCGGATTAGATGTGGAAGTGCCTGTGAATAAAGAGTGGGCGCGCCATGATTTATATATCTCAGCGGTGGTTGTTCGCCCGGGGGATGATTCTAAAGAGGCGACTGTTAAACGCGCGGTTGGGGTATTACATCTGCCGCTAGCAGATGAAAATCGTAAGATTGCATTGGCACTGAACGCGCCGACAAAAATGCGCCCAAATGAAGATCTGAAAGTGAAGATCAAAGCCACTTCTCAAGATGGCAAGCCACTGCCTGAAAAAGTGAACGTGTTGCTGTCTGCTGTCGATACAGGTGTCTTGAATATCACCGATTTTAAAACCCCGGATCCATACGATGCGTTCTTTGGTCGTAAGCGCTATAGCGTTGACCAATATGATGTGTATGGTCACTTAATTGAAGGCCAAGGCAAGTTAGCTAACCTGCGTTTTGGTGGTGATGGTGAAGATGCGGCATTGGAACGTGGTGGTATGAAGCCTCTGACAGAGGTGCAAATCATTGCGGAGCAAGCGCAACCGGTCATTTTAGACAAAAATGGTGAAGGTGAAATTACGCTGGCAATCCCTGATTTTAATGGGGAGTTACGCTTAATGGCGCAAGCATGGAACCAAAAAGATTTTGGTCATGCAGACAGTAAAGTCGTTGTTGCAGCACCATTAGTGACGCAAATGTCGATGCCTCGCTTTATGGCGGGTGGCGATAAATCTTACTTCGCGTTAGATCTTACCAATATGACCGACAACACGCAGAATGTGACTGTCACATTCAAAGCATCGGGCATGGTGACATTAGACGGCGCACCGACCCGTGATATCGAACTGACCAAAGGCAAACGTACTACAGTGACGCTGCCAGTCAGTGCTGATTATGGCTTTGGTGAAGGTGAAGTCTCCATGACCATCAACGGCGTAAAAGTCGAAGGGGAAGCGGAGAAAGAGTACAAAAACAGTTGGAAAGTGGGTGTACGCCCAGCACAACCAGCGGAAACCGTGGCATTTGCTACCGCGATTGAGCCGGGTGAAATTTGGTCATTACCAACCAATGATTTTGCTTATTTACAGCAAGATACGCTGGAAGGGCAAGTGCTGTTAACGAGCCGTCCTCCACTGCAAATTGCGCGCTATATTCGTGAGCTGTTTGCGTATCCATACGGCTGTTTAGAACAAACCGTGAGCGGGCTGTATCCGTCACTGTTCTCTACACAAGCTGAATTACAAAAACTGGGTATTAATTCACAAACTGATGCGGATCGCCATAAAGCGATTGAGTTAGGGATCCCACACTTACTGAGCATGCAGCGTGATGACGGTAGCTTCTCTCTATGGGATAAAATGGGGCGTGAAGAGTATTGGTTAACCGCGTATGCGACGGATTTCTTAAATAAAGCGAATCAGCGTGGTTTCTCCGTACCGCAAAGTGCGTTGAATAATGCGAATGCACGTCTGTTAAGCTACTTACAAGATGGTAGTCAAATTAACTACCCATACACCGACCTGCCAAATGCTTCACGCTTTGCGACTCAGGCGTATGCAGGCTTAGTGTTAGCGACTCAGCAGAAAGCGCCATTAGGGGCACTGCGTCAAATCTATGGTCAAGCCAATAATGCGACCAGCGGTTTAGCGTTAGTTCAACTCGGTGTGGCATTAAACCTGATGGGTGATAAAGCGCGTGGTGAAAGTGCCATTATTGATGGTATGAAGAAACAGAGCGCACGTTACAGCAGCATTGGTGATTACGGCTCAGCTATCCGTGATGATGCGATGATCGTAGCATTATTGAATGAATATAACTTGATGCCAAAATCCCGAGATCAGAAACTGCAAACGCTGTCTAACAACCTGACTTCACAGAAGTATTTCTCGACTCAAGAGAGCAATGCCCTGTACTTAGCGGGTCGTTTCTATGCCAATGAGACAGAAACACCATGGAAAGCGCTAGTGAATGGTCAAGAGCCGCCATTAGTTTCAGATAAACCAGTGAGCGAGTTCTTAACGAAACAACAGCTAGTGAATGGTTATAGTGTTGAAAACAGCGGTACCAGCACACTGTATACTCGTTTGAATGTTGTCGGCTACCCGATGCGTTCACCGAAGCCATACTCAAATGTACTGGATATCAAACGCAGCTACTACGATATGAAAGGCAACCGTGTTTCAATCGATAGATTAAGAAGCGGCGAAATGGTAGTGGTGAAGTTGGAAGTGAATGCCAACCAAACTGTCCCTGATGCACTGGTGGTGGATTTATTACCTGCGGGCTTAGAATTGGAAAACCAAAACTTAGCCAATAGCAGCGCTAACCTCAGTGAATCAGCGCCAAATCTGCAAGAGATGATTGATGATATGCAGCAATCGCAAATTCGTCATATGGAATACCGTGATGACCGTTTTGTGGCGGCAGTGGAAGTTCAGCAATATCGTCCAACCACACTGGTTTACTTAGCTCGCGCGGTTACGCCGGGTGTGTATAACAAACCAGTGCCACAGGTGGAATCTATGTATGTGCCAGAATGGCGTGCAACAGGTTACTCCGATGGTCAGTTGGAAGTGGTTCGTTAATTAATATTAAATTAGAGAATCATTGAACTAGATGAAGATAAAGAGGGAAGCGTGTGTTTCCCTCTTTTTTTAGTATCATAAAAACAAATAATAACTCTCGGTATATTGACGAATGAAGAGATGGCTACGTCGCATTGGGTGGACGCTACTGGTTTTGGTCGTGGTATTGCCACTGGCCTTTTTAGCAGCAGATAAAATTTGGCCATTGCCAATCAAGCAGATTGAGATGGCGCGTACGGTCGTCGCGGGAGATGGGACTCCGTTATGGCGCTTTGCCGACAAAGAAGGAATTTGGCGTTTCCCGGTTAAATTGGACGAGGTTTCGCCGGAATATATTGATGCGTTATTAACCTATGAAGATCGCCATTTTTATCAGCATCCGGGGATTAACCCATTTTCGTTAATGCGTGCAGCCGGGCAGTTAGTGAGCTCAGGACGCATTGTATCCGGGGGCAGTACCATCTCAATGCAGGTAGCAAGGCTGATTGACCCACATGAGCGTACGTTTGGTGGCAAGCTTAAACAGTTATGGCGTACCGCACAGCTGGAATATCACTATTCCAAAGATGAAATTCTCGAAATGTATCTTAATCGTGCGCCTTATGGGGGCACGATTGAAGGTATTGGAGCGGCCAGTTGGGTTTATTTGAATAAATCCCCCGCAAAATTGACCGCAAGTGAAGCGGCATTGTTTGCTGTTTTACCGCAAGCGCCAAGTCGTTTAAGACCTGATAGATACCCAGAACGGGCGCAAGCAGCACGGGATAAAGTACTCGACAGACTGGCTGAATACCAAGTTTGGAGCACTGAAAAAGTCAATGAAATTAAGCAAGAGCAAATCTGGCTTGCCCCACGTAAAAATCCACATTCAGCGCCATTACTGGCGCGTCGGATGATCAAAGATTCCCAAGAATCCATCGTGGAAACCACCATTGATGCTAGCCTGCAAAAGCAGCTCGAAGAGATGGCAATGAACTGGAAAAACCAACTACCTAAGCAAACTTCCTTAGGATTACTGGTGGTTGATCATACGGATATGAGCGTGAAAGCTTATATTGGGTCGATTGATTTTCAGGATGATAGCCGCTTTGGTCACGTGGATATGATCAGTGCATGGCGCTCGCCGGGGTCAACGCTCAAGCCATTTTTATATGCGCTGGCAATGGATGATGGCCTGATCCACGCCGAATCACTGTTGCAGGATGTGCCTCGTCGGTTTAATGATTATCGTCCCGGTAACTTTGATAGTGGCTTTAATGGCCCTGTCAGTGTGAGTGATGCGTTAGTGCGCTCATTAAATTTACCCGTTGTGCAATTGCTGGATGTCTACGGCAGTAAGCGTTTTGCAGCGCAATTACGTAATGTGGGCGCAGAACTGCGTTTCCCCGTTGGCGGAGAGCCTAATTTATCGTTGATCCTTGGGGGAACGGCGGCGCGAATGGAAGATTTAGTGTCAGCTTACAGTGCATTTGCACGCCAAGGGCACGTTTCTCCTCTGCGTTATCGACCGACCGATGTTATCCGAGATCGTGCGTTGATGTCTCCGGGTGCAGCGTGGATTGTTCGCCGGATTATGGCCGGAGAAGCCCGCCCAGTCCCTGATGCTAATTTATCTGGACAGCCAAACCTTGCATGGAAAACAGGGACCAGTTACGGCTACCGCGATGCTTGGGCGATTGGTGTGAACCCGCGTTATACGATTGGTGTTTGGGTTGGACGCCCTGATGCCACGCCAGTTGCAGGGCAACTTGGCTATGCCACAGCGATCCCAATTATGAACCAAGTGAATAACATGCTGCTGACGCGAATTTATCAATCTCGCGAAGTACTCCCCAAAGATTCAAGACCCGCGAGTGTTAGCCAAGCCGTGATCTGCTGGCCGGGGGGAACCTCATTATTGAAAGAAGATAGTAATTGTCGCCAGCGCCGTTTGAGTTGGATTCTAGACAATACTATTCCACCAACGTTAATGGCACGGGATCAAGAATCTTCTCTTGGACTCAGACAAAAAGTGTGGGTGAATGAGCAGGGGCTACAAGTTGCACCAGATTGCCCAAATGCTCAAGAAAAAGAGATCCATTTATGGCCTATCACCGTAGAGTCATGGCTACCCGCAAGTGAAAAACGAATGAATCGACTGCCTAAGCCCGATACAGTTTGTCCGCCGCTAAATTTTGAAATGCCGCCATTATTAATTTCAGGGATACGCGAGGGGGAAGTCCTACAGCGTTTACCCGGAAAAATCAGTTTAGACCTACGTCTACTCACTCAAGGTGGGCAAGGGCAAAAATGGTGGTTTTTAAACGGTGAGCAAGTGAACAATACAGAGCAAAATGGGGCAATTTTGCTGACGCTCGAAAAAAGTGGAAACTACCAAATATCTGTCTTAGATATGAGTGGTCAGGTCACAGCTATCAACTTTAAGGTCAAGTAATAGCATAAAACAATGACTTAATTAAAAAGTTAGCATTTATTGCTGCAAAAAGATTAACAAAATGTTGATGTGACTGTAGGAAATTGTAATCCAAGCCCCTATAATCAACGCCCTATTTTTCTGCTTCCTAACATCAGGAATAGAAACAATATAAAAACTACAACAGGCACATATTCTTGGTTCTTCACATGTCCTTCTTGAAATCCTAGTGGAAACATTGGGTTAAGTAAGAGAAACAAAGCAGAGAATAAAGAGTAAAAGTCAAGTCAATCGCTAAGAGGTTATTTATGGCTGTTCAACGTACATTTTCTATCATCAAACCAAACGCAGTTAAGAAAAACGTCATTGGTGCAATTTACAACCGTTTTGAAAGCGCAGGCTTCAAAATCGTTGCTGCTAAAATGATGCACCTGACTCGTGAACAAGCTGAAGGCTTCTACGCTGAGCATAAAGGTCGTCCTTTCTTTGATGGTCTGGTTGAATTCATGACTTCTGGTCCAATCATGTTACAAGTGTTAGAAGGCGAAAACGCAATCCAACGTCACCGTGACCTGATGGGCGCAACTAACCCTGATAACGCATTAGCGGGTACTTTACGTGCTGACTACGCAGACAGCTTCACTGAAAACGCAACTCACGGTTCAGATTCAGAAGAGTCTGCTGCACGTGAAATCGCGTATTTCTTCGCTGCTGACGAAATCTGCCCACGCTAAGGCGTTCTCAATAATGCATTAGCATTATTGTTATAATATTTGTACAATACGTCGCCCTGTTAATCATCGCGTTAACAGGGTGATTTATTTTTTAGTCGTCCCGACTAATCGCAATCCCAATTTACGTCGTGCTTTTCGCACTGCCGAAAGTGTAATAACGAGGCAAACTCAATGTCTGATATGACTACCAATGCACAATGTGCAACTCCTTCTGCTGTATCTGCTATGCCAGAAAAAAATGGGCAGCCAGAAAAAAGCGGTCAAAAAATTAACCTGCTCGATTTAAACCGCAAGCAGATGCGCGAATTTTTTGCTGAGCTCGGCGAAAAACCGTTCCGTGCAGACCAAGTGATGAAGTGGATTTACCATTATTGCTACGATGATTTCGAGCTAATGACTGATATCAACAAGGTGCTGCGCGCGAAATTAACAGAAGTCGCTGAGATCCGAGCACCTGAAGTCGCTGATGAACAACGTTCATCCGATGGCACGATTAAGTGGGCTATCAAAGTCGGTGATCAACTGGTTGAAACGGTGTATATCCCTGAAGCTGATCGCGCAACACTGTGTGTCTCTTCTCAAGTTGGCTGTGCATTGGAATGTAAATTCTGTTCTACAGCCCAGCAAGGTTTCAACCGTAACTTACGTGTTTCCGAAATCATCGGACAAGTTTGGCGTGCGGCTAAAATCATCGGTTCGCTGAAGTCTAGTGGCCGCCGTCCTATCACCAACGTGGTGATGATGGGGATGGGGGAGCCGTTATTGAATTTAAACAACGTGGTTCCTGCGATGGAAATCATGTTAGATGATTTTGGATTCGGTTTATCAAAACGCCGCGTGACAATTTCCACTTCAGGCGTTGTTCCTGCACTGGATAAGTTAGGCGATATGATTGATGTCGCGCTGGCCATTTCTCTGCATGCGCCAACGGACGATGTGCGTGATGACATCGTACCAATCAATAAGAAGTATAATATCGAAACATTCTTAGCTAGCGTGAATCGTTATTTAACGAAATCCAACGCGAATGCGGGGCGTGTCACGGTTGAATACGTGATGCTTGATCATATTAACGACAGCGTTGAGCAAGCCCATCAACTCGCGGAATGTTTGAAAAATACGCCAAGCAAAATCAACTTGATCCCATGGAACCCGTTCCCGGGAGCGCCCTATGGTCGCAGTTCCAACAGCCGAATTGATCGATTCTCTAAAGTATTGATGGAGTACGGTTTTACCACGATAGTTCGCAAGACTCGTGGTGATGATATTGATGCTGCATGTGGGCAGCTGGCAGGGGATGTTATTGATAGGACGAAGCGTACCTTGAAAAAACGCCTTGCTGGGGAACCTATCCAGGTAAAATCAGTCTGATATATAGATAATATGTAATCAGTGAGTTAGGTTATAACACGGGGCGTTTTATGGTTAGGCAAAACGCCCTGGTTCGCCTACAATAATTAAAGCGGCATATCTTCTCTATTGTTGTTGGAAATTATGACGTAATCAGACGGGTAAAGTAGCGAGAAATCTGCTTTATATTAATTAAACTTGGAAATAGTGTTGCCAGCTAATGACTATCGAAAATAATACCGAACAAACTTCTATCACTGTAGGGCAATTATTATCCCGAGCGCGTGAGCGTATGGGACTAACTCAAGAAACGGTTGCGGAGCGACTGTGTCTTAAAGTGAGTACGGTAAAGGAAATAGAACAAGATATTCATCCTGCGGGCGTAGAGCCAACGTTTTTACGTGGTTATATTCGTCTGTATGCACGAATGGTCGGAATTTCTGAAAACGATATTAACACACTCTTAAAAAGTGATGTTCCCGCGCAGTCTTCCAATGTTTCCCCAATGCAAAGCTACTCATTAGGTAAAAAGCGTAAAAAACGCGAAGGTTGGCTAATGAAACTGACGTGGCTGATAGTCATTGTGCTGATTGCTATGGTGGGTATTTGGTGGTGGCAAGAGCACAATGCGCAACAGAAAGACCTGTTAACGATGGCGAACCAAAATGAAGCATTGGTTCAACAAAATAGTAGCGAACCCGTAAATAATATTGCGGTTGATATGCCACTTGCAACTGACAATAGCGCTGTGCAAACCGATCCGCAGGTCGACCCTGCACCTGTATTGACGGACACTCAACCAGCAACGAATACTGACGCAGAAGGTGTAAAAACTATCCCGCTGCCAAATGCGCCGCAAACAACGCCTTCTGTAGATAGAGCCCAAACTGATGCCCCTGAAACAACGGAGATGCCAGTTACAACAGGTAATGGTTTAACGTTAAGTTTCTCTGGTCAATGTTGGTTAGAAATTCGTGACGCAAATAATAAAGTTTTATTTAGCGGCATGAAAAATAGCGGTGATAAATTAGAGCTTAATGGTGCGCAACCTTATCGTTTAAACATCGGTGCACCAGCCAATGTGATTGTGGCGTTCCAAGGTAAAAACGTTGATTTAAGCCGTTTCATCAAAGCGAAACGTTCCGCGAAATTTAAGTTGCCAGAAGCATAAAAATATTACGAAATTAAAGAAGCAAACTATATCCTAAAACACTCTTTGTGATAGTTTATAGTTTGCTTTCTTGTGTATAGTGGGTCGCGTTAAAGCAATGACCGTACACTATGCCATGATATTAAAGAGCGCCATGGTATTAAAATGAGCACATGGATGTTCGGAGAATTAAATAAAAATGCATAACGAATCACCAATCAAAAGACGCAAATCCACCCGTATTTATGTCGGTAATGTTCCTGTTGGCGACGGCGCACCTATCGCTGTTCAATCAATGACCAATACCCGTACAACCGATGTCGAAGCGACTGTCCGCCAAATTCAAGCCCTTGAACGTGTTGGAGTGGATATTGTGCGCGTATCGGTACCCACGATGGATGCCGCAGAAGCCTTTAAATTAATCAAACAGCAAGTCAATGTCCCTTTGGTCGCAGATATCCACTTCGATTACCGTATTGCCTTAAAAGTGGCAGAATATGGTGTTGATTGCCTGCGTATTAACCCGGGAAATATCGGTAGCGAAGAGCGAATTCGCCAAGTGGTTGACTGCGCTCGTCATTACAATATTCCTATTCGTATTGGCGTGAATGGCGGCTCGCTGGAAAAAGATATCCAAGAAAAATACGGTGAACCGACACCAGAAGCGTTGGTTGAATCCGCCATGCGTCATGTGGATATTCTGGATAGATTGAACTTTGATCAATTTAAAGTCAGTGTGAAAGCCTCTGATGTATTCCTTGCCGTGGGCTCTTATCGTCTACTGGCTCAAAAAATTGACCAACCACTTCATCTAGGTATTACTGAAGCGGGTGGTGCACGCTCAGGTTCCGTGAAGTCAGCTATTGGTTTAGGTATGCTGCTCTCTGAAGGCATTGGGGATACACTGCGTATTTCTCTTGCCGCGGATCCCGTTGAAGAAGTCAAAGTGGGCTTCGATATTCTGAAGTCACTGCGTATTCGTTCCCGTGGCATCAACTTTATTGCTTGCCCAACATGCTCACGCCAAGAATTTGACGTGATTGGCACGGTGAACGCGTTAGAGCAGCGACTTGAAGACATTATCACGCCAATGGATGTGTCTATCATCGGTTGTGTAGTGAACGGTCCCGGTGAAGCTGAAGTGTCCACATTGGGTGTCGCGGGTGCGAAAACCAAGAGCGGATTCTACGAAGATGGTATTCGTCAAAAAGAGCGCTTTGATAATAACAACATCATTGATCAGCTAGAAGCTAAAATTCGAGCCAAAGCGGCAATGCTAGACGAAAGCATGCGAATAAATATTAATCAGATAGAGAAATAATATTTAGAAACTGGCTCATCATGAGTCAGTTTTTTATTTATCACCGTGATTAGCAGTGTTAATCACGGTCATTTTTTCTTAAAATTACGCCATAGCGACCAAAATCAACAGATAATTCCCGATTCCATAGTGGATTTGCAGTTTGTTGATTGAACCTGATGACATTTCGCTCTTATAATCGACCTTATGTAATTCTGAAAATAGAGAAATAAAGTGGGAAAAAATATCCAAGCCATCCGAGGCATGAATGACTACTTGCCAGCAGATACTCGAGTGTGGCAAAAAATCGAAGCAACATTGAAAAATATTTTACAGGGTTATGGTTTTAGCGAAATTCGTACCCCGATTGTAGAGCAGACCCCGTTATTTAAACGGGCGATTGGTGAAGTGACTGACGTTGTTGAAAAAGAGATGTATACCTTCAACGACCGTAATGAAGAGAGCCTCACACTGCGTCCAGAAAATACCGCAGGTTGCGTACGCGCCGGTATTGAGCATGGTTTGCTGTACAATCAGGAACAGCGCTTATGGTATTTAGGGCCAATGTTCCGCTATGAGCGTCCACAGAAAGGACGTTACCGCCAATTCCATCAGCTAGGTGCTGAGGTATTTGGTCTGGCTGGCCCCGATATTGATGCAGAAGTGATCTTAATGACAGCGCGCTGGTGGCGTGCGCTTGGGATCAGCGAGCATGTCACTCTGGAGCTGAACTCCATCGGTTCATTAGAAGCTCGCGCAAACTACCGTGATGCGTTAGTCGCTTTCCTTGAACAGCACAAAGATAAACTGGATGAAGACTGCAAGCGTCGTATGTACAGCAATCCTCTGCGTGTTTTGGATTCTAAAAACCAAGATGTTCAAACATTATTAAATGATGCACCAGCACTGTTTGACTATCTGGACGCGGAATCTCGCGAACACTTCGAGGGTCTGTGCAAATTATTAGATAACGCGGGCATTAAATACCGTGTTAACCAACGCTTAGTGCGCGGTTTAGACTATTACAACCGCACAGTATTTGAGTGGGTGACAACTGCGTTAGGTTCCCAAGGTACGGTCTGTGCGGGGGGGCGTTATGATGGTCTGGTTGAACAACTGGGCGGTCGTGCAACACCAGCCGTTGGATTTGCAATGGGTATGGAGCGTATGGTTCTGCTGGTTCAAGAAGTGAATCCAGAGTTTACTGCAGACACTTCGGTCGCTGATGTTTATTTGGCATCGTTTGGTGAAAATAGCCAACAATCAGCGCTTTTAGTGGCTGAAAAAGTGCGTGACGAGTTACCTACCCTGCGCCTAATGACCAACCACGGCGGCGGTAACTTTAAGAAGCAGCTAGCGCGTGCTGATAAGCAAGGGGCAAAAATTGCTCTGATCTTAGGCGAAGACGAAATCAATAATAGCCAAGTGACGTTGAAAGATTTACGTACTGGTGAGCAAGAAACTATTTCACAGCAACTAATGGCATCGCGTATCGCAGCGCTGTTAGGTTAAGGAGAGACAAGTGGAAGTCTATACAAACGAACAAGATCAAGTTGAGGCGATCAAACGTTTTTTCGCTAACAACGGCGTTGCTTTAGTGGTTGGACTGGTTATTGGTGTCGGTGGTGTGTTTGGTTGGAACTATTGGCAATCACACCAGTCGAATGTGTTGCAAGAAAGTGCAGCAAAATACGAAGCCGTCAATACTCAGTTACGTTCAGGTTCAGCGGAAGGTATTCAAGCTGCACAAAAATTTGCAGCAGAAACTAACGACGTTTACAGTTCAATGACTGGACTGGAACTGGCGCAAGTTTTTGCTGATAAAGGCGATTTAGCAGGTGCTGAGAAAGCACTGACTGATGCATTAGCTAAAGCAAAAACCGTTGATTTGCAAGATGTGATTAACCTGCGTTTAGCGCGTATCCAACTTGCACTCGGTAATGCGGATGCGGCTATCGCCTCTGTTGCTAAGATCCAAGGTAAGTCATGGCAAGCTACGGCACAGGATGTTCGTGGGGATGCTTTACTCCATAAGGGTGATAAATCCGGCGCTAAAGCGGCATACACTCAGGGGTTAGAAAGTGAAGGTTCTCAATCACTCAGAGGTATTTTGACTCTGAAATTGAACAACGTATCTAATTCATAAGAAGAAAGGAAACGACACACTATGCAGTTGCGCAAAACTCTTTTGGTAGGCCTGGTTGCTTCAGCTTTACTTGCCGGTTGTTCCAGCGAAACTGATTCTATTGTGATGGCGCCATTACCACAGGTTGAGAATCAATTTACACCTTCTATTGTTTGGGATAAATCCGTCGGTAATGGTGTTGAGCAGTTCTATTCTGAACTTTCTCCTGTGTGGGATGGTTCTGCAATTTACGCTGCAGATCGTAAAGGCTTAGTTAAAGCGCTAGAACTTGATAGCGGTAAAGAACTGTGGTCTGTCGATTTATCAAAACGTACTGGTTTTCTTTCTGCCAATTTATCTGCGTTACTGTCTGGTGGCTTGACCATTTCTGATGACAAAATTTTCATCGGTACTGAGCGTGGTACAGTTATTGCGCTAAATAAAGAAAATGGTGAAGTGTTGTGGGATGTGGAAGTGGCAGGCGAAGCCTTGTCCAAGCCTGTCGTGAGTGGCGATATGGTGATTATCCACACTAGCAATGGTCAATTGCAAGCGCTGGATACAGCGACAGGCGCGATTAAGTGGACAGTGAATATGGATACGCCATCACTGTCATTACGTGGTGAATCTGCGCCTGCGGTTGCATTCGGTGCGGCTATCGTCGGCGGTGATAACGGTCGAGTGAGTGCAGTCCTGCTGTCTCAAGGTCAATTGATTTGGCAACAACGTATCTCTTTAGTCACCAGTTCAACAGAAATTGGTCGTCTGAACGATGTGGATATGACGCCTGTGATTGATGATGGCAAAGTGTACGCAATTGCCTATAACGGCACATTGGCAGCTCTGGACATGCGTTCTGGTCAAATGTTATGGAAGCGTGATTTAGGCTCCATCAATGATATGGTGTTATCGGGTGATACCCTGTATTTAGTTGACCAAACCGACCGCGTGCTGGCTGTTCGTAAGAGCGACGGCGTGACATTATGGACTCAAGATCAATTACTGAACCGTGGATTATCTGCGCCAGAAGTTTATAACGGCTATATTGTTGTGGGTGACAAAGAAGGTTATCTGCACTGGTTAGATACCAGCACCGGAGGTTTTGTGGCTCAAAATAAACTGAATAGTTCAGGGATCCACAGTCGCCCTGTGATTGCGAGTGATAAACTGATGGTTCAGACAAGAAACGGAACAGTTTACCTGTTAACACGTTAATTTTCTGACAAGCAGACAATTTATCGATAAAATAAGCGGTTCCTGAATACAGGGGCCGTTTCGTTTTTTTGTTTTCTGAGTTTAGCCTCAGAATTCTATTAGTTAATTAAAGTTGTGAGGCACTGAAGAATGATACCCGTCGTAGCGCTGGTTGGGCGTCCAAACGTAGGAAAATCCACGTTATTTAACCGATTAACCCGTACCCGTGACGCACTTGTAGCGGACTTTCCCGGTCTGACCCGTGATCGTAAATATGGTCGTGCAGAAGTTGAAGGGCACGAATTTATTATTATCGACACTGGTGGTATCGATGGTACAGAAGAGGGCGTAGAAACCCATATGGCGGCTCAGTCGCTTCAAGCGATTGAAGAGGCTGACGTTGTTCTCTTCATGGTAGATGCAAGAGCAGGCTTGATGCCAGCAGATGAAGGCATCGCTAAGCACTTACGCAGCCGCAAGAAAAAAACGTATTTAGTTGCCAACAAAACTGATGGTATTGATGCCAATATTGTTGTTGGTGATTTCTATTCACTGGGTCTTGGGGAAATTTACCCTATTGCCGCCTCTCATGGTCGTGGTGTTACTCAGTTAATTGAGCACTCTTTAAAGCCTTTTATCGAGGTTGAAGACGAAGAAGTCGAACTTACTGACGAAGAAGCGAATGCTGCTTATTGGGCAGAGCTGGAAGCAGAAGGCGAATTCTCCGAAGACGAAGAAGATGATTTCGACCCGAGCACATTGCCAATAAAACTGGCTATCGTAGGGCGTCCAAATGTGGGCAAATCTACCCTGACTAACCGTATTCTCGGTGAAGACCGTGTGGTCGTGTTTGATATGCCGGGAACCACTCGTGACAGTATTTATATCCCAATGGAGCGTGATGAGCGTGAATATATTCTCATCGATACCGCTGGGGTGCGTAAGCGCGGTAAGGTAACTGAAACTGTAGAGAAATTCTCAGTTATTAAAACGCTGCAAGCAATTGAAGATGCTAACGTTGTCTTGCTGGTTATCGATGCCCGTGAAGGTATCTCTGATCAAGATTTATCGTTACTAGGATTCATTTTGAACGCAGGTCGTTCATTAGTGATTGCAGTGAATAAATGGGATGGCATGAAGCCTGAAGATCGCGAGCATGTAAAAGATATGCTGGAACTGCGTCTTGGTTTTGTGGATTTCGCCCGTATTCACTTTATCTCTGCGCTACATGGTAGCGGCGTGGGTAACTTGTTTGAATCTGTACAAGAAGCGTATGAGTCAGCGACTCGTCGTGTTGGTACTGCGCTATTAACGCGTATTATGAAAATGGCAGAAGATGAACACCAACCACCATTGATCCGTGGTCGCCGCGTGAAGATGAAGTATGCGCATGCGGGGGGTCATAACCCACCAATCGTTGTGATCCACGGTAACCAAGTTTCTGATTTACCAGATAGCTATAAACGTTATTTAATGAACTATTTCCGTCGTTCATTAAATGTGATGGGAACGCCAATTCGTATTCTGTTTAAAGAGGGTGAAAACCCATATGCAGATAAGAAAAATAAATTGACGCCAACCCAGTTACGTAAACGTAAGCGTCTGATGCAGCACTTGAAAAAACGCTAATCGCCAACTGTTAGCGCGATAAACAGACTAAAGCCGTAACCCGATTATGTTGTTACGGCTTTTTACTATTATTTATTAGCTCGCCACAGCCCTAAAATTTAAGTTGTTTTAATGACTGAGGAAAACCATGGAAATCAATTCAACCACACGCCTGAATAAATACATTAGCGAGAGCGGTATCTGCTCTAGACGTGAGGCTGATCGTTATATCGAGCAAGGTAATGTGTTCATTAACGGTAAACGTGCAGGTATTGGCGATCAAGTTTCTGCGGGAGACGTGGTCAAGGTCAATGGGCAGTTAATTGAACCACGCAACGAAGAAGATTTAGTCTTGATCGCGTTGAATAAGCCTGTTGGGATTGTCAGCACCACTGAAAGTGGCGAAAAAGATAATATTGTGGACTATGTGAATCACAGTACCCGCATTTTCCCAATTGGCCGCTTAGATAAAGACTCTCAAGGTTTGATCTTCCTGACGAACCACGGCGATTTAGTGAATAAAATCTTACGTGCGGGTAATGACCACGAGAAAGAGTACATCGTTACTGTAAACAAGCCGGTGACCGATGAATTTATTCGTGGTATGGGTGCTGGTGTGCCAATTCTCGGTACCATGACTAAGAAATGTAAAGTCAAAAAAGAGGCGCCGTTTGTTTTCCGTATTACGCTGGTTCAAGGTTTAAACCGCCAAATTCGCCGTATGACCGAACATTTTGGTTACGAAGTCACGAAGTTAGAACGAGTGCGGATTATGAATGTAAGGCTTACAGGTATTCCTGTAGGTGAGTGGCGTGATTTAACTGATGATGAGCTTATCGAGCTGTTTAATTTGATTGAAAAATCAGAGTCAGATGTTAAGCCTAAAAAAGCGGCAAAACCTCAAGTACGTAGTGGCAGTGGGAAGGCCGCAGGAAAACAAGGCACAGGTAGTCAAAAGCCGAAAGCAAATGCGGAACCACCGAAAAAGAAATTTACCCAGCCAGGACGTAAAAAGAAAAAACGTTAATTGGGCAAATGACAAAATAAAAGATAGTGAAGTGAGAAAAGGCTGAGGATGAGTTACCTGAAACTCGTTTGTACTTGGCCTTTTTTATTATGATTTTAGATCAAAGTTTTAGATAAAAGTCAGCCTCTTTATGGGCCGACAATGGTATGTAACTCACTTATTACACTTCATTTTTATTGAACACGTAACCCAACATCTAGCCAGCTTTGGCGAGTTGCCAATTCAATTTGATCACCAAACAGGTTTTTCGCTGAACGAATTGTTGCCTGAGCAAATTCAATAAAGGTTGCCGTATTTGATACGTTTGGATCCGACACTGCGGCGACCCAGATTTTCCCTGCCACTTCCCAAGAATAACCGCCCAATCTTGTTGCCAGTAAATAGAAGGCTTTGTTTGGAATTCCTGAGTTAATATGCACACCGCCATTATCCACATAGCGAGGTAAATCGCGATATTGCTGCATATGTCCCACTTGTGGATCATTGTTTGATTTAGTGAAATAGTAAGCGGTGCCCGGCTCTTTCATTGAGCGTAATGCAGGCCCCTTTTTCTTATCAATAAATAAGTTTTCTCCCAGTAACCAGTTGGACTGTTGCACAGTTTGTTTTTGAACATATTGCTTTGTCATCATCCCTAAAACGTCAGCGACCGATTCATTTAACGCACCGGATTGATTGACATAGTTAAAATCAGCTTGTGAGCTAATGTATCCATGAGCAAGTTCATGAGCGATTATGTCAATATCGTTGTAGAACGGGCCAAAAACAGTTCCATCACCATCCCCAAAGAAAATAGCTTGAGAATTCCAAAATGCATTGGAGTAGTTTTTGTCATAGTGGATAACCGCATTGATATCAGCATCACAACCAAACATCTGATCAATATTGAGTTTCTCCTTAAGGAATGAGCGGATCAGCCCAATAGCATCGAACACGCGGTGTGCTGGTACCGTCGGTGCTACTTTATCCTCTTCTCGCATAATAACGGCAAAATCGTTATGTGCCATATGCTCATCAGCTGGCATTTCTTCGCGGCGACAAATAGGTAGGCTAGAGTGGTTATGAGTGTAATTTTCTACGCGTTGCTGGGCATCACGGATCACTCGGTTGTAGGTGCCACCAGTGATGTTACAAGCATTAGCCAATAATTGACGTTGATAGCTCGCATCTTCTTCTGTGTAAGTCCGGCTCATAATGTCATTGATATGAAATAAGGTCGATTTTAAATCATTGCATTGGCTTTCTTGATAGAAGTGAGAGATTAAGCTAGGTGATAATAGTGAACGACCAAGTATTTGATTCATTTATAACTCCATTTTGTTTGACGAAATGGAATCATAAACGGTTGTGATTTTATTGTAACTATATGATAACTAAGCAATTAAATCAGTATCTGCTAATTTTTATTAGGAAAATTAGCAGATAAAAATCTGATTAATTACAAAAGTTTGTATTATTTATTGTGAGTGAGCCAATCTTTACCGGTGATCAAAAAGTCGGTATACAGCTTAGCTTCTGGACTCCCGGCTTCTGGGTGATAATCATATTCCCAACGCACTAATGGCGGCATAGACATCAAAATGGACTCTGTACGCCCGCCACTTTGTAAGCCAAATAGTGTGCCCCTGTCCCAGACAAGGTTAAATTCCACATAGCGCCCACGACGATAAAGCTGGAATTGGCGTTCACGCTCACCCCATGGGAGCTCTCGGCGCTTTTCAACAATCGGTACATAGGCTTGTAAAAAGCCATTGCCGACATCCTGAGTGAATGCAAAGCAAGAATCAAAGTCCCATTGGTTGAGGTCATCGTAGAATAATCCGCCGATGCCACGAGGCTCATTGCGATGTTTTAAGAAGAAATAGTCATCGCACCACTGTTTGAATTTAGGGTAAATATCGGTTCCATAAGGGGTGCAGAGTTCATTGGCGACGGTATGCCAATGGACAGCATCCTCTTCAAATCCATAATAGGGTGTTAAGTCGAAACCACCACCAAACCACCATACGGGGTCTGCACCTTCTTTTTCAGCAATGAAAAAGCGTACATTGGCATGTGTAGTCGGTATATAGGGGTTGAGAGGGTGGATAACTAATGAAACACCCATGGCTTGGTAGCTGCGTCCTGCTAATTCAGGACGATGTGCTGTGGCTGATGCGGGCATTTTTTCACCTTTGATATGTGAGAAATTCACACCAGCTTGTTCAAAAAGTGCGCCTTGGGTTAAGACTCGGCTGCGTCCACCACCACCTTCAGTACGTTCCCAAGTTTGTTCAAGGAAGGTTTCTTTGCCATCTAATTCTGTGATTTTTTGGCAAATGGTATCTTGCAAGTTTTGCAAATACGCTTTTACGCGATCAATATCTGGGTAATTCATTGTTTTTTAATAAAACCATCGGGAGAAATAAATTGGGTAAAGTATACCCCGTTGAGGTAAAAAAGGCATATTGATTATTGATTGTGTATCAAAAGCAGTGATAATGGCAGACAGTTTAGCTCAAACGGACAAGATGATGGAAATACGCATATTTCGCCAAAATGATTATGAAGAGGTGCTTACATTGTGGGAACGCTGTCAATTGAATGAAATTTCAGGTGATCCTGAATTAGATATTGAGCGTAAACTACAATGCGGCGCCGATCTTTTCCTTGTAGCCGAGGTCTCGGGTGAAGTGGTCGGAACTATTATGGGGGGCTATGATGGAATTCGTGGCACCGCCGTGTATTTAGCCGTTCATCCTGAATTTCGCGGGCGCGGTATTGCTAATGCGTTAGTGAGTCGTTTAGAGAAAAAATTGATTGCCCGTGGCTGTGGTAGAATCGAATTTTTGGTCAGCGAAGAGTCTGATTCGGCAATCTGTATGTTTGAAAAAATGTTATATGAAGAAGAGCAAGCTGAGCGTTTGATCTATTCGAAAAGATTGACTCACGAAGTGGATTTCTAAACTGCCGGTGATTATTTTCTTGAAGGTTTGGCTAAATAGCGTGAATCTTTTATGAAATGGACGGTCTCAGTATGCATTATATGACCCGCTAAAGAGGATGATATGTCCCAAAACGCATTCGTAACCCTATTTAAAGTTTCTCTACTCGGTGGTGCTGTGATGCTATCGGGCTGTGCTGGTAAAAGCCTATTGTCACCATCCACATGGTTTCATAGCCCTCTGATGATTTCAGAAGCGGGCGTGGGAGCAATCACAAGTTTGACCCCAATGGATCGTGATGTGATTAATAATCAACTTGATGACCGCTATGCAGTTCGTGGTGGTATGCAGCTTGAAAATGGTGAAATGGTTTCTGTGTTTCAAGCCATGAAAGATTTAGACGTTGAAGTCGAAGTCTTTGGCCCTGAAAAAGGCACCGTATCTCGTATTGTCGTGAATGATCCTGATATGCTCACTGAATGGGATACCCAAATTGGTACTGAGTTTAGCGACATTTACCAGAAGGCCTACGGCTCATGCTCCTTAGGGGAAGCGGTTGATAATGTACCGACGGTACTGTGTGTTGCACCGCAAAGCAGCAAAGTGGTTTATAAATTTAGCGGAAAATGGCAAGGACCCGAGAATTTAATGCCAGCGGATGAAGTGTTAAAAACATGGAAGGTGTCGCAAATTATTTGGCATAAATAAGTTACTTAGCAAAGATTTTGAACAAAAGACCGTAAGTTATTCGATTTAATAGGTAATAACTTACGGCTCTAATTTACTGATAATATTAGCATTTATCCTCTTCTCGCGTCAGACCCTTCTGATATCTTCTAGACTGACCAACTCTTGCGTTAAAACAAGGTGAAAATCATTATTAATGCGATAAACTAATTTAAAGTATAGGTTTGTGTAATTTATTCATTCTAAGGGGTTTATGCATGTCTCATTCCCAAAGTGGTATTTTGAAGGAACATAGTCGTTTTGGTATTTTTATTGAAGCCATGGTGATCGGCTCGCTCGAAGAGGTGAAATCAGGGTGCAAGATTTTTGTTGATGAATTAACCAAACTACAAGCAAAATTCCCTGATGATCGTCTTGGTGCCGTGATTGCATTTGGTTCAGATGTTTGGAAGCAGCTAGGACACGCCTGCGTTTCACCAGAATTAAAGCCATTTCGTACGCTCGGCAAAGGGCTAGCGCCTGCGACTCAGCGCGATATGTTTATTCATATTCAATCATTACGCCATGACATTAACTTTTCTCTGGCACAAGCCGCGCTAAAAGCATTTGGTTCATCCATTGAAGTGGTTGAAGAAATTCATGGTTTCCGTTGGGTTGAAGATAGAGATTTAAGCGGTTTCATTGATGGTACAGAAAACCCTCAAGGCGAAGAAATTGCTGAAGTGACGTTGATTAATCAAGGCGATGACATTGGTGGTAGCTATGTTATGGTGCAGCGCTATGAGCATGATCTGAAAAAATGGTCTCGTTTCTCTGAGCATGAACAAGAGAAAATGATTGGTCGTACTAAACACGATAGCGTTGAATTAGACGAAGATGCACGTAATAAAACATCTCACGTTTCTCGCGTGGTGATTGAAGAAGAGGGTGAAGAGCTCTCTGTTATGCGCCATAGCCTGCCATACGGCACGGCAAGTGGTAAACACGGTTTATTCTTTATTGCCTACTGCGCAACCATCCATAATATTGAACAGCAATTACTGAGCATGTTTGGTGAAACTGATGGTAAATATGATGATCTGCTGCGTATGACGAAAGCCGTTTCTGGCAGTTATTACTACGCGCCATCAATTGAAAGATTATTATCCCTATAATCTTATCGCGATAATTCAAGCTGTCGCTATCTGCGACAGCTTGAAAGTGTTTACTGATCGGTTTTTTGGAGTTCTTTACGCGCTGCGGCAGCAATGAATCCACTACGGCTTCCATACTCGGGGTTGGCTTTAACTAGCGTATCAATACGATGCAGTAAGCGATGAGGTAGCGTAATATTAATTCTTTCTGCACGACCATCATATTTATCCATATCGATATCAACGAATAACCAAAGACCATTTTGATATTCATCTTTTGCACAACTTAGATGCTCTTGCTGAGATTTTGGTTCAGGAATTTCAAACCCTTTTTCACTTAATAGTTCAAAGTGGGCATCGAGTGCCGATTTTGCATCAGTGTAAGCATCTTCAATATTGTTGCCAGCAAAAGTACAACCTTCAATATCTGGAAACCAACCACTCGCACTACCATCATGATCAATTTCAATAAAGGCTGGGTATAGCATGTTTTGTCTCCATAAAGATAGCGCTCGGAGCGTGTTAAAAGAGCGCGTCTTTAATTAATGTTTCAGTTTAGCCGCTTTAAGGATTTGATTCAGTGTGCCTATCTTTAAATCCTTTCGAGGATGCGGGACTGTGATAACAATTGAAAAGTCTGGATGAGAAAATTGGTGATGACTCCCTTTAACTCGCTCTAATTTCCATCCATTATTTTCTAACATATTTATCAGCTCCGAACTTTTCAAGATCCCTCCATTTCGTTAACTGATATACACACGGTACACACTCTTGTTGGGTTTGGCAAGTATGCATGTTTATTC
This sequence comes from Providencia alcalifaciens, assembly GCF_020271745.1. Lineage (NCBI taxonomy): Bacteria > Pseudomonadati > Pseudomonadota > Gammaproteobacteria > Enterobacterales > Morganellaceae > Providencia > Providencia alcalifaciens. The sequence goes on along the minus strand of NZ_CP084296.1, from coordinate 4,088,467 downwards.
TTAACGTTTTTATTCTAGGCTTAAATGAACCTTCCTCATTACATTAACTTCTTCAATTCCCTCTGAATTTTATGGCTTATTGCTATAACCTCTTTGTTATTCCAACTTGATATATTAAAAGATGATTGATAACTACAAAGTTATAACCAAAACATATACATTGTTTTTTATATTATGTTTGGGTTTAGTCACAAGTAGGGATCATATGAAAAAATCAATTTTAAAAAATACAAGTTTAGCGAGTTTGGCGATGTTCTCGTTACTGAGTAGTGCATCCCTGACAGCAGCTGAATTACTGAATAGTTCCTATGATATTTCAAGAGAGCTATTTGCGGCGTTAAACCCTGAATTTGAAAAACAGTGGGCGAAGGAAAACCCCAATGATCCACTAACAATCAAGCAGTCTCATGCGGGTTCATCGAAGCAAGCGCTGGCCATTTTACAAGGGTTAAAAGCGGATGTGGTGACGTTTAACCAAGTGACCGATGTGCAAATTCTCCATGATAAGGGGCAGTTAATCCCTGCGGATTGGCAAGCGCGTTTACCAAATAATAGCTCGCCTTATTATTCGACGATGGCGTTTTTAGTTCGTAAGGGTAATCCGAAAGGCATTAAAACGTGGGATGACCTCGCACGCAGTGATGTGAAACTGGTGTTCCCAAATCCCAAAACGTCGGGAAATGGTCGCTATACCTACCTAGGCGCATGGGGCGCATTTAACCAAGAAAATGGTAAAGATAGCGGAAAAACGCGCGAAAAAATGCAGCAATTCCTGAAAAATGTCGAAGTGTTTGATACGGGCGGCCGCGGTGCAACAACCTCATTTATCGAGCGAGGATTAGGGGATGTTTTAATTAGCTTTGAGTCTGAAGTGAACAACATCCGTAGCCAATACGGTGAGTCAGACTACGAAGTGATCGTGCCTCCAGTTGATATTTTGGCGGAATTCCCTGTCGCATGGGTAGACAAAAATGTGCAAAAAAATGGCACAGAAAAAACGGCAAAGGCCTACTTGAATTACCTCTACACACCAGAGGCACAAAATATTATTACTCGCTTTAATTATCGCGTGAATGACAAGCAGGTGATGGAAGCGAATAAGAGTAAGTTCCCGTCGACTCAGCTGTTTACGGTGGAATCACAATTTGGTAATTGGAACAATGTGATGAATGACCACTTTTCGACGGGAGGAGAATTTGATCAACTTATGGAACAAGGTCGTCGTTAATGCGTAAATCAGGAAAGCGGTTTTTACCCGGTTTCGGACTGACTTTAGGCAGTAGCTTGTTTTTCGTCTGTTTGATTTTGCTATTGCCTTTAAGCGCTCTCGTGGTGCAGCTTTCCGATATGACATGGCAGCAGTATTGGGCTGTGATCAGTTACCCTCAAGTGGTTGCTGCTTATAAAGTGACCTTATTGGCGGCTCTGGTAGCAAGCCTGTTTAATGCGGTTTTTGGCATGTTGCTGGCATGGATATTAACGCGCTATCGCTTTCCTGGACGTTTGTTTTTAGATGGACTGGTGGATTTACCTTTCGCGCTTCCTACGGCGGTTGCGGGGCTGACACTCGCAACCTTATTTGCTACATCGGGCTGGTATGGGCAGTATCTGCATCAGTTTGATATAAAAGTGGTGAACACATGGTTGGGTATCGCCGTTGCAATGGCCTTTACCAGTATTCCTTTTGTGGTCAGAACGGTTCAGCCGGTACTAGAAGAGCTAGGACCTGAATATGAAGAAGCGGCACAAACGCTAGGTGCAACACGCTGGCAAACTTTCCGCCGCGTTGTGTTACCTGAAGTTTCACCTGCACTGATTGCGGGAACCGTTTTATCTTTTACACGCAGCCTTGGTGAATTTGGGGCGATTATTTTTATCGCCGGAAACATTGCGTGGCAAACGGAGGTGGTCTCCTTAATGATTTTCAGTCAACTGCAGCAGTTTGATTACCCAGCCGCCAGTGCGATTGCATCGGTGATTCTGGCGGTGTCATTGCTTCTTTTATTCACAGTGAATGTGATCCAAAGCCGCTTTGGTAAACGCTTAGGGGGGCATTAATGGGCCAAGTAACGCCATTTCCAGTCACTCACCGTAGAAACATCAATTGGGGAAAATGGGCGCTCATTGGAATTGGGCTATTTTTCTCGGTACTGCTGCTGGTGGTGCCAATTATTTGGATTTTTATCACCGCATTTGAAAAGGGGTTGGGTGAAGTCCTCGTCAACTTAAGTAACCCAGACATGCTCCATGCTATCGGGTTAACGATTCTTATCGCGTTGATCACCGTGCCTGTTAACTTGGTTTTTGGCGTGATGCTGGCATGGCTGGTGACGCGTTTTCAGTTTCCGGGGCGCCAACTGTTATTGACCTTAGTTGATATTCCTTTTGCGGTTTCACCTGTGGTGGCGGGGCTACTCTATTTACTCTTTTACGGCTCGAATAGTTGGTTTGGCGGCTGGTTAGAAGGCTTTGATATTCAGGTGATGTTTTCATGGCCGGGTATGGCGTTGGTCACTATTTTTGTGACATGCCCATTTGTCGTCAGAGAGCTAGTGCCATTGATGCTAAGTCAGGGAAGCCAAGAGGACGAAGCAGCAACATTATTGGGTGCTTCAGGTTGGAAAATGTTTTGGCGAGTCACTCTACCTAATATTCGTTGGGCGCTACTTTATGGCGTGGTATTAACCAATGCGCGTGCCATTGGTGAGTTTGGTGCTGTGTCTGTGGTCTCGGGCGCTATTCGTGGTGAAACTTACACATTACCCCTGCAAGTAGAGTTGCTTCATCAAGATTACAATACGGTAGGCGCGTTCACTGCTGCGGCTATTTTAGCGTTATTAGCGATTATTACCTTGATTGTGAAAAGTGCTTTGCAATGGCATTTAAGCCGGCAGCAAACTGAGTCAGGAGTCCATTAATTATGAGTATTGAAATTAATCATGTCGGTAAATTGTTTGGTAAAACGTCTGTGCTGAACAATATCTCATTGGATATCGGCTCAGGGGAAATGGTGGCATTATTGGGGCCATCAGGCTCTGGGAAAACCACCTTGTTGCGTATCATTGCGGGGTTAGAGCAGCAAAGCCACGGTTCGTTACGTTTCCACGGTCAAGATGTGAGCCAAATCCATGCGAAAGATAGGCGTGTCGGTTTCGTGTTTCAACATTATGCGCTGTTTCGCCATATGACAGTTTTTGAAAATGTGGCGTTTGGTTTGACCGTCTTACCCCGAAAACAGCGACCATCAAAAACGGCGATTAAGCAAAAAGCGATGGCGCTGCTTGAGATGGTGCAATTAGCCCATTTGGCTGAACGTTTTCCTTCTCAGCTTTCTGGGGGGCAAAAACAGCGGGTAGCATTGGCGAGAGCATTAGCCGTAGAGCCGCAAATTTTGCTGTTAGACGAGCCGTTTGGCGCGCTAGACGCGCAGGTGCGTATTGAGTTACGTCGTTGGTTACGTCAGCTTCATGAAGAGTTGAAATTCACAAGTGTATTTGTGACTCACGACCAAGAGGAAGCGATGGAGGTTGCCGATCGTATTGTCGTGATGAGCCAAGGGCATATTGAACAAGTCGGCACGCCTAATGAAATTTGGCAATCACCGGAAACGCGTTTTGTGCTTGAATTTATGGGGGAGGTTAACAAAATCCCTGGTCAGATCCGTGGTTCACAGTTGCAGATAGCAAACTTTACCTTCCCACTCGCGCAGGTTAGTACTCAGCAAGGGGAGGTCGATGTGTTTATTCGCCCTTGGGATATTCGCTTGCAGAAAGAAATGGATGAGCAACACCAATTACCAGTAAGGATCATTGAATCAGGCCCTCGAGGGCACTTTTGGCAATTAACTGTGCAACCTTTAGGTTGGAGTGAGGAAACCTTGTCCGTGGTATGGCAGGATGCGCGTACCGTCCCTACAAGGGGAGAAAATTACTATCTTGGCAGCCAACAAACACAAATTTATCAGGGTAAAGACCCATTATTTTTCCCCTCTCTCGCTAAAAGCGCGTAGATTAATAAGGGATGATTGATTTTAGAATTAATTGTTAATTATATTATAAATCAATAAAAAATTATTATAAGGAAAAACACAGTGTCAACGTTGGAACAGTTTATTGGTCATACGCCGTTGGTTCGCTTGCAACGTCTAACGGAAGGTTTAGGTGCGGAAATCTGGGTAAAGCTTGAAGGAAATAACCCTGCCGGTTCAGTAAAAGATAGAGCAGCATTTTCGATGATCAACGAAGCGGAAAAACGCGGGGAGATCAAACCGGGAGATACGCTTATTGAAGCAACCAGTGGCAATACAGGGATCGCTTTAGCGATGATTGCTGCGGTGAAAGGTTACAAACTGAAACTGTTAATGCCAGACAACATGAGCCATGAGCGTAAAGCGTCTATGCAAGCTTATGGTGCAGAACTTATTTTAGTTAGCACGACAGTAGGAATGGAAGGGGCGAGGGACTTGGCTCAAGAAATGGCAAGCCGAGGCGAAGGGAAAGTGTTAGACCAATTTAATAACCCTGATAATCCTTTAGCCCATTTTAAAACCACAGGACCAGAAATCTGGCAACAAACTGCTGGCCGAATTACCCATTTTGTTTCCAGCATGGGGACGACAGGTACCATCACTGGCGTGAGTCGCTACTTAAAGCGTCAATCACAAGATGTGGAAATTGTTGGCTTGCAACCCGCTGAAAAGAGCCAAATTCCGGGTATTCGTCGTTGGTCTCCAGAGTATTTACCGGGGATTTTTGACAGCAAATTAGTGGATACTGTGCTCGATATTAATCAGCAAGAAGCCGAAGACACGATGCGAGCCTTAGCAAAACGTGAGGGTATTTTCTGTGGTGTGAGTTCAGGCGGTGCGGTAGCAGGGGCGTTGCGTGTGGCAAAAGAGAACCCTAATGCTGTGATTGTGGCAATTATTTGTGACCGCGGTGACCGTTATTTGTCGACAGGCGTTTTTGATAAGTAACCGTTTTTTGATAAGTAACCGTTTAGAAAAGAGCATCCAACAAAAAACCACCAGGGCAAAAATGTCGCTGGTGGTTTGTTATTAAGCGGTTTTTTAAGGTTTAGCTTAAAGTTTAGCGCAATTATTTCTTAATACGCATAATGACTGTTTCACCTACAGTCACGGCACCGCTTAATTTATTCAGCTCTTTGATCTCGTCCATGTTTGAAATAACAACTGGAGTTAGAACTGATTTTGCTTTTTCTTCTAACAGGGCTAAGTCAAACTCAATGACAACGTCGCCTTTTTTCACAGATTGGCCTTCTTCTGCGATACGTTTAAAGCCTTCGCCTTTGAGTTCAACAGTATCAATACCGAAGTGAACAAACAGTTCGATACCATCATCAGATTCAATAGAAAACGCATGGTTAGTTTCAAAGATTTTACCGATTGTACCATCAACCGGAGCCACAATTTTGTTGCCAGAAGGCTTGATAGCAATACCGTCACCAACAATTTTTTCTGCGAACACAACGTCTGGTACATCTTCAATATTGACTATCTCGCCTGATAATGGCGCGATAATTTCAATATTGCCACTGCTACTCTTGTCTTCCGAAACTAGTGATTTCAGTTTGTCAAACAGACCCATGGACCTTCTCCTAATCGTTTTATATGGGACCGAACTAATGTGCTGCTGTTAGCATAACGTTTTTTCTTGGATAAAGGTATCGACAAGTTTCATCAATTCATCGGCTGTTGGTTGAGCAAGTGCTTGTTCCGCTAGCGCCTGAGTATCTGCAAAATTCGCATTACGAATTAGCTTTTTGATACGAGGAATTGAGATTGCGCTCATACTAAATTCGTCCAGCCCCATGCCTAACAGCAATAAGGTTGCACGTTCATCACCTGCTAATTCACCACACATACCCGTCCATTTACCTTCTGCGTGAGAAGCGTCAATCACTTGTTTGATCAAGTTCAAGACGGCTGGAGACATCGGATTATAAAGGTGTGAAATCAGCTCATTACCACGGTCAACCGCTAAAGTGTATTGAGTGAGATCATTCGTCCCAATACTAAAGAAATCAACTTCCTTCGCCAAATGATGTGCAATGACTGCCGCAGCTGGCGTTTCCACCATAATACCGACTTCAATCGTTTCATCAAAGGCTTTACCTTCTTCTCGTAGCTGCTCTTTAAGCATCTCAAGTTCTGCTTTCAGTTCTCGAACTTCTTCGACAGAAATAACCATCGGGAACATGATACGCAGTTTACCAAATTTAGATGCCCTTAAAATAGCTCTTAATTGAGAGTGTAGAATTTCTTTGCGGTCAAGACAAATACGAATTGCACGCCAGCCAAGGAATGGGTTCTCTTCCTTTGGTAAGTTCATGTAAGGTAAGTCTTTATCGCCACCAATATCCATTGTACGTACAATCACTGCTTGGCTGCCCATGGCTTCGGCCACAGCTTTATACGCTTGGAATTGCTCTTCTTCTGTTGGCAGAGCGTCTCTGTCCATAAATAAGAATTCAGTGCGGTATAAACCTACACCTTCTGCACCATTACGCTCAGCACCCGCGACATCACGGACAGTACCGATGTTTGCACAGACTTCAACTTGATGGCCATCGAGGGTCATTGCGGGTAAATCTTTTAATTTTGCGAGCTCTTCTTTTTCTTTCAAGTATTCAGTATTGAATGCTTTGAGTTTGTCAATTTCGCTTTCTGATGGGTTTAGATAAACTTTATTGTTGACGCCATCAAGCACGATAAAGTCGCCATTTTTCACTTTGCTGGTTGCATCGGTGGTACCCACAATCGCAGGAATTTCCAGTGAACGCGCCATGATAGAGGTATGGGAAGTACGACCACCGAGATCAGTGATAAAACCTAATACTTTGTCTAAGTTTAACTGAGCGGTTTCGGATGGGGTCAAATCAGGGGCGACTAAAATAACTTCTTCGGTGATTGCGCTTAAATCCACAATCGGCATATTAAGAATATTTCTGAGTAGGCGTTTACCAATGTCGCGTACGTCAGCAGCACGCTCTTTTAGGTATTCGTCATCTAATGCTTCTAATGCTTGGGCTTGGTCTTCAATGACTGAGTAAACCGCCGCATCTGCAGTTTTTTTATCGCCTTTGATGAGAGAGACAATTTCTTGCTCTAATTCTTCATCTTCCAGCAGCATGATATGACCTTCAAAAATCTCAGCTTTTTCCGCACCAAGATTTTTTTCTGCTTTATCTTTGATAAGGCTAAGCTGTTCAGCTGATTTATTACGTCCATCAATGAAGTTTTGGATCTCTTTATCGATTTGTTCGTCAGTGATTTTACGGGTGCTGACAACAATAGGATCTTCTTTGAGGATGAGAGCCTGACCAAAAGCAAAACCTGGGGATACTAAAATTCCTGAAATCATAATATTACCTTACTACTGATAGGAGATTTGATGTTGCAGAGACAACAGTAGATATAAGTGATTAAGCAGGTGTCCCCGAATAATCTATTCAGGGACAGGGAATTATTACGTTAAAACAAGATGGCAAAGTGAAAAGTTATTCTAATTCGCCCATCAGTTTAACTAAAAATTCAACCGCTTGTTGCTCATCTTCACCTTCAGCAGAAATGGTGACTACGGTGCCTTGGGTTAAACCTAATGTTTGTAGTTTGAACAGGCTTTTTGCGCTAGCTGATTTGCCGCCTGAACTCAGCGTAATATCTGAAGTGAATGCTTTTGCTTCTTTAACAAATTGAGCCGCAGGACGAGTATGTAAACCGTTAGGTGCTGTAATAGTAACTTCTTGCTGGAACATAATATTTCCTCAGTGATTTTAAGTTTTTTATGATGACACAGCCTATTGTAGATGAAATATGCTGAGCATGCGTATAATTTAGATTATCAACGATTCATTTGGTTTTCTACTTTGTTTAGTATCAACCAAATTATCATTTTTTTAGCTTAAATTTCACACGACGCTTTTAGTGAGTATTTCGCCATTCAATCGATGAGTGACTAAAAAATGATTAATTTCGAGGTGTGAAATAATTACTATGTTTAATACTAAATGCCGCATAATAAATCATCCCAATCCGTGCTAATCTATGATCTCACCCACAAAAAAAGCACCTAATTGGTGCTTTTTTAACGTAATGTTAACTTAACAATCATTATTCGGCATTAATATCTGCAAACAGTGCGGTGGATAAGTAACGCTCTCCTGAAGACGGCAAAATGACCACAATATTTTTGTCTTTATATTCAGGTAGTGCAGCGAGTTTGCTTGCGGCAGCAATGGCTGCACCGGATGAAATACCTGCTAGGATGCCTTCTTTTTCCATTAACTCACGAGCGGTTGAAATCGCTTCGTCATCGGTAATTTGCAGGACTTTGTCAATAATAGAAAGGTCTAAGTTGCCAGGGATAAAGCCAGCACCGATACCTTGGATTTTATGGGCGCCTGGCTTAATTTCTTCACCTGCAAGAGCTTGAGTGATCACAGGAGACGTTGCGGGTTCAACGGCCACCATCACCACATCTTTTTTCCCTTTTGTTTGCTTTAAATAGCGTCCAATACCTGTGATAGTTCCGCCAGTTCCAACGCCAGAAATCACGACATCCACGTTGCCATCGGTATCATTCCAAATTTCAGGTCCAGTAGTTTTCTCGTGAATAGCTGGGTTGGCTGGGTTGCTAAATTGCTGTAATAGTAGATATTTACTTGGGTTGCTGTTGACGATTTCTTCTGCTTTAGCAATGGCGCCTTTCATACCTTTGGCGCCTTCAGTCAGGATTAAATTAGCGCCAAGGGCTTTTAGAAGTTTACGGCGTTCGACACTCATGGTTTCTGGCATGGTTAGCGTCAGTTTATAACCGCGAGCCGCAGCTACGTAAGCGAGGGCAATACCGGTATTCCCGCTTGTTGGCTCAACCAGTTCTTTATCTTTTGTCAGGAGGCCTTTTTTCTCTGCATCCCAAATCATGTTCGAGCCCACACGGCATTTCACACTGAAGCTTGGGTTACGAGATTCCACTTTTGCCAAAATATTACCGTTGCCAAAATGCTGTAAACGCACTAATGGGGTATTTCCAATGGTCAACGAATTATCTTCATAAATTTTGCTCATGGGACATCCTTAAAATTAACGGTTAGCCAAGAATTAGGTGTGTTTTGAAAATTGAATATGAATTCAACATACTTGAACATCTGATTATTGCAAATATGATTTAACGCTAGATTATAACCGTAAGTTATTTAAAATCGCATTATTATAACTAAGGAGGGAGGTTTTGTATCGGGAGGATAACAGAAGCGGTGGAGAAGGATATGCAGATAGGTACCTGCATATCCCCAGAAAGTGTTAGTTTCGAGACGGACTAATAGCGCGCGTAACGAGCGCGATAACGGTCAACCCACATTAAGGTTGCGCCACAAATCGCAACTGGCATGATGACTAAGTTTAAAATCGGGATCATCATTAATAAGCTGACGGCACCACCAAATTGAATGTTGTTCACTCGGTCTTTTGAGAGTGCTTGCTTCATGTCGTTGAACCCAACTCGGTGGTTATCAAATGGGTAATCGCAATATTGAATGGACATCATCCAAGCGCCGAACAGGAACCATAATACGGGCGCAACAGTTTGCCCAATACCTGGAATAAAGAACAGCACTAATAACACGATGGCTCGCGGTAAATAGTAAGCAATTCGCACGAATTCGCGTTTAATCATGCGTGGTACATCTTTGAGCAATTCAGCCATTCCCGTATCAGGTGCGGGCTTACCTGTCAGTTCAGCTTCTAAATGCTCTGATAGCCAGCCGTTAAACGGGGCAGCAATGATATTGGCAATAGTGCTAAAGAAATAGCTAAAAACCAGTAAGATAGAAATGACGGCAACAGGCCAAATCAGATAGTCAAGCCATTGTAGCCAGCTAGGAATGTAGCTCATAACCTGCTCAATCCATCCGCCAAGCTTGCTGTATAACCACCAAAAAGCGCCTCCAAGAAGCAGAATGTTTGCTAATAGGGGTAAAAGAACAAAACGCTTAATGCCTGGACGAGTGATTAGTCGCCACCCTTGTGAAAAGTAATAAAAACCAGAGTGATTTTTTTGTGGCGAAAATGTCGATTGGGTCATACTTCTTATTATCTCCTTTGCGGGTGAGCATGTATCATATAGGTATGAAATTACACTGACTAGTGATAATTTTGTTTAAAAAAACAGCAAACGAAGGCGGAATATTCTCTTTCTTGTAAGAAAATCGTTCTGAGGGTTGCACTTAGAGCAATTGAGAAATAATCTTAAGGTAGTTTCCGCCGTGATGGCATCATTATTCATCAACTAGAGATAGCAGCGATGCAGGATTTGCGTCTAATATTAGTGGTCGTAGGTGCGATAGCCATTGTCGCTTTATTACTGCATGGTTTATGGACCAGCCGTAAAGAGCGCTCTAGGTTATTTCACGACAGACCTGTAAAACGTAGAAAGAATGACACGCAGGAAAATTCATCAGAATATGATGATTCTGCTCTGTTTACTGAAAATCAACCGGCCCAAAAAGCCGCCGTTGAAGATCAGCCTATCTATATGGTGAAAGAGGAGCCGCGTGCTGAGTCTGTCTCTCAACCCCATATAATTCAACGTGACGCGGAGCCTGAGTTTAATTTAACTGCAGAGCACTCACCACAGCCCGCTTCAAAGCCAGTTAAACCAACAGCTTCTGAGCCTGTGTTTGCTCCACATGTTGATAATCGCCATGCTCCTGAGCAATTGACGATTAATATGGCGGATGAAGCTGATTTACAAGAGCATGTTTCAGAGCCGATACGTATTCATACAGAACCTAAAATCCATATTTCTGTGGCGCAAGCGCCTGTACCACAAGAGTCTGCTCATCAAGAAGCGGCACAACCAGTGGCTCAGCCTCATACCGAAGTAAAGCGCGAAGCACCAAGTGCACCAGCTGAAAAAGCGGCAGTTGCAAGTGAAAAAGAAATTGTTTTGGTACTGCATGTTGCAGCGCATCATGGGATGGTTCTTGAAGGTGAAGCATTACTGCAAAGTATTCTTCAAGCTGGCTTCCAATTCGGTGCCATGAATATCTTCCACCGTCACGTTCATCCTGCGGGATCGGGTCCAGTATTATTTAGTCTGGCAAACATGGTGAAACCGGGGTCATTTGACCCAGAAGCCATGTCTGATTTCACTACGCCGGGCGTCTCTATCTTTATGATGGTGCCGTCTTATGGTGAAGCTAGTCAGAACTTTAAATTAATGCTCCAAGCGGCACAGCGTATTGCATCAGATGCAGGTGGTGTTGTGTTGGATGATGAACGAAAAATACTGACACCTCAAAAAATAGAGGTGTATCATGCAAGAATTCGAAATACATTAAGTTAATTAAAACCCCCGATTCAGGGGGTTTTTTATATCTATTGGTGAAACATGACGACGAAACAAACTCCAGACGCACTCACGCAAAAAATAGACGTGTTAAAACAACAATTGCGCCATCACGAATACCTCTATCACGTTATGGATGCACCCGAAATTCCCGATGTGGAATATGACAAGCTGATGCAGGAGCTTAAAAGCCTTGAAGCGCAGCATCCAGAACTGATCACCACAGACTCACCAACCCAGCGAGTGGGCGCCGCACCATTAGCTGCATTCGATACGGTTCGCCATGAAATTCCAATGCTCTCTTTAGATAACGTATTTGATGAAGAAAGCTATCTGGCATTTGATAAACGCGTGAAAGACCGACTGCATAACCACACGGAATTGACATTTTGCTGCGAACTAAAACTAGATGGTCTCGCCGTCAGCTTGCTGTATGAAAATGGTGAGTTAGTTCAAGCCGCAACCCGTGGTGATGGTACTGTTGGTGAAAATATCACGGCTAACGTACGCACGATCAAAGCGATTCCACTGCGTTTACGCGGGGATAATATTCCTGCCCGTGTTGAAATTCGTGGCGAAGTTTTTATGCCTCAAAAAGGCTTTGAGGCCATGAACGACGAAGCGCGTAAAACAGATGGTAAGATTTTCGCTAACCCACGTAATGCAGCGGCGGGTTCTCTTCGCCAGTTAGACCCGCGTATTACGGCTAAACGCCCATTAACCTTTTACTGCTATGGTGTCGGGTTGGTGGAAGGAAAAACATTGCCAGATACCCATTATGAGCGCTTGATGCAATTTAAAGCGTGGGGGCTGCCAGTGAGTGAGCATGTGCAATTACGCGTTGGTTGCCAACAAGTGCTCGATTTCTATCATCATGTTGAAAAAATTCGTCCGACACTCGGTTTTGATATCGATGGTGTCGTGATTAAAGTGAATGATATTGCCACTCAAGAAGAATTAGGTTTTGTTTCCCGAGCACCGCGCTGGGCAACCGCATTTAAATTCCCTGCTCAAGAACAAATTACGCTACTAAAAGAAGTGGAGTTCCAAGTGGGGCGCACTGGGGCGATTACGCCAGTGGCTCGCTTAGAGCCAGTGCAAGTCGCAGGTGTAGTGGTGAGCAATGCCACACTCCATAATGCGGATGAAATTGACCGTTTGGGTGTCCGCATTGGGGATACTGTTGTGATCCGCCGTGCAGGGGATGTTATTCCTCAAATCGTGAGTGTCGTGATGGATAAGCGTCCTGCAGATAGTCGTGAAATTTTATTCCCGACCCATTGCCCAGTCTGCAATTCAGATATTGAGCGTGTCGAAGGGGAAGCGGTGGCTCGCTGCACTGGTGGATTAACCTGTGGCGCCCAATTAAAAGAGTCATTGAAACACTTTGTTTCTCGTCGTGCGATGGATGTCGATGGGATGGGCGATAAAATCATTGAGCAGTTGGTCGATGCGGAATATGTGAAAAACGCGGCGCAGCTCTATCAATTATCAGCCGGTAAATTAACAGGTCTAGAAAGAATGGGACCAAAATCCGCGCAAAAACTCATTGATGCGCTCGAAAAATCCAAACAAACGACTCTGGCTCGCTTTATCTATGCATTAGGGATCCGTGAAGTCGGTGAGGCCACGGCGGCGAACCTTGCGGCACATTATGCATCATTAGACGCGGTTATGGTGGCGGATGAAGAATCACTAAAAACCGTTCAAGATATTGGTGAAGTGGTGGCGAAGCATGTGGTGCATTTCTTCCGTGAAGAGCACAATCGCCAAGTTATTCATGATTTACTAACTATCGCGAACATCCACTGGCCTGAAGTGAAAGTGATTAACAGTGCTGACATTGATAGTCCATTTGCTGGGAAAACGGTCGTGCTGACAGGGTCGATGTCAACGCTTTCCCGCGATGAAGCTAAAGATAGATTGGTGGCTTTAGGTGCGAAAGTAGCGGGCAGTGTATCGAAGAAAACCGACTTAGTAATTGCTGGTGAAGCGGCAGGTTCAAAGTTAGCGAAAGCGACAGAATTGGGCATAAAAGTCATTGATGAAGAAGAGTTAATTCGTTTGCTGAATATCTAATCGTGACCTATATTTAATGCGCAATGCCATTATCGTCTGTCGTGATAGTGGCATTTATTATTTTCTAGCTAACATTTTTACAGTTGTTATTAATGTGTTATTCATGAAACGTGATCTAGTCGTGACTTTTGGAAGATAGGCTGAGTCAGTTTTCATATTAATGTGACATTAATCTCATTTAAATGTTGTCTATTACATAGAATATGCGCATAGACTGATTCGTCACTTTGTTGGAGTCAAATATGACCTCGATCCTGCACTTTATTTTATCCATCGTCATCATCGGCGCTCTCGCAATTTTAGCGAGTAGTAACCGTAGAGGGATCCGCCCTCGCTATGTTATTCAATTACTTGTGATCCAAATTGCACTCGCTTATCTGTTCTTAAAATCAGGTATCGGTGAGTCTTTCGTTCTTGGTATTGCTGGTGTATTTACTCATTTATTGGGTTATGCGGCAGAAGGTACCAAATTTATCTTTGGCGGAATGATTGAAGGCAACTTAGCATTCTTCTTCCTGCAAGTGTTGTGTCCAATTATCTTTATCTCTGCACTGATTGGTATTTTACAACATATTAAAGTCCTGCCTTTCGTTATCCGCATTATTGGTACGGTATTATCGAAAGTAAACGGTATGGGTAAACTTGAGTCATTCAACGCAGTAAGTTCATTATTGCTGGGTCAGTCCGAAAACTTTATTGCTTATAAAGATCAATTAAGCAGTATGTCAGAAAGAAGAATGTACACCATGGCAGCAACGGCGATGTCTACCGTTTCAATGTCCATCGTGGGTGCATACATGACCATGTTAGACCCGAAATATGTGGTTGCCGCTCTGGTCTTAAACATGTTTGGTACATTCGTGGTGTTATCGCTGATCAACCCGTACCCGCCAGAAGGGGAAAAAGAGATCCAAATGCGCAGCCTGCATGAAGGTCAAAGCTTCTTCGAGATGCTGGGTGAATATATTCTTGCTGGGTTTAAAGTTGCGATTATCGTTTCTGCGATGCTGATTGGTTTTATCGCTCTGATTGCGATGGTTAACGGAATCTGCTCTGCCATTTTTAATGTCAGCTTCCAAACTATGCTGGGCTATGTGTTCTATCCATTTGCTTGGATGTTAGGTATCCCTGCGAATGAAGCGCTACAAGTTGGCGGCATCATGGCAGTGAAAATGGTAACCAACGAATTCGTGGCAATGGATGGCTTAAAAGCGGTGGCATCTGGTTTATCTGACCGCTCTGTGGGCATCTTATCTGTATTCTTGGTATCATTCGCGAACTTTTCTTCTATCGGTATTATTGCTGGTGCAATTAAAGGGTTAGATGAAAAACAAGGTAATACCGTTGCACGTTTTGGTCTGAAATTACTGTACGGTTCAACGCTGGTAAGCTTCTTATCTGCTGCGGTGGTTGGATTAATTCTGTAGTTATCACGATAAAAAGTGTTACAGTGAGAAACGGCATTCAGTGAATGCCGTAAGGTTGATGACAAAGAGGGATAAAAGCGTGGTTTTTCCCTCTTTGTGTTATCAGGCGAAAATCAATAAATTGATTTTCCTTGTTAATTTTACAACCCAAAAGAACCATTTCCAAACCTGATGGCTTTGTCAATGGTCTAACGGCATTCAGTGAATGCCGTTTTTTTATCTCTAAAACAAGAGCGGATAAATGGAAAAACAAGACTTACTCGATATAGCCAATACATCGATGCCATTTGGTAAATATAAAGGTTGCGTCCTGATTGATCTTCCAGAGGAATACCTACTGTGGTTTTATAAAAAAGGTGAGTTTCCGGCAGGGCGATTAGGACAATTGATGGAGATGACACTTGGGTTGAAGATAGAAGGGCTAGATAGCATTGTTAAGCCCCTAAAACGAAAATAAGGGTTAGAGGCTTAATCTAAGTTATTGTGCGCTGAGCACGACACGGGCAGTGTCTATGCCTGATTGGTAAGCGCCATGTACGGTGCCGGCTCCTAATAGCGCTAAATGTTCTCCTGCAAAGAAAATTTTGTTATCAATAGGCTGTTTTAATTGGGCAATTTGATCCGCAGAATAGTTAGGTGCGGGGTAGCTAAACGAGCCATAAGTGTAAATATCTTTTTCCCACTCGGTTTTTATCAGCTGTATAGGCGCAGGTACATTATCAAATACCTTTCTGAGCGATTCTTGCAGTTCATGCCATGCTGTGTGTTCATCACACTCTTCAAGCCATTTTGCGGACAACCCACCAAATAAAAACAGCAATGTTGGTTTTTGGTAAATCGCGCTCACGTCCATAAAGTTTAGCCAATAATCAGACTCATGAATATACATACTATTAACGTTATTGAGTGAGTTTTTACGCCAAAAAGCCTGTTCAAAGGTGACAAATAACTTGTTGAATACACCGAAACCTAACTGATGGATAGCTTCTTGAGTTTTTTCAGGCAGTGCAGGCGTAAAATGAATTTTATTTTTCTTCAACACCCCAAGCGGTACGGTGACAACGACTTTATAGGTATTGAACTGTTGTCCATCAAGCGTGGTGACAGTGACATAATTATCTAAGTATTGGATATGTTCAACAGGGTGGTTAAGGCGAATATCCAGCCCTTTCGATAGCGTTTCGATAATTTGGGAATACCCGCGAGGGAAGATCACTTCATCCCCTTCACAAAAGCCTTCGAGTTGTAAAAAATAGGGGGATAATGTCTCTAATGTGCAAGCACAAGGATCTTCTGCAATAGCTTCAAAAAACTCATGTAAACCTGTTTGTAGCTGTTCAAACAAGGATTGACTTGCATGGTGGTCTACTGTCAATAAATGGTGGAACTCAGGGCTTTGCAACCAACTATTTAACGCTTCCGCTGCATTGTTAAATTGGCAGGGTGATGAAATGGTTTCAAACTGTTCCATTAAATAATCAAGACCCGCTTCAAAAGCCTCTTTTTCATTCTCACACAAAACCAAGCCATTTTTTTTATAGAAAATAGCGTCTTGGTAATTGAAAACAACGGTTTGAATATGGTGCTGTTGTGCGATTGCACTGATTGGATTGTCGGTAATACCGTGGATCCAAGAAGCGCCTAAATCATAAAATTGGTTATCAATTTCATGGGTATGAATACGCCCACCAAGACGGTCGCGAGCTTCTAAGATAAGGACTGTTTTATGTTGGGGGTTTTGGGGTTGTGACTGTAATTGTAACTGTAATTGATTTGCGACTGATAAACCTGAAACGCCTGCTCCTATCACAATGATATCGGCATCTATGTGTGGCATAACTCACCTAGTTGAAATGGAATACGGACGATGTGCGATTACACATCTGAATAATTCTATTTAAATAAAATTATAGGCTAATTATATATGAGTAAATCAAATGTGAATAGACAGCAAAATAGAGGGGAGAGAGTTAGGTTAAATTTAAGAGTAACTGCAGATAGAATTTTGAATATAAAGAGTGCATTAAAGGAAGATAAGAAAAAATTTGGTGGAGCTAAGCGGGATCGAACCGCTGACCTCTTGCATGCCATGCAAGCGCTCTCCCAGCTGAGCTATAGCCCCAAATGATGTGTTTTATTATGAAATTCAGCCATCTAAACTGGATTTTAGATGGTGGAGCTAAGCGGGATCGAACCGCTGACCTCTTGCATGCCATGCAAGCGCTCTCCCAGCTGAGCTATAGCCCCAAACAAAATCTTTTGGACGGAAGGCATCATATTCAAGCTCGCTTGGAGTGTCAATATATTAATATGTTTTTCAGGTTTAACTGCTGAAATATAGAACATTTTGCAATCAATTCCCATTTGATGCAGGCGCTGAAAAGAAAACTGCCCCTTAAGTTAAGAGGCAGTATATAGAGAAGCTTCTTATTTAGAAAATTATTGTGCTGATGCTTCGCGTTCTGCGATAAACGCTAATGCTTTTTCGATACGAGCCACAGAGCGAGCCTGACCGATAGCATGAACGGTAACATCTAATCCTGGAGATTGACCTGCACCAGTCACTGCGACACGTAGAGGCATTCCAACTTTGCCCATACCAACGTCTAATTCAGCCGCAGTCGCTTCAATCGCTTGGTGGACATTTTCAGCCGTCCAATCGGAAATAGCGATTAACTTGTCTTTCACCACTTCTAATGGTTGACGTGCCACTGGACGTAAGTGTTTTTTCGCCGCATCAGCATCAAATTCTTCAAAGTCTTGATAGAAGTAATGGCAAGATTCCGCTATTTCTTTCAGTGTCTTACAGCGTTCACCCAGTAATTTGATTAATTCAACTAACTGTGGACCCGTGCTGGTATCGATATTTTGCTGCTCGATATGCCATGCAAGGTAGGTAGCCACTTCTTCAGCTGGCAGAGTATTGATGTAGTGGTGATTCAGCCACTGTAATTTTTCAGTGTTGAATGCACTCGCTGACTTGCTGATAGCATCAAGAGAGAAATATTCTTTCATTTCTTCAATTGAGAAGATCTCTTGGTCGCCATGTGACCAGCCTAAGCGTACTAAATAGTTTAATAGTGCTTGTGGCAGGTAACCGTCATCGCGGTATTGCATAACGCTAACAGCGCCATGGCGTTTAGACAGTTTTTTACCATCATCACCTAAAATCATAGAAACGTGAGCATATTCAGGAACTGGCGCACCTAATGCTTTGAGAATGTTGATTTGGCGAGGGGTGTTATTGATATGGTCTTCACCACGGATCACATGGGTAATTTCCATATCCCAGTCATCAATAACCACACAGAAGTTATACGTTGGAGAACCATCAGTACGACGAATGATTAAGTCATCAAGCTCTTGGTTGCTAAATTCAATTGGGCCACGAATGGTATCATTGAAAATCACCGAACCATCTTGTGGGTTACGGAAGCGAACAACATGCGGTTCTGCCGCAGTGTGGTTATGTTCATGGTCACGGCAACAACCGTCATAGCGAGGTTTTTCGCCTTTTGCCATTTGTTCTTCGCGTAAAGCTTCTAAACGCTCTTTAGAGCAGTAGCAGCGGTAAGCGGTACCGGCTTCTAACATGGTATCGATTACGGCATTGTAGCGATCGAAACGTTTAGTTTGATAGTAAGGACCTTCATCCCAATTTAAATTCAACCAGTTCATACCGTCCATAATGGCATCGATAGCTTCCTGAGTTGAACGTTCTAAGTCGGTATCTTCAATACGCAGGACAAATTCGCCCTGATTGTGGCGACTATATAACCAGGAATACAGGGCGGTACGAGCACCGCCAACGTGCAAGTAGCCAGTTGGGCTTGGTGCAAAACGGGTTTTGATTTTACTCATCGAGATTGCCTTAATTGCGAAACGTTGTTTCTTAATGCGCTTATGTTCATCGTAAGCATTGCTAAAAGTTGCTCTATTCTATCACCCTGTAGTGAATCCTCAATCTGCTTCTCTCTATACAGATAAAGAAAATCATCAAATTGAGAAAATAACCGCTAAATTTTTTAATCTGGTGAGCTTGGGATGATTTTTTTCTAATAAAATTTAGTAGGATAATGTAGTTAATTGATTAAAAAGGGTACTTCTCAGGTGATAATTAAAACATCTTGATTATTTTTGCAACGAACAGAAAAAATCTATTCAAAAACCGTTGACTCAGAACGCAGTATCCCTATAATGCACCTCCATCGACGACGGGGCGATTAGCTCAGTTGGTAGAGCACCTCCCTTACAAGGAGGGGGTCAGTGGTTCGAGCCCGCTATCGCCCACCACCGTTGACGATAAAAACATAAATGATTGGGCGATTAGCTCAGTTGGTAGAGCACCTCCCTTACAAGGAGGGGGTCAGTGGTTCGAGCCCGCTATCGCCCACCAATTATTTATGACAATGTGATTATTATGAAGTGGGCGATTAGCTCAGTTGGTAGAGCACCTCCCTTACAAGGAGGGGGTCAGTGGTTCGAGCCCGCTATCGCCCACCACTTCATCTTCTCTCGCATTAAAATAATTCAGAAATACAGATGGGTCGTTAGCTCAGTTGGTAGAGCAGTTGACTTTTAATCAATTGGTCGCAGGTTCGAATCCTGCACGACCCACCATCTAGAATTATCAGCATCTAAAGTAGTAAAGAATAATTTAGAAATACAAATGGGTCGTTAGCTCAGTTGGTAGAGCAGTTGACTTTTAATCAATTGGTCGCAGGTTCGAATCCTGCACGACCCACCATTAATTTCTATAGCTAGAAAAATATTTGGGTTATTCGGTATGAACATTAGCAACTGATAAGATGGTTGCAGGTTCGACCCGTAGGGTGAGGCCAAAGGCCGAGAAATCCTGCACGACCCACCATCAAAGTAGCGTCATGAAGTGGGCGATTAGCTCAGTTGGTAGAGCACCTCCCTTACAAGGAGGGGGTCAGTGGTTCGAGCCCGCTATCGCCCACCACTTCATTCTTATCAAAAATCACCTCATAAACTCTCAATTTAAACCATAACTTACTGATTTTAATTAGTTTGTACATAAATGTATCCAATAAAATTTCATTATCTCCTCCCACCGATATTCTTCGTTTATTTTGCTTAAATATTCATACCGCTCATAACGTATTGTTCCTATTAAGATTGAATGTATCGTTATATTAAATATTATATTATTAACGTAAATTTTTGGTTTTTTAATGAATCAACATGTCGAATGAAATGATAATGAGATTTTTCCTTGCATTACATAATTCTCAATTTTTTTAAAACCAAAATTTAGTTAATAAAAATAAAGTATATCAATGTAATAAGTGAGATTTCTTAAATTATAGTGTTAAAGGGTTTATGCATTATCGTTTTATCTAAAATGAATTTTTATTAAAGCTATGGTAGCAATGAAATTGTGTTAGAAATTAAATCATGCCATATCATATGAACAATCTTATGTTGGTTTGTGTTAAATAAATCATTGAGAATATTCTTAGGTGATATTAAAGAAATAACAAACAAAGCCTTTATTGATATTACCACGAAAGAACATTTACAAAGGAGTATATTGGTGAATAATTCTAGATATTCACGTTTTGATAATCTTAAAGTTCAATAATTTTCGAGTATTCATGTATTTATAATATTAAAATAAGATTATCGATAATCAGTAATGTTCATATTTTTGTGATATTCATCAAGTAAAGTGAATGTTCGGCTTCCTTAACGTTAATGTTTTGTTATGTTGAATATGTAGATGCATTAAATTCACTAAGTTACTTTAAACATATAGCGTTTAATTAATTTGTAGCATGCAGTTCAAAAATGTAAGTTATTGATGTTTTATGTTGCGGAAAGGTTATATATGTAAAACATATATTTTTTACTTTCCTTTACAGAAAATTCGCACTCAATGTGGTTTTTGACTCAAAAAACTACCAATGTTATCGTGAAATGATTAACTTTGTTACAGTGTTAAATTATTCTGTTTATTTCCTTTATTTTTGGATTTATTGGCGGGAAAGTGATTGATTTTTAGTGGATTGTTTTGATGTATGCACTTTCACCTGAGTTTACTCGGTGATATTCACTGGCTATTGATTATCGTAAGTTATTGATAATTAAAGGCCAATTTGCTAACTCGTCTTGTTTGTATAGAGAAAAATATTTTGTTACATAGTTGCAATGTCATTTTTGGACTAGTTGAAACTAATTAGAAGGCTAGTATATCATTCTCTTAGTGATGTTGGATGTATCACGATGTTTTTATCAATGAATTATATAGTACATATAAAATAACAATGGAAATGGCAGAAAATACCTGCTGATTTTTATTCAATTAATATAGATTGAAGCGAGAATGTTTATGAATACAAAATATCCTGTCGCTTGTGCAGTTGGACAAAAAATTAAATCTTTAAGAAAAGCTCAAGGCTATACAGTTTTCCAATTAGCTAAAGAGATCGACATCAGTGAACAACAACTATTTCGTTATGAACGAGGTGTAAATCGTATTGATATCGATTGTTTAGTTCGCGTATTAAAGGTATTAGGCGTAAATATGGGAGAGTTCTTCAGTGAAGTTCTCCAGGATGATATCAACGCATCTGAGGAAAGAGAATCTAAAGGGTTTAACGACTCGCTGTATTCTCTCGTATAATATTAACTCTTTGAGTCTGTTTCTTAATGAAACAAATTAAATGCAGTAATTAAATTGTTTCAAATGAGAACGGTAAAAATTAATTAACCTAAGTTAATTAGTGAAAGTCATTGAATATATTAATTCACCTCCTATATCGAGTATTTTTTGATGCATTCAATTTAGATAATCAGCTTGGAAAAGTAAGAATTGATTATCATTACTTTTAACATATTACTCTTGTTGGATTTTTACCGGCTCTAAAATGACGGTAACGATACGTGGACCGATCATTTCGCCAATTTTTATTTGTATGTCATTAAGCTTGACTGTATCCCCCTGGATGGGGTCATTTTCAGTATTGACGTGAATAAATTGATTGAGTGTTTTATCGGAATCAGCTTCAATCAAAATCCCATACGACTCGTAAATTTCATTTAATCGCGTTGTACCTTTTAAGCTTAATCCCGACTCAGGTAACTCCATCATGGTTGGTTCTGAAGAGGTTTGGCCGGAGAATAATCTTTCTAGGAATAAGCGATTTTGCGGTTTTAGTACGACAAACAAATGATCATTTGCCATTAAGATTGTTGACCCGCGTGGTGGTAATACACTTTTTTCTCGGGTGATCATCGCAATTACTGTTTGGTCCGGTAGTGCTAATTGAGACAATCGGCGTCCTACGGCTGAGCAGTCCTCACCCAGTGTATATTCTACTAAGTCAGCATCAATCTGGTCGACAGCAGTAATATCTAATGTCGCAGCGGGTAGAAGCGGTGGTGGCTGCATAAGGTTTAACTTACGGGCAAAGTAAGGCAGTGTGGAACCTTGTAATGTTGCAGAAATCAATACCACGAAGAAGACTACATCAAAAATGAGGTTGGCACCTGGTAATCCAAAAATAAATGGGAAAATCGCCAAAATAATCGGGACAGAGCCTCTTAGTCCCACCCAGGAGATAAGTGCTATCTCATTTCGAGTGAAACGAAATAGTTTAAGTACAGGGACAACCGCGAGTGGTCTTGCTATAAAGGTTAATACCAGCGCAATGAGCAATCCTTCCTGCCATACCTCAATCAGCGAGCTAGGGTTAACCAGTAAGCCTAACATAACGAACATGATGATTTGACTTAACCATGCCAGCCCATCATGGAATAAAAAGGTATTGCGTTGAAAAACAAATGAGTGATTACCAATAACCACACCCGTGACAAAAATAGATAAGAAGCCACTACCATCTAAGTTACTGGCGACGCCAAATGAAAATAAACCACAGGCAGCCACTAAAACGGGATAAAGACCTGCCGCAAGTAATTTAATTTTGTTGATGATCTTTATTGAGATCCAACCAACACCGATCCCAACAGCAGCACCAATTCCCATTTGACTAACAAATAATAAAGCTAATTCACTGCCGGAGGCTTGTGGATTCATTAACAGTTGCAGCAACCCAACGGTTAAAAAAATGGCCATCGGGTCGTTGGTTGCACTTTCTATCTCTAAAGTCGCTTGTAAACGCTCGTTTAGGTAAATTCCTGCATTACGTAGCAATGAAAAGACGGCGGCGGCATCGGTGGAGCCAACAATAGCGCCTAAAAGTAACCCTTCAAGAAGTGGAATACCTAAAATATAGGCTGCGGCTAACCCGGTGATACCCGCAGTGATCAAAACACCAACGGTAGCTAAGGTGAATGCCGGTTTCCAGACTAGCTTAATTGATTTTACTGAGGTTTGCAGTCCACCATCGAAAAGGATGAGAGCAAGGGCGAGAGAGCCGACAGCATAAGAAACATTGACGTTATCAAAGGTGATTTTGCCTAAGCCATCCTCACCTGCCAGCATGCCAATAAACAGAAACATAACCAGCATGGGCAAACCAAGTCTTGCAGACAATTTGCTCGAAAAAATACCGAGTAAAATCAATATGGATGAAAGCAATATAAGTTGTTCGATAGTCGGCATAATCAGTTTTCAGTTAGAGGTGAATAAAACGCTGACGATGCATCGTAAAGCGCGCGAGGTAGCTAAAGATGTTATCAAAGTGACTAAAATATACATTTGATAGTGTTTTTAGTCCTAAGAGGCTAAATAAACATTATGGTGTATACTATTATGATTATATATGAATCATTTAAAATATATTGGTATTTTACTGCATTTTTTAAAATTTAAATTTTAGAAATACTCTGTTTTTTTATTAAACTCGTATTAATAGCTATTTTTTTTATGTGTAAATATTTTTTGAGGTGGAATTGAAAAGGGGGAGGAGATGGATAATTGTATGAGAAATCAATAAAAGTCGATGAAAATATTTCATCGACTTTATATTAACTAGTGAAAACGCGCCTTTCTTGCCAAAGTATCACCAATAAACTGTATTCCTTGCACGATAATCACCAAGGTCACCACCGTAATTGCCATAGCAACATTATCGAAGCGTTGATAACCGTAATTTAGCGCAAGATCACCAACACCACCGCCACCAACTGCACCAGCCATCGCCGTTGCCCCAACTAGCGTTATACTGGCAGCCGTTAAGCTTAAAATTAATGACGACTTGGCTTCCGGTAAAATAAAGTGCCAAACAATTTGCCAGTTGGTCGCCCCCATTGCATCGGCGGCTTCAATAATCCCTGAATGGACACTGAGCAATGAATTCTCGACCAATCTTGCCGTATAAGGCGCAATATAAATGACTAATGGCACAATTGCTGCGGTGGTACCGATAGACGTTCCCACCACAAAGCGTGTTAATGGGATTATTGCTACTAATAAAATAATAAAAGGGAGTGAACGGAATATATTAATAATAGGGTTAATCACGCGATAAATACGTTTGTTTTCCCAAATTCCTTCTGGTCGAGTAATGACTAATAAAATTCCCAATAAAATCCCGAATAGCGAACCTAGGACAAGCGCAATACTTACCATAGTGAATGTTTCTGACATAGCCAATAAAAATTGTTTACTTGTCAGTGCCGTTTCAAAAAACTCACTCATACTGTCCCCTTATTCACTGCAACGCCACGATGGCGCAAATAGGTTACGGCTTCATCAATATGTTGTTTATCTCCTAACATTTGAACAAACATACTGCCCAAAACGACGCCGTTGATCTCTTTCATATTGGCAAACAGGATATTAATTTTAATAATATTTTTGATAATAAGCTCATTCACCACGGGTTCTTGTGCTGATTTGCCTAAAAACTCTAATCGATAGACATTCTCTTGATGTTCAAGCTGATGGAGTACACGCTCAGGAATTTTTTCATTGAGCACAGTGCCCACAAATTTTTGCGTAGTTAAATGTTGAGGGTTTGCAAAAATATCAAGTACGGTGCCTTCTTCAACAATACGACCGGATTCCATGACGGCGACGCGATGACAAATCTGCTCAATGACTTCCATTTCATGAGTAACCAATAAAATGGTAATTTTCTGTTCACGATTGATTTTTTGCAGTAATGCCAAAATAGAGGCGGTAGTTTGTGGATCCAATGCAGAGGTTGCCTCATCACACAGCAAGATTTGTGGGTTATTAATTAATGCTCTCGCTATTCCAACGCGCTGTTTCTGCCCACCAGAAAGCTGGTTAGGGTATTGGTGCTTCTTATCGCTAAGTTCAACGTATTCGAGAATGTTATCTACGCGACGGGAAATTTCGTGCTTATCAATACCGAGTAAAACCAGAGGCATAGCAACATTTTGTTCGACGGTCTTCGTTTCCAACAAATTGAAATGTTGGAAAATCATTCCAATACTTTTTTTATGTGTCCGTATTTGTGATGGGGTATGCTCCGCCAAATTGTGCTGATCGACCTTGATGGAGCCACTGGTTGGCTTTTCTAATTGATTGACTAAGCGGATCAGGGAACTTTTACCTGCACCGCTATAACCAATAAAACCAAAAATATCCCCTTTATTGATATGCAAATTAATATCTTGTAGAGCCACCAAGGACTGCCCATTTTTTTCATAGATCTTTTGGACATTGTTAAATTCAATCATCCTTTACTCCACATTTTCAATCTGTTGTACGCGCTGAGCGGGTGGTAAGGCAGGTTGCCATTCATCACCTAATAACTCATTCTCTGTACTGGTTTTAACCAACTCAAGGTGCTGCTGCCGATGGGCCAGATACAACTTGGCAGCAATATGATCCGCTAAACGCTCAGCCCCCGTATTGGTGCCTGGGATCAGACCAATTACGGGACCCATGCTGAGTGAGGCACTTAAATTAAAGCAATAAAAGTGGTCGATAAACGGAAATTCGTAACCCGCTTTCCCTTGTAATTCAAAGTGCTCTCCAAGATAGGGATGCGCGGCAAGTTCATCATTTTCTTCACCTTTAGGTGGGGTATAAACATCTTTCCAGGTTTTAATAAACGGCGCCAAGCGATGAAATGGGCTGTCTTTCTGCCAATTCAGTCGATAACCTGTTGCTAAAATGAGGTAATCAAAAGAAAAATCTCCTTGGTTGGTGGAAACTTGCAATTTATCCTTTCTGACGGCGACATCATTGACTTGCGTATCGAAGTTAAAATAAGCATGAGTGTGGCGAGAAACACGCAGTGTACTACCATGAGGAGCAGGGGTTTTCGCTTTCAAAACATAGTCGGCATAATGCCATTTTTGTGCATCGGTAAAATACCCGTATGCGTTGGTAAAACCGGCACTTCCAGCAACTTTTCCTCGGTTTACTCGCGGCATCTCTTTTGCTCGGATCAATAACTCAACAGACTTAGCTCCATGCTCTAATGCAGTGGCTGAACTGTCCATCGCCCCCGCACTGTAGCCCACAACGCCAATATCGAGTCCGTTAAATCGCTGATAGTTGCTACCTGCGTATGAGTGCTCCCAGTATTGGGTCGGAATTTTATCCATAAATTCTGGGATATTAGGTTCACTAAATGACTCCATACCCGTTGCAATCACAACATGTTGCGCGACAAAAGAGACTTGCCCATTGGGAGTATCAAATGTTAGCTCACGACCTTGAGGGATTAATTTAACATCGACTAATTGGTGCTGATTTAGCAGTGTAGGGGCCGTCATGGTTTTAAACCATTGTAGGTACTCTCCCCATTGTAAACGTGGAATTTTATCGAGATTTTCCCACGCATCATCACCAAATTGAGCTTTAAACCATGCTTGGAACGTTAAAGAGGGGGAGGCGAGAGCAGGACCGACAACCTGTTTGGGGGAGCGCAAGGTTTCCATCAAGGCTGGTGTTTGCCAAGGACCTTCTTTGCCTGAGGGCGCCTGGTCAAAAACGATAGCGTTAATCCCTCGTAATTTTAAGGCAAAGGCTGCAGTAATTCCCGACATGCCTGCACCGATAATGGCAACATTAATCTTTTGCTTATCAATATTTTCATCTGATAGCGACCATGAGCCAATCGGCAAATTAAGATACTGCAAATCTTGATTTATTTGCGTCTCTAGAGCGGCTAATCCAATGACCTTATCCATGGTATTACTCCTCATCTTCAGGGAGTTCAAACGGTTCTCCCAATGTCAGCATTAAGCGATTAGCCCATGAGAAAAATGCACTGGATTGAATTAAATCGAGTAACTCTAGCTCCGTTAATCCTAATGAACGTAATTGGTCAATTTGTTCAACAGAGGCTTGAACTGGAGTGATCGAGAGTGAAGCGACAAGAGAAACAATTGCTAAAAGCCTTGGTTCATAGCCTTCAGCAAGCACGCTTCCTGCGGGAGTTGCCAACAGTTTTTCGACATCACCGAGATGTTCTTTTGCATACTGACTCGCTTTGCGCGCATGAACGGAGGCGCAATAAATGCAGCCATTCACTTTACTGACAGCAGCGGCAGCAAATTCTCTCTCCCAACGAGGTAGTCCACCGGAGGTATAAAAAATACCTCGGTCTATCTGTGTACGTAGCGCTAAAATTTCGCTTTGATGAGCTAACAGAAGGAAATACTCAGAATTTAATTGACCATGTTTTTTCAGAGTTTGAGTTTCATTGTCACTTAACGAATTTACATCTCGCGCAGATAACCAAGACTCCCAACCTAATTGCTGTTGTGTGAAAGCGATTGGTGATGGTTGTCCCAATTGTGTTGTCGCTGCGTGACTCCAATTTCCTGCCGTAATTGGAACATGTTGGTTTGCTTTATTATCTGAAATCGGATTTTTTCCAATTAATAATTCCAAGCCTGCGACTAAGCGGGATTGATAAGTGACAAATGTAATTAACTGAGCCAATAAAATAATATCGGACTCCGACCATCCTTGCTGAATAAACTGCTGCGTTAAAGCGTAATCCGCTTGATTTGGATTACGGGTTAATACCGTTAGATATTTCTCAGCAAGCGTAATGTTAGGTGTTATTTCGACGATGGGTTGTGATGATAATAATTCAGCATAATATTTTTCGAGTAACTTTGAGCCAGTAACTGTCGCCACGGAAAGCGCAAAATAATATTTTACATTTAGAGGCAATATTTGAGAGGGCACAGAAAAAATGGCCTCAAAAGCGGCTTGAGTATTTTCTGTTGCAACCGGCCTTTCTGCGCGGGTCTTTGCTAATTCTGAGTCTGGTGTCAGGTTAAGAATGGTGTTAATTAAATCAAATTTTATTGTCATAAATAACTCACTTTATTTAAATTTTTTTATCTCCTTCATTACATATCAATCACATCATTATTCGAACTACCATTTTGTTATATCGTTATAACCATTTGGTTTTGGTGTGTTCTTATATTTATTTCTATTTAAGTTATAACGAATGGATCTAAAACGTTAAATAAATCCTGTTTATACTCCGTTCGATTGGCAATATTAAAAATTGAAATTAATTAAAAAGTAATCACCATAGGGAATATTAAATGTTCAAACAAAAAATAATAAATTTATCTTTAGTGGCGACCGCAATCATTGTTTTGGCAGGATGTGGTGATAATAAAGAAAAAGACAACTCAGATAAAAAGCAAATTACCATTGGCTTCGGTGTGGGAAATTATATTGATCAAGTCGATAAAGGCATTGTGCCTATTTTAGAGAAAAAAGGTTATCAAGTGAAGTTACGTCAGTTTTCACAGAATAGGCAAATTAACCCTGCGTTTGAAGAGGGGGCAATCGACGTATCAGTGAACCAAAGTCGCGCTTATATGGAAGCGTATAACCAAAAAAATAACATTAATATGGTCGCATTGGCAGATTCGCCAAGCGCACCGCAGAGTTTACGTTCGAATAAACACAAAACGCTGGATGACGTGCAAGATGGCATGATTGTGGCGCTGTCAAATGACCCTGTAAACGCGGAACGTGGTGCTAGAATTTTAGAACAACTGGGTTGGATTAAAATCAAACCGAATGTCAGTACGCTCAGTTTTAGCGTCAATGACATTGAACCTGCAAAATATAAGCTCGATATCCGTGAAACAGATGCTGCGCAAGGTTTACGTCTATTGGATGATGTGGATTTTGTGGTGGTGAATGGTAACTATGTGGCGAGTGCAGGACAGCGTATTGCAGATGGTTTAGTTGTTGAGGATTCACCACTTGAGCATCGCGTTGTGGTTTCTGTTCTACAAAAAGACCTCGAGACTCAATGGGCTAAAGATTTAAAAGAGGCTTTTGAATCAAAAGAGTATGCTGATTATATTCGCTCTCAGCGTCTTTATGATGGTTTTATTGAGCCAGCCGCGTGGGTAAATTATTCTAAATAATATTCGAGTTCTCGTTGCCAATTCGGTGAAAGAATTGGCAACAAATCGCTTAGAAAGATAGACAAATGCCATAGAGTTGGTTATTACCTATTTAGAATAAATAAAAACAGCAAAATAAAACTGTCTTGATAAAGACCAAAACCAGATAGGGAAAAATGATGGCTAACGAGGTTTTAAATGCACTAAAGGTATTAAAATCCAAAAAATGGGTAGATTTAACGCACAGCTTTGATAAAGATTCTCCTCATTTCTTTATGTTTGACTCTGCAGAGTTTAAAACATTATTTGGCTACTCTGACGGCTTTTTTGCTCAGCAATTTACCTTTCCTGGGCAATACGGCACGCATATCGACGCTCCTTGCCATTTTGTTGAAGGAAAACGTTTTTTACATGAATTGGAGCTGCAAGAGCTAGTCCTACCGCTGATTGTTATCGACCAATCTGAGCGAGCCGTACAAGATCCTAATTTTGCTTTTTCTCGTGACGATGTTTTAGCTTTTGAGCGTGAACATGGGAGAATCGAGCCGGATAGTTTTGTGGCGCTACGTACAGATTGGCATAAGCGTTGGCCTTCACAGGAAGCCATGGATAATAAAGACGCTGAAGGTAATAACCAAATTCCGGGGTGGGGTATGGATGCGCTTAAGTTTTTATTTGAAGAGCGTGGCATTAAAGCCATTGGGCATGAGACATTTGATACTGATGCAGCGAAAGATTTTCGCCAAAATAACGGGTTATTAGGTGAATATTACGTATTAGAACAAGATACTTACCAAATAGAATTGATGGCGAATTTGGATCAATTACCGACTCGTGGCGCCGTGATTTTTAATATCGTAGCTAAACCCAATAATGCGAGTGGGTTTCCTGTTCGCTCATTTGCTATTCTTCCCTGATCTTCTTAAACGCCTTTCTCAGTTAAATAAGTTGAGAAAGGCGCCAGCTTTATAACGCGAACAAAATCCATGCGGTGGCTAATAGCATACAGAGAACTGCAACAATTCCCCCTGATTTTGCAAATTCTGAGAATGAAATTTTCACACCGTAAGCAGCGGCTTGTTCCACCACAATAATGCCTGCCAAACTACCAAACACAAATAAGTTACTGGAAAAACCAGAGCCAAGTACTAATGCGGCGCCTAATGCATCAGCGTTACCGTCAGGCGTTAAAAAAGGAACCAGCAGCATGACTGAGGGGTTATTTCCTACAATAGTACTGAGGACGCCAGTCACTAAAAACAGAATGAAAGGGTTATTGAGTTCAACACCATGGGCACGTAAATCATTCAACATTTGCTGCGGTAATCCTGTTCCTGCAAATGCCGCGTTGACGACAAATAATCCCATGATTAATAGTAATAAATTTCCATCCACTAACTTAAGCATATCGCTAGACGCAATGGATCGGTTCAGTAATAGGAAACCCGCTGCCGTTAATGCGATTAACTCTTTCGGTATATCACTTATCACAAAAGCCACAATCACCGCCAGTGTGATCACTCCAGCTTTAGCGGTTTCCCATGTATCTAATGGTGTTGGAGGAGAAACCGTTTTTGGCGTATTACTCGGCTCTTTAGCTAAGTACCAGCGGTTGCGATATAACCACACCAATACCAGCCATGTGAGTGGTAAAGATAATAATGCAGGTATTGCCGATGATTGTAGTAAGCCTACAAAGGAAATATCTAGCCCTTGTGCTGCAATCATATTTTGCGGGCTACCAATCAGCGAGCCTGTTGCACCGTTGTTGGCGGCAAAACAGAATCCAAGAAGAAACGGAATGGGGTTAAGTCCGCGAGAGAGTGTGATGGAGACCAATAACGGCGTCATCGCGACGACAACCACGTCGTTGGTTAAAAGTGCGGAAAGTAATCCGCCAACGGCGATCAGTACTGCAAGCAGCGTAGGAGCACTGACTTTGAGCATCGCCACGCGATCCGCTGTCCAACTATAAAAGCCGGAAACCACAAAAGAAGCAGATACCACCATTAAACCAAATAGCATACCGATAGTGCGGTAATCAATGGCATTCCAGGCATGAGGTGGCGTGATGCTGTCGATGGCCATCATGGCTAACGCACCGATAACAGCGGCGCCTGTTCTATCAACTTTAAAGCCGGGCAGTTTGCCAAATGCCATGGCGATATAGACCAGGACAAAAATAATAATGGTAAGCGTCATATTATTCACATTTTTTCTGAAAGATTAGGGGGATTTTACGGTGAATAAAATTGCAGGCAAGATAAAAAACGTTTAGTTTTTAATTAAGTAAATGGTGTCTAACTAAGATATTCGTAATTCGATGTTATTCGAGCAATGAGCGATAAGTAATTTGCTAGCGAGGTATTTTCTGCATAATAAAATAACGATCTTCATGCCTGTGATTATTGTCTGCTTATCCTCTAGTTCATGCGAGCTGATGGGTTTGTTGGCAAGGATTGGCTATCTATCCATTGAGATAATATTTGTTTTGCAGTTAATCTTAATGGCAAATTTTTTGCGCCAGAATAATTTAAATATTTAGTAGAATATTCTAATAAATATCCATTCTTAAACATAAATTAGTGGCCTGCAATTTAAGTTGAGGCATCTAGTTGTTGTTTATCATGATAAACCATTAGCTGATAATCATCCTGTTTTGCTTGTTCATCTGACGTTCCTTCTATTAACATCACTTGGTTTGATGTCATACCTGATATAACAACGGAAGGCGATTTTTCCATCATACAGCCTATCAGAAGAATACCAATCAATAAGGCAAAAAGTGTTCGCATCGTAGCCAGCCCATAAAATAGGAATATGAGCAAAATAATATAGGGGAAGAAAGATTGGGAAAGTTCTTGGGGGATAGAGTTTATAAATACAGGCTATCTTAAGTAAAGGTTTTCTATTTTTTTCCTATGCTTGAGTTTTTTCAGTAATGCTTTAGTGCAAATGCCTCTTCACACATGTACTAGAGCTGAATTTTTACGATGAACAGATTCTATTTAGTCAGGTATTTTTTAAGGCGACTATAACCAATGATGACGGGAGGGATAGCACCAATCAAGAAAAAAATGCCGCCCAAAAAATAACCTAAAGCAAATAGGACTATCCAGGGATCACTGCGCGGAATGTAGGCATCTTCAGGGTTATTTGGATTAAATCTTACAGTAACTAAATCGCCAATTTCTTCTTTGGTATGCTTTTGGGATTTGCCGCTACTATTTGTGAATTTTACAGTATTTAGATTTAAATCAATGAACTCAATAACGAGATGTGACTTGTGTTTAGAGCCAGAATAAGTGTATTCATACCCAATAACAACCCCGGTTGTTTCGATTGATTTCCTGTCTCTGTCTAACATTATGGATGTTATAAATATGCTGATAGATAGGACTATTGCACCAATTGATGCAAATGACACATAAAATATTTTCATCTAATAAATAGCCCTATTAAAAAATGTAGAATTAATTCGAATTTAGCATCAATAAGTTAACTCACTGTAAATATCAATGAGCAGCAGATTATAAATATTTAAAACACAAATTATGTGAAATTGCACTGGATTATAATTAGGTCTCCTTTCAGAGATACAAGAAGAGCATTGCCGCGGCGTTATAGATCCCATGCAACATAATTGGGGCCAGAAGCGAATTTGTCTGAATTCTCACATGGCAAAAAATAGTAGACATCACAAAAAGCATAATAAATGTGATAAGTGAATTGTATTGAGAGTGGACCATTGCAAACAGCACTGAGGTGATAATAATCATCGTATGCTTACCAATTGGGCCGTAGCCCATTCCGGCATTCAGTAAAAAGCCTCTGAATATAATTTCTTCAATAATTGGTGCTGCGAAAATCACAGACACAACCATAATAAACTGATGCAAGGGCGATAGGGCTAGTATCTGAAGAGTCCATGTTTCATCTTCTCCATAAAATGCGGTTGCAACAGATAATATGATTATTGCTACTATTGGTAACCAGAGTTCTGAAAGCCGTACTGTGCCAAAAGGCATTAGCCCAGTTCGTTTCTGGTAAAATGCATGAGAGAATAGGGAGTAAGGTAAGAGAAATAACAGAATAAATAATGACCAAGCAGCAAAAAGCGCATTGCTCGTCGTGATATTAGGAAACGCCAGCACGGCAAACTGAATTAAGTACCAACCCGCAAAAAAACCGACACAAATTAAGCTATGTATCACTCTATCCATAGATAACATCATTATTTCTATCATTCCATTGTTTATAAACGTTGAGTCTAATATATCAACAACTGAAAACCAAAAAATATTGGTTAGTTTTCGTCATTAAGAGGCAGGTATTCAATAGAGTGATATGGCGGTGAGAATCGGTCCCCTGCAGGAGTCAATTTTGTTTATTATTCCATTGATTTTCAATGTATAGTTTGGTGTATATTTTATTTTGTACCCTTTTTTATACCCTCGTTTTTTATTGATGCTTTAATTGTAATGAATCTAAACTTGCTTAATTAAAGTTCAGAAGCATAAACTTTTAGAAGATGTATTGAACGATTTGAATTCGAACTCCGTCTTGGGATTCGAATATGCTAAAGATCCTCTTTTATGTTATTTAATACATGAAAACCTAACTCGGTTAAAATCCAACGGTTAGATATATGCCATTGGATTAACTCCTTTTTCTCCAGTGAACTGAATGTTCTTTTATTACAGAGCGGGCCATAATTGAGTTTAACATGACCCAATGTTCTTACTTGTCGCTTTGAATGAGACGGAATCATCCCACTGCATGAGGCTATCGCCTTGTCGAAATAAATACACAGGGCAACGAGGCTCCCCCACCTGACAGGTTTTGGCAATGATATTTCGTGAAGGCCATCCTTGGAAACCAATATATTCCGCACCAACCTCATCTTTGTATTGGACTTTTGAGCTCTGCATTTGGTTAATCTTCAATGTCATCATGGCACACGTTAATACTTTCACCGGTTTACCGTCATCACGAACGCGGGATAATCCTCTTTCCCGGGGAAATGAAGGGGATACCCCTGTTAAGCGGTAGCCTGGAATGAAACATTTCTTACTTATAAAACAGATACCAACCATTAAGTTTTCTTACGTTATATCTCTTATCGATAACAAAAAACACTGCCTTGAATGCGCCAGCATGGCTTCTTAAGTCTGTCTTCACTCCAGGTTGTATCATTTTGTTACCGTGTAATACATTTTATGTCTAGTTTGGCTGGTTCATAACGCTCATTATGTGTATTCATAACTACATAAGGAAAATTGATGAAAACAATTGCTGACTTAACGCTTAATCCCTATAATTTTATCGGCATATTTAGGATATGGACGTTTTATTTTAAGCCATCCATTAATCGTATTCACGATTTCATATGCTGTGGCTTATTTTTTAGTAACATTTTTATCAATCCAGATTGAATTGTCAGAACAATATTAGCTTATTTAAACCTTATGGGCCTTGGGTGACGGCTAAGGGCGGTAGCGTATCAAAACATTAGAAATGCTTTACTTTCTAAGTTTGATTGAATACATCACCTCGCCGCCGAATTGTTTCGGGAAAATGAATCAAAATGCCAATTGCTTTTGCTTAAATAAAAGGATCATTGAATGAAAATTTACCGCCCATTATGGAATGAAGGCGCATTGCTCTCTCCGCAACAATTTCAACAACAAGCGCGATGGGAGGCATTTACAAATCAAGGTGTTTCCGGTTTATCCACCCCTTTTACTTGGGGAGTCGAAAAAGTTGAATTGGATGAGTCACTGTTGTCGTCTGGGTGTTTGCAAGTTCACCAATTAAGGGTATGGCTACCTGACGGAACGTTAGTGGATACGCAAGTCAGTGATATCACGCCTGAACCCCGAGAGCTACATTCGGATCCGTTATCCCAAACAGACAGCCTTGTGGTGCTGCTGGCTTTACCGCTCCTTCAATCAGGGATTGTGAATGTGCAAAAAAAAGGGGCTTTTTCAGAGCGTGCATTACGGTATCAGGAAGATTGGGTGAATGTGCCGGATGTGTTTGGTCAGGATGTTGAATCCATGGCTGTTGCCAGATTTAATATTGCTGTCCGTTTTCAACATGAAAATAATGATGCATGGCAAACGTGTCCCATTGCTCGCCTAACTCGTGATGGTCAAGGTGGTTGGGTAATGGATAGAACATTTATTCCCCCAATGACCCAATTTTCTGCGAGCCGAGAATTACAAGAACGGTTAGCGTTGCTGAATCGGCAAATCCGTTCGCGCTGCCAACGATTGATGGCCATGCGTCGTGAGAGCAATGAGCGATTAGCCGATTTTGCCGTCGCCGATGTTTCCTTATTTTGGTTGTTAAACGCCTTAAACTCCCATGCGAATGTTCTGATGAATTATGAACGCTACCCACAGCGCCACCCTGAAATAATTTGGGCTGAATTGACGCGTCTGGCAGGGAGTTTATTAACCTTCTCGTTAGAGCATGATCTTGCCACCATTCCTGCCTATGTCCATGACTCTCTCGAAAATACGTTCCCACCGTTGTTTGACTTGCTGAGCACCTTGTTAGAAACCAGCCTGCCTTCTCGTGTGATTGCACTTGAAATGTCACATCCCGATCCACAAACGTGGAGAGCGTCATTGCATGACCTACGGCTCAGGGAAGAAGCTGATTTCTATCTATCGGTTCGTTCCGATAAAGCCGCCTGGGAGATTGCCGAAAAATTCCCAACACTGTGTAAAATCGGTGCGCCTGATACCGTGAGCACGCTATACAGTAAAGCCTTAATGGGTATCCCTCTCACTCCAGTCGATCGTGTTCCCGCCGCGTTACCTGTCCGTATGGAAAATCAATATTTTGCTCTCGATATGAACTCACCAGCGATGCATGAAATGCTGGAAGAGGGCGTCTGCATGCTGTATGTCCCTTCCTTATTTGGTTTCTTAGAATTAGAACTATTTGCGGTATTACGCTCATGAGTCAATACATTGATATCGACAAGCTCATGGCAAAAACCTGGCTGATGGTGACTCAGCTAAAATACGGTCGGTATAACCCGGATTCAGAGTCCCTTTACAACCAGTGTTGTCAACAAATTGATGCGGTGAAATGTGCATTGGAGCAAACAAAACTGTCCCCCGAGAATATTGAGCACATTATCTATGCTCAATGTGCATTATTGGATAAAACTGCGATGGAACAATTGGCTCGGGGGGATGGTGAAAAGGAAGCATTCTACGCTTGGCGAGTTGCGCCCTTGCAAGCCCGCTATTTTTCATCGCTGGATGCAGGGGAAGCGTTATGGGATCGTATTAAGTCGGTGTTAGGACAAATCGCCCCTGATGATGCCGTATTAACCTGCTTCCATCGTGTATTGATGCTCGGTTTTAACGCTCACGAGGCAACAGCAGAAGCGCTGACTCCGGAGCAAAAATTATTGATGGATAAACTGACAGCACATATTTCACTGCCACAACCTGCTTTGCCGTTAGTTATCCAGCATCAGCAAAAATCCAGTCTAAAATTGATGCGCTCTTTCGGGTTTTGGATCGCGTTGTTGCTTATTGGTATTACCGCCATCACTTGGGGCGGTCAAACATGGCTCAATCAATTGTTGTCAGTCGTGTAATCGCCTCGCCTTTACTTTCACTTCGTGTCCATTTCTGAGGGAATAGAATATGCCTAATTCAGTCATCAATGCATTAACACAAACGGTGAAGAACGCAGTTTCTCATGCCCGTTATCACTTAACAGTTCAAGACTGCCCTGATTTCTTAGATGTACTCAGCTTTGAGTCTGAAGAGGCCCTCAGTCAACCTTGGCGATATGAAGTGACAGTAACGTGCACCAATGCGCATATCACTCCTGAGCAGATGTTACTGAAATCGGGGACCTTTACCTATCAAACCCCATTATTGCCCGGTTTTCCTAATCAATCGATACGAACGGTGTATGGGGTTATCAGTGAATTCAAACACCTGAAAACGTCTATGGATGAAACCCGGTACAGCTTGGTATTAATGCCACGTATTGCCTTACTTCGGTACACCAAACGCAGTGAAGTGTATTTAAATCAATCGGTCATGGAAGTGGTTGAAAAGGTGCTGCGCCGTCATGGTTTGGAGGGGGCAGACTTTGAGTTTCAGCTTTCTCGTGAATATCCGGTCAGAGAACTGGTTACCCAGTGGCGGGAAACGGATTTAGCCTTTATCCAACGACTTTTTGCTGAAGTCGGCATTTATTGGCGTATGGAAATGGACACTCAATTAGAATTGGATAAAGTGATTTTCCATGACGCCCAAGAACACTACCAGTTTGGTGTCTCACTGCCTTATCGCCATGAATCAGGTATGAGTGACAATGGGCAAGACAGTGTCTGGGGATTGCAAATTTCGCATCAGGTGGTCAGTGAGGGAGTCGCAACCCGTGATTATAACTACCGCCAAGCATTAACGCCTCAAGATAGCACTGAAGCAATTTCAGGGTTTGAGGGAGTCACTACAGGGGAAGTGTACCACTATGCGGAACCTTTCTTGAATGTCGGTGATATTGATACCCCTGAAAGTGGTGCCTTTTTTTCTCAGCTACGCCATGAACGCATGCTTAATGCCCAATCGTGGGTATCGGGGCATTCAACCAGCCCAATGCTGGCGCCTGGTCAAGTCTTAGAAATGAGCGGAAGCTTTCCTCAACTGGCGAAAGACGGTGTGTTAATCACCCATGTTCGCCATCGTGGCGCTCGGGATTCTAACCTTCAGGTGCAGTTTACTGGGCAACTCTACCGTGAAGCCGTCTGTTTTAGACCTCCTTTACTTCCTCGGCCTATCATTGCCGGTACGTTGCCTGCTCGAGTGGAAAGCAGTGAGAAAGGCGATACCTATGCGTGGCTCGATGAATTCGGACGTTATCGAGTGAAATTGGATTTTGATAGAGAGTCGTCTGAGGCGGGATTTGCTTATTTGTGGCTGCGTTTAGCCAAGCCATATGCTGGAGACACCTATGGTTGGCATGCCCCGCTGCTGGATGGAACTGAAGTTTCTGTACAGTTTGATGGTGGTGATCTCGATCGACCGTATATCGCTTATACGCAGCATGATTCGGAACATCCCGATCACGTAACACGCGATAACCATACCCGCAATGTGCTGAGAACCCCGGCCAATAACAAACTGCGCATGGAAGATAAGCGTCAGGAAGAACATATCAAACTGGCGACGGAGTATGGCAAGACCCAACTCAATCTAGGTCACTTGGTTAATGCGCAGCGAGAACAGCGCGGAGCAGGGTTTGAATTACGTACTGACGAACACGGTGCAATTCGCGCAGGAAAAGGGTTGTTTATCAGTGCTGATGAGCAACCAAAAGCACAAGGGGACGTGCTGGACATGACCCAAGCCGTGCAGCAAATTCAGCAAGCTAACCAACAAATGCAAACGTTGTCACAAACAGCGGAAAAAGCCAGTGCACTCGCTGCCGATGTTCAATCGCAAATCGACCTCTTAGATTCTCGTTTACAGCAGTTACAATCCGCCGTGTTACTTGCCAGTGCGCCGCAAGGAATTGCATTAACGTCCGGTGAACACCTTCAATTAAATAGTTTAGGTGACACGATGGTTAACGCAGGGCAGCATCTTGACATTGGCGCGATGCAAAACCTATCGGTTGCGGTTGAAAAAGCCTTAGGGTTATTTGCTCACAAAGAAGAAGTGAAAATCATTGCAAACCAAGGCGCTGTGGAAATCAGTGCCCAACACAATACGATGGATTTCTTCGCCCAGCAGCAAATCACCATCACCAGCAGCGACGATGAAATTGTGATATCGACACCCCACACGCTGACCCTGAATGGTGGGGGATCATACCTAAAACTGAGCGGACAAGGTGTTGAGCATGGCTCGTCGGGAGATTACATCATTAAAGCAGCGAACTATGTGGTGCCAGGCTCGGGGGCTGATATCGCGTGTGAAACGTTGCAGTTCGATGTGACGGATATTGAAACACAGAAGTTAGTGTCTAATCGCGCATTGCATGATTAATCAATAAGGATATTAAAATGGCAAAGTTAGTCCGTACTTTCATTTTTATCATAGCTTTATGGCCTATAGTAAGTTCAGCTAATGAAGCTATCAATAATGAAAGAGCAACTTCTATGCAAAATTCATTGCCTATATTATCACCAGAAAAAGTTGTTGAAAATTTTTATGAAGGTTATCTCAAAAATATAAATGACGAATGTTTAATAGAACGCTATGTAACCCCTGAATTAACATTAAAGTTGTACCATTCATCAATATGTAACTATGACTCAGATGTAGATGAAAAAGAGTTGGAAAAAATCTGCAAAAAAGAACAAAAATGTAAAATAAATAGTGGAAATATTGTTTGTGACTGGGGAGGGGCTTGGATTGAGACTGATGTTAATTATTTTATAAAATCACAGGATAATTATCCCTCTTGGGAAAAAAATATTGTGATATTAAAAAATGAACAAACTGCGACTCATTCAAAAATAGATTTGATTTTAGGTGATGGTACAGATCCAATATTAAATTTACAGATTATTTTAATTAAGCAGGGAAGTAACTGGAAAATCAATCAAGTGACAAAAGTTTAAGGGAAAGGATTATGTGGAATATTGAGACAGCTGTCACTCATTTAAATAATAAAGCAAAATCAGGTAGTATCAGTCGTTGTGCAACATTTGTGCGTGAAGCCATTGAAGCTGGAGGTATAAAAATAAGAATACCAGCGCCAAGATCTGGGTTATTGGCTTCAGCCTGTGATTATGGCCCCTCACTGGTTGAACAAGGCTTTAAACCAATTGAAAATGCAGAGTTAGTAATCAGTGATGGAATATATTCGATTTCTGGACAAGCAGTTGGTGATGTTGTTGTTATAGAACGGATACCCGGTAAACATGAAGATGGACACATTGCAATGTATAATGGTCAGTCATGGGTTTCTGATTTTAAACAGGCATATGGGATCTATCCAGGAAAAGCATACCGAACTGCAAAAACACCTTTTGTATTATATCGCTACACCGGCAATCAACCCGAAGAAGAAAAGAAAGACGAAAAAACAGGTGCCAAACAAATAAAAATTGTGTACCCCATTCCTAAAAATGAACGAGGTCAAGAGTTTTCAAGCCTAGATGAAATCATGGCGCATGTGAATGGAGAATCAACGGGAAATTATCTATTAGGTCGTAATGGAATGTGGCATAGCGGTATCCATATTACCAACGCCACGACGCCATGGTGTGCTTTAAGTGGCAATGCCATCACCGAAAAGGCGAGTTTTCCCATTCCTTATAAAGGGCAGCAAGCCATCCGCTGTATGGCGGATGGTGAAATCGTTGCCTATAGAATGAATCAAGATTATCTGCCTTTAGGTTGGAAAAACGGCAGCTTAAATTTATCTGGTTCGTTTGTATTGGTACGCCACTATATCCAACCAGGTGAAACACAAAAGAGCGGACTGCATTTTTATACCCTCTATATGCACCTTGCTCCTTATTCCGCCTATCAAGCCAATCCCACATGGATTACACAAGATAAGCTGCCGACCTACTCACCAGAATGGAAAGCGGTTGCAGGCACTAAGGCTTATAAAGACCAAAACAAATTAGATTCGCTACCAAAAGGATCAATCGTTTCTTGGGATAAACATGATAGTCAATGCCAGCTTAAAGCAGCAAATGAGCGACTTTATGGCTTGGTGACGATTGAAAAAATAGCAGGTACATCAAAATTAAATGTTGGGGCTCAGTGTTGGACGCTGGTGGATAACAATAACATTTTGCCTGAGATAGAGCCGGGTTGGTGGCGGCAATTAGCTAGCCCCTCAAAAGAGATGATGCAGTTCGATAAAGTAGTCAGTTTAACGACACCAATAGCCATTAAGGCGGGTGAGAGTATCGGTCATATGGGGTTCTATCAAGCCCCCAAAGAGCAAGGAATTGATTCACGTTATCAAGTGCATATTGAGTGCTTTAGTGCCGATGATAATTTACCTCAGTTTTTGCAAAACCCCGAGAAGGTCGGGCAGGATAAACCCAAATATTTGAAATGTTTACCAGGTTTAATGCTGTGGAATAAGCAAGGTGATGATTTTATAAAAACGGAGCGTGTTGTTGAGTGGGAAAAAATATTTAAACTGAGTGAGTTAAAAACAGAAAAAGGCAAAGATAATAAAGAGTTTTACTTACTACCAGAATATTTAGGGGCAATACCGAAAATAACGTTAAATGAACTCAGTAAAATTGAGGAACAAAAAGCAAAAGAGGAGACTTTTGGACCAATAGCTAAGACAAAGTTAGGGGCTATAGGTTATCAAGAGAAGCAAATTAAAGGAAATATTTATCAATTCACCAAAATTCTTTCCCAATACGACCTTGCAGAGCTAGGATTTAAAGCCTTGGTTGCAAATGCAGATGCATTTGACCACTTAAATGGCTATGTGCAACCCCAAGTTGAATTTATCAGCTCAGTTTATGAAAGTATTAAAGCCGAAATCACGGGTTCCTCTGTGCCGCAAAAAGGAATTATCGCCCATAATTATCAGCGGTTAATTAATAAGATTAAATCGGATAAACAAGAAACTTACTCACCCGAGGAATACCGCCGCGCTTTTCATAACCCGATGTTTTCCCATATCGTCAATAAAACCATAGTCAAGCACCCCAGCGATTGGTATTACAAGAAAAGTGATAGTGTTTGGCAAAAATTTTTAAATATACTCAGTGAAGAAGCGCCTTTATGGCGTTCTTACAGCGAAGAGTTTCTCGATAGTATGGTTTGGATGCAGGATGTGGCCAGCGAAAAATTAGGTCCGAATGTGTGGCATATGCATCCATTGGTTTTTTTATCTGCGATTAAAGCTGATTATGAATGTGTCAAATTAATATGGGGTAAAACTGTTTCTGAAAAATTAGGAGATGCAAAAGGGTGCGAATTTAGACGAAAAGTTTTGCAAATCTGTTCTGAACTATGGGGAGGGGAGAAAAAGTATGATTATGCCAATGTTTTAATGGCGTGTATTGCAGCGGAAACATCAAGAACGTTTTCATCTTCAGTGATAAAATTACTTCCATATACTGATTCAAGTGGAAAAACAAAAAAGAGATATCAAGGAGTACCTAGAGAAAACATCATCTCAGATCCTTCAATTGCAAAAACCAATGCTGTAGGTCTAATTCAATTCACAGGTGCAGCGATAACTCAGATAAACAATATCCATAATAAAAACTATACAAAACAAAGCCTAGCCTTAATGGATGAGTTGGAACAGTTAGACGTTGTTAAATTATATTTTCTCTCTAATAAATTAATATTGAACAGAGTGAAATCTCCTGATGATGTTTATTTATTTATCTTTTGCCCAGAAGCTGTGGGCCAGGATGATGACTATCCTATGTACAGCATAGAAAAAGATAAATCAGATGGGAAGGGATTTTATGAAGCGAATAAAAGCATTGATACAAAAGATGGAAATAATGATGGAATAATACAAAGAAAAGAATTGCTGATTAGGTTAAATGGACTTATATCGGAAGGCCAGCAATTAATAAATAATTGTACATGCTTCGGTGAACAGGGTAATACAATAAAAATAAAAGAGCCAAGTGGCATACACTGGGTTAGTCGGTTTCCGACAAGCGTCGACGTTAATGATTTGACACCTGAATTTTCCTCATCAGTCACCCGCTTTATACAAGCTATAAGAGATGCGGGGGGGAGTGTACGAATTTCTGCCACATTCAGGCCACCAGAACGCGCTTACCTTATGCACTATGCGTATGTCATTTCGCGGGAAAATTTTGACCCAAATAAAGTTCCTGAAAAAGAAGGGGTCAATATTGATTGGACGCACAATGGTGATTTAACATCAGCAAAAAGAGCTGCGAAGCAAATGGTTAGTGCATATTCTATTAAATATAAACCATCATTGACCTCTAGGCACACTCAGAGAAGAGCTATTGATATGACAATTACGAATATTATTGGAAAAAGTTTGATTAACGGTAGTGGTGCTAACGTTTCAATTAGAAATCTCACTAATCTTTTTGATACTGGAGCATCTTTTGGGGTTCGTAAGTTAATTAAAGATGAGCCTCATTGGTCTGATGATGCTCATTAATATTAAAAACAGGAGTGAGTAAATGAAATATATTTTATTTATATTGTATTGTTATAGCGGCCTGACATTTGCACTGGATAAAAATATCTTAAGTATTGGTTTTTTTTCCTATTCACTAAATGAAAAAATATTGTACTCAACTGAAACTGACCTAAACAATAAAATGGTTACAGTCTGTGTCAATAATCTATATAACAACAGTGAAATTAAGTGTTACAAATTGAAAGGGCGTGACTTTCAAAAAACTGAACAGGGAAATGATGGGTATAATTCGAAAAATGGTCTTCCGTTAGTTAAGTATAATTACAGGGAGGAATTAAATGACGATAATGATGGATTATTTTTTGCTTTCGTTTATAGCAAAAATCATAAGCCTGAAATTCATTTCACAGCCCAGGATTCATCAAATTTTACTATCAAATATAGCCATCTTACTTTAAAGCTTGCAACTTGTTTGAGCACTGAAG
Source organism: Providencia alcalifaciens (assembly GCF_020271745.1). Lineage (NCBI taxonomy): Bacteria > Pseudomonadati > Pseudomonadota > Gammaproteobacteria > Enterobacterales > Morganellaceae > Providencia > Providencia alcalifaciens. The sequence continues at coordinate 4,044,685 of NZ_CP084296.1, read as the reverse complement.
GGCTTTATTTTTATGATAAAAACAAACCTAACAATCTTAAACTATATTACTCTCTCGGTTACGATGTTGAAAGTAACTGCCCTGAATATTTATATTCAGCTCAATGATCATTCATCTTAAAATATTCATATTACTGAGTAATAACAACGGCTTTTTTGCGAGGAATATAAGGTCAGGAAATCATCTCATTTAGATTAAATTGATGAGGTGATTTTGTTAATTTAATCAAGGTACGATACAATAAGACTAGAAATAAGCACTAATCTAAAGTCAAGCGTGTAATGCATAATAAATAATGCAGTTAAAAAGGAGAAGCAGGTTGCTAAATAGAATTTATACAGCAGCAGTATTATTACTGGCCATCTCTTTTTCATCTTATTCAATAGAACAAATCCACGGCACATATTCATATGAATATACAGGTGAAAAATTAAATGATGGTAACACATCTTTTATCAATTGGACGTTCAATTTCATTGACAATAGAACAGTGAATTTAGCTATATCATCTTGGCATGAGCTTTTTAGATGTGATGGAAATTATGACGTCCAGTACAATAAAAATGAGATTGATTTGATTTACAATAAAAATAATGAGTATGAGTGTGACGAAAATCCACCACAATTTACCATTAAAGAGGTTAATGGACAGTATTTTGTAAAAAGCCCATTATTCTACAATGACATTTGGCATCCTTTGGAAAAACTGCCTAAGCATTAATGCAAAGAAAAATCAGTATTATCTATAATGGCATCGATATTAATAATATTAACATCAGTGCATAAAAGTTGAGATACCTGAGCTAGGTTAAGGAACAGTGGTATCGATTTATCACAATGTGAAATAGCATCTATACTCAATAAACTTCAAGTTGCATTTTTGAGCAACAGCACAGCCCGAGCCTTATGGGCATGAAGCGACACTGACAACATGTAACTTCAAGTATCGCGAGTATATAAGTATTAGCTTAATTTAAATTGGGTGTATTTCATCAAAACAATCCCACTCTACCTAATATTACGTTAACCCCAAATAACCCTGTGATATTACCGTTAAATCATCACTATCTAAAAACTTATAAAGAGTATTTGGCTGGTAACAATATTGATTAACTTAATAATTTAGTTAGATATTAAAGGACTAAAATTATGCAACAAATTATTCGTAAAGGGGATAAAACCACTCACGGTGGCACCGTGCTGACAGGCTCTGACACCATGAAATTCGGGGGGATTGGGGTGGCACGCAAAGGCGATGAGGTTTCTTGCCCAAAAAAAGGGCACGGTCCGACCACCATCATTGAAGGCAATCCTAACTACCTCGATAACGGTATTCCTGTCGCTTTTCAGGGGCATAAATGCGGTTGTGGCTGTACCTTAATCAGCTCCTTTTCCCCTGCCAAGGTAGGCTGACATGCCCGTTTGGCTCGACACTATTCCTCCCGCTACACCGAAAGTTCCTCGTCCTAATCTGCGCCGTTGGCTTGTCACATTACTGGTTATTCTGGTTATCGGTTTTGCTCTTACATTGTGGTTATGGACAAAAGAAAGAATAGGATTTGTTTTTTGGTTCACCGCAGTGGGACTCCCAATTTGTGGGTGGGGCTTGGCATTTGGAATGCGGCGCATGGCGTATAAAATGCAGCAAGTGTCCGCGGCGACGTGGAATAACGAACGCGAAGCACTTATTCAATCGGAAATTAAACGCGGACAACGATTTACCTATTTGCTGGATACTCATATTGAAACCCCAGCGGGTCAAGGTGCAAGTCGCAGCCTTGAAGCCATCAACAAATCGGTTCCCTTTGTGGCTTTGCAGCCTTCTCGTTCAAGTAATCAGCTTGTCCGTTATGCGCCTTTAGCGGCGTTTGACCAGCCAGACTTGATGTTGATGCTCACCGATTGTATCAATAACATTGTGGTAAAAATTAATCCCCTATTACAAAAAATCCCTGATGATATCCCTTGCTACTGTGTGTTGGAAATCGACCGTGAACACCAACCACAGGCAGAAAAAATTCTGTTGGAAACCTTAAAAAAAGAAAATCCGCACGCCTTTCACCTCATATCAGGTCAGGGCTTGGAAGCCATTGATGCTTGGTTAGATAACCGCTGGGATGTCCCTTCACTGTGTCTTGTCGTGTCTATCGGCTATCACTCAAAGCCCGTGGAAGATAATGGTGAGGCCATTGGCAGTCTTCTTCTGAGCAATAGACCAATCCGCGATATCCCTTGTACCACTCGCTTTCATCGCCCAGAAAAAAGTCACCATGACAATCTCTCTCAAGGTTTATCTCAAGCCATGTTATGGGGAAATGTCCCCCCTGAAACGATCTCTGCGGCATGGGTTGCAGGGCAGTCAGTAGACGAAGAGGGAGAATGGAGCAAAGCCTGCGAACACAACCAGTTGCAATTTAGCATGAGCAAGGCCAATAAAATGATTGACCCGGTTCTAGGGAATACAGGAAAAACGGCGCCTTGGATAGCCACGGCCTTGGCCGAGGCCAGTTTGAACCAAGACAATGCCTCTGATGCCCAGCTGATAGCAGTTCAACCTAAGCATGAAGATAACGAAATTTGGATAACGGTGATTTCACGCCAAACAGACAATAATAAGGAAAGCGCAAGACATGTCTAAGGTGAAAGTAAAAACATTGATGGGTGCCACCGCCGTCGTGTTGATTTTTTTAATTATCATTGTGGCTTTCTTATTTTACGCTTTTCCTGAATCGATGGCGTCATCCCTCGGATTAGGCCCTTATGAGGGCGATCGCATTGTAACCGTGAGTTGTTTGGTCGCTGTATTCGTTCTGCTGTTGGGCTGGATCACCGAAAAGTTGTTTACGCTCTCTGGAAAATCCGGGCTGTACGTTCAATGGGGCAAAAATAAGCAACAGCAATTATCAAAAAATGCCTCCGTGATTGGATTTGATGACGAGCAGGGTGAGGCGGTCATTGATGCCAATGCGATACAAGATCACCTTCGATTACGCTATGGGCGCTTTTGGCGACGCAAGGTCAAATTATTGTTGGTTCAAGGGCAAGATGCGGAGATTGAATTAGCGACCCCTGGATTAAAGCAAGAAGGTTGGCAAGAACAGGATGGCGTGGTGTTATTTTACGGTGGGGCACCGGAGCAAGTTTTACCGGAGGGATCCCTTTCCTCAATCCAAGCCGTGAGTCCAAGGCGTCCATTAGATGGTTGTGTTCTTGTGTTTGACTTACCATCTCTGCCTACGCAGGTTGAGCGCGATAATGTTTTACGCCGCCATCAACAGCTGTCTTTATCGCTAGGTTGGCGTGTGCCCGTTTGGTTATGGTTAATTGAAAAGCCGCTATGGACGGAAGAAAGCAGTTCAATATTGCCGATTGGCACTATTTTTCAGTCAGGGGCAACACCTGAACACGCCATCGCAGATTTAACTGACTTAGCCACACCTTTGCGGAAAGCGGGCATGGCAGTGCTATTGCAATCCCCTCAGCAGAGTTGGCTATTACGTGTCAGTGAGCAGTTACAAAAACAACTCCAATCTCAATTGGGGGCGTTACTCCAACACATCATGGCAGGGCATGCTTCATTACAGGTTCAAGGGGTGATCCTCAGCGCGGAGCAACGCTTTTTTCATCGTCAGCGTAATGCGCTTGGGAGTTCACCAGTCTGGCAAACCTTCTTCAATACCCCATCAGGCCTCAAAGCCAAAAAATTAGGTTGGAATGCAAGGCAAGCTGCTCAGGTTACCATCCTCACCTTATTATTGTTGTGGTGTGCAGGCGCAATCACGTCATTCATCGTGAACCAAACCGCTATTCGGCATGCAGAAGAAACGGCTCGCATTGCCGCAGATAAACAAGTTCCTCTTGGGGAACGTTTGAAAAATCAGTATGTGCTTCAAGAAGACATTGCCCGCCTTCAATACCGTCAAACTCATGGGGCACCGTGGTACACCCGTTTTGGGTTAAATCAAGACAGCCAAACTTTAGCAAAGCTCTGGCCGCTATATACACAAAATCATCAAGCGTTAATGAAAACCGCGACTATGGATGAGCTAAAAATGCAATTAGCGGCGTATGTCGCATTACCGCCAGCGAGCAGTGCACGGGAACAAAATACGCAGCTCGCCTACAACGCCTTGAAGCTCTATCTAATGTTAGCCTCAACCGACCACGTTGATAGAGGTTGGCTCACACAAAATCTCTTAACGATTTGGCCTGAACGCAGTGGCGTTTCGAATGGGGAATGGCAACATCTCGCACCACCGCTATTTCAGTTCTGGGCAGACAATCTTCCCAAGCATCCTGAACTGTCTCTCAAACCCGACATGACCTTGGTAAACACCACCCGAAAAATTCTGTTAAAACAAATCGGTCAACAAAATGCGGAAGCAGGTCTGTATCAAGAAGTCTTAAAACAAGTTGCCAGCAATTGGCCCGATTTAACCTTAATGGACATGGTGGGTGATACCGATGCTCAACTGTTATTTAGCACTGATGAAATAGTCCCTGGCGTATTTACCCGTCAGGCGTGGGAAGAGCAAGTCCAGGCCGCCATTGATGAGGTCGTCAATAAACGCCGTAATGAAATCGACTGGGTATTAACCGATAAGACCCAAACAGTGGATAACGAGATCTCACCCGAAGCCTTAAAATCCCGCCTCACAGAGCGCTACTTCGTGGACTTCGGTAACAGTTGGCTCAATATGATCAACAGCATTCAGTGGCACCAAGCGGATTCGTTATCGGAAGTGATTGCGCAGCTAAATGTGTTAGCGGATGTGCGTCAATCCCCCTTGGTGGCATTAATGAACACCTTAGCGTGGCAAGGTAAGACAGGGCAAAAAGATGATGCGCTTGCTGATAATATTGTGGATTCTGCGGTGAAATTATTAGACAAGAAAAAGCACGTTAAGCAGTTTATTGAACAAAGCCAAGCGCCAAAAGGCCCGCTGGATGACGTATTTGGTCCGATCCTGGAAATGATGGAAGGCAAGGATGGCACCGGGAAAAATGGCAATCTCAGTTTCCAATCGTGGCTGGCACGGGTCACCCAAGTCCGTCTGAAATTACAGCAAGTGAGTAATGCGTCCGATCCGCAAGCAATGGCGAAAATGTTGGCGCAAACGGTATTCCAAGGCAAAACCATCGATTTAACCGATACCTTGGATTACAGCAACTTAGTGGCAGCCAGTTTGGGGCAAGAGTGGAGCAGCTTTGGACAATCACTGTTTGTTCAACCGTTAGAACAAGCGTGGCGACAAATATTAGCCCCTGCGTCCGATAACCTTAACACCCGTTGGCAAACCACCATCGTGGCGCAATGGAACAAAGCCTTTGCAGGGCGTTATCCGTTCAACGCCACAGGGAGTGATGCATCATTGCCGTTACTTGCCCAATTCTTACGCAGTGATTCAGGGCGGATAGACCAATTCATCAAAACCAATCTGGGGGGGATTGTCCATAAAGAGGGCAATCGCTGGGTGGTAGACCCGTCCATGAGCCAAGGCTTAACCATCAACCCGGAATTCCTCAAAGCTATTAATCAGTTGGCAGATATCTCTGACATTGTCTTTGCGCAGGGGGATGCCAATATTCGTTTTGAATTGATGGCGAGACCCTCCAAAGGTGTCGCTCAAGTTCAGCTGGTTCTTGATGGTCAAAAACTGGATTACTTCAACCAAATGGAAAGTTGGCAAAGTTTTGTTTGGCCGGGGGAAAGTTATTATCCGGGGATGACGCTCAATTGGCAAAGTGTGCGCTCGGGAATGCAAATCTACGCAAACTATCAAGGCAATTGGGGATTGATGCGCTTATTAGAGCAAGCTGAAGTCACGCAACTCGACAGTAGCCGTTATCAATTGGTGTGGCGCACGAAAGAGGGCGAAACATTACGGTTTATTTTACGCAGTGAACTCGACAGTGGTCCACTGGCCTTGTTAAAGCTCCAGCAGTTCCGCTTGCCTAATAATATCTTTCTGAACACTGACGATGTGGTGAATGACTTTATCGACCCACTGTGATTTTTATCTTGGAAGGTACAGTTAAGTACCTCCGAATTTTTTAATTAGTTTTAGGAATACCTTCAATGGATGATTTGACGTTACGCTATTACGAAGCTGAATTACGCTACCTGAAAGAAGCCGGTAAAGAGTTTGCCAATGCGCACCCTGATAGAGCGGCCATGCTCAACTTAGATAAACCCGGCGCTAACGACCCCTATGTCGAACGTTTATTTGAGGGTTTTGCCTTTTTGATGGGGCGTTTACGGGAAAAACTGGATGATGACTTGCCTGAGCTGACAGAAGGACTGGTGAGCTTACTGTGGCCCCATTATTTGCGCACCATCCCGTCACTGTCCATTGTTGAATTTGCGCCAGAGTGGCAACATTTACGCCAAACTGAATGCCTACCTGCGGGGTTTGGCGTGATTTCAAGACCCATCAGCGCCCAGCGCACACGTTGCCAGTACCGTACCACGCAAGATGTGTTATTACGCCCACTGTCCATTGCCAACGCCCAATTACAGACCGAGCCGAATGGGCGCTCCACCATCCGATTACGCTTTGCCTGCCCTGAAAAAGTCGATTGGTCGAAAACTTACCTTGATAGCCTGCCGATTTTTCTCAGTGCAGATGCGCCGATCAGTTCCGCATTACACCTTGCGATGACGCGCCAAGTGCATGGCATGTACCTTCGCCATGCAGAAACAGGGGAAGAGCGTATTCCCTTTGACGGTTGGTTTAAACCGATGGGTTTTACCGATGACGACAATTTATGGCCGAAAGGGGATACGGCCTTTAGTGGGTATCAGCTGTTGCTGGAATACTTTAGTTTTCGCCATAAATTTATGTTTTTGGCGTTACAAGGGTTGGAGAAAGCCAAATTTACGGAAACGACGACCTGGTTTGAAATTGATATCGTGCTCAGTGAAACCTGGTCCGCAGATTTACCTTTTGAAACGGAGAACTTTCGTTTGCATTGTGCGCCGGTCATCAATTTGTTTTCGTTAGAGGGTGATCCGTTAACTGTCAACCCTCTGGAGAATGAATACCAGCTTCGCCCACTACGCTTACAAGACGGCCATACCGAAATCTACAGCGTAGACAGCATTCACGGCTCAATTAAAAATGGTAAACCGAAATACGTGCCGTTTAGCAGTTTTCGTCATCGTGGGGGCATGATGCGCCATGATGCGCCTGAACGTTATTTTCATACCCGTATTAAACGAGGGCCTTCTGGTCTGTACGATACGTGGCTGATTTTAGGCGGCAAAGAATTTGAACTGGCTCAGCTCGCCGAAAAGCCTGAGCTTTTATCCATCCGCTTAACGGGTACCAATGGGCAACTCCCCCGTAAGGCTCTTGAAAGCACAGTGTTAGATAACGTCTTAAAGGCAGGTAAAGTGCCAGTCACCGTCCGCAATCTTACCGCACCGACCATTCCGTTATACCCTCCTGCAAACGACCGTTTTCACTGGCGGGTGATGAGCCATCTGGGGTCTAACTTTTTAAGCATGATGGATAACCCGGAAGTACTTCGTGGCACCTTAGCCCTATACGATTGGACCGATGATGAAATGAATCGTCGCCGACTGGAAGCCATTGTTGGGGTGAAACACACATTGATACGCCGTTTCGAACAAGGCTACATGATGCGCGGGGTCGATATTGAAATCACGTTAAACGGCAATAACTTCGCGGGTGAGGGCGATATCAATTTATTTGGCGAAATGCTGCAGCGCTTCTTTTCACTGTATGCGGATATCCATTTGTTTAACCAATTAACCCTTGTTATTCAACCCACAGGAAAGCGCTTGAGATGGAAAGAAAATCACAGTCAACACGTACCCGGCTGATAAAACACATTGAGCCGACGATTTGGCGTGCGAATTTCTATCGTTTTTGCCAATTACTGGAAAAAGCTGCACCTCAATCGCCACTACTGGGCACCACCAACGACATTAAAGATGATCCGCTGCGGTTTCGTCCTTGGCCGGGCATGGGATTTCCTGCCGGTGAACTTCGCACGGTGGAACAAAACCCAACTAAGCCAGGATTGCCCTTAACGGTTCGCACCAATTTTTTAGGGTTGTACGGCGTCGACTCGCCGTTACCAACGAGCTATCTCGATGATATCGCACAAGGTGTGGAGGGAACGGAAGCCTTAACGGAATTTCTGGATATTTTTAATCACCGTATCACAACCCAGTATTATCGTATCTGGCGCAAATATGCGTATCCCGCGACCTTTGAGGCGGGAGGCGCGGATGCCACCTCTCAATGTTTATTGGGATTGATTGGTCTGGGTATTCCTGGTAGTGCAGATCGCATTGCCACGCCAATATCACGCTTTTTGGCATTGCTGAGCACAATGCGATTACCCACGCGCAACAGCGAAGGCGTCAAAGCACTGGTCTCTTTACTGGCACCGAATACCCAGGCGGTCATTAATGAATACGATGTCGTTAAAGTTCCCGTCGACGAACGAACGGGGTTAGCCCGCCATCAGCGCGTTGCATTGGCCACGAGGGCGACACTGGGTAAAACCGCCCGCGATACCACCAGCCGAATTCTAATCTCCCTCACCACACACCATCCCCAAGAGGCTCAAGGCTGGTTGCCGGGCGGACATTTGCACAGCGACCTTTTAGTGCTATTGCGGGTGTATTTGGGGTATCGCAGTGATGCGCGTTTAAAGCTCACAGTGCCGGTGAGGGTGTTACCAGACCCCCGTTTACAGAAAACTGCCCGTATTCAACTAGGTCGGACAGGATTGCTCGGATTAAAAGACGGTAAGCTCAGTGATAATCGCCAATTCCTGACGGTGAATTTAGGGCGTTATCACGGTATTGAGCATGCAGGACGACCTGAAGCTGAACGAGGGGATTATCGTTTTGAATAAGCGTGAACAAATGAGGGATACATCAATGAAAGGAAAATCGCATCCGTGAAAAACATTAGCCAAAAAATAGTGGTGATCTGCTTGTGCGGGATACTCGCAGGCTGTGGACTCACGCAAGCGGTAAAAGAGGGGACAGTCAGCATGAAAGATGCAATCCTTTATAAAAAAATCACCACACTGCACTTAGATTTTACCCCGCGTTCAGGGCTGAATGTCGATGAAGACCAAACACCGCTCGCCACCATGGTGTGGGTGTATCAGCTTAAAGATAAAAAAGCCGTTGAAAGCGCGACTTACCAAACACTTCTTACACAGTCCGATGAAATATTAAAAAAAGACACCCTCAATGCCACTTCGGTGATGGTGATGCCCCAAGGGCAAGTTTCCCTTGATGAGCCCCTTGAAAAAGAGACTCAATTTGTCGCGGTACTCGGCATGTTTCGCAATCCAGATTTATCAGAAAACACCTGGCGACTGGTGATTAACCGTGAAGACTTAGATGCCGATAAGCCACGCGTGATTGAATTGGGTGACGGTTGGCTGAGATTGTTACCGCTAAAGGATTAATATCATGATAGAAACATTAACCGCTTTTCTTGCCCATCAAGCTTATCAACTTGAGATCCAAGATGCTGGATTTGATATCGATATCCTAAAATTTGAAGGAGTAGAAAAACTGAATACTCCTTCATCATGGCGGATTGAATTTACGTCAACATTCGATTCAATCCTGCCTGAGCAGGTGCTACTAAAGCCAGCTACGTTCAGCATGGGGCCAAATAAGCGCATGTCGGGGGTGATCACCCGTTTACAATGGTTATCCACCAGCGCCGATGAGTCCCAGTATGCCGTGTTGCTCGAACCTCGTTTAGCATTACTCGGTCATACCCAGCGCAATACCATTTATCAAAATGTGTCTGTGATTGAAGTGGTTGAAAAGGTACTTCAATTCCACAGTTTTGAAGGGGCAGATTATGAGTTTAAGTTAGAGCATCAATACCCCGAGCGAGAGCTTATCACCCAGTGGCGTGAAACCGATTTAGCCTTTATCCAACGTTTACTGGCAGAAGTCGGAATTGGCTATCGCCTTGAATACTCGGCAAAGACCGATAACGACAAAGTGCTATTTTTCGACAGCCAACTCAATTACCAATTTGGTGAAAAATTACCGTACCAACTGCCCTCAGGGCAAAATGATAACGGGCAACTTTCGGTATGGGATGGGCAACTGGCTCATCAAGTGGTGACAGGCAATGTCACGGTAAAAGACTACAATTATCGCACCGCGCTTTCGCCGATGGAAACGAGCACGCCGCATCCACTCAGCAACACAACACGGGGTGATGAATACCACTATGCGCCGCCTTATTTGAGTGCCGGGGATGAACACGCAGAAGCCCTCGACGCCGAAAGTGGCGCATTTTACAGCCGCTTGCGCCAAGAGCGTTTTTTCAATCCCTCCGCTGAATTTGTGCTACAGACTAACGCCTTTTATCTGGTGACTGGCAGTGTGCTGGATATCTCGAATGTCCCTATTAGCAAACTGAAAGATGGCGTGTTTATCACCCAAATCACTTATCGCGCAGCCCGTGATGCGTCATTACAGATGACCTTGAAGGGCATGCCGTACAGTGAACAATATGCTTACCGCCCCGCTGAAATTCCCCGTCCGAAAATCGCCGGAACCCTGCCAGCTCGTATTGAAAGCCGTAATGATAATGATATTTACGCATGGCTGGATGAACAAGGACGTTATCGCGTTAAGTTGGATTTTGACCGTAGTCAGGGTGAATCAGGCTACGCTTATCTCTGGTTGCGTTTAGCTAAACCGTATGCAGGGGAAACTTACGGGTTACATGCGCCGTTGATTGCAAACACTGAAGTCGCCATTGCCTTTGATGATGGCGACCTAGATAGGCCGTATATTGCGTTTGCATTTCATGATTCAGAACACCCTGACCACGTTAACCGTGATAACCACACCCGCAATGTACTGCGTACACCCGCCAACAATAAATTGCGCATGGAAGACAAGCGGGAAAAAACGCACATTAAATTGGCAACGGAGTATGGTAAGACCCAACTCAATCAAGGGCACTTGGTGGATGCGCAAGGAAAAATGCGCGGCGCGGGGGCTGAACTGCGCACCGATGAATGGGGCGCCATTCGCGCGGGTAAAGGGCTGTATATCAGTGCCGATGAACAGCCAAAAGCGCAAGGTGAGGTATTGGATATGGAAGCTGCTCTCAAAGAAATCGCCCATCTTCTACAGCAACGCGAGCAACTCAACATTGCAGCGAAACAAGCCAAAGCCTTGCAAGCGGATATTGAAAGCCAAGGACAACTGTTACAGCAACGTTTCGAGCCACTAAACCAGAGCCTGCTATTTTCAGCCCCACAAGGGATGGCGTTTACCAGTGGTGAGCATTTACAAATGGCCGCCAGTGAGAACCTGTCCATCAATGCTGATGGTGATATTAGTGTGGGCGTTATCGGCAATATGACGGCATCTGCGGGCGATAAGTTAGGGCTGTTTGCCCGTACAGGGAAATTGGGTGTGATTGCAGGGGAAGGGGCACTGACCGTTCAAGCACAGAATAACCGCTTAGATATTTTCAGTGAACAAAAGCAGACCATCACCTCGGGAGCCGATGTCAGTTTTACGGGGAAGAAACGCATTATCCTGAACGGGGGTGGCAGTTATCTCAAACTGGAGAACGGTAAAATTGAGTACGGCACCTCGGGGGATTATTTGCGCAAAGTGCCGAAGATGGCCACCGCAGGGCCCAATACCTTACCGATGAAGATGGCACAATTTCCGGCATTGTCTTTGCCGATTTGTATTCCGTGTTTACTTAATGCCATAACAGGCAATGATCCCCGTGTTGACCTTAGGAAATTTTAGCCATGGAAAATTTAGTTCAAGCGGCAAATCAATCACAGAATAATATTTACCTATTAATCGAGGGCGGGGCCTTTGCAGAACAGACCATTGAACCTTTTCAACAAAAAAATCCCCATTCGCTGTATTCACTTTATCAGCACCCTCAATTAATTGAAGCCAAATGGGTGGGACCCTGGCTGTATCAGGTGAAAAACAACGCGGAGTTAGCCGCTGAAATGGCGCAATTTCCGCAAGTCGTCACCGTCATTTTTTCATCATTAGCGCTCAAACCCTTGGCGATGCAATTGGCGTGGGGCTGCACCTTAGTAAAACCCGACCTCGAAACGATAGTGAGCCGGTTTTATATTCATGCGGTGATGCCTGTGTTAGCCCGTTGCCAGAAAGAAGATTGGCACTACTACCTGTTTTCGGGCACAACCACGTGGTGGCACCAGACATTGTCGGGCTGGCAACCGACCGATATCGCCACCAAAGCGCAGCCAAAAACCCATGATAGAACGGTGTATTTGGATGAATCGACTTGGCTGCAAATTGATGATGACCCCGAAGTCAAAAGCGTTTTAGCCCAATGGCAACAGATGCCAATGAGCCAGCATTTTCCGCCGTGCATTCAGCGGCAGAAAGTCATCCAAACTCTCAAAAAAGCAGAGAAAGCAGGTTTAACCGAAAGTGATGATAGAACAACCTATGCTTTACTGTATTTGGAAGGGTATCAATCTCTGCTAACGCAGTTGTTAAGTGCGCCGTATATCGAGAATATTCAGCAAGGGAAATACTCCCTAGCCCATGCAATAAAAGAATTTGAACGCAAAAATAAGAAGGCTATTTAAAGTGTGTGAGTAATCATAGATTAAATAAAAAGGCGCTTTGATTATATTGTTATTGTTGTCAATTTTTGTATTGGAATTAAATTAACCGACTAATTTCACTTTCATTTAGGTTAAGTAATTTGTGATTTTGAACAATGATTATTAATAAGGAGAGCTTCTATGGATTGGTCATTCCGATTTCGTCGTTTTGACAACGCCTTTAATCGCTTCTATGCCCGAAAGGCTTGGTTGCTATGGCTGATATTACTTTCCCCAATCTGGGGGAGTGTTGCCATAGCCGCATTCGGCCCGCCAGCAGGGGGAGTAACCCTTATCATTCACAGTAAAATAGATCGTCCTATTTTAGGGTTCAGTGTGAATGGTGTAGCGGGTGGTAATGCTTGGGCATATGACCCCAACAATAAGTATGTAAGTGCTAGTGGAGGCGCGACAACCTGCTGCGGCCGCATTAGCGGAAAGACGGCGGAAGTGATTTGGACGTTGAGTGTCACAGGACCTCAGTATGAAGTCGGAATGCGCCCAGAGCAACGTCGCGTTGTTATGCCCATGCCGGAGCGTAAGCGGGGTGAAAACGACTTGCACGTCTATTTTTTACCGGGTGATAAAGTGGTACTGGGATGGAGTGATAATGCTTTTTCGCCTTATGACCCACGTAGCCCCAACTACCGGCCAATGCCTGATATGGAGAAATAATAATTAGGGCAAATGTACAGGAGATTGGATTACCTTTTCGAAATCAATTAACGCCACTTGAGCTTGTTTCAATTCACCGGCTAACTTCACTTTTTATTTAGGTTAAGTTAATTTTGATTTTAAACAATTATTGTTAATAAGGAGAGCTTCAATGGATTGGTCATCCCGATTTCGCCGCTTTGACAACGCTTTTAATCGCTTCTATGCCCGAAAGGCTTGGTTGCTATGGCTGATATTACTTTCCCCAATCTGGGGGAGTGTTGCCATAGCCGCATTCGGCCCGCCAGCAGGGGGAGTAACCCTTATCATTCACAGTAAAATAGATCGTCCTATTTTAGGGTTCAGTGTGAATGGTGTAGCAGGTGGTAATGCCTGGGCTCATGATCCTAACAATAAGTATGCAGGGGAAAACGGTAAAACAACCTGCTGCGGCCGCATCAGCGGAAAGACGGCGGAAGTGATTTGGACGTTGGATGTCACTGGACCTCAGTATGATGCTGGAATGCGCCCAGAGCAACGTCGCGTTGTTATGCCCATGCCGGAGCGTAAGCGGGGTGAAAACGACTTGCACGTCTATTTTTTACCGGGTGATAAAGTGGTACTGGGATGGAGTGATAATGCCTTTTCACCCTATGACCCACGCAGCCCCAACTACCGACCAATGCCTGATATGGAGAAATAATAATTAGGGCAAATGTACAGGAGATTGGATTACCTTTTCGAAATCAATTAACGCCACTTGAGCTTGCTTCAATTCACCGGCAAACTTCACTTTTTATTTAGGTTAAGTTAATTTTGATTTTAAACAATTATTGTTAATAAGGAGAGCTTCAATGGATTGGTCATCCCGATTTCGTCGTTTTGACAACGCCTTTAATCGCTTCTATGCCCGAAAGGCTTGGTTGCTATGGCTGATATTACTTTCCCCAATCTGGGGGAGTGTTGCCATAGCCGCATTCGGCCCGCCAGCAGGGGGAGTAACCCTTATCATTCACAGTAAAATAGATCGTCCTATTTTAGGGTTCAGTGTGAATGGTGTAGCGGGTGGTAATGCTTGGGCATATGACCCCAACAATAAGTATGTAAGTGCTAGTGGAGGCGCGACAACCTGCTGCGGCCGCATTAGCGGAAAGACGGCGGAAGTGATTTGGACGTTGGATGTCACTGGGCCTCAGTATGATGCTGGAATGCGCCCTGAGCAACGTCGTGTCGTTATGCCTATGCCGGAGCGCAAGCGGGGGGAAAACGACTTGCACGTCTATTTTTTACCGGGTGATAAAGTGGTACTGGGATGGAGTGATAATGCCTTTTCGCCCTATGACCCACGCAGCCCCAACTACCGGCCAATGCCTGATATGGAGAAAAATGAACCATGATAAAGGATTTGGATTATATAATTGCAGGCGCATCTCGAGCGCAGCAGGCCTGCGACTATCAATTGGGTAACTGTTCACGGATCTTACACATTGCCTTCTTTTTTGACGGAGTAGGACGTAATGTTGAGCAGGATGCTCCGGAAGGACGACTAAGTAATATTGCGCGTTTGTTTCGTGCATATCCGGAAGATGGTGATGAAACGGATGTAGCAACATACAAAAAACATTATATCTCAGGGATGGGCACGCCGTTTAATGAGACCATGGCAGAAAAAATTCAGAGTATAATGGATCAATCCCTTCGCTCGCTTGAGGATGACGTTAAAAGCAAGCCTGTTGATTTGGCAAAAGATGCCTTTCAGTCCGCGATGGGGGGAACCAGTGGAAAGGACATATTGAAGCAGACTAAAGACAAACTGTTAAGTCCTAAAGATCGTGCGAAAATGCTAAAGGATACATACATAAATAGTGGGAGAAAAGCGGGTATCGAAGCCACCCCATGGCTACGTGATTCTGAATTTATGGCTTACACTTTTGTGACTGGGGCGGATTCGCGCCTTAACAGTGCAAAAGTGCGCTTTGTGCGCTCATTTGAAGAGGCCACCCAAAGTGGGGAGATACCCGTTAAACTCATTTCTGTTTCAGTCTTCGGGTTTGATATGGGAGGAACATTAGCACGCCAGTTTCTGGATATCTTGCTGGAAGATCTTTGTGAAAAAGATGAGAAGAAAAAAGGCGGTAGGCCCGTTTATCGCGGGACTCCAGTGAACATTGTGTTTGCTGGATTGTTTGACTGCTCGCGAGATACACCATTAAGCAGTGATAATGGGTTAGATTATGCCGCCGAGGCCGTCAGTTGGTTGCCTGGTCCTGTTGCGAAGGTCGCGGGGACTGTAGGTTCACTCTTTGGGCGTAAGTATCTTGAACATATGTCTCCCTTGCCGAACGCTGTCAGGCGTTCGCTGCACTTGGTCGCAGCACATGAACGTCGGCGCTGGCGCTGTATTTACCGTACTGGGCGAGAGGGTGTTGCTCATGAGGAAATTTTGATGCCGGGGTGCAGTGAAGATATTGGAGGCGGCTTTAAACCTGATGAACAAAAACCAAGTGCTGAGCTGTCTCGGGTATCTCTGAGAAAAATGTATACTGAAGCAATGATGTCAGCGGTTCCGTTTCTCGATTTGGAAAAACTCTATAAAAAGGATTTATTGGTCTGGTCTTATTTTGATATAAAAGATAATGTGGAAAGCCAATCCGTCGAAGAGTGGGCTGAAGATTATCAGATGACAGTCGGTATGCAAAAGTTGGGCTACGGCGCCATGAATTGGCATCTTGACGGTTACTTTGAGTGGCTGGGCAGGCAGTTTTATGAATATAAGAGTGAGTTACGCCGTCTAGAAAAAGAAAAGTCGGACACACTGACGGGCCCTGGTTCGCTACAAGGAGGATTCGGCATTACCCGCCAAGCTAAACAGGATTCAAGTGATATTGATAATGATATACGCCTTTTGAAAAAACACTGGAGCTGGTTATCTGAGGTATCTAGAGCTGCTGATGTTTTGTTGACTCAAAAATTTAATAACCCACCAGAATTATATGTCAATAATATCCTCGAACCTGCACGTCGACGCGCCCGATATTTTATTCAGTGCGGTGAAGCAGGGTATGACAGCAAGGCCCCTCCAATAAGAATATGCGTCGATTCTCGAGTGCTATATGCGTGGTTTGTACATGATGTCCAGCGGGCAGAGGGCATCAATGATGGCTATTTTTCCATACGATGGATGGAACCACGTAAGTAATAAAATGGCTTAAGTTTAAGCAATGGCACTTTTTTATTACAGTCACACTAAATCCCATAAATTTAGCACTTTCAAACTCCACTTCTCACGTATCTATATTCATCTACTCATAAATGAAATAACGAAAGGAAACTTAGTAGGAAACCGACGGACTAAAAAGATGAAAAAACAAATTTTGGCAGCAGCACTGTTATTAAATATCGCATTTTTAACTGGGTGCAAAGAGAAAACATCCCCAATTGAGCAATATTATATTATCAGTAATTTAGATATTCAGTTGTTTGATGATGAACCATCAGATAGATATGAAAAATATATCAGTCAATTGAAAAAAAACACTGAGAACTTTTACTTTAAGATTCAGAACGATAAATCATTAACTTGGTACACTATCAGGAACGAAATCTCACTCACCCCAGATAATGATGGGCATTATACCGGGGAAGTGAACCCGTTTAGACTGAATAATACCAATCCGAATCAGCCTCAGCTCATTTTTGACAAGGGTCATGCCTGTATTAGAGAGTGTGTTATTACCTTTACGCTAAAACCAGTGGCTGAAGATGGTAGTGAAATTCAGCGGATAAAAGCAACCTATACGCTATTAACCACACAGAAGAATCTTGGGTATTTGACTCAGATAGATGCAATTACGCGGTATCCGCTGAAAGATTTTAATGGAAAACAAGTCAATATTGGCTGGCCAGAAATATCTCCCCATATCTTGAAACTGAATTTTCAAGACACACTGACCGAAATACAACCGGATGATGATGAAGATATTAAAATGTATTTATCCTGGTTTGATTTGCCGTATCAGCCAGACCAAATCAGAGCTTACCACTATAAAAGCAGACGTTTTTTTGATGGAGTGGTCATCGCGATAAAAGAAAGTGATCCAGTCACTGACCTTAAGTCGGTCCTTAAAAAAATGGATGCAACGATTTTTGATGAAAGGAGTGGAGCGATTTTCTACTCGGATACGATGTCGCTCACAGGGCTGTATTATTATTATGATACCTCCAGTCGAATACTATATCTTGCTGTTTTACCAGATGATTATAAGGAGGTTACTGAATCGTTTCTTCACGATTACAGGGTTATTCGTACTTTGAATCCAGATAACGTCGGAATAATTGCCGAGGAACGTGATCTGCTATCAAATAAAGATGAATTTGAGGAGAAATTTAATTCATCGCTGAATGATTATATTGATAAAGATAAATTGACTAGAGCTGTGAGGGAACGAGTTGATAATGCCATTGCTTCACCAGAGTTTTTTTTCCGTTATCCAGAAAGAGACTCAATGAAAGATGAATGGATTAATTTAGACTATTCATCTGATTTCTTCAGAAATAATTCAATGGGGTTATCAGTAACATTACATAAAGCGACTGTGGAGGAATTACAGACTAAGTTGAAAGAAAAATATCCACAAGGACGAATTTATCAAGATGTTTTTATTAATGATTCACCGCCAATTTTTTATTTCTTCGGTGAAACAAATACCGAGCTGACCCTGCAATACACATTTGTGTCAAATAATATCACCCAAAATGATTTGATGACACAGACGATTATTACACAATTATTACGTCAAATTTCACCCTTACAGCTGAACCCTATTGACCCTGTCCGTATGAAGCATTTCCTACAGTACAAAATAAATGAGGATGATATGTGGGACGGATATGATACCACAGAAGATGAGGCGTTTATCAGTTTCAATAGTCTGTTGCTACGCTCAGATACTGGTGAAGTAATTATCCGTAATCCACCGGAAAACCATACTATATACACGAAAGAAAATGGCCTTATTCAGGCACGTGATACCAATTCAAAACATGAAGGCGATAAACTGAAACTCTATACTAAAAAGGGAGAGTTTCTTGTTAGCGGAGAGCGCTTTGAATTTAATAAGGCAGGAAATGCGGTTATCATGTCAAGGTGCTGCGGAACAGGGGTATTTGATTTAAATACCCGGAAATGGCTGATTGAGCCGAAGCTTGCTTTGATATCGGATTATAACGGTTTTTATATTGCCAGAGTACATTTTCGGAAACCTACTACTGAAATTATATTCAATCATCAAGGGGACATTCTTGGCTACGGTAGCTCGATTATTACGTCAGAAAAAAGTCGGCAGATTCTTATCTTTGACGATACAATTCACAGCGGCCGATGGGTTAATGATGTTGATAGTACCGTGTCTGAAACCCCCGTGGTAACAGAAAAAATAATATTGCCTCAGGGGGTGTTCTATATTATTCGTATGGATGACCGCATTATGTTATTAAGTGAGTATGCGGACGTCATTATTCCTGCATCTGATTACAGTAAATATAAAATAGCAAAAAATAACCTGTGGCTTTGGTCTGTCAGAGAAAATAAATGGCTAAAAATTGATATTGGTCGCACACTCAAAAAAATCTATGGGTAAATCATTTAGGCCGTTACCACCGATGTAACGGCCTAAATGGATTTTAGATTTATAGAAATTCTGCTTTCTCACTATTTGATATATTCAGTAATGGCTCTTCGATTGCAAATTTTTAAGAGGCTGATAATCCAAAAAAGAGAAGACTTATCTTCTCTTTTCCTTATGATACTCGGACTTAAATCAACGCAAGAATTAGCAACTTCGTCAATTTTTATCTTTTTGTTGTGCTAAGAAAACTTTTAGAAATTTATTTAGGTGCTCTATTTTTCCAGCTTTTTCAATAACAATTATCAGGAAAACCCTTTCATCAACGGGACTTGCTGTAATACTAAAATATTCATTGTCCCATTCCATGCCGATAGCTTCCATATCGACTCCCCATTGCACAGCATCAGGTTTTTTTATCATGCAAATATCTGGACTCAATGATTGTGCAAGCGTATTAATAAACCCCTTGTAGTAGAAGTGAGTTTCATGATTGTTAATATCAACTTTTTTCACACCCAGCGGAAGCCACTTTTTTCTTAGAAAGAAAATTAAGTCACTGTACTTATTGAAGGTCATAACACGTCACCAGTTCATTAAAAAAATATCAGTAGCCAGTATTAATTTGATGAAAAACAGTTGTGCCATTCTTTTTTTTGATAAAATAATATATGTATTGTTCAGTGCCATTATCGTAAGTGACCGTTAATCTGAGTTTATTTGGTGGTAACCACTTATAAATCACCTCAACATTCTCTGTTTCATATAACATATCTTTTTTCGGTAAGGTATTTTGCAGTAGCTCTTGATGGTATAGATATGATTTGTAGTTATTATAAATTTGTTCAATTCCTATACCTTCAAATTCACATAAGTAATTTATACTTCCGTTAAATACTAGATCTTCATCCATATCCAAGCAGTGAGAATAGAATGGTAAAGATATGACTTCAGACTCTGTAGCATAGCTTGGAATCGGAGTCGATGTAACTATGGCAATTAACATGAATAGATTAATTCTCATTTCAATTATGGCTCCTTATATCCAATGGCTTTGTGTGAATAGCTTAAAGTTACGTGGTGTTATTATATAGATAGATTAATAGGTTATCTGGGAGTTGCTTAAGTCATTATTTGGATCCCTGTTCTATTAATTTTTTAGCTATATACTGAATGCACAGCCCAATTTAAAAAAATCACATCATTTTAATATATGACATAAAAAAGAATGAGTTCAATATTATAGGTAATAGCACACCGCCCGATCTCATTCGAGCAAACGTCAGAACACATGAAAGAAAAATTAGCATGATGCTCACATCATACTGATAAATCATGATCCTCACCCAAATCGAAGGAGAAATTACATTAGTCATTGTATAAATGTGGAATATAACAAATGGTATAACAGAAAATAACCAAATGATTGTTTTGTTTTCTTTTTGGATTGCGCTAAACACAATACCTCTAAAGATGACTTCATAAACAATGGGGCTTATGATAAATGTTATAACGAATAACAATATGTTATTGATAACTCCTTCATCAAATATGAGGTGTTCTCTTGTAACCATATCACCGCCTAGTTTAAAATAAGCATTGACAAGCACAGATAGAAGAATGATTAGAAAAAATGGGATGGATGATTTTGTTGAAAACACCCTTCCTAGCGCTATTTCACTAATACTTTCGCTATACCACCGAAAAAACAAAAGCAGTAATATAAATAGTGTAATTGATGTTAATCGGTATATTAGAATAAAAAATGATTCTAAATGTAATGGTTCCACAATATATGCTAAAAAAATTTGTGAAAAATTATAATCAAGGTTAAACCATATTACTATCAAAGAAATAGCTAAAAAAATTTTCAATCCATTTTTTTCTTTTATTCGAGTTGTTATATTCGTGAAGTTCACTTATTAGAATCCTTATTGAAATTAAAAAATCAGTCTGTTTTACCATTATAATAAACAGCGAGATGCATAAAATAGCGCTAACCAATTCATTAAAATAACTATTTAACCTTAACCTCATCAATTTGATTAATCATCCATTTGTCCATCCGTGTTGATTAACCGAACAATTAAATGAAGCGGATAAGGTCTATCGGCCTGCTACCAATGTAAGGAAAAACATCATTTTCAAAGCAACGCAATATTTCACTAGCATAGCCTTCTGTCCAAGTAGAACATTTGGATGTGTGCCATTCCATTGCAACAGCTTGAAATGTATTCTCCGTGGCGTATTTGAGGATTATTTTTTCTGATTTACGTGCATCACTAGGATTGATGTTTTCTGATAGTTGTTTTTTTGCTTCGTCTCTTTTTCTTCTGGCATCGGCTAAAGAAATTTGCCCATACACGCCAAATGAAATCATTTTAGGCTTACCCGCAAAGCGGTAACGAAATCGCCACCCCTTGGAACCATTGGGTTCAATGAGAAGGGATAAGCCATTGCCATCATTTAGGGTGTAAGCCTTATCTTTAGGCTTAGCTTTACGAATTTGGATATCAGTGAGCAGCATAATGTGTATAGTTTTTTATCGAACCTAGACCTATACACAATACTATACACATTAATACTTAGATTCCACTAGAAGTTACTAGACCTTCTTGGAAGTCAAAATAATTAATCTATTGTTTTTATTTAAAAAATTGGAAGTCTTGAGATGTCTTTAGAAGTGGTAATGGTGTCCCCTGCAGGAATCGAACCTGCAACTAGCCCTTAGGAGGGGCTCGTTATATCCATTTAACTAAGGGGACATTGAGATACTGCGTAATAGCGCTTGGCATTTTACTGTCCACCTTCCATCGAATCAAGCTGTTACACTCAAATTCTCTGCTTTTATCTTTTTTACTCTTTTCTTTGTTGGGTTTTTAAGCACCTTATTTTTTAGACTAAAATTATTTCAGATAAGTCTATCTCTATGTTAATTCACTAATTAATCACATTTACTGAAGCTACCCTGGTGTTTGGGGTAATTCGAATGGATTTCTTATGATAAGTTGATAATTAAATAGGTTATAATTATATCTATATAGCAATTAAACCACTCAAAACGCTTAACAGATTTTTCTATTTGCTTTTATGATAAAGCGATTAGTAATAACGATAAAAACACCATGGCAAGGTGGAATAAAGGATGGAGGGAATGATGAAGTTTCGCATCAGTAGCGTTCTTCTCGCGGGAGTTTTAATGGTTGGGTGCGCGAGCGTTGACCCAGAAACGCAACAGCGTTCAGACCCGCTAGAAGGCTTTAACCGAGCAATGTTTAACTTTAACTATAATGTCTTAGACCCATATGTCTTAAGACCTGTAGCCGTTGCTTGGAGCGATTATGTGCCAATGCCTGCTCGAAACGGACTCAGTAACTTTCTCGGCAACCTTGAAGAACCAGCCAGCATGCTAAACAGTTTTTTCCGTGGGGAAGTGGAGCAAGGCTTTAAGCACTTTAACCGCTTTTTCTTGAACTCTGTGTTTGGTATCGGTGGTTTAATTGATGTTGCTGGCATGGCCAATCCTCAGCTAGTCAAAGAAGAACCGAAGCGTTTCGGGAATACGTTAGGCTATTATGATGTGGGTTATGGCCCCTATGTGGTTTTACCGGGTTATGGCAGTGCAACATTGCGCGAGGAAGGTGGTAACCTAGCAGACGATCTCTACCCGATGCTGAGTTATTTAACGTTCTGGATGTCGGCGGGTAAATGGGCACTGGAAGGGATTGAAACCCGTGCAAGATTACTTGATTCGGATGGATTGCTGAAAAGCTCTTCCGACCCTTACTTAATGTTCCGCGAAGCTTACTTCCAACGTAATGATTTCTTATCAAGAGGGGGAACGCTGCAACCGGCAAATAACCCAAATGCGGCGGTCATTGAAGGGGAGCTGGATTCGATTGATTAATTGGTTGGTCGATTGATTCGGTGGGGTTTATCACTCTCTATGTTTTGTTGGACATCAGAGAGTGATAAATAAACTGCTAGTCATTGTCCTGTTTTCCTCGTTGGATGACTGTGTCAATCACGGCACTGACGACTAACACGCTAACAAAGCTGATAGTGAATAATGTTCCCATAATGCCCTCCTATGTTTTTTCCATGGTCTTCCTCAGATAATCGCTTAGTAAGCAACTTTACAGCATCTTCATGTCAAAAAAATGAAGGTCAGCATCGCAGTTAAAAATCGATATAACAATGATGATAAAATAATGATTGAGTGGATACTTATGACTGGGATCAGTACATGAATAAGCCGCAGGAATGTTTTTAACAATAAAATAACATCGGGCTATAATTAATATATAAATCTGTACAAAAAAAAGTCAAGAAAAATTTAGCTTGAGGATGATTTTTCTGCGAAGAGTATAAAAGGAAAGTGGCGCAGAGGAAGGGATTGGAGAGGGAGATATCAGGGGAGTGAACTCCCCCGATAAGATATAACTGATTAGAATGTATAGTTAAAGTTAACGCCGTATAACCATGCAGAGCCTTCAGATTTGAAGCGCTCCACTGAGTTAGGATCTTTTTCGTCTAGTCTTTCGTTGATATTGACTTTTTTACCGTGCATATAAGCAATACCTAAGTCCACAGAGGCATCTTTGTTAAATGCATAAGTGGTGCCTGCGGTCAGCCAGTAACGGTCTTGGTCTGGAATTGAGATTGAACGGTATTTAGATGGCACTGGGCTTTCATCGTAAGCAATACCAGTACGGAAGGTCCAATTGTCATCATAGTAGTAGGTAGTACCTAATGCTAAGCGCCATGCATCATCAAAGTTTTCTGGTTTGTGGAATAGCTCTTTACCATTGCTTTTTTGGTAGGCAGTGAGGTCTTTAAAGGTGCTCCAGCCAGTGTAAGAAACGCTATAGTGCAGCGCCCACTTAGGATCGACTTTATGGTAGCCCGAGAATTCCCAGATATCAGGTAGATTAAGATCTAAAGTGCCTTTGACCGTCTTACCGCCTAAACCACCAATTGCCGTAGGAAGGTCATTAGAATACTTACCTTCTTCAAATTTCACTTTGACTTTTGAACGGTAAGTGAAGCTTAAACGGTTATCTGGGTTGATTTCATATAATAAACCCGCATTCCAACCATAACCCCAATCATCACCTTTCAGTTTTGCGGCGGTAGTACTGGGGGTAATTCCCAGAGATGGAATATTTTTTCCTGTATGACGTGTAATTTCAGCATCGGCATAAACAGCATTAGCGCCCACACCAAAACTGAAATTGTCATTAATACGGTATGCACCACTTAAATTTAAGTTAACGGTTTTTAAATCTGTTTTTCCACCGATAGGGCCTGCGGCGTAATCTTTATGAAAGTCAGTAGCAAGACCAAAGTTAGTGGTCATTGAGGTACCGACAGCCCACTTATCATTAATTGGGAAGATAAAGTGAGCATTAGGAACAACGGCGTTAGGAGCGATATTATTGGCAGTAAATGCATCGCTAGTACGGCCTTTAATATCAACGGTAGGGTCAATATACACGGCACCAATCGACATAGTTGGTCGATCAAATAACATCATTGCAGCTGGGTTGCGGCTGCCTTCACTTGCGTTGTCGCCGACGGCTCCTGCGCCTGAAAATGCACGTCCTAAGGCTGAGGTTGAATATTCATTCAGCAAAAAACCAGCTGCGCTTGCATTGGAAGAAATAACCGCCACTGCGATTGCTAAAGCTGATCGAGCAAATAGGTTTTTCTGGTTCATGACCAAAACCCTCTAGTAGTTTTATTTAAATAAGCGACTTCTATCGCAAGAAGCGCTGAATTGTAGGGTCGCTTGCCTCTACGACAAATCAGACCAGTTCAATGAGTATAGGTCCGACCACTGGGTATGTTGCAAGGTTGTTTTGTTTTTGTGCGTTTTTTCTTTTCGAAAATGCGATGTAATTAACATAATGGCAACATTTGAGTGCATTTGAAGAGTGAGAAATGCTCATATAAGGAGCTAGATCAAACTTATGTTGGATTATTAGTAATTAATTTTGATATCACTAGTGTTTGGCACTTTTTCAGCGTTATGATACTTACTTAACAGTTTGTTCATTGGGAGAATAAAATGACTGATGCGATTAAACGTTGTAGCGCGGATGAAACAGCTGCGTGCTGCTGTGTAGATGTTGGTACAGTTCTGGAAAATAAAGATTGCACCGCATCGTATCAGCATATTTTTGCGACTCAGCAAGAAGCTGAAGCGATGCTGAAAACACTCACAGAAAAAGCCAAATCTGTTGAGTCAGAACCGTGTGAAATTGCTCACTCAATCAACCCAGTTACGGGTGGTGTAGAGTTATCGGCTAACTTTACATTTAGCTGTGAAGCAGAAAGTCTGATTTTCCAATTAGGCTTACGTTAATCAAACGTTTGAATTCCTTTTTAAAGCCCATTGACTCTATTATTTCGCGGATGCGTCATTTTTAAAGTGAATGGGTTTTTTATTGCTAAAAACTCACCTAATTTCCCCGCTTTATTGCCAATTAATTGTAACTTGTGTGTGAGCTCGCATTTTTTATCCACGCTGATTGATAAATGTGAAGAATATGTTAACAATCGATACAGGTCAGACCTCTTGGTTTAATCACAACAATTCTACTTATTTTTCTTTTAGCAGGAGCGACCATGAATCAACTCTCCCACCATGGCGATAATCAACATGCCACAAAAGAAAGGATTGCCATTGTTAGTGGATTACGTTTGCCTTTTGCTAAACAATCCACGGCCTACCAAAATACTCCCGCGGTAGATTTAGGCAAAACCGTCGTTGCAGAACTACTGCATCGTAGTGATATAGACCCATCGATTATTGAGCAATTGGTTTTTGGACAAGTAGTTCAAATGCCTGAAGCGCCCAATATTGCGAGAGAAATTGTGCTAGGTACTGGTATGAGCGTATCGACGGATGCTTACAGTGTTTCTCGCGCTTGTGCGACCAGCTTTCAAGCCATTGTGAATGTGGCGCAAAGTATGATGGTGGGGGATATCTCCGTAGGTATCGCGGGTGGGGCGGATTCATCCTCTGTGCTGCCTATCGGCGTATCGAAAAAGCTGGCTGCTACACTATTAGCGTTAAGTAAAGCCAAATCATTTGGGCAAAAATTATCGCTTATCAGTAAATTACGCCTGAAGGATTTAGCCCCAGTCGCACCGGGTGTCGCAGAATACTCCACTGGGTTACGTATGGGCGACACCGCTGAACAGATGGCGAAAAGTTACCATATTAGCCGTGAGCAACAAGACGAATTAGCCCATCGCTCTCATGTGCTGGCAGCCAAAGCGTGGAAAAGCGGAGTGTTAGAGCAAGAAGTGATGACCGCGTATATGCCACCTTACAAGCACGCATTCTCGCAGGATAACAACGTGCGTGAAAATTCAGTGCTCGCTTCCTATGCGAAACTCAGACCTGCGTTTGATAGAAAACACGGTAGCGTGACCGCAGCCAACAGCACACCATTAACTGATGGGGCGGCAGCCGTGTTGATGATGACCGAATCTCGAGCAAAAGCACTGGGTTATACCCCCTTAGGTTACATCAAAAGTTATGCTTTCTCGGCAATCGATGTGTGGGAAGATATGCTACTGGGACCTTCCTATGCCACACCGATTGCATTACAAAGAGCGGGGCTTTCTCTGCAAGATTTGACTTTGATTGATATGCACGAAGCGTTCGCTGCCCAAACACTCACCAATATTCAAATGTTTGCCAGTCAAAAATTTGCCCAAGAAAAACTGGGCTTGTCGAAAGCGATTGGGGAAATTGATATGGACAAATTTAATGTGCTAGGCGGTTCTATTGCTTATGGTCATCCTTTTGCTGCGACAGGGGCGAGAATGGTGACCCAAACATTGAATGAGCTACGTAGACGCGGTGGCGGATTTGGGCTAACCACAGCTTGTGCGGCGGGTGGGCTTGGTGTAGCAATGATTTTGGAGGCAGAATAATGACGCAACATTCAGCAGTCATCACGGAACCTGCATTCACATTAAAGATAGTAAATGGCAATGTTGGGGTTATTTATATTGATGTTCCTAATGAAAAAGTGAACACCCTAAAGGCGGAATTTGCACAGCAATTTCATGCCATTTTGCAGCAAGCACAATCGACATCAGGCCTGAAAGGCTTGGTGATCACCTCGGGTAAAAAAGACAGTTTTATCGCAGGTGCGGATATCAGCATGATAGCTAACTGCACCAGTAAAGAGCAGGCGAGTGAGCTATCAAAACAAGGGCACACGCTATTTGATAAAATTGATAATTACCCATTACCGATTATTGCGGCTATCCACGGCGCTTGCCTTGGCGGTGGTTTGGAATTAGCGCTCGCGTGTCATGCACGCATTTGTTCTGATGATGATAAAACCAAACTGGGTTTACCTGAAGTGCAGTTAGGGTTACTACCAGGATCAGGAGGGACTCAGCGTTTACCTCGTTTAATTGGGATCCCAAATGCCTTAGACATGATGCTGACAGGGCGCCAATTAAAAGGCAAGCAAGCGTTGAAAATGCGATTAGTCGATGACGTAGTTCCGGTTTCTATTCTACTGGATACGGCGGTTGAACTGGCGCAAAAAGGGGGCGTAAAACGTAAACCTCTCCCTTGGCAACAGCGTTTGTTAAGCAGTAAATTATTGCGTAATAAAGTGTTTTCCAGCGCGAAAGAGAAAACATTAAGTAAAACCCAAGGGCACTATCCGGCACCAGAAAAGATTATTCAGGTGGTGAAAGCGGGTATGAATAGTGGGTTAAAAACGGGATTCGCTGAAGAAGCCAAAGCGTTTGGTGAACTGGCAATGACGCCAGAATCTGCTGCGTTACGTAGCCTATTTTTTGCCTCTACCGCATTGAAAAATGAAACTGGGGCGGACGCTAAACCGCAAACTATCAAACAAGTGGGTGTGCTTGGCGGCGGATTGATGGGCGGCGGTATCGCTTATGTGAGTGCGGTATTGGGTAAATATCCGGTACGTATTAAAGATATTTCGGATAAAGGTATCACTCAAGCTCTGCGTTATAGTTGGGACCTGCTTTCCCAGCGAGTGAGTAAAAGACGCTTACAGCCTCGGGAACGGGATGCAATTATGGCTCGAATTTCGGGGACATTGACCTATCAAGGACTAGAATCAGCGGACATTGTGGTGGAGGCCGTATTTGAAGATCTGGCACTGAAACGTAAAATGGTGCAGGAAACCGCAAAAATGTCAGATGGCAAAGCGATTTTTGCCTCAAATACGTCTTCGTTACCCATTCATCGTATTGCGGAAGGTAGCCCCCATCCTGAGAAAGTGATTGGGCTGCACTATTTTAGCCCCGTGGATAAAATGCCTCTGGTGGAAGTGATCCCGCACCAGCAAACGAATGCCACTACCATCGCAACCACGGTTGCCTTTGCTAAGCGCCAAGGTAAAACCGCCATCGTCGTTGGTGATGATGCAGGCTTCTATGTGAACCGTATTCTGGCACCGTATTTGTGTGAAGCGGCGCAATGCCTTGTGGAAGGCGAGGCGATTGACCATATTGATAAGGCATTAGTGAAATTTGGTTTCCCGGTTGGACCGTTCCATCTACTTGATGAAGTGGGTATTGACGTAGGAACCAAAATTTTACCAATTCTCGTTGAGCGTTTTGGCAACCGTTTTAAAGCCCCTGATGCGCTCGACAAAGTGATCAACGATGACCGCAAAGGGAAGAAAAACGGTCGTGGTTTTTATGTTTATGGGCAGTCAAAAAGTAAGTTGGCCTTCTGGAAAAAATCCACAAAACGTCAAGTTGACCAGGGTATTTATTCACTGATTAACATTCACCCCTCAACGTCAACGAGCCAAACGGATATTGCTCAACGCTGTGTCATGTTAATGCTCAATGAAGCTGCACGCTGCTTAGATGAGAAGATTATCCGTAGCGCGCGAGATGGGGATATTGGTGCGGTGTTTGGAATTGGTTTTCCGCCATTCTTTGGGGGGCCCTTCCGTTATATGGATAGCCTTGGTATCAGTAAAACCGTGGAAACGTTGCAACACTTAGCGGAGAAACATGGCGATAAGTTTGCGCCGTGCGACTTATTGATTGAAATGTCACAGTCTAATCGCACGTTTTATTCGGTGAATGATCATGAAAAAAATGCATCTTCGACGGAAGAAAATAGCGACATTCATTAAGCGATAATCGCTGTTTAATCAACCTGATGCCGCAGTTAAACACTGTGGTTATCAGGTTTTTTTATGGCTGAATAGCAAAAATTGTCAGTAAAAAACAATGTAAATCATTTTATTTGCAACGGGTTTGTTGCAGAATCTCTCCTCACCCCAACTGATGGTTATCTTTAACAATAATTATCTTAACAAAAAGACCCGCGTTCTCATGGGAGACAGCGGCACAGATGGTGGATTATGCAAGTTTATATTATGCGTCACGGTGATGCGGCAATTCAGGCGGCGAGTGATTCAGCGAGACCATTAACCCAAAAGGGAAAAGATGATTCAGTACTGATGGCGAAATGGCTACAAGCCCGTCAGCCTCAGATTGATACGGTATTAGTGAGCCCCTATTTACGCGCAGAGCAGACATTACAAGTGATGCGTGAAGCATTATCGCTGCCAGCGCAAGCGCAAATTATGGAAGGGCTAACCCCCGGAGGAAATGCGGATTGGGTTGCCTCTCAAATTCGAGATTATGCATTCAGTGGCGCTAAGGGCGTTTTGGTGGTTTCGCACCTGCCGCTGGTTGGCTATTTGGTCTCGGAGTTATGTCCTCACGAAGCACCGCCAATGTTTACAACATCGACGATTGCATGTGTTGAGGTGGATACTGAGCAGATGAAATACCATTTAGAATGGATGCTCAGTCCATCGCAGATTTCGTTGACCCAATCTTAAGTTTGAGCATCCTAGGTGATGAAAACGAAGTGAGTGCTTAACGGCGAGCACTCTCAGTCGTTTCAATTAATAACAGCAGCGAAGCGTTGCCACCCCATTCTTTAGGGGCTTGGTGAAAAGCAACAATATCAGGATGTTGAGCAAGCCACAGTGGTGTTTGCTGTTTCAAAATATGCTTACCGTGCCCATGCATGATGCAGGCGCAATGGACATTTTCCCGCTTACAAGCCGCAATTAACGCGCCAATTTCTTGTTTAGCTTCCATTTGGGTCAACCCGTGAAGATCCAGAAATAACTCCGGCACATAGTCTCCACGACGTAATTTTTTCAACTCATACGGGTTGGCATCGGGTCTTAAATAGCGAGTAGGGCCTTCATTATCTAACTGCGGTTGAAATTCATCAGAAAAATAAAAAGAAGCATCCACTTGTTCTTGCTGAACTTTCTTACTGGATGGTTGAGTGACTTTCGCGCGAATAGGGACATGCACTATTTGATCTTGGTGAATTTTTTTAGCACCTTGAATAGCGTCTTTAAAGAGATTGATGTCGCCGTCTTCTAAGGCGAATTTATTTTTAGTCATTGTTTATAAATCAATTGTTAATAAATGATACTTTCTTGGATGGGCAAAACAGGTCGCAAAACAGGACGTAGTGTAACCCATTTTTCCCATGAACGGTTATCATAGAATATTTTTAGCGCTACGTAACAAATTTATAACTTTTACGTGAGTAGAGATTGACAACAGACCGATAAATAGTCTAATTGTATATACATATATATACGTTTGTATCTATACCTTTCATATGTGAAGCCGAATCGGGTTTCTGCTGCCATGGGATGATTTATGTTATTTAAAGCACACGAAAATGATGTGATCTGGCGTAACGGACGGATCGCCACAATGAATACTGAACTTGAAACCGCATACGGGTTACTGGAAAATTACGATTTAATCATTCGTGGTGAGCAGATCATTGCCATTCACCCAAGGGACCAAGTTGATGCAAACGGCTGCCACATTGTCGATGTAGAAGGTCGCTTAATCACACCGGGACTGATTGATTGCCATACCCACTTAGTGTTTGGCGGTAACCGAGCCGCTGAGTGGGAACAGCGTATGAATGGCGTCTCCTATGAAACGATTAGCGCACAGGGTGGCGGGATCAATTCCACCGTTCGTTCTACGCGAGCCATGAGTGAAGATGGGCTATTTGAGGTGTCAAAACCGCGTTTAGAAGCGTTGATCCGTGAAGGCGTCACCACCGTTGAAATGAAATCGGGCTATGGTTTAGATCTTGCCAACGAAGAGAAACAACTGTCAGTGGCAAAACGATTATTTGCAGCTTATCCGATCGACGTGAGTTCGACATTACTTTCCGCGCATACGGTTCCACCAGAATATAAAGGTAAAGCGGACGATTACATTGACCTTATTTGCGATGAAATTATGCCGCAGCTATGGAAGAAAGGGCTATTTGATGCAGTGGACGTATTCTGTGAAAGTGTTGGCTTTTCTCTTGAACAAAGCGAGAAATTATTCTTAGCAGCGAAAAAATTAGGAATTCCAGTAAAAGGGCATGTGGAGCAACTCTCTAATTTAGGGGGAAGCGAGCTGGTGGCCGAGTTTAACGGGCTATCAGTCGACCATATTGAATACTTAGATCTCCAAGGTATTCAAGCCCTCAAACGCAGTGGAACCGTGGCAGTATTATTACCCGGTGCGTTTTATTTTTTACGTGAAACAAAATTACCACCGATTGAATTATTACGCGAAAACCAAGTACCCATGGCAATCTCTACGGACTTTAACCCAGGCACCAGTCCATTTGCCTCTTTGCGTATGGTGATGAATATGGCGGCGGTATTATTTAGATTAACCCCGGAAGAAATTTGGGCAGGAGTGACACGCCACGCAGCAAAAGCATTAGGGCGAGAGCATAGCCTTGGGCAATTACGCGTCGGTTATCAAGCCAACTTTGTGGTATGGAATGCCAAGGATCCGGTAGAAATGATTTATGAACAAGGCAGCAATCCATTAAATCAGCGTGTTTACCAAGGAAAAGTAACCCACAAAAATTAATGGTTTATTTGAGTTAAAATAGAAAAGCGTTTCTGATTTTCAGGTTATATACTCTAAATAATTCGAGGTGCAGCTAGGCGACAAGTCAATGAGTCGCTAGGAGCATACATAAGTATGTAACTAGTGCGAATGAGCGTAGTCAACAACGCTGCAATTTGAAGTATGACGAGTATAATACTATTTATTCATAAAGTTCTGATTGCTGCCTAAGAATATCATCTCCACTATAGGCAGTAATTATTTTGATTGATTTTCAATGTTGACGACTCACACACATTACTTATTTGGAAATAAACGTGACGGCCGAAAAAAAACCGAAGCTGAAAACTCCTGTTCCATTGTATTTGCAAGTTAAGCAGTCAATTATTGAAAAAATACAAGCAGGAGAGTGGCAAGCCAACGACCGAGTGCCTTCAGAAGCCGAGTTGGTTGTGCAGTTTGATTGTAGCCGAATGACGGCGAACCGAGCCTTACGGGAACTTACCGCTGAAGGGTTATTGGTGCGTCTTCAAGGGGTAGGTACCTTTGTTGCCGAGCCTAAAGGGCAATCTGCCTTGTTTGAAATTCACAGCATTGAAGATGAGATCCTCGCCAGAAATCATCAATACAGCTGCAAAATTAACAAGTTAGAACAAGTCAAAGCATCAGTCACACTGGCAAAAGAGTTAAATATTCCCCCAGAAACGCCGGTCTATCATTCCGTGATTGTCCATTTGGAAAATGATATTCCTGTGCAAATTGAAGACCGTTTTGTGAATGCGCTGGCAGCACCGAATTATCTGGAACAAGACTTTCTAACTATCACTCCCCACGATTATTTATCCCGTGTTGCGCCACTGACTCAGGGTGAGCATATTGTTGAAGCGGTAGAAGCGGATGATCGTAGTGCCCGGCTTTTGCAAGTGCATGTGGGCGCATCGTGCCTGCAAATTACCCGCCGAACATGGTCGCAAAGCCATATCGTGACCAGTACTAAGTTATTGTTTCCCGGTCATCGATATAAACTCAAAGGTAGCTTTTCCTCTTAACGCGCCAGCGACTGCCTGATTGTCGCAATATCAAAAGCCACACTGCGTAAATTTGGCGTGTGGTTGATGAGCGCTCGATGAGTAGATGCTTGGCTAATAAACACGAAGCTTTCTCCCCACGGCTGCTGGTAACTATCTCGCACAAGCGGACCGCAGCGCTGTTTTAACAATCCCGCTAAGGGGAGATGGTCATCCCCTTTAGCTAAAGCTTGAGACGTAAGCTGAGGAAAATCTCTGGTGATGGATTTTGCCTGTAAATACCAACGTTCTCTTCCCCAAACTGCTTGAGTGACCGCTAAATTATTATCACTTAAATACCATGTTTGAGGGACAGATTGTTCTTTGGAGCATTCCCCCGCAATGGCTTGATGGAATGTTTTTGCGCTCGCTAAATGACGGGAAAGATTGTCTCTTACCCGTTGGTTCTGTTCACAACCTGGTGAGGTTTTATAAGGACCAATGCGCCATTGCTGCCAACTGTCGGCATCATACAAATCAAAATCTGTTATCACATTTCCATGGTGATCAATGGCTGTTGGATGGGGAGGCAATAATTGATAGGCACTGGGATACCCAGCGATATCATCGGGAGAGAAACCGTAAAAATAGCGGCTACCAGCGTAGTAGCCTGTTTCCATCATTGACCACGCATGAAATGTACCTTCCCAGGGTGGACCAAATGCATACCATTTGGCAATTCGCTGCCGATTCTCATCACTGGTTTGGCGCAACCAATATCGTACCGCTAAATTAGAGGCGGATTGCGCCATAATGATAAACGGTTGTTGCTGACCAAATAGAGTGGTTAACCGTGCGATTTCGTCATCCAATGCCTTCACTAATTGGCGATGATCTGCTCGCCAATCATGGGCGAGAAAAAATAAATCTTGCCCCTCTCGATACCCTAAACCTATTTCCAAAACATCTTTCAATTCTTGAGTCACCAAGGTGGTAAGAAGCTTGGGAATAATGGTGAATTCATGAAGCTGTTCAGTGGCAAGGATATCCGGTGGTAGGCTGCCAGATGGCTCGCGGTATTCATAGTCACTGGGCGTAAACACACCACGATAATCCCCCCAGATAAATTGCTGCTTATTCCGATCAAACAGTTTGCTACCCAAAATGCCAGGAAGGTAAATGATGGGAATATTAGGGGCTTTATCAGTGAGTTTATGGCGACGAAGTTGTGCCGCAATCCACTGCGCCCGTAAATAAGAGTAACCGCGATTTAATGGCATATTAGCGCCCCTTTAAGGGAATAAACGTCACGGGCACGTTCTCACTGCCCAG
The DNA here is from genome assembly GCF_020271745.1 of Providencia alcalifaciens. Taxonomy (NCBI): domain Bacteria; kingdom Pseudomonadati; phylum Pseudomonadota; class Gammaproteobacteria; order Enterobacterales; family Morganellaceae; genus Providencia; species Providencia alcalifaciens. Next base: position 4,010,478 of record NZ_CP084296.1, on the reverse strand, counting down.
ATGGGTTTTTTCCACTTCAGTCACTGGGAAGTGCGCGCGGTCATACACTTCGAACACTTGGCAAGGCTGCTGATCGTGATGATATAAACGGATCCCTGCTGCGGCAGCATCGCTCTTAGACAACATAAAGCGGGTACAGCTATTGGTGCTGATTGGACCAACTGCGTCACCGTGTTTATCAACAAATTGATAGAAAATCTCAGATTCATTAGCTTGTTCAATATGGCAAGCTTGAACGGGGCCACGGAATATGTGGTTAATGCAGGTCAATCCTCCAGGAATGCTAAGCGATTGTTTGTCTGTATTGGATTTTTCCCATGGAAGAATAATCGCTGTTTGGGCATGGCAATTTGGGCAGAGTCCATTATCCATATGCGGCTCAGCAATTAATCCACTACGTTTCACCAATAATGTTTGGCACTCAGGGCAGTAAGAGTTGGCGCTGGTGGTATCAAACACGTTCCCGACATACACATAGCGCATCCCGTCGTTAATAGCTTGCAAACGGGCTTGCTCTAAGAATGGAATAGAGGTGCGTTCAACATGAGTATATTGATAATCAGGATGGAATCGAACATAGTGCAGGGGAATATCGGCATCGAGATATTTCAGCATCCAATCAGAGACTTTACGCGTCTCTTCAAGGTTATCATTGCGCCCCGTCACACACAGGTTAGAAACCTCTAAATGTGGGTAATTGCTGCCTTTACGGGCGTCATACACTTGCTTGATACCGTCCAAAACGGGTTGCAGTCGTCCACCGGTATGTTGGCGATAAAAGCTATCTTGCATCGATTTTAGGGAAATACTAAAAATATCCATCACTGTGAGCAGCTCATCGATGCCTTTTTCGCTAATGTAAAAGGCACTTTTGTACAGATTTTTTAGCCCTTTTTCCCGCGCCAGTTTCGCTGTATCCATCACAAATTCATGCCAAACAATCGGGTCGTTATAGGTCCATGATAAAACACGAATATTATGTTTTAGCGCGTAATTGACCACATCTTCAGGGCTGTAATAGGCCACATTATTATCTTGAACATACCGAGCCTGACTGGTACTCCAGTTCTGACAAAAATCGCAACGCAGCATGCAACCAATATTCCCCAGCGAAAGAATGCGCTCCCCCGGTGAGTAATGGTAAACCGCTTCGGTTTCGATAGATTCCTGCGTCATTGGAACGGATTTACCGTAATTCAGCGTCATCAATTTACCATCTTCATTACGACGCATTTTGCAGGTACCCACGCGGCCTAATTTGATTTTGCAGGCGCGAGGGCATAATTCACACTGGATGGCGTGATTGGCTATCGGATGCCATAAACGTGCAGGGTGGCCAGTTTGTTGCCACTGCTTCATGATTGCCATTTTACGAACGTCCTTTTAATAATGAGAGTTGGGTTTCTGTCCTGATGCCTTTTTTCCATGCATTAAGTGCGGGTTTTAATCGCCAAAAAAACGGTGACCCGCTAGCAGGGGTATTAATGAGGTACCAGCAGGTCTGCTGATGACTTAAATCAGACAGTAATTTAAAGCTGGGTCCAAACGTGTAAGGCTTGGTCTTGACAGTTTTATTTTCCCCTGCGTGAGATTGAGTGAGGAAATCCGCATTTTGCCGTGTGGCATGAACGGTTTCTCTATTTCCGCCATCATAAAGATAACGTCCGGTGAAAAACCGATTGAGCCATAACGGTTTTTTAATGCTATGTTGAAATTCCACTTGAGGGAGAACCATCTTTTGGCTTGCCACCAGCGCCCGTGCGTAGGCTTCGCGCACAAGTGTTTCAATATCATCATCACAATACTGCCAATCCACTGTATGATTTTGCAGGATATTCAGTATGTTCCAGCGATAGCCGGGCCAAAAATCGGTATACAACGTTCGGGCGCCACGACGCAGGGTTTTCTTCAGTAAAGCGTCAGTAATATGCTGAAACCAAACATCAAACAGGCGAGACTCGGCGATATTTTTCGTATTGCCATTCCATGCGGATAGCCGTGTATCTTCCGGAACATAAGATAATAAAAACGGTAGGGTTTTTTGGGCAAAATAGTCCGTTTTATCGTCTTGTATTGCTTTGAATGAATCCAAGGAGTGTGAACGATTCTGTTGAATCAACGCCTCAATGCGTAATGCTCGGCTAGGTGCGTGCCAGCGATTGGACAATGGCACTTTGTTGTCCAATAACGATTGATTGTATTGGTTAGCGTAAATCACATAGCCACATTCAGGGTTATGTTCAGACGGTAAATCATCAAAAGGTACATAGCCTAGCCACTGATGCTGAGGTTCAGTGAGATTAAGCAGCAGGCTGCCCAATTGTTGATGGCGTTGAGGAATGTAGCCCATGGTTTGCAAGCCAATATCACCATGTTCATCGGCGTAACCCACCATCATGGGGGAATTTCTCACATGGCGTAAACCGTCACGAAATGAGTGCCAATCATGGCATTTAGCCAGCTGATAAAACGTAATATCGCCGGAAGGGTCATCCAGTGCTGGCCAACGTAAAAACATGCCATAGCCATTCTTCTCAGAAACTAAGCGTCCATGAGCAAAATCGTAGGTGGTGAAGGTGTGTGATGTGCCTGATTTTAGCTGGATATTATGAATGCGTTTATTCAGAGACTGAACACCAGACGCGGTTTCAACCTGTAAGTTATCGACATCAATTTTTCCCCAAAAAAGATCTTGGTTATCCGCCATGATCCCAACCATTCCCCATGCAGCCTGAGGATTGCGACCGACAATAATTCCCGGCGCTCCGGGAAAATGGGAACCCAAAACATTCAGCCCTTCTTGGCTCTCTAACCGACATAGCAGGTTAAAGTTGGGGTTAACTTGCCCCATATGCGGGTCAGAAGCGAGCAGCGGTTTGCCTGAACTCGTCCAACTTCCATTTACCGCGAACACATTTGAACCAGTATCGGGGGAGGAAAGCCCCAAATGTTGCAATCCTTTTAAACCATCTTTCAGGGCATTGACGACATCTTGGTGATAGTCCATTTGTTCGTCTAAAGGCAATGGCGCAATTTGCTCGCCTTCTTGGCTAAAGGTGGTGAGCAACTGGCGATGTTGCGTGGTGGTGAGCTTATTGGCTAATCGAGTGTGAAACAGTTCATACTGCCACGCGGAATTAATGAAATATTTGAGTTGCCCTAACAAATAGCTGTCGATTACGGTAAAGGCTTCTGGGCGATAGCGCAGTAACAGGCATTCAATCGGCAATATTTTCATTCGCTCTAATGCGTGATTAATCCCTGCAATATAGGCTTGAATATGTTGATGTTGCTGAGCTTGCCATGAACCTTCAGGCGCTGCTTGGTCGAGTTTTTCGGCGCGCTCGGCAAGTTCTGGTAAACCTAATCGGCGCTGGAAAATATCAGTACGTAGCGCCGCGTTTCCCATAATTTCAGCGAGCCGTCCACTAGCGACTCGGCGAGTTAAATCCAGTTGCCATAAACGCAGCTTGGCGGTGCCATAACCTTGGCCAAAAAACACCGCACAGTCGGTATCGCCTTTCACCGATAACAGTTGGTCAGATTCAAGGGAAACGACAACGCGCCCCCATTGACACGTTAAATGTTGCGGTTTCATTGCATTCCTTTGGTCGTTTGATTAATGCTGTTTTTTCGTTGAGTTATCGCTTCAATCAATTCATTGTGAGTTTCACCAGCATGCCAGCCTAATTCCTGCTGTGCTTTTGCACAGGAGTAGGTGTAGGAGCTACCATCTAAAATGCGCAAGGCTTCTTGGGAAAGTGGCATTTTAAGCCCCACACCAGCGAGTTTATCCATCAGCGATGCGAGCAATTTAAAGGAAGACACCCGTTTTTCAGGCAATGGTTCGCGCTGAGCAACTTGGCTCAATAAACGAAATATTTCCGGCATTGAGAAAGTCTCCCCCGTAAATAGGTAAGTCTGACGTTGGATTTTCGGGTCGAGTAATTTAATTAGCCCATCGCAAATATGGCTGACATGACAAAGCTGAAAGGTACTGGTGGTGGCAAGCTGAAACGGAACTTTATTGTTGAAATAGGCGTCCATAGTTTGCGCCAAAACGCTGTTATCGCCAGCACCAAATACCCCGCTGCAAATGGCAATATTAACCGGAAGACCTGCTTGTTGACGTTTGGCTACTTGCTCATGGGCGATATGTTTTGTCTCCTCGTAGTAGCAGCGAAATGTTCCATTGTGGCGATGATGTTCATCGGGTAACTCCCCGAACGTTTCCCCAAAGGCGGCGGTGGTACTCATATAAAGCATATGTGAAATACCCGCGCGTTCAGCGGCATCAAGGACTCGTTTCGTCCCCACCACATTAGTTTGAAACATGGATTGATGAGCTTGGCGGTTGGGGGGGAGTCCGACACGGTAATCTGCCGCTAAGTGGATCACAATATCGTGCCCCATCATCGCTTGCTGATAACTCTCTGGGCGTAAAATATCACCAATGACGCACTTCACTGTGATGGGAAGTGCAGGGCGGTTAGCGATGATGGCTGGTGTAGGATTTCGTTGTAACACTGTCACTGGGTAGCCTAAAGTCACCAGTTCGTGGACTAAATGGGCGCCAATAAAGCCCGTACCGCCCGTGATAAAAACCGAAGGATTAGGCAAAGTTATCTCCTTCTTGGTTGATGAAATAAACCAGAGCAGAGAGCATAAAAAAGCCGTCATGTGCAGCACTCATCGGGCGCAGGAGCATGCTACCGATAGGGCAGTAACGGGTAAAACTGTAATTCTCTAAGGGTAAATGACGTAACGATCCGTGATAGCCGAGTGTTTGTAATTGTCCAACCCACTGACGCTGAGTGAGGGCTAAACTCTCTTCAATGGGTGCGACCACCAATTGGAATCCAGCAGGTAGCCACTCCGAGGGATTAAATTGAGTTTGATAAGTCAAACCCCAACCCGTTGTTTTACTATAAATAGCGGGAAACTCCGTTGGATTCATGGCCTCGGTTAATTTTAGGCTTTGGTAGTGCGCCATTTGTTGTAAACGACGGGTATCGGGCAATATGCTCAAGACATCTAACTTAGCTCTCAGTTGCTGATACAGTTCTGCGGCACATTCAGGGTTATCGAGCAAAATAAACCGCGGGGAACTACACACTTGTTGTTGGAATAAGCAAATATCGCGCAGAAGTAAATCAAGGTCGGGAAGTGAATTTCCCACAATTGCCATCCCACTGATTTTGGGTCCCAGCTCGATGAGCTTGATATGTGACGGTGTGACTTGGCGGTAATGGCGAATAAGCGCATCACCACCTGCTAGCAAAATAGTATCAATGCCGTTTAGGATCTGAACATCATCTTGGTGTTGGCTATCCCATTCCAGGATTTGGCATTCATCGTCACTCAGGGCTAATCGCTGGCGAATTGTTTGTAGCCATTGGGTGGAGAGCCGCGTTTTAATGCGAATTTTACTGTCAATTACATAGCCCGCTAGCAGCGCTTCTAAGGTACCCAGTGGGTCGCTCTCTGAAACCACAATCAGCAAACGCGTCGGCGCTCGCCAATGTTTATCCCCAAGTTCTCGATGAAGTTTATCCTGTAAGCTTGAAGAGCGGCAGATCTCTGATAACCGAGCGAGACAAAATGCCTGTGTGGCAGTATCGGGCGAGAATTGCCAATTCTCTGTCACGCAGTCGGCTAAACAACGCTGAATGCGCGTTATGCGTGCTTCAATCTGCGAGTTCATTTGACTTGCGCCGCGCAAGTTCCTTCAGGGGAAGTTGCGCGCCCAATATAGCGTAGGAACGGGAGTGGATGGCCACAATCACACTGTTTTCCCCAACTGCCTAAATCTTGAGTCAGTAAGCGCTGAGAAGGAATAGAGGCAAACAGTGGGCTTTCTAAGGCGATAAAACCAACGTGATTTTCTGGGGCGGGCTCTCCTTGCTCATTAATAATAGAAAAACGTGAGAAAGCAGGAATATGGAAATGACCCTCTGGGCAGCTAATGTAATGCAGAGGGTGCTCTGTCATGCCATAAATATCGCGAATATCCACCAATGGCGCATTTAGGGTTTCTTTTAATCCTTGCACAATTTGCGGACGCTCTAGCTGCTTAGTCATGCCTTTCCAACCGCCACCACTAAGCCCCCTGACATTGCCTTTTAAAGCAAAGGTATCAGGGCGGCTGAGACACAGGTGTTCAAAATACAGCGTTAACCCAAAAATGTAGATTGGTGCATCATCGTCGGCCCAACGTTTTAATGTTGCCCAAGCGAGCTCACTATCAAATACCCCCTCAGGAGAAACCGTAAAGACGAGCTCATGGATAGGCGCGCACTGGGTAAATTTCAAAAATGCCGTCGCAAAACCTGCATGATCCCCTTTCGCGGGGTCAGGAGAGAGCAGTAAAAAACGTGCGGGAGTGGTTGAAATGAGTTGATTATGCAGGAAAATTTGCACCATCCCCGTTTCAATGCGTTTTAAGCTGAGGTTGTCAAAGAAAACCGCGGCTTTGCCTTTTTTTCCTGTTCCTGAGCTGGTTAACCACATGCCATCACTGTCAGTTTGCGTCGCTAAATCGAGGGATTTGAATAAGCCAACGGGAATAAGCGGTTTAGGTTCAGCCAACCATAGTTTTTCATAGTTAGCATTATGTTGGCGGTGCCATTGGTCAGCATAATTCATCGCGACATCAAATAGATGATCATTTTGATTTTCAATGGCATAAGGCATTTGAGTGTTAATCAGTATATCAATCGGATTGTTATTATTATTTGGCATCTTTTTACCATAATAGATTTAGGGTTATTAATCCTATTCTGTCGGTTATTAAAATGAACTAAAGGTAAATATTCCGAATAATGACTATTACGTAAACACTATTAGAATTATCTTGAGCATTCGTTTAGGGCATTTTCTCGAATAAGGTTAAAAGCTAAATGTAAAATAACTGTGAATCAAATGTGATCTGGTAGGCAGAATTAGAATAAAAAAACGCCAATAAAATCAAGGGGTATTTTTTTAATCAATTGTTTTAATTAGATAAAATATTTTATCGCTGTGTGTTTTTACCTTTGAGATTGTTAAAAAATAAATTGATTGTACATGTATATACAACTATATCTATAAGGAGACGCAATAAGTCAAACACGTATCTAAGTGAGGGTATATTCGTGACAAAGCTAAATAACAAATATCGCAATATTGAAATTCGAGCACCTCGTGGAACAACCTTAACAGCTAAAAATTGGCTGACAGAAGCGCCACTGCGTATGTTGATGAACAACCTCGATCCTGACGTGGCAGAGAATCCCCATGAACTTGTGGTTTATGGTGGGATTGGCCGCGCAGCACGTAACTGGCAATGTTATGACCAAATTGTTGAATCCCTGAAACAGCTAGATAGCGACGAAACCTTGCTGGTGCAATCAGGAAAACCTGTCGGTGTATTCAAAACTCACGAAAATGCTCCTCGTGTATTAATCGCTAACTCCAACCTTGTACCGCATTGGGCGAATTGGGAACATTTCAATGAGCTGGATGCAAAAGGCTTAGCCATGTACGGCCAAATGACCGCAGGAAGCTGGATTTATATTGGTAGCCAAGGGATTGTTCAAGGCACCTATGAAACCTTCGTTGAAGCGGGACGCCAACATTACAACGGCGACCTCACTGGGCGTTGGGTATTAACGGCCGGTCTAGGTGGAATGGGGGGCGCGCAGCCACTAGCGGCAACGTTAGCAGGGGCTTGCTCATTAAATATTGAGTGCCAGCAAAGCCGCATCGATTTCCGTTTAAGAACCCATTATGTGGATGAACAAGCCACCGATCTGGATGATGCATTAGCGCGTATTAAAAAGTACACATCAGAAGGCAAAGCCGTTTCTATCGCACTGTGTGCTAACGCGGCTGACGTTTTACCTGAAATGGTTCGTCGTGGCATTAAGCCAGACATGGTTACCGACCAAACCAGTGCTCATGACCCGCTCAATGGCTATCTGCCGATTGGTATGAGCTGGGATGAGTATCGCGAGAAGAGCGTGAAAGACCCGCAAGGCACTGCGCTGGCGGCGAAAAAATCCATGGCGGAACATGTAAAAGCCATGCTGGCTTTTCAAGCCCAAGGCATTCCGACATTCGATTACGGTAACAATATTCGTCAAATGGCGTTGGAAATGGGTGTTGAAAATGCGTTCGACTTCCCTGGGTTTGTTCCTGCCTATATTCGCCCCCTATTTTGCCGTGGTGTTGGTCCCTTCCGTTGGGTGGCTCTATCTGGGGATCCTGAAGATATCTATAAAACGGATGCCAAAGTGAAAGAATTACTGCCAGACGATAAGCATCTGCATCGTTGGCTCGACATGGCTCGTGAACGTATTAGTTTTCAAGGCTTACCAGCGCGTATTTGCTGGGTTGGTTTGGGAGACCGCGCCAAGTTAGGTTTAGCGTTCAATGAAATGGTCAGAAGCGGCGAAGTCTCTGCACCGATTGTTATTGGACGTGATCATTTAGATTCAGGCTCGGTAGCGAGTCCAAATCGTGAAACTGAAGCGATGAAAGATGGCTCGGATGCGGTGTCGGATTGGCCATTACTCAACGCGCTATTAAATACGGCGAGCGGTGCTACATGGGTGTCATTACATCATGGTGGCGGTGTCGGAATGGGCTTCTCTCAACATTCTGGTGTGGTGATTGTCTGTGATGGTACAGATGCGGCGGCAGAGCGTATTGCTCGCGTACTGCACAATGACCCAGCGACAGGGGTGATGCGCCACGCGGATGCAGGCTATGACATTGCTATCGAATGCGCCAAAGAGAAAAACTTAAACTTACCTATGCTAAAAACACGTTAAGGAGTGCCATTGATGACTAAATTAACTATCCATCCGGGGAAAATGACACTCGACGAATTACGCGTTGTCTTCCAAAAACCAGTGACTGTCGCGTTAGATAAACATGCTCACAGCGTCATCGCAAAAAGTGTTGCGACCGTAAATCAAATTATTGCGGAAGATAAAACCGCGTATGGAATCAATACCGGGTTTGGTTTACTCGCTAACACCCGTATTGCCAGTAAAGATCTGCAATCTTTACAGCGCTCGATTGTGATGTCCCATGCGGCTGGCGTCGGTGAGCCACTGGATGATGATCTGGTTCGCCTGATTATGGTACTCAAAATTAATAGCCTTGCGCGTGGTTTTTCAGGGATTCGCCTTGAAGTGATTGAAGCACTAATTGCTTTAGTTAATGCTCAAGTCTACCCGTTCATTCCAGCAAAAGGGTCAGTAGGCGCATCCGGCGACTTAGCGCCACTTGCACATATGAGTTTAATTCTGATTGGTGAGGGGCAGGCGCGTTTTGAAGGTCAATGGCTACCCGCGAAAAAAGCGTTAGAAAAAGCGGGGTTGAAACCATTAACGTTGGAAGCTAAAGAAGGTTTAGCGCTCCTGAACGGCACTCAAACCTCCACAGCGTTTGCGTTAAAAGGCTTGTTTGCGGCAGAAAATCTGCTGTTATCCGGCATTGTGTGTGGGGCGTTAAGTGTGGAAGCAACATTAGGTTCTCGTAAGCCATTTGATGCGCGAGTCCAAGAAGTTCGCGGTCAAAAAGGTCAAATCGATGTGGCTGCGCTGTTCCGCGATATATTATCGCCAAGCAGTGAACTGTCACAATCTCACGCGAATTGTTCGAAAGTTCAAGACCCGTATTCATTACGTTGCCAGCCGCAAGTCATGGGGGCGTGTTTAACACAAATGCGCCAAGCGGCGGAAGTGATTTTGATTGAGTCTAATGCGGTGTCAGATAACCCACTGGTGTTTACCGATAATGGCGACATTATTTCTGGTGGTAACTTCCATGCAGAGCCAGTTGCTATGGCGGCGGACAATATTGCACTGGCATTAGCTGAAATTGGTGCATTATCAGAGCGCCGCATTGCGATGTTGATGGACACGCATATGTCCCAATTACCACCGTTCTTAGTTAACAATGGTGGCGTGAACTCCGGCTTTATGATTGCCCAGGTGACAGCAGCGGCATTAGCCAGTGAGAACAAAGCATTAGCACATCCATCTAGCGTGGATAGTTTACCAACATCCGCCAACCAAGAAGACCACGTTTCCATGGCACCTGCGGCAGGTCGCCGTTTATGGGAAATGGCGAAAAACGTGACGGGCATTTTAGCCATTGAATGGTTATCTGCGTGTCAGGGAATGGATTTCCGTGATGGCTTGAAATCGAGCGAAAAATTGGAAAAAGCCCGTAAAACTCTGCGTGATAAAGTGGCGTATTACGATAAAGACCGTTATTTTGCGCCGGATATCGAGGCGGCTATCTCGCTTATTGATCAACATAAACTGGCCACGTTGTTTGCAGCAAACTCGGTTTTTCATTCATAAAAACCTGTCGTTCATATACCGATAGTTCCTATAAGTAAGTGTTTTAGAAGCAGCCGACTATGTATCGGCTGCGAATTCTCTTCGAAACGACTGATAAAAATACGAAGGACACAACATGCAAAGCACATCACAACTTGCGCGTGGGCTTTCTGCGCGTCATATCCGATTTATGGCCCTCGGTTCAGCAATAGGAACGGGGTTATTCTATGGTTCAGCTAAAGCCATTGAAACTGCCGGTCCGGCTGTTTTACTGGCTTATATTATTGGAGGCGCCGCTGTTTTTATGGTCATGCGCGCGCTCGGTGAAATGGCGGTTCGTAGCCCATTGGCGGGGTCATTCTCTCAATATGCTAGCCACTATTTAGGTCCGCGAGCGGGCTTTTTCACAGGCTGGACGTATGTTTTTGAAATGCTAATTGTCTGCTTGGCTGATGTCACGGCATTTGGGGTCTATATGAAATTATGGTTCCCCGATGTCGCACAATGGATTTGGGTGCTCAGCATTATCTGCTTTATTGGTGCTATTAACCTGTGTCATGTCAAAACATTCGGCGAAATGGAATTTTGGTTGTCGATTGTTAAAGTGGGGGCGATTGTCGCGATGATCGTCGGTGGTGCGGCTATTATGATGTTTGGCTTCGGTCAAGCTTCTGAACATGCAGTTGGGGTATCTAACCTGTTTAATAACGGTGGGTTTATGCCGAATGGGATAGGTGGGGTAATTGCTTCATTTGCGGTGGTGATGTTTGCCTTTGGCGGAATCGAGGTCATCGGTATCACCGCAAGCGAAGCCAAAAATCCGGAAGTGACCATTCCAAAAGCCATTAATGCGGTGCCTGTACGTATCTTATTGTTTTATGTATTAACACTGTTTGTACTGATGTGCATCTATCCGTGGAACCAAGTAGGTCAAAATGGCAGCCCGTTTGTGCAGATTTTTGATAGTTTAGGCATTTCAGCTGCGGCGAATATATTGAACGTTGTAGTGATCACCGCCGCCATCTCGGCAATTAACAGTGACATTTTTGGTGCGGGTCGCATGATGTACGGTATGGCTCATGAAGGTCAGGCGCCTAAATCATTCACTAAGTTAACCAAAAATGGGGTGCCATGGATGACGGTGTTAGTCATGGTGCTGGTATTGTTAATTGGCGTGGTTCTGAACTATGTGATCCCCGAAGATGTGTTCTTAGTGATCGCCTCGATTGCCACGTTTGCCACGATTTGGGTCTGGTTAATGATTTTACTGGCACAATTTGCGATGCGCCGTAAGATGACGCCAGAGCAGGTTCAGCAATTGAAATTCCCAGTACCGATGTGGCCAGTTGCACCGATCCTTGCAATTGCCTTTATGGTGTTTATTTTCGGTGTGTTAGGCTATTTTGAAAGTACCCGAATTGCGCTGTATGTGGGGATCGGTTGGTTGTTGTTACTCACTATTGCTTACGCGCTATTAGTGAAAAAATCAGGAAAGGTGAAAAAACCAGAAAAAACGACGGAAGAAGTCGAAGAATTAGCATAACGTTTTTAACATCATGATAGACGCTGCGCCCTTGATGAAAATCCGGGGCGCGGTTATTTTTAGCGCGCAAATACGCAAACAAGTGCTTATCTGCGTATTTTCTTACATTAATCTGCTGATTTGTCTTTCACTTCGTGGCAAACTTTAGCCATTCAAATTTTCCCTTTTAATCCACAGGCAGGAGAATCCCTTCTTGGAAAAGATCTTCGTTGATGAAGCCGTCGCAGAACTTCATACCATTCAAGACATTTTACGTTGGACCATGAGCCGCTTTAATGCAGCCAATATCTATTATGGTCACGGCACCGATAACCCATGGGATGAAGCTTTACAGTTAGTTTTGCCAAGCCTGTATTTACCACTGGATTTACCGGATGAGCTACTAACTTCGCGCCTGACACCAACGGAGCGTCACCGCATTATTGAACGTGTATTACGCCGTATCAATGACCGCATTCCAGTTGCCTATCTGACCAACAGTTCGTGGTTCTGTGGACATGAATTCTATGTGGATGAGCGAGTGCTGATCCCGCGTTCGCCAATTGGTGAGCTGATTAACAACCATTTTGTGGGTTTATTATCTGATGAACCACAAACCATCCTTGACCTATGTACGGGCAGTGGCTGTATTGCGATTGCTTGTGCTCATGAATTCCCTGAAGCCGAAGTGGATGCCGTGGATATCTCTACGGATGTCTTGGCGGTGACTGAGCAAAATATTGCGAATCATGGTTTAGAGCACCGCGTGATCCCAATTCGTTCTGACCTATTCCGTGATATGCCAGACGTTAAATATGACCTGATTGTCACCAATCCACCGTATGTGGATGCAGAAGATATGGACGATCTGCCACAAGAGTTCCGTGTCGAGCCTGAGCTGGCTCTGGCAGCTGGTAGCGATGGTCTCAAACTGGTTCGTCGTATTCTCGCAAACGCTCCGCGCTTCTTAACCGAAGAGGGCATTTTAGTGTGCGAAGTGGGCAACAGCATGGTGCATCTGATTGACCAATATCCAGATATTCCATTTATTTGGTTAGATTTTGAATTTGGTGGTGACGGTGTGTTTATGTTAACCCGTGAACAGTTGGTGGAACATCACGAACACTTTGCGTTATATATTGATTAATAATAGAGTTGCGTTACTCGTTATAATCACATAAAACATAATAATTACGCATAACATCATATTTCTTAACAAGTATAAGAATCGCAAGCAAATAGGAAACAGGGAATGGCTGGAAATTCAATTGGGCAACTGTTTCGTGTGACCACCTTTGGAGAGTCACACGGGCTAGCATTAGGCTGCATCGTTGACGGTGTTCCGCCGGGATTAGCGCTGACAGAAGCAGATTTACAAATCGACTTAGACCGCCGTCGTCCGGGCACATCACGCTATACCACTGCGCGTCGTGAACCCGATCAAGTGAAAATTCTATCGGGGGTTTTTAATGGTGTGACGACAGGCACCAGTATCGGTCTATTAATTGAAAATACCGATCAGCGTTCCCAAGATTATGGTGCAATTAAAGACGTGTTCCGTCCAGGGCACGCCGATTACACGTATGAACAGAAATATGGCCTGCGCGATTATCGCGGTGGCGGGCGTTCATCCGCACGTGAAACAGCGATGCGTGTTGCTGCGGGCGCTATTGCCAAGAAATACCTACAAGAGAAATTTGGCATTCAAATTCGCGCATGTCTGACGCAAATGGGCAGCGTAGAGTGTGAAATTAAAGATTGGTCGATTGTCGAAGAAAACCCATTCTTCTGTCCTGACCCGAGCAAATTAGATGCCCTTGATGAGTTACTGCGTGGCTTGAAAAAAGAGGGTGATTCTATCGGGGCAAAAGTCACCGTTGTGGCCGAAAATGTCCCTGCTGGTTTAGGCGAGCCTGTTTTTGATCGCTTAGATGCGGATATTGCTCATGCTTTAATGAGCATCAATGCAGTTAAAGGGGTCGAAATTGGTGACGGTTTTGGCGTAGTCAGTTTGAAAGGTAGCGAAAATCGCGATGAAATGACACGCCATGGCTTTACATCTAACCATGCCGGTGGAATTTTAGGCGGGATAAGCAGCAGCCAACCAATTATTGCCCATATCGCCATGAAGCCAACATCAAGTATTACCGTTTCAGGGAAAACCTTGAATCGTGATGGAGAGGAAGTGGAAATGATCACCAAAGGTCGCCATGACCCATGTGTGGGGATACGCGCAGTACCTATCGCCGAAGCCATGATGGCGATTGTGCTGATGGATCACTTCTTGCGTCACCGTGGGCAGTGTGCGGATGTTGTGCCAGCAATAGCACCATTCGAATAAGTCATTGACGTTTTTCAGTGGATATTCTTGCTCGGCATGGGTATCCACTGCGCGTTAAAGGTTAGGATGAAACCTCGATTATAATCCATCCGGGCTGTGATATTGTTTAGCTTTCAATAAGATAATCAATAAATAACAAATCTGCATCATGATAGTTTACTTATCTGGAATGTGAAATGGATTGGTTTACCGCCGTTGCACCTGAAGTTTATGCTCTGCTGTTTTTTGTCGCTCTGCTTGCCGGTTTTATTGACTCTATCGCGGGGGGCGGTGGTTTACTGACTATTCCTGCGTTGCTTTCTGTGGGGATCACTCCCGTCGAAACCTTGGCGACCAATAAATTACAAGCCATTGGTGGTTCATTCTCTGCCACACTCTATTTTGCAAGGCGTAAAGCCATTAATTTGCGAGAGCAAATTTTCCCGGTGATCATGACCATGATAGGGGCAATGCTCGGGGCAATTTTAATTCAATCCATCGATACCGCTTTTCTAAAGCAGCTGTTGCCAGTGATGGTCATCTGCGTTGGGCTCTATTTCTTACTCACACCATCTTTGGGGGTGCAAGATAGACCTCAGCGTGTCAGCATGCCAATCTTTGGGGTTGCTGCGGGGATGAGTATCGGCTTTTATGATGGGGCATTTGGACCAGGAACTGGCTCGTTTTTAGCGCTCGCTTATGTCCTGCTATTAGGGTATAACCTCGCCAAAGCCACTGCACATGCAAAATTGTTAAATTTCGCCTCCAATTTTGGATCTTTGATCTTTTTTATTATCGGAGGTCATGTTCTTTGGGTACTCGGTTTTGTTATGCTTGCCGGCCAAATGGTTGGTGCGAGACTTGGCGCTCGCTTAGTGTTAACCAAAGGGCAAAAACTTATCAGGCCGATGATCGTCGTGATTTCACTCTTAATGAGTATTAAGCTGTTAAATGACAGCCACGGTGATGATATTAAAGCTTGGTTTCTCACATTATTTTAAGATGATTTAAGCGTTCCATGACCCAACATCATTATCAGCAACTTATTGATATTTTCGAACAGTGTTTCGGTGAAGAGTACAATACCAAATTGGTAAAAGGGGACGACGAGCCTATCTACTTACCTGCCGATGACACCACACCATATAGCCAAATTGTGTTTGCACACGGTTTTTTTACCAGTGCACTCCATGAAATCTCTCACTGGTGCATTGCTGGGGAAAAACGCCGCCAGCAAGTGGATTACGGTTATTGGTACTGCCCAGATGGTCGCGATGAGAAAACCCAGTGTGACTTTGAAGTGGTCGAAATCAAACCTCAAGCATTGGATTGGTTTTTCTGTGTGGCAACGGGCATCCCGTTTAATGTGAGTTGCGACAACTTGGAAGGCAATTTTGAACCCGACCGTATCGCCTTTATGCGTAAAGTGCATAGTCAAGTGATGGAATACCTCGAAAAAGGCATCCCAGAGAGGCCGCTACGCTTTATTAATGCGTTACAATCGTTTTACAATACCCCCCCACTTTGCGCGGAACTTTTCCCTTATCCGGAAGATATCTTCGCCTAATAGAATCACTCACTACAGTAAGGATTAAGCATGCTTGCGGATTTTGAAACACGCATACTGACAAGAATTGATGATATGGTTGAACACGCCAGCGATGATGAGCTGTTTGCTGGTGGCTATCTGCGTGGTCACTTAACCCTTGCTGTGGCAGAGCTGCAAGAAGAGAACGAAACCAGTGTTGATGCATTGTATCAGCGCGTTGAGCTGAGTATCCAAAACGCCATCAAAGCCGGTGAACTGACCCCTCCAGACCAAATCCTAGTGCTGGGTATGTGGAAAACACTGCTAGATACTGTGCGTTAATTGTATGTATCCCATTGATTATATGTCTTCTATTAATGGCATGTATTCCATTCGATTAGCAACCCATGAAGATGCCCAATTCTTACCTGAGGTAGAAGCGTCTGCGGGGCAAACTTTTGCCGGACATCCTAAGTTTGATTGGATTGCCCAAGGCGAGGTTCAACCGGTAGAAAACCACGTTGAGTGTATTGCGAATGGCTTAGAGTGGCTCGCTGTGGATAATCATGACCAGCCAGTTGGCTTTATTATGGCAGCGCATTTGAGCGATAGCCTGCATATTGTGGAGCTTTCAGTTCAGCAGTCAGCGCAGGGGCAAGGCTTAGGTAAGTGGCTTATTCAGCAGGTTATCGAGTTCGCACAATCCCAACAGATTGGTCAGGTTGCATTGACCACGTTTCGTGATATTCCGTGGAATGCACCGTATTATCAGCGCCTTGGTTTTTCAATAATGGAAGAGGTGCAATTGACGCGCGAATTACAAGATATCTTGCAACACGAAGTAGATGCTGGGTTTCAAGCGATTGATCGCTGTGCTATGCAGTTGAGTATTAATTAATCTCAATATTGCTTCGTTCTGAGGGCTTCCAAATGGAAGCCCTCTTTTCGTTTACGCCTCTTTCGTGGTGATTGGGCGTCCCGCCAGTAATTTTCTCACCCAAAAACGATTTGGATGTAATGCGGCAAGTACGTCATCGTCGGCAGGCATCGGCTCATCAAAAATTTGTGCGGCTAATATTTCAGCGCAAAGTGGGGCCGTGGACAGCCCTCGCGCTCCTAATGCGCCGAACACAAATAGATTTGGATACGCTGGCGATGGCGAGATAGATTTTTCGCGATGTAGTTGATCGGGTAAATCCTCATATTGCTGCATTAAAGCATCAAAGTCAGGCACATTGCCGAGTAGCGGCATATGGTCGCGGATCACGCAGCGGATCCCTTGGCGTGATTGTTGGTCAGAGATATCTACCTGCGCCGTCCAATCCACATCCGGTAGGCTGGTGAGCAGCTTTTGCAGATTTTCTTGCTGCTCTTCCTCTGAGTACTCAAGGCTCAAATTGTCTCGTTGATAACTCGCCCCCAAGCAATGGTGCTGGTTTGTGGTATCTTCTGGCGTCATATAACCTTCGAAGCACAGCACGGTTTTTAATTGCTGTAATGTTGGGTTTGTCGGGATATGGCTGACTTGCCCTCGTACAGGGGTGATAGGCAGATTCCGAGTCTGCTCAAATTGATTCAGTAAATGGCCATTGGCAATCACCACGGTTTGATGATGGGCTTTTTTTTGGTTATCGAGTGTCAGCTCCCAACTTTCCTCTGAGCGCTGTAAATCATTGATTGACAAACCAAAGTGGAAATTGACACCTTCTTCAGTGAGTTTTTGCGCTAAGCTTTCGCATAATTGCGCAGGAGATAGCCATCCACCAGTGGGGTAATAAATACCTCGATGATTGACATCCACACCGCTAAGTTCACTGAGCTGCTGTCTATCTTTGCCAACAGCAAACTCTTCCGGCCATTCGGTTTGCAGCATGTTGTCGATTTTTTTGGTGGATTTAGGGTTATACGCCATTTGGCTTACCCCACACCATTGTCCATTAAACTCGAGACCTTGCGTGCCAAGTTGTCGGTAAACGCGAGTCGCAAACGGGAAGCCGCTAACAAAAAAACGTTCTAAGGCATTATCGTTTCCGGTTAATAAGGGGTAGACTGCGCCTTGACGGTTTCCTGATGCGTTTTGAGCGACTTGCTGGTCTTTGCAATAAATAGTGACATTCGCTCCGCGTTTTCTGAGTGAACGGGCTAAGGTGAGGCTGGCAATTCCACCGCCAATAATCGCGATATCATCGGTATGAGAGGCAGGTTGACGCGCAAACCAAGGCGCCATCGGGCGAGTAAAATTATTTTCTAATACCCCCGTCAACATTTGACGCTTCTGACCAAATCCTTTGGTCTTCATGATAGTAAAGCCCGCTTGTTGTAATCCGCGTTTGACAAATCCAGCTACCGTAAAGGTGGCAAATGTCCCACCTTGACGCGCAAATTTGGCCATTGCAGCGAACAACTGTTCACTCCACATCTGCGGGTTTTTTGACGGCGCAAAGCCATCCAAAAACCATGCATCTATCTTATTGTTTAAATTATCATTAAGTATGGATATTTGCGTATTTACATCACCAATCCATAAATCTAGGGTGATCGCACCATTTTCTAAAATAATTCGATGGTTACCGGGGAGAGCGGGTGGCCACTGTTCACATAATTGCCCCGAGAGCTTGGTTAACTCAGGCCAACAACGGTGTGCGGCGATTAAATCTACTTTTGATAAAGGGTATTTTTCAAAGCTAATAAAATGTAATCGTTGTAATTTTGCATTGGGGTTTTCGGCTTTGAATTGGTTGAAGGCTTGCCATAAAGCGAGAAAATTCAATCCAGTACCAAATCCTGTCTCGGCGATCACACAAGTTTCATCTTGGTGTGTTAGAAATCGCTGTGGAAAATGGTTTCCCTGCAAAAACACATGGCGGCTCTCTTCTAACCCATTTTGGTTAGAAAAATAGATGTCTTCAAACTGTTCTGAAATCGGTGTGCCTTCCTCATTCCAACTGAGGTGAGCGGTTTGTACAGCTGTCTTTTTCACGTTTAAGCCCGTTATTGCAAAATCATATTCAAATTCTAACGCTGATATCAGCGTAAGGCTACCGTCACATAAAAGCCTTATTTGTGTCATGATAAAAAAAATACAAATATTTACCCTGATCGGACTTGTTCAGCGTACAAGTGTAAGCTAAAGTGACACCTGTAATCCCGTAATCATATAATTATAGACATGAGGTAACGAATGAAGCGTGCAGTCATAACTGGCCTAGGTATTGTTTCCAGCATTGGTAATAACCAGGAAGAAGTACTGGCTTCTCTGAAGGAAGGTCGTTCCGGGATCACTTTCTCAGAAGAATTTAAAGAGGCAGGGCTGCGTAGCCATGTCTGGGGTGATGTAAAGCTGGATACTGAAGGCCTAATTGACCGTAAAGTCCGCCGTTTCATGAGTGATTGCTCTGTCTATGCTTACCTGTCAATGGAACAGGCGATTAAAGATTCAGGTTTAGCGGAAGACCAAGTCTCTAACCTGCGTACGGGTGTTGTTGTCGGCTCAGGTGGTGGTTCTCCTCGTAACCAAGTAGCCGGTTCTGATGGTATGCGTGCAAAAGGTCTGCGTGGTGTGGGTCCATATATGGTGACTCGTGCAATGGCCTCGGGTATTTCTGCTTGCTTAGCAACACCGTTCAAAATCAAAGGCGTTAACTACTCAATCAGCTCTGCATGTTCAACGTCTGCACACTGTATCGGTCACGCGGTTGAGCTGATCCAACTGGGCAAACAAGATGTTGTGTTTGCAGGTGGCGGTGAAGAACTGAGCTGGGAAATGACGTGTGAGTTCGATGCAATGGGTGCTCTGTCTACTAAGTACAACGAAACTCCATCGAAAGCATCAAGAACGTATGACCAAGACCGTGATGGTTTCGTTATTGCGGGCGGTGGCGGTATCGTCGTGGTTGAAGAGTTAGAGCACGCATTAGCGCGTGGTGCACACATTTACGCAGAAGTGGTTGGCTACGGCGCAACGTCTGACGGTGCTGACATGGTGGCTCCATCTGGTGAAGGCGCAGTGCGTTGTATGCAAATGGCAATGCACGGTGTTGATAAAATCGACTACATCAACACACACGGTACTTCAACGCCAGTCGGTGATACTAAAGAGTTAGAAGCAATCCAAGAAGTGTTTGGTCACGATTGCCCAGCACTTTCTGCAACCAAAGCGATGACAGGTCACTCTTTAGGTGCAGCAGGCGTTCAAGAAGCGATTTATAGCTTGCTGATGTTAGAGCATGGCTTTATCGCACCAAGCATCAACGTTGAGAATTTAGATGAGAAAGCGAAAGGCTTGAACATCATCACTAAACCAACTGAGCAAGCACTGAACACAGTAATGTCTAACAGCTTCGGTTTCGGTGGTACCAACGCAACGTTAGTGATGAGCAAATACAAAGCGTAAGTTTCATTCACTAAATTGCACTGAATAGAAAGCGAGGGCCAAGGCTCTCGCTTTTTTTATGGCTTAAATATTGTCGTCACCATAATCATCATTTTATTAAATTACCGTAATGAAAATAGTGCCATGATATTTGCTCTATTCATGTATCAATAAGGGGTTAATATGGATTTCACGCGGTGTAAGATTTGGAAAAATGATTTAAAAATTTTGGCTAATGCATTGATTAAAAGCATTAAAGGACTATTCCCTGCAAAAATTAAGCGTGCATTTAATACTAAAACTATGTTTCCACTTTTTGAAAAGCGACAAAAAGAAGCCGTTGAGGTTTCCACGCCACCATCAAAACATGTTTATTATGGCGAAGACGCGAGTAATAAAAATATTACCTTGTTGAGTTATACGAAATATCCGTTTTATTAATGAAAAGTTTGCCCCGAGATCGTTATGGGGCAAATTTTATTGACCACGATAAACCGCCCAGCCTATCGAATATTGAAGTTTCCATTACTATTATCAGCGTTATCCGCAAGTATCTTATCTTCAAGCTGCATATAAATGCTCAACATAAAAAGCAATGAAAATGAAGAATAGATAATACGGTGTATGGTTTGTATTTATTGTGCAAACACCAACTATTGATGAGGGAAGTGAATAGCTATATGAACAGGGCTATTTGAAGCAAAGAATCAGTATTCTAATATACAAAAAAAGCCCCATTTTTATGGGGCTAAATCTTTCAGTCATAACGTACAGTTTGGAATTATGCTTGAGCAGCCTGACGGCGACGTTTGCGAATGAGTTTCACAATGGGTGGTAACACCAGAACCAACACCGCCAGAATTAATAAGCTCTTAGAAATAGTACTGCTCCATAGAATATTGAAATCCCCATTACTGATAGATAACGAGCGGCGTAGATTTTGTTCTAACATTTCACCCAAAACAAACCCTAGGATCAGCGGAGATAGTGGAAAGTTCATCTTTCGCAATATATAGCCGAATACCCCAAGCCCCATCATTAGCAGTAGGTCAAAAGTGGTGCTGTGTACGGCGTAAACGCCAACCGCAGAGACACAAGCAATCGCAGGGACTAAAAACCACAGTGGTACGGTGAGCATACGTGTGAATAGGCCAATCAGCGGAATATTCATTACTAACAACACAACGTTAGCGATGAGCAGCGCGGCAATTAATCCCCAAACGATGTGTGGCTGTTCAGTGAACATCCCCGGACCTGGGGTGATGTTATACAGAGTCAGAGCCCCCATCATCACTGCCGTCGTACCCGAACCCGGAACACCGAGGGTCAACATCGGGATAAATGATCCACAAGCAGAGGCGTTGTTGGCCGCTTCAGGTGCTGCGACACCTCGAACATCCCCTTCACCAAATGTCCCTTTATCCCCCGCAATTTTTTTCTCGGTCATATAGGTGATGGCGCTAGCGATAGTCGCCCCCGCACCCGGTAAAACACCCACGAAGAAGCCAATAAATGAGGATCGTAATGTTGGACCTGCACAGGCCTTGGCTTCTTTTTTGCTAAATAACATTCGACCTGTTTTGCGGATTAAACCTTGCCCGGTCGCCGTGCTTTCTAGCATGAGTAATATCTCACTCACAGAGAACAGTCCAATAACCACGACAATAAATTGGACGCCATCGGATAGGTTAACGCTGTCAAAGGTAAAACGGTATTCCCCAGAGTTGGCATCGACACCGACGGTTGCTAGTGCCAAACCAATCAATGCTGCGAGCAGCGATTTGACGGGATTTTGGCTCATCATGCTGCCTAAACACGCGATAGCAAAGACCATCAACGCGAAATATTCAGCAGGCCCGAAGGCGAGCGACCATTGTGCCAGTAATGGTGCAAATAAAATGATCCCAGTAATCGCAATAGTGGAACCGATAAATGAACTGACGGCAGAAATCGAGAGCGCGATGCCTCCTTTACCTTGCTTCGCCATCGGATAACCATCTAACGTGGTCATAATCGCCGCGGCGTCACCAGGAACGTTCAATAGGATCGCAGAAATTCGTCCTCCGTACTCGCAGCCTAGATAAACGGTAGCCAGTAAAATAAGTGCAGATTCAGCAGGGAGCTTCAACGCAAATGCTAAAGGTAATAAAATGGCGACGCCGTTAATGGGACCAAGACCCGGTAACATCCCGACAATCGTACCGATAAAGCAACCAATCAACCCTATCATAATATTTTGAGGGATAAGCGCTACCTCAAAGCCTTGAGATAAATACATCCACGTTTCCATACTTTTCTCCTTAGCTAAAAAGTTCGCCGATTGGCAATGTTACATCGAGCAATTTGTCGAAGGCGTAAAACAACGAAAGACCAAGAATCGGACCGGAAATTAGGGCGGCTATTGGGGTTGCACCAAATAACAGGGCAACGCTGATGGTCAGTAAAGTGGTCGCTAATGGGAATCCTAACCATTCAAACGCCCATGCATAAATGACTAATGTAATGATTAATAAAACTAAACGGCGCAAGACATAGGGCTTTGGCCATTCAACGGCTTCTTGGCGGCCAAGCAGGAGTGCGAGTGCACACAGGGTCATTAATGACAGTATGGCTATCGGGAAGGGGCGGGGGCCCAGTGGTTCATAGCTAAACTCACTTTGGATGCCCCAGCCGATATACAGCCCGATCCCACACAGTATCAGCCAGACTATGGCAAATATGCGTTGGCTCATAGTAGCTCCGTTATTTCGCTAACCCGAAGGAACGTGCTTGCTCACGGTAGTTCTCAACTTCTTTCTTCACGTAAGCGTCCAGTTCTGGGCCTGAAAGGTTGTATTCAAATAAACCACGTAATTCACGCTGCTTTTTAAATTCGTCGGTTTGTTGTAATTTTTGGAAGGCTTCAACCCATTGGTTGTAATCTGCGTCAGAAACTTTAGGCCCCATATAGAATCCGCGAATGATTGGCCAAACAATGTCATAGCCTTGCTCTTTAGCCGTTGGGATATTAGCGAGTCCATCCGGTAAGCGTTTATCCGCGTACACTGCTAGGATGCGGATTTTTCCGTCGCTAATATAGGGAGTCATTTCACTGATATCACCAGAGATCACTTGGATGTGGTTACCTAACAGGGCTGTCAGTGTTTCGCCGCCGCCTTCGAAAGCCACATAGCGCATTTTACGTGGGTCTAAGTCGATAGCTTTGGCCAGTAGCGCGGTTTTCATCCAATCTTGGCTACCGATGGAGCCACCTGCACCGAAGACAATGCTGTTTGGATCTTTTTTGAAGGCGTCCATCAGTTCGCCTAAGGTTTTATAAGGGGAGTCTGCACGCACGGCAATCATGCCATAGTCGCTGCCAACACTCGCGAGCCAGCGAACATCATTTTCGTTGTAACGACCAAATTTACCTTGAGCAAGGTTGAGCAAGGAGCCACCAGAGAATGCGACGATGGTTCCCGGCTCAGCTGGGCGTTGAGCCACAATGGCGTTGTAAGCGACGGCGCCAATTCCACCTGGCATGTAAGTCACACGCATCGGTTTTTCGATTTCTTTGGTTTCCAGCATGGAGACTTGAACGAGTTTACAGGTTAAATCAAAGCCACCACCAGGTTTGGCAGGGGCAATACATTCGGTTCTTTCAGGTAACGCGATTGCTTGGTTAACGCCAACTAAAAAAATTGCTGCTGCTAAGGTTTTGATTGTGAACTTCTTCATGCTTCATTCCTCACTAGACAATAATTAAGTTACTTGGTTGTTGTTGGTTATGTCGTTATGGATATGTCGTTGTAGATGAATAGCTGCGGATAATGTTTGTTCGCCACTCATCATTGTATCGAGAACCTTTCATTTACCTTTCATTAACAAATAAAATTATTTTTATGTGATACATATCAGATTGTTTTATATTTTCCCTTCATAATCATGTTAATTTAATGTTAATTTTTATTTGTGGCAGCGGGTTAACGAAGGATTGTTGTGATAGCTTCGGTAAATATCACGTTTAACACTTTTCATTCAATCGAGAGAGTGCCAACTTATACGCATAAATAATCATAATGAGTGGGCGACGAATGAGAATGTTATTGGTTGAAGATCATGAAGAGTTGTCATTGTGGTTACAAAAAGCCTTAACAGCATCGGGATTTGCTGTTGATATTGCCTGTGATGGCTATAGCGCTGACCAGTTATTACAAACTGAAAATTATTCATTGGTGGTATTGGATGTTTCATTACCACGGATGAGTGGTTTGGATGTGTTAGCCCAGATGCGTAAACGCCATCAAGAAATTCCCGTGCTGTTATTGACAGCAAATTCAGATGTGGCCGATCGTGTGAAAGGGTTGAATGCAGGAGCGGATGATTACCTGACTAAACCCTTTGATATTGCGGAATTAGAAGCTCGAGTGCGTGCGCTATTACGTCGGAGCCAAGGGAATGTGAATAGCGACCAGTGTTTTGGTGATCTCTGTTTTCATGACGAAGGCTATTTTTCACTGAAGACGGAGCCGTTAGGTTTAACCCCGCGAGAATACGCGGTATTGAATACGCTTTTTCATCGCAGAGGGCGACCTGTTTCAAAAACACAATTATTTGAGCAGGTATTCTCACTGTCGGATGAAGCCAATTTACAAAGTATTGAACTGTATGTGCATCGGGTCCGCAAAAAACTTGCGGGTTCAGATATTAATATCAATACGTTACGCGGATTGGGATACCGATTGGAGCAGTGTAGTGTATGAAATTAGTCTCTCATCCACGCTCTCTCTTTCATCAGTTGCTGCTATTTTTCGGTATCCCCCTCATTTTGTTGGGAAGTTTTTCTGTTTATACCCACTATTATAGTGCTAAAAACGCCGCAAACCTTGCCTATGACCGAACATTGCTCGCGTCGGCGAGGACGGTGGCGGAGCGATTGCAAGTTGTGGATGAACATCTTTCCGTGAATGTGCCTTATGTGGTTCTTGATAGCTTTGAGCTGAATAACAATGACCGTCTGTTTTACCAAGTCATCGCTCCTCACGGGGAAACCATTTCTGGCTATGATGACCTACCGCCAATCCCACCTTACTGGATGCGTTCTCAACATTACACTGCTTTAGTCTACTTTTATGATGCGGAGTATATGGGACTACCCATTCGAGTGGCGACCTTTTTCCAACCGATTAACGAAGGTGGGATCCAAGGTATGGTCGAGATCCGTGTCGCTGAAACGGTGTATGCTCGGCAAGATTTTGCCAATCAACTACTGATCTCGGCTTTAATGAGCCAAGGTACCGTGGTGGTTGTGACACTGATATTGGCGTATTTGCTACTACGTAAATTATTAACACCGCTGAAAAAGCTTTCTAATCTCATGTTGGGTCGCGCCGCGAATGACCTCACGCCAATTCCAAATGTGTTGCCATGGTCGGAGCTTTCGCCACTTGTTGATGCTCTTAATCGTTATGTGGAGCGGTTAAAGCGTATGTTAAAGCGCCAAGAACGTTTCAGTGCCGATGCTTCTCATCAATTAAAAACCCCGTTAGCGGTATTAAAAACTCAAGTTTCAGTGGCACTCAATAGCGATGATGAGCAACAGAAACAGCAAAGTTTGCAAGCTATTAATAAAACGTTGGATAACACCATTGTATTAACTGATCGGTTATTACAGCTTGCGCGTTTAAAAGAGCACGAAAAGGAAGCGATAAAGCTATATCGAGCCGTGAATTTAGTCGAAATTGTTCAGCAAGTCTGTTTTACCCGCTTGGGGCAATCAGAGAGTAAACAGATTGATTTAGGTTATGAAGGATTAGATCATTGCTGGGTTAAAGGGGATGCTATTTTGCTGGCGGAAATGTGCGCTAACTTAATCGATAATGCGATTAAATATACCCCAGAGAAAGGGATAGTTACTGTGCGCGTGATGATGGATGAGCAGCATAAATCCATGGTGAAACTGGAAGTTGAAGATTCGGGACCGGGTATTGCTAATAAGCATATCCATCGTTCTGTTAAAGCGTTTATGCGATTAAATAATGCCAAGGGCTTGGAAGGTTCGGGGCTGGGGTTAGCTTTAGTTCAAGATATTGCCAGTTATCACGGCTCAGAATTGCAGCTCCTAAAGAGTGAGCATCTCGGCGGACTGTTGGTGCGTATCACTTTGAAATCGAGTCGGGCGCCGAAGAATCAAGATTAACTCCCCCCTTCAAGAAAGTTGGAGAGGGGAGTGTTATTCATCGAACAAATATCGACTTTGTGATGAACTTAGAATGGAAATAATTAACCTATTGATTTAATATGCTAAAATCCCATTCCTTTAATGCTGCGGTCGAGTCTTTATCTAAGTATTTTGCACCTATCTCAAGATAGTCATGCGCTTTTTGAATATCTTCTCTGCTCTTAGTACCAAGCAAACCGTTGTAATACATGTAGGCAAGCTTATATTTTGCCATCGCGTGATGGGCACCTTGCTCTAAGTCAGTGATTTCATAATACTTCGCTGCTTGGGCATAATCTTTAGGAATGCCTTGCCCAAAATAGAGCATATCCCCCGCTAAATGCGCGGTATTACTATCATTCTGTTTTGCGCCTAAATCAAAGTAATAAAGTGCTTTCGGGTAATCTCTTTCAATCCCTTTTTCATTATCCTTACGATACAGATTTCCTAAGATGTTATAGGCGCGTGAATAGCCGTTTTTCCCTGCTAATTGATAATAGTAGATCATCTTCTGCGTATCTTGAGGTACCATTTCGCCTCGCGCATAGCTGATGCCTAATGAGAATGCTTCGATACGATCCCCGGCTTCGGCTTTGAGACGCTTTTCTTCAATTTGCTGAGCAAAACGGCCATATTTTTGGAATGCTTGCTCATCGGCAAATCGCTGTTCTATTTCTTGTCGTTCTTGCGGTAACAAGGTGTTTAATAACTCAATGTACTCAGTGTCTTTCTCTAAACGTAATGCAATGTAGTAAGCTTGTTTAGCATCCTTTTTTTCGACATAAGCTTGATACAGCTTATTTAGTGCATGGGTATCATGATACTTCAACGAAGTTTGATACCATTCAATTGCTTTATCGATATCTTTGGCTGTATCACAGCTGCCCTCTAGGTATATGTCTCCCATGTTTTTGCTTAAACTTTCGGGTTCTTGGATATAACTCCTATCTGTATTTTTTCCGAATTGTTTTTTGTCGAGCCATTCTTTTAAGTAAACACTCGACTTATCGATGTCTGCTTTACGACTATTGGTACAGTATTCCCCCGGATTATTGAGTTCATATAGCATGAAGGTAGCATTTAAATCCCCTTGCTGATAAGCACGATATAAATAATCGAGAGCTTTTGGATTATCAATGTCAGCATAATATTTATATAAACGAATTAAGGCTTCAGGGCGTTTTTCAGATTGAAGTTGAATTAACTCAAGGTACTTTTCTTTATTTTCACTATGTAGAATTTGATCATTTTTCAATACAACGCCATTTTTATATAAATCGGCTAATAGTTGAAATGCATTTTCTGAGATTGAAGCATCGGTAGATTTCATCCCAATATCGAGATATTGCAGAGCAAGATGATAATCCGGTGAGTTTTTATCGATATTGGCGTCATGTAAATAGACGCTGGCAAGTTGTACCTTGGAAAAAAGGTCATCCTTTGCGGTTCCATCCAAATAATTTTGGCGTTTCACAGCAGGCTCTTCAGTGACTCGGTCTAAGAGCCGATAAGCGGCAATGTTACCTGCATCAATGCTTTTTATATAGTACAGTTGTGCCGCAGCGTTGTTTCCCCAAGAATAATACCAGTCACCTAATTTAGCATAAGCGGATGCATCCCCTTTTTGTGCGGGCTCTACGAGGGTCTCATATACCTCAAGATAGGTTTTTACACGCTCAGGCTCCGTGTGTTTTCTTAAATAGAATATGGCATTATCCCAATCCGGCTCGGCTACCCATTGGTGTTTCTCTTTATCATAAATGCCCATGTAGAGTAGTTCAGTGTAACGCTGTATGGCCGCATTATTTCCTTCATCACTCGCTTGTTTTAAGTATTTAATTGCTTCATTGGTGTCTTGTTTTACGCCATGACCATATAAATAAGCATCCCCGACATTGAATTTTGCAGATGGGCTTTCATTTAACATTTTCATGCCAAGGTCGTATGTGTTCATATATCGAAGATACTGATCGCCCCAACTTCCTGACTTAATATAATACTCACGGGCTTTTTGGCGGTCAGGCTCAACAAGGCGGCTACCATTTAAATATTGATGTGCTAATTCGCGGGTATAACTTTGGTCACCTAATTCAGCGAGTTGGTCATAGTAAGCTAATATCTTGGCTTTATTAGCATCAATGAATTCGTCTTGGCTGTAATAATCTACTAGGTCATTTAAGGCTTGCTTATTATTGAATTTTGCACTGATGGTTAAATATTTAAGCCATTTTTCATCGTCAATTTTTTGCCCATAATTACCAAATTTATAGGCATTAGCGAGCATACGTAATGCTTCAGGGTCACTGTTA
Organism: Providencia alcalifaciens; assembly: GCF_020271745.1. Classification (NCBI taxonomy): domain Bacteria; kingdom Pseudomonadati; phylum Pseudomonadota; class Gammaproteobacteria; order Enterobacterales; family Morganellaceae; genus Providencia; species Providencia alcalifaciens. Next base: position 3,981,891 of record NZ_CP084296.1, on the reverse strand, counting down.
TTCGCATCATTTTGAATCTGAATAAATCGGGCTTTTGCTCTTTCAATCTCCGTTTTGCGTGATTTTAAAAAACTAAAGTCGGGGTCTGATATTTTCCCATAATATTCCAATGCAATATCATAGTTAGAGTCTTCCCCATATTTTCCTTCTTGATAAATTTCACCTAATTCATATAAGCATCGGTTATTGCCTAATTTTGCACATTTCTTATATGTTGGAATTAGGTCAGTGGGTTTGAGTCCCGTGATTTGTTGGAATCGGTTTTTATAATAGGCGGTTCTATCATTATAATAATTAACGGCATCAAGATTTTGAGCTATATATAAATAAGCCGATGAACTGCCTAATTCAGCTGCATTGAGAAGAGTGTCATAATAGGGTTTTAGTTCATCGTCGCTTAAACGATTTACATTATCTAATTGAGATAGTTTTGTCATGCCATACAAGTAGGTAATATCCGCATCATTACCAACGAGTGGCTCTACGAGAGCAAGGGCTTTGGGGTTGTTATCATACAGCGCTAAATTTATTAATAAACGTTTAGTTTCAATTGTTTGGAAGGCAACTTCGAGTAGGATATCATTAGCGGTATCTTTTTCATTAGGGGTCAACTCTGCCATACTATCTTCCGAAGAGAGCAAACTGGCAATGATCCTGGCGGCAAGGTCGATTTGTTCAGGTTTATATTTTAATAATGCAGCAGCATAGTAAATTCGTGCATTCGAGGAATAATCACTCGATTCTTCAAATAGTTTGAAAGCAAGCTGACTATTCTTTTCAGGATCTTCTCGTAATAAATAATTGGCATAGAAATGCGCTAAGGTATAATTTTCTCTTTCTATCACATCATTTTTTAGAATATCAATGATCGTTTTTTCATCTATATACGCCTGAATATCAGTGTGATAATAGAGTTGAACTAACAAACGATCGGCAGTGGAAGGTCTACCTTGGTTATCTAAGTTGGGTTTGAGTATTTTAACCGCTTTTTCTAAATCTGTTTTTGTACCAAAACCCCGAATATAATAACGGGCTAATTGGACTTGAGAATCATAATCAGGGGCCAATTTATTGGATTTTTCTAGTGCGGAAAAGGATTTTTCTGGCGAATATAATGGGCTATCTTCTTCACTGTATACTTGGCTTGCAACGATAAGTGCTTCGGGTGAATTAGGGTATTTCTCCATTAATATTGGTGTGTATTTTGTTGTCAAATCAACTAACTGACGATTTGGGAATTGATAACTGTTGATTGATTTCTCAACGATCTTCACGAGAGCATCATGATGGCCTAAATCTGCCGCACCCATGAGATATTTATTGGCAAGTGTGTCATTACGGTCAATATTATAGTCAAAGGTATTTCCCGAAAAAATTTGGTATGCTTGATACATGGCATCTGGGTATTCATGTTCAGCAGCTTCGACTAAATCATCGATATTATTTCTATCAGCAAGGTAATTTAAATATAAAGCCTTTGGTGCGCGCTGTTGTATTAAAGGGCGTAAATATGCGGATGCAATATTCTTATTTCTTTTGACTCCATCACCAGTCATATATTTCTGATATAAAATATAAATGGCGACTTCATCACCTTGGCGAGCTCTCTTGTCTAAATCTTCAACGATTTTTTGTTTTTCTTCTGGTGTCAGAGACCCATAAATAGATAGTGGGGCGGGCTCAAATTCATTTGCATCTGAAATAAAGTCGAAGGCAGATGCGATTGACATTTTCTCATATTTTTCTGCAAAAAATTTATTCGGTGTGACGCCATTCCCTCCCTCGGTATAAATTTCTGCAAGCAACATGGCTGGTAATGGAAAACTTTTACTTACCAGAGGGGTTAAGATTTCGACTGCTTTTTTATTATCTTTGTCAAAATCATGGGCAATATAGCCAAGGGCAAATTGCGCGAATGGTGAACCTTGCTTTGCTGCAAGTGTAAAATATTGACGAGCTAACTCAATATCTTGCGGGATTTTATCAGTCTCGTCTGCCATATAAATACCCCCGACCATAATCTGAGCTTCTGGTACGCCAAGATCTGCAGATTTTGTTAGTGATACTAAACCATACTGATCGTCAGAAGTCCCCTCGAGTTCCTGGTTATAGCGGTAAAAGCCAAGATTATAGAGTGCGCTTTTGTTGCCCTGTGAGGCTGATTTTTCCAACCAATATTGCGCTTTTTTGTCATCTGACAGTGTTCCAATCCCGTCTTTATACATCATGGCTAGCGCATAAGCAGATTGAGAGTCGCTCTCTGCGCTATTTTGAAATAGCGCAAAAGCGGCTTCAGTTTCGCCTTGTTGATATAAATCGTAACCTGCTTGCGCTGAATTAGACTTGCTGGAAGTATTTACAAGGTAAATGCCAATTGAAATGGCAATTATTATAAATATAAAAAGACCTATTCTCAGTTGTTTAGTCATCATTATTTTGTCTCAATGGGTATGTATTTTGTGATATCCCATAATCCTTATAGGCATATCGAATAAATACTTCATGGCAATATAAATACCCTTAAAAAATAAATGGGTATTTAGCAAAGTCTAAGGAGATATAAATAAGATGCAATCGGATTTTGCTTGATTATTCAGCTTAAGTGGGCAAACGCTTATTCTAAGAGTGAATATGTGATAGAGGCCAATACGGATAAAAATCAATCAAGATGAAAAACCCCACAAAGTGGGGCGTATGAATTCACGACATTGCTTTATTGTTTTTAGCGATAAATAACAGTGAATCAATTACTGACAGGTATCTTCTTCTAACGCTTTTTTCTTGCGACAAAATAGCTGAGTGAGCGGGGTGCGCAGTTGTTGGGCTAACATCACACCAAGTAATACGATGCCTCCCCCAATTAAGTGATAACTCTTTAACTCTTCCCCAAGGGTGAATATCGCGATAATGGCAGTAAATACTGGAGCGAGGTTCATAAAGATAGAGGTGGTATTAGCGCCTAAACGGAGAACGCCTTGAATCCACATTGCCGGCGCTAGAATCGATGCGGCAATCCCTGCGAATAAAACTAACCCGATATTATCGCGGTTAAGGCTCACATCATCTGCCATCAAGAAGTTTGGAATTAATAATAAAACCCCAAAAAATACTTGTACATACAGTGAATCCCAACTGGATAGCTGAATCGACCAACGCTTAGTTAATACCCCGTACAGTGCATAAGCGGCGGAAGCGACAATCATCAGCAATTCCCCTTGGCCCAATCCATTATCCAGTAATGAACTTGGATTTCCTTGGCTGACTAGCCAGGCCAATCCAAACAGGGACAGAACGGAACCAACAACGATCCCAACGGTTGGGATCACTCTCAGAACAAAAATACTAATTACCACCGTTAATAGCGGAATAAATGAGTTCATCACCCCCATAAACGTCGCACTTACCGTATGTGCGGCATAGTAAGCTAAACTTTGATACAGCATCATCCCCAAAGCACCTAAGATAGCAAGTTGCCACCAATGTTGCTTAACCACTTTGGCATGGCTCAGTACCGAGCGCAGAACAAATGGGGTCATGACTAAGAATGCCAGAGCCCAGCGATAAAACGAAATGGCAGCAGGATCAATCGCCGTTGCAGCGGCTTTGTTGACGATGGCATTCATGGACCATAATAAAACCGCGGTCAGCGGAAACAATAAATATTTCATTAACAACGTTCTCCCTAATCAGTCACAGGAGTATACATCTGTCCGAAATATTATATATACTGATATTCAGACAATCGATAACGCTTTTCAGACAGCCTATGAATAATTTAAAAAGTGATGTTCTACAAATTAACGAATGCAATATTATTGAACCTGAATTTATTGCCTTGCGCCATGAGCAGGTCAACCAACAAACTGAATACAAATCCCACTCCCATACATTTGGTCAATTGCTGTATGTGGTCTGCGGGATTATGGAAATGGAAGTGGAAGGCAAGCATTATATGGCACCACCAGAGTTTTGCATCTGGATCCCTGCCAATACCCAACATGCGAGTTTTAATAAGCAGAGTGTTAAATTTCGTATTATTGATTTTGCCCAAACCTATACGCCGCGACTTGCCAGTAAAGCATGTGTTGTGAGATTAAGCCCCATTTTCCACACCATCATGACGGATATGTACCAACGGGGAATTGTTCAGCCCGAAACCGAACAGGATATTCGTTTGGGGGAGGTATTGATTGACCAGTTTGCTATTTCGCCGAGCCAAGATACCTATTTACCCACCAGCAAAGATAAATTGTTAGCGCCAATTTTAGCGGAACTACAGCAAGATCCTGCGGATAATACAACGCTCGCCCAGTGGGCAAAGCGGGCTTATACCTCGGAGCGAACGTTATCTCGCCGTTGCCAACAAGAGTTGGGCATGTCATTCAGTGAGTGGCGCCAGAGACTGCGTTACTTACATGCAGTTGCTGGACTAGACAAAGGTAAAAGTGTCCACGAAGTTGCCTTGGATGTTGGATACAGCTCGGCATCCGCATTTATTGCGATGTTCCAGCAAATTTCAGGGGTCACTCCTGAGCGATTTCGGATGAAAGAGCTGATCCCATAGCAGCGACAAAATCAATATACATAATCGTATTTGATATTAGCGTGGTAGTTGTACACGCTATCTTTCCCTCCGTGCTCATCTTTAATTAACGTGGTTATAGTTTGTTCTGCCTCAGTGCATCTTCCGAACTTATTCCAGCTTTTAGAGGTCGTCACGGTGGTTTCGGTGGTAAAAAATTCTTTAATGGTTTTGTTACTTAACTCTCTGTCATCATCACCATAGGTAAATTCTTCGACGGTCGAGTCAGACTGCGTACGTATTAAACGATTTCTCATATCATAGTGGTAGGTTGTTTTCACACTATCATTTTCTTGTGTACTGACACGATTGGATTCAGAGAGTCGTCCATTATCGTCAGTTAAAAAGCGCGTGTCTGCTCTTGTTAATATGCGCGATTTGTCGAGATTCGTCGTATAAGAAGAATCTTTGGCTTCGATTATTTTCCCATTAGGGTCAGTGAGATACTTCCCAGTTGTTTTTTGCTGCAAGAGGGTATTTTCAACATTATCTTGATTAATAACAGACAACCTAAATGCGACTTTGTACTCCCAGCCGCGACCATTTTTTTTCATAATCATGTCAATAGATTTGACCGTGACGGTGTCGTGAATGCTGAATCTGACGACTTCATGGCCTGTTAATTCTATTAAGGCTCCACAATTATCAAATTTCGTCTGAACCGTGTTGTTGATGTAATCATCTTGGCTGGTGGTACGCGCATTCATCTCTTTTAACGAGTCGTTAAATGGGCGCTCTTGGGCAAAGACGAAATTATTAAAGTTGTTGATAGCGATGGTGTCTGCCGAGCAGTTTTGCTCGCCAGCATAGGCATAAAACGAGCACATTAGGGGGAGCGACAGTAATACTTTTTTCACAATCAATATGCCTTTCAAAATAAATGTCTTCCTGAAAAGTGAATAATTTTTAATATGGTTTTGCTGATTAAACATGAAATCTTTGGGATTAGGTAGTCAGACTCATCTGTAAGTTTGTTTAATAAAAAGAAAAATTAAATGTCGCCAAATAACCTATCAATTTCAACCAAAAGCATGTCATGTAAATAATTCAGCACATCGACGATTTGGAGTATAGTGTGACAGCCAAATCGGGCATGACATACATTCTATTGGGACGAATTCCGTGAAAATTTTGGTTGATGAAAACATGCCATATGCTCAAACACTATTTAGTGAGCTAGGTGAAGTTAAAGCAGTACCAGGGCGCCCAGTGCCAGAACAGGAACTGACTGATGCAGATGCATTGATGGTGCGGTCAATTACCAAAGTGAATAAATCATTACTGAGCAATACGCCAGTAAAATTCGTCGGCACGGCAACAGCAGGGTTTGACCACGTAGATACCCAGTGGCTTGCCGAAGCCAATATTGGATTCTCTTCAGCGCCGGGGTGCAATGCCATTGCCGTCGTTGAGTATGTTTTTTCTGCATTACTGATGCTGGCGGAACGCGATAACTTTGATTTGCGCGATAAAACCGTTGGGATAGTAGGTGTCGGGAATGTGGGAGGGCGCTTGTATAAGCGTCTGCAAGCGTGGGGCGTTAATACCGTATTATGTGACCCTCCTCGAGCAGATAAAGGCGACCAAGAAGTTTTTGTTTCATTCGATTCGCTACTAGATCAGGCTGATATTTTAACTTTCCATACGCCGCTCAACATGGAGGGTGAATATTCTACTTTCCACTTAATGGATGAGTCTCGACTCGCAAATTTACGCGATGGCACCATTTTGGTTAATGCGAGCCGTGGTGAAGTGGTGGATAACCAAGCGTTATTACAGTTGCTTGAACAAGGCAAGCCGCTGAGTGTGGTATTGGATGTGTGGGAGCCTGAGCCTGATCTGGATACAGAGTTGCTGGCGTATGTAGATATCAGTACGCCGCATATTGCAGGCTATACTTTAGAAGGAAAAGCGCGAGGAACAACCCAAGTCTTTGAAGCTTATTGCGAATTCTTAGGTAAGCCTGTGAATGTGTCACTGGCAGCGCTGTTACCGAAACCCGATATCGACCGCATTAATATCAATGGTAAATTAACGCAAAGCCAGCTCAAAAGATTAGTGCATCTCGTGTATGATGTGCGCCGTGATGATGCATCGCTGCGCGCAGTGGCTGGCATTCCCGGTGAGTTCGATAAATTACGTAAACATTACCAAGAACGCCGTGAATGGTCATCGTTAACAGTTCAATGCGATAACCTAGAGACAGCTCAGTTACTGAGAGAATTAGGCTTTAACGTAAAAATTTAATAACAGATTCTTTTAAGTGAAATGAGCGGCTAATCACAGCTCGTTTCACTTTGATTTTTTTAGAGGAAAAACCATGACAGAAGGTTGGAATATTGCATTACTCGGGGCAACAGGCGCAGTGGGTGAAGGTATTCTTTCCCTGCTTCAAGAAAGAGAGTTTCCCGTTGGTGAGCTTTATTTACTGGCCAGTGAGCGCAGTGCTGGGGAGAGCATTCGTTTCAACGGTAAAAGCTATCAAGTGCAAGAAGCCGCAGACTTTGATTGGTCGCAGGCGCAAATTGCCTTTTTTGCAGCAGGCGAAGAAGCCGCGGCACAGTATGCAGAATTAGCGGCGCAAGAAGGCTGCATTGTGATTGATAACAGCGGTGTTTTTGCGTTAGACCCCGACGTACCGTTAGTGGTACCGGGCGTTAACCCGCAAGTATTAGCGGATTACCGTAATCGCAATATTATTTCGGTGGCAGACAGTTATGTTAGCCAGCTATTAACTTCCATCAAACCGTTAGTGGATGCGGCTGGATTAGGTCGCATTACACTTACTAATATGCTGTCGATGTCAGCATACGGTAAAGCCGCTGTTGATGAATTAGCAGGTCAAAGCGCGCGTTTACTAAATGGTATCCCTGCGGAAGAAGGGCGTTTTACTAAGCAATTAGCCTTTAACATGCTGCCATTATTATCTGATGGTGAAGGCAGTGTTGTGCAAGAGCGCCGTTTAGTGGAGCAAGTGCGTAAAGTGCTGCAAGATGAAGGTTTGCCAGTCTCCGTAAGCTTTATTCAGTCACCTGTATTTTATGGTAATGCGCAAGTGGTGCACTTAGAAACATTACGCCCAGTTAGCGCGGAAGAAGCTCGCGAAGAATTTGAACGTTTTGATGATATACAGGTCTCAGAAGAGGGCGATTATCCAACTCAAGTGACTGACGCATCAGGTAATGACTTCTTAAGTATCGGCTGTATTCGTAACGATTATGGTATACCGGAGATTTTACAGTTCTGGTCAGTAGCGGATAACGTTCGTTTTGGCGGTGCGCTAATGGCGGTTGAGACAGCAGAAAAACTGGCTCAGGAGCTGTATTACTAATGTCGGAGTCCTCAAAGTTGCATCGCATTGCCCTCGGAATTGAGTATAACGGTAGTCGTTATTATGGTTGGCAACGCCAGCAAGAAGTAAAAAGTGTACAGGGCTGCCTTGAGGCTGCCCTGTCTAAAATTGCCGCGGAGCCAATCACCGTCAATTGTGCAGGACGTACGGATGCAGGTGTTCATGCGACTGGGCAGGTGGTACATTTTGAAACTTCAGTTAATCGTAAAGAGGCTGCATGGACGATGGGGGCGAATACCCATCTTCCTGACGATATTGCGGTTCGCTGGTGTAAACCTGTGGATGATGAGTTTCATGCGCGTTTTAGTGCAACCGCACGTCGATATCGTTATGTGATTTTTAATCACCGTTATCGACCTGCAATTTTATCGAATGGTGTCACGCACTTTCATTTTCCGCTTGATGAAAAGCGTATGCACCAAGCGGCACAAGCATTGCTGGGTGAGCGTGATTTTACCTCATTCCGAGCGGTGCAGTGCCAGTCAAAAAGCCCTTGGCGTAATGTGATGCATGTTAATGTAACGCGTCACGGAAACTATGTGGTTGTTGATATTAAAGCCAATGCGTTTGTACACCATATGGTGAGAAACATTGTTGGCAGTTTGTTGGAGATAGGTTGTGGTAATCAAGAAATTGATTGGATGGCGTATCTTCTAGAATTAAAAGATAGAACGAAAGCGGCGGCGACAGCCAAAGCGGAAGGATTGTATTTAGTGAGCGTGGATTATCCTGAAAAATTTGACCTACCACAGAATGTGATGGGGCCTCTATTTCTCGCGGATGAGCTGCTGTAAAGATCGTTAATATAAATCTCCACATGAGGAACACCATGGAGTTTATCAGTTTTATTATTGATTTTATTTTACATATTGATGTGCATCTTGCGGAATTGGTCGCCCAGTATGGTGTTTGGGTCTACGGTATTTTATTCCTGATCCTATTCTGTGAGACGGGGCTGGTGGTGACGCCTTTCCTTCCTGGGGATTCATTATTATTTGTCGCGGGTGCGTTAGCGGCATTACCAAGTAATGATTTGAACGTACACCTCATGGTGTTATTGATGATTATTGCGGCAATTATTGGTGATGCAGTGAACTACACCATTGGGCGGATCTTTGGTGAAAAGCTATTTAAGAACCCGAACTCAAAAATTTTCCGCCGTAGCTATTTAGATAAAACCCATGAGTTTTATGAAAAACACGGTGGAAAAGCGATTATTTTGGCGCGTTTTGTACCTATCGTGAGAACTTTTGCACCTTTCGTTGCGGGTATGGGTAAAATGTCTTACCGCCATTTTGCCTTTTATAATGTGGCAGGTGCGCTATTATGGGTACTACTCTTTACCTATGCAGGGTATTTATTTGGTGATTTACCAATAGTACAAAAGAATTTGAAATTACTGATAGTCGCGATTATCTTTATTTCGATTCTGCCGGGTGTCATTGAAATTATTCGCCACCGTCGAGCTGCTGTAAAAGGAAAAAATGCAGTGGCAAAAGAAAATAGTGCGGCGACGCAAAAAAACGATAACCAATAATCGGTTTGAAAAAAGTTTTTATCTACAGTGAGATATCATTGTGGTTTAATGGCAAAAAATAACATACTGATAGATGCTTCTTATATAACCATCCCTGAAATTCAGTAGCTGGTATTATTCGAAGTGTTGTCAGAGTGCAATCAGACGAAAAGGTCCATTAATGAGCTGGATTGAGAAAATTTTAAAAAAAGGTACTTCAACCCCATCCCATAAAGCAAACATCCCTGAAGGTGTTTGGACTAAATGTGATAGCTGTGGGCAAGTCCTCTACGGTGCTGAGCTTGAGCGTAACCTACAAGTGTGTCCAAAATGTGACCACCATATGCGTATTCATGCTCGCCAACGCCTTGAATCTTTCCTTGATGAAAACTCAACAACGGAATTAGGTAGTGAATTAGAGCCAAAAGATGTGCTCAAATTCCGCGACTCTAAAAAATACAAAGACAGAATTAGCTCAGCCCAGAAAGAGACGGGTGAAAAAGATGCTATCGTCGTTATGAAAGGTACGCTCAAAGAGATGCCTGTTGTTGCGGCTGCGTTTGAATTCTCCTTTATGGGGGGCTCAATGGCATCGGTTGTGGGTGCACGTTTTGTCCGTGCCGTAGAACAAGCTTTGGAAGATAACTGTCCGTTAGTTTGCTTCTCATCCAGTGGTGGTGCGCGTATGCAAGAAGCGTTGCTGTCTCTGATGCAAATGGCGAAAACCAGTGCTGCACTGGCGAAAATGCAAGAACGTGGCTTACCGTACATTTCTGTATTGACCGACCCAACCATGGGGGGTGTTTCTGCAAGTTTAGCGATGTTGGGTGATATTAACGTTGCTGAACCTAAAGCACTGATTGGTTTCGCGGGTCCTCGTGTTATCGAACAAACCGTTCGTGAAAAATTACCACAAGGTTTCCAGCGCAGTGAATTCCTGCTGGAAAAAGGGGCAATTGACATGATCGTGCGTCGTCAAGATATGCGTGATCGTCTGGCTGATATCCTAGCGATGTTAACCAATCGTCCAAGTCTTAACACCGCGCCAGCGCTGGTTGTTGAAGTGGTTGATGTGGAAATTGATCTTGTTGATGCTGCCGATGATGCAGATAAAGCAAAAGGCTCTAAACATAAAAAAGATGATGAGTAATCTAATCATTCCTACAGCCAAGTCTCCATTGGAGGCTTGGCTTTCTTATCTCACCGACCTGCATAGCCAAAATATTGACATGGGGTTGGAGCGAGTAGGGCAAGCTGCCCGTCAAATGCACCTCACTCAACCTGCTCCTCGCGTAATCACTGTCACCGGTACCAATGGTAAAGGCACAACCTGCCATACACTTGAGTCCATTTTGATGGCGGCGGGTTTGAAGGTGGGTGTCTACAGTTCGCCACATTTAGTGCGCTACACGGAACGCGTCCGAATCCAAGGTAAAGAGCTTACTGAAAGTGAGTTCTGCCAAGCATTTGCGACTATCGAAGCGCAGCGTGGAAATATTTCGTTAACCTACTTTGAATATGGCACCTTAGCTGCACTACAATTATTTAAGCAAGCTGAGTTAGATATTGTGATCCTTGAAGTAGGGCTAGGCGGTCGCCTTGATGCAACTAACGTCGTGGATGCGGATATCGCGGCAATCACCAGTATTGCGCTTGATCATACCGATTGGCTAGGTTCTGACCGTGAGCATATTGGTCATGAGAAAGCGGGTATTTTCCGTCAAGGTCATTATGGCGTGGTGGGCGAACCTGATATGCCAGACTCTATAGGCGCTTATGCCGATAAAATAGGCACCATACTGTTTCGTCGTGGCAAGGATTGGCATTACCAAGAGCAGGGGCAACATTGGTCTTGGGAAAGTTCTCAGCGGTCATGGGCTAATTTACCGTTACCTAATGTGCCGTTGGCTAATGCAGCCACCGCGATGGGGGTGATCAGCTGCTTGATGGAGATTGATTCCCAGTTAGCGCAGAAAATCACTGACCAAGCTATCCACCAAGGTTTAAGTACTGCTCAGTTACCAGGACGTTTTCAAATTATTGGCGAACACCCGTTAATGATTTTGGATGTTGCCCATAACCCTCATGCTGCGGGTTATTTAGTCTCCAAACTTGCGCAATTACCGGTTACAGAAGGTCGTCGAATTCGTGCGGTGGTGGGAATGCTGGGGGATAAAGATATTCAAGGGACATTAACCTGTTTATCCCAACAGGTAACTGACTGGTATCTTGCACCTCTGAAAGAGTTTCGTGGTGCAGATGTGACTGAGCTTAGTCAGCACGTTGACGGTGCCTATGAGTTTGATTCCGTGGAAGCAGCTTGGCAACAAGCGTGCGCGGATGCGCAACCACAAGATGTTATTGTGGTGTGTGGATCATTCCATACTGTGGCTCACGTCATGATGCTATTAGAGAAAACAGAAGGATAAAGCCAGTGGCTAGTAAATTCCAGAATCGTCTTGCTGGCGCCATTGTTTTAGTCGCTGCGGGGGTCATCGTATTGCCTGCATTGCTGGATGGCGATAAGAAATACAATGAGAATGAATTTGCAGCCATTCCGATTATTCCCAAACCGGGTGATGAAGAAGATATTGAGTCAATTGCGCCGATTACACACAGTGCATCGACCGCGTCTTCGGAAGGAACTTCTGAAGCGATGTTATCGGAAGCGATTACTGAGCAAAAGCAAAGTGAGCTGCCTCCTGTAACCGCAAACAGTGCAAATCAAAGTAATACTGGTCAAAATGTGGTGAATCAAAATGGAGGCGCCATTCCTGCTAATGTCACTCCAGAAAAACCACGAGTAGAACCGAAGCCGGAACCTAAGCCAGAGCCAAAACCTGAGCCTAAGCCTAAAGTGGAACCTAAACCAGAACCTAAACCAGAACCGAAGCCAGAACCGAAACAAGAACCTCAAGGTAAAGCCTATGTGGTGCAAGTGATTGCCCTCAATAATGCCAGCAAGGTTGAAGAAATTGTGGCGAAGCTAAGATTGTCCGGGTATCAGGTTTATACGGTGCCAGCGCAACCGGTGAATAACAAATTAACCCGTATTTATGTGGGACCAGAAGCATCAAGGCAGAAGCTTGAATCTGCTTTACCTGAACTGAACGCAATTACCGGTACAAAAGGGATAATTCAAGCCTTTAAGCCTTAAATTGACATTCAATTATCCCTAAAAAATAAGGGTATTTAGTAACTTACTGCGGCGATTATGATTTTTTCTTTTCGCCGCTGATTTTTTTAAATTCAATGAAAAATGGTTACGCAAACGTTTTCGTTTTCTGTTAGAATGCATTCGCCGCTGACGTGAATGCGAATTTTGGAATGAAATATGGTCTGGATTGATTACACAATTATCGCCATTATTGGCTTCTCGGCACTGGTAAGCCTGATCCGTGGATTTGTACGTGAGGCATTATCGTTAATCACTTGGGGTTGTGCGTTCTTCGTAGCAAGTACGTTTTATCCTTACTTAGCGAGTTACTTTACGAACTTTGAGGATGTTTTGGTTCGTAATGGTATTGCGATTGCAGCACTGTTTATCGCGACATTGATTGTCGGTGCAGTGGTGAACTATGTGATTAGCTCATTAGTACAAAAAACCGGATTATCGGGTACAGATCGTGTACTGGGGATCTGCTTCGGTGCGTTGCGTGGGGTATTAATTGTATCGGCGCTGTTGTTTTTTCTCGATACATTTACACCGCTTCCTCAAAGTGAGGATTGGCATCGTTCACAGCTTATTCCCCAGTTCAGTCATATTATTAGGTGGTTCTTTGACTACCTGCAAAATGCGTCAAGTTTCCTACCGGAGAATATCTCTCCGTCTGGCTGATGAGGAAAGACTAAATGTGCGGTATTGTCGGTATCGCCGGTGTTTCACCGGTAAACCAATCAATTTATGATGCGTTGACGGTGCTACAGCACCGTGGGCAAGATGCAGCGGGTATTGCGACTATTGATGGTAAAAACAATATTCGTTTGCGTAAAGCAAATGGTTTAGTAAAAGATGTCTTTGAAACGCGCCATATGCTGCGCCTTCAAGGCTCAATGGGTATTGGACATGTGCGTTACCCAACCGCGGGTAGCTCCAGCGCATCCGAAGCCCAGCCTTTTTACGTTAACTCTCCTTTTGGTATCACCCTTGCACATAATGGTAATCTGACAAATGCTCACGAACTCGCTCGGAGTTTATTTGAAACAGCACGCCGCCATGTGAATACCACGTCAGACTCCGAAATTCTTCTAAACGTATTAGCATACGAATTAGATAAGTTTGACCACTTTCCTCTCGAACCCGATAACATTTTTAGTGCTGTGGCATCAATGCACAAAAAAATCCGTGGCGCCTATGCTTGTGTGGCACTGATTATTGGCCACGGGATGTTGGCATTCCGTGATCCGCACGGTATTCGCCCTTTAGTACTTGGTCGCCGTATTTTAGCGACTGGCGAACACGAGTATATGGTCGCGTCTGAAAGTGTGGCACTCGATACTTTAGGCTTCGAATTCCTGCGTGATGTTGCGCCAGGTGAAGCAGTCTATGTCACTGAAGATGGTAAATTATTTACTCGCCAATGTGCTGAAAACCCGCAGCTGACACCGTGTATTTTTGAATATGTTTATTTTGCTCGCCAAGATTCGTTTATCGATAAAATCTCGGTATATAACGCAAGATTGCGTATGGGGCAAAAATTAGGGGCAAAAATTGCTCGCGAATGGGAAGACCTGCATATTGATGTGGTGATCCCAATCCCTGAAACCTCATGTGATATCGCCTTAGAAATCGCCCATATCCTCGATAAACCGTATCGCCAAGGTTTTGTGAAAAATCGCTATGTTGGGCGTACCTTTATCATGCCAGGGCAACAAGAACGTCGTAAATCTGTGCGCCGTAAACTGAATGCAAACCGTGCTGAGTTTCGCGATAAAAACGTTCTACTGGTAGATGACTCTATTGTGCGTGGTACTACATCAGAACAGATCGTTGAATTGGCTCGTGAAGCGGGTGCAAAGAATGTCTACTTTGCTTCAGCAGCACCGGAAGTTCGTTTCCCTAACGTATACGGCATTGATATGCCAAATGCGAATGAGTTGATTGCACACGGTCGTGAAGTGGATGAAATCCGCAAACTGATTGGCGCCGATGGCCTAATTTTCCAAGATCTCAGCGACCTTATTGATGCGGTTCGTGAAGAAAATCCGGAAATCAACGAATTTGAATGTTCAGTATTTGATGGCATCTACGTGACTAAAGATATCGACCAAAGCTATTTAGATTATCTGGAAAATCTGCGCAAAGATGATGAGTTGAAGCTGAAAGATCAGAGTGATGTTGAGGATCTTGAGATTTACAACGAAGGCTAAATTTTCGTCATAGTTGGGGCTACAGCGTTGTTGGCTTCATTCAGCTACCCAAGTCACATACTCTTGTATGCTCCTTGGGCTAGCTTTATTTGCCGCCTAGCTGTAACCCTAACTATATAGAAAATTAATGATATTTGGGTCGGCCCGCCTAGCTACAACATGAATTATTTAGAGGATTAAATCTAAAACTAAGCTGAAAATGAAGTTAGTCTGAATTCCCCTCTGCTCGTATTGCTTTTCTTGATGCCCACTTATTTCCGTGAGTAAAGTTTTCCTCTGTATTTTTACTATCCTGATCTCCACACTTCGCCTCTCACTCACTACTTCACGATATTTGGTATATAATGCAGGAAATTACGTGAATTGGGGTTGAACATGAAAAAACTTATCATTGGGCTAACAGGCGCGAGTGGAGCAATCTACGGTATTCGATTGCTGGAAGTCCTCAAACCTGTGAAGGATGTGGAAACCCACCTCGTGATGAGTGCAGCAGCGCGTCAGACATTAGCACTGGAAACAGCGTTTAGTGTTAAAGATGTGCAACAGCTCGCAGACCATGTTTATGATAGCCGCGATATTGCGGCAGCTATCTCTTCAGGCTCTTTTCGTACCGCAGGCATGGTTATCATGCCGTGTACCATGAAAACCCTTTCTGGCATCGTTCACAGCTATACAGACACGTTAGTCACCCGTGCCGCAGATGTCGTTTTAAAAGAAGGGAAAAAACTGGTGCTAGGGGTACGGGAAACCCCACTGCACTTGGGGCATTTGCGGTTATTAGTTCAAGCAGCAGAAATGGGGGCGGTGATTATGCCCCCAATGCCTGCGTTTTATCATCAGCCTCAATCTATTCAAGATATTGTTGACCAAACTGTTAACCGCGTTCTTGACCAATTTGATATCGAGCTTGAACAAGATTTGTTTACCCGTTGGCAGGGCGCTAAATAGCGATTATTTTTCAAATAATTATTGTTTTTAAATTATTACTGCTTTGGCGCTAACAAATCTTCAAGCGCAATTCTCAGCTCAATAAATTCAAATGCAAAGCCAGCCTCTTCTAAACGTTTAGGTATGGCTTGCTGTCCACCAAGTAATAATGTCGCGGATTCCCCAAGCACACCTCTGACTGCAAATGCAGGGGTGCGGATAAAGGAAGGGCGGTTGGTAACCTCTCCCATCATGGCGGCAAATTGATCATTATGGACAGGGTAAGGCGAGGTCATATTAAATGGACCAGAAAGAGTTGGTGTCTCCATTAAGAATAAAATCGCCTTCACCATATCGTTAATATGGATCCACGGCATATATTGTTTTCCGTGACCAATCGGCCCGCCAGCACCCATTTTAAAAATAGGTAGAATTTTCGCGAGCAAACCACCATTAGGGGATAAAACTAACCCTGTGCGCAATAAACAAACTCGGGTTTTATCCGATTGCGCTTCTTGGGCGATAGCTTCCCAGCGAGCCGCTAGCTGATGGGTAAATTCATCATGGGGTTGATCTTCTTCTGTCACGACGGATTGGCCTTGGTCTCCATAGTAACCAACGGCAGAACCTGAAAGAAACACACTTGGTGGATTTTGGCTGGATTTAATTAAATTGGCCAGTTTCTGGGTTATTTTCCAGCGGCTATCACAAAGAATCTGTTTTTGTGCGGCCGTCCAGCGCTTTTCTGCGATAGGTTCACCAGCAAGGTTGATGACTACATCAAACCCATCAAGGTCAGTTTTATCTTGAAGGGTTGTCCAGCATTCAACGGCTTTACAAAATAAGCTGTATACCTTTTGCGGTGAACGGCTTAATACGGTGACCTGATGTGAATGCATCACTAACGTTTGAACCAGTTGGGTACCAATTAACCCTGTTCCACCTGTTATTAGAATTCTCATTTTTTATCCCCTATATTTAAAGCGCTATCACACTCTAAATAATCCAATTTTTACCACCCTGTATAAATAACTATAGCATTTGCAAATGGGAATTGTTGGGTTTCAGTTAACGCTTCATAAAAAAGAAGTTTGTACTGTATCTTAAAGAGATGCATTGATTTTTGTGATGGAAAGCAAGGTCAAATTTGGTTAGGAACCCTTGCAACATATTTGCGAAAAGAATACCTTGTATCAAAGTATTTCGGTGGGCAAGTTAAATAAGGTTTTCAGGATGGAACAACAGACCGAATTCGTCGAATGGGTAGATATCGTTGACGAAGACAACAATGTAATAGCGCAAGCAACCCGTAGCCAAATGCGTGCAGAAAACTTACGCCACCGTGCGACCTATATCGTGGTACACGATGGGATGGGTAAAATTCTGGTGCAACGAAGAACGGGTATTAAAGATTTCTACCCAGGGCTTTTGGATGCGACGGCGGGCGGTGTCGTGATGCAAGATGAACAGATCCTTGAATCAGCTAAGCGTGAAGCTGAAGAAGAGTTGGGGATTGCTGGCGTTCCGTTTGCAGAACATGGCACTTTCTATTATGAAAATGACATTTGCCGTGTGTGGGGTGGGTTATTTAGTTGTGTGAGTCACGGTCCTTTTGCTTTGCAAGAAAGTGAAGTGGTGGAAGTGAGTTGGTTGACACCCAAGGAGATTACCGCTCGTTGCGATGAGTTCACGCCAGATTCGCTCAAAGCCTTATCATTATGGTTAACACGTAATAATGAAGCGGATAAAGCGATTAGCTGTTCAAGCCCAGAGTAAATGTGGGTATTGAATAAAGGACTACCTCGGTAGTCCTTTTGTATTGTTATGATTTATAAAATTTAGGTTCTTGGATTTTATTGGACAGCGGATATTGATGAAGTTTATCGGCGTAGGAGGTATTAACCTCGATGATTTTCTCATCTTGGGCATTAACTAAGCACTCTTGCTGTAACATTGTTTTTTCAATGAGATTAAAAAATTTTTTCTTATTTTTTGTTATATAAAGGCCTTTATTAGGTTCAAAGAACTTGAATATGACCTTATCGTTGATATGTTTTATCGTGATCCCCATAGCATGATTTTTAGTAAGGAAATCACAAATAGTATCCTTCTTTTGCTGTAGTCGATTATTAATGCGCTGCTTGAATTGTTCAAAAGTTATATAATTCTGTGGATTTAAATTTACATTATTATCAATAATCGTATAGGTGTCATATTTTATATTATATTGGCTATTTTTTTGTGTTATTTGATACTTAATAATTTTTTTCTGGTGATTTTTAACCAGTTCAAAAAACGGTTTAATACCATTTAGTGATAAGTTAGTCAGTGCAAAGTTAGAACATTTTTTCCTGATTTCTCTAGCAGTTAGTTTTATTAAATGCATTTCAAATTGGCTTTTTCCTTTTAATATATTCCCCCTGGCACTTGCTGATGTGGAATAGGTATAAATATATAGCTGATGTAATGATTTTTTAAAGTCAACCACTTCATTTTCCCCTATATTATCCAGTAACAGCGCTCTATTTTTTAAAAAAATGACATTGATAGAATTCATTATATTTTTTTGTTTTAATTTATTATCGTCATTTGAAAAATTAAAGTTTTTTATGGCATGGTCAATATGTAGAACATAATCAATTAATTTCTGTCTATAGATTATTTGACAAAAGGCGTCATTTAAAAAAGTACGATAATGGCGAATGTTTCCCTTGGCGTTGTGTGTTTTTTTTAATGCGCGCGCCAGGCTTTTTATATATTTTTTTTCATCATTTGCATGGGCATAAAATAAAAAGGTATGTGTTAACCCATAACAGATACCTTTTTCGGCTTCTTGCATATTTTTAATGCCGATTATATGACGGGAAAATCCATTTTTATCGGTATCTTTAAAATGATCTGTTAATTTTATCTGTTCAAACTTAATACTGGCTCTTTGGGGGATAATCATAATCAACCTCAATATTCTTGTGAAAACATGGAGGCTAATGATATGAAAAGGAGGAAATGTTATTTTCATATAGCGATGAAAAAACAAAGGTCAACCCGTTTCCGGATTGACCTTTTTACTCAATGCTTAATAACTACGATTATGCGTTTTCGTTTTGTACCGCTTGAATCGCAGTCAGTGCAACAGTGTAAACAATATCGTCTACTAGTGCGCCACGGGATAAGTCGTTAACTGGTTTGCGCATCCCTTGCAGCATTGGACCGATAGAGACCAAGTCAGCAGAACGTTGTACCGCTTTATAGGTCGTATTACCAGTGTTCAAGTCAGGGAAGATAAACACAGTTGCTTTACCTGCAACAGGCGAGTTTGGTGCTTTAGATTTAGCCACATCTGCCATTACCGCAGCATCATACTGTAACGGGCCGTCGATCATCAGATCAGGGCGTTTTTCTTGTGCTAAGCGTGTCGCTTCACGTACTTTTTCAACATCACTACCCGCACCGGAATTACCAGTAGAGTAAGAGATCATCGCAACACGAGGCTCAATACCAAAGGCTTTTGCTGAATCCGCAGATTGAATTGCGATTTCAGACAGTTGCTCTGCAGTTGGATCTGGGTTAATCGCACAGTCACCATAAACAAACACTTGCTCTGGCAGCAACATAAAGAATACAGAAGAAACTAATGAGCTACCCGGCGCAGTTTTGATTAACTGTAATGGTGGGCGAATGGTGTTTGCAGTAGTATGAACCGCACCAGAAACCAGGCCATCCACTTCGCCTTTTTCGAGCATTAATGTACCCAGAACAACGTTATCTTCCAGTTGTTCACGAGCAACCACTTCGGTCATGCCCTTGCTTTTACGCAGTTCGACTAAGCGTGCAACATATTCTTCGCGAACTTTAATTGGGTCAACGATTTCGATGCCAGCGCCTAATTCAATACCTTGAGATGCCGCAACGCGACGGATATCGTCAGGGTTACCTAACAATACGCAGGTCGCGATACCACGTTCAGCACAAATCGATGCTGCTTTAACGGTACGTGGCTCATCACCTTCAGGCAGGACGATACGTTTACCCGCTTTGCGTGCCAGTTCAGTTAACTGGTAACGGAATGCAGGCGGAGACAGGCGGTTAGGGCGCTCAGAATCAGCAACCAGAGATTCAATCCAGTTACTGCTAATGTGGCGAGCGACATAGTTTTGAATTTTTTCGATACGCTCATGGTCATCAGCCGGTACTTCAAGGCTGAAGCTTTGCAGATTCAGCGAAGTTTGCCATGTGTTACTGTTCACCATAAACACAGGTAAGCCAGTTTCGAATGCTTGTTCACAAAGTTTGCGAATAGGTGCATCGATATCATAGCCGCCTGTTAATAAGATAGCCCCAATTTCTACGCCGTTCATTGCGGCTAAAGAGGCGGAAACCAGTACATCAGGGCGGTCTGCCGAGGTCACTAATAGTGAACCCGGGCGGAAATGTTCCAGCATGTGTGGAATGCTACGTGCGCAGAAAGTGACGGATTTCACACGGCGAGTATTGATTTCACCTTCGTTCACTATTTGTGCATTCAAGTGTTTTGCCATGTCGATTGCACGAGTGGCAATCAGGTCAAAGTTCCACGGAATAGTCGCTAAAACTGGCAGATTTAAACACTCCAGCGCTTTAGCATCGATATTTGCCACTGTCGCTTTGGTTGAGTCATCAAAAATTTCAGACAGATCAGGACGAGTACGGCCTTGCTCATCAACTGGTGCGTTAACTTTATTAACGATAACCCCGATGATGCTTTCGTTACGCTGACCACCGAATTCGTTACGAACTAGCTCTAAACGCTCTTGCATTTGCTGGATTGAGCTATTGCCTGGCGCTGTAACGAATACAATTTCAGCACCTAAGGTTTTGGCTATTTCGTAGTTCAGTGATTGTGCAAAAGAGTGCTTGCGAGTTGGGACTAAACCTTCGATCAGGATCACTTCTGCATTTTTGGTGTGTGCGTGGTAGCGCGCCACGATCTCTTCCATCAGAATGTCTTTCTTCGATGATGTCAGCAGAGACTCAACATATTCCATTGTTAAAGGCTCAACAATGGTAGTGATGCTGGAGTGAGAGCGTAAAACTTCGGTGGTTTGATCTTTATTACCGGAAACGCGTGGTTGTGCGATAGGTTTAAACACGCTCAGTTGGACACCTTTTTGTTCCATTGAGCGGACGACACCCAGACTAACGCTGGTTAAACCAACGCTGGTGCCAGTAGGAATTAGCATAATTGTACGGGACACAGGAACCTCGTTTTTTGGTTACTCTAAAGCAGTACCGCCAGCATAAGGCTGGCGGCAAGAAAGTCTTTATGCTGTTAAGCGCGCAGCATCTTGGGCAATCACCAACTCTTCATTGGTTGGGATAACCAGTGCCGGGCGGCTGTTGTCGGTGGTGATAACACCTTCTTTACCGAAACGTGCCGCTAAGTTGCGCTCGTGGTCATATTCGAAACCAAGGATTGCCAGTTTCTTCAGCGTGATTTCACGCACTTGCGCAGAGTTTTCACCGATACCACCAGTGAAGATGATTGCATCAAGACGACCTTCCATCAGCGCGCTGTACGCACCAACATATTTTGCTAAACGGTGGCAGAACACATCCATTGCGCGGGTAGCATCTGCTTTGGTGCCGTAGTTATCTTCAACATAACGGCAGTCGCTAGTCACGCCAGTTAAGCCTAATAAGCCAGACTCTTTGGTCAGCATTTTGTTGATTTGGTCAACGCTCATGCCTAATGAATCATGTAAGTGGAAAATAATCGCAGGGTCGATATCACCGCTACGAGTCCCCATGACTAAGCCTTCTAATGGGGTTAAGCCCATTGATGTATCAACACATTTACCGTTAACGATTGCAGATACTGAACCACCATTACCTAAATGGCAAGTGATAACGTTCAGTTCATCAACTGGCTTGTTCAGTTTTTTCGCCGCTTCGCGAGAAACGTAGAAATGGCTAGTACCGTGCGCACCATAACGACGGATGCTGTGCTCGGAATATAATTCGTATGGCAGTGCATACAGGTAAGCTTCTTCAGGCATTGTCTGATGGAATGCCGTATCGAATACCGCGACATTTTTCGTGATCAGGTGAGGGAATGATTTTCTCGCCTCTTCAATACCAATAAGGTGAGCTGGGTTATGTAACGGCGCGAATGGGATTGCCGCTTTAATACCCGCGATAACTTCGTCATCAATAACAACAGAAGAAGTGAATTTCTCGCCACCATGAACAATACGGTGACCAATAGAGGAAATTTGTGCTGACAATTCAGGCTTCGCAGCAAGAATTGTGTTTACGATGAAGTTCAGTGCTTCGCTATGCGCAGCGCCTGCACCTAAAGGTGCCTCATGTTTTTCACCGTCCATTTTCCATTTAATGCGAGCTTCGGGCAAATTAAAACATTCAGCTAAACCTGATAGAAATTCATCTCCATTAGTCGGATCGATGATTGCAAATTTCAGTGAGGAGCTACCGCAGTTTAAAACCAGTACCAGCTTACTTGACATGGAAATACCTATCTTAGTTGATGTTGTGAAGCCCGTTATAAGGACACACAGACTTAGTTGAAAAATCTCATTCGCTAGAGCCTAGCGCATTTATATCCGACCAATTCATGATTGATATCATCATATGTGCAAAAAAGCACATGGGCCGATGATTTTACAGGGTTTTCTTGTACAAACGTTACGTCATGCTGTTAAATAACTGTGAAAAATAAATTACAGCATTGCGTTGAAATAACGCGCAGAACCCCAATATATCACTGTTGTTTACTTATTAAAGAGAACTATTAAGTAACATAGTTCGGCAGTAATTCTAATTGCGGTCGATTCTACTAAAACTATTTTATATTTTATATGTTTTTTTTAAAAATAGGGCGTTTGGTTGATTAAAATCATAAATGCCATATAAAGTGTAGTTATAGCGGTAAGTTATGTATTCAAGAGAATAGTGGGTTTTAGTTAAGTTGGCGTGAATAAAGCTAAATTTGCAAAAATTAACTTAAAAACTGAGTGTGCGTTCACACTCAATTTGACGTAAGCTAGCCATAGATTGATATTGTTTTTGTGATGGTAGCTGTAAATTAATAGCAGTAGAAAATTAATAGTGGTAGGAAATGAATTGATGAGCACAATGCAAAGTACCCCTCCGGGTTTTTTTAAACGCTTCAGATTAGGTAATCACTATCTGAAGGTTTTCCCTATGGAAAAAAAGCTAACGCCACTGTTTCCTGAACTACGTATCAATAAAGCTATTCGGTTTGGGATCCGCTTTATGCCGCCCATTGCGATATTTACGCTGGCTTGGCAAATTGCGTTAGGCGGGCAGTTAGGTCCAGCTGTCGCTACGGCATTATTTGCCTGCAGTTTGCCAATGCAAGGGTTATGGTGGTTAGGTAAGCGTGCCGTAACACCGTTACCAGCAGGGTTATTAAGCTGGTTCTATGAAATTCGCGATAAATTTACAGCAGCGGGAATTGCAATGGCACCTGTTGAGCAGCAGCCCGACTATATGGCGCTAGCCGAACTTTTGAAAAAAGCGTTCAATCAGTTAGATCATACCTTTATGGAAGATATCTAAACGGTTCATTGAAGCTTATTTAGCATTCAATTTGATAACAAACCTTTATTTAACAGTAATTAACGCAAAATAACTATTTAGATCAATAAAAGTGATATTTAATCTGTGCATTATCAACGTTGAATGCGAAGATGACAGAAAATTATCTACGGAGAGCTGTGATGGAAATGACCAATGCTGAACGCTTAATTTTATCCAATCAATATAAAATGATGACCATGTTAGACCCTGATAACGCGGAGCGTTACCGCCGTCTGCAAACTATCATTGAGCGTGGATTTGGTTTACAAATGCGCGAGTTGGATAGGGATTTTGGTGAACTCAGCGAGCAAACGTGTCGTACTGTTATTGAAGTGATGGAAATGTACCATGCGCTGCAAGTTTCTTACGGCAACATGGAAGACAAACATGGTGTGGATGGCCGTCGTGTGCAATTTTTAGGCTTTGATGCCGCAACTGAAGCACGCTATCTGAGTTATGTGCGCTTTATGGTCAATACAGAAGGGCGCTACACCCATTTCGATAGCGGAACTCATGGCTTTAACTCACAAACACCAATGTGGGATAAATATTTAAGAATGCTGAAAATTTGGCAAGCGTGTCCTCGCCAATATCACCTTTCAGCGGTTGAAATTTCTCAAATTCTCAATGCTTAACCTGTCTCTTTAGGTGGACGCATTTACGTTTTACATTAGGTAACATGATTTTTTAAAAAGGGTTTGATGTGAAGTTAAAAGCAAAAGGTTTTTTATTCGATCTCGATGGAACGTTGGCGGATTCACTTGCTGTTGTTGAGCGCTGTTGGTGTTTATTCGGCGATAGGATTGGTGAAGATAAGCAAGCGATTATCGATTATATCCATGGAAAACCTGCAATGACCACATTGCGTCATTTCCTACCTAATGCAAGCGAAGAAGAGCTACAAAGCCATTTTCGTTGGTTAGAGAAAATAGAAAGCGAAGATATGGACGGCGTTGTTGCACTGCCAGGTGCAATAGCGCTGTTATCTTTACTGAATAAATTAGGTGCTCCTTGGGCGATTGTAACATCAGGCACCGTGCCAATCGCTCACGGACGCCGAGCTGCGGCAGGTTTGCCTGAACCTAAACATTGGGTCACGTTTGAAAAAGTCTCTAAAGGTAAACCAGACCCGGAGCCTTTCCAATTAGGAGCGAAAAGCCTCGAATTGCCTCCTGAAGAGTGCATTGCTTTTGAAGATGCGCCCGCGGGGATTCATTCGGCATTAAGTGCGGGTTGCCATGTTATTGCGGTTCATGATCCAGAAGGCATGCCAAGAAGAGATGAAATCTCTGCAATTATTAGTACATTAGAACAAATTTCCGTGACAGGTCCTGACGATAACGGCTATTTTGAGCTTTTCGTGTCGAAAAACGTCTAATTGCGATCTAATCAAAGAAATCCTCTGAAAAACATGGTTAACTAACAAAAATCTTTAGCCTGTTTTTTTTCGTCGAAAGGGGATATTTTGAGCGGAGAATTGCTGTGGGTACTAACCCTACTATTGATCGCGGTTGTTCTATTTACTACCAATAAAATCCGCATGGATGTGGTTGCCTTGTTAGTGATTGTGGCGTTTGTATTAAGCGATACACTGACCTTACAACAGGCAACGGCGGGTTTTGCTGACCCTAACGTTTTGTTGATTGCGGCTCTGTTTGTTATCGGTGATGGCTTGGTTCGTACTGGTATTGCCTACCAAATGGGGGAGTGGCTCGTTCGAGTTGCAGGCAGCAGCGAAAGTAAAATGCTCGTCTTTTTAATGATAACGGTGGCGGGGCTCGGTGCATTTATGAGCTCCACTGGCGTGGTCGCTATCTTTATTCCGGTGGTGCTCAGTGTCGCAGCACGGATGAAAACCTCACCAAGTCGATTAATGATGCCGCTGGGCTTTGCCGGCTTAATCAGTGGCATGATGACATTAGTCGCAACGCCGCCCAACATGGTGGTCAACAGTGAATTAGTTCGCGAAGGATTACCCAGCTTTCAATTTTTCTCAATTACCCCGATAGGGCTCCTTATTTTAATCGCGGGTATTGGCTACATGTGGCTGACTCGTCGTTGGTTGGGTAGCAATGAACCGGATAAACAACCCGTTAAATATCAACGCAGTTTCCGTGACCTTATCCGCGATTATAAACTAGCAGGGCGTGCCCGCCGGTTAGCTATTCGTAAAGGGTCTTCACTGATTGGACACACGCTTGATGAGCTTCATTTGCGTTCCCGTTATGGTGCAAACGTAGTAGGGATTGAGCGCTGGCGTAAGTTTCGGCGTGTGATGGTGAGTGCAACGGGAGGGACTGAGCTACGTGAGCGCGATGTTTTGCTGATTGATATTTCAGTGACTGACGATGAACTGCGTCAATTTTGCAGTGAACAACTTCTTGAGCCGATGATCTTGCGCGGTGATTATTTTTCCGAGCAATCACGGGATGTTGGCATGGCCGAAGTTTCCATGAACCCGGACTCAGAATTATTGGGTAAAAGTTTACGAGAGATTAAATTTCGTACGCGATATGGTTTAAACGTCGTTGGGATCCGCCGTGATGGAAAAGCCCTTGATGGAAAACTGGTAGATGAATCTCTGCGATTAGGGGATATTTTGTTGGTCATCGGTGATTGGAAATTGATCCGTATTCTATCGACCAAACCGCGTAATTTTATCGTATTGAACTTAGCCGCAGAAGTAGAAGCCGTTGCCCCGGCAGCCTCACAAGCCCCCCATGCATTATTTTGCCTTGCACTCATGGTGGCGATGATGGTTACCAATGAAATCCCTAACTTTATTGCAGCGTTAATTGCCTGTTTATTAATGGGGAAATTTCGCTGTATCGATATGGAAAGTGCGTACAAATCGATTCACTGGCCGAGCATTATTTTGATTGTTGGTATGATGCCATTCGCTATCGCTTTACAGGAAACGGGGGGGATAGCCCTTGCGGTAGATGCACTGATGAAAGTCGCTGGTGGATTGGGGCCTCATGTGATGTTGCTGTGTCTGTTTATCTTGTGTGCCACCATTGGATTATTTATTTCTAACACGGCAACCGCGGTGCTCATGGCGCCTATTGCGATTGCCGCAGCGCATCAAATGGAAGTCTCTCCATTACCTTTCGCGATGGTGATTGGTATTGCGGCATCCGCTGCATTTATGACGCCAGTCTCTTCACCTGTGAATACATTGGTATTGGGACCTGGTGGTTATAAATTTTCGGATTTTCTGAAGATTGGCGTGCCTTTTACGATAATTGTAATGTTTATCAGTGTGGCAGTTATTCCTATCTTATTTCCTTTCTAAGCAAATATAAAAATCACGTCAAAAAAGAGCTCTATTATATATTAGAGCTCTTTTTATATTAAAAATAATAAAGTTATAATATTTAATATATTATAACAGTGAGTTTTTTATTGATACTCTCTTTAATTCAATGCATGTCAATTATAGGAGGGGGGAATGAATAAAAATGAATCTGGGGGAGATGAGAAATTTGTTTACGGTTATTGTGATTTCGAAAATTATTGGGGGGAGGATTTATCTTATGTTGTGTTAACTCACTTTGACTCTGGTTATGTTGATGTAACTAAAAAAATGTCAACTTCAAAAGAAATATATGACACTCCAAACGAAATTGAATTGAAAAAAATATTCACCATATTATTTGAGCAAAATAAAATAAATTCATATAATATTTGGTCAATAAAATTCGTAACGAAGAGTGGGGCGATTTATGAAACAAAAGAGCCTTTACGTTGCACTATCCCGATTGATGAATCTGATTTTGCCATATTGGGTGTTAATGGGGATGCGAAAACATTTTATATTGCATTCTCTACAATGATAGGTTGTAGTGTAAAATTAGAAAAAATTGATTAAGCTCTTTTATAAAGGAGCTTAGGTCTAAGTTTCTTTTTTTAGATTGGTAGATTAACAAAGATAATATATAGGTAGATATAACATACCAGTACTTATATATTAATTGCTAATTTCATCTAATGAAAGCGTAAAACTAGGTACAAACGTTTTCATAAAATACTCCATTTCAAGGCTATTGCGCTCAGCTAGCATTTTTTCAAGACGTCTTTTGGCTAACTTGAATTCACTATTGCCAGCAGATAGCTCTTCTAAACATTTCAAATAGGCGCATAGAGTATCAGCCTGTTTCACAATAAAATGTTCTTCCTCAGATTGAAGTTCTTCCACCAGCAAAGATTTAAAATCCTCTTGCAGTTCTTCAGGTAGCATATCAAGCAGTTTTTGTTGAGCAAATTTTTCTATTTTTTTGTATTCATGGGCTATTTGCTGATTATGATATTTAATCGGTGTTGGTAAATCACCCGTGATAACTTCACTGGCATCATGGTACATGGCAAATAGGGCAATTTTTTCGGCGTTGACATTGCCACCAAATTTGCGGTTTTTAATGATTGCGAGTGCATGTGCCACCATCGCGACTTGTAGACTGTGCTCTGAAACATTTTCAGTGCGTACATTACGCATTAACGGCCAGCGATGAATGAGTTTCATTCTAGCAAGGTGGGCGAAAAAGTAGCTCATAATTCCTCTTTATAACAATAATTTCATCATAAAATCATACTGTAATTTTACAGTAAATCATATTTAATGTTAGTGAGTGTTTTTTAAGCAAAGCCAAGGGGTGTTCATTAAAATTAGTATTTTTAATAGCTTATAAAAATGACAACTGCCCATTATTGCAATGGTGCAGGAGAAAATAATTTTTTGCTTACACCGTCAGGGGGCTATATGGCGCTTGGGTAACCAGCAGAACACTGGATGATATTAGAAAATGTCTGAGGTGAAACACTTAACGTCATGAGATCAATCTATCGAGGTTTAGAAAAGGCAATTGCTGAATTTACTTTGCCATAGGGGGACGATACGTTTTCAGAACATTGAGCATTGGATATCAAGTGATGTTTACACTAGCATTTAGTTTTTTCCATCGAAAATAATGAAAATGAATAAAGTTGAGTATTTATCTGTTATATAAAACAGTCGAATAAAGACAGTTTAAAGGACAGTAAAATAATATTCCAATTCCGACTAATCTTAATTGGATGATGATGAATTTATATTTATAGGATTGATCTGTAATTATAATTAACTATAATAAAAATAAATTTCCGCTGTAAATAAAATTGAGGATAACATGAAATATTTTCCTATTATATTACTTTTATTTTTCTTGGCTGCTGTTTATTTCATTTCGATTATTTAATTATCCAATAAAGAGCCTCATATTTAGATGTTCAGTGTTCAGCAATAAAAATAGCCCATATAGGGCTATTTTTATTGGTCATGCAGCATAACGGGTTATTGGTGATAGTTTTCTAAGAAACGACCAAATTTATTGATTGCCATCTCTAAGTCATCTGCATAAGGCAGAGTAACAATACGGAAATGGTCTGGCTGTGGCCAGTTAAATGCGGTTCCCTGAACTAATAGCACTTTTTCTTGCAGGAGCAGATCAAGGATCATTTTTTGGTCATCGTGGATATTAAAGCGTTTAATATCAATTTTCGGGAACATATACAGGGCGCCTTGTGGTTTAACACAAGAGACACCAGGAATTTGGTTGATCAATTCCCATGCACGATTACGCTGCTCATATAAACGACCGCCTGGTTGGATAAATTCGCTGATACTTTGGTAACCGCCTAATGCTGTTTGGATAGCATGTTGCATTGGCACGTTAGCACATAAGCGCATAGATGCCAGCATTTCTAACCCTTCAATATAACCTTTAGCATGCTTTTTCGGACCGTTTAACGCCATCCAACCTTGACGGAAACCTGCGACACGGTAGGTTTTTGATAACCCGTTAAATGTGACGGTGAGTAAGTCAGGTGCTAGTGCTGCGATAGAGTGATGCTGCGCATCGTCATACAGAATTTTATCGTAGATTTCGTCGGCAAAGATAATCAAACTATGTTGACGAGCAATCTCGACGATTTCCATTAATAGTTCTTTGCTGTACACCGCCCCTGTTGGGTTATTTGGGTTGATGATGACAATCCCGCGGGTACGTGGGCTGATTTTCTTGCGGATATCGTCAATATCCGGCATCCAGCCTTGTTGTTCATCACACATATAGTGAACAGCATTACCGCCCGATAACGAAACAGCTGCTGTCCAGAGTGGATAGTCAGGGGCTGGAACCAGCATTTCATCGCCATTGTTTAATAGCGCTTGCATTGCTTGAACGATTAATTCAGAAACACCGTTACCAATATAGACATCTTCAACGGTCATATCGTGAATATCACGAGCTTGGTAGTGTTGAACAATTGCCTTACGCGCAGAATATAAGCCTTTAGAATCACAGTAACCTTGCGAGCTTGGCAGATTGCGTAGGACATCAACGAGGATCTCATCGGGTGCTTCAAAGCCAAACGGTGCCGGGTTACCAATGTTCAGTTTTAGGACTTTATTGCCTTCTTCTTCTAAGCGTTTCGCTTCTTTTAAAACTGGCCCGCGAATGTCATAGCAAACATTATCAAGCTTATTGGATTTCATTATCGTATTCATGGTTCTCTCATTACCCTAACGGGCTAGCAATCATAGGGGACTTCCGGCGTTACTATCTACTGTACTCCTCCCTCGGAAGCTTTTGAAGATGTTAGATAATTTTGGTGCAAAAGGTTGGTTTAGACATAAATCAGATATATGCTATCTTAAAGTATTGAGTAAGTTAGCTTATGATTCTAATTGTCGTTATTAAGTCAGGATCTAATCCTGATAATCATCGTGGTTTTGGAGTGTGTCAGTGAATGAGTCGTAAAAAAATGGCGAAAAAGTCGCGTAATGACAAAGTGACAAAAATTGTATCACTCTGTAAGTTTGCATCTTAAATCATTAAATTAGAAATAAATTTAACCATTGGTCGGGGCTTTTTAGGGGGTTTTTGGCTTTTTTTGTTAGCAATATTGATTATTTTAATGAGAATATTCTTAGTGAAACCGTGCTTATAATGTTTAGTGTGTTGATAATTAATAAAATTGTTAATTTACATCATATGTTACATAAAGAGCTTACATTAAAATAATTGCAACTACATTAAATATGTTACTATTTAGCCTTCTTCAATTATTTCGTGCTTATTGAGTTTTACATTAATCAACCTCGCGTTAATTGATAGAAATTTAAAACGCTATTTGGATAATTAAGCTGTTTAAGTTAATTATCAAATAGATATAGCAATATAGAGTATTGAATACAATAAATGCAGATCTACGGATTAGAAATGCAAAAGTTGGATTATTTTTAAGACTCGCTGATTCTCACGGAGGAGAGCAGAAACACCAGGTATCATAAAATTATATAAAGAGAATGTACGATGATAAATTCCAATCGTCCCATAATGAACTTAGATCTCGATTTACTACGCACATTTGTCGCAGTGGCTGATCTTAACACTTTTGCCGCTGCCGCTGCCGCAGTATGTCGTACCCAGTCTGCTGTTAGTCAGCAGATGCAACGTTTAGAGCAATTAGTTGGTCGTGAATTATTTGCACGTCACGGGCGTAATAAGCTGTTAACTGCCCATGGTTTGCAACTACTCGGCTATGCGAGACAGATTTTACGCGCTAATGATGATGCCACCGCATCTTTGACTTATAACGATGCAGATGGTGAATTGCGTATCGGGGCATCCGACGATACAGTCGATATCTTATTACCTTTCTTACTAAACCGTATTGCCTCCGTATTTCCACGCATCGCGGTAGAAGTGAGAATTAAACGTGCTCAGTTTATTGAGTCAATGCTAGATAATCATGAAATTGATTTAGCATTAACGACAAGTCGTATTCCCCAGCACCCAAAAACAGCATTAAGAACTGTTCCTATTTTATGGCACAGCGCACCTGATTTTCAGTTACGCCCAAATGAGCCAATTCCATTGGTGGTAATGGATGAAACTAACCCATACCGTAAGTTATGTACTCATGCTTTAGATGAAGCAGGCTTACCATGGCATGTGGCTTATGAAGCGGCATCATTACCTGCTGTTCGTGCAGCAGTGAATGCCGAAGTTGGAGTCACTGCACGTCCAATGGAAATGCAAAATGCGGATCTGCGTGTTTTAGGCGAGTCAGATGGTTTACCTCGCTTGCCGGATATTCAGTACTGGCTATATAAAAATGCAGATGAGCAAAAAGATTTTGTGCTCACTGTCTTTAATGCGATTGAAAACAAAAAAATCTCTTATTCCGTTGCTGAACAAGTTGAGAGTAGCGCTCAATAAGATAGAGATCTGTCCTTATCGATAAAATAGGATTTTTATCAAAGATAAGTGTCAAGTTAATCAAAATAGGCTTATCCGGCTGAGCCAGTTAATTCTGGCTCAGCCGTTTTTTCAATCGATACCCTTCCTTAAAATCTCCCTCATTATTTTACGTTACACATTTATATTGTTATCAAATTGTTTTTAACTGAAATTTACAGGCCGTACTCATTAAGTGGTTAATAGGGGGGAAAAGGGATTTTGACAGTACGATATTTCACTTAAAGTTAAGGTGACAAAATAGTGAACAATGTTTCTGCTCAATAGGTGACAAAATACACGAATTAACCACTTATTAAGTATGGATTTACGCGTAAGAGCATGAAATAATTGTGATGAATATGGCATAACATGAAATTCATTAGTTAGTTAACGATTTGTTACGCTGTTAACAATATTTATTTGCTGAATTGATAAAATAGCTGAGAGTAGTCATAGGCTTAGTGGGGATGATGAATAAAAATTCGTTATTACCTCTTAAATTAAATTCGGATGTTATGTAAACAAATTGAGTATTTTTTCAATAAATCTGTGCGTTGGATCAAATAAAAAGCACATTTTTTCGTCTGTTAAGACAGGTTTTTCCTGAGATAATAGTGTAGTAAAAGCGAATAATCAGTTAGACTACTTGGCGTGTTTATTTGTGTATAGTAACACTGACACGTTTTAGCAGTTTATGAGTTGATTTTGTTTAGCAGATGTTTTTAGCGTGTGAATTATTTGTAATAAATACGGTTATTTTGTCTCATTTGAGCAAAATAAAATGTAGTGAGAGAAGGGCAAACCAAACGGCAGTCGTCAGGCTGATTTTAGTTTGGGGATCTTTTAGTTTTGAGGTCAATTTTGGTCTTTCTTCTCGATTAACTGGGCAATTGTGGTGCAACACTGCCGTGTTACAAAAAAGAGCAGTTACGTATCATAAGTAATGAGTAAGCAACGAGTATGTCTACATCAATCCTAGAGTTAGCCCATAACTGGGGCTTTGCTATATTCTTTCTCGGCGCTATTGGTCTTTGCGCTTTCATGTTGACCGCAGGTCACTTCTTAGGTAGCCGCGCCAAAGCCAGAACAAAACACGTTCCCTACGAGTCAGGTATTGACTCTGTCGGTAGTGCTCGTCTTCGTATGTCAGCCAAGTTCTACTTGGTCGCGATGTTTTTCGTGATCTTCGATGTGGAGGCTATGTTCTTATTTGCATGGTCTGTCGCCATCCGCGAAGCGGGATGGGTCGGTTTCATCGAAGCCGCTATTTTTATCTTGGTATTGTTGGCGGGATTATTTTATCTGATCCGCGTTGGTGCACTCGATTGGACTCCAATCCGTTCACGTCGCGCAGTTAAAGGTCCTAGTGAAGTTATTAAAATCAGCAATCGTCATCCGCAGTAAAAAGCGAGGCATTATACAATGGATTATACGCTCACCCGCATAGATCCGAACGGTGAGAACGACCGTTACCCACTGCAAACTCAAGAAATCGTTACCGATCCCCTTGAGCAGCAAGTTGAAAACAGTGTGTATATGGGGAAATTATCCCATGCACTTCATGATGTGGTGAACTGGGGACGTAAAAACTCCCTGTGGCCATACAACTTCGGTCTTTCATGTTGCTATGTAGAAATGGTGACGTCGTTCACGGCTGTTCATGACGTAGCCCGCTTTGGTGCGGAAGTACTGCGTGCTTCTCCTCGTCAAGCCGACTTTATGGTAGTTGCGGGAACTTGTTTTACCAAAATGGCTCCCGTCATTCAGCGCCTTTATGACCAAATGCTTGAACCAAAATGGGTTATCTCCATGGGGTCATGTGCGAACTCAGGTGGGATGTATGACATCTACTCTGTTGTTCAAGGCGTCGACAAATTTATTCCCGTGGATGTGTACATTCCAGGCTGCCCACCACGCCCTGAAGCCTACATGCAGGCTCTCCTTCTGTTACAAGAATCCATCGGCAAAGAACGTCGCCCACTTTCATGGGTTGTCGGTGATCAGGGTGTTTATCGTGCGAATATGCAGTCAGAAAGAGAAAGAAAACACGGTGAACGTATTGCAGTAACCAACCTGCGTACTCCTGACGAAATTTAAGGCTTTTAGCCATACAGCGTAACAGAGCAATGTTGTTGCGAAATAATAAACCTGATCAAGCGTTATGGTGAAGAATGATGACAGATCAGATAGCGCAAGCGAGTCATAATCAGCCAGAATGGCAGACACAAGATCATATTAATGATCCTGTGCTTCTGGAACTGCGCAACCAATTTGGCCCGGATGCCTTTTCAGTTCAAGCAACCCGCACTGGCATGCCAGTGGTTTGGGTACGCCGTGAACAATTACTGGAAATTGTAGATTTCTTACAGAAGCTACCTAAACCTTATGTGATGTTGTTCGACTTACACGGAGTCGATGAACGCCAGCGTATTCATCGCCAAGGTCTGCCAGAAGCAGACTTTAGTGTGTTCTACCATATCATTTCCATTGACCGAAACCGCGACATCATGTTGAAAGTGGCTCTTAACGAGAAAGACTTAAACGTGCCATCGGTGGTTTCTTTATTCCCAAATGCCAACTGGTATGAGCGTGAAGTGTGGGACATGTTCGGGATCACCTTCCAAGGTCACCCGAATTTACGTCGCCTGCTGATGTCTCCAAGCTGGGAAGGTCACCCGCTGCGCAAAGATTATCCTGCGCGCGCCACTGAATTTGACCCATTTGTTCTGACTAAGCAAAAGCAAGATCTGGAAATGGAAGCATTGACTTTCAAACCAGAAGAGTGGGGCTTAGATCGCGGAAATGAAAACGAAGATTTCATGTTCCTGAACTTGGGTCCAAACCATCCATCTTCTCACGGTGCATTCCGTATCGTGCTGCAATTGGATGGTGAAGAGATTGTTAACTGCGTTCCCGATATCGGCTACCACCACCGTGGTGCAGAAAAAATGGGTGAGCGTCAGTCATGGCATAGCTACATTCCTTATACCGACCGTATCGAATATCTCGGCGGTTGTGTGAATGAAATGCCGTATATTCTTGCCGTTGAAAAACTGGCAGGTATCGAAGTACCGGATCGCGTAAAAACTATCCGTGTCATGATGTCTGAACTGTTCCGTATCAACAGCCACCTGCTGTATATCAGTACCTATATCCAAGACGTTGGTGCAATGACGCCAGTGTTCTTTGCGTTCACTGATAGACAAAAAGTGTACAACGTGATTGAAGCGATCACCGGTTTCCGTATGCATCCAGCTTGGTTCCGCATCGGTGGGGTTGCTCACGATTTACCGCGTGGCTGGGATAAATTACTGCGTGAATTATTAGATTGGTTACCAAAACGTCTAGAATCCTATGTGACTTCCGCGCTGAAAAACTCCATTTTGAAAGGTCGTTCTATTGGTGTGGCATCTTACACCAAGGAAGAGGCATTAGCGTGGGGCGTGACGGGTGCTGGCTTACGTGCAACGGGTGTGGACTTTGACGTACGTAAAGCACGTCCTTATTCAGGTTATGAAAACTTTGAATTTGACATTCCAATCGCCCATAACGGTGACTGCTATGACCGCGTAATGATCAAAGTGGAAGAGATGCGTCAAAGTATCCGTATTCTTGAGCAATGTCTGAAGAATATGCCTGAAGGTCCATTTAAAGCTGACCATCCACTGACAACGCCGCCGCCGAAAGAGCGCACATTGCAGCATATCGAAACCCTGATCAACCACTTCTTACAAGTGTCTTGGGGTCCGGTTATGCCAGCTAACGAATCATTCCAGATGGTTGAAGCAACCAAAGGGATCAACAGCTACTACTTAACCAGTGACGGCAGCACCATGAGCTACCGTACACGTATTCGTACCCCGAGTTATGCGCACTTGCAGCAAATTCCGGCGACAATCAGAGGTAGCTTGGTTTCTGACTTAATTGTCTATCTGGGTAGTATCGATTTTGTAATGTCGGATGTGGATCGCTAACCATGCATAATGAACAAGATAAACAAGGTCAATGTGGCACCGGCCAATGTGGCTGTAACAGCCAGTCTGACGTAGTGAATACCTTCGAACCGCAAGCTAATCACGGTTTTGTTTTAACCGAACATGAGCGAGCGGAAATTGAAGGGGAAAAACACCACTACGAAGATGCACGCGCGGCGTCAATTGAAGCGCTGAAAATTGTGCAAAAAAATCGTGGCTGGGTCGAAGATGGCGCAATTCACGCTATCGCAGAAGTTTTAGGCATTCCTGCGAGTGACGTAGAAGGCGTGGCAACATTCTATAGCCAAATTTTCCGTCAACCAGTGGGTCGCCACATTATTCGTTATTGCGACAGTGTTGTTTGCCATATTACGGGCTACCAAGGCTTAGAAGCTGAAATTATTAAACAGCTGAGTATTCGCCCAGGTCAAACCACCGCTGATGGTCGCTTTACGCTGCTGCCAACCTGTTGCTTAGGTAACTGTGACAAGGGTCCAACGATGATGATCGATGACGATACCCACAGTCATGTGCAGCCTGAAAATATTCAAAAGCTACTGGAGCAGTATCCATGACAAACTTCTCCGCAAACCCTGTGATCCGTACTGCGGAAACGCATCCATTAACTTGGCGCCTACGCGATGACGCGCAGCCAGTCTGGTTAGATGAGTATCGCAGTAAAAACGGATACAAAGGTGTCGAACGTGCCCTCAAAGGCATGGCTCCTGATGAAGTGGTTAACCTTGTCAAAGACGCCGGACTGAAAGGTCGTGGTGGTGCAGGGTTCTCGACGGGTCTGAAATGGAGCTTAATGCCGAAAGACGAAAACATGAAACTGCGTTACTTCTTATGTAATGCGGATGAAATGGAGCCGGGCACTTATAAAGACCGTTTATTGATGGAACAACTGCCACACTTATTAGTGGAAGGGATGATTATCGGTGCTTATGCATTAAAAGCCTACCGTGGTTATATCTTCTTACGTGGTGAATATGTTGAAGCGGCTAAACATTTACGTCGCGCCATCGAAGAAGCCAAAGCAGCGGGCCTCTTAGGTAAAAACATTCTCGGTTCGGGTTTTGATTTTGAGCTATTTGTGCATACCGGGGCTGGTCGTTATATCTGCGGTGAAGAAACCGCACTGATTAACTCCCTCGAAGGCCGTCGTGCAAACCCACGCTCTAAGCCACCATTCCCTGCAAGTTCAGGTGCATGGGGTAAACCGACCTGCGTTAATAACGTTGAAACCATCTGTAACGTGCCTGCAATTTTAGAACACGGTGACCAGTGGTATATCGATTTAAGCGCCGGCAAGAGTAAAGACGCGGGCACTAAGCTGATGGGCTTCTCTGGACGCGTGAAAAATCCGGGTCTGTGGGAACTGCCATTTGGTACAACGGCGCGTGAAGTCTTAGAAGACTACGCGGGCGGTATGCGTGATGGATTAAAACTCAAAGCATGGCAACCGGGTGGCGCAGGAACTGACTTCCTGACCAACGATCACCTCGATTTACCGATGGATTTCGAAAATATCGCGAAAGCAGGTAGCCGTTTAGGTACAGCGCTGGCGATGGCGGTAGATAACGAAATCAACATGGTTTCTTTAGTGCGTAACTTAGAAACCTTTTTCGCGCGTGAATCCTGTGGTTGGTGTACACCGTGCCGTGATGGTCTGCCGTGGAGCGTAAAAATTCTACAGGCACTGGAAAAAGGCGAAGGTCAAGAAGGGGATATCGAAACTCTTGAACAACTTTGCCGTTTCTTAGGACCAGGCAAAACCTTCTGTGCACACGCACCGGGTGCGGTTGAGCCATTACAAAGCGCCATCAAATATTTCCGTGGAGAGTTCGAAGCGGGTATCTCGAAAAAAGATCTGCGTAACATCGTGCAGATTGCCGGGATCCAGCCAAACCTGCTCAAGCAGCGTTGGTAAGCATTTAGCGATTGAGCAACCGCTAAACGAATTTTTGACGAAGAACGTATTTATGTTTAACGCCTGCTAAAGCGGGCCTTTGGGAAGCATGCTGACTATGGCTACGATATATGTAGACGGCAAAGAATATGACGTAAACGGGTCTGAAAACCTGTTACAAGCCTGCTTATCGTTGGGGCTAGATATTCCTTATTTTTGCTGGCATCCGGCGCTGGGAAGCGTTGGCGCTTGCCGCCAGTGTGCGGTGAAGCAGTATCAAAACGCAGATGACACTCGTGGTCGCCTCGTGATGTCTTGTATGACACCGGCAACGGAAGGCACTTACATCTCAATCGATGATGAAGAAGCCAAACAATTCCGTGAAAGTGTTGTTGAATGGCTGATGACCAACCACCCCCACGACTGCCCAGTCTGTGAGGAAGGCGGTAACTGTCACTTACAAGATATGACGGTGATGACCGGTCATACCATGCGTAAGTATCGTTTTACAAAACGCACTCACGTAAACCAAGATCTCGGTCCATTCATTAGTCATGAAATGAACCGTTGTATCGCGTGTTACCGTTGCGTTCGTTACTACAAAGATTATGCCGATGGCACCGACTTAGGTGTGTATGGCGCGCATAACTATGTCTACTTTGGTCGTACTGAAGACGGCACACTGGAAAGTGAATTTTCTGGTAACCTCGTCGAAGTGTGCCCAACAGGGGTATTCACCGACAAAACGCACTCAGAACGCTATAACCGTAAATGGGATATGCAATTTGCACCGGGTATCTGCCAACAGTGCAGCATCGGTTGTAACACCAGCCCTGGTGAGCGTTATGGTGAACTGCGCCGTATTGAAAACCGCTATAACGGTTCTGTAAACCACTACTTCCTGTGTGACCGTGGTCGCTTTGGTTATGGTTATGTGAACCGCAAAGACCGTCCTCGCCAAGCGCTGTTAACCAAAGATGGCGTACAGCAGGTGGTTTCGGCGATTGAAGCAATGCAAAGCGGTGCACAGATCATCAATCAAGCGAAGAAAGTGATTGGTATCGGTTCTCCACGTGCGAGCGTTGAAAGCAACTATGCACTGCGTGCTTTAGTGGGCGCGGAAAACTTCTACTCCGGTATTTCTAAGGATGAACAACGTCGCTTAGCGCTGATGCAAAACATCCTGCAAAACGGCGGTGTTTACACCCCAACATTGCGTGAAATTGAAGGCTATGATGCGGTGTTAGTTCTGGGTGAAGATTTGACTCAGACGGGCGCACGTATGGCACTGTCTGTTCGCCAAGCGGTGAAAGGTAAAGCCCGTGAAATGGCAGCAGCACAGAAAGTGGCTGACTGGCAAATCGCAGCGATTCAAAACATTGGTCAACACGCCAAGTATCCACTGTTTATCACTAACGTGGATGACACGCGTTTAGATGATGTTGCAGCGTACAATTACCGTGCGCCAGTGGCAGATCAAGCGCGTTTCGGTTTCGCGATTGCTAACCTGATCAACGGTGACGCACCGGCAGTGAATGATTTACCGGCTGATGTGAAAGCGAAAGTAGAAACCGTGGCTCAAGCTTTAGCGGGTGCGAAAAAACCACTGATTATCAGCGGTAGTCATAGTGCTAGCGATGCGATGATCGAAGCCGCAGCTAACGTGGCATTTGCGCTGAAAGCGAAGGGTGCAAACGTTGGTCTGTCTTATGTAGCATCTCATGCCAACAGCTTTGGTCTTGCGATGATGAACGCCTTGCCATTAGAAAATGCGTTCTCACGCATTGAAGCTAACGAAGCGGATGTGGCTATCGTGATGGAAAATGACCTTTACCGTCATAGCACCGTGGATGCCGTCAATAGCGCATTAGCGAAATTGAAGCACCTGATCGTGGCAGACCACCAGCACACGGACATCATGGATAAAGCGACATTAGTCCTGCCAGCGGCAAGTTTTGCTGAAGCAGACGGTACGCTTATCAACCAAGAAGGTCGTGCTCAACGTTTCTTCCAAGTCTTTGACCCAACCTACTACGATAACAGCATCGTGATGAACGAAAGCTGGCGCTGGATGCATTCACTGCAAACTGAAGCGCAGCAACGTGATGCAGATTGGTCGCAATTAGACCACGTTATTGAAGAGTGTGTGGCTGCACTGCCACAATTTGCGGGTATTAGAGATACAGCACCGAAAGCCTCTTTCCGTATTCGTGGACAAAAACTGGCGCGTGAACCGCATCGTTACAGCGGTCGTACGGCAATGCTGGCGGACAAATCGGTTCATGAACCGCGTCAACCGCAAGATATCGATTCACCATTTGCGTTCTCAATGGAAGGGAATAACCAACCGAAAGCACCACGTCAGCAAATTCCATTTGCATGGGCGCCGGGCTGGAACTCACCACAAGCATGGAACAAATTCCAAGCCGAGGTGGGCGGACACTTACTGTTTGGTGATCCGGGGGTGCGTTTATTCAATTCGAAAGAAAGCAAATTGGCGTACTTTACTGAGGTTCCTGCGGCTTACCAAGGCGGTGAAGCACAGTGGGTTGTGGCACCTTACTATCATCTGTTTGGTAGTGATGAAACGTCACAACGTTCTGATGTGATCCAGCAGCGTATGCCTGAGCCTTATATCATGTTGAATGCGCAAGATGCGGCGGCGCTGGGTCTGAATGCAGGCGTGAACGCTGAGTTTAGTCATGCAGGTCAAACCTTTAATCTGCCAGTGCGCATTAGTCAGCACCTTGCTGTAGGTCAAATCGGTTTACCTCTGGGGATGCCGGGAATTGCTCCTGTGATGGCGGGCGTGTCAGTGAATAATCTGCGGAGGGGCGCATGATGGATTGGATTTCTCCTGCGGTGATGGAAGTCCTGATTTCCATCCTTAAATCCGTTGTTATCTTGCTGGTTGTTGTGACCTGTGGGGCATACATGAGTCTCGGCGAACGCCGTATTCTCGGTCTATTCCAAAACCGTTACGGTCCTAACCGTGTGGGTCCATTTGGAATGGGACAACTGATTGCCGACATGTTCAAAATGCTGTTTAAAGAGGACTGGATCCCAGAGTTCGCGGACAAGAAAATCTTTACGCTTGCGCCGGTTATCGCATTTTGTTCTCTGTTCTTAGCGTTTGCTATTGTGCCAGTCAGCCCGACTTGGCACGTTGCTGACTTGAACATCGGGATCTTATTCTTCCTGATGATGGCGGGTCTCGCGGTGTACGCGGTACTGTTCGCCGGTTGGTCAAGTAACAACAAATACTCCTTATTAGGTGCGATGCGTGCATCGGCTCAAACGGTGAGTTATGAAGTGTTCTTAGGCTTGTCACTGATGGGTGTGGTCGCGCAAGCGGGCTCATTCAACTTAATCGACATCGTGAATTCCCAAGAAGGTATGTGGAACGTGATCCCACAATTCTTTGGTTTTATCACGTTTGCGATTGCGGGTGTCGCGGTCTGTCACCGTCACCCATTTGACCAGCCAGAAGCGGAACAAGAGATTGCCGACGGTTACCATGTGGAATATTCCGGTATGAAATTCGGTCTGTTCTTCGTGGGTGAATATATCGGTATCGTGACTGTGTCCGCGCTGATTGTGACGCTGTTCTTTGGTGGTTGGCATGGTCCGTTCCTGCCTGCTTTCCTGTGGTTTGCGATTAAAACAGCCTTCTTCATGATGATGTTTATCTTGATCCGTGCTTCATTACCGCGCCCACGTTATGACCAAGTAATGTCCTTCGGCTGGAAAATTTGTCTGCCACTGACACTGCTTAACCTGCTGGGTACCGCAGCAGTGATTTTATACAACGCTCAGTAAGGGGTGATTGAACCATGACATTAAAAGAGTTATTGGTCGGTTTCGCCACCCAAGTACGCAGTATTTGGATGGTGGGTCTACACGCGTTCGATAAACGGGAAACGCAAATGTACCCAGAAGAGCCGGTTTATCTGCCACCCCGTTACCGTGGACGCATCGTGCTAACGCGCGATCCTGACGGTGAAGAGCGTTGTGTTGCGTGTAACTTATGTGCGGTTGCTTGCCCAGTGGGATGTATCTCACTGCAAAAAGCGGAGCACGAAGATGGACGCTGGTATCCCGAATTTTTCCGCGTGAACTTCTCTCGCTGCAT
The DNA here is from genome assembly GCF_020271745.1 of Providencia alcalifaciens. Lineage (NCBI taxonomy): Bacteria > Pseudomonadati > Pseudomonadota > Gammaproteobacteria > Enterobacterales > Morganellaceae > Providencia > Providencia alcalifaciens. The sequence goes on along the minus strand of NZ_CP084296.1, from coordinate 3,940,245 downwards.
TTTCTGTGGTCTGTGTGAAGAGGCTTGCCCAACCACGGCAATCCAATTGACGCCAGACTTCGAAATGGCAGATTGGCGTCGTCAGGATCTGGTTTATGAGAAAAACGACCTGTTAATTTCAGGGCCGGGTAAATATCCTGATTATAACTTTTACCGTAAATCAGGTATGGCGATCGCAGGTAAAGATAAAGGCGAAGCGGATAACGAAGCGAAACCTATCAACGTCAAAGACCTGTTGCCGTAAGGAGCGATATTCATGGAATTTACATTTTATATCGCCGGTCTAGTTGCTGTTCTAGCAACTTTGAGGGTGATTACTAATACCAATCCAGTGCATGCGCTACTGTATCTGGTGGTTTCTCTGTTGGCACTGTCAATGGTGTTCTTCTCGCTCGGTGCATATTTTGCCGGAGCATTAGAGATTATCGTTTACGCTGGCGCCATTATGGTTCTGTTTGTTTTCGTGGTGATGATGTTGAACTTAGGTCGCTCAGTACAAGAACAAGAGCGCGCTTGGTTAACACCGAAAACGTGGATTGGTCCCGCAGTGCTATCTGCCGTTTTACTGGGTATTTTAGTGTATGGGATCACCAGTCTTTCTCACCAAGAAAAAACGGAAGGTGTGATTATCACAGCGAAAGAAGTGGGTATCAGCTTGTTTGGTCCTTACGTCTTAGCCGTTGAGCTAGCATCATTATTATTACTCGCGGGTCTGGTTGTTGCCTTCCACGTGGGTCGTGACCGTTCAGAAAACAGCGCTGATCTTGTCAGCAACAGCCGTAATGCGGGGGAGAAACAATGATACCTCTTCAACATGGTCTGATTTTAGCGGCAATTATCTTTGTAATGGGACTGAGTTGTCTTGTTATTCGCCGCAACCTGCTTTTCATGCTGATCGGACTGGAAATCATGGTGAACGCAACGGCATTAGCCTTTGTGGTCGCGGGCAGTTTTTGGGGGCAACCAGATGGTCAGATTATGTATATTCTGGCAATCACTCTGGCGGCAGCGGAGGCGAGTATTGGATTGGCGTTGTTACTGCAACTCCATCGTCATCGTCAAAACCTGAACATTGATAAAGTCAGTGAGATGCGCGAATGAACTTACTCTATTTAACGATTCTGTTCCCGCTGTTAGGGTCTGTGCTTCTCGCATTTTCCCGCGGTCGTTGGTCAGAAAATGTATCCGCGATTATCGGTGCAGGCTCAGTGGGTCTGGCCGCTCTAGTTGCATTTTATGCAGGCTCTGAGTTTTTAACTCATGAAGCTGGGTATGTTTATCCACAAATGTTATGGACTTGGATGTCTGTGGGTAATTTTACTATCCCATTTAGCCTATCTCTTGATGGTCTTTCTCTGACCATGTTAGGTGTGGTAACGGGTGTGGGCTTCCTTATTCATGTGTATGCCTCTTGGTATATGCGCGGCGAGGAAGGTTACTCACGTTTCTTCACTTACACTAACCTGTTTATCGCGAGCATGGTGGTATTAGTGCTGGCCGATAACATGATGCTAATGTATCTCGGTTGGGAAGGGGTAGGGCTGTGCAGTTATCTGTTAATTGGTTTCTATTATACCAACCCAGATAACGGTAAAGCGGCAATGAAAGCCTTCTTCGTGACCCGTATTGGTGACGTGTTCTTGGCTATCGGCATGTTTATCCTGTACAACGAATTGGGCACCTTAAACTTCAGCGAAATGGCACAACGTGCGACTCAGTTGTCTCCGGAAGGCTTATCGATGCTGAACTGGGCAACGCTGATGTTATTAGGTGGTGCGGTCGGTAAATCAGCTCAGCTACCATTACAAACATGGTTAGCCGATGCGATGGCGGGTCCAACGCCAGTTTCCGCACTGATCCACGCCGCAACCATGGTGACTGCGGGTGTGTACTTAATTGCACGTACTCATGGATTATTCCTGTTAACACCAGACATTCTGCATTTAGTGGGTGTTGTGGGTGCGGTAACATTGCTGTTTGCAGGTTTCGCAGCACTGGTTCAAACGGATATCAAACGTGTTCTTGCTTACTCGACCATGAGCCAGATTGGTTACATGTTCTTGGCTCTGGGCGTACAAGCATGGGATGCGGCAATTTTCCACTTAATGACGCACGCCTTCTTCAAAGCGTTACTGTTCCTGTCCGCAGGTTCGGTGATCATCGCGTGTCATCACGAGCAAAACATCTTCAAAATGGGTGGCCTGCGTAAGCAAATTCCATTCGTTTATATTGTGATGTTAATCGGTGGTAGTGCATTGGCCGCGTTGCCTCTGTTTACTTCTGGTTTCTACAGTAAAGATGCCATCTTGTGGGGCGCGAAAGTGGATGGGCAAACTGTGCTGTTATGGGCGGGTATCATCGGTGCATTAATGACCGCAATTTACACCTTCCGTATGATTTTCATCGTCTTCCACGGTGAAGCAAAAATCAAAGCGCATAAAGTTAAAGGCATCACTCACACTGTACCACTGGCTATTTTGGCAATCCTCGCGACCTTTGTGGGGGCGATGATCCATCAGCCATTAGAGGGCGTATTCCCTGCAAAACCAATGGAAGCTGAAGACGGTAAACTGTTTATCGAAGCTATCTCGGGTGGTTTTGCTATCGCAGGTCTGTTGATTGCAACGTTCCTCTATCTGTTTAGACGTTCTATCGTTGATGCGATTGCGAAAACAGCAATTGGTCGTTTCTTCTCTACGTGGTGGTACCACGCATGGGGCTTCGACTGGTTGTATGATGTAATTTTTGTAAAACCTTTCAAAGGGATTGCATGGTTACTCGAAAGCGATCCGATTAACTCACTGATGAATATCCCTGCACATCTTTCACGTTGGGCAAACAAAGGGCTAGCAGTGAGTGAAAACGGTCAGATCCGTTGGTATGTTGCCTCTCTGGGGCTGGGTGCAGTGCTGATTCTTGCTCTGCTGCTTTTGGTTTAATTAAGGGACACATTGCGCCATGCAATTATATTGGCTAATACTTATTCCCTTTATCGGTGCCCTGCTAAGCTGGCAGGCTGACCGATTCAGTCACCGTGCACCTCGTTGGGTTGCGCTGGGGACAATGGGAATCACGCTTATCCTTGCGGTACTATTTTGGGCGCAAGGGAATTATTCGCTGGTTAACCCGCAAGGTATTCCAGAGTGGCAAAGCACATACTCAACGGAATGGATCCCTGCGCTAGGTATCAATTTCTCGTTAGCGGTTGATGGATTATCGCTGTTGATGGTGGTGTTAACCGCCATCATGGGCGCGTTTTCTATCCTCAGTTCGTGGAGCGAACAGCAAGAGAACCAAGGTGCTTATCACTTTAACCTGCTATGGATTATTGCAGGTGTGATGGGGATTTTCACCGCGGTTGACCTGTTCTTATTCTTCTTCTTCTGGGAGATGATGTTGATCCCGATGTACTTCCTGATTGCGAACTGGGGGCACAAAGGGTCAGGTAACCGTCAGCATGTTAAGGCTGCGACCAAATTCTTTATCTATACGCAAGTCAGCGGTTTGATCATGCTGGTGGCGATTATCGGCTTGGTTATCCTTCACTGGATTGCGTTCAATGAGCTGACATTCGACTATAACGCGTTACTGGGTACGGAAAGTGCGTTGTCAGGTACGGCGAGCTTCTTGCTGATGCTGGGCTTCTTTATTGCTTTCGCAGTAAAAATGCCATTAGTGCCATTCCATGGGTGGATGGCAGATACCCAAGAACAATCGCCAACGGCGGGTTCTGTGGATATCTCCGGTATCATGTTGAAAACAGCCGCATACGGCTTATTACGTTTTGTACTGCCACTGTTCCCTGAGGCTTCACTGCAATTTACACCAGTGGCAATGACGCTGGGTGTGATCAGTATCTTCTACGGTGCATGGTTAGCATTCAAACAGACGGATATTAAACGTTTAGCGGCGTACAGTAGCTTATCCCACATGGGCTTTGTGACTGTGGCTATCTACGCAGCATCGACACTGGCCTATCAAGGTGCTGTGGTGCAAATGATCACCAACGGTCTGTCGGGTGCGGCACTGATTATTATCAGTGGTCAGCTGTACGAACGTACTCAGACCCGTGATATGCGTATGATGGGTGGATTATGGAAACGCATCAAATGGTTACCGGGTTTATCCCTGTTCTTTGCCGCAGCAACCTTAGGTATGCCGGGCACAGGTAACTTTATCGGCGAATTCATGATCTTCTTCGGTAGCTTCAGCCAATTCACATTAGTGACCTGCATTATGGTGTTTGGTGTGGTGTTTGCCTCTATCTATGCACTATGGATGATGCAGCAGACTTACTACGGAACGCCGAAATCAGAAACTGAATTGAAAGGGCTAACGGCTCGTGAGTTTGGTGTTTTACTGGTTCTGGCGGCTTTATTGGTTATCATTGGTTTCTACCCACAACCTATCTTAGATACGTCTGCGGGCTCGATGGAAACACTGCATAACCTGTATTCTGCTTCACTTTCAACACAAGGGTAGTAATTCGCCATGACAATAACACCTTTAGAATTGTTAGCAATGCTGCCGTTGATCCTCGCTGGATTAACCGCAGTGATTGTGATGCTGTCAATTGCGTGGCGGCGAGATCATTTAACCAGCGCCGCAATCACGGTGGTTGGTTTTCTCCTGACATTTGTTTCACTGATTTGGGTTAACGGCTATGCCATCCCTACACCAGTGGGTGAGGAAGCATTACTGCCAAGAGCAGTGACTTCATTGCTGCTAGTGGATGGTTTTGCACTGTTCTACTCAGGACTGGTTCTGATCGCAGGCATGGGTACCGCTATTTTTGCTTATCATTGGCTAGAAGGCTTTAATGATAACAAAGAAGAGTTTTACCTCTTATTGAGCATTGCGGTCACGGGTGGCGTTCTGCTGGGAATGTCGAACCATATGGCGTCGATGTTCATCGGTATTGAATTGATCTCTATTCCACTATTTGGTCTGGTTGCTTATACCTTTGAACGTAGCCGTACTTTGGAAGCGGGTATCAAGTATATGGTGTTATCCGCAGCAGCATCTTCATTCCTGCTGTTCGGTATCGCTTTACTATACGCAGAGTCAGGCAGCTTAAGTTTCAGCGTAGTGGGCCAAAGCTTAGCGCATAGCAGCATTCACGCACCTCTGATTTTAGTTGGTTTAGGCATGATGATTGTAGGCTTCGGCTTTAAATTATCATTGTTCCCATTCCAATTATGGACGCCAGATGTTTATCAAGGTGCGCCTGCACCCGTTGCTGCTTTCTTAGCAACTGGCAGTAAAATCGCTATTTTTGCTGTGTTGGTTCGTATTTTCTTAGAAGCACCGATTACCCATGTTGATGGCATCGCGCAAACAGATACGTTATTAGCGGTTGTTGGTGTGATTGCGGTTGCGTCAATCTTGTTTGGTAACTTACTGGCATTGACTCAGAAGAGCGCTAAGCGTCTGCTTGGTTACTCATCTATTGCCCACATGGGTTACTTACTGGTCACGTTAGTGGCAATGCGTGTTGATGCGCAATTGGCACAAGTTACCATTGCTATCTACCTGGTGAGCTACTTGTTAGCGAGCTTGGGGGCGTTTGGTGTGGTTAGCGTGATTTCAAGCCCATACCGTGGTGATGACCAAGATGACTTCAGTGCATTCCGTGGCTTATTCTGGCACAAGCCTGTATTGGCGATGGTGATGACGGTCATGATGTTATCTCTAGCGGGTATTCCAATTACGCTTGGGTTCATCGGTAAGTTCTATGCCATCCTTTCGGCCGTTTATGCACAATTGTGGTGGCTAACAGGGGCTGTGGTGGTAGGTAGTGCACTTGGATTATTCTACTACTTGCGCTTTATGGCGAGCTTATATAGCCGTGATGCAGAGCATGCAGACCGTTATACTGGCCCAGAAAAAATGACGTTGGGAACTGTGTTTGCAGCGCTGTGTGCGATAGCCGTCATCGTGTTTGGTCTGTGGCCACAACCGATTATTGATATTGCAACATCAACATTGCCAGCAGTTAGCTAAGTTCGGTAAATAACGGGTTTTCAGTAAACAACTTGGTTTTAGTCAACAATTAGTTTTCTGGAAATAAGTCAGTTCCGATAAAAAGCCCCGCTACTTAACAGTAACGGGGCTTTTTTTAATCTGGCAATTGTCGTTGATATTGATACTCAATATCGTTGAGATAGGTCATTAGCATTTGACTAACGGTTTTAATTTGATTGAAATTCAAACACTCCTCGGAGACTTTCTCACTCATAAAACCACACCAAGATTCCCAATAAGACTTTAAAGCGCTAGCTTGAGTAATAATGGTCTGTTTGTGGGTTTCTATTTGATTGATATCATTGGCATAGCTCATGAGCTGCGAGAGTCGAAATATATTATTGTCTATCGTATTTATTTCTTCTCGCGCCTCAATAATTTGGTCACTAATATAGATTCTCACATCAACAAGTTGACTAAATTCGAGCCCATCATCCACCATCGTTAATAAATTACGAATATAACTAATAGCCGATTTCAGAATGTCTTTTTTATTAGGTTGAATATCAATAGAGTCGATAAGCTCTTTCCCTTGAAAATATCGATCAAAGAAATCTGTAATTTTATGTTTTAATATAATATCTTCCGCAGCGAGGATCACTGAGAGATTGTTATTTAATTCATTAACCTTGGATTGCTTACTGTTTTTAGAGTTCACGAGAAACTCTTTTTGTTTAGTATATTGTGAATGTTTCAGTTTGTTAGGCTCATTTAAATGGAAAACTAATAATGACTCTAGTGTATAGCGTGTTTTTGAAATAAGCTTTTCAAGTTCAAATTTGACATCTATTAAATCATCAATAAAACCTGTAGTCGCAATTTTACGGCGAATATCTGATGGATTATTATCATTACTTTCATATGAGAGTAATGCATAATCATCATTTCTAATAATATAATTTAATTTAATTTTTAGAATGGGAACGGAGTTTCTAATCAGTTCATTGAGCCTTTCAATCTTAATCGCAATTTTTTGAATTCGACCATAGATGATATAATCATAATTAAGAATGTTTTTATTAAAAGAGCTAATGCTATTTGAAATGCACCTTAATTGGTAGATATCAATGGAAGGTAACATAGGTAAGTCGAGGTTATCATGCATATTAACGCCTTTTATTGTGAGTTTTTTTCATTGATTTGTAGCTCATCAAATAGCCTAATCAAATGAACTGAATAATCTTGAATAGAAATCCAAGATGTGATGATACGTTTGAATTGCGTGATAAACCGGATCAGTTTTTCTGCATTGTTTATCCTTGCAAATATATCAATAGATTGTTTAATCTCTGTGAGGATCACGAGCCACATATAATCTAAGTGGTCAATAGCGAGACGAGCATCTTTAAATAAACCTTCAATTTTTTGTAAATTAATTTGAATGTCAAAGATAGTTTTCTGTAGTAGCTGTTCTTGATGTAATTTATGGTTTATTTCTTCGATTTCTCTAATTAATTTATTTTTTCTATCACGGATGTTTTCTGCTTTTACACCAAAAATACTACCTGTAATCACTAAGCCAATAATGCCTCCCGTAAGCCCTGTAAAGGAAAGCTTAACAAAGTGGCTATATTCCTGCTCTAATTGGTGTAGTTCGTTTTTCTTAAAGGCGATAAGCTCTTTCAAGAATGATTCGTTATTGCTGAGATCCTCGTTAGATTCTAATTGTTGATATAGTCCTTTTGTTGTGAAGAGTAATGAATCTACATGGGTATAGTCTGAAAGATATCCACCAGTAATATGAGCACGAAAATCTGAGACTGTGTTTTTAATTTGAATAGTTTTAATCGATTGCTGTTTTATATCTCCTTTAATTAAATGCAAAATACTTAAAAGTTCAGTAGCAATTTGTTGGTCGTCATTTTGGTAGGTGATCTGATTTAAATCACTTTCAGATAAATCTTCTAAGCTGTCTGAGATTTTTTGAATAATCGGCATGTGATTAATATATTCAAGAATTTGATCGCCAGTTTGTATGATGTTGCGACTGGTTAAAGACAAATCGATGGATTGCTCTTTGACTTTAATTTCAACATTATCCCAGGTGTTGGCGTGTTTACGAATACTCAGGATAGTCTCAGTTAATTCATTAGCAGGCAGTAATGAATCATTATCGTCATTAATACCAAACCATTTTAAAATATCAATTTCTTTGATGGGAAGGGTTAAAGCAAACTGGACGTGTCGGTGAATATTAATTAAATCTTCAAGGGTGAATATACCTGCTGATCTTGCGGATAAGGAGTCTTGATTGGTTAATAATGCTAATGTTGCATCCCCAATATTTTCCTTTTCAATAATTCTGTCATAGTTAAACTGAGTATTCATTCTGGATTTCCAATTAATTAAATGAAGATGGAATGATAAAGTTAGAGAGCTAATTATCTTATTACTTTGATGATTAATGTATCGATCTATGTTTCGTCTTTAATAGTTATAAGGTTCTAATGATGATGAAGTTTTAGTTACTGTGAAATTTTTATCGTTATAAGTTTTTAATAGTCATAAACAAGAGGCTTATCACGTTCAAATTTATAACCCATAACCTACTCGAAACGCAGGGCTTACGTTGATATTAAAAAATGAAAATCAGCGCTAAAAAATAACTCATTGGTTGTAGTTTTAAATATTTATTTATTACATGAATTACCATCCTAAAACTTAGATATAGAACCGTCACTGAGTTCTTAAAGTGAATATTATGATTTTTAAATGATAAGAAATTAATTTTAATTAGAGTTAAACATCTAGAATTAACTAAAGAATAAAAATAGTTTATAAGGTGAATTATTAATATTTTATATTCAATTCGCAACCTAATAGCCAGTTTATGCAAAGTAAGAAGGGTTAAGGTTTTATTTAACAGCTTGATATGACATGATTTTGAAATTGTGCACATGTCATAAACTTATCATTTTTGGTTTTTATCTGACGGTTTTTTAAACATCTTGTGCTATTAATAATGAATGTATTAATAAATTACATTGCGATATATAATAATTATAAGTAAATCGATGTCGTTGTGATGGTGTAGTGGGAATCTAAAGTGACAAAAACAAAAATTGATAAATTATTAGCTGAAATTCTGACCCATTTGTCTACATTAGTACTCAATCCTAACGAATATACCCGCTTAGCGTGGAAGATGGACGCAAAAGAGGCGTTTCCGGGATTAGCGTGGTTATCGTCCCAAGATAACTACCCTCAGTTCTATTGGTATCATCGTAATGGTTCAGAAGAATGCAGTGCTTTAGGCACAGTAAAATCATTTAATACGATCACAGATGCTGAGCAATTTATCTCCGAGCATACTGACATTCCCGATATGCGGTTATGGGGGCTCAATGGGTGGAATGGGGTGGGTGAAGGTATCAGTGAAACCCTTAAGCGAGAATCCACATTCTATTTTCTACCTCGATTAGAAATCTTCCGCTTGCGCTCAACGGTGACTGTTGCTCTAAACATTGATGGTGCGCAGGATCTCCAAGCTGCTATTGCATTTATACAGCAGCTAAATTCGGCATCGAAAGGTGTATCACCATTATCAACTCAAATCATTGGGCAGCAGCATATTCCCGATCATGATGAGTGGTGTGTGTTACTCACTGGAGCAATTCAAGATATGCGCGAAGGCAAAATGGAAAAGGTGGTGATGGCACGAGAAACCAAATTGTTGCTATCCCAACCCATAACGGTGGCAGAGTTTCTATCCGATAGCCAAAAAGTGAATCACCATTGCTATCATTTTATGATGGCGTTTAGTGCGCATTCTGGTTTTATGTCTTCGACACCCGAGCGTCTTTACTTGCGCCAAGGAACGCAACTTAACTCTGAGGCATTAGCTGGCACGGTTGCTAACCATATTGATGATGAGATAGCGGCTGAAAATGCTAAATGGTTGATGGAAGATAGTAAAAACCAGCATGAAAATTTAGTGGTGGTTGATGATATTTGTCAGCAATTACAAGGTGCAGTAACCGGTATTGATGTTTCACCTGCGAAGGTAATCCGCCTGAGAAAAATCCAACACTTATATCGCTCCATTTCAGCGACGCTATTAGCGCCTTCAGACAGCGATTGTTTGCAGCGTTTACAACCGACGGCAGCGGTATGTGGTTTACCCCGTCGCGTTGCCCGTGAATTCCTTGCCGAGCACGAGCCATTTTCTCGTGGCTGGTACGCCGGAACAGGCGGTTTTATCAGTTTAAATCGCAGTGAATTTGCGGTTTCGTTGCGTTGTGCTCAAATTAATGGTGCCCAAATCTCACTCTATTCAGGCGCAGGGATTGTGAGTGGTTCAGATCCCGAACAAGAGTGGGAAGAAATTGAAAACAAAGCGGCAGGGCTAAAATCTTTACTTAAAGCACAATGAAAAAAATAGCCTAAAACCCTATAGCTAAAATGGTTATTTCTTTTTTATTTTCAATTAGTTCATGAAAAATTGTTTTGAGATCAAGAAATTTTTCTCAATCCTATTACACTCAGCATCATGAATAATTTACCGAGCACATTATGTCGAATTCAGCATTTAATCTCCGTTGGGCTGAGGTAATTATTGAGGCGTTAGCCCGTCACGGAATGAAAAATATCTGTATTGCTCCCGGCTCTCGCTCCACGCCGTTAACGTTAGCCGCAGTGAATAACACAAAACTTCATTGCCATACGCACTTTGATGAGCGTGGATTAGGCCATCTTGCTCTTGGACTTGCGAAAGCGAGTGGCGAGCCTGTTGGCGTGATTGTCACCTCCGGTACGGCGGTAGCTAACCTTTATCCCTCATTGATAGAAGCCGGATTAACCGGGGAAAAAGTCATTTTTCTCACGGCAGACAGACCGCCAGAATTAATTGACTGTGGTGCCAATCAGGCTATCCGCCAAACCCATATTTTTGCTAGCCATCCGTTCGAAAGTTTAATGCTGCCAAGGCCGACACGGGATATTTCAGCGAAATGGTTGGTTTCTGCGCTAGATAACGGGATGAATCAGCTACGTCATGGGGCATTTCATGTGAACTGTCCTTTTGCTGAACCACTCTATGGTGAAACTGAAGGGGAAACCGAGTGGCAAGCCAGTTTAGGTGATTGGTGGCAATCGTCTCACCCCTGGCTAAGCGAACCTCCGACTCATACTGTTGCATTAGTGGCTGATTGGTATTTCTGGCGCCAGAAAAAAGGGGTGGTGATTGCTGGTCGTATGAGCAGCAGTGATGGAGAGCTTGTTGCAAAATGGGCGGCACAACTGGGTTGGCCAGTTATCGGTGATGTGCTCTCTCAGACTGGGCAGCCTTATCCATGTGCTGATTTATGGTTACAACACCCGAACGCTAAAGCCTGGTTAGATGAAGCAGAATTAGTGGTTCAGTTTGGCTCAAGCTTAACGGGAAAACGCGCATTACAGTGGCAAAGCCAATGCCATCCTCAAGAGTATTGGATAATTGATACTATCCCAGGGCGCTTAGATCCTGCCAACCATCAAGGTCGTAAGCTAACTTGCAGCGTAAAAGGGTGGATAGAGCAACATCCGGCTCAACCGCGCGGTGCATGGAGTGAAGGCTTAACGGATTTGACAAGCCGCACGTTGCAACATGTTCAAGCCCAGCTACAAGGTCAATTTTCTGAAGCGGCGGTGGCACATCAACTCCCTGAGCTTCTTCCACCTCGCGGACAACTTTTCGTGGGGAATAGCTTAATTGTGCGTTTAATTGATGCTCTAGCACAATTGCCAGCGGGTTATCCGGTATTTAGTAACCGTGGTGCCAGTGGTATTGATGGTTTGATCTCGACGATGGCAGGCGTACAAAGAGCGACGGCGAAGCCGACACTGGGTATCGTCGGGGATATCTCTGCCCTGTATGACTTAAACAGTTTGGCATTGTTACGTGAACCTTCTGCTCCTAGCATATTGATTATTGTGAACAATAATGGCGGACAAATTTTCTCAATGCTGCCTACCTCCCCGGAAGCTCGCCAAAACTATTATTGCATGCCTCAAAATGTGAGCTTTGCGGGTGCAGCGATGATGTTTGGCTTGCAATATTGTTCCCCGACAGACTGGTCGAGCTTAAAAGAGACGGTGCAAGAATTTTGGCACAATCAAAACAAGCAACATAATCAAAACAAGCAACATAATCAAAGCAATCAACACGGCACACTGCTGATTGAGTTAGTGGTTGATGGGGATGAAGGTGCACGAACACTAAAACAATTGCTGCAAGACGTGGAAAGTTTACCGTGCTAGCTGCGCACTATTATCCGAGTCAAGAACAACCCGCCAACGGCGAAAAAACACCGTGGTTAGTTTTTCTTCATGGTTTATTAGGTAGTCACGATGATTGGTCATCGATTGTTGAGGCTTGCCCCAATTATCCACGTTTAGTGGTCGATTTGCCGGGTCATGGTGATTCACACCGTATTGGTTGCCAAGGCTTTGTGGATTTTGATAAGCAACTGACCCAGTTGTTGGCGCATTACTCTGCTTCGCAATATGTGTTGATTGGCTATTCGCTCGGCGCCCGCTTAGCGATGCACTTTGCCTGCTTTAGCACTCATCAAGGGCTACAAGGTTTGGTGATTGAAGGGGGCAACGTTGGTTTACAGAGTGAACAAGAACGTATTGCGCGAGCCGATAACGACCATCGCTGGGCAGAACGTTTTCGACATCAGCCTATCGAACAGGTTTTGAGTGACTGGTACCAACAAGCAGTTTTTGCTGACCTTACTCTTGATCAACGTGAAAAATTGGTGGCATTACGTTGTCAAAATAACCCATTGGCCATTGCTGATATGTTGGAAAACACGTCATTGTCCAAACAGCCGTTTTTAGTTGAGTCATTAAAGCAATTGTCGGTCCCTTACTGCTATTTTTGCGGCGAGAAAGACCAAAAATTTCGAGGCGTTTCGCAACAATACGCATTGCCGTTTACGCTAATTGAGAATGCAGGGCATAATGCGCATCGGGAAAATCCCCAACATTATGTGATTGCACTTCACCATTTTTTATCACACTGTGGTTAAAGGAACTTGATAATGATTTATCCAAGCGAAGAAAAATTGTACGCACCGATTGAGTGGCAAGATTGCTCAGCAGGTTTTGACGATATTCGATATCACAAATCCCCAGAAGGGATTGCTAAAATTACCATTAACCGCCCTGAAGTGCGCAATGCATTCCGTCCTCAAACCGTGAAAGAGATGATCCAAGCATTGTCTGACGCGCGTTATGATGACCATATCGGGACTATCATCCTAACAGGTGAAGGTGAAAAAGCCTTCTGTGCAGGTGGTGACCAGAAAATCCGTGGTGACTACGGCGGTTACCGTGATGAAAGCGGTACTCACCATCTGAACGTATTGGATTTCCAACGCCAAATTCGTACTTGTCCAAAACCTGTCGTGGCAATGGTTGCCGGTTTCTCTATCGGTGGCGGTCACGTTTTACATATGATGTGTGACTTAACCATCGCAGCCGATAACGCGATTTTCGGCCAAACTGGTCCTAAAGTTGGCTCGTTTGATGGCGGTTGGGGCGCATCTTATATGGCGCGCATCGTTGGTCAAAAGAAAGCCCGTGAAATTTGGTTCCTGTGCCGTCAGTATAATGCGCAAGAAGCATTAGATATGGGTCTGGTAAATACCGTTGTACCGTATGCTGATTTAGAAAAAGAAACGGTGCGCTGGTGCCGTGAAATGCTGGAAAACAGCCCAATGGCATTACGTTGCTTGAAAGCGGCTCTGAATGCTGACTGTGATGGCCAAGCGGGTCTGCAAGAGTTAGCGGGTAACGCAACGATGTTGTTCTATATGACAGATGAAGGTCAAGAAGGGCGTAACGCATTCAACGAAAAACGTGCGCCAGATTTCTCTAAATATAAGCGTAATCCATAATGAGAAAAGCCAAACTTTACTCGTTCAGCCTGCCGATGGAGGCAGGCGTTATCCTTCGCTATCAACGATTGAAAACCCGTGATGGGCTTTTAGTCTGTTTACAAGATGGGGATAGCGAAGGCTGGGGGGAGATTTCACCTCTGCCGGAATTTAGCCGTGAAACCTTGGAAGAAGCAACCGCAGACACCATCGCATGGCTAAATGAATGGGTGAATGAAGGCACAATGACGCCAAGCCATTTACCTTCAGTTGCCTTTGGCTGTAGCTGTGCATTAGCAGAGCTAACTGGTGAGCTTCCACAACAAGCGGATTATCGTAAAGCACCATTATGCAGCGGTGACCCTGATGATCTGATCCTGAGCCTTGATGCAATGGAAGGGGAAAAAGTCGCCAAAGTGAAAGTGGGGCTCTACGAAGCTGTGCGTGATGGCATGGTGGCAAACTTATTATTGGAAGCGGTGCCTGAGCTAAAATTGCGTTTGGATGCTAACCGCAGCTGGACTCGTGCAAAAGCAGATGGTTTCGCTAAATATGTGAACCCAGATTACCGTGCGCGCATTGCGTTCCTTGAAGAGCCTTGCAAAACCCGTGAAGAATCATTGCAATTTTCTGCGGATACTGGCATCGCTATCGCATGGGATGAAAGTGTGCGTGAAGAAGGCTTCAAAGTAGAAGCACAACCAGGTGTGGCAGCTATTATCATTAAGCCGACCTTAACGGGCAGTTTGAGTTATTGCCGTAGCTTGGTGGAACAAGCTCATCAGTTAGGGATGCAGGCAGTGATCAGCTCATCCATCGAGAGTAGCTTTGGCTTAACCCAATTGGCGCGGGTCGCAAATTGGTTAACACCGAACACTATTCCAGGTTTAGATACGGTTTCGCTGATCCAATCTCAGTTAGTTAGACCTTGGCCACAATGCCAAATTCCTGTTCAACAGTTAGATGAACTGACGGTTGTATGGCAGAGTTAACATTATCGTCTATCCGCTTTACCGACTGGCCTTGGCAGCATTGGGCCAGTCTTCAACCAAATAACATTGCACTTTTTAATGATACTGACGCGGTGACGTGGGCGGTGTTAAATCAGCAAATTGCGGATTTAGTCACTTACTTCACGATGCAAGGTGTCAGCAAAGGGCAATGTGTTGCGTTACGCGGTAAAAACTCCAAGGAACTGTTACTGAGCCAGCTGGCGCTTATTGCATGTGGGGTGAGGGTGCTTCCTCTCAATCCTCGTCTTCCTGAACGCTTGTTGACTGAGTTGCTTCCTCATCTTGATATCAGCTCAGTGATGGATTTTACTGATGAATCTGATGCATTGTCTGGTTACCGCCATTTAGACTATCCGTTTTATTATCATTTTACTGAGCATGATGATTTCCCGCCAGTTAGCTTTCAAAAAGCTTATAACCAGCCCGCCACGCTGATATTAACCTCTGGTTCAACAGGGTTACCAAAAGCGGCAGTACACAGTGTTTCAGCCCATCTGAACAGTGCGGCTGGCGTACTGGATGCCATGAATTATCAGCAAGATGATTGCTGGTTACTTTCGTTGCCACTATTTCACGTTTCAGGGCAAGGGATTGTATGGCGTTGGTTACTGAGCGGTGCAAAACTCGCTATTCGTTCTACACCATTACCAGAGGCATTACAGGGGGTCACCCATGCATCATTAGTGCCGACTCAGCTATGGCGGTTATTAAATGACGAGATGCCATTCAATATTGCGTTGAAAGAGGTGTTGTTGGGGGGCGCGATGATCCCAACCAGTTTAACGGAGCTAGCCGAGCAGCGCGGTATTGTATGTTGGAGTGGTTATGGGATGACAGAAATGGCGTCAACCGTGTGCGCCAAACGTACAGATGGTAAGAAAGGTGTAGGGCTTGCGTTAATGGGGAAACAAGTACGGCTGGTGGATGATGAAATTCAAATTCAGTCGGACAGTCAATCCTTAGGGTATTGGTTTGATGGTGAATTACATCCTTTAAATTTAGTGGATGGATGGTTTAAAACGAATGATAAAGGTGCCTTTATTGATGGTGAATATCAGGTTTTAGGCCGTTTAGATAATTTATTTATCAGTGGTGGGGAGTGTGTGCAGCCGGAAGATATTGAAGCGGTGATCAATGCTCATTCTAATGTGCACCAAAGCTTTATTGTTCCTGTTGATGATGTGCAATTTGGACAGCGTCCGGTGGCAGTGATTGACGCTGATGAATCAATCGACTTGAACATACTGGCGGATTGGCTAAAAGATAAACTTGCCCCATATCAATTCCCAATGGCGTTTTATCGTTTAGTTCCTGAATTGAAAGCTGGGGGGATTAAAGTTTCTCGCCAGCAGGTGAAGCAGTGGGTGTTAACACAAAGATAGTGACGAATTAAGCGTGGAATGAACTCATTAAGGAATAAATAAAAGCGCTAGAAAGTTCTAGCGCTTGGTCATCATAGGAAATGCTTGCTTATTTCAGCGCATTCAATGCGTTTTCAACGCCAGCACCGTATTCTGGGTGCACTTTCTTAAACAACTCGATTTGACGTTTTTGTGTCTCTTCTGACGCTTCAATCAGTTCGCCTGCTAAACGTTGGAACATACGTTGATGTTCAGCATCGTCCAGCAATTCATACAGTGCACGAGGCTGGCTGAAGTAGTCCTCATCTTCACGGTGATTCCAATGATCAGCAGCACCTTCGATAGATAATGGTGGTTCACTGTAATCAGGTTGTTCTTGGAACATACCCGCGCTGTTTGGCTCATAGGTCACGGTATTGCTGCTATTGCCATCAACGCGCATTGCACCATCACGATGATAATTATGGAATGGGCAGCGTGGGGAATTCACCGGAATTTGATAGTGATTAACACCTAAACGATAACGCTGAGTATCCCCATAAGAGAACAAGCGGCCTTGCAGCATTTTGTCTGGAGAGAATCCAATCCCCGGTACGATGTTCGCAGGGCTAAATGCAGCTTGTTCCACATCAGAGAAATAGTTGTCTGGGTTACGGTTCAGTTCAAAATAGCCCACATCAATCAATGGATAATCTTTGTGTGGCCATACTTTGGTTAGGTCAAATGGGTTATAAGGGACGGTTGACGCCTCTTTTTCTGGCATGACCTGAATCTGTAAGTTCCAGCGAGGATATTCTTTACGTTGGATAGCGTCAAACAGGTCACGTTGAGAGCTTTCACGATCTTTACCAATCAGCGCTTCTGCTTCGTCATCCATGAGGTTTTCGATACCTTGCTGGCTACGGAAGTGGAATTTCACCCAAAAACGTTCGTTATTCGCATTGATAAAGCTATAGGTATGGCTACCAAAACCGTGCATAAAGCGATAACTTTTCGGTAAGCCACGGTCGCTGACATCAATGGTTAATTGATGAAGTGCTTCAGGTAAATGGGAGAAGAAATCCCATTTATAGGCAGCGCTACGCATATTAGTGTAAGGGCAGCGTTTGACAACGTGGTTTAAGTCAGGGAATTTCAATGGGTCACGCAGATAGAATACAGGGGTGTTGTTACCCACCATATCCCAGTTACCTTCTTCGGTATAAAACTTCATGGCAAAACCACGAATATCGCGCTCGGCATCAGCGGCACCACGTTCACCCGCTACAGTGGAGAAACGTACGAATAGATCCGTTTTTTTACCTACTTCACTGAATAATTTTGCGCGAGTATAACGAGTAATATCATGGGTGACGGTAAAGGTACCGAATGCCCCTGAACCTTTCGCGTGCATGCGACGCTCTGGGATCACTTCACGATCGAAGTGGGCGAGTTTTTCCAAAAACCAAACATCTTGCAACAGCATCGGGCCACGTTTACCCGCGGTCATCACGTTATTGTTATCTACAACAGGTGCACCTGAAGCGGTAGTTAAACCTCTTTTTTTCATTACAATACTCCCAAGCTATTAGATTTATAGGCTATACAAAAGTAACTAACTGGATGAATGTTTGTAGAATATCACTTCATCTCTATAATAAACTTGATAAATACTATAATAAGTAAAGAAATAATTATCTAATCGCTCTGACCAATTACTGTAATCATAGTAAGAAGTTTAGTCAGAAAATAATTAAATTGAAGTAACTCACTGATAAATTTAACTTATCGTGCGTTAAAAGGTGTTCTAACGTAAATTTAGGCAAAAAAGACTGAGTACGTGCACTAAATCACGTAACATCGTCATGATACTTTAATTTTTAATAATAAAGGAAATAATAATGCGCAAAGTTCTTTTAGCCGTTGCGGCAACATCCGCATTTTATATGGGGGCAGCCCAAGCGATTTCTGCTGATTTCAGTGCAGGTGAGCACTTTACCGAATTAAGCGGTGGTTTCGGAACCCAAGGTTCAGGATTAGCATTTAATGGTTCATGGGCGCGCAGTGACCACAATGGCGAGTTAGGTAGCCTAGGCGCAACGTTCGGTTTGCCATTAGGACCATTTAATGCCTATGTAGGTGGTAAAGCTCTGTATTTATCCCCTGAAGATGGTTCTAACGGTGCAGCAGCAGCCTTAGGTGGCGGTTTAAGCTGGCAAGCTCTGCCATCTTTAAGCTTCTACGGTGAAGCGTATGGCGCACCAGAATCACTGACTTCAGGTAGCAAATCTTATGTAGAAGCGAAAGCAGGTGCGCGCTATACCGTGTTTAAACCGCTGTCGGTTGATGCGGGTTATCGTCTGATTGAGATGAAGGGTGCGCATGATGATCGTAATGAGAAGCTGGCGGATGGGTGGTATGTAGGTGCCGGCCTATCCTTCTAATATTCTCGTTATATTTTGATTTGTGGCGTTGTTGGCCGCACTTGCTAACCCTGGTCGCATACTTATGTATGCTCCCTGGGATAGATTTTTCTTCATATTTCACGCTGTAGCGTTGTTGGCTGCTCTTGCCAACCCTAGTCACATACTTGTGTATGCTCCTAGGGATTAGCGCGTTTGCCGCCTAGCTACAACATGAACTATTTTGAAAAATAGCAGTGTTCAATTTTTTCAAGAGCAAAGCAAAAAGATAAAGCAAAAACACCCCATATTGGGGTGTTTTTTTATGTGTGAAATTTGTGAGGGATTAACCTACATTCGGTAGGAAGCCGGCCACAATGGCGAACTGGATGGCGATGACCGCAATACCACACAGCAGGACTAAAGTGAGGATTGGCGTGCCGCCTTTGACGCGGTAAATGCCATTGGCTTCTAACTTGCGTACGCGCATAGTTAATAGTGCCGGTATGATTAATGCTAAGACAGATAATGCGACAGCGGCGTAGGTCAATGCTTGGACGAAACTACTGAAGAACAATGCTGCGAGTAACGGGGGGACGAAGGTCAGCAGCGTGGTTTGCACACGACCAATGAAATCATTACTACGCTTAAATAAGTCTGCAAGGTAATCAAACAAACCTAAAGCCACACCTAAGAACGAAGTCGCTAATGCTAAATCCATAAACAGAGCAACCGCCATATTCACTCGTGGGGTGGCAACCACGTCACGGATTGCGGTTAATAATCCATTTAAACCTGAAGACTGGGCAAGGATCCCCATAAATGTATTGGATGGAATGGCCCCGAGAGTCGCAATCTGCCATAAAATATAGGCAACGAGAGGAATAGCACTCCCTGTAATGAAAATGATACGCAGCTTGCGTACATCCCCATTCATGTAATTGACTAAACTTGGTACGCTTCCGTGGAACCCAAAAGAGGTAAAAATCACGGGAACAGCGGCGAGTATAAGACCTTTTTCCAGCGGCATGGTGCTTAGGTTAACCGCCTCGGCATGGGGCATCATAACGGCAAGCATGATCACTAAGAAAATAGTTTTCGCCGTGAAAAGAATTCGGTTAATAAAATCGACGGAATGAGTCCCCACACAGACCACGGCACCACCAACAATAGTAAACATGATAATGGCAGTTTGAGTCGAAACGGTGAACCCCCACCAAGAGGATAGGCTATCAGAGATTAGCACTCCAGCTCCGCCAATATAGGCAGTTGTCAGAGCATACATCAGCAATAACATACTCAAACCAGTGACAACTTGACCGATGGGACCAAGGTACTTTTTCGCGACACTACCGAGACCCATATTGGCAGGATTATGCTGATAAACTTCGACCAGTAGTAATGAGGTATAACTCATTAGCATCCATAAACCAATTAACAAACATACTATTCCAGTGAAGCCAACACCTGCTGCCGCTAGCGGCATTGCTAGCATTCCTGCACCAATTGTTGTTCCTGCCACGATCAAAATACTGCCAAGGGTACGATTCTTCACAAATTCCTCTGATTGAATTCGGGTTATTAATAATTTAAGCAGATTATGCGATTGCGATTACTCTGTCAAATCTGAATTACAGTTCGTGTAAATAATAAATTACAGTCAAAATAAGGCAAAAATTCTATTAATGTATGGGGGCGTGACAAATTGCTCGCCAAGGGTGATTTTTTGTTAAGAATGAAAATAAGACGTGAAACTTGATGGGGTTTAAATGTTAAAAAATGGGGGTTATAAGATTGATTTTACTCATTATGTTATTTAACTGAGCATTATGGCAGCAACTAAAGGTAAATTTTGTGATGGGGGCAAAATATTAGGAATGAAAATAAAACAATATTGTTTTTTAAATTAATATAAATCAAATTAATACATTAAGACCCTCTAGATAATAGTGGAAACCTATAAA
The DNA here is from genome assembly GCF_020271745.1 of Providencia alcalifaciens. NCBI lineage: Bacteria > Pseudomonadati > Pseudomonadota > Gammaproteobacteria > Enterobacterales > Morganellaceae > Providencia > Providencia alcalifaciens. Next base: position 3,919,640 of record NZ_CP084296.1, on the reverse strand, counting down.
TAAAGGATGGACCTATGGACTTTATGATTCAACTTGCCATTATACTTGTCTGCTTGTTCTACGGAGCAAGAAAAGGCGGTATGGCACTCGGGCTGCTAGGCGGTGTTGGCCTAGTTATACTTGTCTTTGGCTTTGGTTTACCTCCAGGAAAACCCCCTGTAGACGTTATGCTTGTTATCATTGCTGTTGTTGCAGCATCAGCAACCTTACAAGCATCAGGCGGTTTAGACGTTATGCTGCAAATCGCAGAACGTTTACTGCGTAAAAATCCAAAATACATTTCCATTGTTGCACCTTTCGTTACCTGTATTTTAACCATTTTGTGTGGTACCGGGCATGTGGTGTATACCATTTTGCCAATCATTTATGATGCAGCGATCAAGAATAATATTCGTCCTGAAAGACCAATGGCGGCGAGTAGTATTGGTGCGCAAATGGGGATTATTGCCAGCCCTGTTTCCGTAGCGGTTGTCTCTTTAGTCGCCATGTTAAATGGCGTGTCCATCAACGGTAAATCACTTGAATTTTTAGATTTACTGGCCATCACCATTCCATCCACCTTAATTGGTATCTTAGCAATAGGTATCTTTAGCTGGTTCCGCGGTAAAGATCTGGATAAAGACCCGGTATTCCAAGAATTTATTTCTGTTCCAGAAAACCATGATTATGTTTATGGCGAGACGGTTACGCTACTGGATAAAAAGCTGCCTAAAATTAACTGGGTGGCAATGTGGATCTTTTTAGCCTCTATTGTTGTTGTTGCTTTGCTTGGTGCATTCTCTGAATTAAGACCATTAATTAACGGTAAGCCGTTGTCTATGGTCTTGGTAATTCAGATGTTTATGTTATTAGCCGGTGCGCTGATTATTATTATCTGTAAAACCAATCCAGGACAGATATCCAAAAACGAAGTGTTCCGTTCAGGGATGATAGCTATTGTTGCGGTATACGGTATTGCATGGATGGCAGAAACCATGTTCGGTGCTCATATGGATGAAATCAAAGGAACGTTAGGGACTTTGGTGAAGGATTTCCCTTGGGCTTATGCGGTTGTTTTATTGTTAGTATCTAAATTTGTGAACTCACAGGCGGCGGCATTAGCAGCGGTGGTACCAATTGCTCTGGGTATTGGTGTTGACCCTGCATATATCATTGCTTCTGCACCAGCGTGCTATGGTTACTATATCCTGCCAACTTACCCTAGTGACCTTGCGGCTATTCAGTTTGACCGCTCTGGTACCACGCGCATTGGTAAGTTTGTTATCAACCATAGCTTTATCCTGCCAGGCTTAATCGGGGTGGGTGTATCCTGTGTGTTTGGTTGGATATTTGCTGCGATGTACGGTTATTTATAAAGATATCCGTCATACTTCAAGTTTCAGGCGTGTTAGCTGCGCTTAGCTAGTCGGGTCACATACTTGTGTATGTGTTCCGACTAATTTCATTTGCTGCCTACCTGCAACTCTAATTATTTTGGGCATTACTTTATAAGCAGAAAGTTTATAAGTAAAAAGCGATTGCTCGAGTCATCAAAGCAATCGCTTTTTATTGTTAGATATATCGTATTACTCGCGCCGCTACTCGATTTCAATATCGGAAAGTGGATGGCAGCAACAGGGTAATATCTCACCTTCTTGAACATAGGCTAAAGGCTTCTGTTTGTATCCAACCTTTCCCTTTAATAAGGTTACGCGGCATGAGCCACAGTAGCCTTCTCGGCATTGATATTCGACAGGCACTCGACTATCTTCAAGGGCGTCCAATAAACTGGTGTGAACATCAGTGTGGTAGGGGACTTGCACACCCTGCGTGAGACGCAGGGTGATTTTATGACTAGCCATAATTACAGTTCGAAGTCACTCAAATCATCGGTGTTAACTTCAGCGTCAATCTGACCGACTAAATAAGAGCTGACTTCCACTTCTTGTGGCGCCACTTGAACGTTGTCTGACACTAACCATGCGTTGATCCATGGAATAGGGTTAGAACGGGCTTCAAATGGTAATTTCAGGCCAACCGCTTGCATACGAATGTTGGTGATATATTCCACATATTGGCACAGAATATCTTTGTTCAGACCAATCATAGAGCCTTCGCTGAACAGATATTCAGCCCACTCTTTTTCTTGTTCTGCGGCATCCACAAACAGGCGATAGCATTCGTCTTCACACTCAGCGGCAATCTCTGCCATTTCAGGGTCATCTTGACCTGAACGTAACAGGTTCAGCATATGCTGAGTTCCCGTTAAGTGCAGCGCCTCATCGCGAGCAATTAGCTTGATGATTTTTGCGTTACCTTCCATCAATTCGCGTTCAGCAAAGGCGAAAGAGCACGCGAAGCTGACATAGAAACGAATTGCTTCGAGGGCGTTAACGCTCATTAAGCATAAATAAAGTTGCTTTTTCAGTGCACGCAGTGAAACCGTGATTTGTTTACCACCCAGCGTATGCGTCCCTTCACCAAACATATGGTAATAGTTGGTCATTTCGATCAGCGTATCGTAGTACTCAGAAATATCACGAGCGCGTTTTAAGATCTCTTCATTTTCAACGATATCGTCAAAGATAATCGCCGGGTCATTCACGATATTACGAATAATATGCGTGTATGAACGTGAATGAATTGTTTCTGAAAATGACCAAGTTTCAACCCAAGTTTCTAATTCTGGGATTGAAATCAGTGGTAAAAATGCCACGTTAGGGCTGCGACCCTGAATAGAGTCGAGCAGCGTTTGGTATTTCAGGTTGCTGATAAAAATATGTTTCTCATGATCAGGCAGCGCATTATAGTCAATACGGTCGCGCGCCACGTCAACTTCTTCTGGACGCCAAAAGAATGAGAGCTGCTTTTCAATCAGTTTTTCAAAAATAGGATATTTTTGCTGATCAAAACGAGCAACGTTCACAGGCTGGCCGAAAAACATCGGCTCCAGCAGCTGGTTATTTTTTTTCTGAGAAAAAATCGTGTATGAATGTGACATAACCATCCCTATTAAATTTTACAAGCCCCGCCTTCACAATCAGAATCTGCGCTTTCAACAACTTCTTCCAGATCCCCCTGAACATCATCAGCACCGTCGCGAGTGTTGTGGTAGTAAAGTGTTTTCACACCAAACTTGTAAGCTAACAATAAATCTTTTAACAGTTGATTCATTGGCACTTTGCCATTTGGGAAACGGGTTGGGTCATAGTTTGTGTTAGAAGAAATCGACTGATCGATAAACTTCTGCATGATCCCAACTAACTGCAGATAGCCGCTATTGGAAGGCATTTGCCATAATAGCTCGTAAGCCCCTTTCAGATTTTCATAATCTGGCACCACTTGGCGCAGGATACCGTCTTTTGATGCTTTAATGCTGATATAACCGCGTGGTGGTTCGATACCATTGGTCGCGTTCGAAATCTGAGACGAGGTCTCTGATGGCATTAATGCAGATAGCGTTGAGTTGCGCAGACCATACTGTTTGATCTCTTGGCGCAGAGCTTCCCAATCGTAATGCAGTGGTTCGTCAGTTAATTTATCGAGCTCACGTTTGTAAGTGTCGATAGGTAACACGCCTTGTGCATAGGTAGTTTCATTGAACCACGGGCAAGCACCTTGCTCTTTCGCTAATTCATTTGAGGCTTTCAGTAAGTAATATTGAATCGCTTCGAATGTTTTGTGAGTCAGATTGTTGGCGCTACCATCGGAGTAACGAACGCCGTGTTTTGCTAAGTAGTATGCGTAGTTAATCACACCAATACCTAGAGTACGGCGGCCCATAGAGCCTTTTTGTGCCGCAGGGATTGGGTAATCTTGGTAGTCTAATAGTGCATCTAATGCACGAACCGCTAAGATAGCTAACTCTTCTAACTCATCGAGGCTTTCAATCGCACCTAAGTTGAATGCAGATAGCGTACACAGGGCAATTTCACCATTTTCGTCATTGACGTTATTTAATGGCTTAGTTGGCAGTGCGATTTCCAAACACAGGTTGGATTGACGAACAGGGGCAACCTGAGGGTCAAACGGGCTGTGGGTGTTGCAGTGGTCAACGTTTTGAATATAGATACGGCCTGTGGATGCACGTTCTTGCATCATCAAAGAGAATAATTCTACCGCTTTTACGCTGGATTTACGGATTTTTTCATCTTGCTCATATTGCACATATAGGCGTTCGAATTCGTCTTGATCAGCGAAGAATGCATCGTATAAGCCTGGAACATCAGATGGGCTGAATAGGGTGATATCTTGGTTTTTGATCAGGCGTTCATACATTAACTTGTTGAGCTGTACACCGTAGTCCATATGACGAACACGGTTTCCTTCAACACCACGGTTGTTTTTCAGCACTAATAAACTTTCTACTTCTAAGTGCCAGATAGGGTAGAACAGGGTTGCTGCACCACCACGTACGCCACCTTGAGAGCAAGATTTTACCGCAGTTTGGAAATGCTTATAGAATGGGATACAGCCAGTGTGGAATGCTTCGCCACCACGGATTGGGCTACCCAGTGCACGGATGCGACCTGCGTTGATACCGATACCGGCACGCTGAGACACATATTTCACGATAGCACTTGAGGTTGCGTTGATAGAATCAAGGCTGTCACCACACTCAATCAGAACACAAGAGCTGAATTGACGTGTCGGTGTGCGTACCCCCGCCATAATTGGCGTAGGTAAAGAAATTTTGAATGTTGATACCGCGTCATAGAAGCGGCGGATGTAATCTAAACGGGTTGCTTGTGGGTAATGAGAGAACAAGCATGCAGCAACCAGAATATATAAAAACTGGGCGCTTTCGTAGATTTCACCGGTGACACGGTTTTGAACTAAATATTTCCCTTCTAACTGTTTAACAGCTGCGTAGGAGAAATTCATATCACGCCAGTGGTCAATAAAACCATCCATTTGCTCGAAATCTGCTTCAGAGTAGTCTTCCAGCAAATGCTTATCATATTTACCCATCTCAACCAGATGTTTTACGTGGGCATATAATTTTGGTGGCTCAAACTGACCATAGGCTTTTTTACGCAGGTTAAAAATCGCTAAGCGTGCAGCAAGGTATTGGTAATCTGGTGTTTCACCGGTGATTAAGTCAGCCGCGGCTTTAATCATCGTTTCGTGAATATCAGAAGTTCTGATCCCATCATAAAACTGAATCTGAGAACGTAACTCCACCTGTGAAACTGATACGTTACTAAGACCTTCCGCCGCCCATGTAATAACTTTATGGATTTTGTCGAGGTCAATGCGTTCTTTATGTCCGTCACGTTTTGTGACTAACAGACTCTGGTTCATGAGTAAGTACACCTTGGTTGGGGTACAAATAGGGAGTTCCAAACGTAAAAAAGCTCATGATGACGAATCATGAGACTTGTATATTAAATTTGGGAATACCACTATATGTAGTAGTTTGTTAAGAATCTAATAACAAGATAATGTTAATGCGGGATTTTATCAAGTGTACAAATCCGATAGTTTTTGTGGATAACAGCTGGATAAGAAAAATTGATCATGTCGGTAAGCAGCATGAGAAGTGGAGTTGCTAAAAATTGACTTACCGACATTTGACTAAAAATTATTTTGTAAAGTTGAGACCGTTTGCTGTTTTCTTAAACGTACCGCTTGCTATTTATTCGCTGATGCTATTCGCTGATCGTGTGCAGCATATAGTTCACATCAACGTTAGGCCCTAACCAGAATTTATCGGTGATTGGGTTATAATGCAATCCAATCATATGTTGTTCTTTTAACTGTGTTTTATCGACCCAGCTAATTAATTCAGAGGGACGGATAAATTTATTGGCATCATGCGTACCCTTTGGCACGATTTTCATCACATATTCCGCGGCAACAACCGCCATCAGCCAAGCTTTTCTATTGCGGTTAATGGTGGAAAAAATAACGTGCCCGCCAGGTTTGACTAATCTCGCGCAGGCTCTGACAACAGATTGAGGGTCAGGGACGTGCTCAAGCATTTCCATGCAAGTGACAATATCGTAGCTCTGAGGGTGTTTATCCGCATGTTGTTCGACAGTTTCTTGGACGTATTCCACAGGAATACCAGATTCCAATGAGTGTAAACGAGCGACCATTAACGGGTCTGCTCCCATGTCTAAACCCGTGACATCCGCACCTTCGCGCGCCATGCTTTCAGATAAAATACCGCCACCGCAGCCAACATCGAGGATTCTTTTACCGAAAATGCCGTCTACACGTTGCATGATATAGCCTAAACGCAGGGGATTAATGCGGTGTAATGGGGCAAACTCGCCTTCAAGATCCCACCAACGTGACGCTATCGATTCAAACTTTTCAATCTCTTGTTTGTCGACATTCAAATACGTTTGGTCTTGGGTATCATTCATCTGAGGAACTCCTATATCTATTTCTATCCGCGCATTACTTATTTTTACCTATTGAACTATATTTATTTTGCGAAATGTAAATATAGACTGGAATGAGTAATGGGACGATAGCTGCCCGTGAGTTAATTTATTGGGATTATGGACCAAATATGAAAATCCTTGAGAGACTATTGCTTGAAATTCTACAAGATTCGGACACATAAGCTCATTTTTCCGCTATTATACATAGCTTGAAAGACAAATACTCACTTCTCTTATCTCTTAATTAAATAAGGGAGTTGTGGTATAGTTTACTCTTTGAATCTGAAGTTATGAGGGACAGTGGTTCCATGAGCGAGATTGCCAGAGAAATCACCCCAGTCAATATCGAAGAAGAACTGAAAAGTTCCTATTTGGATTATGCAATGTCCGTTATCGTCGGTCGTGCACTTCCAGATGTTCGTGATGGACTGAAGCCAGTACACCGCCGAGTGTTATTCGCGATGAATGTACTGGGAAATGATTGGAATAAACCCTATAAAAAGTCTGCCCGTATCGTCGGGGACGTCATCGGTAAATACCATCCACATGGAGACAGTGCCGTTTATGAGACCATAGTCCGTCTCGCGCAGCCTTTCTCTATGCGCTACATGCTGGTAGATGGTCAGGGGAACTTTGGTTCAGTTGACGGAGACTCCGCCGCTGCAATGCGTTATACGGAAATCCGTATGGCGAAAATTGCCCATGAAATGCTGGCTGATTTAGAAAAAGAAACCGTAGACTTTGTTCCTAACTATGATGGCACAGAGCAAATCCCAGAAGTGATGCCAACGAAGATACCTAACCTTTTGGTCAATGGTTCTTCGGGGATAGCGGTTGGGATGGCAACTAACATTCCTCCGCACAACTTAGGGGAAGTGATTAATGGTTGCTTAGCTTATATAGAAGACGAAGATATTAGTATCGAAGGCTTGATGGAACACATCCCTGGCCCAGATTTCCCGACTGCCGCTATTATCAATGGCCGTCGTGGTATTATCGATGCGTATCGTACCGGTCGCGGTAAAGTGTACATTCGTGCGCGTGCCGAGGTCGAAGTTGATGAGAAAAATGGTCGTGAAACCATTATCGTCAACGAAATTCCTTATCAAGTGAACAAAGCGCGCTTGATTGAAAAAATTGCGGAATTAGTTAAAGAAAAACGCGTTGAAGGCATCAGTGCACTGCGTGATGAGTCTGATAAAGACGGCATGCGTATTGTCATTGAAATTAAGCGTGATGCAGTCGGCGAAGTGGTACTGAATAACTTGTATTCACTGACTCAATTGCAAGTTTCTTTCGGTATCAACATGGTGGCTCTGCATCAGGGGCAACCAAAAATTCTGAATCTGAAAGATATTATTGCCGCGTTTGTTCGCCATCGTCGTGAAGTGGTTACTCGTCGTACTATTTTCGAACTGCGTAAAGCCCGTGACCGTGCTCATATCCTTGAAGCATTGGCTGTGGCACTGGCTAATATTGACCCAATTATCGAATTGATCCGTAAAGCACCTACACCAGCGGAAGCAAAAGCTGGCCTGATTGCCCGTTCTTGGGATCTGGGTAATGTTGCTGCAATGCTGGAACGTGCGGGTGATGACGCTGCTCGTCCTGAGTGGTTAGAGCCGCAATATGGCGTTCATGAAGGCAAATATTTCCTGACTGAACAGCAAGCACAAGCCATTTTGGATCTGCGTTTACAGAAATTAACCGGTCTTGAGCATGAAAAACTGCTGGAAGAGTACCGTGAACTTCTGAAACAAATCGAAGAATTACTGTTTATTCTGCGTAGCCCTGAGCGTTTAATGGAAGTTATTCGTGAAGAGTTAGAAGCGATCCGTGATGTTTATAACGACCCGCGTCGTACTGAGATCACTGAAAATACCGCAGATATCAATATCGAAGATTTGATTAACCAAGAAGATGTGGTGGTAACGCTATCTCACCAAGGTTATGTGAAGTATCAGCCATTATCTGACTACGAAGCACAACGCCGTGGTGGTAAAGGTAAATCAGCAGCACGCATTAAAGAAGAAGACTTTATTGAGCGTCTGTTGGTGGCGAATACCCACGATACTATCTTGTGTTTCTCAAGTCGTGGTCGCTTATATTGGATGAAAGTCTATCAATTGCCTGAAGCTAGCCGTGGTGCTCGTGGACGTCCAATTGTGAACTTACTGCCACTTGAGCAAGATGAACGTATCACCGCGATTTTACCAGTGCGTGAATACGAAGAGGGCTATTATGTCTTTATGGCTACCGCGAGCGGTACCGTGAAGAAAACCCCTCTGCAAGATTTCAGTCGTCCAAGAAGTGCCGGTATTATTGCCGTAAACTTGAACGAAGGCGATGAGCTGATTGGTGTTGATTTAACCAACGGTAGCAATGAAGTCATGCTGTTCTCTGCGCAAGGTAAAGTGGTGCGCTTTGAAGAAGATGCCGTTCGTGCGATGGGACGTACAGCGACAGGTGTTCGCGGTATTAAATTAATGGACGACGATAAAGTTGTTTCTTTAATTATTCCTCGTGGTGAAGGCCATATTCTGACCGTGACTGAAAACGGCTTTGGTAAGCGTACCGAAGAAGCAGAATACCCAACAAAATCTCGTGCAACTCAAGGGGTTATCTCCATTAAAGTGAGTGAGCGTAATGGTCAAGTGGTTGGCGCTATCCAAGTTGAGGATACCGACCAAATTATGATGATTACGGATGCAGGGACTCTGGTTCGTACTCGTGTTTCTGAAGTTAGCGTTGTTGGGCGTAATACTCAAGGTGTGACGTTGATCCGTACTGCTGAAGATGAAAAAGTAGTTGGTTTACAACGTGTTGCTGAAACTGAAGACGATGAAAATGCCGATGAAGAGGGTATTGATGTTGACGGTGATGCGCAGGCTGATGTAGACACCGAAGAGTAAGTATTATTCATCAATGAAACGGGCGGATTATCCGCCCGTTTTTGTATCTTTACACTAGCAATATACATGGAAGTTATTGGTTGTCGCTTTTCATTGAGTTAATCGAGTATACTCAGTATTAGTGATAATGTACTTGTAGGTAACGGATTGAGATATTTACCCTCGTTTAAAACATCCCTTAGATTATCTAGAGATCTTTTTCGTGTCCTAGGCGTTATGCTATGGGGAATGGGGCTTTTCATCACGCTGTTTTTCCTTTACACGCAGTTTAATGAGCATAAATCTGATCTACGCCAGCAATTCCATTCTGGTTATGAAAACCTGCAAGTTTATATTCAGCAGTCAAATGCTACACTTCGCCTTATTCACTCCATGACGGAGCAGCAGCGAGAACATCAACAAAAAGTGGGTATTCAACAAGAAGAAGTCACTTTACCCACATCCACCTCATACTCGCTATACCCACTCATACCATCGGCAGATTGTGATGTATTTAAGCAGCGAACTCAGAACTACCTTTCTGCCTTTGAACAACTCAATATTTTCTGGAAAGACAGTGTTGCGGTACCTCAAGGCTTAAACCACGTATTTGTTTTTGGAACCGGCAGTTATTGCATGATGGATTATTCAATTCGTGCTGCAGTTTCTGATATTGATACGTTAAAAAAAGTGGTCTATGACAATGTGCGGATCTACAAACAGCTAAGACAGCAGGGGCAAGAACGCAATTTATATACCATTACCCACAGTTCTCAACCATCAAACGGTCAACTCTATTTGATGATCCCTATTTATGAGAAAAGCTTAATTGTCGGTTTTGTTGGGGTTGAGCGTTCGCTCAATTTAAATCAGTTCAATCTACGTAATAATCCAGCTGTTGAAATTATATTAATTAATTCATCAAACCAGCCTGTTTTGTACACTTCATCGGATGAGAATATTAAAAGTTCCCAATTATTGACGTCTGGAGAACAAAACTATTTCGGGTTTAATTCTGACTACACCCAATTATTTTTTAAAAAGCGCTTATCATCTTCCCAGCTTACTGTTATCTACTCTATTCCAACGTCATATTTGATCGGAAATTTAAAAACATCCATCATCTATGCTGTTTTAATTAATGTTTTATCCGGTGGATTAATTTTCTTTTTAATCTGGTTATTAGAACGGCGGATGCTGGAACCTGCGGCAAACACCGCAATTCGTTTAGAAGAACATGAACAGTTTAACCACAAAATTGTGGCATCAGCGCCTGTTGGGATAATTATCCTTAGACTGAGCGATGGCGGAAATATTTTGAGTAATGAGCTTGCCCATAATTATTTTCGCCTACTCAGTGAGGATGATAAATTGCGTATCTTGACGATTATTCGTCAAAAATCCAGTAACTATATTGATGTAGTGGCGACAAGCGGCACACACTTACAAATTAGTTTCGTCAATTCGCGCTATCAGAATGAAGATGTAGCCATTTGTGTACTGATTGATATTAGCATCCGTGTTCAGATGGAAAAATCATTACAGGATGTCGCTGAGGCAGCGGAACAAGCCAACCAAGCCAAATCCATGTTTTTGGCTACCGTCAGCCACGAATTAAGAACACCACTATATGGAATCATTGGTAATATCGAATTATTACAACGCTATGATTTATCAGATAAAGCGCTTCGGCTTGTTTCTACGATGGATAATTCATCGTCTCTGTTATTGCAGATTATCAGTGATATTTTAGATTTCTCCAAAATTGAATCAAAGCAACTGAAAATAGAAAATAAATTATTCAATTGCCGTAACGTCTTTGCGTATGTGCTCGCAAATTACGTGCCATTGGCAACCAAAAAACAAGTATCTCTGTACTCTTACATTGAGCCTAACATTCCCGATTTAATGCTTAGTGATCCTGTGCGATTACAACAGGTTATCTCTAATATTGTGAATAATAGTATAAAGTTCACGGACTCTGGCTTTGTGATGCTGCATGTTTGGAAAGATGAAAATTATTTAAAAATTGAGGTCAAAGATTCGGGTATTGGAATGACCTCGGCGGTGGTTATGCAATTATTTGACCCATTCTTCCAAGTTTACGATCAAAATAATGGGCACAAAGGGACAGGGTTAGGGCTCGCTATTTGTGAGAAGCTCATCAACTTGATGGATGGTGATATTGGGGTGAATTCTCAAGCGGGGCTGGGAAGTACGTTTACGATCCGCATTCCACTATATGGCCAGCAATATTTAGTCCCCATTATTCCGGAGTACCGGAAAAATTATCGTATAGTCGTAACGGGGCAAAATGCATTCTTGATTGATTTTCTTGTAAGATTACTCGAACACCACCATTTTAATGTGGTGACGGCCTCATCCATTGATGTCAATGAGACGTATGATTTGTTGATCACGGATAACCAGGAAAATATTGCCTTACAGAATAGAAAATTACTCAAACTCAGTAGTTTATATTCAGGCGAATTATTTGAAACTCAACCAAATAATTGGCTCTATAACACTTATCAGCTCGATAAGTTGCCCATGTTGATTGATAAAATCATTGTTAAGCTGGTTGAAGACACTAAAGAGAGTTTAGAGAACCATGATCTTGAAGATGCCGATACAGATTTGAATACGTTTAAAGTCTTGATTGTTGATGACCATCCCATTAACCGAATGCTATTGACAGAACAGCTAGCTAGCATTGGTTTTATGACAAGTACTGCAGTCGATGGATTAGATGCATTGAAATTCCTTGAGCATAATCATGCGGATATTGTTCTTTCTGATGTGAATATGCCGAATATGGACGGTTATCAATTGGCGCGCACGTTGCGAGAACAAGGCTTTAAGCAGCCTATTGTGGCATTAACGGCAAATGCAATGGCGGAAGAGAAGCAGCGTTGTCTTGATGCAGGTATGAATGATTGTCTCTCGAAGCCTACATCGATTGGTGTGCTACGGGAATCGCTGGTGAAGTATGTTAAACCCAGTGAATAAATTACTGCTTAAATAGCTACTCTATTGAATAGAAAAAATAAAAGCCCTATAACGGGCTTGAGGTTGATGACAAAGAGGGATAAAAGCGTGTTTTTTCCCTCTTTGTGTTATCAGGCAAAAAGTGTTATCAGGCAAAAAGTGTGATCAGGAAAAAAGTGTTATCAGGCGAAAATCAATAAATTGATTTACCTTGTTAATTTTACAACCCAAAAGGGCCATTTCCAAACCTGATGGGGTTGTCAATGGTCTGAAGCCCTGAACGGGCTTCTATTTTAGCGCAAAAAAACAGTTATTCAGAAGGGGTATTATCGATACTGACTGATGAAAGGTAATTCAGCAGTGCGATATCATTTTCAACACCCAGTTTTAACATTGCCGATTTTTTCTGGCTACTGATGGTTTTGATGCTGCGATTCAGCTTTTTAGCAATCTCAGTGACTAAGAAGCCTTCCGCAAATAAGCGTAGAACTTCACTTTCTTTTGGTGATAAACGTTTATCGCCATAGCCACTCGCATTCACTTTTTCAAGTAATTTACTGACGCTTTCAGGGGTAAATTTCTTCCCTTTTTGTAAGGCTGCTAGCGCTTTTGGTAAGTCAGCAGGCGCGCCTTGTTTTAGTACGATACCTTCAATATCAAGCTCAAGAATAGCACTCAAAATAGCCGGATTATTGTTCATTGTGAGGACAATAATTGATAAGTCAGGGTAGTGGCGCTTAATGTATTTAATTAATGTAATACCATCGCCGTATTTATCGCCAGGCATAGACAAATCAGTAACCAGAACGTCTGCATTCAGGCGTGCTAAGTTATTAATTAAAGAAGTAGAATCTTCAAATTCACCGACGATGTTTACCCATTCAATCTGTTCAAGCGACTTTCTGATACCGAAAAGAACAATAGGATGATCATCGGCAACAATGACATTTAGGTTATTCATATTATTGGTTACCTTCTGGCATTAGTCTTTTCACTGAGACATCCAGTTCTCTAATGCAATTTTTTATTTCAAATCCGTTTTCATCTGCTATGTAATGCTCCAAATCTTCACAAAGTTTATGAAGATAATGAAATTCAAGCATAGCAAAAACTCCTTTTAAACGATGTGCAGTGTCTTTTAATTCGGTTAAATTCGCAACACTTTCACTATTATACAGTTTATTAATATCTATCGGTACTGTTGAGATAAACAAATCTTTATAATCGCTCTTTGAGAGAATTAAATGATAGTCTGAAAGAATGCTATTGATGGAATTATTCGATTGAGAGTTATTTTCTTGTAGAACGAGTGATGAAGGTAGCTCGGATTGATTATTATCTTCTACTTCATCCGCTTGTTCTATCAATAATGAGATAGCCTCGAGAAGTTCATCTGCGAAATTGTAGTTAACTTCAATGTAATTTTGGTTAATACAATTTATTGAAGATAGATTTCCCTTAACTTTAATCATGTTATTAAAGGAAATATCATCATTGTCGGCGATCAATAGATCCCAGTTACTATGCTGCGAGCTTTCATCGATATCAAGAAACTCAGCACCATAATGGGATAAGGTCTGTTTAACAATTCGATGCGTATCAATATTCTGAATATTTAAACGAATATAAATATCTTCAAGCAGAGCAGGGGATTCATGGCTTTGCATTTGAGGTTGCGCTGGAAGCCTAATTTGATAGTGGCTACCGATGGTATCACTTGACTTGATACTAAATGTTCCCTGCATTTTTTTCGTTAATAATTTGCAGAGATAAAAGGTCATGCCGGAACGCTTAAATTGATATGAACTTTGCGTTTTCCCCGTGAATGGGCTGTGCAAGTTATTCAATTCAATATGAGATAATCCAATTCCACTGTCTTTTATATCAATAGAAACTTCATTTTTTTCTGCAAGGTAGTCAATTGAAACGACAATTTTACCAAAGGCTGTGGTTTCTATTGAGTATTCCCAAATTGATTGAAATAAAATCTGGAAATAAGCTAGATTATTTTCAATTAATGAGTCCGGATTAATATTGTTATAAAAATAGAATGAAAGTCCTTTCCGATTTAAATGGGTTAAGTTTTGTTTAAGGTATTGGTTAATCACCTGACCAACAGCAAATTTTTCTGTTTTAAACTCAATCTGTTGAGTTTCAAGCTGGCTAATAAGCTCGATATTTCTAAACCAATTATTGATATAAAACAGTTGGTTTTGAATTTCAGATAATAATGGATTTTTAGGCTCGTCGAATGAAGTGCTCAATTGATTAAATTTGGTATCAATCTGGTTAATGACCGGCAGAACTTCCTGACAAATATTCTCGAAAACCACGTTTCTAAGTTGAATATTTCTTTGATACTCACGCGTAGCCATTTCTTGGCGTTTCTGCGTCAAAACTTCTTTATCTTTATCTATGATGATAAACAAAATGGTATTTTCTTTAATTAAGCTCTTCACCAAAATAATTTCATAGATATTGTTTTCTATGGAAACTTGAATGACATCATTATGATCGGTTGCCATCTCTTTGATATGAATCAGGTCCATAGACGGCAATAAGTGGTTCGCGATACTGTTGCTCAATAATTTTTTATTGCTATTAAAATCAAAGACTAGGATGCCATAAGAAATATGGTTAAGAATGTCATTATTAAGGGAATCTTTAAACTGAAGCTCATCCAGCATTGAAGCATTAGGTGAAATAATTCGCTTACGGATAAACATTGTGGTGATCAGCGCTAAAACACTGACGGCAATCATGCAGGTAATTAACCAAAAATTGTAACTTAGTACCCCGAAAATAATACTTTTCAGCGAAAGGGTATAGTTAATCTGGTAATTTGTGCCTTCAATGGGTTGAGATAACATCAGGTTGGTACCAACGAGGTCGCTGGTCGCTTGGATATTTTCTTGATTATTCGGTCGTTGCGAGAGTGAAATATCATCGCCCTGTAATGTAAAAGGGAGGATTGAATTGATAGAAATATCAAAGGAGATCACGCTACTTAAGCGCCCTGGTGAGTTAAAGACTAAACGATAGGTATAGAAGTAAACATTATCCTGCGCATTTTTCTGCATATTAGAGATAACTTCACGGCGATCTAATAATGTTGATTGCGTGATCATATCAGAGCGTTTATCTTCGGCCGTTAGCGTTAAATAACTTTCTTTATAGCGTAACTCTGGCTTTAGAATGGAAGAGGTTGTGACTAGTACTAAGGAGTTGTCTTGCCCATTCAGGTAGTACATGGAGTTAAATTCATTCCGTGCCCCCCATACAATCTCCATATAGTTTGCGAGCTTTGCCGCTAAGATTTTATTGCTTGGTTTATTGAGACCAAACACAACGGAATCAATGGTCTGGTTATTACTACTTAGCCAATAAATATCGTGGCGCATTTCTGTCACGGAAATGTCACTAACAGAGTCTGGTGTGGTTTTATCATTCGCCAGCTTATAGATGTGGCCCGCTTGATAGCGATAATCTTCAATTTGATAAGCGAGCCGATTAGCAAGGGTGTTGATAGCGGCTTGGTGCGCTAACATCCATGCGTGATAATAATTATAGAGTGACAATGAAAGCATTGTGACGAGTAGCACAATAAAGGCAATAAAAATGCGAGAAAGAACATTCGGTTTTAATAATAATTGTTTGTACATACAGTTCCACGCTGTCACACTGGCAAATTAGATTAATCAGATTAAAAATCATACGCCTAGGCACGCTATAGACACCGATTTTGCACAGATATTAGCATTTTTTTAGGGCAATAGAGAACAATTGAGTGAAGATTAGTCAAATGAACAAAAAAATGCAATTATTTTACTGTCAGGGGTAGACAAGCCCCCGGGATTCCTCCATAATCGCGCCCCATGGAGAGATGGCCGAGCGGTCGAAGGCAGCGGTCTTGAAAACCGCCGATGGGCAACCATCCTAGAGTTCGAATCTCTATCTCTCCGCCAAATTAGCCGGCTTAGCTCAGTTGGTAGAGCAACTGACTTGTAATCAGTAGGTCACCAGTTCGACTCCGGTAGCCGGCACCAAATAAGAACCCGCTATATCGAAAGATATAGCGGGTTCTTTCTTTATTAATTATCTGTATCCTCAATTTCACCTTGTATTTTCAGTACATTTCTGTCGCTAGGATAAGCTTTCAGTAATCTTTATATGCCATGTAAAGGTATATTTGATGATCATTAACCAAACGCATGATGCCTTCTTTTTGTCATGATGCAGGTTAATGAGGCTCAACATGAATACCCATCAAGATGACATCAACAAAGCAACTGAGAAAATTATTGCTTAGGCAGAGTGAATTCAGCGCGTTATTGAAAAATACTCTGATTATCTTTCTGATGAAGATGAGGCAAAATTTGCGCAGATAATTAAAAATATGAATGGTAAGCTGAATCAGTAATTATTTCCGCAACCCGCTGAGCTGGAAGGGATTGATTTGAATTTTAACAAGTTAAATAAAGAGGATTACAATGCTAAAAGTCATTGCTGAAGATTTTATCAAGCCGGAAGCGGTAGAAATCGTGTTGCCACTCTATAAGGCACTTGTTGAAGCAACAAAGAAAGAACCGCTATGTATCGCTTATGACCTTTATATTGATGAAAAGGATCCTGGGCATTTTGTTTTTATTGAAGAGTGGCCCAATCGAGCCGCATTAGATTCACATTGTGCATCTGAACACTTCCAACGATTAGTGCCGATGATTAACCACTATCAAAGAGCGGAGCCTAAATTTATCTTGATGGATGCGGCGTTTTAACACGGAGTAGTGCACTTAAATATCCACTGTAAAATGCATCCAAATAACGTCTCAGAAGTTTCCCCCTAAATAGTCGGTGTATTGTTTTACTATAGAAGGGGGCTTTGGGTTTACATTCAACTTTATCGAATTATAGCCAATTCTGAAACATAAAATATGACAGTGTAAATACAAAAATGACCATTAGATGCTGTAAAACGTTTAAGAATGTAAGAAAGCGTCTGACCTGATTCATTGCTGCTAATCCAAATAAAGAATGACCTAAATTAAAGGGTATATTTAGCGTAGCAACCAAATAAAATTTTGCGAGTAAATATCACATAAGTAATAAATTAAATTTCAAATTATGTAAAAGTAGCTAGATATATAGGTAGGTTATATTCAAAGCCATCTTTAATCTTTTAAAGATGGCTTAGGTTATAAATAAGAGGAACCAGGATAATTAGTCCTTAATCAAAAACTCTCCTCATACTCTCGAGCTTTTTTCTCATCATAATTGTGTTCCCATTTGGCGATAATCAAGGCGGCCAACGCGTTACCAACCACATTAAGTGCGGTTCTTGCCATATCGAGGATACGGTCAACGCCAGCAATAAAGGCTAAACCTTCTAATGGAATACCCACAGAACCTAACGTTGCCAGTAAGACGACAAATGAAACCCCTGGAACCCCCGCAATACCTTTGGAAGTGATCATTAAGGTAAAGACTAAAATAAGCTCTTGCCCTAATGACAGCTCAATACCATATAGCTGAGCAATAAAAATGGCGGCAATGCTCTGATATAACGTTGAGCCATCTAAGTTAAATGAATAACCAATTGGGATAACGAAACTGGTGACGGATTTTGGCGCACCATACTTTTCCATTTTATCCATAATACGTGGAAGTACAGTTTCAGAGCTGGCTGTTGAATAAGCAAGAAGCAGCTCATCCTTTAATATTCTCATCAACGTGAAAATATTGATTTTGCAATAACGAGCCACAATTCCAAGTACCACAACGGCGAAGAAAATAATCGCACAGTGAACCAAAATAACTAACTTCAGCAGTGGTACCAATGAAGTAAATCCAAAGTTTGCAACGGTGACGGAAATTAATGCAAACACCCCGATTGGTGCATACATCATGATCATGTTGGTCACACGGAACATGGTTTCAGAAAAGGTTTGCAGAACATCTAACAGCGGTTGTTTTTTTGCTACTGGTAAAGAGGATAACCCTAAACCAAATAAAACCGCGAAGAAGATCACCGGAAGCATATCGCCACTCGCCATAGCAGCAAAAATATTGCTCGGTACCAAAGATAATAAAGTATTCACGATCCCTGAAGGATGGCTAGCAACCTCCTGCGTCGTTTTTTGGTACTGAGAAATATCCACTTGAGTGAGCTGAGACATATCAATGCCCACACCTGGTTGGAAGATATTGGCAAACGAAATGCCCACAATGATGGCAATGGTAGTAATGACTTCAAAGTAAAGGATCGTTTTGAAACCCAGCGTACCTAATTGTTTTGTATTTCCGACACCGGCTATCCCCACAATCAAGGTCGAAATGACGATAGGCACAACAATCATTTTGATTAATTGAATAAAAATCTTACCTGCGGGAGAGAGAACATTCAGTATTAACCAATCTTTGTATTCCACGCTTTCATGCAATAAAGCGCCAACGATAACACCTAAAATAAGCGCAACTAGAATCTGCCACCCTAAACCAAATTTAAATGGTTTTTTTGGAACGATGTTGTTTAATGTCATAAATAATTCTCGTTTATATTAATAATATTTAACATTGTATTTTTATTATGCTCAGTTTTATAACTAATATTCGGAAAAACCACAATCATTTATTCGAGAAAGTAGAGTTATTTACAATGGTTATCTATAACAAAGTGTAAATTAAGTTGCTGAAATTAGTTGATTTGTTAATTTATATTTAAATTTGTATCTGCATATGTTTCGATATTAATTATAAAAAGCGATTAATCTAATCCATAAAAATTGTTAAATACAATTTTTGTGAGTTAAAGTTTTTATGGGGTGTTTAATTCTGCAATATCTATGCAAGGTTATTTGCATAGATACTGAATTAAAAAAATAGAGGGGGAACAAAAGGCGTGGAATAAGACGAGCAATCTGCAAGATTGAGGATTTTATAGTCGTGATTGGCTACGCTTGTAGGCGGCAAGTAATGTTCGTTCAGATAAATCGAGGTAGTGTAAAAGAGCAGTGGCCGCATCTTGATTTCGACCTGCATCAAGTAACTCTAAAATAGCTTGGTTTTTATCAATGTAGGGAGCGTAGAGCAGTTTGGCATCATTTAAATGACCAAAGGCTAATCGTAATTCAGCGGTGATATTATGATAAAGCTTAATTAACCTTTCACTGTCCGACAATTCCACAATCGCGGTATGAAACTTCATATTGGCGGTACCTACACCCACCCAATTTTCCGTTTTTTCATGTTCCCGAGCTTCAGCGACAGCAAGTTTCATTGTTTGAACGGCGGGATGCAAAGCATAAGCATGAGTCAAGGAATCACATTCAATTAATCTACGTACTTGGTAAATATCAATAATCGCCGCCATATCAGGGACGGAAACATACACACCTTTATTGGGGGCGTAGGTGAGTAGACCTTCTTGGGTTAATACGCGAAAGACTTCCCTTAAGGTATTACGGGAAATATCCAGCTCTTCACTTAATGCGGCTTCTGATAAACGTTGTCCCGGAGTTAACTCACCAATAGTAATTTTATGGCGGATGGTTTCTGCGATAGTGACTGACAACGTTTGTGCGACGGGCTGTTTTTTCATAAAAAGGCGAGCCTAGTTGAAGAAAAGTAGGGTGAACAGTTCATTAAAACAGGTATTTAAGCGCTATCTTCACATATTCGCCGTAGGGCAGCAAGATTCCTTTTATGCACTAATTCAGGGCGTTTTTATTTTTGAGCACTAAATTGGTGCTTTGACGTATTACGGCTCTCATCCTTAATGTTACAGGTAAACGCTAATTGTTAAAAAAGTGATCAAGATTTGATTTTTAACTCATCGGAAACGATTTTGATTGCTTAATTATTCATCGCTACGTATTAATTGTTCAACAATCTATATTCAATAAGTTAACAATTCATACTATTGATAGAACAATGGCACGAAAATTGCCTCTACAAACGAGTCAGTATTAAAAAACTTGCACAACATCAAAATACAGATAACAACAAAAACTACAGAGGAGTATGCATATGGCAGCTCATGAAAATATCTCGACAGCAGAATATGTGAAGAAACGTCGTTCCTCGCTGATTGGCGCTATTTTCTTAATGGCAACATCGGCGATTGGCCCCGGATTTATCACCCAAACCGCGACATTTACCGTCACTTTAGGTGCCGCATTTGCGTTTGGTATTTTAGCCTCCATCGTGATTGATTTCGTGGTACAGCAAAATATTTGGCGAGTGGTTACACTCACGAAAATGCACTCATCGGATATCGCCAATGCAACCATTCCCGGAAGTGGCTATCTACTGGCTGTGTTGGTCATCTTTGGGGGATTGATATTTAATATCGGTAACATTGCCGGGGCAGGGTTAGGTTTGAATGCGTTGGTGGGGTTAGATCCCAAATGGGGCGGTTTACTCAGTGCGCTCTTAGCGATTTATATATTCTCGTCCCGCAAAGCCAGTAGCTTTATTGATAGATTAATCATTGCATTAGGCTTGGTCATGATTGGCTTAACCTTATTTGTGATGATTGCATCTAACCCACCAATTGGCGAAGCATTACGCCAAAGCGTACTGCCAGATACCGTTGATTTTGCGATGATCACCACGATTGTGGGCGGTACGGTCGGTGGCTATATCTGCTACGCAGGGGCGCATCGTTTACTGGATAAAGGCGAAGTTGGCGTCGAAAACATCAAAGCGGTTTCTAGCGCAGCGACCAAAGGGATCATCGTCGTCGGCGTAATGCGCTATGTCCTGTTTTTAGCCATCTTAGGTGTGGTTGCTAGTGGTGTGACAATTGATATTTCCGGTAAAGCGGCGAACCCTGCCTCTCAAGCCTTCCAAGCCGCAGCAGGTAACTTCGGTTTACGTATTTTCGGTTTAATTTTATGGGCGGCAGCACTGACTAGCGTTATCGGCGCAGCGTATACCTCCATGAGCTTTTTAAAAGCGTTTAAATCTTCCATTACGGAAAGACAACGTAATATTGCCACTATCCTGTTCATCGCTGTTTCATTGGCTGTTTACCTGTTAATGGGAACCGCGCCAGCAGCCTTATTGGTTTTCGCAGGTGGCTTTAACGGCTTGATTTTACCGATTGGCCTGACTCTGTTTGTCTATATCGGCTGGAAACGTGCAGATTTAATGGAAGGGTATCATTACCCACGTTGGTTACTGTGGTCGGGTGTCGTGACCTGCGCGTTAACCTGGTACATGGGCGCCATGTCCGTGAGTGCAATTTTCAACTACTTAAAATAAGCCGTTATCAAGGATTGAGGAACAATAATGAATAAGCAAATCGACCTAAATAGCGACCTTGGTGAAAGTTTTGGTCAATGGAAAATGGGCAATGATGAGGCAATGCTGAGCATTGTCAGTAGTGCCAACATTGCTTGTGGGTTTCATGCGGGTTCTCCCGATGGGATCCTCCAAACACTCATTGCCGCGCAAAAACAGGGTGTAACGGTGGGAGCACATGTGGGATACCCTGACTTAGTCGGATTTGGCCGTCGAAATATGGATATTGCGTCTAACGAATTAACCGCAGACGTGATTTATCAAATTGGCGCATTAAAGGGGCTTGCAACGGCGGCTGGCACCCAAGTGGAATATGTTAAGCCACACGGCGCACTATATAACACTATTGCCCATGACAAACGCCAAGCAATGGCCGTCATTGATGGGATTTTGAGGATTGATAACCGATTAACGCTGGTGGCATTGGCAGGATCTCCATTGATTGGTTGGGCAAAAGAGAGTGGTTTGACGGTGGTCGCAGAAGCCTTTGCGGATAGAGCTTACAACAGCGATGGTACGCTGGTGTCTCGCAAGCTAGCAGGCTCTGTCCTGCATGACCCAGAATTAGTGGCTAAGCGCATGTTACAGCTTGTGAATGAAGGCGGTGTGGTCGCTATTGATGGGAAATTCACTCCCATTGAAGCGGGTTCCATTTGTGTACATGGGGATAGTCCCGGTGCGTTAGAGATGGCGAAAAAAGTGCGTGAGCTCTTTGAGCTGCAAGGGATCGGTATCCGTGCATTTGCAGGAAAGAGAGGTCAAGCGTGAATGCATTAATGAAAGCCTCAAAAGAGGCAATTCAAGCTGCGAAAGCGGCGAGAGAAGCGATTCGCCATGGCTATGACAAACCAACAGCAGGGATGGCACCGGGAATGACCCAAGCCAATATGATTGCATTGCCGCGAGATTGGGCGTTTGACTTCCTACTTTATGCTCAACGTAATCCCAAAAGTTGCCCTGTTTTGGATGTGTGCGAATCAGGGAGTTGGCAAACCGTATTAGCCGAAGGCGCCGATCTGCGTACCGATATTCCTCGTTATCGCGTATGGGAACAGGGTAAATTGGTGGATGAAATTACGGATGCGACGGCCATTTATCAGCAACACCCTGACTTAGTCACTTTCTTGATTGGGTGCAGTTTTACCTTTGAAACACCGATGATAGAGGCGGGTATTGATGTTCGCCACATTACCGATGGTTCCAATGTACCGATGTATAAAACTAACCGATTATGTCGTCCTGCGGGGCGTTTAGAGGGCGAGCTAGTTGTATCCATGCGTCCGATCCCTGCTGACCGTGTTGCCGATGCCGTCATGATATCGGGGCGTTTTCCCGCGGTACATGGCTCTCCCGTACATGTTGGCGCACCAGAATTACTGGGGATCCAAGATATTATGCGCCCTGATTTTGGGGATGCAGTCCGTATTGAAGACGGTGAAATTCCCGTATTTTGGGCTTGTGGTGTGACCCCTCAAGCGGCGGTGATGAAGTCGGGTGTTCCTTTTGCGTTAAGTCATGCTCCGGGATATATGTTTATCACGGATGTTCCTGACGCCGCTTACCACGTATAGGGGGACTTATGCGTTTTTTACCTGTCAATTTAAGCGCGTTTATGGTTGAACTGCCGAGTCTTGAACAGACAATGGCACTGACAGACTCATTAACGCATCGCCCAATTAATGGCATTGAAGAGATAACCCCAGCGGCACGAACGGTATTAGTGCGTTATAACCCAGCAATTGAGCATGTTAATGCGATTGTGCAGCAAATTTCTCTGCGCAACATTGAAGGTAGTGAAGCTAAAACGGGAAAATTAGTGACCATTCCAGTCCTCTATACCGGGGAAGATCTACCGGAAGTGGCGGAGTATTTAGGGGCCTCTATCGAAGAGGTGATCCGCCGTCATACTGAAAGTGAATATCTGGTGGCATTTAGTGGTTTCGCGCCTGGATTTGGTTATATGGTATCGAAGCAAGCGCAATTACAGGTACCGCGCCGTCAATCCCCCCGCGTCCGAATTCCCGCAGGTTCAGTGGCATTAGCGGGGGAATTTAGTAGCGTGTATCCACAAGCCAGCCCCGGTGGTTGGCAACTGATAGGTCAGACTGATTTAGCTGTGTGGGATATTAATCGCCCAGAACCTGCGCTTTTACAAGCAGGTTATCGGGTGCAATTTGTTGACCAAAGCAAGAGTTCCGTGAGCTATAGTTTACCCAGCCGAACTAACATTAAACCTATCGATGAGAACCAAACTTATGATCTCACGGTGCTGGCGACAGGACTACAAACCTTATTTCAGGATAGAGGGCGTATAGGGCAATCAGCATTAGGGATCTCTGAATCAGGAGCGATGGACAAATCGGCGCTATACAGTGCAAATCGTTTGGTCGGTAACTGTACGCAATCAACTGTACTGGAAGTGACGCAAGGCGGCTTAAAAGTCCGCGCTAATCGGGATCTGTTGGTCGGTATTACAGGCGCCGAGTGCCCTATAACCATCACCACGGAAGACGGGCAAACATATACCTCAGCAACTTACCAACCTATTCACCTCGCAAAAGGGGATGTGGTGCAATTAGGACGCCCAACTAAAGGTGTACGTAGCTATTTTGCAGTACGCGGAGGCTTTTCTGTGGCACCGATTCTTGAAAGCTGCTCATTCGATACTTTAGCTCAGGTTGGTCCCGCACCATTAATGATTGGGCAATCTTTATCGATTCACCAGAAAATGAACCATCGCGCCATTTCACTCACTGAATCGCCCGCCTTTAACTACCCGACAGCAGATGACGTGGTGGTATTGGATGTGGTAATGGGGCCTAGAACCGATTGGTTTACTGAACAAGCTGCCGAATTACTGCGCCAGCAAGTTTGGCAGGTGACTGCCGCTTCAAACCGTATTGGGTTACGCCTTGCAGGTGAAGTGCCGCTAAGCCGTGAACTGTTGCAAGAACTACCAAGCGAAGGCACCTGTATTGGCGCTATCCAAGTCCCAGCTAATGGGCAGCCAGTCTTATTTTTAAATGACCACCCATTGACGGGGGGATATCCAGTGATCGGGGCGGTGTGTGACTATCATTTGGATCTTGCGGGGCAAATCCCCGTGAATGGCAAAATCCGCTTTAATCCATTACGTGAATTTTATCAACTTGAAGGGAGTCATGAAGCTTATGAATACCAATAATAAAAATACACAGCATAAGGTATTGATTGCCAACCGCGGTGAGATAGCCGTACGCATTATTCGTGCTTGCCGTGATTATGGTTTTGCGTCTGTGGCAGTGTATGCCGATAGTGATATTGACGCATTGCATGTCAACATGGCGGATGAAGCTTATGGGCTAGGTGGAAATACCCCAGCACAGAGCTACTTAAATATTGAAAAATTGATAGAAGTGGCGAAAAAATCCGGTGCAACCATGGTACATCCCGGCTACGGTTTTCTTTCTGAACGTGCTGAATTCGCGCGAGCAGTACAACAAGCAGGATTGATTTGGATTGGACCAAGCCCAGAAAGTATTGATATTTTGGGGGACAAAGTTCAAGCCCGCCATATTGCTTTGCAAGTGGGTGCGCCACTTGTTGTAGGAACCAAAGACCCGGTTGAAACCGCCCAAGAAGTGGTGCAGTTTGCCCATCAACATGGGCTGCCCATCGCAATTAAAGCCGCATTTGGCGGCGGTGGTCGCGGTTTAAAAGTGGCATGGCAGATGCACGAAGTCGAAGAGTTATACCACTCTGCGGTGCGTGAGGCGACAGCGGCATTCGGTCGTGGGGAATGTTTTATTGAGCAATTTTTGCATAACCCGCGCCATATTGAAGCGCAAGTCATCGCCGATACCCATGGTAACGTTGTTGTCGTGGGAACGCGGGATTGTTCATTGCAACGCCGAAATCAAAAGTTGGTGGAAGAGTCACCAGCACCATTTTTAACCCCTGAACTGGAGCAACAAATTATTCGCGCTTCCACGGATATTTGCCGTAAAGCCGGCTATGTGGGGGCGGGAACGGTTGAGTTCTTATTAAGCCAAGAAGGCACTTTATCCTTCTTAGAAGTGAACACCCGTTTGCAGGTTGAACACCCGGTCACAGAAGAAACAGCAGGAATTGACTTGGTGGTTGAGCAGCTACGTATTGCGGAAGGTTTGCCTTTGAGTATTCAAGAAACCCCTAAACCTCGTGGTCACGCTTTTGAATTTCGTATCAATGCGGAAGATGCAGGGAATGGCTTCTTACCAACTCCGGGAACCATTTTACGTTTTGATGCTCCATCAGGCCCAGGGGTCCGTGTTGATAGTGGCGTTGAAACAGGCAAAACCATTCCCGGTACCTTTGACTCGCTAATGGCAAAATTAATTGTGGTCGGGCAAACCCGTGAACAGGCGATTGTGCGTGCGCGCCGTGCATTAGCTGAATTTAAGATTGAAGGAGTTGCGTCCGTATTACCTTTCCATCGTGCGGTGATGGAACAAGCGGATTTTTGTGAAAACTTTAAAGTGCATACTCGCTGGATTGAAACAGAATTTAGCGTTGAAATTCCACCTGCGAAACGCCAGTTACCGCAAGCTGAACAAGCGTTAACACGTTCATTTATTGAAATTGACGGAAAACGTTGCGAGCTGGGTTTACCCGCGCAACTGTTTGCTGGAATGGCGCTAAACCCAACGCCAGTTACCTCAGCGCCTCAAGGGATGGAAAATAACCCTAACAGTGTGAATGCCCCCATTTCAGGCGTGCTATTCAACTGGTTAGTTCCTCAGGGCAATAAGGTGACTGAAGGGGAAATAATTGGTGTGATGGAGGCAATGAAAATGGAAGTTCAAGTCATAGCCCATCGTTCAGGGGAACTGAAATATACGGCTAAACAAGGGGATTTTATTAATGCAGATAATAAAATTGCGGAGATTATTTAACTGTAAATGGCTAATGGCTAATTAATAGGGGGTGGCGAACAGCCACCGCCTTACCCATTTAATTGTAACTCAACGTGATTTACGTTCCGGTAAGTTGCGTACGGGTAATGGTGGGTTAGGTGCGGGAATGACACTTTTTTCCTCTTTGGCTATTTCATCGCTATCACGATAAACTTCACCACATAAGAAAAATAAATTAGGGCGTTTTGCCTCTAAATAGGATTTTCGGCTCATGCATTGTTCTTGGGTAAAAATGGTTTCGGTCACGGGTAATGCATCACATGAATCGGTGCCACAAGGACTGACCCACAACGCCCAACCGATAAGTACCATATGTCCTGCCATTTATCTTGCCTTCCCACTCACTGCTAATGAAGTACACCCAAGATGTCAAATCAACACGCTCAATATATACGGGCGCTTACTTTGTCTATAAAGTGTTTTGTCTATAAAATGCTTAGTCTACAAAATAATAAGTTAAATTCTAACATTGGATTAAATAAATGTATGTATTCATACGATAGATAAATTTAAATTCACATTAAATAGCAAATAAGAAGGTGTAATAGTGCATTTATCATTATCAAAAAAAGAATATTTCTTTTGATGCAATAAAAACGTGATGCAATAAAAAACAGTAGGAAGTTACAGAGTGTTATCGCGATTATTTTAGGTCTAGCTCGCAAATAACAAAATTTTTATCTGCAAATTTGTGTTTTCAGATCTCCATCCTGTCAATTTGAACTGTTTTTATCTACGATGAACCTAATATCGCAATAATAATATAAATAGGTAACTTATGAATGCAGTGGAAGAAGTGCTTTCATTTTGGTTTGAAGAATCGACCCCAAAACAGTGGTTTGAAAAAAGCGAGAAATTTGACTTAACCATCGCAAAACGTTTTACTGCGCTCAGTGAACAAGCGGCAAAAGGGGAGCTGGCTTATTGGCGAGTCTCTATTCGCGGTCGTTTAGCGGAGATTATTATTCTTGACCAGTTTTCCCGTAATTTATGGCGTGATACACCAAAAGCATTCGCGCAAGATACGATGGCGTTAGTATTAGCGCAAGAAGCTATTAAGCAGCCGGATTATCATTTGCTTACGCTCTCTCAGCGCAAATTTATGTTGATGCCGTTTATGCATTCAGAATCAAGTTTTATCCACCTGCAAGCGGTAGAGCTATTTCGTATGTTAGGGGATGATAGTACGTTGGATTATGAAATGCGCCATAAGGCCATTATCGATAAGTTTGGGCGCTACCCGCACCGCAATGAGATCCTCGGCCGACCGTCAACTCGAGAAGAAATTGCTTTTTTACAGCAGCCTAACTCGTCATTCTAGTTCGTCTACATAAAAATGAGTTTGCTCAGGTGTCAGCAAACTCATTTTATTTTAAGGTTTATTAACGGAAAAGTTCAGCCGTCACAGGCTGTAGACCTAGCTGTTTTTGCACATCAGTCAAATAGGTTTGAGTGATTTTGGCAAGGGTCGGGTAAAACTCATGTTCAGTTAATGTTTGCTGGACTAACGTTAAGTAACGTTCCGCCCAAGGCAATAAATGTTGTTCGAGTAATTCCACAATGGCGTCGTCTTGACCTTGCTCTGCAAGTGCTGAAATTGCCATTAACATCAGACCAAATTGGTCTTCCGGTTCCCGTAATCCCGTATCGGTAACCAACCCATGGGACATTAAAAACTGGCGATAGGCGCTGGTGGAATCCCCCATAACGGTGTTGTCGTGCGACAGATACACCGAGCCCCACGGTGGCGCTGGCATTGCACCTTGACCTTCAAAAAGAATCGAAAAATCATAGGTAAGCGTGTCTGCTGGGTAATCACTTAATGCTTCACAATCGGCAATCAGCTGAGTGGATTCCTGCCAATCATACAGGGATGGGATTTCACGCAGTACAGGTTGCAGCGTTTGAAACGTGGGGGTTTCAGGAGAGTAGTAAAACATTCCCCCTAAAATACGAAAAAGTGTGGTATCGAGAGTTTGCATGATATTACCTATAAAGCCGCAATTAATTTAAAGCTTCAATTAACTTAAAACAAAGAGCCTGAATTCAGGCTCTTATATTATTATTTATCTTATACTGCTAACCATAATCTGCGGTTATAGCACCTTACATGGTGATTTGCCACAGGTTATAAAAGGCAATACGACCAGACAGTTCTGCGAGTAATACGGCAGCTGCACAGGTCAGTAATGGGATTTTTGGTGAACGCTGCTTGATAGCAAATCCAACGAATGCGGCTAAGGCAATCGCTAATACAATCACTTGGAAGCCCCAAAAGCCTGTCTGCTCTGTACTTAATACGGGTGCTGTTTCGCTTAAAAATGCTTGGTAGCTGGCACGGCTGGCAAAAATCGCAAAGGTACCGACTAAAAACGCTGTTAACCCTAAACCACGAGCGCCGATTGCCATCGCAAGTGCGCCACCGCCCACAAACAGGGTTGTCCACATTTGCAGCGTGGTAAATTGGGTATCCCAGTTAGCAATTGTCGCAATGTTATACACCTGCGGAATTGACCAAACGAACGCTAACCCTGAAATCACCGCCGCAATGTTAGACAACTCACGCAGAGCTGCTTGTTTAACAAAGTGGGTGAAAAACAGTGTAGCGGCAGCACAACCCACAAACACGCCACTTAAGAACGCTTCATTACTCATTGGTGAGCGACCCACGCCCAACAACATATTGAAGAAACGCAGTGGTTGGCCGACGTGCAGTGCGCCAATACCCAAGCCAATCATCACAATGATAAATCCGATAATATTGGCTGTTTTCAGCTGCTTATCGTCGATTGAACCCATTTTTTTCGCAATATAAGCTAACAGAAATAAACCCGCCGCGGATTGCCCTAAGACAGTAAAGAAAACCAGTGGTAACTCATGCATATTAGACCTCCGCAGGGTTTTTCAATTCGCCACTTTTATCACCCGATGGCTTAGCATCTTTGTGTGGCTTGATGACGATATTCGGGTTAGTCAGGCTTGGATCTGGCATTGGTGCAATGCCGCACTCCGTACCGTGTAACTCACGTAAAACGGTAATGTCATCGAAATCTAAAGCGCGCTGCGGGCAAGACTCTACACAAACCGGCTTCATTCCTTTTGCGACACGTTCATAACAGCCATCGCATTTGCTCATCAGTTTTTTCTTTTCGTCAAACTGTGGTGCACCATATGGGCAACGCAGTTCACAGTAACGACAACCTACACAGATAGACTGGTCAACAACCACTAAACCATCTTCACTGCGTTTGTGCATTGCGCCAGTTGGGCAACCTTCTACGCAAGTTGGGTTCGAACAGTGGTTACACGAAATAGACAGATAGTAGCTATAGACGTTTTGTTGCCAAATACCGTCTTGCTTCTGCCAACTACCGCCACCGAATTCATATACTCGGCGGAATTTAGGACCTAAGTCTAAATCTTTTTCGTCCTTACAACTGACCTGACAGGTTTTACAGCCAGTGCATTTTGTGGAGTCAAAATAAAAGCCATACTGTTTCATCAATTAACTCCTTAAGCGCGTTTGACTTCAACAAGGTTAGTATGTTGTGGTGTGCCTTTCGCCAGTGGAGAAGGGACATGGGAGGTTAGGGTGTTGATACAACCACCAACATCTAAACCTTCGGTATTCAATGTGCGCCATGCACCTTGAGGAACCGCAATCACACCGGGTAAGACGCGCTCAGTCACTTTGACTTTAATCTGAATACGCCCGCGATCATTGAAGATTTCAGCTAAGTCGCCGTTCTTCAAACCACGTTCTTGTGCATCAATTGGGTTTAACCAGAATTGATGAGGAATCGCCTCACGTAGCATAGCCACGTTGTAATAGGTTGAATGAACATGGCCCTTATCGTGGAAGCCTGTCATTAATAAAGAGTGTTTTTTCTGTGCAGCTTGTGCTTCAACACCTTCTTTATTCACACAATATTCAGGAATAGCCGGAATACGCTGACCTTCTGGAAGTTCCCAGTTTTTCACGCGCTCAGCCAGTTTTTCGGAGTAAATTTCAATTTTGCCGGATGGGGTTTTCAGTGGATTATTCACTGGGTCATCACGGAAGCTTTTCAGTGCCACGTTTTCAGCACTATTGAGGAACTTACGATCGATGATCCCCGCGCCATCGGTCTCACTAAATTCTGGCAAATGAGGCATTTTTTCACGGGTTTTGTTGTAGCAAAACTCAATCCATTCTGCGTAGGTGCGACCTTCAGTGAACTGATCTTTCACGCCCATTTTCTCTGCAATCTCGGCTAACACATCGTAGTTTGGACGGTTTTCCCACAGTGGTTCAATGGCATTTTGTAGACGTACCAGGTAGTGATAAGCTCCACTTGCATAGGAGTTATTGATCAGGTCGTTTGTTTCAACGGTGGTCACATCCGGCAGCAGTAAATCGGCATATTTTGCCGATGGGGTATCGTGGTTATCCCAAACAAGGATAAACTCACATTTTGATTCATCAGACAGAATTTCATGGGTTTTATTCAAATCACCATGCTGGTTTCCGATAACATTACTGGAATAACACCACATAAATTTGATGTCATTATTCAGCTTATCAACGCCTTTGATCCCGCCATTTTCTGCGGTTAACTCTTTACCGCGCACAATTGCTTCTGACCACATGTAGGTAGGGATCAACGCTTTCACTGGGTTTGGTAAGCCAAATCCAGCCACTGGATAGGCAAAACTGTTACCCCATAAACCAGTGTTAGTCCCTGAACGACCGATATTACCTGACATAATAGGCAGCATCATGATGGAGCGACATGCTTGCTCACCATTTTCGGTACGTTGTAAGCCCCAGCCTTGTGAGATCCAAGCACGTTGAGCGTTACCAATTTCACGGGCTAACTGAATGATACGTGAAACCGAAATACCCGTTAACTTGCTCGCCCACTCAGGGGTTTTAGCAATCCCATCAGGACCATTGCCCAAGATGTAATCTTTGTAAGAGGCATTACGTGGTGCTGAAGCTGGCAGGGTTGATTCATCCCAGCCCACACAATAATTTTTCAGGAATTCTTCATCGGTTAAGCCTTCTTGGATCATCACATAACCCAGAGCGGCCACTAATGCAGCGTCAGTGCCTGGATAGATAGGGATCCACTCAGCCCCTAACGTTGTTACGCTATCGGTACGGCGTGGGTCGATAATGATCACTTTTGCTTTGCTCTTATCGAGCGCATTGAGTGTTTCATAGAACTGACCACCGCCCGACATACGGGTTTCAGCCAAGTTATGACCGAACATCACGACGAGATCGGAGTTTTGGATTTCAGTTAAATAAGATTCTTCCACACTGCCATAAACATATGGCGTGATTTCCATTAACTGCGCGTAAGAATAAGTCCCGTAGTCACCTAAAAATCCACCCGTTAAACTTAAAAGACGCTTACAGGCAGCACGACCATGCAAGTTGGCCCCCGTTGAACCGGAACCATATTGGTAATAAATGGCATCGTTGCCGTATTTATCGATGGTGTATTTCAGTTTTTCAGCAATGATAGTGGTGGCTTCATCCCAGCTAATTTTTTTGAACTTACCTTCACCACGTTTACCCACACGTACCATAGGGTATTTTAAACGGTCTGGATTATAAGTTTTCCAGCGAACGGAACGACCACGTAGACAAGGGCGAATCTGATGCTCTCCCAGTGTTGAATCGTCATACATGGTTTCATTGGAAATACGGCTGATAACGCCATCTTTCACATGAACTTTAAGAGGGCAGCGGCTACCGCAGTTGACTAAACAAGCGCTGTAGCTGATTTTTTCGCTGACTTCATCGGGCATGATTGCTGGTGTTTTTGCTTGAGCAGCAAAAGGCAGAGTGATTGAACCTGCAACGGCGGCTGCACCCGCTACGGTTGCGGAGGTCTGAAGAAACTCCCTCCTGCTCAGTTCTGCGAAATGAGTATTTGTTTTATTTTTATGCATTGACATTGCCTATATGTAAATAACGTATTAGGTATGTTCAATATGTTAGGAAAAATACCCACTCACTAACATGATATGCATCAACAATATCTTTGATAAAACCAGGGCGGATATTTTTATTTATTTAATTTATAAGGAGTTTTCTTATCAGGGATATCCGTTTTGTTCTGTTTTTATTATCAATCGTTATATTAAAAATTATATAATGATGGGGTAGGATCGGTGGCTATAAGAGGGGTTTCCCCCTCTAGGTAGGTTGGTCATGTTCGCTAATCATTAAGTAGTATTTATAAGTTACCTATGATGAGTTATTGATTCGTTGAACGACCTAAGAATCGAACATCATTACCGGTAGGTGATTGATGTACGGATAAGTTGAACTGCGGCAAAATGGAAAAAATATGGTCAAAAATATCTGATTGGATACGTTCATATTCTAACCACACTGTCGTGTTGGTAAATGCGTAAATCTCAATTGGGATGCCGTTTGAGTCTGACTCCAGTTGACGAACCATTATGGTCATATTTTTATGGATCTGTGGGTGAGCACGCAGATACGCTTCAATATAGGCGCGAAATGTCCCGATATTTGTGAGGCGTCGCTGGTTGAGTGGCGTCGCTTTATCCTCTGGTAACGCAGAGTTGTAGACCTGAATTTCAGAGACTTTTTTCCCGATGTAAGGCTCTAATAAGTTGGCTTTTTCAAAGTTGCTCACTTCTTCAGGCTTTAAGAAATGAATACTATTGGCATCGATACGTAGGCTGCGCTTGATACGGCGCCCACCTGATTCAGTCATTCCTTTCCAGTTTTTAAATGAATCTGAAATCAGTGCATAAGTTGGAATGGTGGTGACAGTATTATCCCAATTTCGAACTTTAACTGTGGTCAACCCAATATCAATTACTGCGCCATCTGCACCGTATTTCGGCATTTCAAGCCAATCACCAATGTTGACCATGTTATTCGCAGAGAGCTGAATACCGGCGACTAAACCCATAATTGGATCTTTAAACACCAACATCATGACGGCTGTCATCGCACCTAAACCACTGAGGATAATCAATGGAGATTTACCAATCAGTAGCGCGATGATCATAATTGAAATCAAAACAGTGGCGATAAGCTTAATACTTTGGAAAATACCACGGAGCGGGAGATGTGCCGTTTTTGCCGCACGTTGTAATACGCCCAGCGTGATATCTAAAATGGAATAAATAGTCAGCAAGCCAAACAGTAAGCACCATGCTTGAGAGGCTACATTCAGTACCATTTGTGGTGTTGAACCAGAAGATAGCCATAAGGTGGATTGAATATTGACAACAACACCTTGAATAATAAAGGCAATTCGATTGAAAAGATTATATTGCGTGAGTTGATGTTGCCAACCGGACCCCGCTTTTAATCCTCTTCTTTCAATGGTGGGAAGCAATATTTTGTGCAGAAAAAGATGCAAAATTAGGGCGACAATCAGTATCAGCCCAAGAACCATTAAGAGAGAGGCGAGGGTGGCATAGTCTTGATTAAACTGGCGAGCCCAGTCGAGCAGTTGCTGCTGCATAAATTCTCCTTTATTGCGTTATCCATAAATGACGACCCAGTATAAGCAAATAGGATTTAAGTTTGTGAAATATACTGAATATTTACATAAGATTACGGAAAATGGCGGTTAGTCTGATTGATGCTCTATAATTTGAGGAATACTCTCAGACGATCATGTTTATGAGGAAATACGGATGAAAAAGCCTACGAAAAATAGCAGTCTACCACTGGTTCTTCTTTTAGCATTCATGGGGACATCACCATTTGCGTTTTCTGACCCAAATGGTAACAACGGGCATGGAAACGGCAATAAACATAATAATAAAGAATTTAAAGGCAACAACAGCCATAAGAATAAAGATGATGATCATTATAAAGTGAAGCAATGGAACAATGATAATTCGGGTATTCAAGGAACGTTGCGTATTTCACCTAATATTAGTTTTAGTGTGAATTTTGGGAATGTTCGACCTTTAGCCATTGAGTATGGCCTTACGGGCTACAAAGGGTTACCGCCGGGCATCGCAAAACAAGTGAGAAGAGGCAAGCCGTTACCACCAGGGATTGCAAAAAAAGTGCTACCAGCAAAATTTATTCATCAATTGCCAGTCTATGAGGGCTATGAATGGAAAATGAGTGGGAGAGATCTTATTTTGGTGGCGATTGGAACGGCAGTGGTCGCTGAAATTATTGAGAACGTATTTGAATAAAAAAACGGCCTTAAAAAAGGCCGTTAGCAAAAATTTGCAAATACTTGAATGAGGTAAATGAAAGGTTTGATTGACTATGGTTTAAAACAAATTACATAAAACGCTTGGACAGTAATTCAACAACTTCTTGCAGGTTAACGAAAAATTCTTTGATGCTTTTCATGTTCGCTCCGAATGTTAATGTGTGATCTTGATCACGTAGGAGCATTCTAGTTTTTTATTGATCAAAGTCAATAATCAACTAAAAGATATTTTAAAGATTAAACTAATTTTTGGGGTGAGACTTGTAAATTATTGTTTACAACATACTCATCATGACGGTTATTTGCCTTGCATAAACGTCTTACTGGATGAAATCGTGGCTAGGCCTGCCAGTGCCTGCATGCTTTGTTCGTGTAGTTCAATGGTTGCAGCGGCACACACATCTTCGAGGACATGACAAAAATAGCCTAAATCATGGGCTTGTCTCACGCTACTTTGGATTGCCATCAGCGAACTTACTCCGCCAAAATAGAGCTGGGTAATATCATTATCATTAAGCCATTGATGGAGCTTATTGCCTGCAAATGCAGAAACACCTTTCTTAATGATCACTCTGTCTTGCATATGAACTTCCAAATCTTCCACCCAATGGCAGCCATAGCCGCTTAATTTTAATGCGCCTTTCTGTTTGGCTTGTGAAAAAAACGGGGAGCCCGCGGGGATATCTTGATAATTATCGTTAAAGCCAACTTTGACCCAAATAACAGGAATACGCTGATTTCTTGCGTAATTAGCGGCTTGATTCGCCTTTTCAATAATATTGCGGGAATTGACTTGGGAATAACTGCTATTGGATAAACCATTTTTACCCACAATATCGTTAATAAGATCAATGATGATTAGCGCCTGTGACATTATTGCCCCTTTTTATGGCTAAGTAATTTAATTGGCATTAAGTCATTTAATGACAATTAAGTAATTTAACGTAAGAGAGAATTGTAATGTTTATTGAGCGCTAGGGATGTTAACTGAATACCATTATTTTAAATAATGGTATTATTCTCGATAATTTTCTTAATTAAGGTAAATCAATAATAAATCCAATACCTTTATTTTCTAATCCATCAGTGACTTTTAATGTTGCACCTATTTTTGATGCCAGATTATGGGCAATAGATAACCCTAAGCCGCTCCCTGCTTCTAATGTTCCGGGGACTCGGTAAAAGCGAGAAAATAGATGTACACGACTATCTTCTGGAATACCTCGCCCATTATCTTGAATTGTAATGGTGGCACCAAAAGGTGTGAGATCTGTCAGTGTCACTTTTATTTTGGCTTTTTCTGGTGAATATTTAATCGCATTTTCGATTAAATTAGTGAACACATTACTCAGCGCCAGCTTATCTGTTTCGACATAAAAGGAATCTGGGCTAGATAATTCCACATCAATATTTTTATTGAGTGCATAAGGAATATGGGATGAAATGAGATTACCGATTAACATCGGTAAATCAATTTGCTCTTTACGAATAGCAAAATCTTCTGCTTCCAAACGTGCGAGATCAATTAATTGATGAGATAATGAGGCGGCTCGCGTTAATGTCTCTTTCATATCATTAATAATCTCGGCTTTTTCTTTTGGATTATCGATATGCATTAACAAATGTAATTGTGCGGTCACCGCTGCAATCGGAGTCCGCAATTCATGAGCCGCATCCGCCATAAAACGTTTTTCGCGTAAATTTGTGGCATCTACTCGCGCCATTAATTGGTTAATTGCAGAAATAATGGGACGAGTTTCTTTATACATATCTTTGGTATCAATCGGCGTTAAATTTCCCGGTTGACGCGATGAAATAATTTTAGCAACTTGCTTAATTGGACGAATACTAAAATAGGCCGTGATCAAAATAGCGATTAACATTATGCCCAAAATAAAGGCGAGAGGAATAGCAGTGCCTTCGGCTGGATTACCGATTAACTTTCGTCGCTCAAGATACGATTCTGCAATCACAACTTCGAGGGTATGGGCATCATCCCATGCAGAAGTGAAATGCCAATCTTTATATTGGGCAGTAAGCTTCTCGACAGATTTTAGTGATGGGTCCGAAATTTTTTCACTATTGCGATATAATACATGTCCCCGATTATCCCGCACAACCATATAAGGTTTATAGCTAGTTTCGATGCCGTTTTCCATGACATCGGTGTACATTTTTTGCAGGATAACCGCGAGTTTATCAAAATATTCTGGGGTGCCTGAAACGGTCCCTAGCGTACGAGCAATACCCTGTGTGACGATTTGCTGCTGTTGGTTAAATTCATCATCATCGACCAGATCAGGGAGATAAAAAAATTGCAGCCAACCCATTAGCAGCAGCCATAAAAAGATAACTGCGCCAATCTGAATACCAAATGTGTAGACAAGAAAGGATTTAATCTTCACTAGATTGTGCTTCTTTTTTTAGTAAATAACCGATGCCACGGATAGTAATAATTCTGTCTTTACCAATTTTGCGGCGTAAATTATGAATGTGAACTTCGAGAGAGTTACTTTCCACATCATCCAAGCCAAATAAACGTTGTTCTAAATCTGTTTTTCGCACGACATTGTCTGCATTTTTAATTAATTCATATAGCAATAGATATTCTTTACCAGAGAGTAATAATAATTGACCATCCAAGGTAACTTGATGGTTTAACGGATTTAATTGCAGATTATCCAATTGCCAGATTTCAGATGAAAACCCAGCTATACGGCGGCTAATAGCTTTTACGCGAGAAATCAACTCTGGCATTTCAAAGGGTTTTGTTAAAAAGTCATCGGCACCAGAATCTAAACTCGTCACTAAATTATCCATTTTATTGCGAGCGGTAAGAATAATAATCGGTATCGATTCTCCAGATTGGCGCCATGAAATTAATTCCTCTTGACCATCTCCATCAGGTAATCCCAAGTCTAATAGCATGACATCAAAGTTGCGTGTTTGTAATTGCTGCTTAGCATCAGATAATAATCTGACCCAGCAAGGATTAAATCCGGCTAATTCCAGTCCACGACATAACGCTTTGCCGAGATGAAGATCATCTTCTACCAATAAAATATTCATATTTATTACCTCTGTTGCGGAGTATAAGCAGACTCTGCTCACCCAGCAACTAAGATATTTATCCCCTTAAGCATCCCTTAAGATTGATTTAACCAAATATTAAGGTACTAAAATGTAAAAGCACTAATATACAGTCAACAACTATAACAAGAGGATTCATCATGAAACGAGCGTATATTGAAGTGCCTCTATTTATCGGGATTATTTTTATCGCCATGGTATTTATGGGAGAGAGTTCCAATAAGCCACAATTGGCGTTGAATCATACGAAATTAAATGAAGTTCCGCGATGCACTGATGCGAAAACTTGCTTAGTAGAGACTCGGGTACTTGAAGTGAGTAAAACGAAACGTAATCCAGTGAATGAGTTTAAATCGTATCTTCGTCAGAAACTTTATTAACATTCTTTCGACAATGGCGGAAGAGTGAATTGTGGTGCTATTGGTTTTTATAGGCAGAAGTGTATAAGCGATAGACAGGAACACATTGAAAGCGATTTAAATTTAAAGCATAACAAATAATTAAGAAATGGAAGATGGATATTACCCTTCCATTTCTCTGCTAATCATCTAATCATCGGTATTTGTTTCAGGTAGCCAGCCGTCATCCATCCAAATTTCTTCTAAGATTTCTTCAATGCGCAATTTATCATCCGCAATCTTCGTTCCTGAAATATTAATTGCCTGCTGAGAGCTAAAGCCCACTCGAGTGACCATATCAGGGTACTGTGGCTGTAGCTTGCGTAAAATCTCAGATTCTAAAGCTTGTAAAACCAAGCTATTTGGTTTTTGCGGTGAATTCTTATCAAATAACACTTCGATGCGTAACATAATAGCCTCTACTAAAGACTGTATTAATATACAGTATTTTTAGATCTATATGGGGATATTGTCAATATCCCGCAACGAATATTTTTTTATTGTGATAGCAGGCTAATTCTTTTTATTTCGGCAAGTTATTCCTATAAAGGCTGTTTATCCTTTAAAAAAAGCTGGCGGAAATATTAATGCACAACCCTAAAATTGCCATATTAAAGACAAAAGAAATAACGGACTGGAGCAATACTGCACGACGCATAGAGGGTGAGGCAACTTCCACATCTGCCGTTTGTGAGGCAACGGCAATGGTGAATGAAAAATACATAAAATCCGAATAGCTCGGTTGGATGATTTTATCGGGAAAAATTAGCCACGGTTTTTCATTTTCACTATTGCCGTAATAGAGATGAGCGTAGTGCATGGTAAAGCCCATTGGTAAGAGTAGCCAAGAGGATATCAATGTAGAGGCAGTTAAAATATAGGAATAAATTTTATCGGCTTTCAGAATATCACTGTGTCCACCTAAGGCAAAAAATAGCGCTAATAAACTGACGCAGCAGCCCGACATCAAGAAAAATATTACCATGCTTGCACTTTCATCTTCGATTTTCGTCAGCTTACGAATGTCTTTCACATTGTGGCTAATAATTCTCTGGAGCAGAAATAGCAAATAACACCACGCAAATGCGTTCCAACTGATAATTAAGTTAATAATCAGACTTTGTGTTTGAAATAAAGCGAAGAAAGTGATGAAAGCAACAATAAGCGAGACCAAAAAGCGTGGTCGAGAATGAAATGCATGACGTAGTTGGTGAGCGATGCGAGCAGCATTGCGAAGCATGGGGTATTCCTTGAATTTAATAATCGGGTGTTTTTCCTAAAGTAAATTGAGTATATCACTGGTAAAAAGGATGCACTAATCACTGCGTTTCAAGGAATGAAATGAAACAGTTCTATTTATGCTTGCTGTTGTGTTTTTCTGCGCCGTTATATGCAAATGAACTGTGTGAAAAGGACGCAGACTTTTCTATCGCTGATGCAGGTTTTCACTTTAGTACCATGATCGTTAAGGATAAAGCGTATTTTTATTCTGCACCGGATGACACATGTTTAGTCGAGGATGTTTTCGTGATTGCTGGCGATCAAGTGTCTGGACAAATGGAAGTAGAAGGGGAGTTTCTTCTCGTCAATTACTATACGGTATCCGGTGATATTGTCAGGGGGTGGCTGAGTAAAGAGAAACTATGGCAACTGCATCACGGTGACAGTTACCGTAACGATGTGAATCCTTCTGAATTAGACTTAGCAACCCGAGTGATTTCATTATGGTTGAGTACGGAAGATCGATGCCTGTTTTATGAGGGGATTAATAATGCAGATTTTATGAGGCTGCTAGTGCGTGAAGATCACCAGTCTGTAGGGTGTCGCGGTGCTGCAGATCCCATGACCACCCCAGTTATTGCGTATTTTGATATCGACAAAATCACGGGAGAAGTTGATTTTGATGGCATAAGTAGCGATCGGTAAGAAAGGGAATATTTGCAAGAAATATCGGTGTGAGGGTAAGGGAAAATAAGCACGATGAAATAGCAGATATTTTTGTCAATGTGACTTAATTTCCCTTGAATAGTTTTACTGAATTTACGCTTTCGTTCTAAATATATAATCCCAAAATCTAACGGAAACACCATAATTGATGCGAGGGTTACGATGGTGTAATTCATGATGGTGGCGAAGGGGGTTAATAATTGCCAGCTTAGAATGATGAATTAAATAATGAATACCAATATAACTATAATAACCAAAGCAAAAGCCAATAAAAATAATGCTACCTAGCCCGATGCTATTACTTAAAATCGCGCATAGCCCCCAAATTATTGCAAGAAGAGAGGTGCTCACTAAAGGCGTTGTTCCTATCCATGCTCGCGGTTTGACATGGTGTCGCGCGTGGTCACGTTTATAATAAAAATGGAAACCATAACGATGAATAATATATTCCATTAGTGTCCAAATACACCATCCCAAAATAAAATAAATCAGCCAAGATAATTGAGCATTTTCACGAAAAAGTGCCACAGTAAATGCCAAAATCACGTAAATAGGAACAACAATAAAATCAGCCATATATTGCGTTCGAGTTAAATTCCAATTCATTAAAAAACATCCTTTGTAATTTGTAGAAAATAGTTATTTATAGAAAACAGTTAGTTATAGAAAATTGGCACTCATAAAAAGTGCAGTTCTATTTAATTGATAGCAATTGATTTTGAGGAATAGCTTAAGAGCGTTGTCAGGAAATCTTTTATTCAAACTTTTGGCCTATTCATTGATAATGACAGGCATAGAACGTGCAATGACAGGGGATATTCTGTCATTGCATTAAATCTTAATACGCATTTGGGCGAAGTTTAAATGACTGTAAAACCCGATCCCAGATTTCAACTATTTGCGCATCGGTGTAATCTTTCACCGTCAATATTCCGGAGTTGTGGAGTAAAATAAGCACTAAAGGTTGTAAATAAGTGACATTTTTCTCATTGGCATTGTATTGAAAACGGTATTTTTTATCTCCGTCCTCTTCATCGGAAATTAACCACTCTTCACCAGCAATCGTGTTGTATTTCACTGGGCCTTTTTTCAAGGTAGAAGCCCCTAATTTTCGCATAATCGGTTTAACTTCAGATGAACGCTCCAATAAACTGTCATCTTCACTTCCTAGCAAATTATCCATCACAATCGCCCATGCAAATTGATTGTTTTTAAAGAGCATAGACAATTTAAATTTGTGGTCACGTCCATCATCGTGAATAAAGCCATAAGGAATACAGATTCCTTTTTCGGTCGGAATTTCATTCTTTGGACGACCCTGTAAGCGGGAAATCAAGGATTGCATCGCTGCTAGTTTTTGGGGTTTATCGGTAAATAATCTATTGTTTTTTTTATATCTTTCTTGCCTATTTTTATATTTATTTTTAGTAATATCGCTATATTTTGAAGTGATGATAAAAACAACATTATCAATATACACATGAGTCTCTAATACTCTCGCTGCATCTGGATAAGCATAGCTTTCATTTCTATCAAAAATAACTCCCTTATCTAATCGCACAATATCTTTCAGAAAGGGTCCATCTGATTCATCACTAACACGTTGTTTTTTAACTCGCTTTCCCGTAATTCAATGCGTTGTTTAAACGAAGGAGGGTACATAAACTGACTTTCAATCGTCATATCATCGATGGTAATAATAGATGAAAGCTCTTGGGTCAACGCTTTTGGGTAATTAAACGTATAGCGACCTAAACAGTAGGTCGGTGCATCATCAAACAGAGTATTAATCACAGCAGAATCCTTTTCATTAAGTGAGCGGGAATAGGTTTTATTGGGTACCGAACACGCAACCAAAGCCCCCAATAAGACTAAGCTTAAAAAAGCAATAAATTTATTTCTTATCATGGTTTAACCTCATCCGTTTGCAATATTCGGCATAAGGAGCGCAATGTGAATTTTATTGCTGGTGATAATTTACCCTCACCATAAACGCCATCCCCCTTCATAGGCTCAAATTTATAGGCATTCTGGTGGTCAACATTCGTTTCTAAAATATCTTTAAATCGCCACGACTCCTGTAGGTTGATAGCGTATTTAGGCACCGTACCATCTCCCGCACCTCC
The DNA here is from genome assembly GCF_020271745.1 of Providencia alcalifaciens. NCBI lineage: Bacteria > Pseudomonadati > Pseudomonadota > Gammaproteobacteria > Enterobacterales > Morganellaceae > Providencia > Providencia alcalifaciens. The sequence continues at coordinate 3,877,373 of NZ_CP084296.1, read as the reverse complement.
TTCATAATTTCCATTGGGGCTTTTCCATGCATAGCTGGATTTAAGTAATGTATACTCCCGTTTATCACCATATTCCACTGTCTCTCGACTATCGTCAGATACCCATAACCACGACGTTTTATCCCGTAATTTCCAGGTCACCGTTTCATCTGAACGGCGAGAGTCTTGAGCCAGCTTAGTGTCATTTTTATCGTCATATGCGCCGTAAAATTGGTAAGTATTGGTGTGATATTGACTATCCATATCTTCAATAAATGGTTTAACTGTATCTCTTATTATTTTTTTATATTTTTTCAAATTAGAATTAATTATTTCCTTATCCTTATCCAAAATATCAGCCTCATATATTTGCCACCAAACACCATCTCTAAGATAAATATCTTCAAACGGATCACCTTTTTGCGGCAACAATAAATCAGTTACCCCATCAGGACTGCCTTTTTCAATCCGCAGCCACGGTTGACCATGGTTATATTTCGGAGAAGGTAAAAGTTGTAACGGCGCTGGGGATTGCGCTAAAACAGACATAAGCCGTGTGGTACTCGCCCCCAAAACAAGGGACATCGGAAACGAATGTTCCACGATTTTCATCATCTTATAGGCGGTTGGCGAACCCAAATCAGGCATCACACCATGCACAATGCCAAGAATTTTATCTTTGTAGGGCGTTGCTAATAATTCGGAAGCGTAACGGGATACCAATCCTCCCATCGAATGGGTCACAAGAATGACTTTCTCATGCCCTTCTTCAAAAGCGAGCCCATGTCCAATCCCGCCATTACGTTTGGGCCGATATAAATTTAAAACCTCATCAATGTAGTTGACGAGGTCTCGTGCGGACTGAGCGTTGTCTTGTAACCAGTTATAACCAAAAACATGAAGCGGAAGCAGTAAGCTACGATATTTCCCCGTTTCACCATACGAAAGCAGGTTTGTATCCTCTGACGAAAGTGGTTTCTCTAAAATATGTTTAAAAATAGAGTGTTGAGAGAAATATGCCTCGGCTTCATTTGCCGAGGTAGAGCAACGGCTTTTCGCTTTGTTCATCTTGGCTCATTGCGTGTCCTTTGAATTGAGCATGCTGGCTTAATTGAGTGATGAATAACTACTTATTTTGCTGAATCAACGCATAGCGATTCAGTAGCTGTTTAAAATGATTATCAATCCGTTGGTATTCAGATTCAGGGACGGAACCTTGGGTTTGAAGTTGCTCAAGGCGGCGCAATTCTTCTTCTAACGGAACGCTTTGATTAAAATGCTGGCGGGCATTGAAAATAATGGTTTTTAACTCAGACCCCGTGATATAGCTGCGAGGTTTACCATCAAGACTGTCTAAGCGCGTACTGAGATTATTTAACTTGCTCATTCCTTCAGACCATTGTTGTAATTTATCGTTAGATAACGCATTAATTTGCATATTTTGCTGCCATTTATCGTTAAACGCGTTTACCTCTTGCCGTTCACCATATTGCTTAGTGAGGTAACTCACCATGTTTAATCCATACTGCTGAGACCAAATTGGGGAGACGGACTCTAATTTCACGAGGTAGTTATCGATTATCTTGAGTTTTTCAGGGGAAAAACTATTGGGTTGTGCGGCATTAGGTTGTAATTGTTGCTCAAGTATTGAGGCAATATTCGGCGTAAAGTCAGGGAGCTGTGGAAGAGCTTGCGCTAAAACGTGGTTATTGATTTTCGGGTGTAAAACATACAAAGTTCCTGCACACAGCGCGCCTGTGAGCACAATACCGAAAGCCAGACCCACACAGATGCCTTTGCGGTAAGAAGGCTGGGTGGACGCTGGAGTGCTAATAGTGGCATTGGCTTTGATGGAAATTGGCGTTGCGGCGGTACGGGCATGAAATGACGATGGCGAGGTTTTTGGCAATTGCAGCGGCGTTGGTGGAATAAAACCACTGTCGGGAACATCGGTATTTTCGAGCTGCTTGGCTTGGGTGGTGAGCAAGTTTTGCAGTCGTTCCAGCTGAGTGAGGTGTTTGAGCTCTAATGTTTGCAGTAATTGTCCAATTTGGTTGAGCGTTGCTTCAGTTTGATACAGTGCTGGAAGGTCAGCATAAACAGGCGCATGGGCGCGTAACCCGGTCATGAGTTGCTGGCTCAGCGTAGCAAGAATTTCAACCCGGGCATGGGTTTGTTGTGGCCATAATCCTTGCCAATGGCGGCTTAGTAAATGTTGGAGTAAAGATAAGCCTTCGTTTAACCCTGCGATGCCATTTTGATGCTGGCGGATCAAGGTAAACCATGCGCAAGTTTGTAAATCAGCACCGTTTTGGTTGAATAAGGACAAACATAGCCCATGGGCACGTGCCCAGTCTACATCTGGGCGGGCAGGGTGAAAGCGTTTATTTAATTCTTCTTTGAGCGCGGCAAAATCAGCCAGCGTGCGCGGGTCGCCACCAAGGCGCAATGTGTTTAAATCTGGGTTCATAGTCTTCTCACGCTGTCGTCGGTTTAAATCGTATCGAATTGTTTTTTTAGATGGTGGACGAGAATACGCCCATCCGGCATAAACTCAGTGCCATAGCGGATCAAACCTTGCTCATGTAATTCAACCTCAAGGGCATAATGAAGCGCCCCAAAGCTGTTTTGCGGTAATAACACTAAAGAGAGTGATTTGATGCGAGGCTCATACTTGAGTAACGTTGCCGATAAAATGGTCATCATATTGTGAGCGGTGCCGGGGAGACCTTGGATCATTTTACTCATATCAGGTAGCCCGTAGTCGGGAAGGTGCTCGATGCTGCCCGCTCTGGCGTTGAGAATACGGCGAATATTGTCCATCACAGACACCATCACTTGGTCATGTTCTGGTATAGCATCGATATCCAGTCCTCCCGAAAAATAACCCGTTAACATTTCATATAATGAAGGTTGGGACATGCTATTTTTCTCCAAGTGGTTTTAAGGTCATGGAGTTATCCGCGAGAGTGAGCAAGCGTGGGTCATCCGGTAGTAACCGTTTTTTGGGGATCACTACGCGCCAGTCGTCGGTAATAAGGTCAGGGTGATGGAACATCACCGCAACGGCAACAAATTCAGCGCCTTCTTCAAGGGGCATATCGAGGGAAATCGACTCACCTGGGCGAATGCGTAAATCTTTTTGGACTACGAGAGAGGATTTGAGTACTTGGCTATCTTTGGCAAATAACGACGCGTAATCACTCTCATCAAAGCTTTCCGTATCTTTTAATTGATATACGCGAATGATGGTGGACAGCGATGCGCCTGTATCATCGGTATTGAGTGCTTCACGCGCCACGAAATCAAGATGGACGACTTTTACTTGCTTATAAAATATTGCGTTTGCGGCATTGCGAGTACCATCGCTGACCATTTGAGTGAGCCCACATCCGGTGAGGTTTAATGCAGTCAGAAGCACCAATGTTTTACCGCAAAATGGCAATAAAGGGAGTTGTTTCATAGGAGAGTTCCAGAATTAGAATCGATAATTAGCATACTGTGAGGGCGGCGTAGAGTGTGATGTTGCCGATAATCGCTGATAGCGCCCCAAATTTAAGGTAATAATGTGTTCTCGGTGAGGGGCATTAGGGATTAATGTGCCCATTGCGGCTGTACGTCCCAGTTGAACACCTTGGTGAGATTGCGCGCTTAACGTTGCGTTAGGGAGCAACTTTCTGGGTAATTTGAGACAAAGACGCGCATTGACTCTTGACCCTAGGTAGACATGCAACAGCGCCATTAAATCTTGATAGAGCTGTCCGTCAGGCAGCCAATTGCGGGCTTCATCAAAGTTATCTGTCCGTAAGGTAATCAAAATTTGGCTGTTGACATCGGTAGAATACTGACCTAAAACCGGCTTGTTGGTTAAGGTCATCGGTGTTTTGCACGATAGCCCTGTTTGAGTTACTTGCTCGATACGCCGTGGGTCATGGGGTTTGATTTTTACATGAGTGTCAGGCGCCAGTAATTTAACGAGAGATGCAACGCCTTCTGCGGTGCGCGTTGGAAAACGTAACGTACCCAGTAAGGCGAGAAAGCGGGATAAAGGCGCTTGCACATGTTGGGCAGTGCCAGGGATCCCCAAGCCAATTAATCCATACAAATACTGGGAAGTTTCGTCTTCGCCACCTGCGGAAAAGGTCGCTGGATAGGAATATTTTCGCCAAATACGGTAAAACTGCGTGGTGAGCCGATGGTTAAAAATATCCAAAAAATCCGTGAGCGATTCAGTTCCTTCCCGTTGCTGCGCGATGTCATCGAGGTAGGCGGTGGGTAACGGCGATGTGACGCCATATAACCCTAAAAAGGTGGTTCGAATGCTGGGTGTGTTGCTATCTCGGTAGCGGTCTTCAATGTCGATGCCTTTAATTTCGGTGACAGGAAAACCCATCCCACGATGGGGACGAAACCGGATAACATCTGTTCTCGGGTCTTGGGTGCTACCCAGTGGCGGGCGCTGTTTATTACTCTGTTCTAGCAGTTGGCAAAACCGATAGAAGTTAACCCGTGGTAGACGCTCCCCTAGCGCATCAAAAAGCTGATTTACTGAGGATGATTCTCTGTCCATGTGAGGCTATTTCCTGTTGGTAAAATATGGAGAGTCAATTGGTTAAATAGATGCACGTCGGTATAAAGTGCGAAAAAGCGGTTGAGCATTTCACCAAAGAGATGAATATCACCTTCACCGTTAAATCCGTTGCTATCAAGAGTGATATCGATGGCAATACCGCGCTGTAAAAAGCCTTTTTCGAAACGCTCAATAAGATGCTGTTCAACATGGATCATGGCATCGAGTTTGCGGCTGTTTAAATCATCCTCTCGCCAGTCATAGAGCGCCAATGTGCCGCGTAATACTTCTACGTTGTCCATCATATTGAGGAAACTGGCGCCAAGGTGACTAAGAACGCGCCAATGGAAACGGTCTTCGGCTGGAGGATAGCAAGGTAGGGTTGGCTTGCATAAATTGCGAACCTGCAATTGGGTTTGTAGCGTTTCTTCGGTTCTGTCGAGTAATGTACTTTGTAGCGCTTTGCGTGGAAGTTGCCCGTTAGTGCCGGTTAATTGCAAAGATAAGGTTTCACTTTCAAGGGCGGCAGTCGGCTGTTCGCGTTCTCCCCCTAAAATTAGCCACGTATCATGCAACCCGCTGACCCCGCGCTTAACGCGAGTATGGTAGTAGTGTTCTGGTGCATTGCGGCGCAACATACCGCCCCGATGGCGAAAACTGCTGAATGGAACATAGTGAATGTGCTCACCTCGCCTTGTGCCATGAACCATATCGACAGCGTAAATTTCAGTGTGCCCGTCTTGTAGGCGGCGGGGACGCAGTAAATATTCACTTTCTAACCCGTTAACGGTGAGTGGGTCAGCTTCAATATTGAATAGGTTGATCACCGGAACACTGTGCAGTTTTAGGTTATCGCGACTTAATGGAATGTCGCTATCCCACAGGGTATCGAGCACAATTTCCAGCTCAAAGTGACTTAATCCTTCGGGTAATTGAATTTCGCCAAGTCCGTTTAAGTTGACGAAGAAAAACTTTTCGCGAAAAGAAAAATACTCCAGCAATAACTGGTAGCCACTAAAGGTGCTATCTCCTTTGGGCCACAGTTGGTCTTCTTCGGCAAATCCACCGGGAGAAAACCACAGCGGTAAACGAACGCGGTCAGGGGATGACGGTAAACGAATATAGGTCGCTGCGACCTGCTTAGTGAGAGCCAGATGCAGGGCGTAAGTGGTTGGGACGTCACCCGCCAAATAAAAGGAAATGGCGCCAAGAGGGCTCTGTTTCCAATCGACCAGTTTTGTGCAATCGAAGCGTAATCGGATCACGGAACGTCCATCAGGCTCAGTGGTTAAATTCACTGTGGATAGCGTAATGGGGTTTAAGGTTAAATCCCGTGTGGTGCGGTAACGACAAACGGTTTTTTTCTCGCCAATCGGGCGTGAAAGCACTTCAAAATTGGCTGGGATCACCGACGATAATTTCATATCGTGAATATCCGGTGCAAGTTCAACCACCGATAGTGAAGGGATGGTTTGTAAATAATGAGGCCAAAGTAGGCTGACCAATCCTTCTGTTAATTCAGGTAAATCATCATCAATTTTTTGGCGAAGTTGCCCCATCGAAAAGGCAAAACCTTCAAATAATCGCTCAACAAAAGGGTCGGGAATGCCGGCTTTGTCTAAATCCAATAGTGCCGCCCGGTCGGGGTGAGCTTGGGCGAACTCTTTCGCAGCTTCGCGTAAATAACGCATTTCTGCATCATAATAGCGAAGGGTTAAATCATCCATTCGTATCACTCTCACTGATTAATTTAAGGGTAGAGCACTAGTGCTCGGACAGGATCTAAGCGGGTTAATTGGGCCAATAATTCAGACATTTGGTGATGTAACTCGGCCTTATCCGGTGTGTTACGTTGCGCTTTACCGCGCAGAAGTTGTAATTGACGGGCTTTGACTTCAAACAGGGAATGCGGCTCCCAATCAGCCAGTTGCATGTGCTCGGCGCGATTATCTAATTCACGCAATAAGTTCAGCGCCAAATCATGGCGGGCAAACTGCTCTGCGACTCTGGCCATCACTAATTTTAGTAACCATTTTTGGCGGGTGGTTTGAATATTCGGACGAGACATTAACCATGCTAACGCGGCTTCTACCCCTTCGGTATCGGCTTGCGTTAACGCTTCTTGCTCTAAGGCGAATATCGAGCCGTTATCATCGTCATCCGCGCCTTGAACTGGCATAGAGTGCAGAGACTGAATGTTATCTTCTAGAATCTGCTGTTTGATCCACGCGAGGGTCACTTCATCAGCAAAGGGAGTACCATCTTCCCATGCGAGATTTTCTAATCCCGGTAGGCGCAGTAAAAATTGTTTTAAATCCGAGGCAATAACGTCCGCCCAACCGTTCCAAGGTGCCGGAGATTTACTGAGCGCTTGGTGTAAGTACCATTGAACATCTAACCAAAAATGGTTAACGCCTTCGGCAAATAGTCGGTCGGCTTGTTCGGTGAGTTCTAACCAGTTTTGTTGCAGATATAAACGTTTTAATTGGGCTTTCGCATCCGAGCGCGGTGGAGCTAAACGTGTGCAACCATGCTGGTTCTGTGGTGGCGATTGGTGCAGGGTATCCCAGCGGACAGATTTCATCAGCCTGTGACCCGACAGCCAGCCGTTGGGTTGATTTCGTAGATAATTGGCAAGCACTTTGGCTTGATCGAGCAGCTCGCGACCCGATTGGATGGGGGCGATAGGGCTGATAGCCGAGGCAATTTGTTTTGTTGCGACATTTTCAGACGCTTTGATATTTTGCGGGACGACGCTATTAGCCCCCCCTGATTGGGCGAGCCGATTTTCTAAGGCGCGTAAGAGGGGAGCAAGGTTAGGGCGGCTTGCTTCATCCCACGTATTAAACTCATCCACGATCGCGCTAAGTAGCGCCACAATACGCGAAAATTCGTTGCTATCCACCTCAGGGTAGAGGGATAAGCTGTCGATGACACGTTGACCGGCTAGCCATTCGATGGCGGATTTTCGGCTATTTGGACGCGTAGGTAATAGGCTGTCATGGTAGCGATGCAGTAATCCGGCGAGTAGACCTAGCCCATCGGCTAATCCTGTTTCCCCTTCACGATGCAAACGTGCCCAAATATAGTAAGTGATAACTCGCGCATCTTTGCAGACGTTGGTCAGCAGTTTTTCGGCAAGGGCGCAAATTAACTCCGTATCCGAGCCTGAAAGTTTGTTGACTTCTTCTTTCATGCGTTCGAAGTCATCGTCATAACCGGGGTCATCTCCCATCGGATTTTCGGCGGTAATGGGCAGGATCCAGCGCTCCCATAGTGCCACTTGCTGCTCAACAAGCAGGTTTGCGGCAAGTGGATTTCCAGTAAAGCAAGCGGTGCGCAAGGCAGTTAATAAAGGCATAGGTGATGTCCTATCGACGTGAATGCGTGACTAGTGAGTGGCCGAATTGGAAAGTTGGCTCTCTTTTTTAGGGATTTGAGCCAGAATATGGTTAAGAGTGGATATACCAATTCATTATAGTGGATTTTCTGGAAATCAAACTATCTACACATTATTCTTATAGAAGTGATTTTAATTGAAGCCATTCTTTTTTAAATTTAAACCGTAGATAACAAACAAATATATTCATCCATAACTTTCCGTGTATCGTTTTATCCCTTTTCATGATGGATTCAATATTTTCATGTAATTCATCAGGATCAAAAAAATAAACAATAGAAGGAATCGGCGCTACAGTATTATAATAACAAGATCGTGCAACATAGTTGAAAAACATGTATTCAACATGTTCCGTAGAATAGTTTTTAGCAATAGAAGCTATATAATCATAATCAATTTCAGTATCAAGAAACGCATATGATAAAGCTTCACAAAGAACTCGATCTTCTATTTTATATCCCATTTAGTAAACTCTTCTATTTCCTCATCAAGACTATCTGCAGTTACTGAACCTGCAATACCACCTGCTGTTCCGCCGATTAAAACAACAACCACTGCACAAACTGGAGCTCCAGGCCCGCATAATGGAGCAACAGCAAAACCTGCTAACCAACCGCCTAAAAGCCCTCCTCCTACTGCCATACCTTGCTTAACAGTTTCTTTGGGTTTATTTTCTGCCTCTAATATTTCATATGTTGCAAGAGTAGCTGTAATTAATATCCCTACTTTTCCCAATATTTTTAAACGCTTAGTTTCCGTAGATATTTGAACATTATCTCTAGCCGCCGCCTCCATCACTTCATAATAAACAACATTCTTTTGACTTTCTGTGAGGCTTTTCATATCAAGCCCATATTTATTTTTAGAATATTTATCTAATAATTCATCTAAAGATAATGGTACTTTTTTATGCTTTTCAGCTTTAGCTAATCCTTGAGGTGAAGTTACTTTTCTATGTTCTGCCATTATTTGATTTCTCATTTCATAACAAAATATAGAAGCTTCCTTGACTGATATTTTTTTAGAATTAACCATTTCTTTTACTTCACTGACTACACGTTTTATATTTTGTTGGTAACTATATCTCACTTTAGCGTCACTTATTGCATCAATAGAAAATCGCGCTGCAGCCCCCTCAAAAGCCGCTATAGCATTATCTAAAACATAATCCATTTGAAGTAGATACTCATTATCTAACAAGTAACTACCCGCTATTTCACCAGTTGTTTTCCCATCACTCATTTCTTATCCTTTTATTTTGGCTAATAACAATTCACTAAGACTATTACTAGCATCATTTATTTCTAGATTTTCTATTTTTAGACTTGCCTCATGACTTCCTGTTTTTAAACTTATTTTCACATTATTTTCATCATTAAAAGTTCCTTTTATGGACTGCCCATCATCCAACGTAACAACATAATTAAACCCTGAATAATCTCTATTAGATGGCAACTTGAAAGTAATCCATTTATCGATGACTTGTTGAGGTATTATGTTTTTTATCAATTCGGTTTCATTGTTGATTGATGATTCATCATCGCTACTATAACAGTCTGAAATAGAAGGTATAAATCTTGAATGACAAGGGCATGAACTGAAACTTTCCAAGCTTCCTGCGTGCTTTCTACCTTCAAGCCATATACTGCTAACTCCACCTAGAATGTGGTATACCCCAGAATGTTTACCACAACTCACTATGTCGCCTTCTCTCGCACCTGCAATACCGTACCATTGCATGGTATTATCACCCGTTAGAATTTGCCCACCACATGTGCTCTTATCCCCTACTCGTAAGAAATATCCAATAGTCATAATTTACCTTAAATTTATTTTTTATGATTCTCAAAGTACTCTCTTAAAATATCTATCGATAAGTCCATTTAGTTAATCCAAAAAGATGTTTTCAGGTAGAACGAAATTGCGCAGTTTTAGTAGCGCCAGCGGGCCTTGACCCATTTCGGTGCGCAGTTGGTAATTCAGCGTGTTGCCATCCGGTGTGACCCACGAGACGGTATAGCTGCTGGTGCTGCCCGCGTAAGGTGCAACGTTGGCCGTTTCGAGTAAACGGATCAGACCCCATACACCACGATGATCGCCATAGAGTCGGGTGCCCGAAGACGTGGTCACCCAGGTTAATGATGCCCCAGACGCGACGGTATCGGCAGGCCAAACAAAACGTTGCCATTCCGGGAACTGGTTATCGTAGGTGAGATTTTGCTTATCGATCACCAATATAGTCTGCATGACGTTTTTACTGGTGCCTGGACGCATTTCAAAATAAAGACGTGCTTCCCCGTTTGCGAAGGCCACATCGCCTAACGCTGTCAGGGTATTTAGCGCGTTTAAAAAGGCAGGGTTAAAGCGTAAGCCTTGGGCATTGGTGCTATTGGGTACCCAATGGTTGCCTTCTTTGCGTAAAACCCCTTGCAGACGCGTTTCTAAGAAGCGCTGAATACGTCCGTTATCGGGACGCAGATATTGCGCCATCAACGGTAAGGAGATATCGCTTTGGGTATTTTTTAGCGGATAGCGTCCGCCGAAAGCGTTATTCCATTCGCTGACAATGGCATTTTGCCATTCGCTATTAATGCCTTGGGCGGTTGGTGTGAGTAATTGCTGCCATGCTTGGGTCATTGGCTCGACTAACAGTGCATCCCCAAAGCTTTGCCACTCTTGCCCAAAGCTTGCTGCAATTAAGCTGCCCATATCTCGGGTTTCTGCAAAGTCGACACTTTTTCCCTCTAAGATACTTTGGGCGAATGCTTGGGACATAGCCTGTGGGTCAGGGGCATTGACCACTTGCTGAAGTTTTAATCGTACGCGAGTGATACGGGTGAGATAGGCTTGTAGGCTGAGGTTATCGCTTGTTTGCGTGGTGGCTTGTGGGTCCACAAAATTCAGAACTGGAGCAAAAGTCTCTTCAAGCGGTCCGGTAAAATCGGCTTTTTGGCTAATGACCGGTTTCTGTTCTTTATTGAGCAGGTCTTTCGCGGAGTTCATAAAGGAGTCGGCGAGTTTTTCTTGCTGGCGTCCGGTTTTACCTTGATAAGCCACGGTATTCATTAGCGCAATGACGGGTGACTGGCGCACATCGCTCATTAAAGATAATTGATCGATAGTATCAGACAAACTTTCAGTGTGACGCCATTGTAGGCTATTGAGGAAGTTTAACCAGCTATCAGAAAAGTCAGCAAAATAGCGTTCAGTAAGCTGCTGCTTGAGTGCATCAGGCGAAATATCTTGGCTAAGTTCATGCTGGCTATCACTCAATACCCAGTCAATTTCATTGCGGCGGGATTCAACCACTTTTTTGATGGCGGGTTGAATAGATTCTTCCCACGCTTTGCGGGTAAAAATGCCCGAGACAAACTCATCGGTGGTGAATAAAAAGCTGGCATCGGTATCGCCCGTCATATCATCTAAGGTCATATCGGGGAACTGATGCTGCGCTTGCAGTAACACTTCTTGATACAACGTGGCGCTTTCGCTGCGTTGACCAATTTGTCGAATGAGTAAAGTACGGCTTTGATTAATCAGGTTATTGTTGGCAGTTAATTGCCATTCGGGGTGCTTCGGTAGCTGCTGGGCGTAGAACATCAGTAATTCTTTGCCGAGGGTTTGCCATTCCCCGTCATTCATTCCTTGCGGGGCGGGGAGGGTCGTGAGCACGCTATCAGTAAAAAACGCGGGATCCATGCGCTCAGGGGCAGTCATCATTAAGTAAGTTTTTAGGCTTTGATATGCCCCTTGGGTGGCTTGACGACGGTCATCACTGTTAGGGGATAACTGGGCATAGGCTTGTAATTGTTGAGTCAATTGTTGCGCGAGGGTATCCCGCAAAGGGGGTAATACCGTTTGTTGATATAGCGGCCATAAACGAGCTAGCAGTTGTTCATTGCTATTTAAACCAAAATGAAGCCAGAAAGGCACCGAAGTTTGTTTGCGATGATTGAGTAAGCCTAAGGTTTGCTGAAAATCATACTGGGCTTTGAGGCGTTCAGTTTCCGGTAATTGGCTGTTAGCGGCGACGCTCGCACTTTGGTAGCTTTCTTCGATGAGCTGGCGATTGGCGAAGTAAGAGACAATCATGCCTGCGCCCCACAAGGTCATGGCAGTGGCCGCGCCGTATTGAACCAGACGTTTTTTGTCAAAGCCTAAAGCGGCAGGCTGTAAACCGGATGCCAGTTCAGATTGTACATTCAACCAACTTTTCCAACGGGTATCAGGGTGCCAACTATTGGGTAAGCGTTGCTGATTTAACGGATTGATAGACGAGCTAAATGCAATGCCGGAAAAAGGCAGCGTACGTAATTGGGTATTGAGTGGGGCTAATGCGGTAGCGAGCTGTTGGCTGCCACCGTTTTGTAAAAATTGAGCCAAAGCAAGCAGATAGGTGTGTTTCTGTTCACGCAATAACGCTTGGGTTCCGTTGATAACGAGCGCGGGGATTAGGCTTAATAAGCTAGGCGATAGCGCCTCGGCTGGCATATTTTGCTCTGTCATGCAGAGGATAGAGGGCGTTTCAACAGCGCTGAGGGATTGTTGGTCACTGACACTCCATACCCAAACAGGCGCTCGCCAACCTAATTCTTGGAAAAGGTTTTGGATAGCACGCCCCGCATTGTGGGCTGTTGCGGTATTGAGGTTAGTGAACGTGACGCTGTTGTCTAAAAGCTGGGATGAAATGCTGTTTTCTGTCACCCAAATCACACCATCAAGCGGACGACGTCGGCGCAGGTGTTTGAGGGTTTCTAGTCGCTCAGAATCTATGGAACTCCCGATATCGCCACCGTAAATCAGCAGGGTGCCATCGCACTCTTGCCAGATTTCTTGCGTCAGGCTAGGGGCAAGTTTTTCGATGGCGGAGTGGGAGCCGAGGAGGAGCTGAATGGAGACTTTGGAATGCCAGAAAGTGCCGTATTGGTTGCGTAATGCTTGAATAATTTCATTATGCAATAAGCTTATCTCTTTAATTGGTGCATTCAAATCGATTGGATTATTTTGAGGTTTGAATTCTTTTTGTTGCTTTTTTTGTGTTAACTTATTTTTTATGGGATAAAAAGAGATAAGAAATAGAGCAATTATACTAAGTACAGATATTCCTATCAGGAATGGACTTGTATCAAAAGGTGTATATTGATAAACAAAAAACAGAGTTATCAATGAGAGAATAACAACGAGGAAAAGAATAAAAAATAATTTCCCTCTAGGTAAATTGATAGATGTTCTATTTATCATATTAAAACCTGTGAATGTAAACGGCATAGCTAGAACCGTTAGTATTAGAATGGATGAGAACCTGATCTGTACCTGATTTTTTTGCTATTTCACTCATCAAGGAGAGATAACTTAAAAATGCATTCGGATGAGGAACTGAATAAGATAATGCTAGAGAGTAAATAGGGTGCTGTTTATCAAATTCGATTTTTTTATCACTGTAATTGATTAGAATACTATCAATTACATTTTGCTTAGACTCTGTTACCCAGGTTTGAAATTTATGTTTTCTTGATATTCCGCTATAGTTTATAAACTTGATTATTTCATTATCAATATCTTGCATATCAATCTCCATAATCCTTTCTATACTTACGCGAGAATTACTTGCATTAATTAATTGATTATGAGTTGAAAATAATTGTGCTGAAACGAATTGACTAAAATTTGATTCTGATTGGATAGTTATAATCAAAAATGTATCTTCATGTTTAGTGTCATAAGCGGAAAAAATAGTTTGATATGATGGTGACTCAGTCGGTTTAAGAGACCATTGATTGTAAACTAGAGTATCACTGTCAAAACGATTTTCATTATCGAAGATATAAATATTTGACAGATACGCTCGATAATTTGGACACTGCTTTTCAAGATTTTTATCAATTTTTGAAAAAAGGTCTTCATCAATTTTTTGTTTGTTGAATAACTGCCGTGGCTTATTGGGGAACATTGGGATAGATTCGTTATCTTTTAGAAATACGTCAGCGCCTTCTTTATCAGGTGTATAGTTAACATAACCAAGAGATATCATTGAGGATTGGCACCAACGCTGCCATTCCATTTCGGTGATTTTCTTTTCTTTTTCCCAGTTATTACAGGTGATTACGGAATGCTGATAGCGTATATATAAAAAACTAAAACATGCCAGAAATAAAAGAGTCGTTACTGGTAATGTGATAATAAATAAACGCATTTTTTGTTCGGTCGGTAATGTTACTCCGTAAGCATAAATTGCGGTAACTATCCCTATGAAACAAGCAATTAAAATTTTATAGCTGGGATTCTTTCTCGGTGTTTTATCAGGGATAGCGGGGATTTTCCAATGCATTAGTTTGATATCCTTATCTATTCTATACAAGTTGTAGGCTCAGAACTGATTACTCGACACCCACATGAACATAGGCACTGATCAACCACAACGGCAGTTCCATTATCAAAAGTGGAATCAGACCCTTCTATAATGGTGTTATTTCCGTGTTTAGGGCAGGAAACAAGATCTCCGATGAGTGCAACTTGTTTACCATCAATGTACATTGTGGATGAAGCCGAGAGCACGTGGCCTCCATGGGTATTTTTGCTACCTAGACAGACAAGTCCTTTCATAGAAAGCCTACTTTTGAGGTATAAGGTCAATAAGTTAGATGTAATTAATATGATGAAAGGGTTAAATTCCTTTTTCTTTACAGTCTCTATCGGTTAATAGACTTAAACTAACTTTAATATCTTTATCTTTCAGTTCGGGAATTTGTAAAGGATGACCATTTTTATCTAGTCGCCCATAATAATCTTTATTTTCGGCAGTTATTTTATAGCATTGCCCTTCAGTATCAGAACCTGAAAAAGGACTCACAATTTGAATGTTTTCATTTCGCTCTGTTGTAGTTGTTTTTTTCTGACAGGCAGAAATAAAAACTAAAGATGCGAAGGTGATAATTAATAGTTTATATTTTGACGGGAATTTCATGATTTATTCCTTTTAATGTTTATTTAAAGTGAAACTGTATTTTACTTAATGGTGAGTGATTTTTAATTTGTGGAGATTTAATATCTTTAATAGGTCAATATTGACGAGTAATGAGACTGATTAGATTTTTCAGGAAGCATTAGATTTATAGCGTAGCGAGCCGACAATTCTATCCCAAATTTCGACCATTTGAACTTCACTGTAACTGGTTTGTCTATATTCGCTATTTAAGATAATGTTTAACCATGGGTTATTATTTGATGATGTAGCTTCGTTCGCATAAAAATCAAAATTATACACTTTCATTTTTACGCCATCATAAACTTGTTCACCACCAAATAACCATGTTTCTGCGGGAATACCATTTGGCGATAACTTTTGTTTTTGAATGGTTTTAAAATAAGTGTAATTGAGTGACTTATCTATCGCACTGCTTCGGTTGAAAAGTGTGTCATCTGAACCAACTATAGTATTATCTGACTGTAAGCCAATAATAAAATCTGGTGTGTTATAAGAAAAACCAACCTTTTCTGAATGTTTGTCTCCGCTATCGAGAATAAAGCCATTAGGGATACACAAACCTTTTTCTGTCGGGATTTCATGATCTAATCGTCCGCTCAGTTGTGAAATCAAGGATTGTATTTCAGCCAGTTTCATAGGTCGAGTATTAGTATCTGCTTCGCTAAACCCAGACACTTCGATATACGATTTTTTTTCATCAGCATATTTAGCATCTGACAAATCCAAAATATCTGCTGTTATTATAAATGCAATATTATTGATATATACATATGCTTCCAATATTCTATAAGCATCATCAGACCCAGATTGATTTCTATCAAAAATAACACCTTTACCATCTGGTAATTGGATAACTTCTTTAATAGCTGGTGAATTTTCTGCGCTTTGCTTCCATTCTCTTAATTCTTTTTCACGTAATTCAATACGTTGTTTAAAGGCGGGAGGGTAAATAAATTTACTTTCAATATGTAAATCATCAATAAACAGACTATCATGAGAACCGTTTTCCTAGCCAATTGGAACATCAATAATATAATGCCCAATACATTGCGGCTTAGCTTCCTCAAATAATGAATTTATTACTATTTTTCTTTATCATTCAGTTCGGTGTGCGTTTGTTGCTCTGTAAAAAGAATGAGTCCAACAAGTATTATAATCACGATAATTATGATTACGCTCCAATAGTGGTTTTTAATGAGTCGCACAAATATTAATCCCTATTATTTTACTATCGGACGGGAGAGTGTTATTTAATAGATTCATGGTGTTTTTAGGCTGGTTACTCACCAAATATATTATTAAATAATACGTATAAAAGCATGGAATAGGCGATGATAAATGATGATTGAATATGAGTGATTAATGATACTACTACTTAACTTTCAATTACCTAATTATAATTCTTATTTAAATTAAAAGGCGTTAGGTTTATAGCGCAAAGAACCGACTATCCTATCCCAAATTTCAATCATTTCAGATTTACTATATATAGTTTCCACCTCGGTATTATACATCGATATACTTAACAGTGGAGATGTTGGTAGTGATGTTTCAAGCCTAAAGTAATAATATGGGTAATCTGAAATTACTTTCTTTTTAATTTCATTGTAAATGGATTGCTCTCCGCTAATGAGCCATTCTTGAGAATTAATACCATTATGATTTATATTATTTGTTCTTAATGTTTTCTTATTATTCTTCATAAGAGTTTTTCGTCCTTCAGATTCTC
This sequence comes from Providencia alcalifaciens, assembly GCF_020271745.1. Taxonomy (NCBI): domain Bacteria; kingdom Pseudomonadati; phylum Pseudomonadota; class Gammaproteobacteria; order Enterobacterales; family Morganellaceae; genus Providencia; species Providencia alcalifaciens. The sequence continues at coordinate 3,860,710 of NZ_CP084296.1, read as the reverse complement.
TAGTTAGTAATGAATCATTCTGTTTTTGATTGTTACTTGACGTATTTACAGATATTCTAAAGTTATCATTTTCATATAAAAAATAAATATCATTTTTGTGTGGTTTATTATCATCAAGAATAAATCCGTTAGGAATACAAGTGCCTTTATCTTTAGGGATTTCGTTATCTAAACGACCACTAAGTCTAGATATTAAAGATTGCATATCAGATAGTTTAATTGAACTGTTATCTGTATCGGCCTCACTAAAACCAGATACTTCCATGTAGGATTTTTTCTCGTCAGAATATTTAGGGTCAGATAAATCCAAAATGTCAGTAGTAATAATAAAGGCTATATGATTAACATAAACATGAGCTTCCAATGTTCTATAGGAATCATTAGAATTCGGTTGATTTCTATCAAATATAATACCTTTACTATCAGGTAATTGGATAATTCTTTTTAAAACAGGGCTATTTTCTATACTGGCATTGCTTTCTCTTAATTCTTTTTCTCTCAACTCTACTCGTTGTTTGAATGCTGGGGGATAAATAAATTTACTTTCAATTTTAAATTCATCAATATATTTTACATTGCTGATTTTGTTATTGAAAGATATTGGGATGTCAATAATGTAACGGCCAATACATTGAGGTTTAGTATCTTTAAAAAGCTCATCAATCATAATGTTTTCCTCATTTTTTAATATAGGTTCTTTGAATTCAACTTTCAACCAAAACCCAGTGATAATAAAAATAACGATTACACCAAGAGTAGTTATGTACGTTTTTATTTTATTTGGCTTTATCTGCATTGATATCTTGCACCATTTTTATTATTGACCTTAAAGTGAACTTCACTGCATTAGTAAATTCAGAAAATTCAACCCCATCAACGCCATAGGCACTTTGGTGTTCGACGTTAGTTTTTAATATACTCTTTACATCAGAACTATTGTTAATAGCATATAATGATTCAATAGGAACAGTACCATCCCCTTCTTTTTCTGATGGAATTAATACAAATTGTTGATACCAGGAGCCATCTTTTTTTACATCCATATATCTATTATTAGATATCTGTTCTCTATATTTATCTTTATCTAAAGAGAACATGCCTGTATTAAAACTAGGTTTTCCTTCGTACTCTAGCTTCCACTCCAACCAGTTATCTGATTTAACTTCATTACCATAGAAAACATATGTATTAGGGTGATAAAGTCCTTTTTCTTGATGAAGCATAAATGTTTTAACTTTATTTCTCATTAAATTTGAATACTCATTCCAATTATTTTTGATAGTTAATGGATCTGAGTCAATAATATCTGGTTCATACATTTTCCACCAAACATCATTTCGTAAATATATCTCGGAGAATGGGTCATTTTTATTCGTTTTAGGATCTTTCACTTTTGGATATGAATCATCATTCTTAATAGTTAACCATGGTGATTTATAAGTTGGATAAGGTAATAACTGTAGTGCTGATGTAGCTCTAGCTAGCACTGGCATGAGAGTTCTCGCAGTTCCCCCTAAAACCTGACCAACTATTTTACCTTCCTGTCCAGCGCCTGTTTTTATTCTTCTATAAGCTGCTGGTGACCCTAAATCAGGAATAACACCATGAACAACTCCTAAAACCTTATCTTTACATCCTTTAAATGTAGAATCCTCTGATGGATTCATAGCATAACGAGCTACTAACCCTCCCATAGAATGGGTAACTAGAATTACTTTTTCTATAGCTAAACCATAGCCGTGTTTATTTTTGTAAGTTTTAAGTACCTCATCAATATATTTAACCAACTCTTCGGCTGATGTTGCATTGTCAACTAGCCAGTTGTAGCCAAATACATGAACAGGAAAAAGAAAAAGTTTAAAATGCTCAAGCTCTTCTTTATTTAATGGTGAATCATTTTTATCTCCCAATTTTTTATCTATTAAATGACTTAAAACCCCTGTATTCCTTTCTTCATCATAAAGATACTTTTTCATGTTAGCCATTTTAGCCATTTTAGCCATTTTAGCTATGTGCTTTTGCCAATCATCTAATAATGCATACTGAAATGTAGATAAAAATTCACCATAACTTAAATACAAAGCCTCCCCCCAATGACGTTCATATCGAGTAGGGAATAGTCCGCCATCATCCGAGAATCGAGTATGTATTTTGGGACTCACACTAGCTTTTCTATTATCAATAATGGTGGTGTCTGGATTTAGTATCTCTCGTCTTTCTGCACCGCTTTTGGGAATTAAGTAAGTAGAATCAATACCTAATGTTAGATCTGATTTCCATAACGACTCTTTTGTATACTTATGTTTAAGATTTGTCCCCATAATCCCCGGAATAAAAATGACAGGAATAACTTTTGTTGGCGGTACGATACATTTCGCTTCAGCATTGAGGGATTTATGTTGACGTTGGATATCAACCCAACTGCATTTCCCATTTTCATCCCATTGAGGTAAATGATATGAAGTGTGCTGGCACTCACCAATTTTTGCTTCGTTATCTGATTTATCGACCATATAAATTCCTTAAAATGAAATGAACATATTTAATAGCTACAAACTATTTCTTGTCGTTAAATTCAATGTTCAATTTATCGAGACCTAATCCTTTTTGTTCAGATACGTTTCCTAATGTGTCACTAGTACTAGAACTTTTAGCACCGTCAGCAATAATGCCAACAGGATGTGATAAATCAATTTGTGCTTCTTTGTCATAACTCACAAACTGAGGCTTAACCGCAAACTCAGAGCTTTCCCAAGATTGCATTGCAGTATTAATACTCTGCCCTCCGAATTTTTGCCACACAGCGCCTCGCTCAATAATCTTATCCGGTGCGGCACATTCCACAGAACCATCCGCAATACGAATATATCCACCACCACTGGTTAAGATAATTTCCTTTTTAGCCTTGATAATGACTTTGCCATCATGACTGCTGATGCTTAAATCTTTTAATGCATCTAATGACATTTCGTCGTGCTGAGCTTCGATAGCGATTTTGCCTTGATTAGCAAAAATTTTGATACCGAGTTTTTGTGCAAATAGGCTAATAATTTCGCCTGCGGCAACGGTAAATTTTTTGGCAATACTAAAATCGGCACTGCTCTGCGCGGTTGCAATAATGTTTTCACCAGATGAAAGTTGAATACTTTTAGGTGAGGTATGTGCGATACCTTCTGGAGAAGAAATAAGCAGCGCAGATTGTTTAAGTTCATGAAGAGTGTCAGAGAGGAGAACTTTTTGAGTTTGTAAATCAGCCAGCTCAGCTTTTGCGATCTTTGCTGCTTCTTTAAGAGATTCAGTGAGCTGCTGGGCTTGTTTTAACTGGGCAACAGCCTCTTCCATCGCCAACACGTCACCACCGGCTTTATCCTGTTTATCGGTGGTAATAAACAACCCTTTACCTGCACGAATCGTACCCCAGCTGTCAGTACGTAGCTCAAAACCGTCACCGCGTTGTTCGCGCTCGGCGTTGACCAAATGCCCCAGGTTTAACTGGGATTTTCCGCCATACTCGGTGCTGAGCTTAATATGCTCTTGCCCGCGTTTATCTTCCATGCGCAGTTTGTTATTCGCAGGCGTGCGGATAACATTGCGGGTGTTATTTTTATCCGTCACGTGGTCAGGGTGGCGGGAATCATGCAGTGCATGAGCAATGTAAGGACGGTCTGGGTCACCCTCATGGAAGGCGATAGCGACTTCAGTCCCTTGGATCAGCGGGAAATGCATCCCGTAAGTATCGCCTGCGTAAGGTTGCGCCAAACGAACGGGCATACTTTCATAGCCCTTGGTTTTATCATCACGATCTGCGTCGAATTTGACCCAATAAAATCCATGTTCATTTTGGTGGGCATAAATATCGTGGTCTTTTGCGCTGGTGACGCGCGCCATTAAGGTTCCGGCAATCACCGGGCGCGGTTTGAGTGCAGGGCGCCAGCACAGTGATTCCGTGTAAGGCACGGCGTCAAAGCGGACGGTTAGTGCTTTATCTCGGCTGGCGGTAAAGCGTAAGCGAGTAATTAAAACGGGTGATTTGAATACGCTGGGTAACGTCGAACTGAGCGGGTTATCTTGAATGCTTAGCACTAATAATGGCGTCAGGTCTGCTGCGCTGCTTTCTCCGCGTAGTAAAGTTTGTCGAGCCAAAAAGCGCTCGTGATCGAGTCTTGCCCAGAAATTAGCGGTTTCAGTTTCAGGGCGAATTTTGTCTCCACGGGTTAGGTGGCGGCCTTTATAGTGATAAACATCGCCATAGTTGATTTTTTCGCCATCACCGCGAGTCATGTCTGCGACGGCGGAAATCAACGTATCTTCCGCCAGTCGGTGGTTATAATCTTTGGCAAAAACAGTGCTTTCAACTACTTGATGACGTAAAGATAATCCCCAAACACTGTCAACATGGTTATCGCTCAGCCCAGATGGGCTATTTAATGGCAGCGTTTTGTCATACACATAGCCGCGTTGGCTGTCCGTAAAATGGAGTACCTCGGTTTGGGTGTCATCTTGTAAACCAAAGCGATAAAAAATACCCACTTCACTGAGTAAACGCTCGATAAATTGGCGGTCACTTTCGTTAATTTGGTTGATTTGTTCGCGTTTTGGGTACGCTTTGTCGAGATGAAATTCGAACTCCCAGCCTTTGAAATTATGTTCACGCAGAATTTGTTCAACCACATCAGGGATGGATTGGTTGATAAAGAAACGGTGGCTGCGAATTTGATGGCGCAGTAGCGCAAAGAAAGGCTCAATAACTAATTGGTAGCGAGCTTCATCCGCAGAGCCAGAGAGACGACGGAAATCCGTCACTACACCATGAACGCGCTTGGCAACGCTCGGCTGAGTGGCGAGTCCCATTAAGTTACTTATCGGTGCACAAAAGGTCAGGCTGGCATTACGGCGCAATAATTGTTGAGCAGAAAGATCTTGGGCGGAACAGGTAAACGTAATTTGGTAGCGATAAGTATCGCTAGCGGCTTCACGACCCGTAAAATGTTCAACGTCCAGTAAATCTGAGCAGCCTTGCACTTCTAAGCGATAGCGGTTTTGACCTTGAAGTAGGTTTTTGGTTGTATCGAGTAGGCTCATGGATTTATCTCCTCAATATCACTGAAATGCAGGGTGATCCCGTCTTCTTCGCTATACCCCAAAGTCAGGCTTTGCGCTTGCTGGTGGTTAGCTTGGCGCATGAGTAATTGTTGGCTAAGTACCGGTAAAATCTGCTGATTCAGTAGGCTGTCTATATTGCGGGCACCGGTGTCGGGTAATAAACAGGCACTCACCAGCGTGTCGTACAGCGCTTCTTCGATAATGCCTTCAAGCTTGTAGTGGGTGTAAAGACGCTTAATCACGCTGCCCAATTTCATTTCAACAATTTGGCGCAGTGCCACAGGGCCTAATGGGCGATAAATCAGGGTTTGGAAGCGTGCGAGTAAAGCTGGCTGGAAGTGGTCGCGCAAGGTTGGGCGCAGCAGTTCTTGCAGCTCGCCGTCGGTAGACTCAGGAAACTCTTCGAGTTGCTGCATAAGCAAGTCACTGCCCAAGTTGGCTGTCATTAAGATCACGGTATTGCGAAAATCAATTTCACGACCTTCGCCATCGCGCATAAATCCACGGTCGAAAACTTGATAAAACAGGTTGAGCACATCGCGGTGGGCTTTTTCTACTTCATCGAGTAACACGACGCTGTAAGGGCGCTTGCGGACGGCTTCCGTTAAAATCCCGCCTTGACCATAACCAACATAACCTGGAGGCGAGCCTTTTAATTGGCTGACGGTGTGGGCTTCTTGATACTCGGACATGTTGATGGTGATTAAGGATTTTTCGCCACCAAACAGGACATCTGCCAAGGCTAAGGCGGTTTCAGTTTTACCGATTCCGCTTGGACCCACTAATAAAAATACCCCTTGAGGACCATTTTCTGAGGCGAGACCCGTGCGAGCAGCACGCAGTCGTTGTCCAAGCCCCAGTAATGGGCTTTCTTGACCCACAACACGTTTGCCTAGCGAGTCTTCTAACTCCAGCAGTTCGGTTTGTTCGTCTTTTAAGAGGCTGGATAATGGCACGCCTGTCCAGTCGGCAATGACCGTGGCTACGGTTCTAACATCCACATCGGGGGTGATCAGCGGTTCATTTTGTTGAACGAGTTCTAACTGTGATTGGATATTGCTGACATCTTGGGATTGACGGCGCTGCTCTAAGAGCTGGCTGATAAGGTTTTTTTCTTGCTCAAAACGCTGTTCTAACTCAGTCAGTTGCAAGGCGATTTGCGCGTCTTGGGTGACTAATTCGCTCAGCAGGGATTGGTTGGTAGTGTTGCCAATCGCTAAATCATCTAGAATCGCTTGCTGTTCAAGCTCTAACGCATGGCGCTTGGCTTTTAAACGGGTCAGTGCTTCAGGAAGCGTATCGAGGCTCATGCGGATACGGGCGCTGGCGGTATCGAGCAAATCCACGGCTTTATCGGGGAGTTGGCGACCGGTTAAGTAACGGCGAGATAAGGTGACAGCGGCTTTGACCGCATCATCGGTAATGTGAACACCATGATATTTTGCATAGCGTGGTTTTAGTCCACGCAGCATTAAGCAAGCTTTCTCGTCATCAGGTTCATCAACTTTAACCACTTGGAAGCGGCGCTCTAAAGCGGCGTCACGCTCGAAGTATTGTTTATATTCAGACCAAGTGGTGGCGGCAATCGTGCGTAATTCACCACGGGCAAGGGCGGGTTTGAGTAAGTTAGCGGCATCAGCGCCACCAGCTTGGTTGCCTGCGCCAATGATGGTATGGGCTTCATCGATAAACAGTAAAATCGGAGTAGGAGATTGTTGTACGGCTTCAATCACGTTTTTTAAGCGCTGTTCAAATTCGCCTTTGACGCCAGCTCCTGCTTGCAGTAGCCCTAAATCTAATGTGCGTAATGATGTGGTTTGCAGGCTGACAGGAACATTACCTTCAACGATACGTAGGGCTAAACCTTCCACTAACGCTGTTTTCCCAACACCGGGTTCGCCCACGAGAATGGGGTTGTTTTTGCGGCGGCGAGACAGAATATCCACCATTTGACGGATTTCGTCATCACGTCCAAAGACAGGGTCAATTGCACCTTCACGCGCTTTTTCGGTCACATCCACCGTAAATTTATTCAGCACGGCCAGTAAGGCATCATTCAGTGTGTTACCGATGACATTCGGTGCTGGAGTTTCGTTTGCTGACTGCGTTTCAAGTGGCGCTTCTGCTGGCAAAGATTGATTATGCGCCGCAAGTTGCTGAACTTCAGGGCGCTCATCGGATTGCGCATCAAGCATCGGTCTTAAGCGCTGTAATTGCGTGAAGCTTAAGGTCATTAATGGCCAAAGAGCGTCGTTCGGAACTAAAGAGGGTTGCTTCACCATCGCCGCCAGAATATGGACGCTGCGAATGTGCTCGATATCTTCATCCAATGAAGCTATCACCCATGCGTTTTGAATTAAGTTTAGGAGTGATTTTGAGAGGGATGGGCGGCTATGGATAGAGCGAGGTAGGCTGTCGATTTCTGTTAACAGGCTTTGCCAAAGTGTGGAAATATCCCATTCATAGCGACGCGCTAACACCGTGATATCACTTTCTCCTAGCTCAAGCAGCTTGAGTAACCAATGTTCGATGGTGATCTCAGCATTGGCGCGTGTTTGGCACAAGGAAGCTGCTGCCTCTAGTGCATTTGCACAGAAAGGGTTTAGGCGACGCAATAACATAACTGAAGAATTTTCCATGTTCTCTCCCTAGATAATCTGGTGGATATCAATGTGTTTAGGCACGCTACCGCCCCTAACCGTTAACCGAGGTTCATAAGGTGATATTCGCGATGGGAATGCGCGGTTGAAAGCGCGTATAGCTTGTTTAATGGCAAAATGTGTTGTGTGTGAGTGAGGTTGCGCAAGGGGCGCAAGAAAAAAGCAGACGCCGAAACGCCTGCTTATCTTAATTAAGCGGTAGCACGCTCATTCCAAGAATCGGAATGGATGATGTTGCCGTCTTTGTATGTCCAAGTGATTTTTTCGTAGCGCAGCTCAATCTCTTCGAGATGGTTGTGCTTCTCTTTGCCTGGATCTTTGATGTCATGCATTTTTGGAGCCACTTTCACGACTTTGACGTTTTCGAGCTTGGTGTTGAAATACTCGACTTCTTGCCCTGCATCATCAATGCGATACCATTTGAATTCAGCTTCTTTCAGGGTTTGACCGGTGGTAACAGCCTTGTAAAGATAAGGGCTTGAAGCATCAATTTCTTTCACAAAAATGAATGGCGTATGGATGCGAGTACCGGTTAATTTACCGGTATTGTTATCCGTTGGGATGTACAGGTTATGGTCTTGAGCAACCACTTCAATGCTGCCTTCACGGTCTTGTACGTCGACAGAACCTTTAATTTCAGCACCGCCATCATCTTTCAGCCATAAATAAACTGGAATAGCCATAACTACTTCTCCTTTAGTGTGGAATGTGTACCACCATCCATCGATGGTACGGTGTTGACGCCCAATATCTGACAAGCCTCAGCTTGAGGTATCAGGCGAATTTCTACGCGACGATTGCGAGCGCGTCCGTCAGCGGTGTTGTTGTCGGCAACGGGGTTATTTTGTCCGTAGCCTTGCACTGCAAAGCAGGTTGGTGAGATATCGCTGGTTTGGATCATCCAATCACGGACAGACTCTGCGCGTTTTAAAGACAGTTTTTGGTTTTGTTCTGGATTCCCGGTGTTATCGGTATAGCCAGAAACCATAATTAACCAGCCGGGTTTGGCTTTGATATTGAGTAACGTATCAACTAACACTTTGGTCGCGCCCGTTTTGAGTGTGTATTGCCCAACATCGAATAAGGACAAACTATCCAACGTGACGATTTGAGGTGGTGCAGCAGGTGCTTCAGGGGCGATTTCAGGTTGAGAAGGCGCCCAACTTCCTAGCAGGGTATGTAAGTAAGGCAATATTCGATTACCTTGATATATAGCTAAAGAGTAAGCGCTTGGGATCCCTTCGCGCTCCCAACGTGCAAGTTCAGCGGCATCATCTTGTAGCTGCTGATAAGCGGTCAATTTTGGTGCGAGTGGGGTCTCAGAAAGCTGAGAGAAACGAGCGATATCTTCGCCAATATGGCGAATGAGTTGCTGGTTATGATGGTAGCTACCGACTAAAGCACCCGCTAAGAAAATCCCAAAAATAACGCCAATTGCACCGAGGCTTTTTTCCGTTCGGCTTAAGCTAATATCATGATGTAAGCGGCGTAGCATGACATCCGGCAAAGGGAGTAAATCCGTTGTTTGTACTGAGGAACGCAATGGCAATGTGGTTTTTTCTTGGATAAATTGCTGCCATAAATTGTTAGGCTGGCTAGTGATATCAATCCACTGAATGGCCCATGCAGAAGGAATTTGCTTCGGCGCTCCAGCTTGAGGCAGGGTGAATTGCGGAACTAAAACTTGGTTTAGCCAGCTTTGTAAGGTATCTAGCCATAGAGAAAATTGTAGGCTTTGTTCTGACTGTCCGATATGCGTGGGTAGCCATACCGAGTAAGGGACTGACATAGCACTTTCTTGCTCTACCTGAAATTCAGTTTGGTGGCTGAGTAACGTCATCCAAGGGGTATGCTCATCATCAACATGCATAGCGGTATCAGCGTGATGAGGCTTAGAAAGGTATACCGTTACCCAAAATGGCAATTTAGCCCCTATTTTTTGACGGCTTTCCCCAATGGCTCGACGCCAGTTGAGTAGCGCTTGTGTCAGGATTTCTTGTTGGGTAAGTTGCTCGGGTAATACAACGTAAAGTAAGGATAAGTGCCCAGATAGCGAAGGGGCATATTCCACTAATGCGGCAATCAGTTTAACGAGCTCAGTGGGCGCGGATACGCGAATATACCAACCTTGATTTGTTTCTCTGTGTAATTGGTCATCCAGAAATAGCGCTTGAGATTGACCACAAACTAAAATGACTGGCCCCTGATAATTATCAGTAGGAAATGCACCCGTATAATCATGTTCAGTGGATAACACTTGGCGTCGTTGTTTATATTGCCAAAGCAACATTCCACCTGTCAGTGCTAAGACGAAGACGGAAACAAAAATGGTGACGCTTTGCCCCAGAGACCAAAATCCCCAGAGTAGCCACAAGAAAAGCCCCGTAGCAAAAAGCGTCAGACACTGTTTGATTGGATTTTGCATGCCTATCCTTGTGTCATCCACTGTTGTAGTAAATGTTCTAGCGAAGCGCTGAACCCCCACCACATGGCGGAGATTATGAGGATGCCGCCTATCCAACCAAACCAGTAAAGTCTGCGACGGCTAAACCGTAATTTAGGTTTTACGACGAGTGGTAATTCTGAGGTGATCAGATAGTCTGGAAGTTGAACATTGAGTTGAGCGACGATGCGCTCACGTTCTGGCGCCTCTTTTTGACGAAACTTACCGACAAATCCGAGGGTAAGCACGCGATGAAAACAGAGCAAAACGTCAGGGTTAGGGGCGGTTTCATTTAAAATGCCGCGTAGGCGATCCCAAAGTTTGTCTCCCGCTTCTAATGTATTGAAGTAGCGAGCTTGCAAAGGAGATTGGATCCATGTGTTGTAGCCATCATCTTGGTGCTGGCGATTCATCACAGATTCATCAATCAGAGCACATTGAGCGTATTGCATGTGCTCAATGGCGGATTCAGGATAGCCATGTTCGAGCAGTTTTTGACGTGTTTCATCAATGAGCTGGCAAACGCGACGATAAAAACTATCCCCTTGAGTGATGGCGGTGCCTTGATGTAATTGGCAAACCATCAGCCAAGTTTGGGCGAATATCATGTCGATAGTATGGTGCGATGTTGTATTGTTCATGAGCGAAGTACCGCAAACAGCTCTAATTGAATGTCACCTAACGTGCTTGGAACATAGAAAGCACATTGCCCAGAAGAGAGCATGGCTTGACCCGCAGGTGTTTCAATATCTAGCGCAAAATATTGATTTTCTAAGCGAAGAGGAACCGCTGTTGGGACATGACTGAGAGGTTTCAATGGAATTCCATTGAGAGCCACATTAACGACGTCAGCCACATCATCACTGCTGCCCGCTTTGCAAAGTAGTGGAAATTGAGCGATCAATAAGTGAGCAGGCAATGATGAGCGAACCGATAAGTAAAAATCGGCTTCTTCACGTAGTCGACCGTCATGAAGTTGACCCTTCCAGAATGGACCTTCTTTCGCCAGTTCAATGCTAATAACACGAGAAGGCAAACTGGCTTCAAGCAGTGTATTTAATAAGGCGAAAAGAGGTGGGAAAACGAGCTCTGGTTGCTCATGTTTGTACAGCGGAATGTCTTCCAACTTACTTTCTAAGGAAAAAGTTAATAAGCTGCCCGCTAAACGAGCTAGCTCTCGATAGAGTAATTCAGGATGGCGATGTAACGCTGTGCTGAGTTCATTGAGGACAGGCTCGGCACTATTGAGTGAATTCAGTAACCAAAACAGTGAAACATCAGCAACCACAAAGTCGGCCATTTTTTCATTACTTTCACGACGTAGCGCCATTAAACGACGGCGCTTAGCCACTAAACGGTGCATAAACTCAGAAAGCAATGTTTGTAATTCAGAACTTCCTTGGCAGGAAAGTAAGGGGGGAATGAAGTGGTTATCAAATTCCCACATCCCTTGAGCGTTGCGAATAAGGCGTGCAACAGGGCAGGTCATATAGGCTTCATTCTCATCATGAGCAAAACGCAGTGTTGCCACGTGACGTAGCACGGCAATGTCTGTTTGTTCATGCCCTAATAGGTCTTGGACTTTAACCCATTCTTGGCTAAATCGACGTGGACGGTCAGTTCCTGTTTCAGGAACTAAGTTTCCGCCATTGGCTAACATTAAAGGCAACGCCAGAACGATATCCAATGATTGGCGGTCCGCATAATCATTGAGGGACAATACCGGAGGAAGGGCATCAGCTAAGGTTGTGTCAATCAGTGTGCCGTCGTGAAAGCGCACCACTATTTTTTGGGCGCTTACGCGAGAGAGCGTTAATGCACTGATATCAAACTCGGTACTAATGACGCCCCACGTGGAGGCGATACCCATTTGTGCGACGACTTCAGCAACATGACCGTCCCAACGGGCTTGCTGTTGAAATTGCTGAGGGGCCAAAAAGGCCCCGTCTGTCCATAGGGGACGGTAGATTTTCATCCTGAATGACCTTTAATAACCTTTAGGCTTTAGCTTTAGGCATCTGCGAAACTAACGATAAATCAACATCCATACCTTCAACTTGGAAGTGTGGAACCGCATACAGTTTCACACGGAAGAAGCCAGGGTTATCTTCGATATCCTCAACAACCACTTTTGCATCACGCAGCGGGTGAGAAGCTTGTAAGTCATCACCTGGATCGGTCATTTCAGTGACTAAGCCACGAACCCAGTTATTGAGTTCTAACTCAAGTAAGCGTCTGTCTTTGGTGGTACCAATGTTTTCGCGTTGAATAAGCTTCAAGTAATGGGCGATACGAGACAGTAAGAAAATGTACGGTAAGCGGGCGTTGATACGGCTGTTTGCGGTGGCATCAGCGGTATCATATAACGCAGGCTTTTGCGCCGAGTTAGCAGAGAAGAAGCAGGAGTAATCACGGTTTTTGTAGTAAGACAGCGGGATAAATCCAAGATTGGCGAACTCAAATTCACGGGTTTCTGGGATCATCACTTCGGATGGAATTTTTACCTGGCTACCTGTGCCTAAATCAAACAGGTGGATCGGGAGGTCTTTAACCGCACCACCAGCTTGAGGTCCACGAATTTGTACGCACCAACCGTTGTTGATAAAACTTTTCACCATGTTGGCCGCAAAAGCAAAGGTGGCGTTGGTCCACAGGTATTTCTCGTGGTCAGGACCTTTCACTTCTTCAACGTAATTGAAGCTACGAACAGGCACGGTATCTGGGCCGTATGGTAGACGACCAAGGACGCGAGGCATGGTTAAGCCGATATATCGAGCATCATCAGAGTCACGGAATGATTTCCACTTGATGTACTCAGCGCGGTCAAAATAGTTGCCAATATCTTTGATTGCCGCGACTTCTTCCATCGTCTCTTTGCCGAAGAATTTTGGTCCCACTGAACCAATAAATGGCATATGTGCGGATGCTGAGACTTTGGAGATGCTACGCAGTAAGGCGATATCTTGCGGGCTACGGTCAAATTCATAGTTAGAAATCATTGCCGCGATAGGTTCGCCACCTGGGGTGTCATATTCAGCAATGTAAGTATGGTGATAAAGACCGCTTTGAATGACTTCAGGGCTATCTTCAAAATCTTGACGTAAATCGTCTTTAGCAATATCCAGCAGTTCAATTTTGACGTTTTGACGAAAATCAGTGCGGTCAACGAGGAATTTCAAGCCACGCCAAGTAGATTCAACTTTTTGGAAGTCTTGGTGGTGCATGACTTCATCCAGTTGTTGGCTGATTTGCTTATCAAGTTCAGCAATATGGTGGTCGAGTAGATTTCTGTCTAAACGCTCGACTTTTTGACCTGATGATTTTAGACGATCTAGAAAGACTTGAACGGCGACAGTGACACGCTCGTCAGCCGTAGCATCAGCTAAAGCCGCATTGTCTTGGAATGCGTTAATATCACTGATTGATGCGACTGGCGTTAAATTGATTTTTTCGAACAAAGAAGCGTAAACACCTTGGCTTGATGTGTCATCCAGTACAGTTGTTGCGCCTTGAGTTGATTCAGTTTTTACAGACATCAGCATAATCCTTTAATAATCCAAATTAATCTTTCTTTGGTGCTAACTGTGCTAGTTCTTCACGAAGTTCATCACTGAGTTCTGGATCCTTAAGAATATTTTCCAGTTCACGGCGGAACGTTGCGTTATCGAGGAGATTAGATTTCAGGTCACGTAGCAGATTGCGCATGGCTAGCATTGCGCGCAGTTGTGGAATTTGACGGGCAACTTGCTCAGGTTCAAAATCTTTCATGTTTTTGAAAGAGAGATTGATACTTTCTTCACTTCCATCACCTGCAAGGGTATTTTTCACAGTGAGGTTAATGGTCGGCGCAAATTCAGTGAGTACACTATTAAAGTTATTTTTATTAATATTAACTTTTTCTCGTTCAGATAATGCTCGACTATCTTGTCCATTGCTGTAATCACCAACAGCTAATAATTTAAGTGGTAATTCCACTTTTTTTTGCGCACCACCTGTGTGCAAGTCTAATTTGATATTAACCCGAGCCTTCGGCACTTCATTTTGGAAGCTATCTGACATTTTGGAAATCCTTTAGTGATATTAATCGTTTTAAATATGAACAATTTGCAAATGAAATATATTATTAAACTTTAATTTGGCTTAAATCGGCTTTCTATTTTATATAATTTTAATTTAGATAGATCAAGGTTTCTAATGTATGTGATTTTATGCTTGAGTGAGGCAGAACGTGTTTTTGTGAATTTCCGCCTAATTAATTAATTAAAAATCATTTAAAATCAACGATTTTTTAATTTCTAATAAATGAGAGTGGATAATTTGCAGGAAATTTTGATGGTGAAAACAGAGGTGATTATTAAAAAAATCAGAATATATAAATAATTTCACACATATACGGGGTGGTATCAGGTGATAATATAAGAGAAATACTATTAATTGAGTTATTTCTAATTTTTAATATAAATTGTTAACTAAAACCAAAAATAAAGTGTAAAAAAATGTTTCATGAATGTAAATTACTCGCAAAATCTTACATAAAACATAATGGATGATTATTCTGAATTAATTTAGTTTATTAAGATTTATTCCGAATTATTCAAAAAATGATTTTGTTAAGTGAGGTATTGCACAAAGTTTAGATCGTTTTCGTGTGAATCAAACGTTTGTTTTGGAAAAATAAATGCGCATGCCGTATCTTCAATAAAAGGTTAAAGGAATGGTAGTTATTATTCTAATAACGATGCAATTGGATATCAGATAATGATCAAAGAAAGGAAAGTATTGAATTATAAAAAGCTAACCGAATAGGCTAGCTTTTGCGAGAATTTGGTCGGCACGAGAGGATTTGAACCTCCGACCCCGGACACCCCATGACCGTGCGCTACCAAGCTGCGCTACGTGCCGATTAATAAATGCCTGCCTTTACAACAAAGGCTTTAGGCAAAAATATACTACTTAAAACGTTGGCGAAATCAAGAGCAAATCCAGATGATTGATTGAAACTTAAGCGCTAATTTTCATTGAAGCGTTTAAGTTCAGTAAAGATTTTCAGTAGCTCAGCAAGGTCTGGTTTGTCGTCAGTTTGCTCGTGACCTTGCGGGTCATAGATATTAAATTGGCCATTATGATCCATATACATGGTAGCGCTGTTGGTGGTAATGACGACATCGCTTTTATCTCCGGTGATCACCCAAGGGTAAGTGCGCTGCGCACTGAATAGGTCTTCTCCTTGACTGTAATCATCAGGCTGGTTATTGACATGCAACACACGCTGCATGATGGTGGTCATAACATCTTGATGACTAGTCAGTTTGTCAATTTGTTGTGCTGGAGTATTCGGCCAGTAGATAAATAACGGGACTTGCATACTGTCACGGTTAAAGTGTTTCTTATTCACCCAGTCAGTATCTTGCGAACCATTACTGTTGTAGTTTGCCGTGATCACCACAATGGTATTGTTTAGCTTGTTTTGGCTCTTCAACGAATCAATTACTTGGCTGATTTGGTTATCCGTTTGATTACTTCCTGGCGCTCCTTTGATGTTTAAGAATGAGAACCAAGGAGAGCCATGCTTCACGTTATTCAGCCATAAATTCCACTGTGCAATAGTTTGTTTGTCACTGTCTGACGCTTTTGTCGGCAAGGAGTAATCAGACAAAATCGCTTGTCGGAATAATGGTGAGTTAAACCCATCAGTGGAGAATAAACCAAACTGATAGCCTTGGTGCTGTAAAGCTTCAATCAATACAGAAGGGTGGCGACCATTGAGAATGTTATCAATATAACTTGATGAAATACCGTAGAACAGCCCAAATAGGGCGGTGTCATTGCGCAACCCAGAAGTATAGTGATTGGTAAATTGGGAGCTGATATTTTTGAACTCTTTCAGAGAGTTCATTTGGTTTTGCTGAGAAACATTACCTAAATCATCGACAACCAATAAAAGTAAATTATAGCCCGTACCTTGGTCTTGGTAGCTAAGTGGTTTCAATGGGTACTGAAGTTTCAGTGCAGTTGGGCTACCTTGCTGGAATACGCGATTTTGATGTGCTGTTAGGTCGAGTAGGCCATATTTATCAAGCAGTTTACGTGCAGTCATTGGTTGAGACAGCGGGTAGTTATAGCGTTGCATCGTGATCGGGCGATAAAAATTGGCATCCGCCCACGCATACATTAAATGCGACATCACAAAAGTTGCGATGAATAGACCGGCCAGTGGGCGTCCAAATGTTTGGCGGCTTAAGCTGCGTAATTTTTGCCAGCTCCAGGTCGCAAATAGCATCTCGATAAGAAAAATAATGGGGATACTGATGAACATCAGTTGCCATTCGCGCGCCATTTCACCCTTGGCGGGGTTAATGACTAAATCCCATACCTGTGGGGTAAGATGGAGACCAAATTGGCTAAAGACGCGAATATCAAAGAGTAATAAAGTTAGCCCTGCAGTGGCTAGGGCTACACAGATGACCCTCAACAATCGTTGGGACATGACGATAAAGGTCAGCGGAAAGATGATTAGCAAATAAGTGGCGAACACCACGAAACTGAAATGACCCAACCAACTGACGAAGGCATAAGCGCGACCAGCGAAGGTATCTGGCCAGTCAAAAATAAACAGATAGCTGCTACTTAGCAAAAGGCAAAGTAGTATATTAAAAAGTGCAAACCAGTGCCCCCAACCAATCATGTTGGAGACTTTATCACGGTAGCGCTGATGGGTGACCATGCTGTTTATTTATCAACCAAATTAGTGTGATTTATCTTCTTTTACAGAAGAAATTAATGCATTGGCAAAGGACTCTGCAATCATTTTACGCTGAGCAGGGGCAACAGACGTATTAAGCAGATTGGTAACCATGTTACCGAGTACCATTAATGATAGATCAACGGGAGTATGGTTTTTTTCTAACACACTAACAAGGTCAGACAGTAAACCTTCAACTTTTTCATCACTATAGCGAGATGATTGTGGCATAAATTATGACATCCTAAATTAATGAAAGCTCCATATGATAGCCCATTGTGGGTGACTTTTCTTCTTTCTTTAAACAAATTTTCGTTTAATTGATAATAATGTTTATTTAGATCACCGAAGTGGATAATAGTTCGCCATAAAAGTAATAAAAAAATGACTGTTAACAGTTTCAGTTGCAGACAAATACTAACAGTGTTTGAATACGCGACATTATTTCTGCTAGCGAAAGGAGCCAACAATGAGTCTGGAAATTACCCAGATAGCGTTACACCAGTTGATTAAACGAGATGAACAGACCTTAGAAGTCATGTTGCGTGATTCGTTATTGACGACAGACAATGTTGTGCAAGACATGATGGCAGAATTACATCGTGTATACAGTGCAAAAAGTAAGGCATTTGGTGAGTTCAACGAAGAGAGTGAATTGGCTGAAGCGTTAACGTTACTTCGTAAGGGTGAAGAAGAGTTTTTAGGCTTTAGCCGCGCAATGACCGTGCGTTTAAAAGATGAGCTGGCAAAATACCCGTTTGCTGAAGGCGGCATCGTTCTCTTTTGCCAATATCGTTACTTGGCAGTGGAATATCTCCTTATCGCTGTTCTGAATAGTTGCGATAGCATGTTTGTAACGGAATCCCTCGATTTGGGTACGACCCACTACTTAGATATCCCTCATGCGGATATTGTGGCGCGTATTGATTTGACTGAATGGGAAACTAATCCAGAATCTAAGCGTTATCTGACTTTCCTTAAAGGGCGAGTAGGGCGTAAAGTGTCTGATTTCTTTATGGACTTTTTAGCAGCGTCTGAAGGTTTGAATGCGAAGGTACAGAATAAAGGGTTAGTCCAAGCATTGGATGATTTTTGTGATAATGCGCAAATGGATAAAAACACTCGCCAAGCCTATCGACAGCAAGTTCATAGCTATTGCAGTGAGCAATTGCAATCAGGCGAAGAAATTGAATTGAAGGAACTCTCAAAAGAGTTGCCGATGGTGGAAGAGCAAAGCTTTGAAGATTTTACTCGCCAGAATGATTATCAACTGGAAGAGAGTTTTCCTGCTGACCGCGGTACTTTGAAGCAGTTAACCAAATTTTCAGGCAGTGGTGGGGGGATTACGATTAGCTTTGACGCAATGTTAATGGGAGAACGTATTTTTTGGGATCCTGTAACAGACACACTCACTATTCGTGGAACACCGCCAAATTTACGTGACCAGTTGCAACGCCGCGGTAATAAGTAGTGAACGATAGATTTTCTGTAGAAATTTTTATGTTAGAAATCTTACGTTAGAAATCTTACGTTAGAAATAAATAACGCCGCAATTGCGGCGTTATTTACTCGGCGTCCCGAAAAAACTTTAAAGCTCGGCTATGGGCTTAATTAAGCGCGCAGGAAGTCGATGTGCGTCACTTTTGGCTTAAATGGGTGACGTTGGACAGCCTGAACTTTTACTTTAGTTTCTTTACCATCGATAACCAGAGTCAGAACTTCGTAAAATTCTGCTTTGCTTTCTTGGTTAATGATTTCATCGTGGTTCAGAGTAACAGAGATAGCTTCTTGGTTGCCACCGTAAACGATAGCTGGCAGTTGGTTAGCTCTGCGCAGGCGGCGGCTCGCACCCTTACCCTGCTCTTTACGTTCAATTGCATTGATAGTTAACATTACAATTTCTCTATAAAAGAAAAAATAAAAATCCTGCTACAGGCGACCCAGCAGCAGGTTCGAGATTTGGCCCTGTAACATCATTTCGCGAAGCGAGACATACAAAGGCGGGCGGCATTTTAACGAAAAAACGGCTAGCGGGCAATCATTAAGATCATTATCTTTCTGACTTGGCATGATTTATTCGTCAGTAATCGGTTTTTTTCTTATTATCTTAATGATGCGGCAAGACGGAAACGCCCCTGATAATCAAAGATTTTTTCTCTAATCTCCCAGTAGCTTTCTTTTTTTCGAGCTACAATAAATTGCGGGTAACGTAATAAAGCTTGCTGTGAAATAATGTCGTTCGCATTATTCCAATGGAAAGGAACGCCTGGGGCACGATGATGTTCTCGTAAGAAGCGGAATTCAAATGCGCGTTTTTGAGCGGGAGTGGTGAGTCGAAAGCGCTCAGACACCGACGTACCATCTTCATCATAGTAAGTGATTTTCAGCCATTCGCCTTTTGCATCCAAGCCTGACGTGAGTTCCATTCCCCCGCAGCGTAAGATTAGCGCGTCTTTGAGTCGTAATGCGGCTTTGAGCATATCATCGGGGTCTGTAAGCACCTCTTGGCATTTATGGCAACGTCGTGCGGCAATGTCATTTTCAGCGCCGCAATGGGGACACTGTTTAAATCGAAAACGAAACTCGCATTGCTGTTTTCGTCCATGTTCATCTTCTTCCCACCCTTGGCATCGGCGCCCGTAGTGCTCGATAATTTGGCCATCGGCGGTGCATTTCCCCCAAAAAACATTGGCAAACTGACACAGTGGACAGAAAACTTGGACTGGAACGCTGGTGGAGTTGGGTTTGCTGCTACCCACTTCGGGACGAAAGAGGTCGTGAGGATTTCCAGCATAGTCCAGAATTAGGCACTGTTTTTTCCCTTCGCTCAAGCGTAAGCCACGTCCAACGATTTGCTGATATAAGCTGACGGACTCTGTTGGGCGTAAAATGGCAATTACGTCTACGTGTGGCGCATCAAAACCTGTGGTCAGTACTGAAACGTTGACAAGATAATGTAATTGCTTGTTTTTAAATTGCTGAATGATGTTTTGGCGCTCAAGGGATGGTGTTTCTGCGGTGACTAAAGCCGCGGTATCTTGAGGTAAATAACCTAGGACCTCTTTAGCATGCTCAACGGTAGCGGCAAAAATCATGCATCCTTGTAATGGCGTTGCATACTCAACAATCTGCGCCACAATTTTCGGTGTAATGCGCTGCTGTTTTTTGAGGGATAAATTGAGTTCTTGCTCGCTAAAAATTCCCGATTGGTTAACCGATACCTGACTAAAATCATATTGCAGCACTGGCATATCAAGGCGTTCAGGGGGAACCAAAAATTGGTTTTTGATCATGTAATGTAGCGGTAATTCATAGATACAATCACGGAAAAAACAGTGTTCATCACCTTTAACCATTCCGTGGTAGTGATATTGGTAAATCCATCCATGCCCTAGGCGATAGGGAGTCGCGGTCAAGCCTAAAATACGCAGTGCAGAGTTATGCTTTTGTAAGCTTAGGATAATTTGTTGATATTGGCTTTTTTCGTTTAAGCTGATTCGATGACATTCATCGATGATCACTAAGGAAAATTTGTCACCAAAGTGCTCAAGATTACGTGCTACCGATTGCACACTTCCAAAGACCACTTTACTGTGGGATTCTTTGCGATTGAGGCCTGCCGCAAAGATATCTGCCTCTAGGCCATAAGTCAGGTACTTGCCGTAGTTTTGCTCTACTAACTCTTTGACATGCGCTAAAACTAATACGCGGCCACGAGCCAGCCTCGCTAATTCAGCGATTACTAAGCTTTTTCCTGCCCCTGTCGGGAGCACGATTACCGCAGGTGTAGTATGACGTCGGAAGTGCTGGATCGTCGCGTCAACGGCTTCTTGTTGGTAAGGGCGTAAAGTAAAACTGGATGAAGCTGCAGGCATATGAGTTAGTTTTTTCAAAAAAGTCAGATTATTAATGTTAAATTTAAGTTAAATCCGTGGCTAGGTCTAAATTTAAACGTTCCCTTTGCTGCGCTATCACTTGTAACTGGTTATTGGTATAATAAATTATGTGATAGTAATCACAGCAATCCATCTTTCTATCTTATGACAGCGCGGTGCTATTGTACCTCTCGCTGACATTCCATCAAGTTAAGAGAATCTATGCGACTGGATAAATTTTTGTCCCAGCAACTTGGGATAAGCCGGAGTTTGGTGGCGCGTGAGCTGCGTGCCGGTAATGTCATGGTTGACGATGAAGTAGTAAAATCAGGCTCGATGCAGGTGGGTGTTGATAATGAAGTAGCCTATGATGGCAATGTGTTAGTGCAAGTCACGGGACCTCGCTATTTTATGCTCAATAAGCCAGAAGGCTATGTTTGCTCTACCGATGACCCAACGCACCCGACAATTCTCTATTTTATTGATGAGCCCATCGCTCAAAAACTGCATGCAGCAGGTCGTTTAGATATTGATACGACTGGGTTAGTGTTATTAACGGATGATGGGCAATGGTCTCATCGCATTACTTCGCCAAAACATCATTGCGAGAAAACCTACCGAGTTCAACTGAGTGAAGATATTTCTGACGATGTCGCCACTCAATTTGAACAGGGCGTCATGTTAAATGGTGAAAAATCACTCACGAAACCTGCGCAATTGGAGATTATTTCTCCACGTGACGTCCGACTGACAATCAGCGAAGGGCGCTATCATCAAGTTAAGCGGATGTTTGCGGCAGTCGGAAATCATGTGTGTGGTTTGCATCGTGAGCGAGTCGGGGAAATTCGTTTAGATGAGCAGTTAGAGCCGGGTGAATATCGCCCACTGACTGAAGCAGAGATTGAGAGTATTACGGTTCCCCGTTAATGATGTCATAGCAGGAGTTAATAAGTGCAACAGCAGCGTTCATCCTATTTGGGGCTGATTTTAATTTTAGGTTTGCTATCAATGCTAATGCCATTAGCGATTGATATGTATTTACCGAGTTTCCCTGCAATGACAGGTTACTTTAATGTAGATGAAGGGCGCATTCAGATGACCCTAAACAGCTACATTTTTGGTTTTGCAATTGGTCAGCTTTTTTATGGTCCGATGGCGGATAGTTTAGGACGCAAGCCCGTAATTTTAGGTGGGGTGATTGTTTTTGCATTAGCCTCTGCGGCTTGTGCAGTTGCTGAATCTATCGATACATTTATCTGGTTGCGTTTCCTTCATGGATTTGCGGCCGCCGCAGCCAGCGTCGTGATCAACGCATTAATGCGCGACATGTTTACTAAAGATGAATTCTCCAGAAGCATGTCTTTCGTCGTGTTGGTGATGACCATTGCGCCGTTGATGGCGCCTATCATGGGCGGCGAAATGATGCGCTGGTTCTCATGGCATGCCATTTTCTGGAGCATTGCGATTGCGGCTGTCATTGCTGTGGTGCTGGTCAGTTTATTTATCCGAGAAACGCTACCGGTTGAAAGACGACAAAAATTCCATATCGGAACCACTCTACGCCAATTTGCGACGTTATTCAGAGCCCGCCAAGTATTGTTCTATATTTTGGCCAGCTCATTCTCGTTTTCCGGTATGTTTTCTTTCTTGAATGCAGGGTCATTTGTCTATATCGACCTTAACGGGGTATCGCCTCAACATTTTGGCTATTACTTTGGCATCAATATTGTCTTCTTATTTATTATGACGACGATTAACGGCAAATTTGTAAGGCAATTTGGCGCGGAGCGAATGTTATACTTCGGGATTGTTGTCCAGTTCGTCATGGGTATATGGTTATTAACGACGACAGCATTGGGTATGGATTTCTGGACATTGGTGATTGGCGTCGCGATTTATGTGAGTGGGATTGCCATGATCACCTCGAATTCGATGGCGGTGATCCTTGATAATTATCCCCATATTGCGGGAACAGTTTCTTCACTTGCCGGCACAATTCGTTTTTCTATTGGCGCATTGGTGGGGACATTGTTATCGATGATCCCAGCTAAAAATGCATGGCCGATGGTAGGCTCGATGGTAGGTTGTGTTGCACTCTCCATGTTATTTGTGCTTTTAGCTAAACGAGCAAAATAACATCTCTAATTTAATCAGTTTCAAGGATGAAACTGATAAATTTATTAGTTTCTCTCAATTACTTATATCATTCTGATTTATATCACGAACATACTATTCATAATACCTATAGATTAACCTGCCAAAAGCATCGGTAAAATCGATTAATTGCGCATTGTAATTAAACTATTCATCAAAAAATGATCCATATCAATTATCTTAACTGGAATGTTTGTTAAATTTCTGTTTTTGAATCAATGCAGAATTAGTTTTTTGGTGATCCGAAATAAGTCTGGTTGAGCTTAAAAAATAGATAATTGTTAATCTATTTGAATAACATTGTAAAAAATAAATGGCTTTATTATGGCCTATTTTGAGTGTTATTCTCAAAATTTGTTTAATAATTAACTTTTTTGTCAAAAAAATGCGTATGCAATGATGTGTGTCACAAAAATTTAACGACATGCTACTTTTTTAATGTTATATTTAAGTGCTTACTTTTAACATTCATGTTACTTTTTTGATTGGATTAAAAGTTCGGTTTGAACGAGGATTTCTTTAAGACATATGTAGCTCTATTCACTCTCTAATATAGAGAGAGGTACAAGGAAGAGGGACGTTGTCTCTTGGGGGAGTTTCAGTATCTAAAAGAATCGATATTCATTGAGTGAAATGTAAATTAAATAGTGATTTGGCTAGTCAATTTACTTGGCAAAATGATGACATGTTTTAATAGGAAATTTTTGTGGAAAAATTAGGTCTTTCGGTGGTGCACAGGCTGCCGCAAAGCTACCGCTGGTTATCGGGAAAAATAGGTACGGATGTTGAGGTTGTGCCTATGAATGATATCAATGGCGATAAGCTAGTGGGGCTAAAATTGCTGAGCCACGACTGTGCAACAGATTGTATTGCAATGAAGCATTTGTCTGAATCGTTATCGGACATGCAGATCGATAATGCTATTTTAGAATGGCAAAAAGAGATGTGTTTATTTATCCGAGCGAGTGATGAGCTAACAGCGATGTGTCGTTTAAAAGCATCGGGTGTTGCTATCGCAGAAATGGCTTCTGGTTTCTATTGTGCCTAATGGCATTGAAACTATTTAATTTTCAGGTCGTATTTATACTATTCGGCCCAATAAAAAAGCTTCCAGTTTAGAGACTGGAAGCTTTTTTATTGGCAAGATATCTATATGTTATTGCATTAATATTTCTGGATTTTAGGAACCATTAACCACACGACGGCTTGCGTAATAACGCTTGCTCCAATAATCGCTAGTCATTTCAGAAACGATAACGCCATTGCTTGTAGAGGCGTGAACAAATTTGTTGTCCCCAATATAAATCCCTACATGCTTCATCGTGCGACCAGTTTTAAACAGAACTAAGTCACCCGCTCTTAAATTATTACGTTTTACACTTTTACCTGAAGATTCTTGTTCAGAGGTGGTACGTGGTAATTGCACGCCAAATTGTTCGAGGAAAGTACGTTGTACAAAGCTAGAACAGTCAACACCACTTTTAGTGGTTCCGCCTAAACGGTAGCTTACGCCTTTCCAGCTTGCATATTGATCCATGATTTTGGATTTGGTATCAACACTTCTGACTAAATCTTCGAATTCATCTTGAGATGCCATTGCGAGTGAGTCACTCGATGTTGCATTTAACATGCGGACATCTGAAGATCTTGCGGTAGTTTGACCATTCTTTGACGTTTTCGGTGCCGTACATGCTGAAAGCGTTACGGCAATTGCGACTGCCGGAACAATGCGCCAGACATAGCGCTTAAATTTTTCAGAAGTTAACATTAATAGAATATCCCTTGCCATTTTATTTATTGCTGTGTGGAAACTACACAACACACTTAAACGGATCCCTGTGAAAAACGCATTTTATCGACTGAGTGCATTTTTCGCAGAAAGTGTTTATGTATCGAACAAATTATGCTCTAAATTAGCAGCTGCCCTGTGCTCTAACACTTGTTGATTATATAAAGATAATCAGAAGCTGCTAAAAATCGTACTTATTTTATATATTTGGCTGATGAATATTGAGATCTTTAACCAAACATAAAGAATATACATAAACAAAGCTGAAATGGCGAGTTAATAGGGGCATAATTTACAAAACATTATATAAAACGAGAGATCCATCATCAACCTGCCTTCATAATGCGAATAATCCAGAGTTTTTGCGCTCTTACAGAGACCATTTTCAAAGAAAACATGATCATAGTCACGTTTATTATCTAATATCTTTATAAAAAAAGAGGGAATTTTTTAAATTTCAATCTGATTTGTAAAGAAGTTTAAATTTATATTGTTTGTCACCTTAATGTAAAAAGAATTAGCTGTATTCGATAGGTATATGTTGCGGATATTCTTACTTCATCATCGTGTGTTTTTTATGCATTAGTCTTCAAATGAATAGGGATAAACAATTATGTTCATTATTAGATGCTATAAAATTTCACGTTTTTAATAAACGAAAGGAATTAAATAAATTAAATTTTCACTAATAAAATGAATTTATATAGAAAGTTGTTGATAGTATTTATAAATATCAAATGTGATTGATGGAGAAGATGACTAATTTTAATAAAATAGAAAGTGATTTGTTGTATAAATGAAACCGATTTCAAAGAAATTCATTATATTTAAGTTAAATTTAAAATGCTGAAAATTTAGTCTCTTCTTTCGTGTTTTTTTAAAATAAAAAATAGCGACTATAAGTGAAATAACCATTTCTCTTCACAAATTAAGCTTATATCCGAAATTTATTAAATAACGCATCAATTAGATGTAAATAAATTCTAGTAATTGACGATAACTTAATTTTAAGCGGAGAAATTCTTGTGGATCACTCAGTAAAAAAAATAACATTAGTAGTATTTTCTTTAATGGCATTAACATTCGGTATGCACGCTAAAGCCTCTACGCACAGCGAAGCAAAATCCGTTGCATCAGGTACTATCCACTTTGTTGGCGCGATTGTCGCATCACCTTGTGTTATCACGAGTATCGAACAGAGCATTGATACGAAATGTTGGAATGATGATGGCGTTGTTAAAAGGACGTCAGTAACATTTAATAAATTAACAGAAAAAGGGACTGTGCTTCCAAATAAGAAAGGAACTCAGACATTCAAATGGATTAGCAAGGAGAATAAAACAGGGGTTTATACAGTTATTTATGACTAATAACTATATTGTCATTTTTATATTAATTTTTGAATGTTAAATGGAATTCTATTCTAGGATGAATGAGTAATGTTTATTTATATGACGCCTATGGGCTGAATGCCCATAGGTAATGTAAGCTTATTTTCTTACTGAGAAAATAGGGCAAAATAATTAATCACAACGGCCCATATAACGGCGTTCAGGAATATGAATACGGATTTTTTCACCGGTAGTTATATATTCAGGAACTTGAACTGTTAAGCCAGTCGGCATTGTTGCAGGTTTAGTACGAGCACTTGCAGAAGCGCCTTTAATGCCCGGTGTTGTTTCAGCAATCACCATATCGACAGTTTGTGGCAATTCAAGTGCTAGAACTTGCCCATCCATTGTTAAAACCTGCATTCCTGGTAAACCTTCTTCAGGAATAAATAACAGCTCTTCTTCAATATCCGATTTTTTAAAGATATATGGGGTATAGTCTTCATTGTCCATGAACACATACTCATCACCATCAATATAAGAGAAGCTTACCGCACGGCGAGTGAGTGAAATAGTGTCTAAAATATCATCACCTTTGAAGCGTTCTTCAACTTTTTGGCCAGTTTTGATATCGGTAAAGCGCATTTTATACAGTGTACTTGCGCCACGAGCGCTTGGGGATTGGATATCAATGTCTTTAACCAGCAGTAATTTCCCATTGTAGTTTATTGCAAAACCACGTTTGATTTCGTTGGCCTTGGCCATAAATAACCTTCTTTGTTATTGTCAAAAAGAGTTCGACAAAATTACTCGCAGATAAGGGATTAGGCAAGATGTTAACATCAAAAAAATCCCTAGTTTTCACGCTAGGGATCTCTTTTTAACCAATGATTGTCTTTGAATAACTTAATAGACAGGTAATAAACCTAACAGAGACAAAATATGTGCTGCTGCGTTAATCAAACCAAATAAGATTACGAACCCAATAACAAAGCTTCCCCCAGGTGTTCGATAGCTATTATTAGGGAAACGCTTACGGCTTGCTCTTGCCATCATCGCAGGGACAATCACCGCCCAAATAGTTGCTGCGAGTCCTGCAAAACCGATGGCATAAATAAAGCCATCAGGGAACACTAAACCTAAAATCGTTGGCGGTAAGAATGTAATAATAATGGATTTAAAACGCCCTTGATGGCTATCGTTAAATTTAAAGAAGTCAGCGATAAAATCAAATAAGCCGAGGGATACGCCTAAAAACGAACTTGCTAATGCCATATAAGAGAACAGTGTTAAAAATTGCGAAATAAAGCTACTCTGTGCGGAAATATTCATTTGATTCAGTAACGCGCCAATATTGTTACCATTTTCTCTGATCGCAATAAAGGATGAGCGAGGAATATTACCCTGGATAGCATACTGCCATAAGATATAGATAGTGACGGTAATTCCTGCACCGTACACTAAGCTCAACATGACGCTACGGCTGTCTTTATTGTAGTACTTCACTAACCCCGGTACGTTACCGTGATAACCAAAAGAGGTCAGTAAATAAGGCAAAGCGGCTAATGCGTAAGGTAAATATTCACTTTGGCTATTTTCATATTGGTCGAAGAGAACTAAAGGTGAAGCAGTTGTGACCATGCCACCAATAGACATAATGAACGTGATCACCATCCCACCAATTAAAATCGTACTTAACCTATCAACTGCACGGGTAGATAACCAAACAAAAAACGCGATAACGACCGCAAAAATAAAGCCTGAAAGTGCTTGTGGAACTTGAACATATTGTGAAATGTTCTCTGTAATGATTGAGCTACCCGCCGAAATATAGGCATAGGTTAAAATATACAACACAAACGTAATGGAGAGGGTATTAATGGTATTCCAGCCAGAGCCTAATAAATCTTTCACCATGGTATGAAAACTAGCGCCTGCCGGGTAGTTCATATTGGCTTCTAAAATCATTAATCCTGATAATAACATACAGATAAATGTGTAGATCAGTAAGACAACTGAACCGGAAAACCAAACACCTGAAGTCACCATAGGAATAGAAAACATACCTGCACCGACTGCGGTACCGGCTATGATCATTGAACCGCCTAAAATAGAGGGGCGCTTTGGTGGTTTTGTAACATCGACTTCCATGATGACTCCTGAATGATTGTTTCACTGTACTAGCTGAACGATACATTAGGTGTGAAATAATGTAAACATCTAAAAGATAATAAAATAAAAAATAGCTAAGAGTGGTTGTTATATGCACAAGTGGTGTGAAATTTGTGCATATTAGGTTTAGATATGTGGCTGATAGAAACGTTTACTGAACCATAATTCGATGGTATTACGGCTAGCTTCAAAATGAGGCTCAGGTAATGGGTCAGTCGGGGAGATCCACAACAGGCTTTCGCATTTATCCGCTTCCATGATTTGTGGAGCTTTGTCTCCGTTATATTCCACATGCATACAGATAGAAACGGTATGTTTGCCTTCTTGTTGGAAGGTTTCGATATTATTGCTGATACCAAATACAGTTGGCGTATCGATATCAATGCCAATCTCTTCTTTTATTTCACGGATTGCACAGGTTTCGAAAGATTCTCCAGGGTCAACATGCCCTCCGAAAATGGACCAATAAGGTGCATGTTGACTGCTACGTTTACCCAGTAGAATTTGCCCTTGGGCATTCGTAATTAGCACACCGACGCCAACAACAACATATTGAGGATCCGACATTATTTTTCCTTCTTCTTATTTTTATAAAGGAAAGAATTTTGCCACGTTACTTTCAAATTACAATCAGGAAAAATACAAATATCACTGAAACCAACAGTTATTAATGTTATAACTATGCCCTGAAAATCTTGTAATAAGACTGTCTGCACGAAGACAATAATGATAAGGGAGATAAGTAGTTATGACTCGCCGGGTTGCTACAATTACATTAAATCCTGCTTATGACCTTGTGGGGCTATGCCCTTCCATCGAAGTCGGTGAAGTCAATTTAGTTAAAACCGCTAGTCTCAATGCTGGAGGTAAAGGGGTCAATGTTGGGAAAGTCCTGCGTGACCTCGGTATTGATATCACTGTTAGCGGCTTTATGGGTAAGGATAACCAAGAAGAATTCCAACACTTCTTTAGTGAAAATGGCATGGCAAACCGTTTTAGCATGGTGCCAGGTCGTACACGCATTAATGTTAAGCTCACAGAAAATAACGGTGAGTCGACAGACTTTAATTTCTCTGGTTTTGATGTCAGCAAAGAGGACTGGAACCGTTTTTCCACGGAATCCCTTAATTGGCTTGGTCATTTTGATATGGTGGTGGTAAGTGGAAGCTTACCTAACGGGATTGAACCTGAAGAATTCACACGTTGGATGACTCGCCTGCGTCAGTTATGCCCTTGTATTATCTTTGATAGCAGTCGCGAAGCATTAAAAGCGGGTCTGAAAGCATCCCCATGGTTAGTTAAACCTAATCGTCAAGAGCTAGAAACATGGGTAGGGCGCAAATTACCGGATTTAAAAGATGTTATTGCGGCGGCGCATGAGCTACGCGATAAAGGCATTTCTCACGTGGTCATTTCCCTTGGTGAAGAAGGCGCTCTTTGGGTAAATGCTTCAGGGTCATGGCTAGCTAAGCCCCCTCAATGTGAGGTTGTCAGTACGGTAGGGGCTGGCGATTCAATGGTTGCAGGGTTAGCTTACGGTTTATTGAATGGTGAGACTAGCGAACATACACTCCGTATGGCGACCGCAATTTCTGCGTTATCAGTTTCTCAGCCTGATGTTGGCTTGAAAAATCGTAATAAACTGGCTGATATGATGGCAAAAATTGAGATGAAATCGCTGTAATTATTTTACGATTATTTCATTGAGAAGGCGGCTTATAGAAGGCCGCCTTTTTGTTAGCGATGCTTTTAGTTTATTGGCAGTTCTAGCGAGTTTGTTGCGATTTTAACCATGCAATTTCTTGTGGCCAAATATCGGGATTGATGGTTTCTAAAATCAGCGGTATACCATCAAAACGTGAGTCTTTCATAATGTAGCTAAATGGCGCATAGCCAATATTGCCTTCACCTAAACTATGATGGCGGTCAACACGACTGGAAAATTCACTTTTCGCATCATTAAGATGCATACCTTTTAAAAATTCAAAGCCTACAATATCAGAAAATTGTTGGAATGTTTTCTCGCAATCTTCCGCTGTGCGTAAGTCATAACCTGCGGCAAAGGCATGGCAAGTATCAATACAAACGCCGACACGGCTTTGATCTTTTACACGTTCGATGATTTTAGCTAAATGAGTAAAATCAAAACCAAGGTTTGTTCCTTGTCCTGCGGTATTTTCAATGACGGCGATAACGCCTTCAGTTTCTTCTAAGGCGATATTAATCGATTCTGCAATGCGCGCTAAGCAGTCATCAACTTCAATTTGCTTAAGGTGGCTGCCGGGATGGAAGTTCAACAGATCGATCCCCAATTGCATACAGCGTTGCATTTCATCAATAAAAGCGACGCGAGATTTCTCTAATGCTTCAAATTCAGGGTGTCCCAAATTAATGAGATAACTGTCGTGGGGTAAAATTTGGTGTTTTCCATAACCGTATTTAGCGCAGTTTTGTTTGAAGCTTTTAATTAATTCATCGCTAAGGGGGGCGGCTTTCCATTGACGCTGGTTCTTGGTAAATAAGGCAAATGCGGTGGCCCCAATTTCATGGGCGCGAATTACTGCTTGGTCAACGCCGCCAGAGGCGCTGACATGTGCTCCAATATATTTCATGATTGACTCCTTTTTTCAGGAGTATGCCATTAATAACTAAAGAAATGAAACCAATAAAAAAATGCCGCTTATAAAAATCGGCAATAGACCATTTTCAACCCTAGGGGGCTGAAAATGGTGTTTTTGAGTTGTAAAATAAACCAGGAAAATCAATTCATTGATTTTCGCCTGATAACACAAAGAGGGAAAAACCACGCTTTTATCCCTCTTTGCCAGCAACCTCTGCCGCTTATAAAAAGCGGCAATCGGAGGTGCTCAAAAAAGGAGACAAACTTAGCAAGTAGAAAATGAGGGTTAAAACACCGACTGAATAACAACGTTAATCACGATACCGCCGAAAATTAACCAAGCAAATAAGATAGCAGCCATCAGTAAAGGTTTGATCCCTGCTTGTCGAATTGCACTGACATGCGTGGTTAACCCCAATGCTACCATCGCCATCGCTAATAAAATGGTATCTAACGTAATAATTTGTTTAACCAGTTGTTCAGGTAATAAGTTGAATGAGTTAAACGCGGCGACCAAAATAAAAATCACGGCAAACCAAGGAATAGTAATTTTACTTTTTTGGGCGCCTTCTTGTGTGCTAGCCGCATTTTTACGGCTAATAAATGCAGACAAGATAATTAAAAACGGAGCCAGCATCATGACACGCAACATTTTCGCAATTACTGAAGCATTTTCTGCATCTGGACCGATAGTGTGACCAGCGGCAACGACTTGGGCGACTTCATGAACGGTTGAACCGATATAAATCCCGAACGTTTCCTGAGTTGCAGGGAACCATCCGAAATGCGCATTTAACTGATATAACCATGGGTAAACGAAAATACCGATGGTACCGAAGATAACCACGGTTGAAACGGCAACAGCGACCTTACTTGCAGACGCTTTAACCACTGGCTCGGTTGCCATTACGGCTGCGGCACCACAAATACTGCTACCAGCACCAATTAACATGGTGGTTTCATCATCAAGTTTGAACACTTTTTTACCAAGCCAGTAAGCTAAGAAAAAAGTGGAGGTTAATGTGAGCGCATCAATAATCAGTCCTGTGGCTCCCACGTCGGTAATCTGCTGAAAAGTTAGGCGAAAACCATATAAAATAATACCGGCACGTAAAAAATAGTGCTTGGCGAATTTGATCCCCGCATTGCTACTTGTACTAATCGCAGGGTAAATGGTATTTCCTACGCAAATACCAAGAAGAATAGCCAGAGTGAGCGCGCCCAGCCCGATATCCATAAACCATGACTGTTCACCAAGGTATATGGCAATGGCTGTTAAAACTCCCGCTAAAATGATCCCCGGAACAAGTTTTAGAATAGGGAACGAACGATTTTGTATTATTGCTTTGGTTCCAGTTTTATCCATGACTACACTCTTTATGACGACTTAGATTAAGTTGGAATAAGCATATAACAAAAAATTAAATAATATAAATTGATTGTTTTTCTATTATCTATCTAAAAAATAGATTAAGAGTTTCTTCTGGTATATTGCTAATAAATGATTAATATTAACAATATTATTACAACTACATAATTATCTTGGAGCTTTCTGTATGCGTATTACACTGAGGCAGCTTGAAGTTTTCACGGAAGTATTGAAAAGTGGCTCCACGACGCAGGCATCGCAATTATTAGCGTTATCGCAGTCCGCAGTGAGTGCTTCACTGACTGACTTGGAAGGGCAGTTAGGTGTGCAACTCTTTGACCGTGTAGGTAAACGGCTTGTCACTAACGAACATGGGCGCCTACTTTACCCAAAGGCATTAGCGTTATTAGAACAAGCATTTGAAGTCGAACAACTGTTCAAAAAAGAGATGGGAGCAGTTCGTTTGGCGGCAAGTACCACAATAGGTAATTATATGTTGCCTGAGATTTTAGCCGGGTACCGTCATGATAATCCTGAAATTCCACTGGAATTATTTATCGGGAATACCGAGGAAGTCATTAAAGGTGTGATGGAGTTTCGGGCGGATGTGGGGCTGATTGAAGGAGTTTGTCATAGCCCTGAGCTGATTTCAAAACCGTGGTTAAAAGATGAGTTAGTGGTATTTTCTGCACCAAGTAACCCATTAGCGCAGAAAAAAGTGACCTTAAAAGAGTTAAAAGATGCGCCATGGATCTTGCGTGAAAGAGGTTCTGGTACGCGTGATGTACTAGACCAACTACTATTTGCACACCTTCCGGGCTTTCATATTTTAATGGAATTAGGTAATTCCGAAGCGATTAAACATGCGGTACGCTTTGGGATGGGTATCAGCTGTTTATCTCGACGTGTGATTGCTGAGCAGCTAGAGAATGGTACGCTGGTGGAGCTTGAAGTGGAAGAGTTACAACTTGAGCGTACGTTATACCTGATTTATCACCGTCAGAAGCATCTTTCTAACGCGATAACGAATCTGCTGGATTATTGTAATTGACGTTTTCTTTACCATAACGTGTTTTGCTAATAATTATTGCTGGATTATGAAGGTATCTTATAACAGCAAAGTGTTGCTTAGTTCTGCCGTTTGAGTTTGTTAGAATCCCCGTGTTATTGACTGAAAATAAAATACAGGGAACAGATGGCAGAACAACATACTACGACATCGATGAGCGGCGGACCAAGATTACGTCGAGAACTAAAAGCTCGTCACCTCGCGATGATCGCAATTGGCGGCTCCATCGGAACCGGTCTATTTGTGGCATCGGGTGCCACCGTAGCGCAAGCTGGGCCGGGTGGGGCGCTCCTCTCATACGCCATTATTGGTTTAATGGTGTACTTCTTAATGACCAGCTTAGGCGAATTAGCGGCGTACATGCCCGTCTCCGGCTCCTTTGCGACTTATGGCGCAAAATATGTCGATGAAGGCTTTGGCTTCGCATTAGGTTGGAACTACTGGTACAACTGGGCTGTTACTATTGCGGTTGACCTTGTGGCTGCACAATTAGTGATGACCTACTGGTTCCCAGATACCCCAGGTTGGATCTGGAGTGCTATCTTCTTAGCGATCATTTTCTTACTGAACTACATTTCTGTTAAAGGCTTCGGTGAAGCAGAATATTGGTTCTCGCTAATCAAAGTGACCACAGTGATTATTTTTATCGTTGTCGGTGTGCTTATGATTTTCGGCATTATGAACGGTGCCGAAAATGCAGGTTGGCATAACTGGGAAATTGGTGATGCACCATTTGCAGGGGGATTCTCTGCAATGATTGGTGTTGCTATGATCGTAGGGTTCTCATTCCAAGGTACTGAATTAATCGGTATTGCGGCGGGTGAGTCAAAAGATCCAGCGAAAAATATCCCGCGTGCGGTGCGTAAAGTATTCTGGCGTATTTTGCTGTTCTATATCTTTGCGATTTTAATTATCAGCTTAATTATTCCTTACACTGATCCAAGCTTACTGCGCAATGACGTAAAAGATATTAGCGTGAGTCCATTTACGTTAGTATTTGAAAATGCAGGTTTATTATCAGCAGCAGCGGTGATGAATGCCGTTATCTTAACAGCGGTTCTCTCTGCGGGTAACTCCGGTATGTATGCGTCAACGCGTATGCTGTACACCTTGGCTCGTGAAGGTAAAGCACCGAAAATCTTTGCTCGCTTGTCAAAAGGTGGCGTACCACGTTATGCATTGCTGGCAACCACGGTTGTGGCGGGTCTGTGCTTCTTAAGCTCAATGTTTGGTAACCAAACGGTGTATCTGTGGTTATTAAATACGTCAGGTATGACCGGGTTTATCGCGTGGCTAGGGATTGCTATCAGCCATTACCGCTTCAGAAGAGGCTATATTGCGCAAGGTAGAGATCTTAATGACTTGCCATACCGCTCAGGTTTCTTCCCAATCGGGCCAATCTTCGCCTTTATTCTGTGCTTAGTGATTACACTGGGTCAGAACTACCAAGCCTTCTTAGAAGATAAAATTGACTGGGTGGGGGTCACCGCAACCTATATCGGTATCCCTCTGTTCTTAGCTATCTGGTTCGGATATAAAATCGTGAAGAAAACCTCGATTATCCGTTATAAAGAGATGAGCTTCCCGTCATATAAAGAGAATTTAGAGAAGTAATTTTCTCTTAAAAAACCAATAAAAACAGCACCTTAATGGTGCTGTTTTTTTATCTATCAGTAGTGTCCATATCGACATTTCCCCTTCAAATAATCAAAATTTTGAATTAAGTCACATAATTTATCGCTGAAAGTCATGAATCATTCATCAATGGTATTGATAAGTATTACCATTTGCATTATTGTTACCGCCTGCAAATGAGAGTTAATTACTTAATTGATTTAGCTTCGAAAGTGGTAAACCTCAGAAAGTATCATGTCAAAAGAATAATAAACCTTTGGGGCGTTAGACGACCCATGCTGAGCATAGAAAATTCATTGTTAAGATAAAGAAATCTCTTGGAGAATTGGGAATGGTTGTTTTTACTAAAAGAAAAATAGCAGTTAGCATTATTGCAGCTATCACTGCGGTACCTGCTTTTGCGAATGACAGCAGCGATAAAATTTTTGTAACAACTGCATCAGGCTATCAGCAAAAAATTGAAGATGCACCAGCATCAATTTCCGTTGTGACCCGTGAACAGCTAGAAACTAAAGCTTATCGCGATGTGACGGATGCCCTGAAGGATGTTCCAGGTGTTCTTGTTACCGGTGGTGGTAGCAGCTCCGATATTAGTATCCGAGGGATGGATGCAAAATACACCATGATCCTTATCGATGGGAAACGTGTAGATACACGTAGTACTCGCCCAAATAGTGATAACTCAGGTATCGAACAAGGCTGGTTGCCACCATTACCGGCGATTGAGCGTATTGAAGTAGTACGTGGTCCTATGTCATCGCTATATGGTTCTGATGCAATGGGTGGGGTAATTAATATTATTACTCGCCGTGTACAACAAGAATGGACGACCAGTTTACGTGCAGATACTACCATTACAGAACGCAAAAATTCGGGTAATACAGGACAAGGAAGCTTCTATACATCTGGACCATTAATTGACGGTTTATTGGGAGTTAAAGCCCAAGGACAGTATTCACATCGTAGTGAAGACAAAATCATTGATGGATTTAATCGTCAAATTATGACTAGTGGCGGAGCGACTGTGTCATTAACTCCAGATGATAAAAACACGTTTGATGCGGAATTTAAACGTGATAACCAGCATCGTGATGACCGTGAAGGTTATACAAATAAAAGGGGTGATGGTAGCGGTTTTAGTAAATATGAATTGACCCACATGGCGTTAACTCATACGGGTATTTATGACGTTGCATCGACGGACACTTATGTTCAGTACGATGAAACAAAAAACCCGGGTCGTAAAATGACCGCAGAAGACCTTGTGTTCCGAAATCAAAGTGTCTTTTTATTAGGTGACCACAGCGTAAGTATTGGTGGGCAATACCGTAAAGAGAAACTGAAAGATGAAGGAAATAAGTTTAAACAATATAATGAATTAGACAGATACAGCTGGGCATTATTTGCAGAAGATGAATGGTTAATGACAAATGACTTTGCATTAACAGGTGGTCTGCGAATGGATAATGATGAAAACTACGGTGCTCATTGGACTCCTCGTTTATATGGTGTTTGGCATGCAGATGAGCAATGGACGATTAAAGGTGGTGTATCTACAGGCTATAAAGCACCAAGTTTACGTGAGTCGTCGGCAAACTGGGGACAAGCAACTGGTGGCGGTAAAGGAAATGCCGTCATTTACGGTAACCCAGATCTGAAACCAGAAAAAAGTATCACTGAAGAGATAGGTGTTATTTGGAATAATCAGAATAACCTAACTGCAGGGGTTACTATTTATAATACTGATTTCAAAGACAAAATAACAGAAGTTCGACGTTGTGATGATAGCATTGACACGATCAGAGATTGTACTGTAGAAAAAGATGGTGAAGGTGATAAACCAGGTAAACCATACCGTTTTATTAGCGATAAAGCCAACGTCGACAAAGCAAGAATGCAAGGTGTTGAAGTGACTTTCAACTGGGGAATTCTTGATAACCTCGAATTTGCAGCGAACTATACCTATACGCACACAGAACAAAAAAGTGGCGTAAATAAAGGTAAGCCGTTGAGTAAACAGCCTAAGCACATGGTAAATACCACTTTGACTTGGGATACAACGGAAGATCTACAAACTTGGGGCCGTATGAATTTCCGTAGTGAAACTTCAGATTATCAAGGTCGTGGTCAGCAAATGAGTAAAGGAACACCTTCTTATGCACTGTTTGACCTAGGTACGAGTTATAAACTCAGTAAAAATGCCAACATTGTTGGTGGTGTTTATAACGTGCTAGACCGCCGTGTAGATCAAGGAACCTATGGGGCTGAATTAGAAGGCCGTCGTTATAATATCGGCATCAACTACAACTTCTAATTAAACTATTAATTATTATTCATCCAAGCCCTTTGGTTAATCGCCAAAGGGCTTTTTTGTACTATTATTTAAAAAGAAAATAGGTATTCAAAAAGAAAATAAATATTTCAGAAATAAAGATATGGTTATTTATCACTGACTGCGTCAATCTTCCTCACCGCGATATGGAGCCGAGCAGGAATAGACTATGCCCAAGTTTAACCGTTATTTTAGAGCTAGTTGTCTGAGCTTTTTACTATTTATAGGCGGTATTTCTCACGCTCTTGCAGGGGATCCGGGACCTTACCGATTAGTTTTTCTCGATATCTCGCAATCACCGTATCAAGATGGTCAAAAATTATTAATCGAATTGCGCAAAATGGAGAGGCTATCCTCAGTACAAAGAGACGCCTGCTTTATGTGTAATGGCAGTGATGATGGTGATTCCGATGTGGAAGTGTTGTATGTCTACTCAGTTCCGGTGGGGTTATCCATTGAAGCACTCCGTAAAGCCGTCAATGGTGATGTTGAGGCGAGAAACAGTATGCAATCGGTACTGGGTAATTTTAAAGACCAATATGATTATGGCGTGGATGGTTTATTGATTTATAACCATCAAAAGGGGAACGTGACGGTCTATACGATGGATAACAAAATCGGTAGTCCATTGCAGTCAGAAACCAAAGCCGTAAAAAGTAAATTACTGCACTCAAGTTTAGATCTGTTATTGGAAAAAAGCGCAGCAAAATTAAACCGACCGATTTAGCACTTTACTAAGGATAATCAATCGGCTTGAGTGTCATTTATCATCTTAAAAATGTGTCATATTAGCTATCAGAACGGAAAGTCCAAAATTATCAGAATTTCTCATCGAAAAGGGGGCGTTTTGTTAACAAATTGGCTTGCTATTTACAGGTATGACGTGCAAAATGCGCGGACTAAAAAATGACTGATGCCTGATAAAAACCGGCATCGGTTTTTTTGCTTTTTAGGGTTCTTTCATTTTAACGGGGCCGGATATCAGGCCGGATAGATAAATAAATATTTACGTGTAGCTAATATTTCACGCTACAGCTTTGAGGAATGCTTTTATGGCTTACTTTTTCGCACTGGCAGCAGGGCCAAGCGGCCGTCGTTGCCGCATTGATGACTACGGAGCAAACACCGGCTTCGCACAGACACTTTTTCACTTCTCCTCTTTCTTTTCTGCTTATAGGCAGATGCAAAGTCTTCCCAGTAACTGTCGATTGAGTCGAAGTACGCAATCGAAAGTTATGGGAGGGCTTTATCATGCAAAATAATTCCGTACCTTTAGATATCGGCCACAACCAAACTGGCGCCAATAACCGTGTTCAACTTGCGAAGACATTAACGCTTGTACAAGTTGTCATGATCGGTATTGCGTATATTCAGCCAATGACTATCTTTGATACTTTCGGAATGGTATCAGATAAAACGGGTGGTCACGTCCCGACTTCATACATTATTGCACTTGCTGCGATACTGTTTACTGCACTGAGCTACGGTAAGCTGGTTAAACGCTTCCCATCCGCTGGTTCAGCATATACTTATGCCCAGAAATCAATGAGTCCACATATTGGTTTCCTTGTGGGTTGGACATCTTTGCTGTCCTACATTTTCATGCCAATGATCAATATCTTATTGGCGAAAATTTATTTACAAGATATTTTCCCAAATGTTGAACCTGCGTTTTTTGTTATTGGTTTGGTTATTTTAATGACCGCCGCAAACTTACGAGGCATCAACGTGATTGCAAACTTAAGTACGGTTATTGCGATTATCCAAATAGGGGTAATGGCCGTATTCACAGGTTTAGTGATCCACGGGGTTTCAAATGGAGAGGGGACTGGGGAGATCTGGACATTCAATCCATTTGCTAATGAAAAAACAGAATTAATCCCACTTATTGCTGGGGCGACAATTCTCTGTTTCTCATTCTTAGGCTTTGATGGATTAAGTTCACTGTCAGAAGAGACACCAAACGCAGGTAAAGTCATTCCTCGTGCAATTTTCTTAACCGCACTGATTGGTGGCGTGATCTTTATTACTGTTTCGTTCTTCTTACAGCAATTTTTCCCAGACGTTTCACGCTTTGCGAATATTAACGAAACACAGCCTGACATTATGCGATTTGTGGCGGGGTCCTTCTTCCAAGCCATTATCCTTGTGTTCTCTTGTGTCACGGTATTAGCATCCGGTATGGCGGCTCATGCGGGTAGTGCGCGTCTAATGTATGTAATGGGTCGTGATGGCGTATTCCCAGAAAAAGTGTTCGGCTACGTTAGCCCAACATGGCGTACACCAGCTTATAACGTCTTATTAGTTGGCTTCTTAGCCCTCGGCGCTATCTGGTTTGAGATGGATTTTGCAACAGCATTAATTAACTTCGGTGCACTGATTGCATTTACATTCGTCAATATTTCAGTCATCAGCCAGTTCTTTATCCGTGAACGTCGTATTAAAGGCTTCAAAAACATCATGAACTATTTGATATTACCGATCATCGGTACGCTAACAGTCTGTGTGCTGTGGCTGAATATCGAAGAAGATTCAATGGTTTATGGTCTGATTTGGACGGCGGTTGGTCTGGTGTATATGGTTGTGCTGACTCGTATGTTCCGTAGGCCGATGCCGCAGATGAGCGACGTATAGATATATTCTTCATATTTCGCGCCGTAGCGTTGTTGGCATCATAAAGTCACCCGAATCACATACTCATGTATGCTCATCGGGATGACTTTATTTGCCGCCTAGCTACAACACGAATTATTTTGAATGTGTGTAAGCATCAAAATGATTGAACGGCAAACGGCAAACTGAAATTGATGACGAATAAAAACAGCGCCTTTGGGTGCTGTTTTTGTTTCTAAAAGGCATTAATAATTCCTTAACATATTAATCTTATGTGATATTGTGGATGGGTTTAATGACAAGACCCTGACAGGAAGGCATGAGATGAATGATGTAAAAAATCCTGAGAACCAACGATTATTACTCACACTCAGGAACATTGTTGGCAAAAAAAATATCCTTACCGAACCCCATAAAACAGAACGTTATCGCAAAGGCTTCCGCTCAGGAGTGGGTGATGCCATTGCCGTTGTATTCCCAACCACGTTACTCGAACAGTGGTATGTATTTAAAGCCTGTGTCGAAGCTGACAAAATTGTGATTATGCAAGCGGCAAACACAGGGCTTACCGAAGGCTCTACGCCGAGCGGTTATGATTATGATCGTGATATCGTCATTATCAGTACGTTACGCCTAAACCAAATTCAAGTGTTACCCGAATTTAACCAAGTGGTCGCGATGCCAGGCAGTACGCTCTATGACCTCGAAAAAATCCTCAAACCACTGGGGCGTGAACCACACTCCTTAATTGGCTCTTCATGCATTGGTGCTTCCGTTGTGGGAGGAATTTGTAATAGTTCTGGTGGCTCCCTTGTACGTCGCGGCCCTGCTTATACTGAGTTGGCTTTATATGGGCGCGTCAATGAAGATGGCAAAGTTGAGCTGGTAAATCACTTAGGTATCGAATTGGGGAAAACCCCCGAAGAGATCTTAACCAACCTACAAAACCGTCGCTATAGCAGTGAAGATATTGAAAATAGTGAAAAGTTGGCATCCGATCATGATTATGCAGAACGCGTGCGTGATGTTGATGCAGATACACCATCGCGCTTTAATGCGGACGAGCGTCGGTTGTTTGAAGCCTCTGGCTGTGCTGGCAAGTTAGCGGTCTTCGCTGTTCGTTTAGACACTTTCCCTGCGGACAAAGCCACACAAGTTTTCTATATTGGTTCGAACAATCCAGATGTTCTAGAAGACATTCGCCGCCATATTTTGAGCGAGTTTGAAAACTTGCCTGTTGCGGGTGAGTATATGCACCGTGGCTGTTTTGATATTGCAGAAATTTACGGCAAAGATACGTTCTTAATGATAGATAAATTTGGTACCGATAAAATGCCAATATTCTTTACCATTAAAGGGCGAATGGATGCGGTGTTAAATAAAGTGCCACTACTGCCATCAAACTTAATTGACCGTACCATGCAGCTGCTAAGCAAACTGTGGCCATCTCATCTACCACCGCGCATGAAACAGTTCCGTGACCAGTATGAGCACCATTTAATGCTCAAAATGGCAGGTGATGGCATTGATGAAGCCAAAGTCTGGTTGAAATCCTTCTTCGCCACAGCGGATGGTGGTTATTTTGAATGCACACCAGAAGAAGGCGCAAAAGCATTCTTACATCGCTTTGCCGCTGCGGGATCTGCTGTTCGCTACCATGCTGTACATAATAATGATGTGGAAGATGTCCTGCCGCTAGACATAGCACTAAGGCGTAATGACCGTGATTGGTTTGAAAAATTGCCACCAGAAATTGAAAACCTGATTGTGCATAAATTATATTGCGGACATTTTATGTGCCACGTCATGCACCAAGATTATGTCTTGAAAAAAGGCGTAGATCCGAAAGAGCTGAAGCAAAAAATGTTGGAGTTACTGGATGCGCGAGGTGCTCAGTACCCAGCAGAGCACAACGTTGGGCATTTGTATCAAGCGCCAGAACAATTGAAATCATTTTATAAAGAGTCAGACCCAACAAACACCATGAATCCAGGTCTTGGAAAGACCACTAAGCGGAAACATTGGGAAGGGGATTGTGGTTGTGACCACTAGATCACTAGACCACTAAAAGATAATAAAAATGGGCAGGTTTTCTGCCCATGAGATTGATGACAAAGAGGGATAAAAACGTGGTTTTTCCCTCTTTGTGT
The DNA here is from genome assembly GCF_020271745.1 of Providencia alcalifaciens. Lineage (NCBI taxonomy): Bacteria > Pseudomonadati > Pseudomonadota > Gammaproteobacteria > Enterobacterales > Morganellaceae > Providencia > Providencia alcalifaciens. The sequence goes on along the minus strand of NZ_CP084296.1, from coordinate 3,818,653 downwards.
TATCAGGCGAAAATCAATAAATTGATTTTCCTCGTTAATTTTACAACTCAAAAGAGCTATTTTTATCTCTATCACTGACAATCAACTTGCTAATTCTGCGGCATAGTTCACTAAGGCTTTTAATTGCTGACAGCGTTTTTCATCTTCATGATGAACTTCCATGAGCAATTGAATTTGCTGTAAATAATCCGTTAAACGGCTTTCAGTAAAATAATCGCGGCGATGCTGTAACCAACGCTGCTGCTCATCATAAGAGAGAGTTGCAGGGAAATTGCGCGCCTTATAACGGAAAAATAGCGCCTTCATCCGTTTATCTTCAAAGCTAAGATCCAATGCGGGTAAATTCTGTGGTGGCGTTTCGCGAATAATGTCCATTGTAGAGCGATCAGACGGGCTGAAAAAACCATTATAGATTTGGCTATCCACATCGTTATTTTCTTCAAATTTTTGGGCGACGCTGAACAGCTCAATCAATTTATTCCGCACATCAGGGTTTTTGCGCAATAATTCCAAATTACGCATGCACAGGTCTCTATCAATACCTGTACGCTCAGCATCCACTGTTCGCAAGGTTTTCTCAGGGGCAAGGATTGGGCATTTGTTAATATGTACCAGTTTAACTGGGACGGGTAGCTCGTCACCTAGTTCGGCTTTCGGTGTGTATAAGCGCTCACGAAGTTCATCCGCATTTAACGTTAGAAGCGGTGACATATCGGCAGACAGGTCGCACATAATCACCGCATTTTTATTCTCAGGGTGCCAAGCGAGAGGGGCAACTAAGCTGATATAAGAGCGTACCGCGCCAAACATCCCTGATACATGAACTAACGGGGTCATATCCACGATGTCGATCAACTGGTTAATTTTGTTTTTATTTCGCAGTTGATAGAAATAATCAAACATGCGGGGTTGAGCTTGTTTCAGTAACTTAGCCATATTAATGGTTGCTAAAACGTCAGACATCGCATCATGGGCATTTTCATGGGCGACGCCGTTAGCTTTGGTTAAGTGCTCAAGGCGTAAGCTAGGTAGCCCGTCATCATTTTCTGGCCAGTTGATCCCTTCAGGTCGTAGTGCAAAGCAAGCACGTAATGCATCCAAAAGATCCCAGCGAGAATTACCCTGTTGCCAGCTATAGGCGTATGGGTCATAAAAGTTGCGATAGAAAATATTCCGCGTCACTTCATCATCAAAGCGAATATTGTTGTAACCCATAATGCAGGTGTTAGGTACGCTGAATGCGTTATGAATGCGCTTCGCAAATTCCGCTTCATTCACGCCGTTGGCCATCGCGATTTGCGGGGTAATGCCGGTTATCATTACTGCTTCTGGCTGAGGTAGATAATCATCCGTAGGTTTGCAGTAAAATACTTCAGGTTCATCGATGATGTTGAAATCTAAGTCTGTGCGCACACCCGCAAACTGAGCAGGGCGATCCAGAGCCGGATGCTTACCAAATGTTTCATAGTCATGGATAAAAAAGGTCGGCTGATTATGCTTATTTTTCAAAATGAGGTCCATCGTCGATTTAGGTGAGTAATGCAAACGCATAACGGTTTGATGCTATGGTAAACCATCTGACAGAAAATCTAAACTTATGTGGGGGATAGCGTCGCGAGTGAAGAAAATGGTATTCCAGTTGCATTAATGATGCTACGTAGCGTTTTTAACGTTGGGTTTCCGCTTGGGGATAATGTTCGATAGAGTGTTTCTCGGGACAAGCCGGACTGTTCGGCTATATCCGCCATCCCTCCTCGAGCTTCAATAATATGGCGTAAAGCTAATAAAAATGCGGCTTGCCCGCCATCTTCATCAATCTGTACAAAGGCTTGCTGTAGGTAAATTGGGATGAGAGTTGGATCTTTACGTAGCATTTCAACCACTGCATCGTCATGTAATCGAGATTTAGCCATGTTTGTTCCTACCTTAAATAATCGGTTAGATACTGAATTGCGATATCAATATCTGCTTGCTGTGTTTTTTTCGTACCTATTAAAAGCAGTAAAATAATCTCGTCTCTAACTAAACTGTAATAGATTCGATATCCAGGTCCTTGGTCAATTTTTAACTCCCATACTCCATTTCGACAATATTTGTGTTTCCCTAAATTTCCTTTAGCCAGTTGGTTAATACGTAAGACCACTTTAATTCTAGCAATTGGGTCTTTGATTTTATCGATGAAATCTGAGCATGGATCTTTACCATCCGTGGTTAAATAATGCCGGATTATACGCATATGTCCTCATGGTATCTTATAGGCTACAATGTTCAAGTGTTTTGTTTCAGTAAAGAACGTTATTACTAACATTGATTAATAAAACAGGCGGAATTTAATGGAGGAAGTTTGTCTGTATGTAAATGGCTTACGAGCACGCTCGCAAATCAAATCCTAAAGATGCATTGGCAATGCAAATCATTAAATTCAAATCAATAAAATAGCGAATGTGTCTTGTAAGGAGACCCTAGAAGAAGGTATTGTGTTAATAGACAATACATTTTGATTATTGAATAGGGGATTTTAAACATGGACAACGCCAACAAACCAACTTTCCAAAATGTACTGGAATTTGTGCGTATGTTTCGTCGTAAAAATAAAATTCGTCGCGAAATCACGGATAACGAAAAGAAAATTCGTGATAACCAAAAGCGTGTTCTGCTGTTAGATAACCTGAGTGAGTACATCAAACCAGGTATGTCCATTGATGATATCCATGGCATTATTGCAAACATGCGTAGCGACTATGATGATCGTATCGATGATTACATCATTAAGAACGCTGAATTATCCAAAGAGCGTCGTGAGATCTCTAAAAAGCTTAAAGAAATGGGTGAACTCTCTTCTAAGTTAGACACTAAATAATCCCCAATCTAAAGCGTTAAAATACGAAAAAAGAGCCTAATTAAAGGCTCTTTTTGTTTTTGTGGGTTTTATGCAAATTAGCGATGGATAAATGTGTTACCAATAAAAAAGCCTTGATAGTTTCCCATCAAGGCTTTCGTCAGTGACTCGTTAAAATCAGAAGCTAGCAGGTTTTGCCATTTCTGATGTCGCAACATTGGCTGCCACATGGCCACCAGCGCCTTTAGATTCAAAGGTTGATGGCTCACGTTGATACTCTTTAATTTCAAAGTCTGAAGCCGTTACAGCAGGAGCTGGGGCTTTCGTCATTGGTGAGTATGCATGGCGTTTGTGTAAGCTAACTGTATTTGCTGTTGAAGCGGGTTCAATCACGGCAGTTTCAACAACTGCTGCTGCAGTAACTGCGGTTTCAATCACCACATCTGCAACGACAGGTTCAACAACAGTTTTGACCTCTTCAACGATAGGGACTTCAACCAGGGTTTCAACGACTTCTGATTTTGTCTCTTCGATAACGTCTGCTGCTACATTCTCAACAACATTCTCAACAACATTCTCAGCAACAATATTTTCAACAACATCGCTTTCCACTGCTGCGGTTTCAACAATAACGCGGGCTTCCGTTTCTACTTTCGGTGCATCGATAACAGTTTCAGTAACAACTGGGGCTTCAGTGAGCTCGGCTTTCACTTCAACATGTTCAATCGGTGCAGCTACCACAGGTGCTTGAACGGTATTTTGTTGTTCCAGCATCTCTTCATTGGTCATGATAGCCATGCTTTCTTGTTGAGGTTGAACAACAGGGTAGCGAATAAATACTTTACCAGAGGCTAATTCAGGGGAGGCTACAGCCGCCGCTAAAGGCATTGGTGATTTATTCAGATGACGCTCATCACGGTAACGGCGACGACGCTGACCACTTACACGCAGATGACGAGGTGAACGACGAGAACGGCGTGGAATGATGGTGTCTTGTTTTTCATCATCATCCAATTGTTCTGAGTTAGTCGCTAAGTTGTCATCTTCATCCAGAGAAACATGAGATTGTTTTTTCTCAACATTCACTGCTGCTGGCAATGCCGCAATCGGTGCTGCAGGTTTTTCTGCAACAACAGCGGTATCAGCAACCATTGACGTTTCTGCTGTTTGGTCATTGTCAGTCACACGAATTTTTTGTGTTAATTGACGACGTTGACGACGAGGAGCAACAGGGCGTTGTTCTTCTTCATCTTTTTCTACAGCGGCATTATCAACAGCGGTTTGCTGGTTATCTTGCTGCGTTTTTGCAGTTTGTTGTTGACGTTTTTCATCTTGACGACGACGACGTTCTGCGCGCTGATCACGACGTTGCTGCTGATTTTCGCGATTTGCATTGTCAGTGGTTTGCTCTTCAACTTGGTTCGCATTCTTGTTATTACGTCCCTTGTTGCGGTTTGCAGCATCTTCAGATTGTGCATTGCGATTATTACGGTTATCGCGGTTGTCGCGGTTATCACGATTGTCGTAATTATCATCGCGGTCGCGACGATTGTTATTACGGCGGTCGTTATTATTGCGACGACGATCATTATTGCGGCGACGGTCATTGTTATTCTGACGTGGCTTTTGTGCTGGTTTTTCAACTGCTTTTTCTTCTTCAGCAAAGAGACCTTTAAAGAAAGCAGCAATTTTACTAAATAAACCAATCTTAGGTTGCTCATCCACTTTTGCATGAACGGGTGCTTTAGCTGGCGCTTCTTTTGGTTTCAGTGCAGGAACTTCAACGGGTTCTTGCAGTGCAAATGCAGAAATAGCAGGTTGCTCAGGTGCTTTACGTTCAGTTGTCGCTTCTTCACCGTGGTTTAAAGTTTCAGCTTCATGATACTGGGCTAAGTTGTAGCTCAGGGTTTGAATTTCTTCACCTTTACGGATACGGATGACGTTAAAGTGAGGTGTTTGCATCTGGTCATTCGGTACAATCACAACGCGCACGTTACGCTGACGCTGTTCAATTTCCGTGACTGCTTGGCGTTTTTCGTTTAACAGATATGACGCGATTTGCACAGGGACAATCGCATGCACTTCATGGGTATTTTCTTTCAGTGCTTCTTCTTCGATTAAACGCAGTACTGACAGTGACAGGGATTCGTTATCACGAATAGTCCCCGTACCTGTACAGCGAGGGCAGACGTGATGACTGGACTCACCCAGTGATGGGCTAAGACGCTGGCGAGACATTTCCAATAGACCAAAGCGTGAAATCCGCGCGATTTGAATACGCGCTCGGTCTTGGCGAACGGCTTCACGCAGACGGTTTTCAACTTCACGCTGGTGGCGAACTGGGGTCATATCGATAAAGTCGATAACAATCAGACCACCTAAGTCGCGTAAACGTAATTGACGTGCAATTTCGTCAGCCGCTTCAAGGTTAGTATTGAATGCCGTTTCTTCGATATCACCGCCACGGGTTGAGCGTGAGGAGTTGATATCAATAGCCGTTAATGCTTCGGTTGTATCGATAACTAACGCGCCGCCAGAAGGTAAACGCACTTCACGCTGGAACGCAGATTCGATTTGAGATTCGATTTGATAGTGGCTAAATAGAGGAACATCGCCACTATAATGTTTAATTTTGCTAGCAAAATCACCGCGACCAATCGCTTCGATATGGTTACGTGCCATCTCAACCACTTTCGGGTTATCGATCAGGATTTCGCCGATGTCAGGGCGTAAATAATCACGGAAAGCACGGACAATCACATTACTTTCTTGGTGGATTAAGAACGGAGCTGGACGGTTTTCAGCGGCTTTTTGAATCGCTTCCCAGTGGCGTAAGCGATACAGTAAATCTTGTTGCAGGGATTCAGCTGATTTACCCACACCCGCAGTACGGACGATTAATCCCATACCATCTGGAATTTCTAAGCAAGATAATGCTTCTTTTAATTCTGTACGGTCTTCACCTTCGATGCGGCGAGAAATACCGCCGGCACGTGGGTTGTTTGGCATCAGAACTAAATAACTACCCGCTAAGCTGATGAATGTGGTTAAGGCTGCACCTTTGTTACCACGCTCTTCTTTATCAACTTGAACAATAACCTCTTGCCCTTCTTTCAGAACATCTTTGATGTTAGGACGACCTTGGGAGTGATAATTGCTAGGGAAGTATTCGCGAGCGATTTCTTTGATAGGCAGGAAACCGTGTCTTTCAGCGCCATAATCAACAAAAGCAGCTTCGAGGCTTGGTTCAATACGGGTGATCTTACCTTTATAAATGTTGGCTTTTTTCTGCTCATGACCTGGGCTTTCAATATCCAAATCGTAGAGGCGTTGCCCGTCAACAAGGGCAACACGCAACTCTTCCTGTTGAGTTGCGTTGATTAGCATTCTTTTCATGTTATTACTTACTCATTATTTTTTAAATAATAAAGAGCAGCGAAAGAAGGAGCTACTGTAAACCGATGGCCTCATGATTTTTACAAAGCCGTCTACCTCTCGGCAGTCGTTCGTATAGAGACGCGCAGTATTCGGTGAACCTGATTTTTAGATTAAAAATTCAGCGTTCTTAATCAGGATGCCGTAGATTTCTTAGAAAACGGAGACTCCCAACCCAATAAGCTAAAATTCGTTGCTCGCTAATTTATTTGATTTAGTTAGATGTCTTACGCCATTGCAGCATCGTTACGCCATCAAATAATAAATTCCTACAGTATTACGTCTAACTTGTATTCTACTAGCTAAAAATAATTATAGCCGAAAGTGTAAAAACACCTAAAGCTAACATAGCAAAGCCAATTTTCGTTTTTAAACATCTTGGCACCGCTTATTATTCCATTGCCAAGTGCATTATAGCAAGTGCAACGTAAGTTATATGGAAATTTTATTAAGAAATTGAGCCGATCATGCAGAAATTGAGCAATTTAAAAAAAAACATAAAAAAATTCGTGGAGTCGGTATGATATACCGATGTAAGTGAGACTATTTATTCATCAATCAGAGTTAACGCATTCCCGAATGAAAACAGAAAACCAAGTCCAATTTATTGATATTAGCGATGACGAAGCAGGGCAACGCATTGATAATTTCTTGCTGAGCAAGTTAAAAGGTGTTCCTAAAAGCATGATTTATCGCATCATCCGTAAAGGTGAAGTGCGCGTCAACAAAGGGCGAATTAAGCCTGAATACAAACTCCTCGAAGGGGATCAAGTTCGCGTGCCGCCAGTGCGTGTTGCTGAGCGTGAAACTGCACCTGTTTCAGCGAAATTGGATAAGGTGGCAGCATTAACAGATTGCATTCTATTTGAAGACGAATCCATTTTAGTCATCAACAAGCCATCAGGTACCGCGGTTCATGGTGGCAGTGGATTAAGCTTCGGTGTGATTGAAGGGCTACGCGCATTACGCCCAGAAGCCCGCTTTCTAGAGCTGGTGCATCGTTTAGATAGAGACACTTCCGGTATCTTATTGGTCGCTAAAAAACGTTCGGCGTTACGTGCGCTTCACGAACAATTACGTTTAAAACAGATGCAAAAAGATTATTTAGCGTTAGTGCGTGGCAATTGGCAGTCACATACTAAAGTTGTACAAGCTCCATTATTGAAAAATATTTTGCAAAGCGGTGAGCGTATTGTTCGAGTCAGTAGTGAAGGAAAGCCTTCGGAAACACGGTTTAAAGTCGAAGAGCGTTTTGAGAATGCAACGTTAGTTAAGGCGAGCCCAGTAACCGGGCGTACTCACCAGATCCGTGTACATACTTTACATGCAGGTCACCCAATTGCTTTTGATAATCGTTATGGTGATAAGCAATTTGATAGCCAGCTGGCAGATACAGGACTGAAGCGTTTGTTCTTGCATGCGTATTCACTGAAATTCACTCATCCGAAAACAGGTGAGGAGATGCGGGTCGTTGCGCCGCTACATAACGATTTGAATCAGTGTCTGAAAGTGTTGAGAGCGAAAAAAGCGCAGTAATAATGATAATAAAGGTTAGCACCCCCCGCAGGTTAGCTAACCTTATTCGTTAGTCTAAGAGTGGGTTGACACCATGCTGGCGTAACATCTCCAGCAATAAAATAGTCGGCAAACCAATCAGTGTGTTTGGATCTCGCCCTGAAAGCTTATCAAACAGGCTAATGCCTAATCCTTCCGATTTAAAACTGCCCGCACATTGGTAAGGTTTGTCTTTATTCAGATATTGCGTGATCTCTTCATCAGTGAGCTGTCTAAAATAGACATCGAAGGGTTCGCACTGAAGATTGAATTTACCTGTCGCACTATCTAATAAGCAAAGCCCAGTATAAAAAGTCACCCGATGACCTGAAGCTGCCTTGAGTTGTTTAAACGCATTATCAAAATTGTGCGGTTTTCCGACAATTTTATCGTCAATGACGCAGACTTGGTCAGAGCCGATAATTAAATGTTGTGGATATTGAAAAGCCAATGCATTGGCTTTTTCGTGAGATAAGCGCATCACTAAAGCTTGAGCCGATTCCTGTAGAATAGGGGTTTCATCAATGTTGGGTGCAGCGGCTAGAAATGGGATGCCCAGCTTCTTCAGTAAGGCTTGTCGGTATTCAGAGGTTGACGCCAAAATAATCGATTTCATGATTTTTCTCGAAACTCATAGCCAAAAGGGTTAACTCATTTTAAACTATATCCGCTTAACCGGCGATTTTTTGGTGAAAAGGCGAGTTTATCCCGCCTTTTTCTTTGACTATAGTTCATTACAAAGTTAATATGCGCGCCTTATGCAAAAGGTAAAATTACCCCTGACTATCGATGCGCAGCGTGCAGCTCAGAAAAACCTCGACTATGTCGGGAGTTACACACCTGAGCAAGTTACACGAATTGCCGAATCAGTAGTCAGTGTAGATAGTGATGTTGAAAGCAAATTATCATTTAAAATTGATAATCAGCGCTTGACGGTCATAGAGGGACATTCTGAATTGGATGTCACCCTACAATGCCAACGTTGCAGAAAAGATTTCAAACATCATGTCTACGTATCGTATTGTTTTAGTCCTGTCGTCAGTGACGAAAAGGCCGAAGCATTACCGGAACAGTATGAACCAGTTTATGTAGATGAATTTGGTGAAATAAATTTGCTGGGAATGTTAGAAGATGAAATAATTCTATCCCTACCAGTGGTTCCGGTTCATGATTCTGAACACTGTGAAGTGTCCGAAGCGGACATGGTGTATGGTGAACTACCTCCTGAGGTAGAGAAACCAAATCCATTTGCCGTATTAGCCAGTTTAAAGAAAAGTACTTAAGGAGTAAGGTCAATGGCCGTACAACAGAATAAACCAACTCGTTCAAAACGCGGTATGCGTCGTTCACATGATGCACTGACTGCTACCCTAGTTTCTGTAGATAAAACTTCCGGTGAAACTCACCTGCGTCACCACGTGACTGCAGATGGTTACTACCGTGGTCGTAAGGTTATCAGCAAGTAATTGTTGATACTTTGGCTAGTCTAACCATCGCGTTAGATGCCATGGGCGGGGATGTTGGTCCCCGCGTCACGGTGCCTGCTGCATTGCAGGCACTGGCATCTAATCCAGCATTGAAATTACTGCTTGTCGGTCAACCCGAAGCCATTCATCCTTTGCTTGCACAACAAAGTGCGGAGCAAATTTCGCGTATCGAAATTATCCCTGCTGAAAACGTCATTGCTAACGATGCTAAGCCATCCCACGCAATTCGCCAAAGCAAAGGGACATCAATGCGAGTGGCATTAGAGTTAGTGAAGACAGGTCAAGCACAGGCTTGCGTGAGTGCGGGTAATACGGGTGCATTGATGGGCTTGGCAAAGTTGATGTTAAAATCAATTGAAGGTATTGAACGCCCAGCGTTAATGACCATTTTGCCAAATCAGAAAAAAGGAAAAACTGTTGTCCTCGATTTAGGGGCTAACGTGAATTGCAGCAGTGAAATGCTCGTGCAATTCGCAGTGATGGGTTCAGTGGTGGCGGAAGAAATCGCCAACATCAATCAACCTAAAGTCGCTTTACTCAATATTGGTGAAGAAGAGAGTAAAGGGCTGGACAATATCCGCGAAGCCGCCGCTATGTTGAAAGAAACGGCGTCAATTAATTACATTGGTTATGTTGAAGGCAACGAGTTGCTGACAGGCAAGACGGATGTATTAGTGTGTGACGGCTTCGCAGGTAATGTCTCACTAAAAACAATGGAAGGGGTGGTTCGTGTCATTCTTTCATTGTTAAAATCAGCCGGTGAAGAGAACAAAAAAAGCAGTTGGTTTATGCAACTCGCTAAGAAATGGTTGAAAAGACGGCTAATGAAGCGTTTTGGGGATATGAACCCCGACCAGTATAACGGCGCGACTCTGTTAGGATTAAAAGGGATTGTCATCAAAAGTCATGGCGCAGCGAATGAGAATGCGTTTAAAGCCGCAATTGAACGTGCGGTACAGGCTGTTGAACGACAAGTTCCCCAAAGAATAACAGCTCGACTTAATATTGTTTTACCCAGGAGTGATCAATAACCTATGTACAGTAAAATATTAGGAACAGGCAGCTATTTGCCATCGCAAGTTCGTACCAATGCTGATCTGGAAAAAATGGTTGATACTTCTGATGAATGGATTGTAACGCGTACCGGTATTAAAGAGAGACGAATTTCAGCTGCCGATGAGAACGTGTCCACAATGGGCTTCCAAGCAGCAAAAAATGCGCTTGAAATGGCACAGGTCGACAGCAGTGAAATTGGTTTAATTATTGTCGCGACAACCTCCGCAACTCACGCATTCCCAAGTGCAGCGTGTCAAATTCAGCAAATGCTGGAAATTAATGATTGCGCGGCATTTGATGTGGCAGCAGCTTGTGCTGGGTTTACTTATGCTATCAGTATCGCTGATCAGTTCGTTAAAACGGGCATGACTAAAAAAGCGCTGGTGATTGGTGCGGATGCGTTATCTAAAACGTTAGACCCGAATGATCGTGGAACCATTATTCTATTTGGTGACGCGGCGGGAGCTGTGGTGATCGGTGCTTCTGAAGAGCCGGGTATCATTTCTACACATCTGCATGCCGACGGGCGTTATGGGGATTTGCTCTCCTTACCAAACCGTAGCCGTTGTTCAGATGACCAAGCTTACTTGTCCATGACAGGTAACGAAGTATTTAAAGTTGCTGTGCGTGAATTAGCCCATATCGTTGATGAAACATTGGCGCAAAACGACATTGCAAAAGAAGAACTTGATTGGTTAGTACCGCATCAAGCAAATTTACGAATTATTTCCGCGACCGCAAAAAAATTGGATATGACCATGGATAAAGTGGTTATTACGCTGGATCGCCATGGAAATACTTCTGCGGCATCAGTCCCAACAGCACTCGATGAAGCAGTGCGCGATGGTCGCATTCAGCGCGGCCAATTAGTGTTATTAGAAGCATTTGGTGGCGGCTTTACTTGGGGCTCCGCACTGGTTCGTTTTTAATTTACTGAGAAAACAAACATGACACAATTTGCTATGGTATTCCCGGGACAAGGTTCCCAGTCTTTAGGGATGTTAGCTGATTTAGCAGAACAAAATCAGCTAATTAAAGAAACATTCGCTGAAGCGTCTGAAGCATTGGGTTACGATCTCTGGGCATTAGTTCAAAATGGACCGGAAGAAGAATTAAACAAAACATGGCAGACTCAACCTGCATTATTAGCAGCGTCAGTGGCTATCTTCCGTGTTTGGCAAGCAAAAAATGGCAAAATGCCTGCATTGATGGCAGGACATAGCCTTGGTGAATATTCAGCATTAGTTTGTGCAGGTGTTATTGACTTCAAACAAGCCATTAAATTGGTAGAGCTGCGCGGCAAACTGATGCAAGAAGCGGTGCCTGAAGGTACTGGCGCAATGTATGCAATCATCGGTTTAGATAACGAATCTATCGAGAAAGCATGCCAAGAAGCAGCACAAGGGCAAGTGGTTTCACCTGTGAACTTTAACTCACCTGGCCAAGTTGTTATTGCGGGAGAGAAAGCTGCAGTTGAGCGTGCAGGCGCGGCTTGTAAAGAAGCGGGCGCAAAACGTGCGTTACCACTGTCTGTTAGCGTGCCTTCCCACTGTGCATTAATGAAGCCAGCTGCAGATAAATTAGCTGAAGCATTAGAAAAAATTGAATTTTGTGAGCCGACCTATCCTGTTATTAACAATGTTGATGTTAAAATGGAAACGTCTGCGAAAAATATCCGTGATGCATTAGTGCGCCAATTATATAATCCGGTGCGCTGGACTGAAACAGTCGAATTTATGGCGGAACAAGGCATTGAGCAATTGGTTGAAATGGGTCCAGGTAAAGTTCTGACTGGTCTAACCAAGCGAATTGTCTCTAATTTAACTGCCGTTGCAGTCAATGATCCTGTATCATTAGACTCGGCTTTAGAAACTATCTGAGGACGACAATGAGCTTTGAAGGAAAAATTGCACTGGTAACTGGTGCTAGCCGTGGGATCGGTAAAGCAATTGCTTTAACATTGACAGCACGCGGTGCGACCGTTATCGGTACTGCAACAAGCGAAAAAGGCGCGGAAGCGATTACTGCCTATTTGGATGGTAAAGGCAAAGGCTTAGCGTTAAACGTGACAGATCCAGCATCAATTGAAGAAACATTGACCCAGATCCGTACGGAATTTGGCGAAATTGATATTTTAGTTAATAATGCTGGTATTACGCGTGATAACTTATTGATGCGTATGAAAGATGATGAATGGCAAGATATTATTGACACGAATCTTTCATCCGTTTACCGTTTGTCTAAATCCGTTTTGCGTGCCATGATGAAAAAACGTTGTGGGCGTATTATTTCCATCGCATCTGTTGTGGGTGTCATGGGAAATGCGGGACAAACAAACTACGCGGCAGCGAAAGCTGGGCTGATTGGTTTTAGTAAATCATTAGCTCGTGAAGTCGCTTCTCGTGGTATCACTGTTAACGTTGTAGCGCCTGGTTTTATCGAAACTGATATGACTAAGGCATTGACAGACGAACAACGTGCAGGCATTTTATCTCAGGTTCCTGCGAATAGACTGGGTGATGCACAAGAAATTGCCAGTGCTGTAGCATTTTTAGCTTCTGACGAAGCTGCTTACATCACAGGTGAAACATTGCATGTCAATGGTGGCATGTACATGATCTAAAGAAATGAGGGAACCATTTGCATATTTTTGTGTTGCCTAATACAAAATTATGCAAAATAATGGTTTCCACAGCCGGGATTGGGTTGTATCTTTTCCTGTATTTCATAAACTACGAAAACCATCGCGAAAGCGAGTTTTGATAGGAATTTTAATAGTATGAGCACTATCGAAGAACGCGTTAAGAAAATCATCGTTGAACAACTGGGTGTTAAAGAGGAAGAAGTTGTGAATACAGCTTCATTTGTTGATGACTTGGGCGCTGATTCTCTTGACACAGTAGAACTGGTTATGGCTCTGGAAGAAGAGTTCGATTGCGAAATCCCTGACGAAGAAGCTGAAAAGATCACTACAGTACAGGCTGCAATTGACTACGTCAAAGCATCTGAGTAATAGCTGTAAAACTTATCTAGGCGATCATTCGATCGCCTATGTTTCTTTTGTAACTAATTCCCTCCTTGGAGGACATACGTGTCTAAGCGTCGTGTAGTCGTAACCGGACTGGGCATGTTATCTCCTGTCGGCAACGCAGTTGAGTCATCATGGAAAGCTGTTTGTGACGGACAGAGTGGTATCAGCCTAATCGATCATTTTGATACTACTAACCACGCAACTAAATTTGCTGGATTAGTAAAAGATTTCAACTACGAAGATTTTGACATCTCTCGCAAAGATGCGAAGAAGATGGACCCATTTATTCAATACGGTATTGCTGCGGGCTATCAAGCTATCAAAGATGCTGAATTGGAAGTAACAGAAGCCAATGCTACTCGTATCGGTTTGGCGATTGGTTCTGGTATTGGCGGGTTAGGTCTCATTCAAGACAACTGTGAATCTATGTTACACGGTGGTCCTCGCAAAGTGAGCCCATTCTTCGTACCTTCAACAATCATCAATATGGTTGCTGGTCACTTAAGCATTATGTATGGCTTCCGTGGTCCTAGCATCTCAATCGCTACTGCATGTACCTCTGGTGTTCATAATATTGGACACGCAGCACGTATGATTGCGTACGGTGATGCTGATGTGATGTTGGCTGGTGGTGCCGAAAAAGCGACGACACCATTAGGTGTAGCTGGCTTTGGTGCAGCCCGTGCATTATCAACCCGTAATGATGACCCACAAGCGGCTAGTCGCCCATGGGACAAAGACCGTGACGGTTTTGTTCTTGGTGATGGAGCAGGGGTTATCGTACTTGAAGAATATGAACATGCTAAAGCGCGTGGGGCGAAAATTTACGCTGAAATCGCAGGCTTTGGTATGAGTAGTGATGCTTACCACATGACGTCACCACCAGAAAATGGTGAAGGCGCTGCATTAGCGATGGTCAATGCGCTAAATGATGCAGGCATTAAACCAAGTGATATTGGCTATATCAATGCTCACGGTACATCAACGCCAGCAGGTGACTTAGCGGAAGCGCAAGCGGTTATCTCTGTATTTGGTGAAGACACGAATGTATTAGTCAGTTCAACAAAATCCATGACAGGCCACTTATTAGGCGCTGCGGGTGCGATTGAATCTATTTTTACTATTCTGTCTCTGTGCGACCAAATCATTCCACCAACAATCAACTTAGATAACCCAGATGAAGGTTGTAAGCTTGATTTTGTTCCGGGCGAAGCCCGTAAAGTTGAAAACATGGAATATGCTCTGTGTAACTCATTCGGCTTTGGTGGTACTAACGGTTCCTTAATTTTCCGCCGCTATCACGCGGAATAATCAATAATACCGTGCATTTCTAAGCTCCAGTGTCTTTGATACTGGGGCTTTATTTTTGCCTTCTTTTTGCAGTACTCTGTGCTTTAGTTTATGATATTACACACTATGTTACTGCCTGATTTATCAGCTTTTATTATAAGAAATGGTCATGACTTATTGGGTTAACGGGGCTTCTTGTCAACAAATTGATATTACCGATCGCGCTATCGCCTTTGGTGATGGCTGCTTTACGACTATTTATTGCGTGAATCAACAAGCGAAGATGTTAGATAAGCACATTTTACGCTTACAGCAAGATTCCGCGCGCCTCAAATTACCTGTGATAGATTGGCCACAACTGACGCGACATATTGAAGAGGTTTGTGAACAACAAACGGATGAAGAGTTTGTGGTGAAGGTCATGTTAAGTCGTGGTCAGGGCGGTCGAGGTTATAGCTCTCAAGGGTTTGAACACCCAACAATCATCGTGATGGTTTCTCCTTTCCCAAAACACTACGCAGCATTACAGTGCCAAGGGGCATCATTGTTGCTCAGCCAAACTCCATTAAGCCGCAATCCACTTTTAGCAGGTATGAAGCACTTGAATCGATTAGAGCAAGTGTTGATCCGCCAAGAGATTGACGAGGCTAAATTGGATGAGGCCGTGGTGTTAGATACGAATGGTGTCATCGTTGAATGCTGTAGCGCCAATATTTTTTGGCGTATAGGGCGTGATGTTTATACCCCCACTCTTAGTCACTCCGGTGTTAATGGATTAATGAGACAAAAGATCATAGCGCAGCTCGATAATAGCCAGTACCATTTGGCAGAAGTCGAGCGTTTTCCCACCATTTTGACTCAATGTGATGAAGTGATTATTTGCAATGCATTAATGCCTGTTTTACCAGTGAAAAGTATCCGGTTTTCAGAAGATAAAACAATCAGTTATCAATCAAGAGAACTGTTTGAGTATTTACTATTACAGCGACAAATTTAAAGCTGATAACTATTTAACTCTTATCGTTCAACGACACACAATTATTCAACGACAAACAATGCATTTAAGTGACCCATAATGAAATTAGCGAAAAAAATAACACTGATTGTCTTTGTCCTTGCAGTTATCGGCGCGATTGTGGTGTATCTGCAATATCGCCAAGTTCTTGATTATGCGAAAAAGCCCATCAACATTGTCCAAGAGACGATCTTTACTGTGCCAGCAGGGACAGGGCGAGTGGCCTTAGAAGGGTTGCTTATCAAAGAAAAATTCATTGAAGAAGGACATAATTTCCAACTTCTTCTTAAAGCGCGCCCCGACTTAGCTCAATTCAAAGCAGGTACCTATCGCTTACAGCCAAACATGACTGTGGAACAATTATTAGCGTTGATCGCCAGTGGTAAAGAAGCACAATTTAGTATTCGTTTTATTGAAGGTAACAAACTGGTGGATTGGAGCAATATTTTGCGTGATGCTCCTTATATGCAACACAAAACTCAAGATGCAACGCCAACTGAGCTTTATGCCATGCTGGATTTTAAAGAGGGCGATAACCTCGAAGGTTGGTTGTACCCTGATACCTATTTATACACTGCGGGCACTAGCGACGTTGAGATACTCAAGCGCGCTTATAAACGTATGCAAGCTGCTGTGGAAGAAGAGTGGAAAGGTCGCGATAAAGATCTACCCTATAAGAATGCCTATGAAATGTTGATCATGGCATCGATTGTTGAAAAAGAGACTGGCGTGGACAATGAACGCGCTCAGGTTGCCTCAGTGTTTGTGAATCGTTTGAAGAAAAACATGCGCTTACAAACAGACCCTACGGTTATCTACGGGTTAGGGGAAAACTATCGTGGTAAAATTTATCGCAGTGACTTAGATAATTACACCCCGTATAACACATACAAAATCGATGGTTTACCGCCAACGCCAATTGCCATGCCGGGTCTTGCTTCGATAAAAGCGGCGGCTCACCCAGCAAAAACAGATTATTTATACTTTGTTGCCGATGGTACAGGCGGACATACTTTTAGTCGCAATCTTAATGACCATAACCGCGCTGTTAAGGTTTACCGACAAATTGAGCAAAAGAATTGATAAACGAAATGAAAAACCAATTTATTGTTATTGAAGGATTAGAAGGTGCGGGTAAAACAACGGCAATCAACACCGTTGTTGACACATTAAAGCAAGCTGGCATCCATGATATGGTGTTTACCCGTGAGCCGGGAGGTACACCGCTTGCGGAAAAACTACGTGAATTGATAAAGCAAGGCATTGAAGGTGATAGAGTCACCGACAAAGCTGAGCTATTAATGTTGTACGCTGCGCGTGTTCAGTTAGTTGATACCGTCATCAAGCCCGCACTTGCAGCAGGAAAATGGGTTATCGGCGATAGACACGATTTATCCTCCCAAGCTTATCAAGGTGGTGGCCGTCAAATCGACCGCCACTTAATGGCGTCATTAAGAGATTTAGTTCTTGGGGAATTTAAACCCGCACTAACGCTCTATTTAGATTTACCGCCGGACTTGGGTTTACAACGCGCACGCTCTCGTGGTGAATTAGACCGTATTGAGAAAGAATCACTGGCTTTCTTTGAACGCACCCGAGCGCGTTATTTAGAACTGGCTGCGGCAGATGAGACTATTTTAACCATCGACGCGAGCCAAAATATTGAACAAGTGCAAGCCGATATTCGCAGTACCTTACTGACATGGCTGGCAAAATAAGGCACTAATGATGAATTGGTATCCATGGCTTAATGAGGCTTATCGTCAATTAATTAGCGCCTATCAAGCAGGGCGTGGTCACCACGCGTTGTTGATTCACTCAATAGCGGGCAATGGAGCTGAAGCATTAAGCTATGGCGTGAGCCGTTGGTTGATTTGCCAAGATAAAGAGGGTTTAAAAAGTTGTGGAAAATGCCACAGCTGCCGCTTAATGTTGGCAGGCACACATCCTGATTATCATGTTCTAGAGCCTGAAAAAGGGAAAACGGCCATCAGTGTTGATGCAGTTCGTAAGCTAACAGAAACATTAAGTGGCCATGCGCAGCAAAGTGGTGCAAAAGTAGTTTCCATTCCCGATGCACAAGCACTGACGGATGCCGCGGCTAACGCGCTGCTCAAAACCTTAGAAGAGCCTGCTGGGCAAACCTATTTTTTATTAGGTTGTGAAAAACTTGATAGCTTGCTCGCTACATTAAGAAGTCGCTGTTTAACTCACTTTTTACCTGCGCCTGATCAACAAGTTGCATTGTATTGGCTGCAAAAACAGCGGGCAGGTTTATCTGTAGAGGATGCGGTGACTGCGTTAAGATTGTGCCAAGGAGCACCTGTCGGCGCATTACAGTTGCTTGAACCGGAGCTGTGGCAACGACGTCAGCTATTGTGTAATGAATTAGAACAGAGTATACGCCAGAAAGATTTTTTAAAGCTTCTACCCGCGTTAAATACCGATAATGGGCCTGAATGCATTAATTGGCTACTCGGGTTAATTGCCGATGGCATAAAATTGCAGCAAAAAGCAGGGCAGTATGTTGTTAACCAAGATAAAATAGCATGCATCACCTTGCTGGCAACATCCATGAGCAGCTCGCAGCTATTGGATGTGCATAGCCAGTGGCAAATATGTCGTTACCAATTACTAACCGTACCTGCACTAAATCAGGAGTTGCTCCTGACCAATCAGTTATTACACTGGGAAGCGTTATTCGCTTCGCCTTCAAAATAAAAAGAGTAGACTATGTTTGTTGTTGATTCACACTGCCATCTCGACTGTTTAGATTACGAAAAAGTACACACAAACGTCGATGATGTTATCGCAAAGGCATCTGCACGAGATGTCGGCTTTATGTTAGCCGTGGCAACCACCTTGCCGGGTTTTGAAAGCATGAAACAGTTAATTGGAAAGCGCGACAATGTCGCATTTTCATGTGGTATTCATCCATTAAACTTGGATGAAGGTTATGATTTTGAGAAATTGGCACAATTAGCGGCAGGTAGTGAAGTGGTCGCCCTCGGTGAAACGGGCTTAGATTACTATTATCAGCAAGAAAATGCGGCGTTGCAGCAAGAGTCATTTCGTCAGCATATTCGCATTGGTCGTCAAGTGAATAAGCCAGTGATTGTGCATACTCGTTCTGCTCGAGAAGACACACTGACTATTTTACGCGAAGAGAAAGTTGACGAGTGTGGCGGTGTGTTGCACTGCTTTACGGAAGACCAACAAACGGCGATCGATTTACTGGATTTAGGGATGTACATCTCTTTTTCCGGTATTGTCACGTTCCGTAATGCTGAACAGATCCGAGAAGCCGCACGAGTTGTGCCATTAGATAGAATTTTAGTGGAAACAGATTCACCTTACTTAGCCCCAGTACCGCATCGTGGTAAAGAGAACCAACCTGCGTATGTACGTGATGTGGTGGAGTATATGGCTGTATTGAAGGGGGTGAGTGTTGAAGAAATGGCGCACATCACCACTGAGAACTTCAACCGTTTATTCCATTTACACGCTGGGCAATAAATAGATAACAATTAAATTATTAAGGAATTTGTCATGGCAGAAGAGACTATTTTCAGTAAAATTATTCGACGCGAAATCCCGTCCGAGATCGTCTATCAAGACGAACTGGTCACTGCATTTCGTGATATCGCGGCACAAGCGCCGACGCATATTTTGATTATTCCGAACAAATTAATCCCAACCGTGAATGATGTGACGGTTGATGATGAGCTGGCATTAGGGCGCTTATTTACCGTGGCGGCGAAAATTGCGAAAGAAGAAGGAATTGCAGAAGATGGCTATCGCCTGATTATGAACTGCAACAAACATTCAGGACAAGAAGTTTTCCACATTCATATGCACTTAGTGGGTGGACGTCCATTAGGCCCATTATTGGCAAAGTAACTCATCATGAAATGCGCTGCATCAACCTTACAACACGTGGCTATACTGAGCTTACTCATGCTGTTTCTCAGTGGTTGTGCTTGGAATAAAAAAACAGGGTTATCATTTAATGAGCAGCAACGCATCGTGATGGAGCCTTCCGTGCTAGCTGCGGGCGTGATTGTAGAAAAACCGGTCATCAAGGTTGGTCGCGTAACGGCGATGGCAACTATCAATATGAGCAATATTGAAAAGAAACCAGTGACTGTGTTGTATCGTATCTTTTGGTATGACGAGCAAGGATTGAGAGTGGATTCAACAAAGAGCCAACCTCAGGTCATTCCGGCTAATTCGTCAGTGATGCTAAAAGAGGTCACGACATCCCCGCTTGCACGTAATGCACGTATCTATGTTTTCTTACCTTCAACGGCTGGAGAGTCACAATGAAACGGATCTTATTGGTCGCAGCAGCAGCATTTATTTTGGCAGGTTGTCCGTCAGTCCCTCAAGGGCCTAAGCCCCCGATAGTGCCTGTTGAACCGGGTGTCACACCGAAACAGCCCGAAAAGCAGCCGGAATTAACGCCGCCACGAACGGACACAGTGCCTATGCCGCCAAAGCAGCAAACTATTGATTGGGCTGGGGCATTACAGCCATTAGTCAATAAAATGGTGGCGGACGACGGCGTTGAAAGTGGCAAAGTGTTACTGGTCGACTCTGTCAAAAATAATACTAATGGAAGCTTGCCTTCACAGGCAGTCACCACTGCATTAACCAATGAAGTCATGAAAACCAATAAGTTTAAAGTGGTTCCTCAAGGTGTCGTCAGTGCTGCCCGAAAAACATTGGGATTGTCGCAGGATGATAGTTTGGTGACTCGCAGTAAAGCGATTGGCTTAGGGCGTTATGTCCAAGCCCAGTATGTGATTTACAGCGTCATGTCAGGCTCTGCCAAAGAGCGCAGCATTGAAATGCAGTTAATGGACGTGCAAACCGGTGAGATTGTGTGGTCTGGAAAACAGAGTATTGAGTAATCAATCATCACTGTTTGCATTACTTGCTGAATGCTTCCCAGCAGTTTTAGCATCATGCTGGGAAGTCACTCCATTAGCGGGGTTATCGGGTGGCAGCTATTTAGTTGAATATCGCAACTCTACTCAAACTCAAGATACGGCTCCTTCCATTAAATTTATTGCCCGCTCAGATGGGCAAGCGCAAAATGCGTTGTACGTTAATCGCCGTAAAGAAGCGCATATTCTTAAGCAACTAAAAGATTTTCCTTATTCTCCTCAGGTCATTGGGCGTAATACTCATTGGTTATTATTGGAATGGATTGATGGAGACCATCCTAGCGGCGAACAATTTCTCTCCTTTGAATTTCAAAAAAATTTGGCGGGGATTGTTGCTAAACTCCATAATTATGGCGTATTAAATTACCGATTACCGTTACGTAATGAGATTGCTCATTATGGCTATTTAATTGATAATAAAAGAGTCTCTGCACGCTGGAAGCGGGTACATCATCGCTTCCTTCGCACTCCAATGCCAAAGGTATTAAAGCTCGCACCCGCCCATATGGATATTCATCCGGGCAATGTGTTGTGTGAGCAAGGAGTGCCAAAAATGCTGGTGGATTGGGAATACGCGGCAAATACCGATATTGGTTTGTCCCTAGAAACCTATTTTCAATTCAATAGGTTGACGATGGAACAACGAGATTATTTCTTGACGCAATATTGCCACACCTATGGCGCCTATAAAGATAAATACAGTTTGGCACAACACTGCCTTCAATGGGAGCCGTGGGTCAAATACATGACGTTAATGTGGTATGAAGTCCAGTGGTGCCAGCGTCAAGAAGCGCAGTTTTTAAATGATTCTTCCCCATTACGAGACTATTTTGGTCTTTGATTGGGCAATATAAAATCTCCGTGAAAACACGAGAATTTGTGAAAATTAATCAAGTGAGGCATGTTATGGGTCCGATAATGCTGGATGTTCAGGGTTATGAACTGGACAATGAAGAGCGTGAAATTTTAGCTCATCCACTGGTAGGCGGGTTGATTTTATTTACTCGTAACTTCCATGATGCGGCACAGTTGCGTGAGTTAGTGCGACAAATCCGTGATGCATCAAGACACCGTTTATTGATTGCTGTGGATCAAGAAGGTGGCCGTGTACAGCGTTTTCGTGATGGATTTACCGCATTACCTTCCGCGCAAGCTTTTGCCGCACTGAACAACCAGATGGATGGCGCTAAATTAGCACAAGAAGCAGGTTGGTTAATGGCCGCAGAAATGATTGCTATGGATATCGATATTAGCTTTGCGCCCGTATTAGATTTAGGGCATGAAAGCATCGCTATTGGTGAGCGTTCATTTCATGCAGACCCTGAAATTGCGATGGTGATGGCAGAGCGTTTCATTCGAGGTATGCACAGCGCAGGAATGAAAACCACCGGTAAACACTTCCCAGGGCACGGTGCTGTCAAAGCGGATTCTCATAAAGAAACGCCACGAGATGATCGCCCATTAGAGCAAATTCGCGGCAAGGATATGTCTATTTTTAAAGACTTTATTCAGCGTGAATTGCTTGATGCGATTATGCCTGCCCACGTGGTTTATACGCAAGCGGACGATCGTCCTGCGAGCGGTTCACCATTTTGGCTAAAATCAGTATTACGTGAGCAACTTGGCTTCGATGGCGTTATCTTCTCTGATGACTTATCGATGGAAGGTGCGGCTATTATGGGCAGTTATCCAGAGAGAGCGAAAGCATCCTTGAATGCGGGCTGCGACATGATCCTTGTTTGTAATAATCGTGAAGGTGCGGTGAGTGTACTGGATAATTTACCTAAACAAAGTGATAGCCGCGCTTCTAAGCTGTATCACAGTGGCCGCCAGTATACATTAAATGAGCTGCAATCTGTGGATCGTTGGAAGCAAAGTCACTGTCAGTTAGTCGAATTACATGAGAAATGGCAAGAACACCGTAACCGCTAATTAAATCGCTTTGAAAATGAACCGATGGGATAATGACCCATCGGTTTTTTTTATCTTAAATTTACTGAATAAGTTACGGGTAACTTTGCTGGAATAAATTGAATAGACACAAGAAAATCAATTGTAATATTTGATTAGTAATATTGTATCTATATTCAATGTCTGTGTGAAAATCACTGATTAATATTAGCCATTATATGAAATTAACTAGGAATAATTCCTAGTTAGAATGGTTGATTGGCGTTAAATAATCTCTCTATATACGAGAAATATTCCTCAATTCAACTGATCAAACCAGTGTATCACTTAAAATCAGAATGATTGACTTGGGCACTTATTTAAATGGGAGGTATTGGTCATGGATTAATGTTATTGATTTAAATAAGAATGTTATTTAACTTTAGTAGATAACATTTCATTAAAAATAAATGATTAAAATAGCAAGATTATTGTTTAAATATGGATTTTCAATTAATAGAGGCAATAGCAAATAAGGTGATTAATATCACATCGAATGGTGTGTTATTTGCAATGCATCTGGTTTGTTGTGACGCTGATCGTGTTAATTGACATAAAATTACGTTAGCATACTTTTTATTATGAATATCAACTCAAAACGCTCACTTAAGAGTGCGGTTGAATATCGCCCAAACAAGTCTGAAACTATGGTGTTAACTTAAATAAAATCAATATGCTCAGATTAATTATTTCGACTTGTAAAATAATTAAGTTTTATTTTTAACGTCAAGAAAATAACTTGGACATTAAAGAGTGTAAGGTGAGAATTAAATTAAATAATCACTAAAAATATTGCAGTAATTAAAGCTAAATAAAATTGTTATTTATTGAAAGATAGCAAGGTGTCATAACGCCCAATGAAACTTGGGCATGGGTAGTTATATTCTAATAATCACGACTAGGTTTAATTTAAATGAAAGTCAAAAAAATAGCGTTAATATTGTTTCCATCTTGTTTCGTTGCGTTTGGGGCTAATGCGGGCGATTGGGAAAATGTCATCAAGGAAAACTCATTTGTTGCAGACTCTGAATTAGAGCTTTCTACACGAAATATGTGGAAATACCTAAAGTCAGAAAACCGTTACGATGCTAATGAGCAACGTTACAGAAAACAAGTTGCACAAGCGTGGGGTCAGAATATTCAATTAGATTACCAATCAGGATATTTTGCGGATTTTATCGGGTTTGATGCCTCTTATTATGGCGCTATAAAACTGGCAGCAAGTAAAGACTTCGCCTCTCGAGCCATTTTATATAACGATGATGGTGAAGCGAAAGGCTATAACAAGATTGGTCAGCGTTACGCTAAATTCAAATTAGATTTTGAACCCGTTAATTTCAAAGGTAAAGCAGGTTGGTTCACGTTGAAAAATACGGGTATTTTTACCAACTCTCAGCGTTTATCTTTAAACACCTATAATGGTTATTATACCAACACCGCCATTAGCGATTGGAACTTAGATTTACTCTATCTTGATGGCAAAGTGATGCGTCGAGATAGCCCGAATATTGACAGAATGTATTTCCGTGACGGAAACGGTGTCAATCACGATATTAACCATGTGGTTACGGGTGGCATTAACTACAACACTAAACCATTGAAAGCCTCTTACTTTATTGGTCAGGCTGATGATGTTTTCCGTCAACAAGGCTTAGAAATCAAATACAAACTTAACTCAGATATCACCTTATCTTCTCAAATTTATGGTCATGAATACGGTAGCGATGGCAAGCGTACATCGACAGATACCAAACGTGGCAAACAAAACTTTGATAAGCGTGCTTGGCACTATGCGGGTGAAATTGAGTGGCGCGTGCCAGAAACGCCATGGACTTTAATGACAGGCATCACGCATACCACCGCACATAAAACCAATGGCGTAGGGCAATTTGCGCGTAACCCAATTGGTAACACCCGTGGACGTTTTAACTCACCAGCCTATGCCGATATCGACTATGTTCGTGATGGCGAAACCATGCTGGCGTTAAAAGCTGAATATCAAGTTAACCCAACTTGGTCTGTTGGGGCTAACAGCAACTACAGTGAATTCTCTTACTCAGGTGAGCGTTTAAAACAAGGTCAGGTTGGCTTATTTACTTACTGGAAACCAACTGAGAACCTATCCGTTTCATTAAGTGGCGGTATGGGCTGGCACCATCAGCAAGAGTCTGATAACTCTACACCAAAATTGTATGATGGTGAGTCGCGTCGTGCACACTCGTTATCTGGTTCGATGACAACCACTTATCGCTTTAAAATGTAATTGGGGGCAATGAATAGATGAATCATAAAATCAGTTTAGTAACATTGCTGGTATCAGGTGCTTTATTAGCAGGCTGCGCCACGAAACAGAGCGATACCGTAAACGTTCAAGTCATTGGTATTAACGATTTCCACGGTGCATTACAAGCGCCGGGGGATGGTAAACTTGGTGGGATCGAATCCATTGCGACACTGGTCAAGCAATTAAAAGCGGAAAACGACAACACCATCATTGTGGGCGCAGGGGATTTAGTGGGTGCGAGTCCATTACTGTCATCGATGTTCTATGATGAACCAACCATTGAAGCGCTCAGCGCAATTGGTCTTGAGACCAGTGCAGTGGGTAACCATGAATTCGATAAAGGTCAAATCGAGTTACTGAGAAAGCAAAATGGTGGATGCCATCCAACCGCAGGCTGTGTGGGTAAAGAGTCTTTTGCTGGTGCTGACTTTAATTATTTAGCCGCGAACGTGATTGTCAAAGAGACCGGTGAAACGCTATTCCCATCTTATTACGTTAAGAAGTTTGATGGCGTGCCAATGGCATTTATTGGCTTAACGCTGGAAGGCACGCCTGCCATCGTGACGCCAAGTGGTACCGCAGGCTTAGAGTTTAAAAATGAAGCAGAAACCATTAATCAACAGGTGAAATTGCTTAAAGCGCAAGGAATTCGCAGTATTGGTGTGTTGATCCACGAAGGAGCAACTCAGCAAGTGGATACCAAGGTTAAAGATATTAACCGTTGTGATAACATCAAAGGACCTATTGTTGAGATCGTTAAGCAGCTCGATGCGGATGTGGACTTTGTGGTGAGCGGCCATACGCATCAAGCGTATAACTGTGATATCAATGGTAAAAAAGTCATTTCAGCACAATCTAACGGGACATTACTGTCTCAATTGAATATTGAAATTGATAGAAAAACCAACGATATCGTTAGCATCAATGCGAAAAACATTCCGGTTGAAACAAGCCGTTATGAGAAAGACCCACAATTAAGCCGTTTTATCCAAAACTATGAACGCATCTCCAAACCCATTGCTGAACAAGTGATGGGGACGTTGAGTGCACCGGCGGATAAAAAATTAGCGGCGGGTGGCGATTCAACATTAGGTAAAATTATCGCCGATGCTCAGTTATATGTTGCAGCCACTCCAGATGCGGGTGGTGCACAAATTGCCTTTATGAACAGCGGCGGTATTCGTGCTGATCTCAAAGCAGGGGAGCTGACCTACGGTGATATCTTTACGGTGCAGCCATTCTCGAATGTGGTCGTTACGCAATCATTAACTGGCGCGCAAATCAAACAAGCGTTAGAGCAACAGTGGGATCGTGAACGCCCGCAAGTCATGCCAGTTTCCCACGGTTTTTATTACGAATGGGATGACAGTCGTGCGGTTGGCGATAAAGTGATTGCAGGCTCCATGAAATTAAATGGCAAGCCAATCGATATGAAGAAAAGCTATCGTGTGGCCGCCAATGAATTTCTGGCAACTGGTGGAAGCCGTTTCTCTGCCTTCAAACAAGGTAAAGATCGTATCTATAGCCTGCCGGATAACGAAGCGCTGATGAAATACTTCAAAGATAATTCGCCAATTCAGTTACCGACGGACGAGCGTATTAAAAAAGTGAAGTAAAATACCCTCACAAAATGCTAGGTTTCTAAGCCCGAGAATGATGTCATTCTCGGGCTTTTTTATCTCTAAGTTAAATAACGCTGACTCGTTTCTTTTTTTTCAAAAAATGATTTGACGAGCGTGATCGTTGTCATAATAATCAACTAAATTGATTTGCATCAACATTTGGTATGACCAAAGACCCAAGCGTGATATTCTTCAAGCTAAAACAAAATAAAAGATGGTGAATTAGTGTTATTTAAGTTTTTTATTATTAGAAATCTTAAATAACATTAATATATTTTATATGAGGGGCATATGACCTTAACTCAACCTAAAATCGTTGTTGTAGGCGGTGGTGCTGGTGGTTTAGAACTGGCAACACGTTTAGGACGTAAATTAGGGCGTAAAAAACGTGCTGATATCACGCTGATTGACCGTAACCCAAGTCACTTATGGAAACCATTACTTCATGAAGTGGCGACGGGTTCACTGGATGACGGTGTTGATGCTATCAGTTATTTAGCTCATGCTCGTCACAATGCATTTCATTTCCAATTAGGCTCTCTTACGAATATCGACCGAGAAAACAAAAAAGTGGTTCTCGGTGAATTACGTGACAAAGACGGCGAGCTGTTAGTGCCATTGCGTGAAATTGATTACGATATTTTAGTTATGGCGTTGGGAAGTGCCTCGAATGATTTTGGTACCCCAGGTGTAAAAGAAAACTGCATTTTCCTTGATAGTCCTGCGCAAGCTCATCGTTTTCACGATGAAATGCTGAATTTATTCTTGCGTTATTCAGTGCGTGATAATGCGGAAGAAAAAGTGAATATCGCCATTGTCGGCGGTGGGGCTACCGGGGTTGAGCTCTCCGCTGAACTGTATAACGCGGTGGAGCAGTTAACGAGCTATGGTTTTAAAGGGTTAGATACTGATGCGTTAAATGTGACGTTAGTAGAAGCGGGTGAGCGTATTTTACCTGCATTACCTCCACGTATTTCAGGCGCAGCACACCAAGAACTGAATAAATTGGGCGTGAAAGTATTAACCAAAACCATGGTAACCAGCGCGGATGCTGATGGCTTAAATACCAAAGAAGATGGCAAAATTTATGCTGACTTAATGGTGTGGGCGGCAGGGATCAAAGCGCCTGACTTTATGAAAGATATTGCAGGTTTAGAAACCAACCGTATCAATCAATTGGTAGTTAAGCCGACATTACAAACCACCTTGGATGATGGGATTTTTGCCATTGGTGACTGTGCATCTTGTGCGAAACCGGAAGGCGGTTTTGTCCCACCAAGAGCACAATCCGCTCATCAAATGGCGAGCTTATGCTATGACAATATCGTGGCATTAATGAAAGATAAACCACTGAAAAACTACATTTACAAAGATCATGGTTCATTAGTTTCGTTATCTCGCTTTAGTACCGTAGGTAGCTTGATGGGTAACTTAATGCGAGGAGATATGATGGTAGAAGGACGCATTGCGCGTTTCGTCTACATTTCCCTATATCGCATGCACCAAATTGCATTACATGGCTATATAAAAACAGGTTTAATGATGCTGGTCGGCAGTATTAACCGTATTATTCGACCTAAACTTAAATTACATTAATCGACGATTATCGTTTTTTCGATACTGCAGCGCAAGAATACACACGGTTATTAGTGAATAATCGTGTGTATCCTCCAATCAGAATAAAGATGTATTTAAAATAAGTAATAATACCTAGTTTAAGTGGTGCATATATTTTAAATACTTATTCATTAAATAGACGCCATAAAATCAGCTAATTACCCTAATGAGTTTGGGTTAAGTGTGATTTAATACAAAAAGGCGATATCTTTTTAATTTAAATCACTCATAACCCATTAATTTATGTTTTTTATTTTATTTAAAGAAAACAAAGAAATAGAGAAGATTATGATGTGGTGTAATATATTGAAATTGATTCACGCGTAAGTCAATAAGATGTAAGTCTTATACTCAGACTAATCTAAAAAACCATATTTCTTGTATGTAATTAATGTAGTTGATACTAGATAAGCTACAATAGCTAACACACTCACTATTTAATAAAAGGGCAAACAATGAAGCTAAAAATTAAATTGTTGTTAGCCGCATTTGTTGTCGTTTGCTTAATTGCTGCCGTTTATTTCTCTTTTGTGCGTAGTGACGAAGTAAAAATTGCCACTGTTTTATCTACCGAACCCATTAAAGCAACGCGTATGGTGGAACATGAAAATTGTTCGGTCACAGGTATTTTGGGTACATTCACGCAAGAGTCTTTATCTCGTTGGCACCCTGCGCAACGCGAATGCAGAACCATTTTGATGATCCAATCCTTACAAGGAAGAACACTACCACCATTTTCCAGCAATGAAACGAGAACTTGCGTGATCACCAAGAGTTTAGAGCAGGTTATTGTGGCTTATGATGTTATTTACCGTATTGGCGATACGATTGGTAAAGTGAGAATGCCGTATGAGCCAACGGTGTTTATCCCTCTTAATGAAGAAAATGGGCAGTTAGATTTAACCATGTCCAGTAAAGCGGCATGTGAAACCCCGCGAGAAGGGGCAAAAAACAGTTTACCATTCTACTGTATGAAGCCAGATGACCTACCAAAAGCCTATCAGCCGTCTACAATGCTGGAAGTCAAAACGGGTAAAAATACCTTTGGAATGTTTGAGTAGAAAGAGAAGCCATGCTTAAAAAATTACTGGAATTTTTAGGTTTCACATCGCGCAGTGTCCCCTCATTTAATGAACTCATGTTGAAAGCCAAAAGTGGTGACCTCGATGCACAATATGAGATTGCTACTCTGTATGATGTGGGCGCAGGGGTTGAAGAAAATGAGGAAAAAGCGATTGAATGGTATTTGAAAGCCGCTAGCCAAGGGCATGCTCAAGCGCAATATATGATGGGCATGATGTATGAAACCAGTGAGCGTTTATCTGATGAGGCTCACCAATCCTTAGAATGGTTCCAAAAATCTGCGGCGCAGGGTAATAGCGATGCGCAGGGGCATTTAGAAGCGATAGGTCATGCGAAAGATAATAAAAAGTAGTCATTTATTGGTTAAAACCACATAAAAGAAAGCCATCGAATCGTAATGAATCGATGGCTTTTTTGTTGAGGAGCTCAGCCTCTACGACACCAGTTGATGCTCATCAAAATCTGCGACTAGCTGTTTGATAAAGTCTAAACGTGTCGCTCTGTCGGCTAAATCATGGAAGAATTTTAAACGGACAGGACCTTCCATACGGAACGTTTTCGGCTGATTTTGCAGTAAGCTGATTAAGAACATCGGGTCGACTTTGTTGCGTTCATTGAATTCAATAAACCCGCCTTTCTCATGAGCTTCAATCCGCTTCATGCCCAGTTTTTGCGCTTGTAAACGAATGCCCGCTGTTGACAGCAAGAATTTACCTGCATCAGGTAAAGTCCCAAAGCGGTCAATTAGCTCGATACGTAGCTCATCCAGTTCTGACTGGTCTTTAGCACTGGCAATACGTTTATAGAAAGACAGTCTGATATTCACATCATGTATATATTCATCAGGCAGCAGTACTGGCATACGCAGCTCTACCTCGGTTTGCTGACTGGTGAGATCCTCAAGGGATGGCTCGCGTCCTTCTTTCAGTGCATCGACCGCACTTTCGAGTAGCTCCATATATAAGGTGAAGCCGATGGTGGTCATCTGTCCACTTTGGTCTTCACCCAATAGCTCTCCAGCACCACGAATTTCAAGGTCATGGGTCGCCAGTGCAAACCCAGCCCCTAAATCTTCAAGGGAAGAAATGGCTTCGAGGCGTTTTTGTGCGTCGGTAGTCATGGCTTTTGGATGCGGCGTAAGCAGATAAGCATAAGCTTGGTGATGAGAGCGACCTACACGACCGCGTAGCTGATGCAATTGTGCTAAACCAAAGTGGTCAGCGCGTTCAATAATAATGGTATTTGCCGTTGGGATATCGATACCCGTTTCAATAATCGTGGTGCAGATCAGGACATTAAATCGTTGATGGTGGAAATCTGTCATGACTCGCTCGAGTTCGCGCTCACGCATTTGCCCGTGACCCACCACAAATCGTGCTTCAGGTACTAAGGCTTCAAGGCGTGCTTTGGCTTTTTCGATATTTTCCACATCGTTATACAGATAATAAACCTGACCTCCACGTAACGTTTCCCGCAGAATCGCTTCGCGCACCACTAAATCATCATATTGGCGAACAAAGGTTTTTACGGCTAAGCGGCGAGCGGGTGGGGTCGCGATAATCGATAAATCCCGCATGCCACTCATTGCCATATTCAGGGTGCGTGGAATTGGCGTCGCCGTTAAGGTTAGAATATCCACGTCAGCGCGCATCGCTTTAATGCGCTCTTTATGACGAACCCCGAAACGATGCTCTTCATCCACCACCAGCAAACCCAGATCTTTCCACTGAATATCGCTTTGTAGCAATTTATGGGTACCAATCAAAATATCCACTTTGCCTTCTGCGGCTTCCGCAATAATTTGCTGCTGCTCTTTGGCCGTTTTAAAACGCGATAGCATTTCGATACGTACCGGCCAATTCGCAAAGCGGTCGCGGAAATTATCATAATGTTGCTGAGCTAATAGCGTGGTAGGAACCAGTACAGCCACTTGCTTATTATTGTTGATCGCTAAAAATGCGGCGCGCATGGCGACTTCAGTTTTACCAAAGCCCACATCACCACAGACTAAGCGATCCATCGCCAGCGGCTGACACATATCACTCAATACTGCGTTAATCGCCATCTCTTGGTCGGTAGTGGTTTCAAATGGGAAACCTTGGCAAAACTCCCGATATTGTTCTTTATCATGTTTGAAGGCGAAGCCTGCTTTAGCGGCTCGTTGAGCATAAATATCCAGAAGTTCCGCCGCCACATCCCGCACTTTTTCCGCTGCTTTTTGGCGAGCGCGTCCCCAACTGTCACTACCCAATTTATGCAGCGGCGCATTTTCATCGGCGCCCCCCGCATAACGGCTAATTAAATGTAATGAAGAGACAGGGACATACAGTTTATCTTCGCCTGCGTAGGTGAGGATCAAATACTCAGCGGGAATACCCCCCGCTTCTAAGGTGATTAAGCCTTGATAGCGTCCGACACCATGCTCAATATGAACCACGGGTTGACCCGGACGTAACTCTGCAAGGTTACGAATGAGGGTGTCGGTATTGATGGTGCGGCGCTGGTCACTGCGGCGGCGTACGACTCGCTCACCCAGTAAATCACTTTCGCAAATTAAGGCGCGGTGGTTTTCTGGTTGAATAAAACCATGTTCAGCCGCCCCAATCGTAATGGCAAAGCGATCTTGGGTTTGACCAAAATAATTGTTGATAATTTCAGGGCGAATTTTTAGGCGTGCGAGTAATTCACTCACCGTTTCACGGCGTCCTTCACTCTCTACGGAGAACACAATAGTGCCATCAAACTGTTCGGTGAACTGGCGCAGTTTTTCCAGTGGATTTTTACTTTGCCCTTGGGTGCTAATATCCGGAAGTGGCTGATAGTCTAAATTGGTATTGGCAGCCTTTTTCGGTAATTTTTCCGTAGACAGCTGTACCCGAGGCCAATTTTTTAAGTTCTGATTCAGTTGTTCGACGGTTAACCATAACTCGGCAGGGGGAAGCAATGGGCGCATTGGATCAACACCACGGCTTTCATAACGCTGCTGTGCATCTTGTTGGAATCGCTCTGCGGGTTCTTGCAGATTTTGCGAAACAAACAGGGTGTTAGCAGGTAAATATTCAAATAAAGAAGGCAACGGTTCAGCGAAAAACAGCGGCTGCCAATATTCAATCCCACTAGGTAGGGTATTTTTACTCACTTGCTGATAGATATGTTCCGGATCACGGCGAACTTCAAAGCGTTCGCGCCACTGGCTGCGAAAACGTTCGATAGCGTCTTTATCGGTCGGAAATTCGTGAGCAGGCAATAAGTTGATTGCGCTAACTTCTTCTAAGGTGCGTTGAGTATCGACGTCAAAGGTGCGCAGGCTGTCAATTTCATCATCAAAAAAGTCGATACGAAATGGCAGGTCACTACCCATTGGGAATAAGTCGAGCAATGCTCCGCGAATGGCATATTCACCATGCTCAAGCACTTGCTCAACATGGCGGTATCCGGCTTTATCCAGTTCGTCTCGTAGGCTATCGCGTGAGAGTTTATCGCCCTTCGCCATCACTAAGGCATGTCCCGTCAGAAAATCAGCAGGGCACACCTTCTGCATTAAGGTATTAACGGGGAGGATGAGCGCCCCTTTTTGCAGGGTTGGCAAGCGGTATAGAGTGGATAAACGGTGAGAAATGATTTCTTGATGCGGTGAAAAATTATCGTAGGGTAACGTTTCCCAATCCGACAGTGTCTCTATAGGATGTTGGGTAAACTGTTGAAGTTCATCACGAACGCGTAATGCATTTTGCATATCACGCGTGACAATCACCACAGGACCTTGATGGCGTTCAATCATTTCTGCGCATTCTAAGGGACCCGCAGCACCAATTAAGCAGCCTAAATGGCGGACATCGCCAGCACGACTGGGCAGTTCATAACGATAATTTGACGACATAGAAATATTCAGCTTCTCATAGCTAACTAGTTAATTAATGATTAGTTAGGTAATTAAAAATTCATTAAACGACCCACAGAACTCATTGAGTAGTCTGAAAGTGATCTAAACAAATAGTATATATAATAAAAAAAACCACAAAAGCGCGGTTGGGTGGTTCCATTCATCAATCGTACCCTTTATTATCCCTGAACACTTCGCTTTGGCAACAGGGACATTACGTTTTCATGCATCAATCTGTCTCACTCTTTATAGGTCTGCGCTATATGCGTGGGCGCGCGGTCGATAAATTTGGACGTTTTGTGTCCAGCTTGTCGGCGATAGGCATAACCCTTGGTGTTGCGGCATTAATTACCGTGACGTCTGTGATGAACGGTTTTGAACGTTCGTTACAAGATAGCATACTTGCCTATATGCCACAGGCCATATTGACCTCAAATACCGGAAATATCGATCCCAATCAACATCCCATCACGGACTTAAAAAACCTCAAAGGTGTTAAGAAAATCGAGCCGATTGTTCAGTCGGAAGTGGTTTTACAAAGCCGAAATAATGTGGGGGTGGGCATGATGGGGGGAATTCGTTCTGATGAATCCTCCTTATTACTCGATAAGCTGATAAGCGGGGATCGCCGTGATTTAATCGATGGGCAATACAACGTTTTTCTTGGCAATCGGCTGGCGGAAACCCTCGGCGTAAAACGCGGCGACCAAGTGCGCTTAATTATTCCAGGTGTGAGCCAATTAACCCCAATGGGGCGTATACCCAGCCAGCGTTTATTTACGGTTGCGGGTATTTTTCAAACCAATGGCGAAGCGGATACGAGTGAATTGATTGTTGCTCAGCCTGATGCCGCGAGAATGCTACGTTACCCAACTGGAAATATTACTGGCTGGCGTTTATATCTGGACGAACCTCTGCAAGTGGATGTGGCGAGTAAACAGACACTGCCGGAAGGGTTAGTGTGGACTGATTGGCGTGAGCGTAAAGGCGAATTTTTCCAAGCAGTGAGAATGGAAAAAAATATGATGGGGCTGCTGCTGAGCCTGATTATCGCAGTGGCGGCATTTAACATCATTACGTCGCTATCTTTATTAGTCATGGAAAAACAAGGCGAAGTGGCAATTTTGAAAACCTTAGGGCTCAAACGTAGCAAAATCCTGACTATCTTTATGATTCAAGGGGCGGGTGCTGGCATTATCGGGACATTAATTGGTACCGTGCTGGGTACGCTGCTATCAAGCCAACTGAACGTAATTATGCCGTTAATTGGCTTATTACCGCGGGGAGTGGCACTCCCGATTGTACTCGACTATCCGGGTATTTTAATTATTGCGCTGTGCGCGATGCTGATTTCTTTGCTGGCGACGCTTTATCCTTCTTGGCGTGCGGCAGCGGTACAACCTGCTGAGGCTTTACGATATGAATAATCAACCACTTCTGGTCTGTGAACATTTAAGCAAGATTTATCAAGAAGGCGCACTCTCCACAGAAGTGTTAAAGAATGTCAGCTTCACGATGAATGAAGGCGAAACCATGGCTATCGTGGGTAGCTCAGGTTCCGGTAAAAGTACCTTATTACACCTACTTGGCGGGCTAGATACACCATCCCAAGGGAATGTCATTTTCCGTGGGCAGCAAATTAACCAGCTTTCTTCTGACGCTCGTGCGGCTATTCGTAATAAAGACCTCGGTTTTATTTATCAATTCCACCATTTATTGCCTGATTTTACAGCATTAGAAAATGTGGCGATGCCACTGTTAATTGGCGATGTGGCGAAAGCAGTGGCGTTTGCTAAAGCCACCGAAATGTTAAAAGCGGTAGGGTTAGAGCACCGAGCCAATCATCGTCCATCTGAATTATCCGGTGGTGAGCGTCAACGTGTTGCGATTGCTCGTGCGTTGGTGAATGACCCCGCGTTAGTACTGGCGGATGAACCAACAGGTAACCTCGATTTGCGCAATGCGGATGCCATTTTTGAATTATTGGGTGAGTTAAACCGTAAGCAAAAAACCGCATTTTTAGTGGTCACCCATGATATGAAACTGGCGAGTCGTTTATCCCGCCGTTTAGAAATGCGTGATGGTCATCTGCAACAGGAAATTACGTTGGGGGCAATGTAATGATTAAAATGCCTCTGACGCTACTAGCGGCATTGCGATTTAGCCGAGGACGCCGTAGGACAGGCCTGGTGTCTTTGGTATCGATTGTCTCGACTCTTGGGATTGTTTTAGGTGTTGCGGTATTAATTATCGGCTTAAGCGCCATGAATGGCTTTGAGCGAGAATTAAATAACCGTGTTCTTTCCGTGGTGCCTCACGGGCAAATTTACGCCGTTGAAGCCCCTTATCAGGATTGGGAGTTCGCGCAAAATGTGATCCGCAAAACGCCGGGTGTACAAGGGGTCAGTCCCTATGTGAATTTCACGGGGCTACTTGAGCGCGGCGCGAATCTTAAAGCCATCCAGATTATGGGTGTTTCTCACGAAACAGAATCCCAAGTCAGTGCATTGCCTGAGTTTATCCTAAATGATGCGTGGCAACATTTTGAAGCGGGTAAGCAGTCGATCATTTTAGGGCAAGGGGTGGCGAATTCGCTGAACGTGAAAGTCGGGGATTGGGTGACGATTATGATCCCAAATACCGATGACAGCATGAAAATTCAGCAGCCTAAGCGTATTCGTGTCCAAGTGACGGGGATTTTTCGCTTAAGTGGATTGCTCGACCATCAGCTCGCCTTAGTTCCGCTGGCGGATGCACAGGAATATCTCGGTTATGGAAACGGCATTAGCGGTTTTGAAATTAAAGCTAAAGATCCTTTCGAAGCCGATAAAGTGGTGTATGACGCTGGGCTGAAAACCATGCATCATGTGGTGGTGAAAAGCTGGATTGGCGATTACGGCTATATGTACAACGACATTCAAGTGGTTCGCAGTGTCATGTATTTAGCGATGATTTTAGTCATCGGGGTTGCTTGTTTTAATATCGTCTCCACGCTCGTGATGGCAGTCAAAGATAAAAGCAGCGATATTGCGGTTCTGCGGACATTAGGGGCAAAAGATAGACAAATTCGCGCTATCTTCCTGTGGTATGGGTTAATCGGGGGGCTGGTTGGTTCACTTATCGGCGTGGTGCTGGGGGTATTAATCTCCCTGAATTTAACCACCATGATTAAGGGACTTGAAGTGGTTATCGGTCATCCTATCCTATCAGGGGATGTCTACTTTATAGATTTCCTGCCTTCTGAACTGCATGTAATGGATGTGATTTACGTGCTGTTCACCACGGTTGTTCTGAGCTTATTAGCCAGCTGGTATCCAGCAAGACGCGCAAGTAAGCTAGATCCGGCGCGTATTCTAAGCGGTCAGTGATCAACAAGGCGCGAGTGGTGACAGTCGCGCCTTTTGTCATCGAATATTATTTAACGCGACATTATTTAACCAAACTCTCAAGGTACATCTGCTTATAGCTGCGAGTTTCAATTAATGCTTCTGTAAAACCATAGTGTTGCGCAGTAGACAGTAATTTGGTGTACAAGTTGTCTAACTCACTCTCATCGTCCGTCATGATCGCGAATTCCGCAAACCAACCAATACCTTCTAAGTAATCAATAGTGATATGAATATCATCCAGAAAATAGATGCTGCGTTGTTTAGCAATCGTTAGGTAACATTGATATCCCAAGGTGCTCAGCATGTTTTTGACATGTTGGCAGTCTGCAATATCAATCGCTTTACACTCGGAGCTACTAGGGCCTTTGACTATCCACAACTTAATGCCAGAGGGTGTCATTTCTCGCACGGACATACTGATATTTTGCGCGGCTAATTGCCCATTTTGATAGTCAAAAAAGTCATCAACTTCATGATTATTTACAGTAAATGCTTCAGCGTTATTATTGATAAGCTGTTTAAGAAAAGAGTCAGAATTGGGTAATTTAAATTTAATTTCGGCTTCAAATTTCCCGACAAAATGGTCACTCATTCTGTTATCCAATGCTGTTTTAAATGATGGATTAGGTGAGTGAATAGTAACATATGAAATGATGGGCGGCTGGATATAATGTTAAGGGATACAAAGCAATCAGCGATGATTTTGGAGGATCTAACTGCCAAAAGAAGATAACCCCACAGCGGTAAGTAATCTAACAAAAAGGGAGCTTTTCTTCGCCCCCTTTTGAATGCAGAAATAAACGTATTACGGCAGACTAATACTTAGCTTTCTTGGTCATTTTATCCAAATAACCCATCACAAACGCTGACAGCACGAAAGTTAAATGAAGGATCACGTACCACATCAACTTATCGTTTTCGACGTTTTTGAGGTTCATAAAAATCTTTAATAAGTGGATAGATGAGATGGCGACAATGGAGGCTGCCACTTTATTTTTCAGTGACGTCGCATCCATGGTACCAATCCAATTCAGCTTTTCATGATGCTCAGACAAATTTAATTGGGAGACGAAGTTTTCGTAACCTGAGAACATCACCATCACCAGTAATCCACCCACCAGCGCCATATCAATGAGCGATAGCAGCGTGAGGATCAAATCAGATTCTGGAATGCTAAAAATGCTTGGCAGAATGTGAAATACTTCTTGGAAAAATTTGATAGTCAACGCCAGTAGTGTCAGCGATAGCCCCAAATAAATGGGCGCAAGGATCCAACGTGAAGCGTACATCATTCTTTCAAAAAACTTTTCCATGCAAATCCTTCAAATAAGAGAAATCAAAATAGTAAGATGAGGGTTATTTTAGCGGTTAGGTGTGATGGGGATAAAGTTTTTTGTCATCTGAAAGTGAAAAAAATGTCTTTTTGATGATAAAAAAGTTATTAAATCGAGGTTATTGAGATATTTGTTTTACTTTGCAGGAGGTGATGGGTTTTAGTATGTTACTATCCAAATTATGTATAAATAACATAATTTGCCATGTTTATACTTTTACTTTTTACACCGACAAATTCACTGCAAGCAAGGATGAAAGGAAATTTCCGATGTTGCGATTTCGCCGTAGATTGAAAAAAATAAGTAAAAATAAATGTAAACGCCGTCAGCGACTTCGTAATCGTTCTTATTACATTGATAATAGACTGCTGAATATGCAAAACATTAACGTGGTTGTATTAACCGGCGCGGGTATTTCTGCGGAGTCAGGTATTCAAACCTTCCGTTCGGCAGAGGGTTTATGGGAAGAGCATCGCGTGGAAGATGTGGCAACGCCTGAGGGCTTTGCCCGTGATCCACAATTAGTTCAGCGCTTTTACAATGAACGTCGTCGCCAACTGCAACAAGAGAATATTCAACCGAATGCAGCGCACTACGCATTAGCAAAATTAGAGCAAGCGCTAGGGGATAGATTCCTGCTAGTGACTCAAAATATTGATAATTTACATGAGCGTGCTGGTAGTAAGCGCGTGGTGCATATGCACGGTGAATTATTAAAAGTGCGCTGTAGTTGGTCAAACCAAGTCCTCGAATGGAAAGAGGATTTATCCGTAGAAGAGCGTTGCCACTGCTGCCAGTTCCCACAGCCATTACGCCCACATATTGTGTGGTTTGGTGAGATGCCATTTGAAATGGACAGGATCTACCAAGCCCTTGGGGAAGCCACGCTGTTTATTTCCATCGGGACATCGGGGCATGTTTATCCTGCAGCAGGTTTTGTGCATGAGGCGCGTTTACAAGGCGCTCATACCGTACAATTGAATTTAGAACCAAGCCAAGTGGAAAGTGAATTTGAAGAACGCCATTATGGGTTGGCGAGTAAAGTGGTCAGTGAATATGTGGATGATTTGCTGGCAAAGTTAACTAACGAAGAATAAAAATAAAAGGGAGCTTTGGCTCCCTCTTTTATGGCGGATATCACACGTTGCCATCCAACATGGCAGGCATGGTAATTTCTTTTACACAGGTGGCGCTGCTGGTGCTAAGAATAAAGCGCACGGCATTCACCACATCTTGCAGTGGAATTAACGTACCTTCACTGTTGGCAATCACCTCATCAACTGGCATGGATAATGGATATTCCGTGGCGAGATAACCTAAGTTCAAAATAGAAATACCGATATTATCTTGGCGTAAGGTTTCTCTCAGTGATTGCACAATTCCACGCAAGGCATATTTGGTTGCGCTAAAGGTGACTTCTTTGCCATTATGATTATCCAATCCCCACGTAGAGCCAATTAAAATAATTTTACTATTGGTTCCTAAACGCAAGTTGCTGAGTAGTGCTTTCAAATTTAACAGGCAGGCACTGATGTTGGTTTGGATCATGGTGAGTAATTCAGTATCGCTGGTGGACTCGAAATCATATTCTTCAGTAAAGGCGAGCTTTTCCCAAATACCGACATTATAAATTAGGGTATCAATGGGTTTTTCGCCTAGATGTTTTTTGATGATTGAGGCTGATTGCGTATCACTAAGATCAGCCAGTATCCAGTGAAATTGCGCATCGCTAAAAGGTGGTTTAGAGCGAGAAACACCGTACACAGTATCAGTTTGGTCGGGCACTCCCTCAACTAATGCTTTACCTAACCCTTTACTGACACCGTAAATTAAAAATGTTTTTGCCATCGTATTCCCACCTTAGAAATCATGCTATCGCGTATTTAGTGATATAAGATAGTCATTATATAACATGGTACTTAACGTGTTTCGTTATCCAAAAGTGCAGCCCAAAAGGAACAATAAATTAAATTAATTAGTTATCTTCCTCACTCTTTAGCTGCAAATCTGATTTGAAACAATAATTGTTTCTGTGATCTTTCCCATAATGTCCCCATTGATATTTAGGGGGAGGAAGTATGGACAAACTCTTGGAGCGGTTTTTTGAATACACTGCGTTTGATACACAATCAAAACTGAATGCAAAAACAGTACCTAGTAGCACAGGCCAGCTAAAATTTGCCCGCGCGTTAGCCAAAGAACTGAGCATCCTTGGCTTTGAAAAAGTGACGCTGTCGGAACACGGCTGTTTAACGGCTATCATACCATCCAATGTTGATTGGGATGTACCCGCAATAGGCTTCATTTCGCATTTGGATACCGCCCCAGATTATTCGGGCAAAAATGTGTGCCCGCAAGTTCTTGAGAATTATCGTGGTGGAGATATTGCTCTAGGCATTGGTGATGAAGTTTTATCCCCTGTTATGTTCCCTGTATTGCACGAAATGATTGGCAAGACGCTAATCATGACCGATGGCAAAACCTTATTAGGGGCGGATGATAAAGCGGGTATTGCAGAAATTATTACCGCGATTGTGCGTTTAGAAGGGTTAAATGTTCCACATGGAAAAATCTGCGTTGCCTTTACGCCAGATGAAGAAATCGGTCGAGGTGCTCAACATATCGATTTTAAAGAGTTTGATGCTCGCTGGGCTTATACCGTTGATGGTGGTGGCGTAGGTGAACTTGAATTCGAAAATTTTAACGCTGCCAACGTCTCTATTAAAATTGTGGGTAACAATACTCATCCTGGTAGTGCCAAAGGTGTGATGGTCAATGCGTTGGGTTTAGCAGCGCGAATTCATTCCATGTTACCGCCGGAGGAAACACCTGAAAATACGGAAGGTTATGAAGGTTTTTATCACCTAACGTCCATTAAGGGTAACGTGGAAAAAGCGGAAATGAACTACATTATCCGTGATTTTGACTTAGTCAATTTTGAAGCGAGAAAGAAAAATATTATTCGTATCGCGGAAAAAGTGGGTGAAGGGTTGCACCCAAGCTGCTATATCGAGCTGACATTGGATGACAGCTACTACAATATGCATAAAGAAGTGATGAAATATCCGCATGTTGTTGAATTAGCCAAACAAGCGATGCTGGATTGCGGTATTGAACCGGTTATCAAGCCTATCCGTGGGGGAACGGACGGTGCGCAGTTATCATACCGAGGCTTACCATGCCCGAATATTTTCACTGGCGGCTATAATTTCCATAGTAAACATGAGTTTATTACTCAAGAAGGGATGGAGCAGGCGGTGAGCGTGATTATGCGAATTGCGGAATTAACGGCTATCCATGCAAAACGTAATACCGATAAATAGTTTTTGATATATTTTTAATATAAAACATGACTATAAAAATGCCCCGATATAACGTGATGATATTCGGGGCATTTGCTGTTTATTGGCGGTTAATTATAGGCATAATTAGTCGTCAAAATACCAATATCCGCTATTAATCAATGCTGTCATTAATGCAATAAAATTGACATCGTCTAACGCGTCACCGAGATTTGCATGATTGACTGCATCGAAACGGCACAGGCTATCTGCGGCTTCGTAGCATTTAGTCTCTAAAGACTCACCGTTAACAAAGAATTGATCACCAACACGAAGAGCGCGCAACCCATTGAGTTTATATAGAGTTTCTTGCTGGTCTTTCAATAAATTATAAATCTCATCTTGTTCATAAGGCGGCTCTGGCGGCGCCAAATCCAGCTCATGACGTGATTGAGAAATAAATTCACCTAACCATTTACGGAATAGTTCTGGATCATGAATCAGTGATTCCATCATTTCGCGCAGCTTAATTTGTTCGCCTTGCAAAATTTCAGCCGGATTATCACGGAAAGAAAGGTCAGGATCGCTGTAACGGTAGCTGCCTAACTCATTGGAAATTAAATGGTCAGCAAAGCTGCTCATTAATTCACGGGCATTGGGCGCCCGGAAGCCGACAGAGAAATTCAGTGATGGCTCAATCGCGTAACCTTCGTGGGGGAATCCAGGCGGGATATACAGGATATCACCGGGCTCCATTTCTTCATCGATAATGGCATCAAAAGGCTGTACTTGCAGTAAATCAGGGTGTGGGGAGTGTTGTTTCATTGGGATCTTTTCCCCAACACGCCAGTGGCGACGACCTTCGCCTTGAATAATGAATACATCATATTGGTCGAGATGGGGGCCTACACCACCACCCGGAACGGAGTAGGAGATCATTAAATCATCCATACGCCAGTCAGAAAGAACACGGAAAGGTTTCATGAGTTGGGCACTTGGGTGGTGCCAGTGGTCAACCGCTTGCACTAAGATTGACCAGTTTTCGTCACCTAAATGATCGTAGCTCTCGAATGGGCCATGGGCGACTTGCCAGAGCCCGTTTTGATGGCTGACTAAACGGCTATCAACCTCATCCTCCATCGCTAATCCCGCGAGTTCATCAGGCGAGATAGGATCAATAAAACGCGTAAAACCCTGTTTGATAAGCAGAGGTCGTTTCTGCCAATGACTGTCCAGAAAACTCTGCCAGTCAAGATTCAGTTTATAATCCATCTTATTGTTCCCTAGTTATGACAAAACTTCCTAAATAGTATACCGGAAATGGATTGTAAAACAGGGCTTAGAGGGCGTCAGTTCACAGATTAGTCATCTTCATATACGGATGAACGAATTATCTTCATTTACGGCTTAGCTATCATTCGTCAATGGCTAACTATCTTCAATCACCGCTTGCTGCCTAAAGGTGACGGCGACGCGGGCACCACCAAGTGGGCTATCTGAAATGGTAATTTCGCCATCATATTGGTCGATGATATCCACCGCTATCGAGAGCCCTAAACCTTGCCCCGGTCGAAGAGTATCAGCGCGTTGCCCACGCATAAATATCATGCTGCGTTTACTTTCGGGAACGCCAGGACCATCGTCATCCACAAAAATGGTTAGGCTATTATGATCGGCAAGGGCGGTGACTTCCACAAACTCAAGGCAATATTTACAGGCGTTTTCCATAATATTGCCCATCACTTCCATAAAATCATTGGGCTGACCTAACCATGTGATTTCAGGGGAGATATCGACGGTGATGGAGACACCTTTGTTTAGATACACTTTATGCAGTGCGCTAGAGAGGCTATCTAAGATAGAAGGCACCGATGCGATTTCCCGTAGCATCAGGTTTTCATCTCCTTGGTTTGAGGCGCGATGTAAATAGTAGCCAACTTGCTGAGAAATGCGTCCTATCTGTTCCAACATGATAGGCTCTGCTTGCTCGATGGTCATTTGCTTACCGGAACGTAGGAGTCGCAATGTGGATTGTAAGACCGCCAAAGGGGTTTTTAAACTGTGAGTTAAATCGGACAATGTAGTCCGATACTTGCTATAGCGTTTGCGTTCATTGCTCAGCAAAATATTCAAATTCCTCACTAAGCCTCGCAGCTCTGCTGGTGGGTTTTCATCCAGCGTTTCTCGCTCACCTTTTTCAAGACTACTAAGTTGCGAAATCAGTGATTTAATGGGGCGCACACTCCAATAGGCCGCGAGCCATAACAGCGGGATCACCAGTATAAAGTTAGCGAGTAACACGTAACCAAACCAGTCCCAGACAACGCCAGTGCTTTGTAAGTCTTGAGGTAACGTATCGACGACGACAATCGTCAGTGCTGGCATGGTTTCAGTTTCTAAATACTGGTTAACTGAAACGGAGTGAGTTAATGGCTCATCGATATTATCAATATCATTGAGTCGATGGCTGTAGTCTGGGTTATTGTTCATTAATTGGCGTGTTTCATCGAAATCGGTATCAATTTCGTATAGCCCATTCTTTTTTAACCATTCGAGTTTAATGAGACGCTCGACGCTGGGGACTTCACGTTGGCGCCAGACGGTTTGCCCATTTTTATCATAAATAATGATCAACGAGGGGTTGTTCAACGTAAAGTTTGGGGGAACTTGAATATCAATTTTATTATCTTGCCACTGCGCAAGGCTGTAAATTAGGTTACTTTGGCTACGTAGCAGGGTATAGGTCGTTCGGTCAAAACTCACCAAATAACCCACAACAGCCACAATCCCATAAGCAAGGGTTAGCGCCAGGATCACGGCTGACGTCGCACAAATAAAACGCGCCTGTAAAGAGAGGGGTTTGAACCTAAATTTACTCAGTTTCATATCAGTTGTTCACATCGAAACGATAGCCTTGACCTCGAACAGTCACAATCACCTCTTGGGAATGGAACTGTTGGATCTTTTTACGCAAACGCCCCATAAGCACATCGATAGTGTGGCTTTCGCGTAATTCTGCATCTGGATAGAGCTGGCGCATAAGGGAGTCTTTGCTGACCACTTTCCCATTATTGCGCAGCAAGGTTTCAATAATCGTGTATTCAAATGCAGTGAGTTTGATCGGCTCGCCATTAACCGTAAATTCTTTACGGGAAAGGTCAATAACAAAGTTTTCAAGTTCAAGCACTTGGGAAGCTAATCCACTGTTACGGCGCATCAACGCTTGCATTCGAGCAACCAGCTCTTCTAATTGAAAGGGTTTGGTGACATAGTCATCTGCGCCACTATTGAGAGCTTGAACCTTTTCTTGCCAGCTTTCTCGTGCGGTTAAGACGAGAAGCGGAATACTAACATGGT
Organism: Providencia alcalifaciens; assembly: GCF_020271745.1. Lineage (NCBI taxonomy): Bacteria > Pseudomonadati > Pseudomonadota > Gammaproteobacteria > Enterobacterales > Morganellaceae > Providencia > Providencia alcalifaciens. The sequence goes on along the minus strand of NZ_CP084296.1, from coordinate 3,774,197 downwards.
TGCTGCGCCAGCGTTTGATCATGGAAAGCCCATCTTCATCAGGAAGACCTAAATCCACTACCGCGATATCGGGATGACTTTCATTCAGAAAATAGTCTGCTTCTTTTGCATCTTCAGCAGAATCCACCTGATGACCTAATTCTTTGAGTTGAACCGTTAAATGGTGACGAAGTAGGGCATTATCTTCGACGATAAGAATGCGCATCTGAGAACCTCACATAAAGAAAGCATGCAAATGAGAATATTATAATGAGTATGGTAGAAATAGATGGGATAGGGAACAAGGTCTTAACTAAATATAAGTCAAACAGATCGGAAAAATAATCGAATCTGAGATGTCCTGGGAAATAAGAAAAAACAGGTGACTGAATGCCACCTGTTTTAATCATTATTGATTACTTGATTTCATCAATGAAATTAACTGCATAGCCAATGTAGTTGGCAGGCGTCATTGCTTTTAGACGCTCTTTTTCGCTTTCTGGAAGCTCTAAACCATCGATAAACTGTTTCATGCCTTCAGCGGTAACACGTTTACCACGAGTCAGTTCTTTCAGTTTTTCATACGGTTTTTCGATACCATAACGACGCATTACAGTTTGAATTGGCTCTGCTAACACTTCCCAGTTTTGATCTAATTCATCCAATAAATGCTGCTCGTTAACTTCTAACTTGTTCAAGCCCTTCATTGTGGATTGGTAAGCAATCAGAGCATAACCTAAGCCGACACCTAAGTTACGCAGAACGGTTGAGTCAGTCAGGTCTCGCTGCCAGCGAGAAACTGGCAATTTGCTTGCTAAATGGCCTAATACCGCATTTGCTAAACCTAAGTTACCTTCTGAGTTTTCGAAATCGATAGGGTTAACTTTGTGTGGCATAGTGGATGAGCCAATTTCACCGGCAATGGTTTTTTGCTTAAAGTGGTTTAAAGCCACATAGCCCCAGATATCACGGTCAAAGTCCAGCACGATAGTGTTGAAACGTGCAACACAATCAAACAGTTCTGCGATATAGTCGTGCGGTTCGATTTGTGTGGTGAACGGGTTCCATTGAATGCCCAGTGAGGTCACGAATGTTTCACTGAATTCGTGCCAGTTAACTTCTGGATAAGCGGCAATGTGGGCGTTATAGTTACCGACCGCACCATTGATTTTACCTAAGATTTCCACTTGCTCTAGCTGGCGGAATTGGCGCTCTAAACGGTACGCAACGTTAGCAAATTCTTTACCGATAGTAGAGGGTGTTGCTGGCTGTCCATGGGTACGTGACAGTAAAGGTAAAGTACGGTATTCGTGCGCCATCGCTTTAACTTTATCAATAATTTGACGCCATTGTGGTAATAAAACCTCTTCACGAGCAGTTTTTAGCATCAATGCATGGGACAGGTTATTGATATCTTCAGATGTACAAGCAAAGTGAATAAACTCAGAGACCGCATGCAGAGCAGGGATATGCGCCACTTTTTCTTTTAGGAAATACTCTACTGCTTTAACATCGTGGTTAGTTGTGCGCTCAATTTCTTTGATACGCATTGCATCTTTTTCGCAGAAGTTCGCGACGATTTCATCTAAGTAAGCGATTGCGTCAGCATCAAATGAAGGAACTTCTTTGATTTGAGCGGTTGCAGCCAGTTTTTGCAGCCAGCGAACTTCAACTTGCACACGAAATTTCAGTAAGCCAAACTCACTAAAAATAGTGCGTAAAGCGCTGACTTTATCACCGTAACGGCCGTCAATCGGGGATACAGCGGTCAGTGAGGATAATTCCATTGGTAGCAACTCCAGATTTATAGGTGAGACAAAATTTGTTTCGCCTGATTAGACAGACGGCTTCGAGAAAACATCAGTTGGAGGCGACTTCCACCAACTTGCTGCCAGAGAACTGCGCAGCGAATACCTGCGAGCAATGTGGCTCTAACTTTGGCTTGAACAACGGTATTTTTCAGAATATCAGGAGAACCAGTCACTTGAATGCGGGGACCTGCTGGACTGACTACATCCACATAAATTCCGGCGAGTGCGTTAAAAACGCCTTCAGACATCGGTTCGAAATAGCTGGCTTGACGTTCAAATTGCTCAATTCGCTGACCGAGTTGGTTCATGGCATTGTCATCTTTGCTTAAGCGGCGCTCTAGCGCCATGATGCTAAGCATATAGCGGGTCATCTCTGCAGAGATCCCGCTATTACCACCAGTTAACATACCCTGCAGGGCCGTTAAACCGGTTTTTAAATTCGCTTCATCATTACCGAATACATCCAGCGTGGTGGATGGATTCATGTTGGTCAGGCTATTGACCATGGTTTTACCATCTTGCTCATTAAAGGTACCTTCATGAGCGAGTTTTTGTACCATCAGACTTGCTTGGCAGATACCCGCTAAGGCTAGCGTGATATCGTAATAGTTTTTAGCCACATTTACTCCTGAATACGGGCTTCAATAACGCCGCCACCGAGGCAGACTTCGTCGATATAAAATACCGCAGATTGTCCCGGAGTAACAGCCGCAACCGGATAATCGAAAGTGACTTGGATTTTCTCGGCGCTCAATGGGGTGATTGTACAAGGGATATCGGCTTGACGGTAACGGGTTTTCACCACGCAGCGCAATGGCGCAGCTAATGTTTGTCTATCGACCCAATCTAATTGCTGAGCAATTAAGCCTGTAGACATCAAACGTGGATGTTCATGACCTTGAGCCACAATCAATTGATTTTTTTCAACGTCTTTATCGACCACATACCATGGCTCTTCAGAACCGTCTTTGGTGCCACCAATGCCTAACCCTTTACGTTGACCTAATGTGTGGTACATCAAACCTTCGTGCTGGCCAATGGTTTCACCGTCAACGGTGACGATTGGGCCAGGTTGAGCAGGGAGGTAGCGACCAAGGAAGTCGCGGAATTTACGCTCACCAATAAAGCAGATCCCGGTAGAGTCTTTTTTCTTCGCGGTCACTAAGCCAATTTCTTCGGCAATACGACGCACTTCAGGCTTCTCTAACTCACCCACAGGGAATAAGCTTTTTGCCACTTGTTCATGGCTGAGGGTATACAGGAAGTAGCTTTGGTCTTTGTTGTTGTCTAAGCCGCGTAGTAATTGGCTTTTGCCATCCACATCACGGCGACGAACATAGTGACCTGTTGCAATATAATCTGCGCCTAGATCTTCTGCGGCAAATTCTAAGAACGCTTTAAATTTGATCTCTTTGTTGCACAAAATATCCGGGTTTGGGGTACGACCCGCTTTGTATTCTTCTAAAAAGTGTTCGAATACATTGTCCCAATATTCAGCGGCAAAGTTGATGGTGCGCAGTTCGATACCGAGTTTGTCGCATACTGCTTGCGCATCTGCAAGGTCAGTCGCTGCGGTACAGTATTCTTCGTTATCGTCTTCTTCCCAGTTTTTCATAAACAGACCGACCACCTGATACCCTTGCTGCTTGAGTAGGTAAGCGGAAACGGATGAATCAACACCACCGGACATACCGACGATGACCTTAATTTGGCTGTTATCTGATTTGGTACTGTTATTTGACATGGGAAATAGTCTCAATGCGGAAAAATCAAGCCCCATACTCTAGCACGTTGCCCCCTTGTTGCACCAGCATTAGGAGAATAATGTTACTCGTAATGATCACCGAAGGCGGCTAAAACGCTCAAAGGATAGCGAGTACCTTCTTGGTAGCAGCGGATACTTTGGGCCACTAAAGGGGAGCGAAGGCATTGGCTAGTCAGAATTTCGTCTGCGTTAACCCAATGACAAGCGCTGATATCATCATCATGGGGATGGGTTTCGCAGGGAGTATCCAACTCAAGGGAAAATAAGACGCGAATAAATTGGGTGTTATCGGGGGCTACCCACTGGTGAATTTTAATTAATGCTTGGGGTTCACCAATAATGCCAGTCTCTTCATAAAGTTCACGCGCGGCAGCTTGCACTAATGTTTCATCGGCTTCAAGGTGTCCTGCGGGTTGATTCCATGTGGGTTTGTTATTAACCCACTCTTCGACCACTAAAAAACGCCCTTGGGCATGGACAATGGTGGCAACGGTAACATTGGGTTTAAACAACAGTGACCTCCTTCCATTCACCGGAAGATAAGTTATCGAGTGTAAAATTTCCCATGGCATAGCGTATTAATCGCAATGTAGGAAAACCAATATTGGCAGTCATCCGACGAACTTGCCGATTTCTGCCTTCATAAAGCGTGATCTTCAACCAAGAAGTGGGAATATTTTTACGCTCACGGATTGGCGGAACTCGTGCCCATAACCATTCTGGCTCACTGACTAATTCGATGCCTGCAGGTAGTGTGGGCCCATCATTTAGAGTTAATCCTTGACGAAATTTCGTGAGGGCGCTTTCATCGGGGATACCTTCTACTTGAGCATAGTAGATTTTTCCTGTTTTTTTCTGCGGTTGGGTAAGCTGAGCTTGTAATTTACCGTCATTGGTGAGGACTAACAGACCTTCACTATCTCTATCCAAACGCCCCGCGGCATAAACATCAGAGATGGGAATATAATTTTTTAGCGTTTCTCGCCCTTGTTCATCCGTAAATTGCGGCAGTACATCAAATGGTTTATTAAAAATAATTACTTTGCGTGGCTGGGAAGGGCGACTTCCGCGAGAGGATGAATTTATTGCCAACGAACGACGTTGCTTTGAATGTGGCGTCGTTTGCTTAGTACGGTTGCGATTAGGTGCGTTCATCATTCTTTGTTGAGAGTCATTTATTTAATGTGCAATAGAATAGCGATATTTTGACGATAAAGTAAGGGTGTTTTGGTCGCTCATCTAAGGGAGAGAGATGAGCAAGCAGCAGGTAGCTCTCCCTTGATTTACGGAATATTGATTTATGATTTACTGATTTATTTCATCGAAAAAATGAGAAAAAGCGATAAATATTCGTTCTATTAAATGCACACAAAGAGCGTGTTCTTCTCCCGTATAATTAATGGTATCAATTAATTCTGCATCACTGCCCATAGCATGACCAGATTCGTGGACTAAATGAAGCTCCCCACAATATTTCAGTGGTATTGGCGATAATTTAGCGATTTGATTGACGTAAGTGAAGAATGTACGCCCTGTTGCTTCCATGCATTCAATGACGGCTAAGCGAATTTTAGCGGGTTGATTGGCGATAGCGCTGATTAATTCATAGACGAGCTTACGGTTAGCTTCCATTTGTGGTGACCACAACCACACTAAGGTATCCGTAAAGAGTTGTGGCTCATTCATTCGCAATGTGCGGAGATCATCGATATACCAATACCAATGATCGGAATCTTCTAAAGCATGATTATTCACCGCTATTTCTAAATCATTTTGAGGATTTTCAAAGGGAAGAATGTATTTATTAATATCACCAAACGCCAAAATAAAGAACGTAAGTCTCGGTAAAAATGCTAGAGACTCTTTGGCTGACAAGGATGGGTTGATGGGTTTTAGAAAAAAAGGATGCTGTGAAAATGCTTTTTGCTTGAGATTAATTAAGTCAGATAACTTTTCCATATACTCACCTTTATATTTATCTTGAATTAATAATTATATTTTTAATGAATAAAAGTTTATCTTTCTTAATCTATTAAGGAGCCTCATTATTTATTTAAATAGAATTCAATAAAATCGAAAATAATTTAAAATTGTTTAAAATCAATACAGTTTTGGGTTGTGTGCATTAAAACCATTAAGTGCGAATAATTTAATTAAATCTATTAAATCATAAAGATAATATGACAATATATTAATTTCTGTGAGCAATACGAATGTTTGGATAGGGTATTTTAGATAAGCTATGGAATAAGGTCGTTCAGTATTTAGGCCATGATTTAGCTTGGATTTTAACTTTCCATAGTTCTTGGGATTGATTTAATATATTGATTTTATTTGGTTTTATTTCTTTTTTGTTGAGTGTTTAGACACGGAAATAATGCGTTAAATGCGATCTGCATTAAAGCTTAGTTTAGTAATCATTGGCGTTCGACGCAGATTGCAGTAGTATTGACAGGTCTCTTACAAAAAATTAACAAGCAAAATACGCAAGTGAAGGAGAGGTTAATGGATAGCAAAGTAGTAGTTCCGGCAGAAGGCGCTAAAATTACCATTGATGCAAAAGGCAAATTACATGTTCCGAACAACCCAATTATCCCTTTCATTGAAGGTGACGGTATTGGGGTTGATGTCACTCCAGCAATGTTAAAAGTTGTCGATGCAGCAGTTAAAAAAGCCTATAACGGTGAGCGTAAAATTTCTTGGATGGAAATTTATACGGGTGAAAAATCCACTCAGTTATATGGCAAAGATGTTTGGTTACCACAAGAAACCCTCGATTTAATCCGCGATTACCGCGTTTCTATTAAAGGCCCATTAACCACTCCAGTTGGTGGCGGCATTCGTTCCCTCAACGTTGCACTTCGTCAACAGCTTGATTTATACATCTGCTTACGTCCAGTTCGTTACTACAAAGGCACACCAAGCCCAGTTAAACAGCCTGAACTTACAGATATGGTGATTTTCCGTGAAAACTCAGAAGATATCTATGCAGGTATCGAGTGGAAAGCCGGTAGCGCAGAAGCAGACAAAGTGATCAAATTCCTGCAAAACGAAATGGGCGTAACGAAAATTCGTTTCCCACAAGATTGCGGTATTGGTATCAAGCCATGTTCTGAGGAAGGCACAAAACGTTTAGTTCGCGCGGCGATTGAATATGCAATTGATAATAACCGTGATTCAGTGACTTTGGTTCATAAAGGCAACATTATGAAATTCACTGAAGGTGCATTTAAAGATTGGGGCTACCAATTAGCACAAGACGAGTTCGGCGGTGAATTAATCGATGGCGGTCCATGGGTTAAAATCAAGAATCCAAAAACTGGCAAAGATATCATTGTTAAAGATGTTATCGCAGATGCATTCTTACAACAAATCCTGCTGCGCCCAGCAGAATATGATGTTATCGCGTGTATGAACCTGAACGGTGACTATATTTCTGACGCATTAGCGGCGCAAGTTGGTGGTATCGGTATTGCTCCGGGCGCAAACATTGGTTCTGAATGTGCACTGTTCGAAGCAACTCACGGGACTGCACCGAAATATGCTGGTCAAGATAAAGTAAACCCAGGCTCTATCATTCTGTCTGCAGAGATGATGCTGCGCCATATGGGTTGGGTTGAAGCGGCAGACTTAATCGTTAAAGGTATGGAAGGCGCAATCGCGGCTAAAACTGTAACTTACGATTTCGAACGTCAGTTAGAGGGCGCTAAATTACTGAAATGTAGCGAATTCGGCGACGCAATCATTAAACACATGTAATTTATTACGTGATGTAATTAAGAACGGGAGCATAAAAACTCCCGTTTATTTTTTGTTCAATTAAAATCTTCCCCAAAACTCCCCCAAAATCCCTCCCCAAAACGGCTCAAATAATAGGCTATTTAGATCGCGATAATTTGCCATTCTTTACCTCGGTCATCATTATATTTATCAGTCATTTTCTGTGATTTATGGCCAAGAAGTTTCTGAGTATTGATACCTTGTTCTCGATAGAGTCTTTCCGATAAAGAACGTTGTTCATGAAATGAAGGTGCCGATCTTTCTGGCCATGTTAACCCACATTTATCTCTCGCTTTTTTAAAGGTTGTGGTTAATGTGTTTGCTGTAACTTGTTCACCTCTCTGTGCTTGAGAGGTCGTATGGCGATAGTGCACGAGATATTGGCTAAGAACGGAGTCACGACATTTTGAAATAACTTGCTTAAGTGTCATATCAATTGCATCACACTTAATTGAAAGAGGAATAGCTAATTTAGATCCAGTTTTCTCTTGTTCAATGTGCAACATATCATCCCAAATATCTGAAAATTTCATTTTGGCTATATCACCTATACGCTGACCAGTTACAAGTGCTAGTAACATTCCGCACTGCAAATATGGCGGATGGTTTTTGGCTTGTTCATAAATAACTTTCCACTCTTCGAACGTTAGACGTTCACGTTTTACTCTATTTCGAGGTTGTTTTGTCGCAAGTGCAGGGTTATAACCAGGAGGAACGTGACCTGCATGCTGTGCTTCCTTAAATACATCTATTAAAACCATACGTACTACTTGGGCCATTCGGTCATGACCTAATGCTTTTACTGAATCAGTTATTTTAGCTATTTCCAAAGCTGTAATGTCTTTAAGTGAAAATAACCCACAGTGTTGCTTGAATAAATTAATCGGCTTAATTTTTTGTTTGTATGAATTAGGTTTTAATTCACCAAGCTCAACGCGCTCTTGTTGTATTTCTAAATATTTATCTACCCAATTAGAAACGCTGATCCCTACTTTTTTATTTTTGATATTTGATAGGCGATCATTAATGCTTAAAATTTGCTTTGTTTGCTGCTCTGCAATAATGGTATTAGCTTGAGATGCAATCAGAGTAGCTTCTTCGGCATCTGTACCGAGGCTGTGAAATACGCCAGTTAAGGGGTGTTTATACTGCCAGTATGTTTTTCCATTTCGTTTATCTAATTTTCGGTATAGATTTGGAATGGTGATTTTATGAGAACGTGGTCTTGCTGCCATCTGATAAAATCCTCAGTAATTTTTCATTTGCTTGTTCTGGTAATTGAGGTTTAGAAACTAAACCTACGTACCTTGAATCACGGTCAATCATCCAACGCTTACCAACCTTTAAAGCAGGGGGGATCATCATGTTGGCTTTGGCGTATTTAATTAAGACTTGTTGGGTGGGGGCACTATCACCAAATTCTAATTGCGCCCATGCTTCTAGCTTAATCATTCGAGACATCATAGCCTCCGGTGATATTTTTTCTCATTCTGGTCTTGCCTCATCATTAATAAAATGATCTTATCTGCAGTATCACAAGCATGTTTTATTTCAGCTTCAGTGCATGGTCGATTTTTTACACTTGCAGCTAACTTGCCTAGTTTGATATCGAATTCAGTTAATAACTGTTCCCCAGTTCTCCAAGGGGTTAATTGTGGTTGTTTCATGGTGGTCATCCATTATTGAATAAACCACCATGTTAATTATTACTAAAGAACAAAACTGATTATGCTTAATCAATTTTTGTAAAAGAGAGTAGGGCCGAAATATGAGTTCTTGCTGCTTCTTCGTTTAGGTGGATTAACCCTCGCGCAAGCCAGCCATATACTTCCAGACTGGAGCCTGTCCATATATGGGGACACGCACCATATTCAAGGCTAACAACCCAATATTTCTGACCAGCATCAAGAGGTTTCCGTACTGGCTCAGGAACATCGTAATCTCCTATTTTTATAGTGCTAGGTTTCGGGCTGAATCGGTAGACGTCATCAGGGTAAAATACCGCTGCAGAATGAAACTGATGCCATTCAAAAACACGACCCCTTGTTAATCTGATTTCAAAGTGTTTCCACCACTCTTTATCTGTCTTTGCTATTTCTGCTGCTTTGGCCATTAAGTCTGCATGTGGGTGACCTGACATAATTCCCTCACTTACCAGTCTTAAAAGAATCAACCGAAATAATTTCATCAATTGGATAGCATTCAGATAAGATACCTTTTTGAGTTAAGGTAGCTTTATCCATTAAACAATTTTGTTCGTCAGGGTAGGTATAACCGTAAGGTTTATACAGGCAATCAGCACCACTGCAAATCAGTAAAAACAAAGCATACATCATGATTTGCTCCCTTTGGATTGAGGCTCTTTTACTGGCTCAATCTTGATATTTTTAGGTAAATCATAAACGACATAACAACGGTCATTTGTCGTTATAAACCCTACAGAACCGTCAGGCATGGTCAATTTTACGGTTGGTCTCTGGTTACTATGAAAATGTCTTAGCATTGGTCTTGCCTCGTTTGTGACATGTCACGCTAGTGAATAATTACCGTTGATGCTGGGTAGCCTAGTTGCAGTAAAACGGCTTTTTTTACCATTGATAGCGTATGTTCTTCTTGAGTTGTCACATGTTCAGTTGTATCAGTGGACCACTCAACACTGCATTTATTGCTGGTTTCATCATGAGTAATGATGACTTCTAATTTCATGTCCATAAAAATATCTCCTGATATGCGCCCATTACTGGGCGCTAAAGTATTTAACGAACCATCAATGAACGATCGCCAATTTCTAAGTGAGCACCGGGTACATCAGTGCCATTTTCAATTGCTTCTTTGATTTTCTTTTTATCTGGTGCGGTAATAATCTGAACATCAACTAATGCATCCGGTAGAGCTGCTTCGTTATCGATGATCACCCGCACAATACCGGCGCGAGCCGTGAAAGTATTTTTAGTTGTTTTTAACTTGTCCAATCCCGATGTTAACAAGCAATCTAACGCGTATTTTTTCAGGTTTTTGACTTGGTTTTCGAATGATTTTTTACGGTCAGTCAAACGTTTAGATTCTTCATCTAATGTTTTTGCTTGCCCTTCTAAATTACGAGCGTAGAGCATGATTGCGTCAAGTTTATCGCCTAATTCACCTTCAATACCTTGAAGTGTGTCAGCGATATCTTCGGCAGTAAACTCGCCATTTTCGACGAGTAATTGTAATTTGCTGTAGTCAGCAGCCATTGCAATAGCGGTTGTCTTGGTCATTAGATTGCCTCTTCTTTTTGTTCCAGTTGGATTAAACGCTTATCTTTAATTTCTTGTAATCGACGTAAGCGACCACGTAAGTATTTTTCAACTTCTTGGTCTCTACGTTCTTTGGCTGATTTGATATGAATGTTAATTTCGCGAATAATTGAATTGGAAATACCTTCTAGCTCACTTTTAGTAACGGCGTTTTCCATTGCTTTAGCGTTATTGGTTAGCTTATCGTCTAACTCTTTTTTAATGCGAGCCATCTCATCGGCATCATCTACTGCCGCTTTAATATCATATTCAAGTTTACTTGCTGCTACATATTCTGGGTTGTCATACATCCCCATAAAAATATCGGAACTAAAACCTAGCATTGATAGTGCTTTCTTTATTGCATCGGTAAGTGATTTTTTAAAAACCTCTTCATCTGAGTTAAGTCCACTCTTTCTCTTATCTCTATAAACTGTAGCACCGTAACTTTCAAATTCACCGCGCATCCCATCTGGTGTTAGATACCAAAATTTGATTTTGACTGAATGATTTAATTCGAAAATTAATTTTCCGTCATTATCTCTAAGATATCTCACTCCAACCTGTTCTTTTTTATCATTAAAAACAGATTCGAATAATGGGTTTCCATCAACCATTTTATCTTCTAGTATTTCATATCCCCAACCTTGTCCAATAGGGCCAAATGTTTCAGTGGCGCGCATGAACATATAGTAGGAGCCAATTCCAGTCTTGTTATAACTTGAATTTGGTATAGGATTCGTGAATCTAGGGTCTGTGCGTTGTACGCTTTTCCAGATTTTAGTGTTAGTGCAGCCATCTTTAAGAAGTCCATCTAAGATGTCCGCACGTTGTTCAAAATCATCAGACTCAACGATAACTTGTTCAGTAATTACTGGTGCTTGTTCCACTTCGATAACAATCGAATCTGGTTCTTTTTCAGTTTTTGCCGGCGCGTCCTTTTTCTTGGTTGTACGCTTTTGTTTTTCTTGCTTTATGGTTTCTTCCGGCGCTCCATCATTAGCAGGTTTAGTACCTAAGTTATCAACTGAAAAACGACCATTACCCAAGGATGTTACTTTTGGATTTTCGGTACCAAGTTTTGCATCAATAAACGCTTTACGGGCATTAGCATCATCAAATAGCTCTGGTTTCACTCTTGCTTCGGTCACTAGTGAAAAGATACTTTCGCGAGGGATATCGAGAACGCTAGGGAGTGCGCGCAAGTCCATTGATAAACGTTTCCATGCTTTATCTTCAGCTGCCATTAATTCTTTAGCTTTACGGATATCAGCACTACGGATAGCGTCAAAATCAACATCACCAATTAATGCGAGGGCAACCTCCATATCAAGCGTGGCGTAGTCACGTTTGAGAATTGGCTCATCGTTTTCACTTTTTGTTGCGGATGTCACTTCCTGCTTAGGTTCTTCTTTCAAATAACTTTCACCGAGGGCGGTAGCATCTTCAATGGTGATTTCATCATCCGCGAACTCAGAAACGGCTTGTGCAATTTCGATAGTTTGTTCTGCATCCATCGTGCATACAGCACTGATTTTAGCCAGCCCTTTACCGATATTACGGATTTTTGGCTGATCGCTACCTTCGTGCACGAATTTGATGGCTTGGCTATATTCCGCATCTGTAAACTGAGTTTTGCCATATAGCAGGGTTGCAGCAATACGGACCATCGGCGCTAATTTATTAAAGTCTTTATAAACGATAGGCTGCCAGCTAGTGCCGTTAAATTCATTTTGAGAAGCAAATACTTCATCAAACTCACCGATAGCAGGGCGAGGGGAGCCCATAGCATCTTCACAAACGATAGGTTCGTCAGTGTTGAAATTATCCATGGCTTCCGGATAAGATTCTGAAAGCTTGATCATTGCTGATGCGCTAGCTAGCTTTTCGTTAGTTGCATTTAAAGCGATAGTTAATGGTACTGCTCCATTGGAGCGAGCCTCGGTCGTTGGCTCAAATACACAAATAAAAGTTTTCATTGGTCTTGCCTCTTAATAAGGGATTTCTTCGTCGATTTTAGAAATTGGCTTGCCTTCTAAACAAAGCAGCATCTGGATCTGATCTTCCAGTAAGCTGGATTTCACCTGCGCATCAGCCAGTATTTTGTTTTGTTCTGCGCGTAAGGACTCAATCTCAGCATTCACTAACTGTTCAGTACTTAGCTCTTGAAATGGAATTTCAACGGTATGCTCAGATACAACAAAACCTAAACCTGACTCCATATCGTATTTGAATGGAAGTGGTCGGTATCGATATGAACCGTCGAATTGCTTTTGTGCATGAATGTAAAGGGTGACACTTAGGGTTTTAGGTTGTGCTTTCATAGCAGCTCCTTTAAAATAACTGTGATCAGTGATTTATCATTGGTCTTGCCTCTTCTAGCGTTTGGTCGCGCTAGTAGAACTCTCGGTTAGCTTTGGTCGGCGACCCGAGGTAAAGGAACCCACTCAGGTGGGTTTTTTTACGCCTTCATCAAACTCAAGAGTTACAACCTTACTGTCGCCACAGCAGTGGTATACGGCTTCAGGAAATAGCTTACAAAAAGCTAAAACAGCAGCTAATTTAATGTTTTTCATTTCATTTTTACCTACATACATAATATGTCTCCTGTCATTTATGATAATGCCCGTCTTTCCGAGCTGTCAGGTCTTGCCTTGTAGCTTTGGTCGGTAACTAATTAAATTCCCTGGTACTGCAAAAATTCACTGTTATGTCGTGGTAATCATGGTCAGTCGCTATGAGTGCGACGGTTCTCCTACGCCATAACAGCAAAACTAAATTTGGTTTGAACACCTATCAAAACACTTGCTGTGAGGTCTTGTTTGTTTCGATGTTTGTAATATACAAGATAAATTGTATTAAAGTAAATGGAAAAACTTGTTTAAATTTGTATTTTTGTTTATTTATTTGTAGTTGGTTGTTTTTATGAGGATATTTATTTTGTTTAATTTTGTGGAAAAGAGGTGGGGATCACATCAATGTATGCAGAAATGGTTTTTCCATTGAATGAGGTGTGAATAGAGAAACAGAGGATAGGAGGAAACAAAAAGCCCTTACGTTAAGCAAGGGCAGAAAGGTATTACACAATAATTATTCACTAGCTGATTTTTTTCTGAAGTTTTCATCGTTTTTTACATATTCAAACGAATCAAGAATGATACCTGTTATTCTTAATATATCTTCAGGGGATTGAATTGTGATGCGGTTATTTGTTAACTCTAAACCTGCGCGCTTTATTTCATTACCTAATAGGTCAGTAATCTCTATCGGAACCATGAGATAAGCACTATTTTTCTTATCGTAGAATCTAACTATCCAACGATTAACTTTACCTTGATATAGGATACCAAAGTAAGACTCAGTATCTTTATATTCAATTTCATTACACCCGGTGATCTGTTTTATTTTTTCAAATAAAGTTAATTCATTAGTGGTGGTAATAATGTTTGGATTATCAGGATCAATAATATCTTTTAATTCATTAGACTCTTGAGTTTCCTCTGTTGCTGTTTCTACGGGCTCTTCGCCATAAGTAAACTTACCAGATAAGCCTGAAACTACCATTGCACTGACAGAACGTTCAACAGCTTGCTTGACTAGAGGGGTTATAGAATCGATAAAGCGCTGATTTAATTGTCTTTCAACATTCGAGCGGCTAGCAACATAGCGAACAAACTCACTATCAACATCTCTTAGACTTGAACTAATAGTTTTAGTGAAAGCAGATAGATATACGCTCTCTTCAGCTAGAGTTCTTAATGCTTCAGGTTTGAATTTATCGTGTCTAAAGCGAAATAATTGACCTGCATCTGAATCACTAATTTCATCCATTCTAATGCGTAAGAATGGAGTTGGATCCATAACGTTTTTTTGTTTCAAATCAGTAAAGAAACGCCATTCCAATCCATTAGTTATAGCTGATATAGTGACTTCAGGTGTGGAATTGAAATATCTAGAAAGTTGAGGGCAATGGTTATCTAATTTTTCAAAATAACATTTGGCTTCAATGAACATAACGGGAACATCTTGGCAAAAGAGCGCATAGTCAACACGCTCATTTGCTTTTACACCAGGGAAATCAGCGCCGTATTCTGCCTTAACTTTTTGTGGGTCATAAGGGCTAAAGCCGAGGATATCGAGAAAAGGCAGTATTAACGCCTGTTTTGTGGTTTCCTCTGTTGAGCAGTGTTGCCCAACCTGTTTTACATGGTCCACATGATTTTTAAGCTTTAACTTGAAATTTTCCATAGAGTTACCTTAGTAATCAAGAACAGAATACCAAAACATTCTGCCGATAATCGTCACGCTGTCTTCATCAGCTTCTTCATCTTCATATTCATCACGGTTATAACTGCGAATAATTAGTTTTCCACCTGGTCTTCTATATAACATTTTTAAGCGTTTTAGACCGTCTTGGTCTATAGCGTAGACTTTACCATCAATTATTTTTTTATTTGCCATGTCAATTGCTACAGCTGCATTGCTAGGTATTACTGGTTCCATGCTATCCCCATTTGCAGGAAAACATGCAATAGTTGACCCATCAGTAGGTGCGCCAATTCGACGTAGTGTTGACTTAGAAAATCTCAATTTAAAGCCGTTATAATCAATATCAATACAGCTGCCATTACCACAGGCAAACTCTATATCTTTGTAGAAAGGAACTTCAACCTCATCAGATTCTAATGGGGTTTTACTATCCCATGACTTAATATTTCCCCACTCATTTTCCGGAGGGAGTGAGTCATTGTTGTTTTCTCTTCCTGTGACAAGCCAATCAACTGAGCAAGATAATGCTTTTGCTAATTCAGGTAAAAATCTAGGGCGCTTAGTTTTTCCGCTTTCTAGTTGTTCTATCGATTGCTGGGTAGTTCCAACGGTTTCAGCTAACTCTGCCTGAGTCAGATTGAGAAGAATTCTTTTATTTTTAACTCGTTCAGAAATCGACATATAACCCCCTAAAAAATACAAGAAGATGATTACAAGAAAACCTGTAATTGACAAACAAGTTAGTTTGTTTTTAAATACAAGAAACTTTGTTAAAAAGGAGACGCAAATGAATACGCTTTCAGAAAGAGTTAAGAGTCGCCGAGTTGAACTCAATTTAACTCAGTCAGAACTTGCAGATATGGTTGGATTGAAGCAGCAATCTATCCAGCAAATTGAATCAGGACTTATAAAAAAACCTAGATTTATTATTGAGATCGCAAGTGCTTTAAAGTGCGAACCATCATGGTTAATCAGCGGTAGTAAGAATGTTGCCTAAAATCATGTTGTTATTTTAAACATATGCAGCTCACTGTTTATTAGTGTATTT
Source organism: Providencia alcalifaciens (assembly GCF_020271745.1). NCBI lineage: Bacteria > Pseudomonadati > Pseudomonadota > Gammaproteobacteria > Enterobacterales > Morganellaceae > Providencia > Providencia alcalifaciens. The sequence continues at coordinate 3,758,270 of NZ_CP084296.1, read as the reverse complement.
GATTAAAAAATAAAAACTGATTCTTAATAATCAATTTTGCGACAGGAGACGCGAGTAGATGAATTTTGATATCGATATTGTCCGTTCTGAAATTGAGGATTGGGCAGCGGAGCAAGGTCAAGAGCATGTCGCTATTGAGGTTAGCCGTGCTTATTTAGGCATTGTAAAAAACAGGTCACAAGGGCGTTTGCATGTGATTGAAGACGAATCGGGCAGGGCTGATTGGAAAGCGATTAATAATAACCGGCAACAGATATTTCGTTGGTTGCGTGGTGATTCCCCCGCATCTATCAGAAAAATAGTTGAGTTAATGCCGGCAATAGAAATTGCATTACCAGCATCGAGATTAGCTCGCGTTCGTGGTGATACAAAAAATTACCTAGCTTCAATTGCAATACAGCGATTTGCTGAGGCAATTAGCGAAATTTTATTAGAGGGTCGTGACATGTCACACCATATTAATAATGCAGTCATTGCGTTAAATGCGATACCACGTCAGACCAGCGTGCATTAATTCAAGAGGCAAGACCAATGCTAAGAACAATTGAGAAGATAACCTATCGCAATGGTTTTTTGTTAAACGGAGAACCAGCGGATAGAGAGAAAATCGAAGACGTTTTCGAGGGTAGAAGAGTTGCTGCGCTAAGCGTATGGGAACAGTACGAACAACAAAAACAAAAGCTGCTTTCAAAGAAACTCACGCCGGAACAGTACCAGAACGCCTGCCGTGATATTGCACGCGCACTGGGGGTTTAAAGTGAATAATTTATTAATGACAGAAACCGTTAATCAAATAGGGCGCATGAACATAACTGGTAATGTGATCCCTGCGAACTGGTGGCATCACATCAAAATGCCAAGTGGCAAGCCTGATAATATTGGGATCATATTGCTTTCAGAAATTATTTACTGGTACCGACCAGCAGAAATTCGGGACGAGTTTACTGGTGAACTTCAAGGGTGGCGCAAGCGGTTTCAAAGCGATAAGTTGCAACGTAGCTATCAATCATTTGCGGATCAATTTGGTTTTACAAAGCGGGAAGTTACCGAAGCGATAAAACGGTTGAAGGCAAAAGGTGTTATTACGCTTGAATTTCGCACCATAAATACAGTAAGTGGACTGTGCAACAATGTGGTATTTCTTGAGCCAGTTGTTGAATGTATTCAGGAAATAACAAACTCTATCCCATTGATTAATAATCAAACAAAAAAAGAACCTGTTTCTGTAACAGGTATCACTTCTAAACGTGATAGGGGGTACGTTGAAACGGGACAGCCCCCACATACAGAAGTGACAGCCCCCACTTCTAAACGTGAGACAAATACAGAGATTACTACAGAGACTACTACAGAGATTATTGATGGTACGTCAGGTGAACCTGACGACAACAAACCCTCACCAAAAATTAAATTGCATTATGAAAAAATTATCGATTCATATCACGAAATTTTACCAGATATGCCAGCTGTCAAAGTTCTGACTGATGAGCGTAAGCGAAAACTGAAAAGCTTCTGGGTTAAATTTAAATTTAATCAGGAACGCTGGGTAAATTATTTATCGTACATTGGGAGCCACTGTCGGTGGATGATGGAAGATCGTGACAATGGGCGTGGTGGCACATGGCGCCGTAAGAATTTGGATTACTTGATCACTGAGCGTTGCTACGTTGCAGTCAAGGAGGAACGTGCCAATGACAAATAATTTATTTGTTCCACCAAGCAGCCTTGAAGCTGAACAAGCTGTACTGGGTGGGTTAATGATCAGCACCGATGAAGACAAGCGACAGCATGTAATTTCTTTGGTTAAGCCTGAGTCGTTTTATCAATGGTCACATAATCGGATATTTGCTGAGATTGTGAGATTGATTAAAACCAATCAGCCAACTGACGTGATTACTGTGAGTGACTCATTGAATGCGAATGGTGATTTAGACAACGTTGGCGGTTTTGCATATGTGGCTGAGCTTTGTCGGATACCTTCAGCCGCTAACATAGTTAATTATGCTCGCATTGTGCGTGACAAAGCGGTCCAGCGATATGCCATTAATAACCTAAATACTTGCGTAGAAATGTTAATGACAAATGATGGCATGGACATCAGCGATAAGCTTGGAAGCGTCCAGCAAGTAGTTTCTAGCATCATCGAGCATGCCAAAAATGGGAAGCGAAAAGGTTTAAGATCTGCCCGTGATGTTGTTGGTGATTGGATTAGTGAGGTTGAACGTCGTTTTGATGATCCTCAGAATGCGGTTGGTTTTACTTTAGGGATAGAATCACTTGATAGCATAATGGCACCCAAACAAGCGCTACGAGGTTCTTTAGTCGTCGTTGGTGCCAGACCTAAAATGGGTAAAACTGCATTCTACAATCGTGTAGCGACTCATTTTGCGCTAAATCATCGACTACCCACGCTGTTGTTTAGTCTGGAAATGACAGACAGAGGGATCATTGAACGGATGATCGCCCAAGAGGGAGGAGTATCTTCAGATATTTTTTACACTGGCGCACATGATGAAATGGAAATGGCTCGAGCACTGGCTAGAGCTGAAGAAATTGCAGAGTCGAATATGTACATCGACAGCACTCCGGGCGTTGATCTGAACCACATTATTTCAGAATGCCGCAAAATAAAACGAATCAAAGGGCAGGTAGGGTTAATTGCCGTCGATTATTTAACCTTAATTAAGGCGGGCAATGCAGAGCGCCGTGATATTGCCTATGGCGACATTACAACCGGCTTAAAAAACTTAGCTAAAGAAATGGACTGTGTGGTGCTGCTTCTTACCCAGTTAAACCGAAAGCTGGAAGAGAGAGCTGATAAACGACCTACCGCCGCAGATAGTCGCGATACAGGTCAGATAGAGCAAGACTGTGATGTATGGATTGGCTTATACCGCGATGCGGTCTATAACAAAAATGCAGACAGTTCACTAATGGAGATTATTTTACGTTTAAACCGTGACGGTAATACAGGCACAGCTTATGGGCAACTGGTAGATTCATACATCAAAAATATCAGCCAAGGTGAAGCTGAGCGATTGGCGATGAAGGGGCAAGTAAATAGCCGCTCATATGTCAAAAAAGGGCAACAAGAACTACAAGAGTTTTAAGTGATTATTTCGGCTCGACCAAGCCATTGAATTGTAATTAGAGGCAAGACCATGACAGTTAAAGACCCAATCACCGGCGAGTCACTCGTCCGGAGCAATCACCCCATATTACTTGATGATGGTTTGGATCATACACCATGCCACATTGAGCGTATTCAATCAGCTGCGCGAGCAAGAACTAGGGCGCCATATCAGCAAATTTTAAAACCACAAAAGCCGAGGTAGTTATGTCAGGTAAATATTTACCTGATGGACTTCCTCACAATCGTGCTTTATGGCCAGAAGAATATCGCGAACTGGAGCAACTTGATTTATTCGCTAGCCGGCTAATTCGGCAACTGAAACATCGAAAAATAAACAGAGAGCGAGTGCTGGTGGAAATTGAAAAAGCACCAGAGGTACATCGGGAATTTTTTAGAGATAGGTTAAATCATTGGCGTGAGGTGATGAAGGTATGAGTAAACAAATAGATCAATCAAGACAGCAATTTGAAAACTGGGTTAAAGATAATCATCCAGAAGCTAGTGAAATGGCTGAATATGCGATGTGGTTAGTGTGGAGAGCATCACGAGATAATTACCCTCAAGCATGGACTAAGTGCAAAGAACAGTTACCACCGCAAGATGTTGGTGTACTGCTTAAAACTCATGATTGTATGGTTGTTGGCTATCGTGATCGGCATGATGATTTTTATGAAAGTGCTCCGTATGTCAAAGAAGCATTTGGTGGAGGCATCGATCCTTTAATTGATGTTGATGTAATCGCATGGGCACACCTCCCAGAGGTGAATTTATGAACCAATATAGTGTTACTTATGGATGTTTTAATTTTATGGATATCAAGTGTTCACTCCATGAATTAGATGAATACGTCCAATCATCAGATAGCTTAATTGCTGTTATTGATGGAGACACACAGCGGGTAGTAATGATTGAATGTCACCCTAGAGGCAAGACCAATGACTAAATCAGCAGCAGAACGCAAAGCTGCACAACGCAAACGCCAACGTGAAGCTGGCTTTGTTATCCCACAGTGGCAAGTTGAATCTGAAGAACATGAAATGATTAAGCGTAATTGTGCATTGCGTAGACCAGGGCGTGAGCCATATGATGAAAGTGAATATATTCAGATGCTAATACGAAATGATAATACAAGACTTACGCGCGAAATTGCGGAATTATCCAACCGTTGCTGTGGTAAATGTGGTGAACGGTTACCAGTAAAGGAATGCTGTCTTGATGGTGATTCAGAGTGTTGGATAACACAGGGATGGCATGAACTGAAACTGGTTATATAACCATATTTACTGTATAATTTTCCTATTGGTCTGAACACCCAACCCTAAACACTTGCTGTGTCTACTGAGAGAAAAAGTATGGCACAGCATGGCTTTATCAAAATGTCTAACGATACTCTTGTACCTGCTAACCCAGCTGCGAGAGATTTTTTGCATTCAAAAATCAAGTGTGGTGATGTGCTTTATGCTGATTTTAAGAAGGCACGAAACCCACGATTCCACCGTAAATACTTCGCATTGCTTAACCTAGGATATGAATACTGGGAACCAACCGGCGGTACCATTTCGCCTGAAGAAAGAGAATTGGTTCGTGGTTACGTTAAATTCCTCGCTCACTACACCGATAATGATGATGCCCTCCAATCTGCCGCAGATGTTTATCTCGATGATATAGCACAGAAACGCGCTCGCAATATTTCAGCCGCTAAATCCTTTGATGCCTTTCGCTACTGGGTCGTTGAGCAATCTGGTCACTACGAAACCTTTGAAATGCCGGATGGCAGCTTGCGCCGCGTTGCTAAATCAATCAGCTTTGCCAAAATGGATGACTTAGCCTTTGGCGAACTCTATAAATCAACCCTCGATGTACTCTGGAACTTCATTCTGTTCCGTAAATTCCCCACACAAGAAGCAGCTGAAAATGCAGCTGGCCAGTTATTAGATTTTACCTAGAGGCAAGACCAATGACCAAATCAAAGACCAAAGAAGATAAACAGTGGCTATCAGATGTAGCAGAACTTGGCTGTATTTGCTGCCGAAATATGGGCTATGGAGCAAGCCCTGCGGAAATCCATCATGTAAGAACGGGGCAGGGAATGGCGCAGCGAGCTAGCCATAAAGATGTTTTACCGTTATGTCCACCTCATCACAGACCTAGTTACGATACTGGTTTTCATGCAGCGCCAAAAACATGGCAAGAAATTCACGGTACCGAAATCGAGTTATTAGAACAAACCAAAAGAGAAGTCATGGAGCTGCGAGCATGTCGAGTATAAAAAATATTTCTGATGGGCTTGTACTTGATGCTGAGCAAGAAGCTTGGTTGCAAGGTTGGCTATCCAAATTCGGCGCTTGGGTTTACAGCGGTAGATTAGAAAAACGGCAGAGTAGTATCATCGCTGAATTTATGGCAACAGTCGAAAGACGCGACTATCCAGAAAGGGAAATGTGTAATGACGATGACGGAATGTTAATTACCAAAGTAGTCGATAAAATTTATCATATAGACAGGGTCGCATTTACATTGCTGTTATTACGTTATGCTTTTGTGAGTTCTGATCGTGCTATCGCCCGTTATTATTATGGTATCTCTCAACCACGGCAAATGGTCCGTAGAAATCGAACAATTGAATATAGAAGACCCTCAATGTCTACATGCAGACGTGAATCGAAAGAAATCATTGCTTATGCGGAGTATTTAATATACCCACATCTCTATGATGCGTTTAAAATACGCGAAAATGAGTTGAAAAAGAAAAATAATAGCAAGAACGTGTTGACTTCTTTGAGCCAATGATCCACTATTTACGTATAAGTTGCCGTTTTAGTAACCGTGACGAATTAACCCAGCCAATGTGCTGGGTTTTTTGTTTATTTTTCAGAACGGTACTTCATTATTTTTTCAAGAATTTCGTGTTTTGTATCTTGCTCTATCCTATTTAAATACTCGTATTCTGTTTGCTCAGAAATACTCTCATTTATTGTAAAATAAGATTCGTTATTATCCTGCGCCATCTTACAATAGATAGAATGTAGATACGCTTTATTCGATGTGTTCAGATCTTTTCTGCATTTGTGATAGATAACTTCGAGAAGCTCCTGATTTGTTCCTGCGTTATACAGCTTAGATAAATTCTCATCAATACAAGCATCTGCGGAATCAAAAGATGTTTTAAATTCATTATAAATAGTATCGCAGTGAGATTTGTCTACGCCAGAAAATTCATTTTTATAACTACATCCACTAAGAGCAATAACTGCCCCTATGAAGTACAAAGCTTTTTTATTCATATGATTTCCTTAGTTATTGTATTTGACCCTATATTTCCAGACACTTTTTATCACTTATTGCATTATGGGTTCGACGCCGCAGGTACTCTCGCGGTGAACGATAACCCAGTGCACTGTGGGGATGCCATTCATTATAATGCTCGAAGGCTGCCGCAAGATTCTTCACTGCCGTTAATCCGTTCGGTTTTGACATGAGACTTATGTAGTCACGCTTCATGATTTTTACAAAGCTTTCTGCTATTCCATTACTTTGTGGACTCCGTACCGCCGTATGTCTCGGTGATAGGCCAATTTGTTTAGCGAACCTCCGTGTTTCATGGGCTCGATATGCTGAACCGTTGTCTGTCAACCACTCAACTGACTTTGAGGGTAACTCGTTACCGAAGCGATTCTCCACAGCGCCTAACATGACATCTTGCACGGTTTCACTGTCGAAGCCTCCCGTGCTAGCTGCCCAATGCAGGGCTTCGCGATCACAACAGTCTAAAGCGAACGTGACGCGCAGTTTTTCACCATTATCACATCGGAACTCAAAACCATCTGAACACCAACGTTGGTTGCTTTCATTCACCGATACTTTTCCTGTATGAGCACGCGTTGAGACTGGCATTGCAGGTTTACGTTCCAATAATAATGCGGATTGCTTCATGAGACGGTAAACGCGTTTGGCATTAATCATCGCGATACCTTCATTCTCAGATTGCCGACGAAGTATTGCCCAGACGCGGCGATAACCATACGTAGGCAGCTTATCAATGACATTATGTATACGAGCAAGCGCATCACTATCATCTTGACAGCATCTACCTCGCTTATCCTTCCAATCACTTTTTCGTTTCGCTAAAACGTATAACTGTGCTCGTGACACACGTAATGTTCGACTCACTAAACTTATTTTCCATCCTTGGGTAATAAGGGCGCGAGCGCTATCCACTTTTTTTCACGGCCATACTCGACAGCTTCTTTAAGAAGTTCATTTTCCATTGTTTTTTTGCCGAGTAAACGCTGTAGCTCTTTAATTTGCTTTATTGCTGAGGCTAGCTCAGAGGCAGGAACAACGTGTTCACCTGCTGTCACTGCAGTCAGGCTTCCTTCTTGATACTGTTTACGCCAAAGGAAAAGCTGGCTTGCTGCTATGCCATGTTGGCGGGCAACCATGGAAACACTCATACCCGACTCAAAGCTTTGCTGAACAATCGCCATTTTTTCTTGTGGGGAACGACGTTTTCTACGTTCAGGACCTAATATCTCGATCATGTTATCTCCAAGAACTAGTCTAAAAACTAGTATTAAGATTATCACTAATTTAAGTGATACCAACTGTCTGGAGATCTAAGGGGCCAGTCTAGTTATAATTCATAGGTATTTAAAGTCTTTATATTGAGATTGTCAAAAGAACAGGAATTATTAGTTTTTGGCTCGTCATTCATTGAGTAAATATAATACAGGCAATCGTCGGGAGAGGTCATGCGTATGGATAAATATAGCAATGCAGCCTACGGTAGTTCTGAGCCTACAGAATGTTTTTGATTTGAAATGATCAGATAAGGAAAAGCGCTGCCAGTCGCTCAACTGGCACTTATTCTAAGCTGCGCAATGCGTAGCTTTTTTATTATCTAAATTCCATAGAGAACAAATAATTTATGAGCACATCAATAGGGATAACCCTCGGTGCTGCTGGTGGCGGTGCTATGGGTGGGTTCCTTATTGGTGCCGACTATGGCGTCGTGCTAGGAGCTATTATCGGAGCATCAGCCTCAGTTATTGCATCCAGAGATAATAACCGGAGAAAGATACTTCATTTTATTTTAGCTCTTGGTGCGGGGATCCTTATCGCTAAAGAGGCTTCCGATGTTATTTCGCAGATATGGAGTTGGGATATTAGCCCCAAAATAATGGCAATTGTTATTTCGGCATTACTTATCCCTGTTCTCGTTCTTGCAGCAAATAGAGATAACCTCAAAAAATTATTTAGCCGTACATTTACCTCGATAGATAAAAACTTCAACAGTATCACGCAAGCCATTAAAGATTGGCGAAATAAAGGAGGTAGCTAATGAGTACCGTCCTTAATTACTTAAATAGTATTTCGCTATGGGTAGACAGTCACCCACTCGAAACTGTCGATGTTTTTCTTTTGCTGGCGTCTGCAATAACAGTGTTTCTTTGTCGGTATGCAAAACATAGTGACTCCATTGTTGGTACCGCGCTGTTTATTTGCTGGGTTTATCAAATATACGAAACCCTAGTTGGTGATCGTATTTCTGCACCATCAGATGTGCTTTTTGATGGCGTTATCTTCCTCATTATTTTCTCTGCTGGTGGCAACATTATGTCCATTGTCGTTATCAGCAAACTTATAGAAAAAGCTAAATCAATCGGGTTGCTGATGATGCGACCTTTTACTTCTAAGGTGAAGAAATGAAATTAAGTGAACATTTTGATAGCAATGAATTTGCATGTAAAGACGGGTGTGGATCAAAACAAGTTGAATCAAAGCTAATTGAGATTCTTGAAGGTGTTCGCGCCCATTTTGGCAAGCCGGTAGTGATTGTTAGCGGTCGTCGCTGTGCTAAGCACAACAGTAAAGTAGGTGGCGCTCCTAAATCTCAGCACTTATTAGGTACGGCGGCAGATATCAAGATTAAAGATGTGGCGCCGAAAATGGTCGCTGATTATCTTGAATCTCAGTTTCCTGACAGCTACGGCATTGGTCGCTACAAGACATTCACGCATATTGATGTGAGAGGATATAAAGCACGATGGGGCAGCAATTAAGCGTACTGACTAAAGTATTGATGGCTTCTTGCGCAATCTTGTTGTTCTGGCTTATCTGGGTTATGAATGACTTTGATAAGTTAAAGGCTGAATATGACAAAAAGTCTAACGAACTATCCGCAAGCCAGCTACTAAACAAAGTAACCCAATCCGCAATAACTCTTCACTATCAAGTTTCACTCAATAACATCAAAGCAAAGCAACTAGAGGACTCAGAACATGTCAAAGTTAAGACTGTTATCAAAACAGTGCTCAAAGACAATGAGTGCGCTAATACTGCTGTGCCCGATGATGTTGTTAGTGAGTTGCACAAGTACAAAAGAGGTATTGATTCCCGTTCAGCCAGTACCGATACCCCCGCACTTAACCGCTGACTGTGAACAGCCAAATATCCCTGAAAACGTGGATTGGGGTGATATGCCGCAACTACTCGTTGGTGCTATGAATTCAATAGCAAAGTGCAACCTCGACAAGAAAGCCATTCGAGATATTGAAGCGGCTAGAAGTAACTCAAAACCACATTAGAACTGACTGTTTACGTTAATACCAATCAGTAAATGCTCTTGCAAAAAAAAATAAATTTATGAAAGTAAGAGCGCTTAACAAGTAGATAGAGAACTTCAAAAAAATAGTCATTACGTCTGATGGTTTTTTATCTTGAGCAATAATGAATAAGATACAGACAAGGATAGGAAGAAATATGACTAAGAGAGTAATTGGATTGGTATACATATATTGATACTCCCTCTTATGCAATGAAAAATTAACCTATTAGTTAAGTATATTTTTAACAGGAAAGCAATGCGGGAAATTGAAGTTGATAGGTTAGGCGTCAAGAATGGAAACGGCTAGAGCGATGGCGTGCTCTGGTTTCTTATTCCGTAGCCACAAATAAACAACTACGGCAGCAACGAGCTTAATTAATAATTCAGTAATTCGTACCATGTAAATCTCCTAAGTTAAGGTTATCGATGGGGTTGGTTTCCCTATATGAGTACCTGTTTTAACTTGTTGATTTAATTTGGTATGTATTTTGCTTTAGCAATGCGTGAAATTTGACGCTAAAGAAATGCCCCGATATCTGGGGCAAAGTAGAGAATAATATTTCATGAATACAACGTCACTATACGTTAATCATTAATAGCAACAACCTTAAAAAGGTAGTAATCCTTAGCGGATGTTACAAATCTGAGCCTCGCTAAATGCGGGGATTTTTAATGACAAAAAAATAGCCTCCATAGGTTAGAGGCTGAAAGGATTGGGGCTTATATGAAAAAAGGATTTATTGCGATGGAGCCAATATACCTATCCCAAGGTCACGTAACGAAAGCAAAGGTAAAATAAGGTTACGTTTATTCAAGGTTTGTAATCAGTAGTACGCATTTCACCCTGAGCACCACATGCACACACATCTAAAAAACATCGAGCCAATATTTAGGTAATGGGTCTTTGTCTATCAACGAGTGCAGGAAACAAAGAAAACGTTATTCAACGATGAAGTAGCGGAATAACCAATCACAAAGCCAGTTCGAGTGAGCCGGCTTTTTAATTTGTTATGAGGGAAACATTATGGCTAAGCCGGATTGGAGCGAGCTACAAAAACAGTTCCTGTCTGACCATGCTAAATCAGGAATATCCCCTAAAGAGTGGTGTGAAGACCAGGGACTCAATTACGCAACTGCGCGACGATACATCAAGATATCAAATGCGCAGAGTGCGCAAAAAACTGCGCAAAAGAAATTGCGCACTGCTCACGATAAAGAATGTGCAAAAGAGCCTATATGTAATAGCACAATACGAACTGCGCAGAGTAGAGAGCAAGATAATGCGCACGATGATGAAAATACCTTTGATGTGCGCAACTACGGGCTTAATGACTCACAAGTCAAATTCGTCAATGAGTATCTTATCGACTTAAATCGAGCTGCTGCATATAAGCGAGCCGGTTATAAAGGCGAGGGCAATACAGCTTATGTAAATGCTACTCGAATGCTAAGAAATGCTAAGGTTTCAAGAGCAATCGCGGACGCGCTAGCAGAACGAGAACGTCGGACTGAAATAACCCAAGATGCCGTATTAAAAATGTGGTGGGATATTGCAACTGCAGACGTAAATGAGCTAACTGAATATCGCCGATTATGCTGTCGTCATTGTTGGGGCTTCGGATTTAATTATCAGTGGCGCGATGCGATAGAATTTGAGGATGCTATTACTGAAGCTAGGGCTAAAAAGAAAAAGATACCGAATGATAATGGCGGTTACGGTTATGACAATTCACTTGATCCTAATCCTGATTGCCCTCGCTGTAGTGGTTTTGGTATTGGTCGTGCGCATTTTCATGATACACGCGATTTAACTGGCGCTGCTCGTCGTTTATTCGCTGGTGTGAAAGAGGGTAAGTTTGGTATCGAGGTGATCACTCGTAATCAAGATGATGCGCTTAAAATGGTTGCACAGCATTTGGGGATGGTTAAGAACAAGACTGAGATAACCGGCGCTGATGGTGGGCCTATTCAATCGACAGGAATTGACCTTAGTCATTTGAGTTTTGAACAGCTCATGCAGTTGAGAAAAAAATCAAAAAACTAGCCTTATTTAACATAATGGTGCTTACATGCCCTGCGACTTTTCAACTCAATTAAAATGTCACCCTAAACCGACAAAAGCCTAAATCTTCTCTTTGAATTTGGGCTTTTTATTTGTTGCTAATTTGTTATCAAAAACTTACTTTCCATTTCACTGTCGTTTTGAGGTGAAAGGGCTATTTATTACATTTTAGGTGTGACTATGGATATCGATTTCAGCTTATTTGATGAAGAGATCGAAAGGGAGATAGCACGCCGTAGTTTGCATGAATTCATTCAGTATATAAACCCTGAATACATCACGAGCCATTTCTCTCAAACGGTGTGTGATGCGCTAGACCAGTTCTTGGTTGATATGATGGCAGGTAAGCGCCCTAAATTAATATTGGGTGCACCGCCACAGCATGGTAAGTCTGATATTGTTTCCCGCTATCTTCCTGCTTACTTCTTTGGAAAATACCCCAACATGCGGGTTGGGGCGTTATCGTATTCCTCTGATTTAGCCGGTGATATGAATACCGATGTTCAGCGGATTATGATGTCAGCTGAATATCGTGCCTTGTTTCCTAAGAGCTGGTTAGGCAACAAGCCTGAAAATGGCATTGCTGTTAAACGTAACTCTGACGAGTTCGGTATTGCCAATCACAAAGGCAGCTATGTGTGTGCGGGTGTCGGTGGCCCATTAACGGGGAAGAAAGTTGACCTTGGTATTATTGATGATCCGATAAAGAACTCGAAAGAAGCACTTAGCCCGACAGTTAAAAAATCGATTTGGAACTGGTACGTATCGACCTTTAAGACCCGCTTATCAAAAAACAGTGGCGAGATCATCATGGCGACCCGCTGGGCGACGGATGACTTATCTGGTCAATTAAAAGATAAAGCACCTGAAACTAAGGTGCTTGCATTTCCTGCTATCAACGAGCAAGGTGAAGCGCTGGTACCAGAATTACACCCAATTGACAAACTACTGGAAACCAAAGCAATCCTTGGAGATTACTTCTGGTCTGCCATGTATCAACAATCACCGAAGCCGGGTGATGGGCAAATCTTCCATGAAGAATTTGTTCGTTATTACTTACCTAAAGACCTGCCTGAAAAATTCGACAAGGTTATTCATAGTTGGGATATGACCTTTAAAGATAGCGACGGTACCGACTATGTGGTTGGTCAGGTTTGGGGCAAGAAAGGTGCCAATGCGTATCTACTGTACCAAATTCGAAAACGCATGAGCTTTACTCAAACGAAAGATGCAGTGAAGCTTTTGGCAGAAAAATTTCCCGAAGGTAGGCGTAAGCTGGTGGAAGATAAAGCCAATGGCCCAGCAGTTATAGACTCATTGAAATCTACAGTATCGGGCTTGATTCCTGTTGAACCTGATGGCAGCAAAATTGCACGCGCCCACGCATGCACCGCGGAATGGGAAGCGGGAAATGTGTGGCTACCGCACAAAGATATTGCTCCGTGGATTGTAGAAACAGTGGAAGAAATTACCACATTCCCGTTCGCTGGCAATGACGACACAGTGGATGCTATGACGCAGGCATTGCGTGATTTGTATCAAAAGCATTCAATCAGCCCTCTGGATATCCTTTAATATGACAAAGACAACATTTATCGGGCGATTGAAAGATAGCCTGAGCAGCATGATCACATCGCTTGGTGAAAAAATTGGAGCGGTGATCTATAGCGATAAAAAACCAAAAGTGTCTGATAAAGAACTTATGGCGATGTATGAAAATTCGTGGGTGGTAGCGAAGTACATTAATAAAACCGCTGACGATATGCTTAAGGTTCCCCGTGTATTTATTGGTGATATTGATAGTTCTCTAAAGCAGCAAATTGAGGACATTGAAACGAAACTTGGCACATATCAAATTAAACATGATGCGCTAACATGGTCATCCTTGCTGGGTGATGCGTTGATTGTTGCAATTACTGATTGCGATGATGTTCAAATAGTGTCACCTCTTGATCTGCAAAATGAAAATATCGTCAAATTCTTGGTGCTACGTAAGGGAGAATACACCCCTGACTCTAAAGTGATTTGTGATATTCAATCCCCGCATCTTGGTGAACCAATTATCTATCATATCGATATTGGTACTGGTGAACTGAAATTCCACCATTCACGATGCCATCGCATTAAGTTGGGTAAACATAGCATCAAGGATCGCTGTAAGTTTGGCACATCAGATATACAAGCCTCCTACGAAGCCATCAAGATTTTTGATACTGCAATTGTAAGTACGGGGGACACAATTCAAGAAGCTAACGTTGATGTGTTGTTTATACCAAATATGAATGAGCAAATAGCAGCAGGGCAGGAAGATAAGGTTCTAAGTTATTTACGCATCATGAAAGAAGGTAAATCATCAACAGGCATTCTAGCTATTGATGCAGGGGACTCATCGATTCAAGGTCGATATGAACAGAAGAACGCTCAATTCGCCGGTCTTTCGGATGTGATTACAAAAATGTTTAGTGTGCTAGCAGGGGCATTAAGTCGACCGTTATCAATCCTTTTTGGACAATCAGCAACAGGGTTTAGTTCTGGCGAAGAGGACAACAAAGCCTATTACGAAGATATCAATGGGCGGCAGGAATCGCGTTTACGGCCTATTCAGGATTTTATCGATCAATTTATTCTCGATAAATTGGCGATTGTGGATGAACTAAAATATACATACCCCTCTATCGATAGTATCAATGAAGCAGAGTTGGCAACTCGTTTTACTGCGTATGCGTCAGGTTTTAGCACGCTGTTTCAAGATTATATTCTGGATGAGAAAACGATCTTGCGTGAAATGATCGCAAGAGGATTACTCACGACGGTAACAGAAAAAGATATTGAGTCTATTATCGTCAGTGCCGGAACTAATGAGGTCAACAATGGAGCTTCAGCAACTTTTGGTGCGCAAGCAGGGGAGACGTAAGCCTCGCCGCCGGCGAATGCAACCAATCAAACAGAGTAAACGGGCAGAGGTCTGGTATCGAGAACGGCTCTACGCTGTGATTGATGAGATGACGAATATTGTCATCAACGAACTGGAAAGCCTTACATTAAATGACTCACCAACACCACCGATCAGTATTACTGCAAAACTCTCCCGAGCCATACAAAAAGTTGCCAACCTTTCTATTGCTGATATTGCTAATCGTTTGTCATTTGGATTGGTAAACCGAGCTAATCAGCAAAACAAAGAACAAACCCAGCGAATTTATAATCAAGCCTTTGGGATTGACCTTTCAGGGCTTTTGGGTGATGGCGCCATACGTGAGGATATGGATAAAGCGGTAAAAGAGAATGTGGATTTAATTACGTCGATTCAAACCGATTTTATCAATGAGATTGGTGAGAAGGTTTTTACGAACCTATCTCGCGGTGGGCGTCATGAAAATCTGACGTCAATTATCAAAGAGCGTGGCGAAGTATCGAAAGTGCGTGCCAAGTTTATCGCGCGTGACCAAACAGCAAAGCTTAACGCCGCATTTACAGAATCACGTAGTCGTGCGCTTGGTCTCGACTTGTACGAGTGGGGCGGTGCTGGTGATGAGCGAGAGCGTGATAGTCATTTTGTGTTGAATGGCATGCTGTGTAAATACTCCGATCCTACTGTTTACTCAGATGATTTGGGGAAGACTTGGAAAAAGCGCAAATCAATTGGAGCATTCGAGGGTAATCCTGGTCAGGATTATGGTTGTCGATGCGTACCTCTCCCTTACGTCTCATGGGATTAATCAATGGCATGGAAAAAAACACCGCAGGGGTACGTTGTCACCACTGCGACAATTACCCGAGCAGGGCCGATTGAGTATTACGGTCATGAAATTGGGCTTACCGGCAGCGATGCCAACAAAAAAATATCAATCATCCGCACTCTCTCAGAACTCTCAAAATCAGAAACGCTTAAATCCTTTGAAGGTTTGCCACTCACGTTAACTCATCCTGATGATGGAGAGGTGACTGCGCAGGATCACAAAGAGAAATCATCAGGTCATATTCAAAATGTACGAATTGATGGTGATGAGGTTGTCTGTGACGTTTACATCACTGACGCACTGGCAATCAAAACATTAGAGGATACAGACGTTAGAGAGGTGTCTGTCGGGTATGAACCCGCTGAAATCGAAGAGCGGTCAGGACAGTTATATCAAATCAATATTCGCGGCAATCATGTTGCGGTAGTGGCTGATGGGCGTTATGGCTCTGAATGCCGATTAAATGACAAAAAAGGTAAGGCAATGAAAAAACCATACACATTAAAAGACCTTGTTAACCTGCTTAAAGGTAAGCGAGCTAATGACGCAGAGGGTGCCACGCTAACAGCCGATGAAATTGTAGGCATGATTGCTGCTCTTGAGAAGTCATTGGAGGATTTGAACGGACAAGGCACTGAAGAAGCTGCTGCAAAAGCACAGGAGGTATTAACGCAACTTTCTGAATTAAAAGCGCAGCTCGAAGGAATGAAAGCGGGGCCAAATGACAATGATGGCAATGCAGATGGCAGCTCTAATGATGATGTTGCTACATTGAAAGAGCAAAATGCGCAGCTACAAGCCAAAGTGACGGAATTAGAGACAGAGAATAACTCGCTCAAAGATGAGTTAGAACGTCTTAAAAACGCACAATCAACCGAAACTACGTTAAATGATGCGAAATCGCGATTCCCGAAAGTGAATCTCAAAGATGCAAAGTCAGAGCGTGATATTCACTCTGCGGTATTAGTTCAGCGTGGTGTATTCAATGACTCTGCAGTTAAAAGCATGACAGATGAGGCACTCCGTTCAGCGTATGTGGCCTTACAGGTGTCAACTAAACCACGCAGCGATATTGGTAAGCATTTGTTTAACGATGCCAAGCCAGAAGAGCCGCGCAATTTCACTAAAAAATTCGGGGGTAAATAATGGAAACCGGAAAAAATCGTTATTTAGGAAAACGCTGGTTTGCTGGTCAAGTGGCACGAGCTGGTGAGTCTGGCATTGTTGCTCCATCTTATATCAATGTTGGAGATACGCCTATTAAGGGCGGCTATTTTGTGGCGATGGGCAATGTGGCTCAAGGGTGTAAGAACGTCACTTCAGCAACGGATAAAATTCTCGGTGTTGCGATGGTGATTGGCGTACACCATGAATTTAAGCCGGGTAGAAATTTGTCTCCAATGACATTACCTCACGGCTCTGAAGTTGTCGTACAGATGGCAGAGGATAGTACGTTAGCGCTTGGTGATGCGGTTACCGTCGTTGCGAAGGGTAAAGATATCGGCACGGCAAGTCACAATGGCGATATCAAAACCAATTTCTATGTTACAGATGTCAATGGCAGCCTTGCCAAGATTATGCGTAACGAAGTTACACCGGCAGCAGCAGGTACAGGAGAGTAATAATGGATGAATTAGAAGTTCAAGACGTTTTAGAGCAAACAGCAGTTGATTTTGATAAAACGTTTGAAAAACAAGAGTACCCCGATATTCAGTTGGGTAAGTTTATGACGATTACCAATAAGGGTAATGTTCAAACTACGGATGTGGCCTACGGGGAAGAAACGGGTACTCAAGATCTCGACAACGGTGTGATTGATGAAAGCACAACTTCTTTAGAAACAGAAGATGTGAACATCAAAGCCAAAAAAATGGGTTACATCGATTGGGGTAAAGTGGTCGTTTATACCCGACTGGGCGTTGAGCGTGCTAAAAAGCTCGGCATTCAACTGGATACATCAAAACTTGAAAACCTACGCGGTGTGTGTTTGCGTACCATTCAAAAGACTGCACTTATCGGCCATGCTCGACGTACTGATGTCACTGGCATGCTAAATAATCGTGCAGTTAATATCGAGGATATGTCAAAGCTTAAGTCGATTTCTGAAATGACCGGTGAGGAAGCCCGTGCGTGGTTTATTAATCTCATCAAATTAGGCTATCAGGCCAGTGATGAAATTATCATGCCTAATACGATTGCTATTGATAACATGGACTTATTGACATTATCAGGTTTGTACGATTCCTCGATCACTAACGGAGCGACTAACGTTAATGCTTTGCAAGCGATCAAACAGTCTCTAAATGAATTTGCAGGTCAGTCTATTGAAATCGTGGGTGTGCCTATGGGGTTTGCTCAAGGTGTTGCTAAAGCGGGTGTCAACCGAGCGGCCGTCTATACCAATGACGAGCAAACGATTTTTACTGACTGGGCACGCCCACCGTCAACAGGTGCGGTATTCCAACGTTCAAGTACGAGCTTTGAAATTCCTGTTGAGGCACAATTTACTGGTGCCATCATCCGTAAGTTAGATCGCTTTATCTACGTAGATTACAAAGCTTAGCCTTTGGGGGTAATATGACTTTCCTCACACGTTACCCCGAGTTTGCCAAAACTAAACAGCCCCGAATCGAACTTGCCTTACAGGATGCATCTAATCAGATGAGTCGCAAAGTGTGGGGCAAGTTATACGAACAAGGTCAACACGCACTTGCCGCTCATCTTTTGTATCAATCAGGCGCATTAACCCGCTCAGGTCACAGCAACGGAAAACCTATCCAAACGGCGACGAGTAAAAGTGCCGGTGGTTTATCGGTTGGTTACTCTGCTCCTGATGCGGGATTTGGCGCTAATCATGATGGGTATGCGTCAAGCTCTTATGGGCAAGAATACCTCCGGCTTCGTAAGTTGGTGGGTATTCATGTGATGGTGGTTCCGTGATTAAAAACTCTGGCAAATTAAATGGTACGGGCCTGAAAGCTTTAGAGGCTCGCATTCGTGCAATGGGTAAGAAAAAGGTTGTGATTGGTGTGCCGGCGGAAACGAATGGCGAGCGCAAAGATGGGCTGAGTAATGCAACCATTGCCGCGGCGCATGAATTTGGTGTTCCTGGTCACATCCCTGAACGCTCATTCCTGCGGTCAACATTGGGAGGGAATAAAGATAAGGCAGCGGGTTTTCTAATTCGAGAACTAAAAGCCGATATCGCTCAGGGGGACTTTTCCGGCAAGGCTTTTTCGATTGTTGGTGAAAAGCTCTCTGCTGAGGTTAAACGGAAAATACAGTCTGGCATTAGCCCTGCTCTTGATCCAAAAACAGTAAAGCGAAAAGGGTCTTCTAAGCCGCTTATTGACACTGGCAACCTGCTTCAGTCAATCACTTACGAGGTGCGCGATAAATGATGGATAATTTTGTTGCAGATATCTTTTCCGATCCGTTCTTCGGTCAGGATTGTGATTTCGAAACCGAATCCGGTGTTAAGCGCACCTTGACCTGCATTATTCAGCCAGCCAGTAATGATGACCTGCAAATTTTGCCGGAAGGTGACCGTTATAACCCTACCGTTCGCGTAATGACACAGGAGGAGATTGAGAGCAAAGACCTGTTTTACTGGAATGGTCATCGTTGGCGAGTGATCAGCAAATCTCTATGGAACGATTATGGCTATTACGACACTCTTGCGACTCGATATGAAGGCAGTCAGACTGGCGATAGCGAAGGTTTCCCAATTACCTGAAGACAAGGTGATTGATGGTAATGGCGAGACGGATGTATCGGAGTGGAAGTATTTTATTTCAGTGAATCAGCTTAACTCTGACCCCATAGGGACGGAAATTAAGTTTGATGGCTCGAATGAAAAAGAAATCATTACGACAACGCGAGAAACCATTATCTCAATCAATGCTTTCGGTAAAAATGCCTATCAGTTATTAGAAACCTTCGAGTCATCACTGAATACCTCTTTTGCTCAGCAACTATTCAAATCAATAGGCGCTGGCATTGTCCGTAAATCTCAAATTCGCAACCTACCGACAGCAGTCGCCGGTGGCAAAGAACAACGGGCACAAATCGATTTAACACTTTCTCACAATCATCGTATCGAAGCACCGCTCAATCGTGGTGAGTCGGTCGTTATCACTACTCAAAAGGGTTAATCCATGAGTTTATCAATCAAAGAGGTGATCAACGCTCAAATCTTGCCACAATCGGCAGCGGCACAACGCCGAGATTTAAGTATGGTCGCCATTTTTACATCAGAGGTGGGCGTGGCATTTCAGGATGCCTCGACACGTTATGTTTTTGTTTCTACCCCTGACGATGTTGCAAACCTATTCGGAACAAACTCGAACGCACATAAAGCGTCAATGTCTCTATTTTCAGCGAGACCAAAGCTTAAGCGTGCAATGGTTGCTCGATTCGTGAAAGAGCAACAAGAAATACCAGCAACCGCGAATGCGTTAAAAGGCTCGCCATTATCCACGGGTATTAATGCATTCAAAGCCATCTCGGATGGCTCGATGGTGCTAAATGTCGGTGGGAAATCAACAGAACTAACGGGAATGGATTTTAGCGCTGCCATTGATTTTTCTGATATTGCACAAGTCATTAGTGCTACCTTGCCAGAGGATTTAAACCTACAGGCTATTTGGGACATCGTAGGCCATCGGATTATTGTTCAAGCGCAAACCGCAGGGGCATACCCAGCGACACGTATTGGTTATGCAACAGCAGCGGGGCAAGGTTCCTATGTTGGTAGCATGCTTAAGCTGGAAGATGGGCAAGCAACAATCGTGACAGGCCAAGCGGCTGTGACGGTGAAAGCAGAAAGTCCATCAGAAGCACTGCATAATCTTGAAGACTTATACCAAAACTGGTACGGCGCTTATTTTGCTGATGCGCTGACGGACGAACAGATAGATGATGCGCACACTTGGATCACGTCGGCTGATTTGAAAGTCATGGCTTATACCGCTACGCGTGATGAACAAATTGAGTGGAACAACGATAACATGTTGAAGAAGCTGTTTGATAAGAACAGCGGACGCTTGATGGTTCAGTTCAATAAAACAGGTGATGACCACGCCGCAGCAGAATTACTGGCCATTGCAGTCTCAACGGTTTGGAATGCTCAAAATACAGCTAAAACAGTGAAGTTTAAGCAGCAAACCTCAGTACGTTCTGATGACCGAGTGACTCAAAACGAAGCGCAAAAGTGTCGTCGCCTCGGTATCAACTTTTACACCGACTATGACGGGATCAATATGTTGGCTGAAGGCACTATGCTCGGCGGGACATTTATTGATGAAGTGATGGGGCTGGATGCTTTTCTGGACTCTTGCCAAAAACAAGCATTCACAACCCTGCAAGCAACTCCAACGAAAGTTCCTCAAACAGATAAGGGCCAATCCCGCCTTATCGGTTCTTTGGTCGTTATTGGTAATGAATTTGTGCGTAACGGATTCTTAGCCGGTGGTATCTGGCGCGGGGATGATGTTGGTGAGCTGACATACGGTGACCGCCTCGATGACGGATTCTATTTTTATTCAGACAGCTTCGATAAGCAGTCACAGGCAGATCGTGAAGCACGAAAAATGATGCCTATTATGTGTGCAATTAAATTAGCCGGCGCGGGGCATTCGGCAGATCTGCTCATTCAATTTAATCGCTAGGGGGAACGATGGCTATTTATCGACATGACCGAAGTGTTTTAACACTGAACGGCTATGAAATTACAGCATGGGATGAGTCAACAGATTCATTCTCCCTTTCGCCGATTGGCGACGATGGTGCATATACCATTGGCGCAGCTGGGAACGGGGTATTTGTATTCACAGGCAATGAGTCGGGTGTATTAACATTTAAGCTACTCCAACACTCAGAAGATAATAAATTTCTATCTGACTTAAGAAACCAGATCCTCAGCAGTCAGTCTGCGCCAACACCGATTGAAATGTACATGAAAGATACGTGGAACGGCGATGAGTTTGTTGGACATGCTGGATTCTTTACAACGCCACCAACCCACAGTCGTGGTACGGGCCATAACCCAAACACATGGACCATTCAATTTGAACGGATCAAAACGAAATTAGCCAAAGGAGCGCTGAACTGATGGAAAAAGATAATATTACTTACGAACATCGCCACAGTAACTTTATTGAAGCGAAAACCAACTCAATGAAATTGCTTGGTGTGTTGAAAGGCTGCATTACTTTGCAGGGGGATAAAGTCGATATCGATGTGGGCGGCGTTCTAGCAAACATTGGCTCACCGGATATGCAAACCATTGAGAAATTCATCTTAAAATGGGTCACCGCTAAAGATGAAGAAGGCAATGTTATTCAGCTGGATAAAGTGGATGTATTCAATGCTCACTTTAATAAATACCGCTCTCATTACTTCGCTTTGGTTCTCGATGGCATTCAATTTCACTTCGCGGATTTTTTGCCCGCTGGGGTTGCATCCAAAGTCAATATACCAAACTTGGCGGCGCTGACAGCGTAAGTACCGTTGATTGGTTCAAGATGCTCCCAATTATGGAAGGCAAATATACAGGGCATGACTTAAGAACGACAGCAACGCTCGAAGATGTGCTTGATTTTCATGAAGCCTATGTCGAGCGTTTATTGTCTCAGCAGAGGGCAGATGATGGAAATCGAAGAGCTTCTGGTCGCCATCGGCGTTGATACGTCACAAGCGGCCAAAATAAAAGAAGTCGTTGTTGCCCTCGGCGCGGCTGCGACTCAAGTTGCCAACGAAGCCAACAAAGTGAATAAAACCCTTGATTCGGTTGGCGAACAATCCATTCAAAGCACTGAAATAGCGACCCAAAAAGCCAAAGAGACAGGCTCTAGTATCAGTAAGTTGAAAATGCTGGCATTGGGGGTGTCTGCCGTTGTCGGTTTAGCCGCTGCTAAGGTGCTAGGGTTTATTGATAGTTCTCTGGCGGGTGCTAAAGATTTAGCGAATGAGAAAGGGGCGTTATTTAAAATTTCTCAGCAAGAATTAAAGCAAGCTGACGAATACCAGGAGGCGATGAAAAAAACAGGACTATCTATCGATTCCATTAAAACTAAGATAGCCCTAAATTTAGTGCCGCAATTAACCCGAGTGACCAAGGGCTTTAATGACTGGCTAGGCTCGAATAAAGAATTAATCTCAGAAGGATTGACTCAAGTTATCAAGTGGGGCGCAAAAGGCATTCAAATGGTGGTTAACTCCATCAAAGCGATTGCGATGCTGATTGATAAAACGGTTGGTTGGAAAGTTGCGCTCGGTGTTTTAGTTGCAGTTCTCGCGGTATTAAAACGCTCAATGCTCATGGCGTTTATTACTAACCCGATAACGTGGGTCATCGCCGGTATTGTGGGCTTAATGCTGTTGCTTGATGATCTCATGGTTTACTTAGAGGGTGGGGACTCGCTCTTTGGTGAGTTTTGGGGGCCTGCGATTGAGTGGGTGAAGTCCGTCATGGCATGGTGGAATAAGTTCTACACTGAGAACAAAGCTACGTTTGACGCTTTAGCCGATATTTTCTATCGAGCAATTGACGCCATGATGACAGTGTTTGGCGGCTTGATGAAATACCTTGGCAATAGCCTAAAATTCCTTGTCGGGTTATTCACCGGCGACAGTGAAATGATGGCTGAAGCTTGGCAAGGTATGGTCGATAGCTTCATGCAGATATGGGATGGGCTGCAAGCGTATTTCAGTGCGTTCTTTGATTTCCTTTTAGTCATGTGGGGCGTTGCAGTAAGCGCAGCCAATAACGCATGGGAAGGCATCAAAAAAGGCGCAGGAAAAGCGTTTGATTGGATAAAATCACAAGCCAGTCGTTTTATCTCTGGCGTTAAAGCTATCTTCGCGAGAATTATTGATTTTCTGCTTTACCCTTTCAAAGCGGCATTTAATCAAATTAAATCCATCTACGATAGGTTTACGCAAAGCACCACTCAGTGGGTCGATGGATTGAGTCGGGTTTATTCAGCAGTGAAGAATTTTTTGTTATCGCCTTTTAATGCGGCGTTCGAATTAATTCAATCACTGTACGGTATCTTTACCGATGATTCTACAACATGGACTCAAAAATTAAGTAAGGTGTTCACTGCGATAAAAGATTTCTTGCTTGCACCCTTTAAAGCCGGGTGGGAGTTGGTGAAAAGTCTTTTTGGCATCAGTGATGCGGATACCGCGCAGTTTGTGAATGGTATAGGCAATGTGTTCAATAAAGTCACTGAGTTGATTAAAGCCCCATTTAAGGCTGCATTTGATTGGGTCAATCAAACATTTGGATCACTCGTTACAGCAGTGACAGATGGTGTGGGTAAGCTGAAGGAAATGGTCGGCATGGGCGATGGTGTTAATGCTTCAGGGAATTTTGTTGGCTCAGTCATCAATACGACAATGTATGGCGCGAATCTCCCTAGTTCTGCAGGTGAAATGGTGAGTAACAAATCTATCACTATTAACCAAGGGGATATGAACGTAACACAAAGTATCTCGGCTAACACGCCCGATAAAGCCGCATCAATAGCCGCAAACAGTATTGATAAAAACAGCCAAAAGCTCGCCTATCGAGCAATGGATAGCGCCATAGGAAACTAGCCCACTTCGGTGGGTTTTTTATTGACTCAAAATCATCACGCCTCTTAACCGGGGATTTCATGTTGGAGCCACCGATGGACTTAACAAGCGGATTATACACGGGGCGAGCCTCTGTTATCACTCGAACTATTGGTGACTTCATGCTCGATTGTACTGTTAGAGAAGATCATGAATCTTCATTACGAATAACAAAGAACCCGATTGAGTCTGGGGCTGATATTGCGGATCACGCGATATTGGAGCCAAAAGTATTAACCGTGACGGGAATTGTTGTTGGGTATGAACCCCCGCAGCATATTAAAAATAAGCTGGGATTTGATACGAGTATTTTAGATGAGTACCCACTTCCTATTGAGATCACCGCATCAGTAAATCAAGCGGAAGCTATCTTGGGACAATATATGTCGCTGGGAGAGTCAGTAAAGGATAAAGCGACTAAAGCTATCGCACCATGGTATCCAAATTCAGGGATTGGCAGCGCAGATCAATCCCAAACATTAGACAGAGTGGGTCGTGCGTATGACTGCCTGTTAGTCATACAAAAATCGGGTGAGACGATAGATGTTCAAACGGGGATCCGCTTATACAAAAACATGATGATAACGAATATTGGGTCATCACAAGATAAGCCGGGATCTGCGGAAATCACTCTAACGCTTGAGGAGATATTTATTGTTGAGAATCAATCTGCTCAAGGGCTTCATCCTGATTTAAAAGGCCAGCCTAAAAAATCAAGTATGGGTAGAACACAGCCGAAGAGCAAAGGGACAGAGTCAAAGGGAAGTAACAAATCGACATTGAAGGATATTTTTGGATGATTTACGAAATACCGGTATCAAACAAACCCATTCAAGAGCAAATGTTCACGCTCTTTGATATGAATCTTCGATTAACGATTTATTTTAACTCAGTGTCAAAAGGCTGGCAGTTTGACTTGTTCGATGCAGATAAAAACAAGGTGATCACTCAACGTCAGGGATTAGCTGTTAATGCTCCGTCATTATTGGAAAAGGATTTGCCTTTTATTCTGATGTTGTCTGATAAATCACAGTTCGGCATTAATTCCATTTCTCAGAATGAGTTAGGTAATCGACTATTGCTCTACATTGTCGATAAGGAGGCTTGGCGTGAGGCAATTCGGACGACAGCTTAAGCTTGTGATCGGTAGTAATAAAGAATCACTGGAAATAACAAACCTTAGAGTCACCTTTGAAGTCAAAAAAACATTAACACCAGAACCCAATCCCGCAGTTATCCGCATTTATAACCTCAACGCATCTCATCGAAACTTACTAACAAGCAAAGAATTTAATCGGGCCTTGTTATCTGTTGGCTATGAAGATCTACGGCAAATCTACGCGGGGGATATTGTTGAAGCTAACACACTGAGAGATGGTGAGGATTTTATTAGTGAGCTGATATGCGGTGATGGGTTTCAAGCCTATACCACCAAGCTTATCAATAAAACTTTATCTGCAGGTAAAAGTGACTCTGAAATCCTCAAAGAGAACACGCAAGCGATGGGGATTGAAACGGGCGTGACAGATTTGCCAAAGGACAGACAACTACCGCGAGGTAAAGTTATGTTCGGTGATCCTCGTGAGTTACTCCATAAAATAGCCAAAAATAATAATGCTCAGTGGTCAATTCAAGACGGACAAATGACGGTCTTACCGAAAGATAAGGTGCTTGCAGACAATGAAGGCTTTGTGCTTTCACAAGAGACTGGAATGATTGGATCACCCGAAAAGTCGGATGATGGTCTTCATTTAACGTGCTTGTACAACCCTGCCTTGCGGATTGGAGGACTGGTCAGAGTCCAGTCAATCATGCCGGAATATAACGGTGATTTTAAAATCACTGAATTGAGCCATTCGGGTGATTTTATGGGTGATGAATGGTATTCGCAGGTCACTTGCATTGGCGGTAAGTTTAAGAAGGTTGAGAAATGACAGAGCCAACTCTACTCGATGTAATGAATCGACAGGCTGAAAACCAGCGCCAAGATATCCATACCGCATTACCGGCTAAAGTTGTTTCTTGCGATGGACACAGTGTCACGGTTGAATTAATGATCAGCCATTTAATGAAAGATGGTAGTTCAATAGCGCTGCCGCCTTTGGTAGATGTTCCAGTTGGTTTTTATCGAGGGGGTGGATTTTGCGTCACTGTACCTCTAGAAGCCGGTGATGAGGGGTTGGCAATATTTGCCGAGCGTTGTATTGACGGGTGGTATGCATCTGGAAATCAATCAGCCCCTCTCGATACCCGATTTCATGATCTCTCTGATGCCTTTTTCTTCCCGCAAGGTAGTAGTCAACCAAATAAAATATCGGATTACTCCAGTGATTCTCTATCGATGCAGACCGATGATGGCTCTACTTATATCCGCATGCAAAAAGGGAAAATAAAAATAAAGGGCGACATAGAGCATGTGGGTAATAGTGAGCAGACAGGGCAACACGAACAGAAAGGAAACTGGAGTCAGACTCAAGGCGAGGCTAAATCAACAGGTAAAATTTCTGCTGCCGTTGGGGTATTTGGCGGTGTCGATGTTGAAAAACACAATCACCCTGATAGTCATGGCGGTAACACAGGGGAACCCAATAAATGAAGGTAAGACGATTAGATGATAACCATGATTGGACGTTTGGCAGCGGCCGTGCAGATTATGCTATGCAATCTGAAGCCATTAGTCAGTCGGTCCTAACACGATTGCTATCATTGCGTAACGACTGGTTTCTCAACCTTGAGCATGGTGTTCGTTGGTTCGATTACTTACGCAAAAATCCCAACATGATTGCGATGGAATCAGAAATTAAAAGTACGGTATTAAACACGCAAGGCGTGGATAAAATCACAGAGTTTGATATCACGCTGAATGCGGATACTCGCGCAATGACAATTACCGTTACTTACATCGACATTTATGGCCATGAAAATGAGGTAAATACAAATGCTCCAAATAACTGAAACGGGCATTGTCATTGATAGCCTAACAGCGGTTCACCAACGTTTAACTGAAGGGTTTAAACGTATTTATGGGGATGATATTAATCTCGATGCTGATAGCCCTGATGGTCAAATGATTGGTTTGTTTTCGCAAGAGATAGAAAACATTAACCAGGCTATTGCGATGGTTGTGCAAATGCTCGATCCCTATAAAGCGACAGGCTCATGGCTAGAACAACGCGCAATGTATGCAGGGATTGTTCGCAGCGGTGCTGATTACAGTTATCTTGATGATGTCATCATTACCGGCAAGCGAGGCGTTACAGTACGCAAAGACAGCGTATTTACCGATGACAACAATACTAAATGGGTAACACTGAATGATGTTGTGTCTGGTGAGAATGGTTCCGTTAGGGTAAATATGCGCAGCCGAGAATTTGGTTCATTTACTCTGCCTGCGAATAAAGAACTAAAAATGGACACCGTGACTGTCGGCATTGAAAAAGCCGTGACAACAAAGCAAGCCAAAGCGGGCACTTTTGCGGAAACGGATGGTGATTTACTAATGCGTTTTATGCGCTCCCATTCGATTAATAATCATGATGATCGTCAGGGGTTAGAAGGCGCATTGCTGGATATTCCAGACGTTAAACAAGCTCGAGTGTATGAAAACTTTACAGGGGCAACTAATGTCAATGGTATTCCTGCGCACTCATTGAATGCGGTTGTTATTGGTGGTTCAGATAATGATATTGCCATGACTATTTTAAAGAAAAAAATAGGTGGTTGTGGTGTGTTTGGTAGCATCAGTAGCACACAGAACTATGCTGGCGCGGAAAGGACGGTAAGGTTTGACAGGGCTAGCATCGCAAATATTAAGGTGAAACTGATTCTTGAGCGTGTCGGCGGCTTTCATGATATCGATACAGATGGCATAAAGTCAGCATTAGCATCAACTAAGTTCGAAATTGGGGAATCTGTCTATGCCATGCGATTAACTTGCCAAGTGAATTCTGTGCAAGGGTTCTATATTAAATCCATTACTGTCAATGGCACTGCCTCTGTCAGCATTGGTATTCGACAGTGTGCTCAAATCAGACCTGAAGATGTGGAGGTGTTGATTGAGTAAGCAGAGAGAAGATTTTTTGATCTGGCAATACAGAGGAAAACCGAAGGCCCGACAAACAGTCGGGCTTTTGCTATCTGAAACTAAGAAAACCTTTGAATCCGTCATCCAACTATCAACGGTATTAGATGTTGAAAAGTCGTCAGGATATGGGCTGGATCTGATAGGTAAGCATGTCGGTATCACTCGCATAATGAAGTCATTCATCCCAAAGGACTATTTTGGATTCCTAGGTATCGATGGTGCGCTTGGGTTTAATGTTGGTGTTTTTTACCGATATGGTGATTCGTTAAAAGAGTCATCAAAACTGGATGATGACGATTACCGTTTTTTTATTCGAGCGAAAATCACTAAGAATTACCAACATCCGACAATAGAAAATATCACATATTCAGTAAGAACTCTGTTAGGCGAGCAGACGTTTATCATTGATAACTACGACATGACGATGAATATCGTTGTTCCTGCAGATTACTTAACGCCATTCCGACTTCACGCCATCAAAAACTTAGACATCTTAGTCAGACCGATTGGCGTTAATTATAAATATTTAGTTATCACAGACTCTCACCCATTTGGATTCAGTCATGATCCCTATGCGTTCGGATTTGGTGATGGAAAATTTACGAGGCTCATGAATGTCAGTAATTAAAAAACCAGACTTAAAAATATTTGCTCAGGATGCCAAAACTGGCGAAATCGAATCATTCCCTGACATCTTACGCGGATGGGGTATCACTTTAGAGAGAACAGCGGGCAAGCCACCATTGGAATGGTTCAATGCTATCGGTAAGCGCGTCGATGAATGGTTGATGTATTTAACTCAACGCGGCGTGGCCGAGTGGGATGCATCGCTCTCATACCCAAAAACTGCCATTGTTCAATTTAATAGCATTGTTTATGTATCAGTTAAAGAAACTAAAGGTGAGCAACCAGATAAATCACAGGCGTCATGGTCAACACTTGGACTCTTTCTTGGTCTAGATAAGTATTCAACTACTGCTGCAATGAACTTAGAACTTAACAAAAAGTTCGACAAAGCTAACATTTCGGTCACGAAGGGCAATGATAATGACAACGTGCCTAGCCTGGGTTTGTTTACGGCTGAAATTGGAAAATTACAGCCGAAAGGGAATTATCAACCAGCTGGTGATTATGCAACTAATACTGCACTAACCAACGGATTAAATACAAAACTCAATACAAGTAATGTAGCTCAGGGAACAGGGAGTTCAACAGCCAATGTAATGAGTCAGAAAGCGGTTACCGATGCCTTACAAAATGCCGTTAATCTCAATACTATCTACCCTGTTGGTATCGTAGTTTGGTTTGCTCAAAATATAAACCCTAATAATTTGTTTCCTAATACTAAATGGCAATATATTGGTGAAAATAAAACCATTCGGTTAGCTTCGTCGAGTGGTAACAATGTCTTATCTACAGGTGGATCTGACTCGATAACTTTAAATGCATCTCAAATGCCAGTACACAACCATAGTTTCTCAGGCACGACTGCTTCCGCTGGAGGTCACACGCATTCGCGAGGTACGATGAACATAACTGGTGCATTTGCATTAGGTGGTGGAAAGTCAGAAGGTGAAGCCCCCGGATTTGTGGAAGGTGCATTTAGTAAAACTACACGTACATTAAAAGTGAATACTGCGTCTGGCACAGTGAATAGTTCTGTTTCGCAAGTTAATTTAGATGCGTCTAAAACGTGGAGTGGAGATACTTCAAATAGCGGGGCTCATACACATACGGTAACAGGAACGATTGGCAACGCTGGTAGTGGCTCGGCGATAACAGTAACTAACGCATATATCATGTTAATGGGATGGTATAGAATTAGTTAATGGAAATGGGGCGGTTGCCCCATTTAATATTTAATGATGAGGAATTATATCATTAGGTAATTTATCAAAACTGACTACATTATTTTTAAAATTTAAAACGCTATTGCTAAATTTGCAGTCTTGATTTGAGATAAATTGACAGTTAGCTTTTTTATACAAACTAATACCAAGCCACTCAGAGTAGAGAGAAAGAAAGTTCATGCCACTGATTCGTGCGGTAATGAACTCTCTATTTACATCATTATAAGATGTAAGAAAAAAAGGAACCGCGTAGTTTTCTTTATATTCATCCCCGTGAATTAAATCGAGTTTAGATGGCATGTCTCTATTTGAGAAAGAGACACCGTGATCGGCAAAATACATCATAGACCATCGTTCATTGCTTAACTTCAAATCATTGTAAATGGTGCGCAGTAAGCGATCTGTATTCTTCACTGATTTAACATAGCAAGAAACTCGGTTACTAAGATAGAAATCATCATACTCATTGTTTGTTCTTTCACAGGCTGGCGTGTGGCTTCCCATTAAATGAACAACGATCAGCTTTTTACCTTTCACTTGTTGCTTAATAGCTGTATCAATATAAGGGATAAGTTCGTTATCATTTTCATTAGATGTGAAAGAACCTTTTTTGATAAAAATTGGGTTATCTGCTCGCTTTCCTATGCTGGCAATAGGAGTATCTGCACCACTGATGGAGCCTTGGTTCGAGATCCAATAGGTATAAAAACCGGCTTTTTTAGCGAGGGTAATGATGTTGTTCTGAATTTTCACATGCTCTGAAATGGTGTGTGTTAAAGACGGAACTGTGGATGGTGCAGCTGATATATAATTAGTGAAAATTTTCCCATTTACTTTATCTAAAAACGGGGTGTTCTCTAATTCAAATCCATAGGAATGTAGCAAGTCTTTTCTAACACTTTCGCCGATAACAATAACATAAGTATCATACTCTCCAGCGCTGGTTAATTTTGGGTAATCATCATCTTTAGCTAGCATTTCACTAATGCGCTTGTGTTCTTCAATTGTTGATGAAATGGCTGCTACAGACTGCTTTAAAAATTTAACTTCCGGAATGCCTGTATCTAATAAAGAAAAATGATGATCGCTAATGGCTGTTTTTATAGGCGCTTGAAGGAAAATAATAGAAAAAATTGAAATGAAAATTAATCGAAATTTATTTGAAATTTCAAATCTGAAGCGGATTGAAGCATAACCAAGCAATAATATGAGGAATGACACTGCATAATAGTAATATGGGATATTAGAAACGAATTCTAATGATTCTTTTCTATCGGTATATAACATTGCTGTTGCGATATTGAAGCTTGGCTCCCCGTATAACATAGCCGTTGGGTAATAAATTGCAGCGATAAATGCCAAAAGGAACACTGATGTTAAGTATATAAATTTATTGGTATTTACGGCAAGCAATAATAAAAACACCGCGAATGCGTAAATAGCCTTAAATTCATACCCGAGGGCAAGATGCGACAAACAAACAAAAAATAATAAAATACAGAAATTTAGAATGTTAATCTTCTTTAAATTTTGTAACGCAAAGCGCATTCAACTTATCTCATTAGGTAATTATCTTTTGTGATCATAGCGTTAATGACATTTTTAGACAATGAAAATAAAAAGCTTTATAAGTATCGATAAAAAAGCCACCGAGGTATGGTGGCTTCTTATCACATAAGGTATTTTATAAACTCAATTTTATCGGAATCAGAGCTACCATAAAAATGCCGCTCCAGCTGGGTTAACAAATCTTTAGCGACACTTTCAACCATAAAAGATTGTACAGGCTCCCTTTCTATATTTTGCATTTCTCGTGTCTCTTCATTGAGTCTAGGATCAGAAAAAACAAATTTCATGAAAACAAAGCCGGGTGGGTTATCAATAGATACCTGTGCTTTCTCCAGTTTCGGAATGAATTCTGCGTTATCAGCTTCAAGCTCTACACATTCGTCATTTTTCATGCGGACACCCACGAATCATCCTGCCAAATCTCTTCCAAAATTTGACCTATCTCTTCTTTCTCATCATCTGTTTTAGTGCCGCTAATAGTTAGTGATTGTGAGGAACTCATAGCGACACGTAAACTCAATGGACCAAACCGGTCACCAATCCTTTTTATAATTTGTTCCTGCAGGGCGTTGCGAGTTTTGTCAGAAGGCTTTTGCTTTGATTCTTTATCAAAGAGAATTTCAATGCGTGGCATAATGTAACCTCTCATTTAACTGTTTATTTATACAGTACATTTATAACCAGTAAATTATAAAATTGCAAATCTTAGTTGACCCAAAAAACCATTCCCCAAAACTATTTATCACTACGATATAAATCAACATGTTAT
The DNA here is from genome assembly GCF_020271745.1 of Providencia alcalifaciens. Taxonomy (NCBI): domain Bacteria; kingdom Pseudomonadati; phylum Pseudomonadota; class Gammaproteobacteria; order Enterobacterales; family Morganellaceae; genus Providencia; species Providencia alcalifaciens. Next base: position 3,725,834 of record NZ_CP084296.1, on the reverse strand, counting down.
ATGTATAATTGAATCGTTTAAAACCATAAAAAATAAAGTTTAAATTTATTTAAAATCAATGTGATAGAGTTTAATTGGGGATATACTGCTGCGCCACATGGGTTGGGTTGAAGCGGCAGACTTAATCGTTAAAGGTATGGAAGGCGCAATCGCGGCTAAAACTGTAACTTACGATTTCGAACGTCAATTAGAAGGCGCTAAATTACTGAAATGTAGCGAATTCGGCGACGCAATCATTAAACACATGTAATTTATTACGTAGTGTGATTAATAACGGGAACTTAATAGTTCCCGTTTTTTATTGTCACATTTGAAATGGTTATCAAAAAGTTATCAAAACGAATTATCAAAATAGCCTATATTATCTACTGATAATTTATATCTTAATGATATCGTCCTAAGGGGATTTGGTATGAGAGTATTTAAGTATAGAGCTGGGGATGATAAGGTGTTTTCAAGGGACTTATCTTCATTAGAACAGGATTATTTTTGGTCTCCTAATTATGGCAACCTAAATGACCCATGTGAAGGTCTAGTACTAACAGACCAAGTCTTTGAACAATTAAATGTTTTAAATAATGTGTTTGCTAATGCAGAACAAGCTTCTTTTATTTCATTTGATTCAGTGAAAGAGGCATTTAGAGATTTAATTGCTATTAAAGATAAGTCTGGAATTTACTCTTTAAGCAAAACTTTTACTGATGAACTATTATGGGCGCATTATGCTAATAGCCATTATGGCTTTTGTATTGAATATGATTTAGATAAATTGTGCGACTTTGAAAGTACTAAATATTCTATTTTTGATGTCATATATCAAAATAAGCCACCGGCAATGAATGTTGACAGCATGTTTGCCTCAGAAAATCAAAACAAGACTCTCCAAAAATTAACAAGTGTAAAATCTAAGAGATGGCAGTATGAAGAAGAAATCAGAATTATCACTCCAAGTGAGGGTAAACAGTATTACGATTTCAGAGCTGTAAGGTCTATTTATTTTGGTTTGCGAATGGAAAAGAAAAATATACGGTTGATTATGGAAACCCTTCAAGGAAGGGGAATTAAATATTTCCAAATGCAATTGAAAGCCAATTCATATGAGTTGACACATCAACCCATTGATGATTTATATCCTACAAAACAAAAATACAAATATTCAATTTCCCCTATAGATGAACATGCTATTGATGTGCAAAGCTTAGATGAGAAATGGAGTAAATATAAGCCTTACTTATTTAAATTGGCAGAGATAGCTAGAAGAGAACCATACTGCCAAGAGGTCACTATGGTTGCTCTAGATACTACACAAAGTACAATTGATAATCCTATTTTCTTTGCACAATTTAAGAGAAAGGAGTACAGGCATAAGAACATATATTTAACTATTAAGGAGATAGATGATATTTTTGCGCTAATCGATGATTTGGATGAGAATTACTGCAGCATCCACCCTAAAGCTTAACTAGCAACCAATCTTTACCTCTATCATCATTATACCTATCGGTTTGCTGTTGGTTTTTATGACCCAGCAAATCTTTAGTGTTTATCCCTTGCTCGCGATATAGCCTTTCAGATAAAGAGCGCTGTTCATGAAATGAAGCTGGCGTTCCTTCCCCCCAATTAATATCAGTTTTATTTCGCGCCTTTTTAAAATTTGTTGTTATTGTATTTGCTGTGACTTGCTCACCACGATTTGCTTGAGAAGTTGTATGGAAATAATGGATCAGATACTGACTAACAACGCGGTCACGACATCTTGAAACAACTTCTCTCAATGACATATTTAATGCATCAGATTTTAGCGCTAATGGAATAGCTAATTTACTCCCGGTCTTTTCTTGTGTGATATGCAAATGGTCATCCCAAATATCGCTAAACTTCATTGCTGAAATATCGCCAAGTCGTTGTCCAGTAATTACCGCTAATAGCATTGCATTGCCTAAATACTTATGTTGTTTATCAGCAATATCAAATATTTTTTGCCATTCTTCCAAGTTTAAGCGCTGGCGGGTGATCCGCCGTTTTGGCTGCTTAGTGGCGAGTGCAGGATTATACCCTGGTGGAACTTCACCAGCATGTTGTGCCTCTTTAAACACATCGATTAATACGGATCGAATAACTTGTGCCATACGATGTTGGCCATTAGATTTATATTCATCGAGTATTGATGCGATATCTCTCGCATCAACTGCTGGCAAAGGCTTCATTGCGAGAGAGTGGCGCATTAGGTCCACAGGTTTTCTTTTTTGCTTATATGTGTTTTGTTTTATATCACCGTCAGCAAGGCGCTCCTCTTGTATTACCCAGTAGCGATCTAGCCAAGTATTTACGGTGATCTCTTTACCTTTAATTCTTGCTACTCTATCGCTGATTGCCATGACTTGACGGCTGCGTTGTTCCGCTAATCGGTTATTAGCTTCAATAGCAATTTCACGGGCTTCAGCCTCATTGTCACCGAGTGCATGATATTTGCCAGTTATAGGGTGGCGATAACGCCAATAAACCTTGTTAGCTTTTCTGCTAAATAGTGGGTAGAGATTAGGGATATTGACGTTATTTTTACGTGGACGGGCAGCCATCGTTTAAAATCCTTTGTAATTTAGGGTTATCACTCTTATTGATAACCGGTGATGTCAAATTACCGACTAAGTCGGCATCTTCTCTCACGCGCCAAATACCACCTTCTTTTTGTGCTGGTGGATAGAACAAGCCACTCCTAGCATAGCGTTGTAATGTCCCCAGTCGAGGAGGGCGACTTCTATAACGTTCGCTCGCCCATTCCTCCAAAGTTAGCATTTGCATAATTACCTCCACATTCTGCCGCATACAGATTAAGTATATTTTAGCCACAATATAAATAAGACCACTGGCAGTAATTAAGTACATATTTACCCGTATGGACTGATGCCAATGGTCTTATTTATATTTAGAAAAAGAGACGGCATGGCACCGCCAAAAATTATCAATAACTAAAACACCAATAGAGATGATAATGAGAGCCTGAACTAACTTAGCCACATCAGGCGGCTGTGGTATTCTTGGAAGCCCTACACAACCAAGAGAATTTGAAATGTCTAATTTCGATAGAGACTTACAATTTAAAATTTTAGAGCTAGCTGTAAATGATTACCCTGATCAAATCGAACCTGAAAATATTCCCAAAGAACTGTATGACATAGATAACAAAAAACTATGTGCAAATATTGCCTACCTCGAAGAGGAGGGATTAATTACTGGTGGTATCGAAAGATATATGGAAGGTCCTGATGCAGCCATAGATCTTATTAAAGCGACAAAACATGCTATTAATTTATTAAGCGAAGATGGAAGTATCTCGGCATCATTAAAAATCGTCACTGTAAAATTGCATGATGATACCTTAGCCGTTCTTCGTGACTTCATTAATCAAAACGTTACCGACCCAGAAGAAAAGAAAGGGTATTTGCAGCGCTTAAAAGAGCTTCCCGCTGACGCCACAAAACACATCGTGCTTGAAATATTGGGCAAGGGACTGAATCAGATCCCGAACGCAGTTCAGTGGCTACAAACAGTGCTCCACCCTTAGTGAATTCATCTTCATTATTTATCTTTTTAAATTTAACCCAACCGACAGTTGAGTGAAGCTCTAACCAAAAGTCTTCATGATTGTCGGTTGACAGTGTTAATGCATTCTTATGAAAAACAAGAGAGTAGAACCTTATTACTTTCTTTTCGTTAGTAGTTCCGCACATACCAATTACCCCACAAAATTAAATCAACTAAGCACTAATAATGACTTTACAGCGTTCTACTTGGTCGAAAATCTCATCATCGAGTTTTTCAATCTTGCGTTGCAAATCTTCTTTCTCTTGCTCGTACAGAGCCTGTTTAGACTTAAGTGACTCAAGGGTATTAAATTCAGCGGCCTTTTGAAGGATCCACGCCTGCGCATCTTCCTGAGACATTGGCACGCTAAAGGTTACGATTGGTTCTATTGGAGTGGTATGCATAAGTACTCCTAAGTTGTCAAAGTTGTATATAAGAATAACTTCTCAAAACACCATTTGGTTGTAATTTAGTTGTATTCAAAACTAAAGTCAACAACTTTATGTTGTTTGATTTAAGTTAAAGAAAATTAAAGGATAGAGAAAATAGGAGAGACTATGAATATCAACCCAGCTTTTAACTATAAGCAGAATAGAGACAAGCTATTTGCGAACCTAATTTCTATTATCGATGGCGTTTTATCAGACAATGAACTATCAGATTCTGAAATTATTTACATGACCACATGGCTTTCTGACTCAGAGCAAATTTCAGACAACCCATTTGTAGTGCTTTTACAGGAAAGAATAGCAAGAGTTCTGGATGATGGAGTGATTACAGCAGATGAAAGAGAAGAATTGAAAGGCGTTTTACTAGAGGTTCAGCGGTCAATAATGGATATGCCAAATATTGACTTATATTCAAAAGAGTCAGATATCAATCTACTCAATGGCTTGTGCAAAGGAATAGTTGCGGATAGACAGTTGGGCATTGATGAGATTAATTATCTTGACTGGTGGCTTACTCAGAATGGAATGCTAAAGAGAAATTATCCTGGCAAGCACTTATATGAACTAATTAAATCCATTAAAGAGGATGGAATTATAGAGAAAAGCGAAAGTGAGCTGCTTTATAAAGCCATGGTTGATTTCTCTGGTACAGATCTAGATAGCGGGATTGTTGACGGACTCTCATGCCATTTACCATGTGACGACATTGATAATTTCAATGTAATTGGTGCAACAGTTTGTTTGACTGGAAATTTCGTGACAGGAAAGAGATCTTTAGTTTCAGAAATTATAGAGAAGGCAGGAGGTAAAGTTATTGATAGGGTGACACAATCTGCTGATTACCTTGTAATTGGAGCTCTATCATCCCGCGATTGGAGGTACTCCAGCCACGGGCGAAAAATTGAGAAGGCTATTGAAGATAGAGATAGTGGTAAATCTAGTATTAAAATAACTACAGAAGATATTTTAATGAAATTCTTACCAGCTTCTTGATGACCAAAAGACCCTACCAATAACATGAACTCTGGTGACAGCTTCACTTCTAGGTAGCTGCTCATCAGGGTATTCGTCCCTATTAAAGCTACGTATTATTAGTCCGCCATCAGGTCGATATATCAAGATCTTAACGCGCAATAAAACACCATCTCTTATTGCATAAAGATCCCCATCTTTGATATCTCTTTTGGTGATATCAACGGCTACTAAATCACCACCATTAAGAACAGGGTAGAGACTATTTCCAACTATTTTAACTATCCTTGCATTACTTGCAGAAACGCCATATTTACGTAATTCATCCCTTCTGAATGGGTAGGTATATTCTTCTAATTCAATAAGTTCTGCGCTAGATCCGCTTCCTGCTGCTAGTTCAATATCAAGTACCGGAATATCGACAAATTCAACATTGCCATGACTAGGGATTTCTTCCCATTCCTTTACTTCAAACTCTGTTTTTAACCCGTTTCCATCATGGGTACCGAACTGCAGCCACTGAGCAGATACATTAACAGCCTTCGCGATATCAGCAATTCGACGAGGTGAATTTGTTTGACCCGCTTCAATCTTTTGAATGGATTGCTGACTAACACCGACTTTTTCTGCCAGATCTGCTTGGCTCATTCCGGCTTTTATTCGCGCATCTAACAACCGTTTAGCTATAGACATTGTGATCCCTCCCATTTATTCGACATTTTACAACTTTAAGTGTTGAGAGTTCCAACATCTAAAAGTTGTCAAAGTTGTTATTTTGAATTAACCTTAAGTTGTTTTTACAACTTAAGGGGGAGTTATGGGTAACTCAATTGTCGAGTTGTGCGTTATCGGGTTGCAAAAGGCAATTGATGCAACAGGCGGGCAGACTCAATTAGCAAAACGTATCAGTGACATTTCAAATAAGCCAGTAAAGCAGCAGCAAATCTGGAATTGGCTGAACAGAAACAAACGAGTGCCGGCAGACAAGGTGCTAATAGTTGAACGGGCATCAGGGGTTTCACGAAATACATTACGTCCAGATCTCTATCCATAACAACGGGTAGATTCTACAAATAACAACTAACAGAGTTAACTACAAACAAAACAACGGAATTGTAGATATGTGCAAAAAAACACTAAAAGAAGTTGTGAAAGAAATGTGCAAAGCATTCCCTGGTGGTCGTTCAGCGATAGCGGGTGCTTTGGGAATATCTGAAACCACTTTCAACAATAAGCTGTATGAAAAGAATGGTTGTCGATTCTTTGAGCATGACGAATTAGAGGCAATAGAAGAACTGTCGGGAACTAAGTTGCTGGTGGAGTATCACCTAGATCGCCATTGCATGACAGCGATGGAACCCATTGAAGCTGAAAAACTCGATCAGGTTGAGCTGTTTGATATTCGAATGAAGTTAGGTGCAATGCAGGGGGCGCTTGCCGTTTTAATTCAAGAAAGCATAGCTGATGGCATTTTAACTGGCGATGAAATCACCGCGATAAACAAAAAATCTCAAAAGGTTTTTGCTTATGCAAAGCACTTTATTGATTCACTACCTGTTGTTTATGGGGTTAAAGCGTAATGACTAATTTTAGGAAGGTTGACGCTCAGGATATGCGGTCCCGAGCGTCGGTGCTAATAACAACTTTTGTGGAGCAACTACTAGCATGAATAGTGTATGCCAAATTCAACCAATAAAGCAATTTAGATGCTTACCAGTCTCGAAACAAGGTTCGCTTCAATATGTAGAAATCATAACGTCAGCAGATGAGTCGGGCAACTACCAGAGAAATGAGAAATTGGTAGATATCGCTGAGTTGAGAAGTGACTGGGCTAACTTTTACTTCAATAGCAAAGACGAGGCACATGACTGATGAAGATCCAAATAATCTCAATCGCATTTATCTCGACAAGCGCGGCATTCCTGTTCGTGTTGTTCGTTATGACCGGGAAAAAATGTGGGTCATTTACATGCGAGAAGGCTATGAGCATGAATGCTTTGCTCCGTTATACAAATTTAAAGATGAATTCAGAAGAGTCGAGTAGGTAGCAACTATGAGCGTAAAACTATCAAGTTATGTTTGGGATGGCTGTGCGCCAGCAGGTTTGAAGATAACCTCGGTTGCTATCATGGCTCGTCTCGCTGACTTCTCAAACGATGAGGGCGTGTGTTGGCCATCGGTACCGACAATTGCTCGTCAAATCGGTGCGGGTGAAAGCACTGTACGTACCGCCATCAAAGATTTAGAAAAAGATGGTTGGTTATCGAGAGAAAAGCGTCGCAAAGGCAACCGTAATGCGAGCAATATCTATCAGCTTAATGTTAATAAATTAGCTTCAGCAGCGAGAGCCGCATTACCTCAACCAGCAGAATCTGATACGTCAAATTCTGACGCGTCAAAATCTGTTGCATCAAAATCCGTCCCGTCAGAATCGAGCAAAAATAATCGTTTTGACCCGTCAGAATCTGGGGGCGATCCGTTAGTAACTTCAAAACAAGATCCATCAAGAACTAATCCTTCGTCGCAGAATTCTAGCGAATCCAGCGACAAGCCTAAAATTGATTTTTTAAATCGTTACCCAGAGGCGGTGATTTACAGTCCTAACTTCCAGAAATGGGGAGCTGCGGATGATCTCAAGTGTGCTGAATGGCTGTTTAGCCGCAAGTGTGAAGTTTTCAAAGAGCTTGGGCTGCAAGAACCGAAAGAACCAAATTTCACTGAGTGGGCTAACGATGTTCGCCTGATGGTTAGCCAAGACGGTCGCACCCACAAAGAGATTTGCCAATTCTACAAACGTGTTAGCCATGATGAGTTCTGGAAGAAAAACGTTCAGTGTCCAAGAACACTGCGTACCCAGTGGGATGATTTAACCCTCCGTTTAGCGGGGGAGCAAAAGGTTTCCATCGACCAAGTTCAGCGTGATGAGGCATTCACTCGCATCATCGGCTCACATTCTAAGCCTCGAAATCGCATCGAAGAAATTGCAGCGGAGTTAGCAGGTAAATCTGGTGTGCGTCGAATGAGTGATTTTGTTGGACGTAAGGCATGGGCAGGTATTTGGCAACAGGCAGCAGAGCAAGAAGCGAAAGAGGTGATGGCATGATTTCAGCACAAAAGCGTCGGTATATTGAGTACACAACACATTTCAATGGTAGGGCTTTTTGCCGCGATGATCTTTTCAATGAATTCAACATGAAAAAACGGGCTGGAGCGACAGCTATCATCAAATCTTTATTGAACTATGGATTGATTTATCAAGATCAGGACGGGCTTTATCGTGTATCTGCTAATTGTGAGCAAATGCTAAAAGAGGGGAAATTTCGTTCTCATGATTCCTCTGCGAGTGCAAACGGGATTGCTGCTGAATCTGCTTTATTCGCTTTAGTTCGGAAATTTGATGCACTACTGGCTGGAGTCAGAGGATGAGCATATCACTCGTATTGCCATTTCCACCGAGCGTAAATGCATGCTGGCGTAATGTGAATGGCAGAACACTAATCAGTGAAAAGGGGCGTAAATTTCGGGGGAGTGCGATTGTTGCTATTTATGAACAATTGAAGCGTAAACCGATAGCGATAACTCAGCCCGTTTCTGTAAAGGTGAAAATGTATCCGCCAACAAATCACAAGCGAGACATTGATAACTATTTAAAAGCACCGTTTGACGCATTAACACATGCCAATATTTGGAAAGATGATGACCAAGTGAAGAGACTGGAAATGGAGTGGTGTGAAGTTGTCAAAGGCGGTCGTTTTGAAATAACAATCAGTTTGCATGAAAGCGCAAGTGCGGTTGCGTAGATGGGGGAATAGCATGAGTTATCAATGGATACTAACGCCAATATTGGTACCAGAAATTGGCGCTGTGATTTTTAAGCCAGGTATGCACATGAATACATTCAGCGGAAGAATGTTGCTGATGACTTTGCCTGCAGAATTAAAGCATAAACCATCGGGGCTTATCTCTCTTTCTCAACAATACCTCAGCGACAAGTTGAATGAGATTGAAGCATTAACACCAGTAATGAACTTAGCTATAGATCCTGAGCCAACAGCAAGCTTTATGAAGTTTCCTAAGCTCCAGCGCTGGACTAATGACGACTACTTGAAATGGGTTAAATCACAGCCTTGTTGCGTTTGTGGCGCCACAGCTGACGATGCCCATCATATTATCGGCTACGGGCAAGGTGGCATAGGCACAAAAGCTCATGACTTGTTCACTATCCCACTGTGTCGAATTCACCACAGCGAGTTACACAAGGATCCAAAGCAGTGGGAACAAGAAAACGGTAGCCAGTTAGTTTTGTTATTTAAATTTCTAGATCGCTCTATTGGTCTAGGTGTATTCGGTTAATGCAGAGTGCGGTCTGCTAAAGAGGTATTAAGTGATTTATCCATTAACAACAGGCAAAGGCGAAGAACATTTAAAATTACGTACACTGGAAAGCGTGTGGATCCGTGGGCGTTTAAAAATGTGGGGAAGATGGGCAGCATTTAGTAAGGTTCCGAGTGCAGCAGGAATGTTTAATCAGTTATTGGATGGGCCAACAATCACCAAAAAAGCATTAAGAGACGCAATGAAAAGAATGCGTACTTCAGGGCTATCCAAAGAAACGCTATTAATGTTTCTTGAAGAGTTTAAGGATAAAAAAACTCTAAGTAGTATGTGGTTCTGCTCTGATGCTGAAGGTAGCAAAATGGATAAAGTCATTTGCGAGGTCATGAATGCTGATACTGGTTTATTGAATATTCTAAAAGAGCATTATGTTTATAAAAAATCTCAGCATGAGATTGCTCTGAAGCTTTGTGATAAAGAAGAGCGTTACTGCCTTCGTACATATCAGGACAGAGTTAAGGCGTGGTTAAGTGTTGCCGAGTTTATGTTATATCGCCCAATGTGTGACGAATTCGACCATAAGTATCATTATAGTGAATAAGCCTTGACTATTTTGCCGATAAAGTTATAGTTTTCGTATATGCTGCACGAAGCTGTACAAGCAAGGCAGTAAACAAATTTAAGGCCTCGCATCTGCGGGGTTTTTTGCTTTCTCAATAATGAAAGCTCTATTTGCCATCTTCTGTCTAATTCATATGCTAGATAGTTTTATCTATAGCTCTTTCAATCGCTTTACATTCAGGACCATTTCCACTGGATTGCTCTATTTTACCCGGTAAGTTACCCTCGGGAGTATCCATCTTTATCACGCAAGTATCTGGTTTAGCTTGGGGCTTAGTGTTCGATGAACAACTTGTTACTAAGGCGATAATAAAAAATACTAATATAGCTTTGTTTTTACGCATACTCTTTATCCTGTTTTTAAAGGGTAATTATTAATGCTACCAAAGGTTAAGAGTGAAGTACAAAGTAATCCATAAAGTCGGTCGGTACGTTTTATTTATTTTCTATAACGTTTAAATGGTAGGTCTGCCACTCTTTAAATCGACCCGCAAAGCTAGGAGTTACCTTTTCATTGTGGATAACGCGAATGCTGAGTACCTACTCATATATTCTTCCAATTATTTATCTGCGTTAGATCTATTCATTGATGTGAAGCCGTCTATTTGCTAGGTTGAAATAACGGGGAAAAGAATAAGGTAGGGCGTTATGGATTATTATTTAACGAAAAGTGATCGCGATGGAATAGTCGTATTACATAAAAAAGTATGCCCGCAACTTATTCAACACAGTAATGCTGCTTATGTTGGTTATTATTTTGGTGAATATGGCGCAGTACAGAAAGTTGAAAGCATGACTGCGAGCACTGTTGTTAGTTGTCCTGAATGCATGACTAATATGCAAGCTGAGAATAGCGTTTTTGAAAAAAAACGATAAATACTAGTTACTATCATTTTAAGTATAGGTAGTAATTCAACAACAAAATATTCCAAGGGCTGCGCATAGCGTATGCCTTTTTCTATTTAAGAGAAGTATCGAGTGAAAAAATCCTAGTCACCGTAACTAAGCTTAATGGGTAATTTCATTTGAGATATACCAACAAGGTAATCTGTTGGTACAAGATACCTTTAACGGTAGTCGGATACTAAATTTAACAAAAAATACAATATTGATTGTATTTCAAGTGAGGTAGCCATTGTGACCACTCATTGTGATAGTGACGCCACAGATATCTCAGTTAAAGTCATTAGCTAGTTAGCAGTAAATACAATAATCTATCTCTGGGTACCCAATAAAGGAAATAGATATGTTTGTAGATAGTGAATTACTGCCAGACCCAGACAATATAAATTCAGTTTTGGGATGGGGAGTGGTTAAATATAACCCGTGGCATCTTGATAGCGTACATGCTACTAAAACTCAAGCGGAATTGAGAGCATCGTTATTAGGTAATGGCTATAAAGTGCATTATGGCTCACATAAATTACAAAGTGACGATTTTATCTGGAACAAAGTATCCTAGGTAAATGACTCCAATAACTTAATTTCAAAATATTAGGTCACTTCGGTGACCTTTTTTATTGAAGAAAAAATGAAAAATTTATTTATTAATCTGTGTAATAAGTTATCTGGTAAAGCAAAAAAGAAATTAAGCCTCTCTTGGTCATTCCGTTGTTTCCTCACCGATTCCAAATACAAAGTTTATTGGCGAGCAGTATTTCATGAATTTATCGAAAACCCCATGTAGAGAAATAGATAGCTGCGCATAAGGCGGAGTTGCGTCTGCCAACTATTCAGTTCTAGCTGTTATTGCTGGTGACTTTCTATTAACTAAATATCGGACACTCTGAAGGAGTATATGCATATGGATAAATTAACGACTGACGCCTCCGATGCTGCTTCGACAGGTTCAACGTTTACTGGTTAAAGCAATTATTAGATGGTTTTTCATCGGCGCAATGGGCTGCTATTGGGGTCTTGAGAAGTCTGCTATTGGGTGTGGCTACATACTTTATTCTACGAATTTTAGGTGCCAATCTGATAAGAGTGAATACGTTGTTACCTAACTTATAGGATGAAGCCTCGTCAATCGGCATTTTTGTTATTAATTGAGTATCCATTCGATATGTGTGCTATGGTGTTTAAGACAACATACCTCATTGCTATAAATAGCAAGCCTTGCAATCGCAAGTTTTTATCTAAAAAATAGATGTGGTATCCGGCGGGAAAATGCCCAAGGAAAAACCATGGCAGGATCTATTATTTATGACTGTATTTTTAGGTTCATCAAAAATGTTTTTATCATTGCACTTATGTTTTTAGTGATCTACGTAACGTTAGATTGGCTAAAGTAAGTACATCCCGCCATTAACTCAACTGGAAGAGTATTTAGCTTAATTAAGGTTAAGAGTCGAGGTTCGATGCCTCGATGGCGGACCAAATAACTATAAAGCCTCACGTCTGTGGGGCTTTATAGTATATGCACATTCTTCATTTTTGAGAGTTGTGTTGTGATGGTCATCAGATGAGGTTTTCGTCGATGGCTATATGGTGTACCTTTCTATTTTAATTTCCTTGAATTCGAGGAAATAAACAGAAAGTGGTAACAATGGATATGCTGCCATAGTAAGTCCCGACTTGTGGATGAGTAACACTAAATGGCGTTAGCCAGGGGAAACGGTCATTCATTTCATAAAGTCGCCTAGTGCGGCTTTCTTCATATTATCCACAGCAAATCAAGTTCAACATGTTTAATTACTACATTGAAGTTGCTGGTGGCTACCAATTAACTAAAACATCGGAACACTCCGCAGGGGGTGGATATGCGTATGCACGAAAAATACTCTAGCCCCTTTTCTTATGCTCTCGGAGTCATCACTACTGCAGTCGGGGCTTTATCGTTAGATCAGTGGGCGGTACTCATTGGGATCATCTGTACAGTCGCCACATTTTTGGTGAATTGGTACTACAAGCGGAAAGAATTCAAATTAAGAGAGGCTAACAGTGGCAAAGATACCAAATAAAATCAAGGTTGCCGCTGCTGGTGGCTTAATTTCATTAACAGTCGGAATGATTGCTTATTTTGAAGGCATTGAATATAAGCCATACAAAGACGTAGTAGGCGTAACCACGGTTTGTTTTGGGCACACCGGCGCAGACATTATTCCCACCAAAACCTATACAGAATCAGAATGTTTAGCCTTGCTTGAAAAAGACCTCAACAAAGTCAGAAAGGGTGTGGACCCTCTAATCAAAGTTGATATCGACGATAACACACGAGCCGCTATTTATTCGTTTGCCTACAACGTAGGTACAGGTGCTTTTGCTCGTTCTACGATGCTGAAGAAGCTAAACGCTGGTGATATCGCTGGCGCTTGCAACGAACTTAAACGCTGGACATACGCAGGGGGTAAAGAGTGGAAAGGCTTGATAACACGCAGAGAGATAGAAAACGCCGTATGCCATGGCGAGTTTGCTTATGCTTATCCGCTTTCATTATCGGAATCCCCGTCTGTTTGGCAGCTGGCATATACGCACTCAATGACAATACCTGTGGTGGCACTGACAAGGTAAGTTTAGAAAAACGCTGCCAAAGTGCGGTTAATTACAACAAAGCCCGGCAGGTTAACTTATGAAGATAGATAACTCGTTTTGGCTTTTTTTAATGTTAGTTGCTGTTAGCTGGTTGGCATTAACGCTTTATGATAACAACACTGCAGTTAAGAGCGACAACGACAAGTTAAAGCAAGATAACATCAAACAAAGCGCAGTCATTGCCCGTCAGTCATTTCAATTCAATCGCTTCAATCAGATAGCAACAACAGCATACCGGAACGGCATTCAAGCTGATGCGAAAGCACAGGAGAAAATCATTGAATATAAAACGATACTCAAAGCAGAGTCTTCTTGTGATTCTCTTGTGCCTCAGCTTGTTACTGATGGCTTGTTCGAGTACACAAACGAGCTACGAGAGCGCGCAATGCGTTCCAATTCCATCGACGTTAACTAACTCTGTGGTACCGCCATTGCCGCCTGACAGTGATGGTAAAACCCTATCATTCAAAGCGTCTGTATTATGGAACAGATTATTGCTAGGAACGATAGAGAAGGCGAATGAGCAGCTTAAAGCAATACAGGAAATTGAAGCTGAGAGAATTAAAAAATAGACCCACGTGTCTAATGAGGGTCTGAATGTATAGGATAGTTTAAGTCTTATTATGTTTTGTCTGAGTAGACGTGCCATGCATGCTCGCGGCTAGTATTAGCTTGGTAAGCGAGCCTATTCAACGTACTCCATTGTTTAAATAATAGCCAACTTATATTTGTAAAGGTTCATAACCATCGGCTAATCACCGGTGGCTTTTTGCTTTTGATAAATAAAAATACCCCAGATATCGGGGCTAAATGAGAATAACTGCTTATGAATAGAGCTTCACTATACGTTAATCGTGAATGACCACAACATTAAAAAAGTAGTAATCTCAAGCGGATATTACAAATCTGAGCCTCGCAATACGGGGCTTTTTAATTGGTATAATTATTCCAACATTTGAAAATTAATGCGGAGATAACAGCATAGTGAAAACCTACAGCTTTCCGTCTTATGGCTCCGGATACAATTCGAGTGTCGTAGTGGTACTTGACCGCATGACTCATTTCGAGGGCATTAGTTTTAATGGCATTCAAGGTGCTGAGATTCATTAAGATACAGGCGCAAATTAATCACTACATGAATTTACACAATAAGATGGTCAGTTGTGTTACACCATGAAGTAATCACTATCCGTGATGGTGACGAAATTATTTATGGAGGTCTGATTGCTTATTAAGGCTCTGAAGAGCATGGCGTTCTGCAACTGGAAGATTAGATTTAAAAAATAGACCCCGTGTCTAAAGAGGGTCTTAATGTCGTAGGCTTTAATAGAACTTATTGTTTTTAGGTTTTGTTGAAAGGTCATGCATGTTTAGGATTCAAAGCTAAAGCATACTTCAACGCGGCAACAGTACGCGGTTACCTACATAATAGCTACCTTATATTTGTAAAGGTTTATAGCCATCAGCTAATCACTGGTGGCTTTTTCATTTGTGGAGAAAATTATGCCGCCTCGCATACCTCGATCTTGTCGCAAGCATGGCTGCAGTAAAACAACCACTGACCGTAGTGGTTATTGTCAAGAGCACATGAATACAGGATGGGAAAACCACCAGCAAGGCAAGAGCCGTCATGAGCGCGGTTATGGCTCCAAGTGGGACAAGATACGTGCTCGCGTTTTGTATCGTGATAAACATCTATGCCAAGAGTGTTTGAAGTCAGGTAGACCAACAGAAGCAAGGACAGTGGACCATATCAAACCCAAGGCGCATGGTGGTACCGATGATGATAGCAACCTGCAATCGTTGTGCTGGCTATGTCATAGAAGTAAGACAGCAAGCGAACGAACCAGAAGATAGCCGCTATACGAGCGACAACTCACAAGGGGAGGGGCGGGGCAAATCCCTACCACTTTCGCCTTGTAGTACCGCCGCCTTAAGTCAATTTTTACGGACGCGAAATAAGGATTATTTTTTTCGATATTTTTAACAAATTTAACATTTTTTAGGAGGCTAAATGGCAACTGGTATCCGTGCCTCGGGTGGCGGTCGACACAAAAATTTACCTGCTAAAAACGGAAAAAGCAGCATTACTCGAATCGCCCCACCCGATGAATTAATGGGTGATGCAGCAATAAAACTTTGGAAAACACAAAGTAAGATTTTAATTGAGCGCGGCACGTTTGAACTTGAAGATGCTCCGTTGCTAGTCGCGTACTGCAATGCTTTTCAACTGATGCTAACAGCGGAACAAGTTATTTTAAAACATGCCAAAGCAGATTTGGAAAGTGGCGGTATTACTGAAATGAGTGGAATGGGTGGACTGAAAAAACATCCTGCTGTTGCCGTTCGAAATGACAGCGTTTCGCAAATAGCACGACTGGGATCATTGCTCGGCCTAGACCCGTTGAGTCGAATGAGAAGCACTGGCGCAAAAGAGAAAGATGATGATGGAAACGAATTCGATGAGTTTTAATTATGGCTACTTATCCGAGCGTCAACGCGGCAAATCAATATGCTAGAGATATTGTTAGCGGAAAGATTCCATCATGTATCTACGTCAAACAGTCATGCCAACGGCATTTAGATGATCTCCAGAAAGCGAAAGATAAAAACTGGCCATATCGATTTGATAAAGATAAGGCTGAGCGGTTTTGTCGTTTTGCTCAACTTATGCCGCACACCAAAGGTGACTGGGCAAAACGAAAGTTACGGATCACACTTGAACCATGGCAGCTATTTATTTTCTGTGTGGTTTTTGGTTGGGTAAAAAAGAAATGTGGTAATCGTCGATTTACAGAAATGTATGTTGAAGTACCCCGTAAAAATGGGAAGTCGCTCATTGCGGCCGCCGTCGGTAATTACATGTTTTGTGCTGATGGTGAGTACGGCGCTGAGGTGTATTGTGGCGCTACCACTGAAAAGCAAGCATGGAAAGTCTTTGAACCTGCTTTAGCGATGGTCAAAAAGCTTCCATCATTAAGAAAACGCTTTCAAATCAAGCCGTGGGCAGAAAAAATGACTCGCCCAGATGGTTCAGTATTTGCGCCCTTAATTGGTGATCCCGGTGATGGTGATAACCCAACGTGTGCCATTATCGATGAATACCACGAGCATTCAACGGATGCGCTGTATACGACAATGACAACGGGGATGGGAGCGCGTGAGCAACCGCTTACACTCATTATCACGACGGCAGGTTTTGATATTCAAAGCCCTTGTTATGATAAACGCAGCCAAGTAACTGAAATTCTTGAGGGGATTCGTACTGGCGGGGCCAATGATCAAATCTTTGGCATTATTTACACGATTGATAAAGACGATGATTGGAAATTACCTGAATCGGTCATCAAATCTAACCCAAATTGTGGTGTTTCGGTTAAGTATGACTATCTCTTGGCAAAACAAGAGCTTGGCATTACAACGCCGAGGCAAACCAATAAAATCAAAACAAAGCATTTCAATATTTGGGTAACCGCTAAGTCAGCGTTCTATAACATGGACCACTGGCGAAAAGCGGAGGACAAGAGCCTAAAAATTGAAGATTTCTACGGTGAAGATGTTTATTTGGGGATCGACTTAGCAACAAAGCTGGACTTGAACTGTGTCGCACCTATCTTTAAGCGCGAAATTAACGGTAAAAAACATTACTTTTCAGTGTCACCCTTATTTTTTGCGCCTGAAGATACCATTTATTCAACGGATACTGACAAGTTACGAACCGCTGAACGCTATCAAAGTTTTGTCAATCAAGGTGTTCTCATTCCTAGCGATGGTGCAGAAGTTGATTATCGGCTCATTGAGGACTCAATTTTAAAATTGAGAGCGCATTTCAACATCGTTTCAAGCCCTATCGACCCCTCTGGTGCCATTGCGCTTTCGCATCGATTGCAGGATGAAGGACTGGAGCCCATTTCGATTACGCAAAACTACACAAACATGAGTGACCCAATGAAAGAGATTGAAGCCGCACTTGCTGCTGGTCGATTTCATCATGATGGTAACCCTATCATGACGTGGTGCTTCCAAAATGTGGTTGGCAAGTATTTGCCGGGTAGCGATGATGTTGTTAGGCCAACCAAAGATGGCAATGAAAATAAAATTGATGGTGCTGTTTCTGCCATGATGGGTGTAGGCCGAGCCATGCTGAATGAATCATCCGATTTCCTTTCCTCTCTTGATCCTGACGAAGACATACTATTCCTATGAAAAATTTATTTCTTGATTTGACTGCCTTGATTGGTTTTGGGGCGGTGATGGCAGGCTGTTATCTAAATTATGGGCTCCCCAATACATTAATGATCGGCGGTTCCGTGCTGGTGGTTTATGCATTAGTGGCGGCAATGAGGGGGAAAC
This sequence comes from Providencia alcalifaciens, assembly GCF_020271745.1. Taxonomy (NCBI): domain Bacteria; kingdom Pseudomonadati; phylum Pseudomonadota; class Gammaproteobacteria; order Enterobacterales; family Morganellaceae; genus Providencia; species Providencia alcalifaciens. The sequence goes on along the minus strand of NZ_CP084296.1, from coordinate 3,707,985 downwards.
GTGCTTCTTAATGCGTTATTTCGTAATGATGAACTGACAAGCATTGAAAATCCATCGGTACCTATTACCTCAGATTCCATTGATACCGATGGAATTTTCACTGCTGATGTACATGTTAGCCCTGAAACATCGATGAAGCTTGCCGCAGTGTATGCGTGTATTTACGTGCTTTCTTCATCTATTGCTCAAATGCCATTACATATTATGCGTAAATCGGGCAATAAAGTTGAAACAGCGCGCGACCATTCCTTATTTCATCTTGTTCACGATGAACCTAACGAGTGGCAAACCAGCTATAAATGGCGAGAAACGAAACATCGACACATTTTAGGCTGGGGAAATGGTTACACGCAGGTCGTACGTAACCGCAAAGGGGAAGTGACCAATCTCGAGGCATGTATGCCGTGGGAAACTACCCTATTGAATACAGGCGGGCGTTATACCTACGGTGTTTACAATGAACTCGGTAATTTTGCCATCAGTCCTGATGACATGATCCACATTCGAGCTCTGGGCAATAACCAACGCATGGGGTTAAGCCCTATTGCCCAGCATGCTGAAACTATCGGTATGGGAATGAGCGGACAGAAATACACCAGCTCTTTTTTCGGAGGAAATGCAAGACCGGCTGGTATTTTGTCTGTTAAAGGTGAGCTAAATAAAGACGGCTGGGCGCGTATAAAAGATATGTGGCAAAAGGCAAGTGCCTCACTCCGTAGTCAGGAGAATAAAACTATGCTTATCCCCGCAGATCTAGACTACAAAGCGTTAACCGTTTCCCCTGTCGATGCTCAGCTTATCGATATGTTGAAATTAAACCGCTCTATGATTGCGGGGATCTTTAACGTTCCTGCTCACATGATTAATGACCTTGAAAAGGCGACTTACTCTAATATTTCTGAGCAATCCATTCAGTTTGTTCGCCATACCATCATGCCGTGGGTGGTTAATTGGGAGCAGGAACTTAATCGACGCTTGTTCACAAGACAAGAAAGAGTGGCAGGGTTTTATGCTCGCTTTAATTTGGCGGGTTTATTACGTGGTACCGCGAAAGAGCGCGCGCAATTTTATCATTATGCCATTACTGATGGTTGGATGAGTCGAAATGAAGTGCGTGCTTTTGAAGATATGAACCCAGTTGATGGGCTGGACGAAATGTTAGTCAGTGTTAACGCTGCTCAGCCTGTGGGAAGTCAAACAGAAAAACCCAAAGGAGATAATGATGAGCAGTAATCAAGAAACTCGCTGCTATATGGGGGAGGTGAGAGCTGAACCTGGAGATGAGAATCAAGCAACCCATATTATTGGGTTAGGCTCTGTTTTCGACTCTCGTTCTGAGCTGATGTATGGATTTAAAGAAATTATTAAGCCGGGGGCGTTTGATGACGTGCTTAATGATGATGTTCGCGGATTATTCAATCATGATCCTAACTATATTCTCGGAAGAACAGCGGCAGGAACGCTGTCTTTAAGTGTGAACGAGCGTGGCTTGGTTTATGACATTACCGCCCCTGGTACCCAAACTATCCGTGATTTAGTGCTAGCCCCGATGCAGCGTGGCGATATCAACCAAAGTTCTTTTGCTTTTCGTGTCGCCCGAGATGGTGAAGATTGGTATCAAGATGATGAAGGCGTGATTATTCGTGAAATTCACAAATTCTCGCGCTTATTCGATGTGAGTCCAGTGACCTACCCAGCCTATCAAGACGCCGGTGCCGCAGTTCGCTCGATGGAAGCTTGGAAGGAAGCCAGAAACGGCGGTGATCTGCAAAAAGCGATTAATCAAAAATTAGCGCGTGAGCGCATTTTAACTTTACTCAATGCATAAGGTAATACTATGACTATGAAGCTTCATGAATTAAAACAGAAACGTAACACCATCGCTGTCGATATGCGTGCTATTCACGAAAAAGTGGGTGAAGGTGTGATGACCGATGAGCAGCGCACCGAGTGGAATAAAGCGAAAACAGAGCTTGAAAACTTGGAAGCACAAATTGAGCGTGAAGAGCAGCTTCGTTCATTAGACCAGGAGTTTGTTGACGATAAAGAGCAAGAGCAGCGTCGTAATCCTGAAAATGACCCTGAAGCGGCAAAAGTCGAACGTCGTAATTTAGCCTTTGATCGCTTTGTGCGTAGCGGGTTCGGTGAGTTATCAACGGAAGAGCGTCAAGCGCTTAAAGAATTACGTGCGCAGGGAACATCGCCGGATGAAAAAGGCGGGTATACCGTACCGACACAAATGCTGAATAAAATTATTGAGCAGATGAAGGCATATGGTGGCATTGCCAGCGTCGCACAAATTTTAACAACATCAACAGGACAAGGTATTACATGGTCCACTTCGGATGGCACAGAGGAAGAAGGGGAATTATTAGGCGAAAATACAGCGGCTAGCGAACAAGATGTAGAATTTGGCACTGCAATCTTAGGTGCGAAAAAGCTTTCCTCTAAAATTATTCGCGTATCAAACGAGTTACTTCAAGATAGCGGCGTGAATATTGAAGCATATTTAGGTAGCCGTATTGCTCAGCGGATTGGTCGCGGTGAAGCGAAGTATTTAGTTAAAGGCACAGGGACTGGATCGCCGCTGCAGCCTAAAGGGCTAGATGCTTCCGTCACTGGTACGATTGATGCATCCGCAACGTTTGGGTGGAAAGATATTAACGCTTTAGAACATGCGTTAGACCCTGCCTACCGAAATGGACCTAAGTTCCGTTTAGCGTTCAACGATGACACATTAAAAAACCTGAAAGAAATGGAGGATGCACAAAAACGCCCACTGTGGTTGCCATCGATTGCCGGAGTTGCTCCTTCGACTATCTTGGGTATGCAATATGTGGTTGATCAGGCCATTGATAAAATGGAAGCGGGTAAGAAATTCATCTTCTGCGGTGACTTTGACCGATTCATTTTGCGTCGTGTGACCTACATGACTCTGAAACGTTTAGTTGAGCGTTATGCAGAGTATGATCAGACCGCATTTTTGGCGTTCCACCGCTTCGATTGTGTCCTTGAAGATACTTCAGCGATTAAGGCGCTGGTCGGTAAAGGCACCACAAAATAATTATTAATCTCCCCCAGTCAAGTGCCGCTTAATTGCGGTTTTTTTGTGCCTGCGATCTGGTCATGGTCGCAGGCATTAAGGTGAAAACATGCCATTACCCACATTGGAGAAGTTAAAGGCGCAATGTCGGATTGACGATGACAATGCAACAGAAGATGACTTGCTGATCACGTATATGCTTGCGGCTAAGAAGCGGGCAGAAAACTACATCAATAGAACGCTTTATGACGGTGATATTCCTGAATCCGATCCAGATGGTTTGCAGATCTCGGAGGATGTTGAGTTGGCCATTATGCTGGCGGTGGGTCATTTCTATGAAAATAGAGAAACAACGGGAATGTCTGCCGGGTTTAAAGCTCTATTGGAGCCATATCGCTATATTAATATTTAGGGGGGGTGATATGAAAGCGGGCGAACTCAATAAGCGGATTTTGTTATCGCGTATCGAGGAAGTGAGGGATGAGTTCGGCGTCCCTAAATCTAGTTTGGTGAAAGTCAAAGAGGTTTGGGCAAAAGCGGAGGCGATGTCTAACCGGAAAATACGCACCGCCGATCAACAGCAGGTTATTGAAACGTACCAATTCACTATTCGACCACGCAGCGACGTTAATATCGGGTGGATCATCACTTATCAAAACCGCAACTTCACGGTTCGCGCTGTTGATAGAAACCAGTCAGACCGACTAATCATAACGACGGAGGCTGACAATCAGCATGATAGAAACTGACATTAAAGCCGATTTGGAGCGACTAACTGGATTAAAGGCATATCCGTTAGGGCTGCCATCCGATGTGTTGGAAGGGGTTATTTATCAGCGCATCAGCGACCCTAAAGTGCTTACTGGGCTCGCTAAAACCTCCCTTGTTCAATCGCGCTTTCAAATCACCTTCCAGATCCCCAATGATTATGCCAAAGCATTGAAGCTAGAGGCCTTAGTACTTAAAGATTGGGAAAACATTACGCACGGTCATATCGGATCATATCCAGTACAAACCGTTCAGCGTGGGGCCTTCATGCAGTCACGAGAGGAGCAGACAGATAAGCGCGTTATTTTCAGAGTGATGCGTGATTTTGTTCTTACTTATCCAGAGGACGCCACATGAGAATGACGGTCGAAGTGAAGGGGTTAAAAGACCTGGAATATGAGCTAAATAAACTAGGAGAAGAAATTACCACAAAGGTGTTAAGGCAAGCGGGGCGAGAGGCAATGACACCCGTGTTGGACGATATGAAAAAGCATGCTGGTTATGATGCGACAAGCGAAGCTGAACACATGAGAGACAGCATCAAAATTACGACCACAAGCCGAATGAAGGACAACAAAACACTCTCTGTCATGACAGTAAGAGTGGGTCCTACTAAAGCGCATTATATGAAAGCAAAGGCGCAAGAATTTGGCACCATCAAACAGATACCGAATCCATTCATCAGACCTGCGTTGGATTATAACCGTCAATTTATTCTCAACACACTTGCATCGGAAATACGTGCAAGCATCGAAAAATATCGTTAATTAAACTATTGGAGCTATCAATATGGCTGATAAAAAATCATCCCCTGAATATGCAATGTTGCCTGCCGGCACTATCGTTAAATTTGGTAAACCGGGTGATACCGTTGAGCAGATGAAAGCACTGGAAAACTGCAAAGCAACAGGCGCAACGGGGCTAACTGGCGGGTTTGTTGATTGCACTACGCTTATCGATAAAAACAAACAATCAATCTCTGATTTACCGGATGGACCTGAAAAATCACTTGGGTTTATCGATGATCCAGAGAATGCGGATTTTGCTGCATTTTTGAACGCTGCGAATGCCCGTGAAGTAGTGCAGTTTTACCTTGAGCTACCTAACAAACGTACAGCAACCATGATTTTGGCATTATCTGGCTGGGAAATGAATAGCCTTGAAGCGCCTGCGAATGAGGTTATCCAAATTACTGTAAAAGGTAAGCAAAATAACATCACATGGGGTGTTGCTACTGCTGGAGGTACAGAATAATGTCTCTGAAGTCATCTCTTCTGAAACCTACACCCCACATTGAAGAACATTCAATTTTAGGTACCAAAGTCTTTCTTCGCCGGCTAACAATTGCTGAGCTTGATGAATATGAGCATGACCTTCAGGAAGCTCAAAAAACCGGATTTAGTTCAGACGCTAGTAAGGCTGGTGCTAAGTTGATTTTAAAAGCGATTTGCGATGAAAAAGGTAATCCAATCCCTGAAGATGAGTTACCTACAGCGGATGAATTAGTGACGGTACACGATACGCCAACACTACTTTCTGCGATGGCATTCGTACAAAAATACAGTTATGGCTCGGTTGAGGAAGCTAAAAAAAACTAACCAACTCACCCTATCTTAAGTTGATTTTCCAACTGGCTGACAGGTGGGGTGAGCCAGACCCACGCAAAATAGCACAATTGCCTGCAGATATTATCACTCACTGGCAGGCTTTTTTCTCTCATGAGCCTGATCAGGAGCCGGAGCAAGGCGAACACCCTCCAATAACCCAAACACCGCTTCCATCAAATGTGGAAGAGCAGTGTAATAATGTCATGAGGATCTTAAATGGCTGACGTTGCAAGTTTAGCGGTTGCGTTACACCTCAACGCAGCCTCTTTTAAATCACAAGTCTTTGATGCGTATGACTCTGCGCGAAAAGAATCCCAAAAATTCGCACAAGCAGCAACGAAAGATGCGGGTAACACAGCGGAAAGATTATTAGAAGTGTCAGCCAGTGCCAGAAAGGCGGGTGCTGATTTATCTGCTTCTGGCCAATTGGCGAGACACTCACAACTTGGATTTGCTCAACTAAGAAATGCACTTACCAGTGTTTCTGCGGGTTCATCGGTAGCGACCAGTAGTTTAATTGGGGGTTTTATTCCTGCACTGGAACGCTCATTAGAGAACGTCAACAGTGTTAAATTTTCTTTAGCAGAACAGCAGCGAGTCGCACAAGAAGCCGCGAGAGAGGCTATTAATTTATCTCGTGCTCAAATCGAAGGGGCTCAAGCGGATAGAAAAAGCGCCCAAGAAAAAATCAATCTTGCAGCAAAAATGCGTGATGAAGCCATTGCCCGCAGAGAGCAAGCTTTTGCACTCGATGAGTATTTAGAGCGACAAGTTGAAGTGAATAAGCAGCATGGTATATCAGTCAGCTATGCTGAGGATCATGCTAAAAACGCACGCATTATCAGTGAGGCAAATATTGCCGAAGCCGATGCCAAGAAGCGAATGCAGAGTGCGTCTAATGCCATTATTTTGGCTGATAAAAGCGAGCTTGATGGTAAGAAAAATCTAGCAGCTGCGACAGTTCAATTATCCGATGCCAGCAAAGAACTAACCTTCTCACAGCGGGCAGCGGCGAATAGTGCCAGTTTGTTTAAAAGTGCATGGGGCATGATGGGGGGCGCTGTTGGTATTAGCATTATGGCGTCAGCGGGTGCCTTTACTTATTTATACTCTCAATATCAGCAAGCCGAAGAGCGCCAAAAAGCCTTCAATGCAGCCTTGCAAAAAGGCGGGTTAGGGCTTGTAACAACCGCCTATGATCTACGAAATCTAGCGAATGAGCTAGGTGGAACTGCAGAAGCTTATAAATCTGTGACTGCCGCAGCTAGTGCGGGTTTTTCTGGTGATTTGCTTCACCAAGTTTCAGAGCTTGGTGTTCAGATGGAAAAGTCTGGTGGTAGCGTTGATTTGCTTATTAGTAAATTGGTTTCTATAGGTGAACAGCCATTAACTGGAATAAAAAAACTAATTGATGAAGGCGTTGTTGTCGAATCAGATATTGTTCAGCGCATCGCGCTACTTGAAAGGGAAGGAAAAACAAGAGAGGCTTCCGAATTAGCTCAAATATCGACACTGCAAGCTAAGGTAAAAGCGGAAAATACGCAAAGTGAAGTGCTAAAAGCACAAAAAAATGAGGTTGAATCTCTTAGGCGTAGCTATCAAGGACTATATGAGGTAACTAACGGTAGTAATTATGTAAAAATAAATACACAAGTGAATAATGCATTCTTAGAGGAAACAATAAAACTAAAAAAAGAACAGGCGCAAATACAAGAAAAGCAATTATTAGAGCAAAAAGAAGCTGCATATAAACAACTTGAGATAACTACAAATTTTAATGCAGCATTTAAAGCAGGAACAGATCAGCAAAAGGAACGCTCTGAAAGGCAAAAGCAATTCAAAGAGATGTTGGATAAGGGCACTATTTCCGCAAATGAATATCAACAAGCCATAAAAGGGCTGGATAAGTTATTTACTGCCCCAAAGAAAACAGGTAGCAACCCTGTTGTTGATGAAGGAAAGCAGCGTATAGAACAGCTTTTGCAACAAGGTGCCGCACTACGAGCTCAATTGGAAGAAACTGAAGGTCTTACTGCATCAGAGCGTAAGCTTGCTTCCTTTGAACAAGAATTAATTGGATTGCAAGGGCAGCATTTAAATGCTCGACAAAAAAGCATCCAATCACACCATGTTGAGATCCGCACACAGTTACTAAAAAACGCTGAGTTAGAAAAAGAAATTAAATTTAAGGAGTTGCGAAAGAAATTTGATGACCAAAATTTTGAGGTTATGCAAAAAACGTCAAAAATTAGTCAAGATGCAACAAATCAAATCTTGCAAATGACGATGAGTCAAAATGCTTATGATTTAATGCTTGAAGAGCAGCGTATTCAAGATGATTTCAGGCAAAGACGCTATCAATTGGACAAGGAAGTTTCAGATAAAAAATCTCAACTCTATGCTGACCAAACGGCATTTTTACTTCAAGAAGAGCAAAAGCAGTTAGAAATTGTTCGTCAATCGTCGAAAGATAAATCTAGAGATCAGAAGGATGCTTACAAAGGAATGGCTAGAGGTGTGCAAGATTTTGGCAATACAGCTGAAAATGTTTATGACCAAATGCGATCTATTAGTAATTCAGCCCTCAGTGACATGTCAGGTATGCTGGCTAACTTCGTTGCGACAGGGAAATTAAACTTTGCCGATTTTGCCCAATCAGTAGTGACTGAAATTACTAAAATGATCTTCCAGATGATGATCTTCAATGCTCTAAAAGCAGGTTTTACTGGTACCGCTTTTGGTGATGCAATGGGACTAAAAGCCACACCAAATGCCAAAGGTAATACTTATGAGTCTCCTGGATTAAGCGCCCATCGTAATAGTATTGTGAAATCTCCAACGTTATTTCCTTTTGCTAAGGGTGGCGTTCCTGGGATGGGGTTAATGGGTGAGGCTGGACCAGAGGCGATTATGCCATTAACTCGCGGAAGGGATGGTTCGCTAGGCGTTAGGGTTCTAGGGTTGGAGCAAGCACAATCAGCCGCGCCAAGTATTATTATTCATCAAACATTCCACGTTACTGGCAATGGTGATCAGGCTCTTTATGATGCAATGCAAGAAGCTGCAAAGATGGGGGCAAAGCAAGGTTCAGATGACGCTTTAGCTAAAATACAGCGTGATTTTATGACGAGAGGAAAAATCCGAGGATCCCTTGAGAGGTAATCATGGTATTAGAGTGGCCAGAAGCCGTTGTGCCAGCAACAATGAACTGGCAATTAATCAGCAATAGTAAATCATTTGCGTCTGTTTTTACCGGAAGCGTGCAAACAGTGCGCTTTCCTGGTAGCCGTTGGCGCTGCACATTAACCTTTAATAATCTTACCGAGCAATTATCACGCGATCTAGAGGTTCTTATGGCGGCGCTTGATGGTGAAAGTGGCCGAGTAAAAATTAGTAATTGGTTGCGTCAAGGATTGATTGGAAAAGGTGAAGCAAGAATAAGTACCGCCAATCAAACAGGTAAAATATTACAAACTAAAGGATGGATAGCTAGTTCAATTATATTGCGTAAAGGCGATTATTTGACGGTTGGTAATGAGTTGAAAATGGTCACTGATAATGTCATTAGTGACAAAGAAGGGAATGCAGTTATCCCTATTTCACCTATGTTAAGGGTTTCTCCAGCAGCCAATGATAAATTAGAAACTGTGCGTCCATTTGGAGTTTTTAAATTAACCAGCAATGATCAGGGTAATTTTCAATACAGACCGGGCGTCTTTTCTAATGTAACAATTACGTTTGAGGAGGCGTTATTCTAATGCTTTATCATCCATTTTCTAACAGCATGGTCAAAGCAATTAATGATGGGGCTGAATTAGTCATTGCTGCAAAACTTGATTTGAAGTCAGGGGTAACAAGAGCCCATACCGGGATTGGCAATTTGATTATTGCGGGGGAAGTCTATTTAGGCGTGGGTTCTTTGGGGAGCATAGAAACAGTTTCGGAAAGTAACACCACAAGCCCACAACAACTTATCTTGTCACTTTCTGGTTTTGACTCACTTTTAATTGCCGATGTTATGAATGAGCGAAGTCGTGGTAGAAATGTCAGTTTAATGCTGGTGGCTTTAGGTGGTGATGGGAAACCCGCTGTAGCTGAAATTGTGTTCGCTGGTCAAATATCAAATATTGGTGTGACTACGGGTAATAATAACGAAGTTGCCGTGACGGTATCAAACCGCTTTGAGCGATGGTCACAAGGTTTGCCTGATAGATTCACCGATGAATCATGGACAAAGAGGCACACGGGTGATCGTATTTTTCGTTATGTTGCACAAATGGCGGAGCGTGCTATCTATTGGGGTAGCAAAAAAGATGCGCCAGCATTTATTTATAAGTGATTTGTCGTTACTCTTGAAAAAAACTGTATAGGATATTCGAGTGAACAAACAATTAATGATTAGCTCTGCAGTTGTAGTTGGCGTGGTTGTCGCTGTTTTTATTTATCGAGAGGCTTCTGTATCTCAGTCATCCATATATGAAGCTGTAGAGAAAAAAGTTTCTAGTAAAATGACGGATCCTTCATCAGCAATTTTTAGAGATTTTGAATCTCACTCAAATGAGTCTAATGGTAAATCAAAAAATGTTACTGTGTGTGGGTATGTGAATTCCAAAAACATATATGGTGGGTATGCTGGCAGTAGAATGTTTATATCCACAGTGGCAATAGATGGGTATAACATTGATGTTGGATCTGTAATTATTTCTAATAGTGCTGAACAAGATAAAGCCATATTAGAAATGTGCAAAAAATAATTATTCGAATTCCATAAACCCGCTTCGGCGGGTTTTTTTATGCCCGGAGATCAGCAATGCGACATCCTAACTGGACAACCAGACTCCCTGAAACCTTACAAAAAGCAACACAAACGCCATTTTCATGGGGTGAGCACGATTGCTGCTTATTTGCTGCGGATTGTGTGATTGCGCTCTGTGATTTTGATCCCTGTGAAAAAGTGCGTGGAAGATATAAAACTCGCACCGGCGCAATGCGTGTTTTAAAAACGGAGTTCGGTGATATTGAGTCTGCGCTTTTAAATCACTTTCTTGAAATTCCAGTTAATCAAGCAATGCGTGGCGATATCGTCATGTTTAACGGCGATGATGGGAAGACGCTTGGCGTTATATGGGCAAATAAAGTTTGGGCGGTTACCGAGTCAGGAGCAATGCCAGTTAATCATCAACCAGTCAAAGCATGGAGAGTAGAGTAAATGGGAAAGACGGTCACTAACATTGTCTCTGCTGGGTTGATGATTGCAGGGGTCATTGCCACAGGTGGATTGGGTACAGCATTAATCGTAGCGGGTATTGCTGTGCAAGCTGCTGGTACCATGATCTTCAAAGATAAAATGCCATCGATGAGCTATCGGGACCAATCTGAACGAAAACAAATTCTACGCTCTGCGGTTGCATCAGAAACTATTATTGTGGGGAAAACGGTGTGTTCTGGTTTATTGTTTTTCGCAGAAGAAGAGCGCGGCGAACAAGATGAAAATGAACGTCTATTTATGGCATTAGCCATTGCTGCACACAAAGTTGATCACATCGGCAAGATTTGGCTGAATGATGATTTGATAGGAGTTTTCGGCGATAAAGCGGGTTATGAGTTTCATAACTCCCGGACTGATTGTGACCCATACATGCTAAAGAATGCACCATCATGGAAAGAGGACATGATCGGGGATGGTTTGGCATGGTTACGATTAACACTGAGATACGATGCTGAAAAATTCCCGTACGGTGTGCCAAACGTCAAAGTAGAGGTTTGGGGTAAGCAGCTATTCGATCCTCGCACGAATAAAACAATCTGGAGCAACAATGGTGCACTGGTAGTTCTCGATTTTTATCGTAGTTATCTTGGTGTGCCTGATGCTGATATTGATTTTGAATCATTCAAGGTCGCTGCAGATCTGTGTGACGAACAAGTCGTTAGCCCAGAAGGTGTTGCCGAACCACGCTACACAATTAATGGGGCCTATGAACTTTCTGAATCTCCAGCATCGATACTCGATCACATGCACAAATGCATTGCAGCGGAGCCGACCTATGTAGCCGGCAAGCACGGGATTTTAATGCAGGTTTACAATGGCCCAGCAGTATTGCGCATTGAACCGAATCAAATCATTGATACCGTTAATATCACGCCGGAACTGGCTTTGCGCGATGCCACTAATGCGATTTATGGGACGTTTGTTGATGCTGAGCAGTTGTACATCAAAACTGACTTTGAGCCTGTGATTATCGAAGAATGGATTGATGAAGATGGGTTAGAAATCAAAGAGAACATGGATTACCGGTTTGTCACTAGCCCATACCAAGCAGCTAGACTTTCTTATTTATATCTACGGAAAAGCGTGCAGGTCGCCGTATTCAATTGCGCATGAATATGGATGGTTACGCTTACCGACCAGGAGAGGTTGTTTTATTAAATCTTCCTCATATTGGTATTCAAAACCTTGAGTTTCGTGTCGCTGAGTGGAAATTTCATCCGCAGGAAGGAGTTGATATCCTCCTCGAGGAGGATGGTGCTTATATTTATGAGGATGTCATCGGTAAGCCATTTGTTAGACCACCGTTTACTGTATTGCCGACGGGCGGTGTGGCGCCACCGTTAAACCTCTCATTTGTGCCGGTTAGTATCGGCGAGATTGTTCAGGGATATCTGAGTTGGAAATCAGCTGCTGCAGACATTCGCTACAATACAGTGAACATTATTCAAGATGGGAAAGTGATTCAATCAATTCAGGTACCGCAAGATAGGGTCGATTTATCAGGACTTGTTCGCGGATCCTATCGCGCTGAAGTTCGTTCAATTAATGCCGCTGGCGCCATGTCTGCACCCTCCATTATTGATTTTGATATTCAAGCACCACCTAAGCCTGTCAGTGTTGAAGTGACTGGCGGGATGTTCTCATTGACGTGCGTTCCACGTGCTGGTGAATCCGCACAACACGGCTATACATTTGAATTCTGGTTCAGCGACAAGAAACTGGCCAACACTAACGATTTGGAAGTTACAACAAAATCTAATCGGTTAGGGCAAGGACAGTTCTGGACGAAAGAGAGTTTAAAAGCGGGTACCGATTATTGGTTTTATGTTCGAACAGTCAACAGTTACGGAAAGTCACTATTTGTTGAAGCCGTTGGGCAAGCAGATGCATTGCCAAAAGATATCATTGATGAAATGGGTGGTCAGTTCATGACTACTGAAGCCGGCAAGAGGCTTGAAGACCAGCTTCATTGGGTCAATGAATCTAACTTGATAAACAGCGCTGCCACCTTTGAAGTTCAGCAAGACTTATTCACAAAACACGGCGAATCAGTGGCGCAGATTAAGCGTCTGGATCGTGTGTTTGCTAGCGCTGAGTTGGCATGGGCTCAATCTATTGTTGAAGTTAATGCATCAATAAATGGCGTTAAAGCAGGCGTTATCAAGAATGACCAAGCCATTGCTGATTTAGACAAAGCATTTTCTAAATCTGTCACTGAATTAGAAAGCTCAATTGGTGAAGTGAAATCCGGAGTTGTTAAAAACGATCAGGCTATCGCGTCATTAAACAAGTCGTTTGCGGAATCACAAACGCAGGTTCAGTCAAAGCTTGATGAACAGATGGCGATTGTTAACACCAAAGCGACAACCGAATTTACGGCAAAAGGTGAGGGCTACGCAACGTGGGATGTGAACGCAGGTGTTTGGTACAACAAGCAATTCTATAAAGCAGGTATGGTTATTAGCGCCGAAGTGAAGGCAGGAAAAGTCAGTACTTACATCGGATTTATGGCCAATAACTTTGCCTTCATCAACCCTACAAACGGTAAATTTGAAACGTTTATGTACATGAAAGATGGTCAGATTTTCATGAAAGAAACGTTCATCGATAAAGCGTGGCTCAATAGCGTGGTTGTAACTGACAAAATGACGTCAGCAAATTACGTTCCCGGCAAAGTTGGTTTTAATATTGACGCTAAAACTGGCGACGCTGAGTTTAACAAACTGCTCATCAGCGGGGATTTTAAAATCGTTGGGGATGCAGGTAGGGTGTTAGTCGATGGTACCGGAATGACAGTCTATGACGAAAATGGAAGATGGGCCGTGAAAGTGGGGAGGCGTCCAGCATGAGTGATGATTATGGGCTATTCATAAACCCAAAGGATGGCGGAAAGCCGATTGAAATCACTAACAATTCCTATCCTCTAACCTTTTTAAAGCATATTGTTATTCACCCACTTGAGCCTCAGCGATATCAAAAAAATAAGTCAGTTAATGTACCGGGGATGTCGAAATACAATGTGGTCATTGTGCCTTCAGCATTGTGTCATTTTCTTGCTTATGGTTCTGTGCAGGGCGTGAGTATCGGAAGCTATTGGGTGTCTGGCGATACATTCTATTGTAACTATGACTGGTGGGGCGGTGATTCGGGTTGGTTGCCTGGGAGTGATGGTAACTCCCACTTTTTTTTGTATGGCGTACTGAAGGAAGCTCCGCAAGATTCGTACGGTTTGTTCATTAACTCGCAGCTAGATGCCGCGATTGATAATTTCAGAGCAATCACGCAAGAATCCACGGTAGCTTACTGCGTGTACCGTAAAAAAATTTATATCGATGTGGATAAATACAGTAAAGGGTATTGGAGTATACCGGCTGATATCCCTAATCGTGGATCTGCATTAGTTTTTTTAAGACCGGAATCGTCAGGTCAAGTGCTTCGCTATGATAGACCCAATTCCAGAGTCATTGCGAGAAATGCAGGGTACGTTTATGTGGTTATCTTTGCGTATGGATTGAATTTACAACCAGCAGATGGGTTAACGATTTGGAATAAAAACGGTGGTGTAGCTTTTTCATCAGATTATTGTCCATTTTATAACAACGGACAAATTGTTAATACAAGCAACAATGTGGCGACAAGCAAGTTCAGCGTCCCGATGTTCACTATGGACAGCCCTAATACATGGCTGGAGAACGAAAGGAACTCAATAAACTGTTATATGTCTGGCTTTGTTGTTTCAGGAAACCGAATACAGGCAACGAAGATGTGGACACTAGATAGCTACCCATCGTACGCAAACTCTATGTTCAACCAAATCGTTTATGCGGGATGTTACAGCATCGATTTCAACGACTACTTCTAAATACTCAATTCAACGATAAACCGCTTAATTGCGGTTTTTTTTGCGTCCAAATTTTGGAGTTAATATGATTTATCAAACAGGCACAATCAAAACGACAGCGGGTCAGACTAAAATTACCGGCACAGGAACGGGCTGGAAAGATAACTTAGCCGGCATCTCAGAAGGTTGTCCAATCTCTTATCTCATCAATAACGTTGTTTACATGAACACAGTGTTATCCGTGAACTCAGATACAGAGATTAATCTCACTTATCCTGTACCGGTTGCCGCTTCAGCGGCGAAGTATCAGATTGCGACATTCGTCTTGGACAGCATGAGCGATGGCGTTCGAAAGATGCTAGCAAATCAGCAGTATATTCAGTATTTCTTGCGAAATATGGACACATGGATGACGCAGGACGGCATTGTTGAGGTAAAAACTCCGACGGGGGAAACGGTAAGGCTTGAGAGTCTTGTTGAATTGAAAAAGCAGATAGATGGTAAGCTGAATAAAACTGGCGGGACAATAACAAAAAATAGCGATGCGTTAAACTTAAGAAATACTTCTGAAAATCAAGCACTATTTTTGGGTTTTCAGAAGATGGACGGGAAACGCCGCGGGTATATCGGCGCTCCTAATGATAAGGATAGACTTGCGTTCGTTAACGACATCGCTGGAACAGCTTTAGTGTTAACAGAGGACGGAAAGCTAACTTGGCAGGGTAGAGACCTTGCTGCATTAAACCGTGTTACCGGTGAAGCTAGAGCGGCGGCAAGCTGGTTTGCGGGGCAATCTGGCGCAGGGGCAACTTTCATAAAGCTTTGCACTATCGGTGCTGGAGACGGTTCATCTGGGGCGCAGAGATACCAAATTTTTGTTACTAACACATCCTCTACTGGTTATTCATCAGCTGGGACTGGCAGCGAAGAACCCCAGCACTTCGGTATTTTGAATCTTACTATCGGCAATGGGACAAAACCCGAGAAGAATATCTTGGGGTCATACTTCTGCACCAGCCACTTTGACATAGCCAGCGCAACTATAGCGCCAGTTCTAATAAAGCAAATTAACGCATATAAAGCAGAAATCTGGCTTAGGGGGGCGCCGTACACTAATTACACTTGTCTGGCTAATACGCAGGGGGACATTGAGATATCTCAGCATGTATCGGACCAGACACTCGTTCCCGTCAATGACGGGGTGAAATCTTCCTACTACATATCGAATGTTAGAATTCTTGCGACAGCCAACAAATACGGTAATGTTGAAGCGCGGGACACAATGAAAGTAACCGCATCAGGCAACTATCCGCGCGTCACTCTAGCAAGAGCGGACGATACGTATGTCAGCCTAGAGGCAGACGTCCCCAGCAATGGCAATATGACTAACCTAATTCACCGTAATCAAAATAACGCTAATATCGCTGTGATTGCATTCCCTAACAGAAGTGGCACTGCGGTACTAGCGGGCGATTTCGGCTGGGGTGGCAAAGGGGAGGGGACAGCGCAAAACTGGACTACAGCTAGTGTTACCGAACACTTCAGGGCTAATGCATCTACAATATGGAGAACAGAAGCTACTAACGATTGGACATTTAGATACTGTCCAAATCTTATGTTCAAAACGGGTGACACTTTCGCTAACATCGGGGTTGATATATATACTGGCATTGTTAAGACGAGTGCTGGTATTACAGCTAATACAACAACGTACAAAGCGAACACTTTATATGGCACGGCAAATACCACTAAAGATGCAAACGGAAACTTAAAAGCAGCATCTCCGATTGTTAGAGTTTTCGCTAACGATGTCGATCCAAATGAAGAAGCAGAAGGTGTAACGCTCAAAAAACTGCATACAGGCATCTATCAGTTACACGGTGTTCTTGGCCTTCACTCTGATGCTAGTTGGGGAGGTATTAATGGTGGTATCACAATTCCATGCGGCATCAACCAGCTTCCACTTGTGTATGCGCTTTATGATGTACTTGAAAAAGGTAAACCGCACCCATTCGATGGTCGCATAGTTGAGCCTGATGAGGATGGCGATATCGTGCTTTATACGACATATCGCAAGCATGACTTGCCGCAGAATATTCAATATGAGCGATTCAAGCTTTACCCTGAATTTCTTAAAGAAGTCGATGGGGAAATGGTTGAGTTAACTCCGGGTGAGCCTTGTGATATTCCCAATGGCCACTGGATTGATATTCGTGTGAATATGCCGAGTGATTCTATCTACAATCAGAAGCTAGCTGAAGCTGAGAGGCTTGCTAAACTAGAAGCAGAGCGATTAGCTGAAGAAGAAGCTAAACGAGCAGCAGAAGAAGCGGAAAGAGCAGAACAGGAAGCTACGGAACGTAAACAATATGACCTTGGTGATAATGACACATTGCTATAATTAAAATATAAATGCGCCAGCTTGAGTAGTTGGCGCACTCTAATCATTTATCGAAATACTCTACTTCCTCAGTTTCTTTCATTTCAGGCATCCAATCTCCATCATTCCAAATTTCTTCCAGCGTTTCTTCAATGTAGGTTTTCTTTTCGTTCTTACCAAGGCCATCAATAGAAACATTAGCTTGAGATCCCCAACTAATATCGATATTTAAATCAGGGTATTTGGGGTTCAATCTTTTTGTGATCTCATTGCTCAATGCGTCGAAAGTCCCCACAGGTAATTTACCTTTCATGCTTGCAGCGAAGCGAACTTTAATAGTAACCATCGTACATTCTCCTTGCATAAAGCGCTGTATATAAAAACAGTTAAATAATAACTGTGATTATATACAGTAAAATATTAATGGAGATCAAGAAATAAGGTAAAATTTATCTTATGGCTAAGAAAATGACTTCCCCAAAACCATTTAAATAATATCGTTAAATCAAGAGGTTAAATGATAGTTGAAAATGGCATAAAACCAAGGGTTAATGCCATTTAAATAATTATGAATCAATAAGTTAAGTTATTATTAAGCGCATGAATAAAATATAAATATAGAATTTACTTTCTAAAAATAAAATTAGCTAAAAGTAAAAAGTTAATAAAAAATTGTTATCAATTGTATGTATAGTGAGTAAGCATTTTAATTATTAGAGTATTTTGCATGAAATGCTTCCTAACTAAATGTTTTCATTTATAAAATTATTAATTAAGTTAATGTATAGATAGTATGTTATAGTACATTAAATAATCATGCCTCATTGCTATAAAAGCAAATCTTGCCTTCGCAAGCTTTTATCTAACAAATAGATGCGGTATCCAAGGGAAGTAATTCCTAAGGGACTACCTATGAATTTATCTACATTGTACCGAAACATTTTATCACTTACAGGAAATGCTTTAATAATAGTTGTATTACTGTTAGCTGCATTTTCACTTGTATACTGGATGTAAGACTATTCTGCAGATCACGGAAATAAAAGGTATTTAGCCTCTGAAAACTAAGTGTAGAGGTTTAAAACCATCGATTATGGGGATTGTTAGTGTGCTTCCTCTCGTATAGCTTAATGGAGAAAAAATGAACTATTACATTCAGACAATGATGGAACCACAGGGTAGTTATAAAATGCATAAGATTGGATGTAAGAATATGCCTATAGCTGTAAATAGATTTTATCTGGGTAACTTTTTAAATGCTATGCAAGCAATTAAAATGGCTAAAAAATCAGGTTATGAAGTTGTAAAAATATGCTCTAGCTGTATAAATAGTGGTATAACGAATTCAAATAAATCGCTAAATATGGCTTTTTAATTTGCATTTATACTATCAATAGTAAGCTTTTCTGAAAAAGGAGTGAAATATAAAATTTGCTATTATTGTGTTTGTGTGGCCTAATGGTTTAACTGGTTTGGAAGTACAGGCCTATTTATGCTAGTCAGTTTAAAGTCGTTCACCATTTAGCGTTATCTAAGATACCCTTCATTGCGAATTCCTTCTAATTAATTCCCATAAGTAAAAATAAAAAACAAACCTAATATGCCTTATGGCAAACTTAAAAAATTAAAGGAAATTCTATGTCTAATACAATGACTGGTTCAGTAAAATGGTTTAACGACGATAAAGGTTTTGGTTTCATTACTCCAGCTGATGGCTCTAAAGATGTATTTGTTCATTTCTCTGCAATTCAGAGCGATAACTTCAAATCTTTAATTGAAGGTCAGCAAGTTTCATTCATCATTGAAAATGGTGCAAAAGGTCCTGCTGCAGGACAAGTGGTGGCGCTTTAAAGACACTATAAAAGTCTATCTATACTTTAAATGTCCTTGCTGTAGTGGATCTCAATATAGAACCTCACAGTTTGATATTTCAGTAAATAATCCACATGGGGCTAAATGCATTTTTTGCAAAAGCTCAATGAAAGCAAAAGTTTGCTGATTAAAATTTCAATAGCACTTAAAACCTCGTTACAACGAGGTTTTTTTTATTTAAATCGTATTTATTTAAATGGATGTGTTAAGGTTAAGGAATAATTATACCTCATTGCTATGAATAGCAAATCTTGCATCCGCAAGCTTTTATCTAAAAATAAATGTGGTATCCAAGGGATATTTACCCAAGGTATACTAATGAAAAAGCAAACAGTTCAGTGTTTAGTTGTAACTATTTATAAGAACATACTCATTTTGGCTGTGTTAACTATAGCGATCCTTGGTGCAATTTATTTCTTTGATACGCCATCATTAAATAAGCTTGGTAATGGGTATGTGTTTTCTAACAATTAACTCATAAGGTGTATTCTGTGAACTGGTTTCCTCTTTATCGACGTATTGTTATATATTCAGGAAATATATTTGTAGTAATTATATTAGTAGGGATATTAATTTTGATTACTTCATATGTAGTTAATTTATTTAAATGATTTTTTCCCACCATTAACTCAACTGGAAGAGTATTTAGCCTTATTAAGTCTAAGAGTCGAGGTTCGATGCCTCGATGGTGGTCCATTTCCTTAATTAATGATATTACTATTTAATATCAAAGGATTAATATCCTGTGGGTGTATCATGTCAGGACTAAGTCAATCCAAATTGATTTGTAGAATATTGCAGTGGATTAGTAGTGCCGCATTACTTTTACTTGCTGTTATATTAATAGCCTTTTTAATAAAAGAAACTGTTGTATTAGCAGGGTTATTATTTACAGCTAATGATTCCATATCAATTTATTTATTAGTAGATGGCCTTATTGTTTATTTTTTATACTTTGAGTTCATTGCATTGATTATTAAATATTTTCAATCTAACTATCATTTTCCATTACAGTATTTTATCTATATTGCAATTACTGCAGTAATTAGGTTAATAGTGGTTGAGCATAAAGATCCACAACTCTTTATTATTTACTCCGTATCAATATTAGTACTTATTTTTGCTCTATATGTTTCCAATGCTGATAGGTTAAAGCCCAAAGAATGATTTTATTATAAAATAAATAATTAGCTTAATGATAAGCTATGGTAGGAAAGTTGATCTAAACAAGTAAAATAATTAATGAACTAAAAATCAGAAAATATTTGAATATGAAAAATATTAAATGAATTCATTAAATTTTTTACAGAAAAATTAATTATAGTAAAACTATACAAATCTTATCTGGGAATTACGTTAACTAAGTGATACTGTTGAGAGAATACTCAGAGGTGATTATGGATACGGATAAAGATGTAATTTATATGCGAATATGCCAAGTAGTTGGTCGGGCTGTTATGTTGCTAAATGAGTCAAAGCATAACATTACTGGAGAGCGCATATCTGCGATCTTAAAAGAGCAAAAAGAAAGTGAGCAAGAGAAACAAATGATTACCATATATGCCATTGCAATTGATTTAATGGATTCTAGACGAACGAATTAATTTCTAATATTATCAATAACTTAAAAACCTCTATTTTTGCTATGTAAAAGATAGAATATTAATGATAATGTCATAAATATCAGATGATTAATATAGCTATATACTGCTGCGTCATGGAAAATGATGCGAAGCGATATCTGATCCCCTTAACACAAGATAATGTTGTTCTAAAAAAGTTATAATAAGGTACTTATTCAGAGTAAACCTTTAAGTTTTGGTCTCCATCAGCTTTGTGCCATGAGCGGAAATTCAAACGGACGCTGTAAATAATTAAAAAAGTCCGATGTAATGGAGCGCAGCAGTGAATATGATTTATTTCTTAGAAGAAATATCATCAGAAGTGTTCTAATAGCTTATCTTGATAGATGTGATAAGTTCTACTATCCCAATTCTTTGCTGAATAGGTCATGAAAGTATCATTAGAACCATAACGTTATGATAATGTCAGTAGAATTATTTTATTCATGCATTTTTTCATAAGGGATCTGTATTTGATTTTAGAATTTAAAAGACTAACAGAGGTCAATGTTAGCAATATTATTACGCTCAATAACCATCCTGATGTATTACGGCACATGCCATTGGGAAGCCCCGATTTTAACTACCAAAAGTGTATAGAATGGGTGGCACAAAAAGATGCTCAATGGAAAGAACATGGTTATGGCCCGTGGGCAATTATGATTAATGAGCATTTTGCTGGGTGGGGGGGATTACAATATGAAGACGGTGATGCAGACCTTGCCCTGGTGCTTCACCCAGATTATTGGGGGGCTGGTAAAATAATCTATGACGAAATTATCAGACGTGCTTTCTGTGAGATGAAACTAGAAAGCATCACTATTTTACTGCCCTTGAGTAGGGTAAAAATTAAAACTATTTTACGGTTGGGTTTTCAACCTGATGGTGAAGTGATGTTTGATAGCATATGTTTTCGTCGGTTCCGCTTATTAGCAACGCAAGAGCCTATATAAAGTAGGTTGTTACCTAAAAATGCATTAGCGGTCGCGCTAACCATGCATTCCTGAACAGGGATAATTATGAACGTCCGCTTATTGTTCAAACCAGACACTCGAGTTTAGCTGTCTAATTAAAGCAAAGATAATTTAAGCGATTAGAAAAGACGATTATTGTGATGGGTTAATTGTGTTAAAATCGATTAATTTCCACTCAATGTTTGAGAAATAGCAGTTATCAAAACTAAATTAATCATTTATGTTATCAATGACTTAAAACTCTCTGTTTTTATCATGAAAAAGATAAAATATTTATAGTAATATGATAAATATCAGATGGTTATGATTAATGTATCTATATACTGCTGCGTCATATGGGTTGGGTTGAAGCAGCAGACTTAATCGTTAAAGGTATGGAAGGCGCAATCGCGGCTAAGACTGTAACTTACGATTTCGAACGTCAATTAGAAGGCGCTAAATTACTGAAATGTAGCGAATTCGGCGACGCAATGATCGCACACATGTAATTTATTACTTAGTGTGAACAACAACGGGAGCCTAAAAACTCCCGTTTTTTTGTTCAATTAAAATCTTCCCCAAAACTCTTCCCCAAAACGGTTCAAAAAATAGGCTATTTAAATCGCAATAATTTGCTATTACATGTACTACGTCTTTAACTATAACCCTGCGAACGTCTGTGGCTTCTATTAGAAAACTTCGACCTTACGCCTCACCCTTCGGGTGTTAGCGTCAAATATCGCATTATGACGAATAAATCCTTCAGTTACGGAAAATTCCGCAAAAACTTCCTGAGCAGTCATTTCGGAGCATAAATATAATGACTAAAAATGTCAAAATCCTCTTTGCCACACAAGGGGATCAAACTTCTATTCCTAACGAAGTACAAGCCGATGGCGCCGTGTCTTACACGCAAGGCTAAAGTAACAGTAAGAGATAAAATTTAATTAAATCCATCACTGTCAAGTCAGAGACTATTTATCTAGGGATTCTGTCATAGTATGTGCCATCTAAATAATCTCTATTTTCCTTTACTTGTTTTTCTATTTCATCATCAGTACCGAAAAAAAACATGTATATTTTAACGTCAAGCACTCTAAGCATTTTTAGCCGTAACTTGTCTTTCCTTGTTCTAGGTGCCCCCGTAACAACGTACTGTATATTCATCTCTTTTAACTGGTTAATTTTGGGGAGAAAAAACATTTTTGCAGACGGAGTTTGTAAGATTTTAGAAAAAGCGTCATAGTTTGCCATTCCGCCATCAAAAAGCTCTCCACCTATAATCAGAGATTCTTTTGAGAATAGCTCCATCTTTAAGCGGTCTTTATCTACAAATAACGATGTTATGAGTGCTGGGTCATTTATTTTATCTGTGATAAGAACTGCATCACCATGTTCAAGAAACCAATTATTTATATCCGCAAAACTCAAAGGGGTGTACTTCTCAAGGATATTTAAGCGTTTAAAATCAGATAAGGTTGGAGGTAGATTGCCTTGATATCCAGTAAATTCAGCCCACTCATCCCATTCATGAACTGCGACGAGGTGACTATCTTTAGTTTCACTGATATCAAGTTCAAAAACACGAGCACCTTTTTCATATGAACTATTCAGGGCTTCTAGAGAATTAGTATAAATATTACCATCAATTTCTCCACCTGCATGAGCTATCACTACAACTTCATTTTTATTCAGGCTTGCTATCTTCATTTCAATGTAGATATACCCACAGGTCAAAAAAATGAAAACAAATAGAAGCACCCAAGAAAAAAAACGCAGTAACCTCATCAAAATGTACCTATTTACCATTTACTTGCAGTGGAAATATTTTATCACGACGGTACCCATGAATCATCCTGCGATTATCTTAATGCAGCGTGAAGAGGTTTAGTGAATACGTATAATTACGCATTTGTTGTGTTTTTTTATAAAAAATGGCGCTGGAAGTTAGTTTGATAAATGTTAATATGACAAGGATTATTTGTAGTGAAATTAACGATGTAAATAAAAACTAGAAAAAACAGTTATAAAGTTTAGAACACAGCAATTTAGCAATTTTGAGGTATGTAATTATATGAATAACAAATGCTTAGCTTCAATTGTTCAATTGGCATTATTTACCGTCTCCTTCCAATCCGTAGCATTTCAAAATAATGAGTATAATCCGATCGTTTTTAATTTTGCGCAACTCTATGATTTCAATCCAGTTAAAGGGAATATCAAAGAACTGAACACCTTTGTTTATAATGAGGATGAAACTATTAATTACCAATCTACATTAAAGATTGGTCGTGATGGTTGTGTTGATAGTTTCACGATGAAACAAAAAAAAGATGAGTATTTAAATAGCATTGATAACTGGCTTTCAATCAAACGAGAAAAAAATAAATTAGTGGGTTCAGATGTGAATGGACCTGTTGAAATGGAAGTGGCAGGGAATTGCTTGATTATTTCAAGGACTGATAGTAACGGGAAGTTAATATATCAGTACAATAATGATGGGATAATTATAGGATCAATGAATGCAGAGCCTAAAGTTCAATACAGCGAAAATACGTATAACGAGAATAACCTTCCTGAGACGATAAAATATTATAAAGATAATATTGTATTCTCTGAAAGTATCATTAGTTACGGCAAAGACATAAAAAAGCCATTTGATCTTCAAATGGAAATTAAGGCACTTGGTTTACCTATCTTATTTGTCGACTCCAAATGTGACTATGACAAGCAAAATATTGCACATAAATGCAATTTTATACTCACAATCATATCAAATGGAAAACCAATAAAGTTACCAAAAAGAAGTATTACGGAAACCGTATTTTATTAGCGGGTAAGAAATTGAAGCAAATAGATTAAAACTGTTTTGAAAAGGGTTTAAGAAGGCAGTGAAATAAGCCCCTTACTTAATAAGGGGCACTATTTTTATACTTTTGGATCTGCGCCAAAACGGTTATCGCCTTTAGTACCCTCTAAGCACATGAAAACGAGTAATACGATCCCACCAAATGGGATGAATGTGATTAAATACCACCAACCTGATTTTTCAGTATCATGTAAGCGACGAACAGATACAGCAATAGAAGGGACGATGGTTGCTAAAGCGTAAATCCCCAATAAAATTACTGCAATCATGCCTAGTCCACCCATTTCGTCTGTTGTGTAATCAATAGATGAAAATACGAGTGAATATAACACCATAATGATAATAGTGTTGATTAAGGTGAACATCCAATATTCTTGGCGTCTAGCGCGACCTTCGAAATTAGCATAATTATTCTTGATGACTTCTAAATACCAATTCATGTTTATTCCTTAACGAAAAATTGAGTGGTGAGTATAGGAAGAGCTTAAATTTGTGTAAATCAGCATTATCTGTATATTTCAATGTAACAGTAAGATAATTCTTAATAAAATAATCTATGCCCATAGAGTAATCTGTTAAAAATAGATATGATTACGAAAATCCATATTAATTCTAGCAGCTTATTTCTATTTTATAAAATATTACGCTGATTTTTTGGATTTATAATAATCTGAGACTAAAGGTATGAAGTATTTAAATGAAGAGGGGATAACTGCTTTAGTTTAATGCAAAAAAAGATGAGTATATTAATAGCGAACATAATGAACTTTCGGTTAAGTGTAATAAAAATAAGATTATTTGAGATGACGTTAACGGGCCGGTTGAAATGAAAGTTGTGAGTAATTGCTTAATTTTATCTAAAAAAGATTCAGATGATAAATTATTGTATCAATATGGTGAGGGTGGCTTTATTAAGAGTACATGGATTGCAAGACTCAAAAACCAAGTGAATTTCATTATGATAAGAACGGAAGCTTATACGCTATATTATAATGATAATAAGTTATTTTTAAAGACGGTTGTAGAATATAATAGTGGCCCTGCTAAACCACATGAATTTTTTTAGAGGTTAAAGTACTTAATCAATCAGCACTGATGGCTGATTCTAAATGTGAATATAATCAGCAAGCTGTGATATTTAAGTGCCAATTTATTTTGACACTTATTTCGGAAGGAAAGCCAATCATATTGGAAAAACACAGTACGACGGATGCTTTATTCGCTTAGTCGTAAGTTAATGGGGGGCTTTTCTCCATAGGATAAAATGCAATAATCCCATAAGGCCATGCCCCACAATATAAGCTTCGATTAGCCCTGTGAGTGTTTTATGAATATTTCTCGCTTCAGGAGCTAATGATGAATTTTGCCACCATAAAATAAACCAAGTCACACCAGAAAGGACAACAAGTGCCAATGCACCTAATCCAAGTCCTTGTACACTGGTTGCTAATCCTTTAGGTGAGCTGTCGGGAAGTTTTAAACTAAATAAGCTTTTGACATCATTTTTTATCTGTGTGAGATCTCCCCATAGATAAGGATAGAAATATCGAAATCCTCGATTTGAGAGACAGATAAAAATGAGAATAGCCGCCAAAAATAATAAGCAAAACCCAATGATAATGTGTAGCCAAGTAAAATAATATGCAAGCCCACTTGCTGGGATAGCACCAATTTTGCTGACAGACATCCAATTGCTGATGATAATTTGCCCAACAACCAATAAAAATATCATACAATGAGTTAAGCGAACTGCGGGTGTTTGATAAGTACCAAAAAACTGCCAAATAGATTTAAACAGCTTCATATTATTCCTTAAAAGAATTCTTTCTCGATTATTCTACGTTGTAGTCTTTCTACTTATAAAGTTCAATAAGTTTATTTTGATGATAAGAATTAGATGAATAGATTTGCGTAATGCAAATAAGAATTATTTGTACCCAATAAAAAGTTTGGTGATTGAAAGCCGGGTGAGTTGCCCGAATATAATATTAAAAATGTAAAAATAATATTATACAGAGGAGTAGGCATGAATAAGATGATATTTGTAGAACAGGCATTAAAATCGGTTCTGGGTAAACAAATTGGAGAGTTAGAAGTAATTAAGCAATTTTTTTTCATTAGATTATGTGCAAGTAGTTGATGGAAAGCTGATTGATTTTACCGAGTTCTGTAAGCATGTGCTGGTGTTAAAAGAAGCCACTGAGAGTATCACGATCAATATTAAGTCGATTGCAGAAGGTGAAAACTGTGTTCATACACAACATATTGCGAAGGCAGTAAAGAAAGAGGGCACAGTGAGTGAATTTGAAGTATTTGCTTGCTTCCATTTGATGAATGGAAAAATTATTCGATGTGAAGAGCTGACGAGAATGTTATCAGGTTTAAAACATGATAATGATTTGGGTTCAAGAACATAAACATATTATAAGGTAATTAATATGAAACCATGTAGCTAATATAGGAATTATTTCAATTAGTTACATGATTAAATGTTATTTTATGCAGGATAAGTGAGTTGCATACCAGTCCCAACCTCTTGAACAGGGGCATATTTCGCTAAATGAATTTTGGCAGCCAAGTCAGTGCAGTGGCATGGGTGTATCTGCAATAAATTCTGTTTTTTAAAATACTCACTGGTTTGGTTTAACAGCTCATTAGAAGCTTTTTGTAAATGGAATCCGCCGATGACAGTCACAATTTTGTCTATTTTGGTGACTCGCTTAGCGTGCTCTACAATATTACAGATCCCTGAATGTGAGCACCCCGTAATAACAATCAATCCCTCGGAAGTTTTAATCGCAAGGGCGCTATCATCAAGCACATAATCATCAACGCTATTGTTATGCTCATCAATAGTTTTACCAACCGGCTCTTTCCCTTCAAATGTGTTATTTCTTGGGATTTCACCTAAGAAAATCACATTCTCAGAAACAGAGTAAGCACCTTTGGTTTCAACTGTATCAAAGTAGGCAGTTAAAACATTTTTGGGGGTATTCACGCCAATAATTTTTGAGTGATAACTTTTAGGTTGCAAAGCGTCTGGGTGATAAATCAATTTTTTGGACTTATGGGATTCAACATTTCGGCGATCTAAATATTGAATAAGGTGATTAATTCCCCATGTGTGGTCATTGTGACCATGGGATAAAACGAGGTCAGTAATTTGAGCTAGGTCGATATTGAGGATATTGGCATTGTTAATAAAAACATCGGAATAGCCAGTATCAAATAGGATTTTCTTACCGTCAGCTTCAATGTGGTAGCAGACCGCGGGCTCACCACAGAAATAGCTGTCAATGATGGTGTTGTTATCAACGAGTACAGAAATTTTTATTGTCATTTTTATCTCTTTTCTTTGGTTGTTTCATTATCCAAAGAAGTTATATCAGAATAATGGCAAAAAATATTCAACCACAAATAAACATATATGGTGTAAAAAACTACATGCTTAAATATGTGATCGGGAAAGGATTGTTTATGAAAGCTAACTAGTCAATGAGAGTGGTTTAGAGTAATAATTAGTATAGATATTCTTAATCTTATTGAGTTCGCTATGATTTCTTTATTGGTCAAATGTTTGTTTGGTGCACTAGCTGTTTTTGTTATCGCGATTCTCTCGCGTAGCAAGGTTTATTATATTGCGGGATTGGTTCCTTTGTTCCCCACTTTCGCATTAATTGCCCATGTTATAGTGGTTCAGGAGCAAGGCGCGGAGGCGTTAAGAAAAACAGCATTGTTTGGTTTGTGGTCATTAATCCCTTATGCAATGTATTTAATCACTGTTTATATTTTTGCAACTAAGTTAACACCGTGGTTTTGCTTAAGTTTAGCAACGTTAATTTGGATAGTTGCTGCAGCTGTTTTAGTGTATTTCTGGCAAATTACGCAGTGAAATTCATAAATACAAAGATATTATATCGTGAATTAAATTAAAAAGTGAAATTTTCAGCATTTAATTTCATATACAACATATCGGTGTTAGGCTTGCACTCGAATTATTTTTTAGACAATTTATAATAATACTCAGTGTGTTCTAATTCACCATTTTATAGAGAAAAATGTTACTAAGAGTCCTTGTATTATTATTAATTGCGGGCTGTTCCTACATAGCAGGTGTGATGACAGAAGTTTCTTCAAACACTGAGATGGATGCAGAGAGTAAAGTCAAAAGCGCCGTTGAGGATTTTCTGGTATATCCATCAGCCGCAACATACAAAAATGTCAAATATCATGTCCTGAATCATAATGAAGAGGGCGATGAGACTGGTTACTATTGTGGTGAAGTTTTTGGGTTTGAAGATGGTTTACCTTCCGGGTATAAACGATTTATTGTTCGTTTACATAAAAACAAAGAAGGTAAAACAGTGGTTTCTATTCCACTGGTTGAAAAAGTCGATGACATTGTCCCCGTTGAACAATTTGATCCGATCTGGGAACGTTATTGCAATCGATCATCATAAATCATAATAATTAAAAGGTAGATTGATCTTTTCATTATCAAAACTACCTTATGGTTTTATTGCCAGTGTCGCTAGGAATGTTGGCAAGAAATTGTCGATAACAAATCGTGGATTTGGCTGCCAATCTTCTTGAAAACCTGCAATGTTAAAGCCTGCCTGTATTTGCCCACCAATTAAGTCAGTCAGTGAATGACCAAAGACAAACGCTTCTTGTTTCGCTTGTTTTGACGCTATTTGTTCTTGCGATAAATTCTCGAATTCTGAAAACGGCATGGTATATCGAGGTCGAATAATTGTATTTTCTGCAGGATTTTTTTCTCTATCATCAATAAATACGACAGGGTTAAAAAAGCTTGAAAGCAATCGACCTTGCGGTTTCAGTACTCGAAAGCATTCTTGCCATACAGGATTAACATCGGGAATATATAAGTTTGAAATCGGGTGAAAAATAATATCAAATGAATTGTCTTCAAATATAGGCAGATGACGCATATCCCCTTGAACCGTCGTCAGTGCTAAATTATTCCGCTTAGCCACCATGCTATCTTGTTCTAACTGTTTTTCTGACAAATCAAATACTGTCACGATAGCACCAGCAGCAGCGAGGAGTGGCCCTTGCTGTCCACCAGCAGAAGCTAAACAGAGAATTTTTTTCCCCTTTATGTCACCAAGCCAAGTTTTATTCAATGGTGTTGGCGTTAGATGTATTTCCCAATCTCCTTTTTTTGCTTCTTCAATTGTTTGGCTATCAACCGGAGTAGACCAGGGTTGTTGAGATGCTGCTTGTTTATCCCATGCCTTTTGATTAGCAGTAATAAAATCCATCATAAAGTGTACCTATAAATACATTAATTGAGGTCATTGTAACCGTGGCAAGATTAAAGTAAATGATAAAATGTACCTAAAAGTACAATTTATTTTTCTATTAGGTAAAAATGCAAGTTATTTGGCTGGTTATAAGTCAGTATAATAATGAATAAGTATAGGAAGATGATTGAAATTAGGGAGAGTTGTTCGCATAATATATTCATATTTGAACTCGCCATTGGCTTATCATGCTAGCAAAATTTTATCCTGTCATCTTATTAATTATTTCTAATGTATTTATGATGTTCGCTTGGTATGGACATTTAAAATTTACTAATAAGCCATTATATATTGTCATATTCTTTAGTTGGTTGATTGCCTTTGTAGAATACTGTTTTGCGGTACCTGCAAATCGCTTAGGGCATCAATATTACAGTGCGGCTGAATTGAAGACGATGCAAGAAGTGATTACGTTATGCGTATTTGCCGGGTTCTCTGTGCTTTATCTAGGTGAGAGTTTTACAATAAACCATATTATTGGCTTTATTCTTATTTTTGCAGGCGCATTTTTTATTTTCAAAGGACCTTTTTAGTTAAAGCATCTTCTACTTTATAGAGAATGGTAGGGTAGAAGATGCTTGATAAATAAGTCGGATGTTTAGTTACACCCAACCTTTTTGACGAAACTCTTTAAGTACCGCAACGAACTGCTCCATTTCTTGCGGGGTACCTAAGGTTAAACGGTTCCAACCCATAACAGGCGGAAACTCTCTGCCAACCATAATATTGGCCTCTTTCATGCGCTGTTTATAGGTTTTCACATCGCCTTTTACTTTGTGGAAAATAAAATTAGCTTGTGATGGCGCATATTCTAAGCCTAACTCATTGAGTGCAGTTTCAACGATTTTACGCGACAGATTGTTAGATTTAAGGCTATATTCTAGGAATTTCTTATCTTTCAACGAAGCAATCGCAGCGACTGCACCCGCAGTATTGGTGTTATCAATCGAGATGAACTCATCAACTGCTTCAATGATTTCTGGGGTCGCAATGCCGTATCCCACTCGCAAGCCAGCTAATGCGTAAATCTTCGAGAAAGTTCGTGTCACAATCAGGTTTTTTTGTCCTGCTTGAACTAATTCAATTGCACTCACAAATTGTGGATCTTCAACAAACTCAGCATAGGCTTCATCGACAATAAAAAATTGCTTATCTGAAACTTTTTTCATCCAACCATCGAGTTGGCTATGAGGGGTTATCATCGCCGTTGGGTTATTTGGATTACAGATATAGATAATGGATAAACCGTCGAAATCATTGGCGATTTGCTCCATTTTTTTCAGGTCAAAACTCAAGTCCGATTTTAATGGAACTTTAGTAATTTCTACACCGAGTGGGAGAGCATAAAGTTCAGCATAGTTAAATGTAGGATCTGGGGTAACAAGCTGAATTTTTAGACCTTCTTTTCTTGCCTTATTTGCGAGCATGGCGACAGCCGCCTGAATGGTTTCTGACGAACCATTTCCGAGTGTCACGTTCTTGCTATTGAGGTTATGCAGTGTACCAATATTGTCAATAAGCTCAGAACGTGCGTCATCAGGGTAACGGAATGAACCCGGTAAAGCTTCAATGACCGCTTTTTGTGCATTGGGTGACATTCCCAATGAGTTCTCATTGAAATTAAGCAATAAAGGGTGTTGAGCATTCGGTTTGACGAGTGCGCTAGTGTTTGCACTTGCTTGATTTAAAACTGAATTTAGTGCTAAGCCACCCGCCACAAGTGAGCTTGATTTTAGAAATGAACGGCGATCCATAATGAGTCCCTGAAATATATTTATCTTGTGTCATTAGATTACTCGAAATAATTTAGTTGTAAATAAATATATGGTTAAAGTGATTTTTTATTCACTTTTTTATATTTGTAAAGAGTGGGCTTTAGATGGTTAATATTCCAACATCCATATAAGATTCTGATTTTAATTGATAATTTTACTTAGTATTTATTTTTGGCAATAATGCTCATCATTACACTTTGAATTGATATGGTTATATATAAAAATATATATCGATAGTGAGTCACAGAGAGATAATAATGAAGCTATTTATGTTGGTGGGAATACCGGAAAATTCAATATCAAGGTACATGATGTACAGTTTGTCGCAGCCAATATACCAGAAGAAATTTGGCCATTATTGCGAAATGCTTGATTTGGGAATCAAGATAAAATCCATGTAGGCGGGTATATTTTATCAACACTTGTGTAGTTGCATGAGTTTGATCTCTTTGTGGCAAAAAATACCCAAGAAGCCAAACAAAAAGCAATAAGCCAGCTCTTAGTAAATAGCCATCAGCCGCATAAAGATAATTTAAAAGATGCTGATGATTGTTTATTACTAAAAAAATAGGTGAATATTATATTTACTTAAGTAAAAGTGAGAATGGAAATAAATATCAACCATTATGGAAAGGATATTTACCAATAGGTATAAATAGCTAACTTTTTGTTAATACGTAATAGCCAGCATTATTAAAGATATGACTGGCTATTATTATTCAGAGTGAAATTTATTGAGCTTCTTGTGTCACTAAGTTAGGTGAAATTTCAATTACCGCCACTTTCACCATATATTTTTTGTTATTTTCACCCTTTGGAACTTCCGCTGTAATTTTCTTTAAAGCCTCTTCAGGTTGAGCGGTTTGTACAGTCGTCGAGTATTGCATCATTCCTTGATGGCGCCCCATATATTGCCCACGGTAGTTACCATCGCATGGTCTATCATATTGAGATTGATTGGCTCCATTACACCAGGTTCCATTGCCATTTCTATGATAACCATTACCATGATAAGCAAATGTAGAGAAACTCACCGCTAATAAGCTACCGACTAAAATAAGTGATTTTAAGTTTTTCATTTTAATTCTCCTCTTTATTTTTTATTAGTTTGCCATGGTGGCTTTTTATTTCAATCTGATTTACTTAAATATAGAGGGATTTCATATTTCAAACACAGTTATTCATTATTTCTTCACAGTGATAAATAATTGTTAAATAAATTCTGCTAATATTCCAAAGGCCGCGGGTAAGTATTATATAAACCATAAGATTTTAAATGTAAAATCAATTCATTTTTATTCTGTCTATTAAATGGAACTTTTTGTGCTGCATAAATATCGAGATACTTATTATTGATAGGGTAAAGGTGTTAACATAATCGATAAGCCCATAAGTGTAGTATGAGAAGGATTTGAGATTGAAACGTATAAAAAGCAAGCTACTGATAGTGATTTTATTGGCGCTAGGCGCATTTGCTTATCAGTTTTATACAACAATCGGTGATAGCGATGTCACCAAGCAAGCTGAAAAGCTTATCGAGAATAAGTTAAGTTCAGGAAGCCCTCTGACTTTTGATGATGTCAAAATTGTTCTGAAAAGCGAATTTAAAGAAGGTGAAAGTTACCGAGTCTGTGGTTTTTATCAAACCCGTGAGCAAGGTGAGAAATTACCGTTTGTTGCCAGCGTAAGTGTTCAAGGTGGAAAATTCTCTGAGCATCATCAATTGATCACTAGTGATACACCGGAGCTACGCACTGCCATTGTGTCATTGTGTGAAAAATCACAGTAGTTTTATCTACGATACCTACGGCATATCTGAGTACTCAATTCAGGCATTCGCCTAAATTTTCCCCATAAAAAAAGCCAGTAATAAATACTGGCTGCTATAAATTAGCAAAAGCAATGTAAATGAAAATTCGTTATATACATTATCATATAACGCTTAAAAGAAAAGGACTTTTATACAAAGTCGACTAACATCATCATTAATTATGATCTTGATCAGGGTTTGAAATAGGGGGAAGGATAAGAGTGAGGAGTTCCAGCCTAGCAATTATTGCTGGAGGCTGGAAGATAGGGCTAGCAAGATTTATGCTTTTAACCAGTGACCATGATGGAAAACATCTTCAACCAGTTCATGGAGAACGATATGCGCTTCTTTATCATCATGGAAGCCTTTGGTATTGAAGGTGGTTGCACCACTGTCATGTGTAATGAAAAGGTTACTACCTGGGTATACTTCTAAAACTCTGGCGTGCAATTCAGCAGTGAACGCATCGTAGGATTTTTCAGAGAGCGTTGAGACTAAATCGTCAGATACTTTGATGTGGATTTCCATATATTACCCTTTGATGTAGAAAGCTAATTAGCGATAAGTGTATTGGTATCATAAAACATTAGCAATAATCTTATTGTGATGATACGAAAATGATTACCTGACTCTGAAATGGGGTTAAGCGATAGACTTAAAATAAGTAAAATATAATTCAATAAAGACATATCAAACTATATTTAATATTTATCCTCAATGATTATTCAAAAGAGTAATAATTAGACTTCATCAATTAGTTATTCAATTTAAAAAACTGAAAAATAATTTAATTAAATACGCTTTCACTTAATTAAATGTAATGTTTTTTTACTTGTAATCGTAAATATTGGTTAAAAATTGTCAGTGTTTTAATCAATTGATTAAGGTTGTTCGGAAAATAATCTATTTGATTGTATCCATCTGTTTTTATTGGTATTTTATTTTATTCTCTCATTCTGTCTTGTATGATTATTCGCTGTATTAGGCATTAAATAGACTGATAGCCAGAAAAAAATTTACAGAGAAAGTAAAAAAAATATAATTCATGGGTCTTGTTTAATAACATTGATTATTCATGATGAACCATCGTGGTTTATGTTTTTATGTGTCTAATTTTTTAAATAATATGGAGCTAAATAACTCACCAACTAATACCTCTATTAGTGGATATAATAAAAGGAGCATAATTTGATAGAATTTATAAACTCAATCAGCAATCTTATTTGGGGCTCGTTATTAATTTATTTATTACTGGGAGCCGGTTTATATTTTACAATACGATCTAAATTTATTCAGTTTAGGCAGTTTGGTCACATGTTCGGAGTACTAAAAAATAGCACTCAATCGGACAACTCAGGTATTTCTTCATTCCAAGCGTTATGTACCAGCCTAGCAGCTCGAGTCGGTACTGGAAATCTAACCGGTGTTGCTATCGCGATTACGGCAGGCGGCCCCGGCGCTATATTCTGGATGTGGGTCGTTGCATTATTAGGAATGGCAACGTCATTTGTTGAATGCACATTAGCGCAGCTTTATAAAACGAAAGATGACCAAGGTAACTATCGCGGAGGGCCTTCTTATTATATGGAGAAAGGCTTAAAACAACGCTGGATGGGTATATTGTTCTCTATTTTCTTAATCATTGCATTTGGTTTGGTTTTTAATGCAGTCCAAGCGAACTCCATTGCACAAGCAACTGCTGTGGCATTTGATTTTAACCCACTCTATGTTGGAATTGCCTTAGTGATCCTCAGTGGCACCATTATTTTTGGTGGATTAAGATCAATTGCTAAAGTTGCCGAATTTGTCGTGCCAATCATGGCTATCGCTTATTTATTGCTGGCTTTCTGGGTCGTTGGTCAAAATATTGAACGTTTACCTGATGTCTTTATGCTGATTTTCCGTAGCGCCTTTGGTTTACAAGAAGCAGCAGGCGGCGCAATTGGTTATGGTATCGCTCAAGCGATGACGCAAGGCATTCAGCGTGGATTGTTCTCGAATGAAGCCGGAATGGGTTCTGCGCCAAATGCAGCGGCATCTGCGTCACCTTATCCACCACATCCAGCTTCCCAAGGCTATGTCCAAATGTTGGGGGTATTCATGGATACCATTGTGATCTGTAGCGCCACAGCCATTATTATTTTGGCTTCTGGCGTGTTAGATGGCCCGGTGGATAAAATCAATGGTATTGAGCTGACTCAGCTTGCCTTATCTTCTGCGGTGGGCAGTTGGGGTAGTATTTTCGTTGCAATTGCGATTTTCTTCTTTGCCTTTACATCAATCATTGCCAACTATGCATATGCGGAAAGCAATATGATTTTCTTGGAAAATAATCATACGGCAGGGCTGTTTATTTTCCGCTTAGCGGCATTGGGGATGGTGATGTTCGGGGCACTAGGTGAAATGCCACTAATTTGGAAGCTTGCGGATGTTTCGATGGGTTTAATGGCAATTACAAACTTGATTGCCATCCTCTTATTGTCCGGGGTGGCATTCAAACTCGCGAAAGATTACAACAGGCAGTTAGGTGCTGGAAAAATTCCCACATTTGATATTAATGAACACCCAGAGCTGAAAAAACAGCTCAATGACGGAATTTGGGAAAAAGAGTCGGTTGAGCAGTGGGTTAAGAACGAAGCCCATTAATTTTGCGGTAGCGGACCGCAATTTACCTGGCCGCAGTTGAAAGTAAATAGAAGTGTAAATGGAAAAGTGCTTAGGTTTATTTCTAAGCGCTTTTTTTATTTTTTATTGTCTGGTCAATAAATATAAAAAACTTGATTTATTGTCTTTAGAGCGTAAGGTTTTGGAGGAAAATAATAAGCAAGATAAATATGAAATAAGGTGTTGATCAAGAAGATGAAACTTGGACGATATGCAGCAACATTTTACGGGGTCGTGTCCATTTTATTGTGGAGCACTATGGTAGGGCTTGTTCGCAGTACGAGCGAAAACTTTGGTCCTATTGGCGGTGCGGCACTTATCTATTCGATAGGTAGCCTGGTTTTGGTTGTTGTAATGGGGTTGCCAAAAATTCATCTTTTCCCTAGACGCTATTTATTTTGGGGGGCATTTTTATTTGTTAGTTATGAAATCTGCTTTATTTTAGCTTTAGGGCTTGCCAATAGCCGTCAGCAAGCCATTGAGCTGGGTATGGTAAATTACTTGTGGCCCAGCTTCACAATTGCTTTGGCGGTTTTATTTAATCGACAGCGTTTTAGCCTATTACTGATTATAGGGCTTATTTTGGCATTTGCGGGTTTATTGTGGGTTATCTCCGGCGATCAACCTTTGTCCCTGAACGCGATCCTTTTTAATATTCAAAGTAACCCACTTAGCTACGGTTTAGCCTTTGTAGGCGCATTACTGTGGGCTTTTTATAGCAATATTACGAAACGAATGTCGAATGGCTGCAATGGTATGGTGCTGTTTTTTATCATGACATCGGTCGGGTTGTGGATCTTATTTATTTTTTCAACGCCAGCGCCATTTAATATCAATATTAATAGTGTCAGTTTGTTATTTATCACTGCCATTGCAACTGGTGGGGCAAACGCTCTTTGGACGGTGGCAATCATCAAAGGTAATGTGGCTTTTCTCGGGACATTGTCCTATTTCACACCAGTGATCTCTACGGCGTTCTCTTCAATGTTGTTAAGCACCGCATTAACTCTGGGCTTCTGGCAAGGTGTCTTGATGGTAACCATAGGGTCAATCACCTGTTTTATTGCCACAAGGCGATGAGTTAAATTTTGGAGGGGAGCGTGCTCATGCTAAAAAATAAAAGCCGAATGTCAGCGATATGCCAACATTAGGCTTTTAAATATCCAGATTACGCTACGTTTTGCTCAGGGGCAGGCTAGTTTCTCGCGGTAAATTTACCGATAAACATCGAGATAATAAACGTGATAATACCTGGAATTAACCAGCCCATACCTTGTTCAAATAACGGTAAGTAGGTGATCAGGTTTGCTTTTACTGCCGCGCTCAATAATTCCATATTATTTAGTGTATCGAACAGGCTCATTAGCACAACTACGCCAATGGTAATCCCATAAGTGACCCGAGGCGCCGCCATAAACTTGCGTGCAAATTGCAAGAACACAATAGTGACCGATGAAGGATAAATCATTAACAGCGCTGGAATGGTGACTCTCAATAAGGTGTCGAGACCAAACGTGGACACTACCGTGGTTAACATTGTGAAGAAAACCACCCAGAAGCGATAACCTAAACGGTGATTGAAAGTGGCAAAGTAATCTGCACATGCGCTGGTCACACCCACTAACGTGGTCATGCTTGCCAGTAATACAATTCCGCACATGATCCACGTACCTACTGCACCAAACAGGACATCTACGTAACGAGAGAAGATCTGCCCGCCATTGGTTGCGGTATTCGCCACTTGTTCACTGGTCGCGCCTAAATAGAACAGGCAGATATACAGTGCTGCGAGTAAGCTCACTGAAATTAAACCCGCTTTAATCGTGATGATCGCGACTTGGCGTGGTTCTGTGATTTGTTTTGAAGCCAATGCACGCGCCACAATCCCACCAAACGCCATGGCAGATAGTACATCCATGGTTTGATAACCATCAATTACACCGCCAAAGAAGGCAAACTCAGCATACTGTTTAACAGGAGGATTCATGTCAGAAAGTGGGTCAATGACCACAGCAATCCCCACAACCACTAATAAAACAAGTAATGCTGGAGTCATAAACTTACCGATTGCGCTGATCATGGTGCCTTGCTTCAACATGAAGAACATCGAGGTAAAGTTAAAAATGAGTGCAAAAGTGAGATGCGTAAATGTGCTTTTTTCAACGAAGCCTAATGGTAAGAAGCCCATTTCAAAGGCGGTATTCGTCACCCTTGGCATGGCAAATGTGGAGCCGACGATTAAGTAGAGTGCAACCCAAAAAATGACCGCAACCCATTTGGGTAAATCAACAGAAAGCTTTTCACCACGCCCTTTTACTGCAACCGTAACCAAGGTTAAGAAGGGTAACAGAACGCCGGTGATCAGAAAGCCTAATGAGGTATTAAACCAGTCAGTCCCTGATTGATAGCCTGCCATCGGTGGAAAAATGATATTTCCCGCGCCTAAAAATAAGGCGAATACCATCATTCCCAGAATTAACATATCTTTAGTCGAAAACATTTTACTACCTGTTAGTGATGTGGGTTTTATTGTACTTATAGATGAATGACAATTTCTGAAAAGAGGCAGATAGTATCAAATTTGGAAGAGTAAGTAAGGGGAAGGATAAAATAGCTCTAAGAGGAGTTCAGAGGATGGATATGCCAGAATGGGGATGTCTAGGCATATCCAGTTAAATTGTATTTTTATCTAGAGATTTGAACCCTAAATTAGCCGATCATTAGATAATAAATTTGTTTATTGCTACAGCGACGCCATCACAATCGTTGGTGGTGGTGACAAATTTCACTATTTCACGAATATGTGGTGCAGCATTTCCCATCGCAACCGAAACACTCGAATACTGTAGCATGGTAATATCATTATTTTGGTCACCGATGCTCATGACTTTGTCTTGCGTTAGGGATAATTTTTCACATAACACTTTCAGCGCAGAGCCTTTGCTTGCATCCTTATTCGAAACTTCGAGAAAATAAGGACTGGTTCTAATCAGTGAATAGTTTTCAAAGGTATTTTCAGGAATATAGCTGATACCAACATCCAATTTCTCAGGATGGTCAATAATCATGATTTTGGTAAAACTAAGCGAGCTATCCATTTCGTTAACGGGGCAATATACCAGAGGGGTATTGGTAAAATAGGCATCATGAATGGTATAGCGGCTAATATGACGATTAGCGGTGAACATGGTGTTATCTGCCAGGGCGTGCATATGGACTCCCACGTTATTAGCCAGATCAGCAAAATATTGATAATCTTCAAAATCTAACAGATTTTCATACAGGTGACTGCCGTCATTGGCTTGATGGATCACGCTACCATTGTTACTGATGCAGTAGTTACTGGCGGTATCTAATCCAAGTTCTTGAAGGTAGGGTAAAATGCCAGAATAGGGACGGCCTGAGGCAAGGACAATTCGCACCCCTTGCTTGTGTGCGCGGGTAATGGCTTCTTTTACTGCGGGAGAAATTTGGTGCTGCGAATTGAGTAACGTGCCATCCAAATCAATGGCGACCAGTTTGATTGACATCAATGCCTCCTAAAACAGAACTTTTACACGTACCTTACTCTGATTATCGAGAATGTAAATTATCTAAGAGGGCAATGAATAAATTGCTCAGTACAAAGGATGAGAATGCCCATGTTTTATCGCATTAAAACTGAAAAAAATTCAGGTTAATGCGCGTAAAACAAATTCACTCATCATCCGAGGTTAGGTGTAATGGCTCTTTTACATCCAATTGAATTTGGTCATTTTGACGAAAATCAAACGGTGTAATGCCATATTCTTTGCGGAACATGTAGGTAAAGTGAGATTGCGAGCCGAAGCCAAAATCTAATGCAATATCAAATATGCTTTGGCTGCTGTTTCTTAATAAATTTACGGCGCCAGCCAGTCGACGCTGACGGATATATTTTCCTAAGGAGATCCCTGTGACTTCCTTAAAGATTTTTTGCATATGCCAAAGGGAATACCCAGAATAGGCAGCGAGTTCTTCCAAGTGGATGACTCGACCTAAATGCTCTTCGATCCATTTACTTAGAGCATTAACAAGTGCTACGTGGTTATCTTGTGCCATCTCAAATTCATTCTTGTTTTACGGTAACCGAAGTATACACAACTTCATTTCACCATGACAAAGGTTGGTTGTGCGGTATTACAGATTTATGTATAAAAATCACACAACAATAGCCAGTTATTTTTCAAAAGCTGCAAAAATAAACAATTGTTTTCTTGAAAACGATGAATTACCCATTTTGTGCAAACTCAAGACGATAATATCGATTAATATTGGCAAGTGAAGTGACTATTAAGAACCTTATTACCTATGCGAAATATGCTATTAATCATCAGCATTGCAATTATTTTTGCTTTTTTGTACCTCTTAGCGATGAATAATCTTTGCGATCAGGGCGGGGATGACTTTCAACTCGGAGTTTGCCGCGTGACGGGTTTGTTACCATTTTGAGTTTGCATTTTGTAACGTCTTACTGGATATTAGTTTATCATTATTTGGAAACATTAGAAGACAGGCAGAAAGTCAGCTTTACAGTGGTGTAATTGCGAGTGGAGTTCATGCAAAAATTCAAATAAACTTGCGTGATTATCACAACTGTGGACGATAACAAAAGCTAGAGGACGAAGGGTAAAGATATGGCGCAACAGACGTTAAAGCGCGGATTGAAAAACAGGCATATTCAGTTAATTGCCTTGGGGGGCGCTGTCGGTACAGGGCTATTTTTAGGGATAGCAACCACTATCCAAATGGCAGGACCGTCGGTACTGCTTGGGTATGCATTGTGTGGATTTATCGCTTTTCTGATCATGCGTCAGTTAGGCGAAATGATTGTTCAAGAGCCTGTTGCCGGATCATTTAGCCACTTCGCATTCAAATATTGGGGCGGTTTCGCCGGGTTCCTCTCGGGTTGGAATTATTGGGTTATGTTTATCCTTGTCGGGATGACTGAACTGACCGCTGCGGGTAAATATATGCAACACTGGTGGCCTGAGTTACCTATTTGGGTTTCGGCGCTGGTGTTTTTTATTGTGGTTAATGCGATTAACCTGATTAACGTTCGCTCCTATGGAGAAACAGAATTCTGGTTTGCGCTGATCAAAGTTGTTGCGGTTATCGCGATGATTTTATTTGGCTGTTACTTGCTGTTTAGTGGTCATGGCGGGCCTCAAGCCAAAGTGAGTAACTTATGGGAATACGGCGGCTTTTTTGCCAAAGGCTATAATGGATTATTGGTCGCACTGGCAATTATTATGTTCTCGTTTGGTGGATTGGAGTTGGTAGGGATCACTGCGGCAGAAGCGGAAGACCCAGATAAAAGCATTCCAAAAGCCATCAACCAAGTGGTTTACCGTATCTTAATTTTTTATATCGGTTCACTGGCGGTATTACTGGCGCTGTATCCGTGGGTACAACTGGATGGTAAAACTAGCCCATTCGTACTGATTTTCCATGAGCTGGGTGATTTGCTCGTTGCTAACGCATTGAACGTGGTGATTTTGATTGCTGCTCTGTCGGTTTATAATAGTGGGGCTTACTGTACTAGCCGCATGCTGTATGGCTTAGCACAACAAGGTAACGCACCGCGCTTTATGGCAAAAATTAATAAAGGCGGCGTGCCTGTGATGGCGCTGATTGTTTCAGGTATCGCGACCTCTGGCGGGATCTTGATTAACTTTATGATGGAAGGCAAGGCGTTTGAATTACTGATGTCCTTAGTGGTTACCACGTTAGTTTTAAACTGGATTATGATTTGTGTTTCTAACTTGAAGTTTAGAGCCGCAATGAATAAACAAGGTATTGAAACGAAGTTTAAGAGTATTTGGTATCCGTTTGGTAACTATCTGTGTTTAGCCTTCTTGTCGCTGATCTTGATTATTATTCTGACAATGGATGGGTTACGCGTTTCTGTACTGATTATGCCTGTTTGGATCGCGGTTCTGTGGGTTGGTTATCAATTCTCGGGTGCCAAAAAACAAGGTGTAGAAAGCAAGGCGTCATAAATAATAGTCTTGGTAAATAAAAGACACTAAAAAAACCGGTAAGATTTTAATCTACCGGTTTTTTTGTGCTTACTTTTTGTTAAATCAGTCTTTAGCGATATGAGTGTAAGCTCAAGCGCTTACCACTGCCAACGTAACCAAGCAAACAGCACATTACCATTATTGTATGTTCCTGGAATATAGGTCGCTTGAACAGAAAGCTTATCATATTCAATAGAAACTAAAGGTAGAGGCGCAGGGAGTGGAATATAGCTATATTCTTCACGCGCGGTGATACCTAACGTGAAACCCGCTCCCATGCGGAATCCATCAATATCACCCGGGATCCACATTTTTTGGAAACCATAACCAACGATTGGCTCGACTTTATTATGAGAATCCATAAATGCCATCGCGTAGAGTGCATGCCAGTCATTATCTTCATCATAACGATATTTACCGATACCAAAACCCCATGGCTCTTCATTGTAGGTATCCGTTTTTTCTTTATCGTACATAAAACGGTTATGCCAAGTGAAAAACGGTATATACAACTCATATTTGTCAGAATCCCAAGTGGTACT
Organism: Providencia alcalifaciens; assembly: GCF_020271745.1. Classification (NCBI taxonomy): domain Bacteria; kingdom Pseudomonadati; phylum Pseudomonadota; class Gammaproteobacteria; order Enterobacterales; family Morganellaceae; genus Providencia; species Providencia alcalifaciens. The sequence goes on along the minus strand of NZ_CP084296.1, from coordinate 3,665,602 downwards.
GACGTTATTGGTGAACTTATCCCATAAACCGACTGATTGCTCTTCAGCCAATGCAGGTGATGACATGCAGATTGACGCGCTCAGAATTGCCGCTGCGCCTACAACCAACTGTATGTTTTTATTAACTCTCATTGTGGATCCAATCTAGTGTTATCTGATAGATGAGTCATGATAGACATTGACAATGATGACATCATTATCGCAATTGTAATAATTGTAGTGGAAATTATTTTAATAAAGATAAGCTAAATAGGACAGCAATAAATGGTTAAATTAGGATAATGACTTATTGGGCTCGTAATTTGTTGTAAGGGGGCAATTCGATATTTATATCAATTATCGATAGTAGAATGAATTTGTATTTCATAACCATATGATTATTATATAAAATATAGAGTTTCTTTATGTGAAAATTATTCGCATTTAATTATTGATGTCAATGGATAATCTGCTAGTAATTAATGATGTGTATGAGACAATCCATCTAAGGTCGTTATTTAATTAACTTAATGATTTTTATTAAGTTAAAAACGTAATAAACGCAATATGACTAAGGTCAATTATCTTTCTGAAGGCAATTATTTTTCTGAAGACAATTATTTTCTGAAGACAATGGAGAGGGCATTAATGAGAGTGAATGCATTAACGATTGCGGGAACGGATCCATCAGGCGGAGCCGGTATTCAAGCAGATCTGAAAACATTTTCCGCACTCGGTGCGTATGGCGCCAGTGTGATGACTGCGCTGGTGGCACAAAATACGCAAGGTGTTCAAGCCATCCATAATATCCCTCCTGACTTTGTTGCGGCCCAATTGAACTCTGTTTTAAGTGATGTGCGTATCGATGCCGCGAAAATCGGCATGTTATCCAATCGTGACAATGTTCAAGTGGTCGCCAACGCGTTGAAAAAAACACCCGTGCCTTATGTGGTGCTCGATACGGTGATGGTAGCAAAAAGCGGAGACCCGCTGTTATTGCCTGATGCCGTGGAGACCCTAAGACGTGAACTTTTACCCATGGTTTCGCTGATCACACCAAATTTACCGGAAGCAGCCGTATTACTTGATGAGCCGATGGCGCAAACCGAAGAAAAAATGCGTGAGCAAGGACAACGCTTACTGCAATTGGGTTGCCAAAGTGTCTTGATGAAAGGCGGGCACTTAATCGATTCTCAAAGCCCGGATTGGCTGATCACCCCAGAAGGTGAGTGGCGCTTTACATCAGTACGTATCGATACCAAAAATACCCATGGTACAGGATGCACATTGTCAGCAGCGCTAGCTGCACTAAGACCGCGTTTTGTGGATTGGCAACAAACGGTTGTGGAAGCAAAAGCCTATTTGCAAGGGGCGCTGGAACAAGCGGATAGTTTAGAAGTCGGAAGTGGCTTTGGGCCTGTACACCATTTTCATCGATGGTGGTAAGCATTTTGAGGGGCTAGAAAAAAGAAATGGCTAGCTCAAGGGAGATTGAGCCAGCCAAGGAGGTGGTTCCTAGTCTTAATTGATGACTTTCTAGTTCTTCGTTTTCGACAGTGACTATACGATATAGAATAACCAATTGATGTGATCTGTTGCATAAATTTGGATATTGAGTGCACTTTTTAACGAAAGTGTCAATAACGAGAATGATTCTCAACTAAAATAAAGCATAAAATGACCATTTTTTACACGAACTCATAAGAAAAAACCCATAGTCATCGACCATGGGCTTCTATTCAGCAAAACGTATTTAGCAATCAGCGAAGGAATGCTTAGTTTGTTTACGCTTTTTCTGCTTGGGTTTGATGAGGATCTCGAGTAGTGGTTCCCGCAAGGTTGCGGATCAGCAGACCAAAATTCACGTCCACATCTTCAGGGATTGGCAGATAAACCACATGCCCATTACCAGGAGCCACATCAACAGATTCGCCTTTGCGGTTAGTTAATGCATCCAGAGTGAAGACGATATTGCCTGATGGTGTCATTAACTCTAGGCTGTCGCCGACGCTAAATTTATTTTTCACATCGACTTCCGCTAAGCCATTTACACGGTTGCCAGTAAATTCACCGACAAATTGCTGGGTATCTGAAACGGAATAGCCATATTCATAGGTTTGGTAGGCATCATGGGTATGACGACGTAAGAAACCTTCGGTATAACCACGGTGTGCTAACCCTTCAAGGGTAGAAAGTAAGGTTGGATCAAATGGTTTACCTGCCACCGCATCATCAATGGCACGGCGATAAACTTGGGCAGTACGAGCACAATAATAGAATGATTTAGTACGACCTTCGATTTTCAATGAATGAACACCCATTTTTGTCAGTGTTTCAACGTGTTCGATGGCGCGTAAATCTTTTGAGTTCATGATGTAAGTGCCGTGTTCGTCTTCAAAGGCGGTCATGTATTCCCCCGGACGCATCGCTTCTTCAATCATGTAAACTTTATCAGTTGGAGCTCCTTCACCGAGTGTTGGCGCCACGTTTTTAACGGGGATTGGCTCATGGACATGCACGATGTTACCCACATCGTCTTCTTTGCCTTCCTGAACTTTGTACTCCCAGCGACACGCGTTAGTACAGGTGCCTTGGTTCGGGTCACGTTTATTAATATAACCAGAAAGCAGGCAGCGACCGGAATACGCCATACACAGCGCACCGTGTACAAAGACTTCCAGCTCAATTTCGGGTACTTGTTGGCGAATTTCAGCTATTTCTTCCAGCGATAATTCGCGGGATAAAATCACGCGGGTTAATCCCATTTGTTTCCAGAATTTCACGGAAGCCCAGTTGACGGCGTTAGCCTGAACCGATAAGTGAATATCCATCTCCGGGAAGGCTTCACGCACCATCATAATCAGACCAGGGTCGGACATAATCAATGCATCGGGACCCATTTCAATCACGGGGGTCAGGTCACGAATAAAGGTTTTCAACTTGGCGTTATGTGGCGCGATATTGACGACCACATAGAATTTTTTACCCAGTTCGTGGGCTTCATTGATCCCTTTCGCGAGATTCTCATGGTTAAATTCATTATTGCGCACGCGTAGGCTATAACGTGGTTGGCCGGCGTAAACCGCATCGGCACCGTAAGCAAACGCATAACGCATGTTCTTCAAGGAACCTGCTGGGGATAATAATTCTGGTGTAAACATGTTAGTTCTCAGTCTGATGTCAGGTCAGCACCAAGCCGGATGGCTTGGTGTAAAAATTCGAGGGTGGGGATTTTAACGCTAAATGCGGGGAATGCCAAATTTCCCATGCAAAAAACAGGGTTATAATTTTGTTACAGAAATGCTGGGGCGAATTAGATATCGTCCCAGCGATAGCCCAAGCCATAAATCGAGCGGATAAAGGTCTTTTCGTCATCCAGCGATTCGAGTTTACGGCGTAAATTCTTAACGTGGCTATCAATGGTTCTATCGGTGACAACGCGATGGTCGTCATACAAAATATCCAGTAATTGATCCCGAGAGAACACCGTGCCTGCGTTATCGGACAAAAATTTTAGCAGACGAAATTCTGCGGGGGTCAATTCCAGTAATTTATCCCCATAACGTACTTGGAACGCATTTTCATCGATAACCAGTTGAGTCTCTTGGCTTCCTGTAGAAGAAGGGGCTTTTTGGCAACGGCGCAAAATCGTTTTCACGCGGGCAACCACTTCTCGTGGGCTAAAGGGCTTACAAACGTAGTCATCGGCACCAATTTCTAACCCTAATAAACGGTCAATTTCTTCCGTTTTAGCCGTCACCATAATCACAGGAACATCGCTGAATTTACGTAGTTCACGACAGACTGAAATGCCATCGAGCCCCGGTAACATCAAATCTAATAAAATCAGGTCAGGAAAGTGCTTTTGTACATAGGGGATAACTTCATCACCACGCATCAGTAGGGCGGGTACATAGCCCGACGCTTGCAGATAATCAAACAGTAATTGTCCAAGTTTGGGTTCATCTTCGACAATTAGAACATGGGCGCTAGTTGTTCCCAGCAAATGGGATTCAGACAAAGACACTATTGATCCTCCTGCGTCGCAATGGGAAGTTGAATGGTTATCTTCACGCCACCGAGGGGAGAAGGTGCCGCAGAGATAGTCCCGTTATGGGCTTCGACAATATTATAGCAAATTGCCAGCCCTAAGCCTGAGCCACCACTCGCACGGTTACGAGAAACTTCTACACGGTAAAATCGCTCAAACAGACGCTGGCACTGTTCCACATTTAATCCCGGCGCGCTATCTTCCCACGTGATCACTAATTGTTGTTCATGTTGGCTCACGTCGACGGCAATTTTACCGTGAGGATCCGTATAGCGCAGGCTGTTTTCCATCAAATTATAAAACAGTTGGTTGATACGGTCAGGGTCAGCGAATAGACGAGAATGGGCGGAAAATTGGGTTTCTAACGTCAGTTGTCTATCTTCCAATCGCCATTTGGCTTGCCCTAAATTCATCTCAATAATCGGGATAATATCGATAGATTCCATACGATAAACCAAGGAGCCCCTATCGGATAAAGAAAGCTGATGCAGGTCATTGACTAGCTTTATCAGTGTTTGAGTCTCATTAAGTAGCGAATTGATGGTTTCAGGTGTAGCTTGGCGCACGCCGTCTTGTACCGCCTCAAGTTCTCCGCGTAAAACGGAGAGCGGGGTGCGTAATTCATGGGAAATATCCGCCATATAATCGCGGCGCATTTGCTCATTTTTTTCCAAAGTCGAGGCGAGATGGTTAAAGTCTTTCGCCAGTTGTCCCAACTCATCTTGACCCACTTCAGATACCCGTGCACTGAAATTGCCTTTAGCAAGTTGTTGCGTGCCTTCCAGTAATCGGGTGATGGGTTTTAAAAAGCCGCGAGCTAAAAATAGAGTCACTAACAACGCTACGAACAGAGATAGTCCTGCAATTAACCAGCTAATGTGCATTTGCTGGGTATCGAAACGCTGATCTAATTGCGTGCTGATACCACTTTCATAACTGGCGACTAGCCAACCGACGGTTGCTCCTTGGTTTGTTTTGACTGGCACACGGATCACTTGATCCGGTGGAGGGGGGAGGTCACGCCCCCAAATCAGGTTGTCTTTGGCGTCATAAACCCAAAACATACCGCGCATTCGTTTATGACCACCGCCATGACCTTGCCCTTGGTGTTGGTTATCGACATTACGTAAAATACGGAAAAACATCCGCTCATCAACCGCCAAGAAACGCCAATTATCTTGCTCCTCATATTGTTCAGCAAGCGCCAAAGCGAGTAATTCAGCACGTTGTTGGTCATTCTCTTTAATGTAGTCAATAAAACCATGCTGGAAGCCCATTCTGGCGCCTTGATGCATGATAACAACCAGCAGCAAACAGGTGGCAAAGATAGCGATAAATAATCGAGTGCTGAGGCTCGTGAGTTTAAGCTTCATGGGATTTCTCCTGCATTGAAGGCGCTTTGCGTGAAAAACGCTGTCTCAAGCTATCAAAACTGAGATACACCACCGGTGTGGTAAATAGCGTCAGCAACTGGCTCATGACCAAACCTCCGACAATCGCAATCCCCAGCGGTTGGCGTAACTCTGCGCCATCACCCGTACCGAGCATCAAGGGGAGCGCCCCAAAAATGGCGGCTAGGGTGGTCATTAAAATCGGTCTAAAACGTAGCAGGCTCGCGCGTAAAATAGCTTCTTTCGCCGATAAGTTCGCATTACGTTGGGCTTGAAGGGCAAAATCCACCATGATAATGGCGTTTTTCATCACAATGCCGATAAGCAACATAATGCCGATTAGGGCAATTAAGCTAAATGGCGTATCAAATAATTCTAAGGCTAATAATGCGCCGACACCCGCGGAGGGCAGTGTCGATAAAATGGTGAGCGGGTGAATATAGCTCTCATACAAAATACCCAGCACCAAATAGACCGTAACAATCGCCGCTAAGATTAAAAATAACTGAGATTTTAAGGTTTCTTGGAAAACTTGAGCGGTTCCAGCGAAAGTGCCGCGTACCGTCGATGGCACCCCTAACGCGGTCATGGTTTTTTCCACAGCGACAATGGCATCGTCCAAGGTATAACCGTCTGCTACGTTAAAGGAAATGGTAGATGCAGCGGATAACCCTTGGTGGTTAACACTTAACGGTGCATTGGCAGGTTGCCAGCGGGCAAAATAGGAGAGGGGAATGGCTTCTCCTTGCTTATTCACCACAAACATTTTATCCAGCGAGCTGACGTCTTGGGTATATTCCGGCGCCACTTCCATCACCACTTTATATTGGTTCATGGCTTCATAAATGGTGGAAATTTGACGCTGGCCAAAAGCGTTGTTGAGCAGATTGTTAGCATCGCGCACATCGATACCCAGTTGTGCCATTAAATCGCGGTCATAGGTTAATGCCATTTCCGCGCCTTTATCTTCTTTATCGGAGTTTACATCGGTTAACTGAGGTAAATCTCCCAGCGCTCGACGAATAGCTGGCTCCCAGGCACGTAACGCATCCAGCTCGTCTGCTAACAGGGTAAATTGGTAGCTGGCTTCGGATTGGCGTCCTCCCACACGAATATCTTGTACGGGCATCATAAATAAGTTGGCACCGGGTTCTTTTGCCAGTTTCATACGCAGGCGGTTAATCACGCTGTTGGCACTCTCTTTGCGCTCATCCAGTGGCTTTAAGGAGATAAACATAGAACCGCTGTTGACGCGGCTGCCACCCGTAAATCCGGTAACACTATCCACGGCAGGGTCCGCCTTCACTTGCTGCATAAAGCGGGTCATTTTTTGTTTCATTGACTGGAATGAAATGCTTTGGTCTGCTCGAACGAATCCCAGTAATCGTCCCGTATCTTGCTCAGGGAAAAAGGCTTTAGGGATCGAAATATACAGATAAACATTTAAGCCAATTGCCGCAATCAGCACCGCCAGCACACTGCGACGATGAGATAACACCCAATTCAACGTGACGCCGTAACTTTCTTGTAGCCGAATAAGAACGCGTCCAAATCCTCGTTGTTTGGTATTGGCAGTGCCGCGTTTTTTCAGTAAATGCGCGCACATCATCGGAGTTAACGTTAGCGAGATAATCAGTGAAATCCCGATAGCAGTAGAGAGCGTAATGGCAAATTCACGGAATAATCGCCCAACTAATCCATCCATTAGTAACAGAGGGATAAACACTGCCACTAAAGAAATACTCATAGAAACAACGGTAAAACCTACCTCAGACACCCCTTTCACTGCCGCGATAAACGGTTTTCGACCATTTTCAATGTGCCGAGAAATGTTCTCTAGCACCACAATGGCATCATCCACCACAAATCCGGTGGCGACGGTTAAGGCCATCAATGACAAGTTATTGAGGCTAAACCCGCATAAATACATAGCTGTAAAGGTACCAATTAATGAGACTGGCACTGCAATAGCAGGGATTAAAGTAGCTCGGCCTGAACGCAAAAATAGTAATACGACGAGGATCACCAGTGCAATCGCAATCATTAAGGCGCGTTCGACTTCTGCCAATGAAGCTTTGATTGTCGGTGTTCTGTCTTGAGCAACCTGTAAATCAATGGCGGCGGGGATCATATCCTTAAATTCAGGAAGTTCCTCACGAATACGTTTGACAGTTTCAATGATATTGGCACCCGCTTCGCGGCGAATAATGATCAAAATCGCCGGTTCACCACTGGACATCCCTGCGGCACGAACATCTTGGACAGAATCTTTTACGAGGGCAATATCACTGAGTTTGACGGCATTGCCATTACTGTAATGCACAATAATCGGACGGTAATCTGCGGCTTTTTTCAGTTCGTCGTTAGTCTGAACTTGGTAGCGATTATCGTCATTATTGATATAACCTTGGGGCTGGCGTACGTTGGCACTACTGATGGCTGAACGTACAGCATCAAGGGAAACCCCTTGATTAAATAGGGCGGTTGGGTTGAGTTCCACACGCACGGCAGGAAGAGACCCTCCCCCTACGGCAACTTCACTGACCCCTTCGATTTGTGCAATACGCTGAGCTAAGCGTGTGGACGCCACATCATACATTTCCCCGGTACTGAGGGTTTTTGATGTGAGGGTTAAAATCATGATCGGCGCGTCAGACGGGTTTGATTTATAGTAACGCGGTCGGCTTGGCATACCGCTAGGTAATAAATTCTGTGCGGCATTCAACGCCGCTTGCACTTCCCGCGCCGCATTATTGATATCTTTAGTTAAATCAAACTCTAAGGTAATGGTGGTTCGCCCTAACGAACTGCTTGAGGTCATCTCATTTAAGCCTGCAATGCTGCCTAGTGAGCGTTCAAGCGGTGTCGCGATGGAGGATGCCATGGTTTCAGGGGAAGCACCTGGAAGTGACGCTGTCACTCTTATCACGGGGTAGTCCACCTGTGGCAATGGTGCCACAGGTAAAAACAGAAAGCTCAATGCACCGCACAGGGTAATGGCGACACTGATTAACGTGGTCGCCACCGGACGGCTAATAAACAAAGCAAAGAAGCGTTTCATTAAGACTCCTGTACCTTGTGCTCATGGCGATTGAAGCGATGGGCTAAACGGTCAAACATCAGGTAGATCACAGGTGTGGTGAACAGAGTTAAAATCTGGCTCATGATAAGCCCCCCCACCATACAGACTCCCAGCGGTTGACGTAACTCAGCTCCAACACCGGTACTGAGCATCAGCGGCAGTGCACCGAGTAACGCTGCCATGGTGGTCATTAGGATCGGGCGAAAACGCAGTAAACAAGCCTGATAAATCGCATCATACGGGGATAAACCTTGTTCACGCTCCGCGGCGAGGGCAAAGTCAATCATCATAATAGCGTTCTTTTTCACTATCCCAATCAGCAAGATAATCCCGATAATGGCGATGACATCGAGCTCATTTCCCGCCATCATTAGCGCGAGCAAAGCCCCCACGCCAGCAGTCGGTAAAGTGGATAAAATGGTGATGGGGTGAATAAAGCTTTCGTACAGGATACCAAGCACGATATACATTGCGATGATAGCGGCAAAAATCAGCCAAACAGTGCTACTCAGTGCCGCTTCAAAGGCGAGGGTTGCCCCTTGGAACTGGGTGGTAATCGATTTTGGCATTGCAATCTGTTTTTCAGCCAGTTTCACCGCATTGACTGCTTCCTCCAATGAGGAATCTCCCGCCACATCGAAAGAGAACGTCACTGAAGGGAATTGATCAAGGTGATTAATCGCCAAAGGTCCATAGCCTTCTTGAATATTGACGAGGGTATTTAGCGGGACAATGGCGCCATCGGTGCCTTTTAAGCGGATATCATTGAGCGCATCCATTCCATCACGGGTTTGGGTATTGTGTTCTAAAATCACGCGATACTGGTTAGCTTGGGTATAAATGGTGGAGATCATCCGCTGACCAAAGGCGTTATACAGTGCGTTATCGATATTCGACATAGTAATACCGAAACGGCTCGCAGTATCACGATCCACATTCACATACGCCACTAAACCTTTATCTTGCCAGTCGCTGCTGACATCGATGAGTGCAGGTTGCTGCTTTAAGGCTTCCAGCAATTTTGGTACCCAAGTGCTGAGTTCATCAAGGGAGCCTGCTTGTAACGTGAATTGATAAGGGGTACGGGAAACTTGCGTATCAATGGTTAAATCTTGTGACGGTTGCAAGTAAAGATTGACCCCTGCAATGCCGCTGGTGGCTTGTTGTAAGCGAGGAATAATCGTAGGGACACGATCATCACGCTCATCAAGGGGCTTCAATGTGATTTGAATACGGGCGTTATTCAGCGTGGCATTATTGCCATCAATTCCTACATAGGTGGTGACGTTTTCAACGGCGGGATCCGCCAGAATAATACCCGCCACTTCTTGCTGCTTCTTCGACATTGCGGCAAACGAAATGGATTGGCGACTTTCAATGGTACCTTGAATAATGCCGCTATCTTGCAGTGGGAAGAATCCTTTCGGGATCCACATATACAGCAGTACGGTCAGTACCAAGGTTCCCAGTGCGACACACAGAGTTAACCATTGATGATTAAGAATGCGTTTTAACCAGACTCCGTAACCTGCAATCATCCACTCAAAGAAACGCTCACAGGCAATTTCAAAGCGGTTGTGCTTATGCTGAGACTCTGGTTTGAGTAGGCGGGCGCACATCATTGGGGTGAGGGTGAGCGACACCACGGCGGAGATCAAAATCGCCACCGCCAGCGTAATCGCAAACTCACGGAATAAACGCCCGACAATATCTCCCATAAACAGCAGCGGGATCAGCACGGCAACCAAGGAGAAGGTTAGGGATATAATGGTAAAACCGATTTCTCCTGCGCCTTTTAATGCGGCAACAATCGGTTTATCTCCTTGTTCGAGGTAACGAGAGATATTTTCAATCACTACGATAGCGTCATCCACCACGAATCCCGTGGCGATGGTTAGCGCCATCAATGTGAGGTTATTGACGGAAAAACCGCAAAAATACATGACGGCAAAGGTGCCGACTAACGATAACGGTACGGCAATGCCGGGGATCAGCGTCGCAATACCATTACGCAGGAATAGGTAAATCACCATGACCACTAGGGCGATAGCGAGCATTAATTCGAATTGGACATCATTGACGGAGGCGCGAATGGTGCTGGTGCGGTCGGTCAAAATATCGACGTTAACAGACGCCGGTAAGCTTTCAATCAATTCAGGCAACAACGCGCGGATAGTATCCGTGGTGCTAATGACGTTAGCTCCCGGTTGGCGCTGAACGTTAATCACAATCGCTTGTTGGCTATTGGCCCATGCACCAAGATAGGCGTTCTCAGCCCCTTGCTCAATGGTGGCAATATCTCCCAAACGCACAGGGGCACCATTTTGGAAGGCCACAATCAACTTGCGGTAATCCTCAAGGGATTTCATTTGGTCATTGGCAGATAAAGTCACAGAACGGGTTGGACCATCAAAACTCCCTTTCGCGGAGTTAACGTTCGCATTATTGATAGCAGTACGAATGGTTTCGCTGTCTAACCCTTTCGCCGCCATGGCTTGAGGATTAAGATTGACGCGTACAGCAGGGCGTTGCCCCCCCGCTAAGGTGACTAAGCCGACCCCAGTCACTTGGGAAATTTTCTGAGCCACACGGGTTTCAATAATATCTTGTACCTGCGTTAATGGCATCGTATCGGAGGTGACCGCTAGCGTTAAAACGGGGGGATCTGCTGGGTTTACCTTGTTGTAAATCGGTGGGTACGGTAAATCTGAGGGCAGCAAGCTGGTGGCGGAGTTAATCGCCGCTTGGACTTCTTGCTCTGCCACATCGAGAGGCAAAGAGAGCTGGAACATTAAGGTGATCACCGATGCGCCGCCGGAGCTGCGTGATGACATCTGTTGCAAACCGGACATTTGTCCAAATTGAGTTTCTAGCGGCGCAGTGATAGCTGACGTCATCACATCAGGGCTGGCGCCGGGATACAAGGTCACAACCTGAATGGTTGGGTAGTCAACTTCCGGTAGCGCCGATACAGGTAAAAAACGATAACCGATGATCCCCGCCAGCAAAATCGCCACCATAAATAAGGTGGTTGCAACAGGGCGTAGAATGAAGAGGCGGGATGGTCCACCGCCTTTAAGTGTTTCCGGTTGCATTAGGCTTTCTCCGCACTATTACGAGGTTTTCTCTCAGCGGAAGTAGGTTTCTTTTCAAGGGTTGAAGCAGTTATCACTTCAACTTTTGCGCCATCTGTTAGCTTATCGACGCCATCGGTAATGACTTTGGTATTGGCGGATAAACCGCTTTCAATCACCACTTGTTGGCTATCTTGAATGCCCACCGTGACGAGGTGTTTTGCGACCGTATCATCGTCGTTCAATACCCAAACATAATGACCTTCATTACCCATTTGCAGGGCAGCAGTTGGGATTACGACGGCATTTTGTAAGGTCTCTATTTGCATTTTGACGTTCACAAACTGGTTCGGGAACAGTTTTTGCTCTTCGTTAGTAAAGCGCGCTTTGATTTTCAGTGTGCCCGTTGCTGGGTCAATTTGGTTATCGGTACTCAGTAATTCACCGCGTGCAATCATGGCAATATTATTGCGATCCCATGCTTCAATCAGGACTTTATTGCCCGCAGCTTGTGCTTGCTGAATAGCGGGAATATCGCCTTCAGGTAAGGCAAATAGCACGTCAGCAGGTTGTGTTTGGGTGATCACCACAATCGGTGTGGAAGTTCCGGAAGAGATAAAGTTACCCACATCCACTTGCTTTAAACCAATGCGTCCAGAAATGGGGGCGGTAATTTTACTGTAAGTCAGTTGCAGCTTGGCATTATCAACAGCGGCTTGGTCAACTTTGATACTACCCTCAGCTTGTAATACGGTAGCTCGCTGGTTATCCAGTTCTTGTTGGGAGATGACTTTGGTTCCTGCTAGTTTTTGATAGCGAGCTAGGTCTAATCGAGCATTGGCTAACGTGGCTTTATCTTTGGCTAATTGACCTTCCGCTTGGGCAAGTTGCACTTCAAAAGGACGTGGGTCAATTTGGGCTAATAAATCGCCAGCTTTGACAGATTGCCCTTCAGTGAAGTAGATATTCATTAATTGACCTTCAACGCGGCTAGTGACCGTCACCATGTTAGCGGCCTGCACGGTACCTAAACCAGATAGGAAGCGCGGCACGACTTTTTCTTGAGCAGTGGAAAATTGAACGGGTGCAAGTGGACGTAATGGTCTTCCACTGACATTTTTTGCTTGACCACCTTGGGTCGCTCTCGCAGTTGTTGGTACTTCATTTTGGTTATTTTTATGGTAGGCATACCACGTTGCGCCAGCCGCCGCTAACAGAGCAACAAATAGGGCAGAGCGAGTTAAAATTGTACGTCGTTTCTGTGTCGTCATGGTGGGTAATTCGCTTAACTCAAGGTTGAGTAAAATCAGTTAGGAACCATTCCAATAAATTTAACTGAATATAATAAGGTATATATTAAAAATTAATCAGTTGCGTATCTTAATAGTTTAGCGTGAGGGGAACAAAAGAAAATGGAGGAAATATGAAAAAATGGAAAAGAACTATGGATAAAAGCACGGTTTTTCGTAAGGAAATAAAAAAGCCTGTGACTTTACAGCCACAGGCGAGTCATTGTTCTCATTCGTTTTATTGAGTTACGCTGGTTTTTAATGCTGCTGCAGGGTTACGTTCCTCTTCTGTGGTACGAGTCCAACCTTTGTATGACAGAGGGATAAACGCCACAGCAACGGCTAACAAGGAAACCCCCGCCACATAGTATGCTGGCCCCATATGGGATTGCTGTAACCATGCTCCTGTCAAGATTGGGGTTAATCCACCAAATACGGCATACGCCAAGTTATACGCAAAGGATAATCCAGAGAAACGAATTTCTGGTGGAAACGCACGAGTACTGATAATTGGCGTTGTCGCAATTGCCCCTACGAAGAAGCCCATTAATGCGTAATTAAACGTCAAGGTATTCGCAGAAATATCGGATGACAATGAGGAATAGAAGTAGATAGCCGTGACAGCTAATCCGCCCCAAGATAATGTCATCGACGTACGTGTTCCAGTTTTATCCCCTAACCAGCCCCAGAAAATACAACCTAAGGTTAAGGTCAAGGTTGCAGCACAGTTGGCTTGCAAAGCGATATCACGGTCGATGCCATAAATACCTTTTAATACCACGTCTGGCGTCATCAAAATGGTGACAACGATAGCAGTAGACAGCGACCACGTCAGTGCAGCGGTGATCATGCAAGCTTGTTTATGGGATTTAACCACAGTTTTTACTGGTAACTCTTTGGTTAATGCTTTTTTAGCTGCCATCTCTTTGAAAATTGGGGTCTCTTGTAAGAAGCGACGCAGATAGACAGAGATAAAACCAAAAATGCCCCCTAAGATAAACGGAATACGCCACGCAAAATCATGCACTTCTTGGGTGGTATAGGAGCGCTCAATGATAATAGCGACGATAGAGCCTAATAAAATCCCGCCTGTGATCCCTGAGGTTAATGTTCCCACGCCTAAACCATAACGCTGTTTTGGAGTATGTTCGGCAATAAACACCCATGCACCCGGCATTTCACCGCCGATAGCAGCTCCTTGCATGATACGCATTAATAACAGTAACAGGGGAGCAGCGGCGCCAATGGTCTCAAATGTAGGCAAAAAACCAATAATAAAAGTTGGGAATGCCATCAAGAAAATACTTAAGGTAAACATTTTCTTACGACCGATTTTATCGCCAAAGTGAGCCATAATAATGCCGCCCAATGGGCGAGCAAGATAACCCGCAGCAAACAGACCCAGCGTCGCCATCAATGCGAGAAATTCATTATCGCCCGGGAAAAATAGCTGGGAGATAATTTTCGCGTAAAAAACGAAAATAACGAAATCATAAAATTCTAATGTGCCACCCAAAGAGGATAAGCCCAACGTTTTATAATCTTCTTTGCCTAACGGTCTAGCCGCAGGCTGGCTGGTTGTTTGCGATGTCATAATTCTGTCCTTCTAAATACACAACATTTCAATATTAGCGCGATGAGGTTATTTGTAATAATAGGTACGTTAAATAGCGAAGTAATTAATATTATTTGGCAAAGGATATGAGAGATAAAACGAGGAAAAATAAACCAAGGTAATACTCTGTATCTATAACGTGCCTTCATTTATAGCAGAAAGTTTCATATTCTGTAAACCATCACCTTGAAAACAAGCATAAGATTCTATTTAGTTTAGTATGTTAAGTTTGTTGCTCCAAATGGCAATTGAATGTCATGATATGATATTAATAAACGAGTAATTACAGACGATTGTATATTTTGAGGTGCAAAATAATGGAAAAAAAGGCAATAAATATAATGGTGCTAATTTATTAAGTGTGAAATTAAATAGAGTGAGTAACAGATACAAATAAATTAATATAATTAAGTTTCAGGGGATAAGGCTATTTAAATAAATAATACTCGCTGATATGATCTGTTAACTATTTCTATTTTGGTGGGATTGAGAGGTTTTGCAGTAAATGACAGGTTTTTATAAACCCGCACACCTAGCTTAAGGTATGCGGGTAGGCAGTTAAACTAAGAACAGGGTAGCTAACCCTAAGAAGATAAAGAAACCGCCAGTGTCTGTGATTGCCGTGATCATCACGCTAGAACCGATAGCAGGGTCTTTACCCATCTTAATCATAATTAATGGGATCAGGACACCCATGATGGCAGCCATCAAGAGGTTGAGCACCATCGCAAGGGTCATTACGGCGCCCATAGCGAGATCCCCATACAGGAGATAGGTGACAACGCCCATAATACCACCCCAAACCACCCCGTTAATAAAGGCGACCCCAAGCTCTCGGACCATCAGGAAGGAGAAGCTACCGTTCTGGATTTGGTGTAAAGCGATGGCACGGACAATCATCGTAATGGTCTGGTTACCGGTATTACCACCGATACCCGCCACGATTGGCATTAATGTTGCGAGGGCAACTAACTGTGAAATCGTATCTTCGAACACACCGATAACACGGGAAGCAACGAAAGCGGTACACAGGTTAATGGCAAGCCATGTCCAACGGGTTTTAACGGCTTGACCAACAGGGGCGAATACGTCCTCTTCAGGGCTTAATCCCCCCATACGGCGGATACTGTTGTCGTTTTCTTCGCTGATATTATCAACGATGTCCTCAACGGTTAGGCGTCCCATCAGCAAACCGTTGCTGTCTACAACCGCGGCAGAAATTAAGTCGTAACGTTCGAACGCGCTCGCCGCATCTTCCCCTTTTTCATCGGGTAAGAAGGTGACGGTATCGGTTTTCATCACGTCGGCCACAATACGTTCTGGCGGTTGGATCAAAATGGTGGTCAGCGGTAATTCACCTTGCAGATAATTATTTTTATCGACAACGAAAATTTTATCTGTTGCTTCAGGAATTTTTCCTCGTTGGCGTAGATAACGTTGCACTGTTTTTAGGGTGATATTTGAACGCACGGTGACGAATTCGAAATCCATCATCTGCCCAACGCTGTCTTTGGCGTATTGGAGAACTTCACGAATGCGGCTGCGTAAGCTTGGGTCTAAGTAGGTGAGAAGACGGCGCATGGTATCGCGGGGCAAGTGCTCGGCGATATACGCTTGTTCGTCAACATGTAAGCCGGCAACCGCTCGCAGCAGTTCTCGGTCTGACATATCTTTAATCAGGCTATCCCACACCGATACGGAGGCTTCCACCAATACTTCACCGCGTTCGTTGTTATCAACTAAGCGCCAAAGTGCGAGACGCTCGTCGTACGGTAGCATTTCAAGGATATCGGCGATATCCGCGGTGTGGAGGTCAACAAGCAGTTCTTTAACTGTGCTAATTTTTTCACTGAATGCTTTATCATCCATACTGACGTGTTGGTCTTTTTCGACAAGAGCGTGGACAAACTCTTCGTCTTCCATGAATAACGTCAGTATTTGCTGGCGGATGTACGCCAGTCTTTGTGAATGCGGATTGATTATTGGTGCCGCATCAGTTGAAAAAGCAGTTTGTGACATGTTAATCCTTAAACCATTCGGCGCTGAAGCGCTTTAAATTAATTCGCCTGCGAGGTGACGAAACTTCTACTCAGTATTGTCGCTGATCCCAAAAAAATATCAAATTTGTTCATATTTTGAATAAGAAGAACAAAACAACACTGACCGCAAATCATTATTTTTTGTTTCTATTTTCTAAGTCATGCTCATTTCTGAGTGACATAAGCCTACGGCTCATTTTCTGCACAAATGGTGAGTTTCCAGCCTGGAACCTCTTCCCAGTAGCGACTCTCTTTTTCAAGGTCGAGCAGCATTAACGCATTGTGGGCGAGATACTGTGCAGGCAAGAAAAGTGTCCAATGACCTTCGTCGGTTTCAATGCGCATAGACGAAGGTGTCGTCGTTGATTGGCGCTGATTATTCAACAAAATGGATAAGCGCAAAATCTGAATCAACGGCATAAATTGTTTACGTTTAAACAAATTAAACTTAGGTATTTCATCGTATTTAATGGCGCGACGATGATGACGAACCAACGTAGCTAATAGTAACTGCTGCTCTTGGCTAAACCCCGGTAAGTTGGTGTTTTGTAAGATATAAGCGGAGTGACGATGCATACCACTATGGTTAATGCTCAATCCCACTTCGTGCAGCATCACCGCCCAAATTAAAATGGATTCTAATTGTGGGTTGGCCTGTTTAGGGTTCTGTTGGCGCCACTGATAATACAGCTCTTCCATGGTTTTCAAAACCCGTTTGGCTTGTTCACGGTCGATATTATAGTGCTCAGCAAGGCTTAATGCGGTACGCTGGCGAATATCTTGGTGGCGAAAGCGACCTTCCATTTCATAGAGAACACCTTCACGTAAGGCGCCGTCTGAGAGCCGTAACTCTTTGATTTCGAGGGAATCAAATACCGCAATTAAGATAGCTAAACCGGGTACAAAAACCTGTTTGCGATCAGAAGAAAGTCCTGGAATTTCTAATGAACGAAATGTTTTATGCTTCAGTGCCAGCTGTTTGATTTTTTCGAGGCGTTCGCGGGTAATAATCCCATCACGGTCGCCCATCTCAATAATCACAGCATGTGCAGCTTTAATGGTGCCGGATGCCCCCATTGCGACGTCCCAGACTTGCTTTTTAAATAGGGTCGCGGTGCTTTCCAGTTTTAAGCAGGCGGCTAAATAAGCGCGATTAAAATTTTCCGGGGAAATCGTTTCATTAGGGAAATAGTGACGCGCGAAGCTAACGCAGCCCATACGGCGGCTTTCAATTAAAATCGGTTCAAATTTTTCACCGATCACCAGCTCCGTGGATCCGCCGCCAATATCGATAACCAGTTTGCGTCCTTTTTCTGGCTGAGTGTGTTCAACACCCATAAAAATCAAGCGGGCTTCTTCTTGCCCTGAAATGATTTCAATCGGGTAGGGAATAATGGATTTGGCACGACGTAGAAACTCTTCAACGTTGGTGGCGACTCGTAATGAATGGGTGCCAACGATACAGACGTTATCGGGAGTAAAACCTTGTAGACGCTCAGCAAATAGCGATAAACACGCCAAGCCGCGCTCCATCGCCTCCTCACTGAGTTCATTGGTATCACTCAGCCCATCAGCAAGATGAACACGTTTTTTTAAACGGGTTAGAACTTGTAGTGCTCCATTGACAATACGCGCAATAACCATATGAAAACTGTTTGAACCCAAGTCAATCGCGGCAATCTCTTGTGGTCTTGGGGTAGGTGAACTGGCAATTGGCATAGTATCAAGCTCTTGTTTCTGGCATTTCGAGTGCTTTTAAAAATTCATAAACGGCTAATTGAGCGCGAATTTTGCGCTTATTGCCGCGAGGAACATAATGATTACTGAGTTCTTTGTCAACAAAGCGGGCTTTGACGGTATCACTGAACTGTAATTCCAGGATATCTAAAACCAATTGTTTAAGTCGCGGATCCAGCAAACGAACGGCGACTTCGATACGGTAGTCGATGTTACGGGTCATCCAGTCGGCCGAGGAGATAAAGACTTTTTCATCACCGGCGTTGGTAAAGACATAAACGCGGTCATGCTCTAAGAATCGGTCCACCACACTGGTGACTTGGATATTTTCGCTATAGCCTTGTTGCCCTGAGACGAGTGAACACATGCCACGCACTAATAAGCGAATTTTAACGCCCGCATTAGACGCATCGTAGAGCTTATCGGTCAGTTCTTTATCGACTAAATTATTAATTTTCAGTGTGATGCCACTAGGTAATCCAGCTTGAGCATTCGCAATTTCTTGGTCAATTAATTCAGTGATTTTGATGCGTGTATTTTGCGGAGATACCATCAAATTATCGAAAGTCACAGGGCGATACGGGTTTTCAATAAAGCTAAATACGCGGCGCACTTCGTTGGTGATTTGCTCATTACAGGTGAGTAATGAGTAGTCGGTGTAGAGGCGCGCGGTTTTTTCGTTAAAGTTACCGGTACCGATATGGGCATAGCGAACAATTTGGCCTTCTTCCATTCGGGAGATAATAAACAGCTTGGCGTGAATTTTAAGCCCCGGCGCGGAGAAAATAACGTGGACGCCCGCTTCAGTCAGACGTTTTGCCCAGTGAATATTGGCGGCTTCATCAAAGCGCGCTTGCAGCTCCACCACCACGGTCACTTTTTTACCATTATGAGCTGCGTGGATCACAGAGTCGATAATGCGAGAATCTTTTGCCACGCGGTAAATATTGATTTTGATGGATAATACATTCGGGTCAAACGACGCTTGGCGCAGTAATTCTAATGTGTGCTCGAAGGTGTAATACGGGTAGTAGAGCAACACATCGCGCTCACGGATAGCATCAAATCCGTTACGGAAATTATCAAACCAGCGGTGACGCAAACGCGGTAACGGTTTGTTGAGTAAGTTTTTATTTCCTTCATTCGGGAAGTTAATAAAATCTTTAAAATTATGGTAACGGCCACCGGCAATCACCGAGTCATCACTCGATAACCCCAGTTTTTCTCGTAGCAGGGCGACCATTTCATCGGGCATATCCCGTTGATAAACAAAGCGAACCGGCTCAGCCGTTAAACGCTGTTTCAACGTGGATGACATAATTTCTAGCAGGCTAGATTCCATTTCCGTGGCGATATCATATTCCGCATCACGGGTCATTTTCATGGAATAAGCGTTGAGCTTATCGTAGTCAAAGAAGCCTTTGAAAATTTCATCAAGGGTGTAGCGAAGGATATTATCAATCAAAATCATTGATTTGCGACGCTTTGGCATCTCTGGTGGGAGATTCACAAAACGCGGGACTTTATCCGATGGGATCTCCAATAAGGCGTATTGCACTTCAGCACCATTAATAATCTCAACGGCGAGGTAGGTGTAATCGTCTTTCAGAAATTCCACTAAGTTGGTATCACGATTGATTAAAATCGGCGTGATGTGTTGGCGTAGATTTTGACGAAAGTATTGGCGTAACCAAATTTGCTGGCGAGGTGAAATTTGACGCTCGTTAATTAAGAATATTTGGTTACGTGCCATTTCAAGGAGTAGGTCGTTGTAGAGAACGTCGAACTCTTGCTCTTGTTTGGCCACTTTAGACTGAATTCGTTTAAGTAGATGACGGGCACCGCTGGCGGAACCGCGCTCTTCATTGATTAAGATGCGACGTTTTACATCCGCAAAACGGACTTTATAGAACTCGTCTAAGTTATTGGAGTAAATGCCCAAAAAACGCATTCGTTCTATAAGAGGGTTCCGCTTATCTGCGGCTTCTTGGAGAACTCGTTCGTTAAAAGAGAGCCAGCTGAGCTCTTTTTCATGATAGAGGCGTTCTTGGGACATTGTTGCTCCGTATTTGGCTGGTTAATGCTGATAAAAACCGATTATCACCTTTGACTTCTATAGCGCTATTCTTGGAAATATTACGCGTTTTCAGACTGCTGTTTCATTGCAAAATATTGGTGCTGGAACACACACATACGGATTGCGGTGTGGTAGCGCCCATTAACAAAAAACTCATCAATCAGTTCGCCTTCTGTGTGGAAGCCGAGTTTATTATAAATATGGATAGCTTTGACATTTTCTTTATCGACTATCAGATAAAGTTTGTACAAATTGAGCACTGAAAAGGCGTAATCCATTGCCAGTTTTGCAGCGCGGCTTGCATACCCTTTGCCTTGGTAGCGGGGTGCAATGATAATCTGGAATTCAGAACGACGGTGAACATAATCAATTTCAACCAGCTCGACTAAATCGACTTTTTCACTGTCAGATTCGACAATAAAGCGGCGTTCAGATTGGTCATGAATATGCTTATCGTAAAGATCACTGAGCTCAACGAATGCCTCATAAGGTTCTTCGAACCAATAACGCATAATATTGGCGTTATTGTCCAGCTGGTGGATGAAAGCTAAATCTTCACGCTCAAGTGGGCGCAATCTAAACAGATGAGCTTGCCCGGTCGTCATAAAACACCTCGATTGTTGTTAATTATAAAACTATTTAAGGCGAAAGTATCAACTAGAAAATTAATTACTTAGCGCGTTAATAAGGATACCACTTATTTGCAATAAAATAATGACAGAAAGCAGGGTGAGGGAGAGTTTGTCGAAGATTAGTTCGTTTAAGGGGAAATAGTTGGGGGGAGGTTGGTGGTGGGTTTAGACCAAAAAAGTGAAGATGACAGCGGAAAATAAGTGATTAGAAATAAAAAGGGCGGTAAGCGTTTAGTAATATATTGATCGAAGCATTCAGGGTAGGAAAGTGTTTTATTTCTCCAACAAGAGGGGTGGTAATTTTACAGTAAACATATATGATATTCCATATGTGTCAAGCATGATAAACGGAGTAAGTAATGCTACAACCAGTACAGCTTTTTAAAATCTTATCGGATGAAACTCGCCTCGCCATTGTCATGCTTCTTCGGGAATCGGGTGAGCTATGCGTATGCGATATATGTGCGGTTACGACAGAATCACAGCCTAAAATTTCTCGTCACATGGCTATCCTGCGTGAGGCTGAACTGGTATTAGATCGTCGAGAAGGAAAATGGGTTCACTATCGTCTCTCACCCCACATTCCTGCATGGGCCAGCGAAACGATAACGACGGCATGGCATTGCCTGCGCGATGATATACGTGAACGCCTGAAAAAATCTGCATGTACTTCTTGCTGATAAGTTTAATTACATACACTTAAACATATATAAAGGAATCTGGAAATGTTTCTTGCCGGGAGTATCTTTATACTGACCTTGGTTCTAGTCATCTGGCAACCTAAAGGACTCAGTATTGGCTGGAGTGCAAGTATTGGAGCTGTGCTAGCACTAGGAACGGGGGTGATTCAATTCGATGATATCCCCGTCGTCTGGCATATCGTCTGGAATGCGACAGCAGCATTTATTGCGGTCATCATCATCAGCTTACTGCTAGATGAATCTGGTTTCTTTGAATGGGCTGCATTGCATGTTTCCCGCTGGGGGAACGGGCGCGGTCGTCTGTTGTTTACCTGGATAATCCTGCTTGGTGCTGCTGTTGCTGCACTGTTTGCAAACGACGGTGCAGCCTTGATACTGACACCGATTGTGATTGCAATGTTACTCGCTCTGGGGTTCAGTCAGGGGACGACACTGGCATTTGTCATGGCTGCAGGATTCATCGCTGATACCGCTAGCCTACCGCTGATTGTCTCTAACCTAGTCAATATTGTTTCAGCGGATTTCTTCGGTCTGGGATTTACGCAGTATGCCTCCGTGATGGTTCCTGTGAATCTGGCGGCCATTGCTGCCACGCTGGTCATGTTGCATCTTTTCTTCCGCCGCGATATTCCTGCCAGATATGACGTTTCATTGCTGAGGATGCCTAGCAGTGCGATTAAGGATCCTGCGACGTTTAGGGCAGGCTGGGTTGTTCTGTTGTTCCTGCTGGTCGGTTTCTTTGTTCTGGAGCCGTTGGGGATCCCTGTCAGCGCTATAGCTGCTGTTGGCGCAGTGGTATTGTTAGTGGTGGCCAAGAGGGGACAAGCCATTGATACCGGGAAAGTGCTTCGTGGTGCACCTTGGCAGATAGTGATTTTCTCGCTGGGTATGTATTTGGTCGTCTATGGTCTACGTAATGCAGGACTCACTGAGTATCTTTCTTCCGTACTCAATATGCTGGCAGACAACGGTTTGTGGGCTGCCACGTTTGGTACTGGCTTCCTGACAGCATTTCTGTCGTCGATGATGAACAATATGCCGACGGTACTGATTGGCGCACTATCGATTGACGGGAGTGCTGCGACTGGTGTCATTAAGGAGGCAATGATTTACGCCAATGTGATTGGTTGCGACTTAGGTCCTAAAATCACCCCGATAGGCAGTCTTGCTACACTATTATGGCTTCATGTGCTGGCACAAAAAAATATGACAATCACGTGGGGGTATTACTTCCGCACCGGCATTATCATGACCTTGCCAGTATTATTTTTTACTCTGGCTGCGCTAGCGTGGCGGCTATCTATCACTTTGTAATGAGATACTGATATGAGCAACATTACTATTTATCACAACCCAGCCTGTGGCACTTCACGTAACACACTGGAGATGATACGTAACAGTGGCAACGAACCGACCATTATCTACTATCTTGATGCACCACCAACCCGCGATGAGCTTATCAAACTAACTTCAGATATGGGAATTTCTGTACGTGCATTGCTGCGTAAGAACGTTGAACCTTATGAGGAATTGGGTCTTGATGAAGACAAGTTCTCGGATGAGCAGTTGATTGATTTTATGCTCCAGCATCCGATCCTGATTAATCGACCAATTGTAGTTACGTCGCTTGGTACAGCTCTTTGTCGTCCCTCAGAAGTTGTGCTGGATATTTTACCCGAAACTCAGAAAGGCTCTTTTACTAAAGAGGATGGTAAAAAGGTCATTGATGAAACTGGAAAACGAGTTAAATAATCTTTCGGGCTAATATCATTGGGGGTGTCTGTTTACTTCACTCAGGTATCCGTTATTCGCTCAGACCTGCCAACCAAATCTGAGCGAATACATTTAAACTTACCTAACTGCGTATTAATTTGCTTGATAACCCGTTGCCGATAACGGCTGGCCATCGAGCAGGGCTTTACCCTCTTGCATCACGAGGCGACCAGAAACAAACCACGCAATAACTTGAGGATAAATCAGGTGCTCTTGCAGCTTAACGCGTTCAACCAAATCGTCTTCGGTGTCTTGCGGTAAAACAGGCACATGCCCTTGCAAAATAATTGGGCCGCCATCGAGCTCTTCGGTAACAAAATGCACGGAAGTGCCGTGTTCGCTATCGCCATTTTCAAGTGCGCGTCGATGGGTATGCAGCCCCGGATATTTAGGCAGCAAAGACGGGTGAATATTCAGCATTTTCCCTGTGAAATGTTTCACAAACTCAGGGGTTAAAATGCGCATAAACCCAGCCAAGACCACTAAATCCGGTTGATACTGCTCGATAGCGTCTAACAGTGCAGCATCGTAAGCTTGGCGGTCGGTGAACGCTTTTGAGCTAACACAAAGGGCTGGAATGCCAGCCTCTTGTGCGCGAACCAAACCGTAAGCATCACTTTTATTACTGATCACCGCGACGATTTGCCCGTCGATTTCATGGCGTTGGCAGGCATCAATCATCGATTGTAAATTACTGCCACTGCCTGAAATCAAAACAACGATGTTTTTCATTAGCGGATAACAACCTGCTCTTCACCCGCAGGTAATTCAGCAATTGTCCCGATCTGCCAAGCATTTTCACCTAGCGTAGTTAGCAGTTTTAATGCGGACTCAACTTCGGTTTGCGGCAGAGCAATGATGATACCCACGCCGCAGTTAAATGTGCGATACATTTCGTGGGTGGTGACATCACCTGCTTGTTGCAGCCATTCGAATACCGCAGGCCATTCCCAGCTGTTGCCGTCAATGATAGCTTGAGTGTTGTCAGGTAAAACGCGAGGAATATTTTCCCAGAAGCCGCCGCCAGTAATGTGTGCAATGGCATGAATATCGTTTTTAGCGATCAATTCTAAGACATTTTTAACATAAATACGGGTTGGTTCTAACAGATGGTCAGCGAGAGGTTTGCCCGCCAATTGCGTGGTTTCTGGATTGGTTTTGCTGACTTCCAGAATTTTACGCACTAATGAGTAACCGTTAGAGTGAGGACCGCTTGAGGCTAACGCGATCAGCGCGTCGCCTGCGCTGACTTTTGTGCCATCAATAATTTCAGAGCGCTCAACGACACCCACACAGAAGCCTGCAA
Organism: Providencia alcalifaciens; assembly: GCF_020271745.1. Lineage (NCBI taxonomy): Bacteria > Pseudomonadati > Pseudomonadota > Gammaproteobacteria > Enterobacterales > Morganellaceae > Providencia > Providencia alcalifaciens. Next base: position 3,640,856 of record NZ_CP084296.1, on the reverse strand, counting down.
CATCATAATCTTCGCCGTGGTACATGCCTGGCATTTCAGCGGTTTCACCACCGACTAATGCACAGCCAGACTGCTTACAGCCTTCCGCGATACCGGTGATCACGCTTGCAGCGGTATCCACATCCAGCTTGCCAGTTGCATAATAGTCTAAGAAGAACAGTGGCTCAGCACCTTGGACAATCAGGTCGTTGACGCACATAGCGACTAAATCGATACCGATGGATTCATGACGTTTTAAGTCCATCGCGAGGCGTAGTTTAGTTCCCACACCGTCAGTGCCTGATACTAAAACAGGCTCGCGGTATTTTTGTGGCAGGGCACACAGTGCGCCGAACCCTCCCAATCCTCCCATTACTTCTGGACGGCGAGTTTCTTTCACCACACCTTTGATACGTTCAACCAATGCGTTACCTGCATCAATATCAACACCGGCATCTTTATAGCTGAGAGAGGTTTTATCAGTCACTACGGCCCCCAAGGCAATTGCATTTTGGAAAAAAATAACTTCATTTGCCGATATTCTATCAGGCTCCGCAAACGTTTGCGATAGCTTTCTGACTGAAATATTTGATGCAATAAATTGTGATGTCGTGATGCAAAGCGCATGATTTTATTCGCGCCCTACACCATAAAAAATAGTATGTGTATACTAATTAAGCAAATAACGCCTGATTGATGATTGTTTGACCTGAATCAAGATGATACTAGTGGCATTGAGGGAAAAAAGCGGTATAATCCCGCGATTTTTTTGTCCGGTGACGTTTTAAAAAAGTAGGAGAAACCCATGAAGATCGTTGAGGTAAAACACCCTCTCGTTAAACATAAACTCGGCCTGATGCGAGATCATGACATAAGCACTAAGCGCTTTCGTGAACTGGCCTCAGAGGTTGGTAGCCTACTGACTTATGAAGCGACCGCTGACCTAGAAACTGAAAAAGTAACAATTGATGGTTGGTGTGGTCCTGTAGAAATTGAACAAATTAAAGGTAAAAAAATCACTGTAGTTCCTATTCTACGTGCCGGTATTGGCATGATGAACGGCGTATTGGAAAGCATCCCAAGTGCACGTATCAGCGTAGTGGGTATTTACCGTGATGAAGAAACGTTACAACCTGTCCCTTATTTCCAAAAATTAGTTTCTAACATTGATGAGCGCATGGCGCTGATTGTAGACCCAATGTTAGCAACCGGTGGTTCTATGATTGCAACCATCGACCTTCTGAAAAAATCCGGCTGTAATTCAATTAAAGTCTTAGTTTTAGTTGCTGCACCGGAAGGTATTGCTGCATTAGAAGCAGCGCACCCAGACGTTGAATTGTACACGGCTTCAATTGACCAACACTTAAATGATGAAGGTTACATTGTTCCGGGTCTAGGAGACGCGGGCGATAAGATATTTGGTACTAAATAATAATGAAGCCGACTGAAGAGTCGGCTTTTTTTTGATAAAAAAATAATATTCACGACGCATAAGAGGATGATGAGCATGACACGCCGCACGATAAGTGTTGAAGAAAGACCACCATTACTACAAACCATTCCATTAAGCTTTCAACATTTGTTTGCCATGTTTGGGGCAACGGTTATTGTTCCTATTTTGTTTGGCGTGAACCCGGCAACGATTTTATTATTCAACGGGATCGGTACGCTGCTGTATTTATTTATCTGTAAGGGCAAAATCCCGGCTTATTTAGGGTCGAGCTTCGCCTTTATTTCTCCGGTATTAATTTTACTGCCGCTTGGGTATGAGCTAGCGCTTGGCGGGTTTATTATCTGCGGAGTGCTATTTTGTATCGTGGCATTGATCGTCAAAGTGGCCGGGCGCGGCTGGATCAACGTGATGTTCCCACCCGCAGCGATGGGGGCGATTGTTGCAGTTATTGGTCTTGAATTAGCGCAAACCGCAGCTAGCATGGCTGGGCTGTTACCAAAAGAAGGCGCGGCGGTTGATTCAAATACCTTAATTATCTCAATCACCACATTGTCGGTCACTATTTTGTGTGCTGTGGTTTTCCGTGGATTCTTATCGATTATCCCAATCTTAATCGGTTTCCTTTCAGGTTACGCACTTTCCTACTTCATGGGGATTGTTGACTTTACACCGGTTATTGAAGCGCCATGGTTTGCCATTCCGACTTTCTATACACCGCGTTTTGAGTGGTTCGCGATTTTAACCATCCTGCCTGCGGCGTTAGTGGTCATTGCGGAACACGTGGGGCACCTAGTGGTGACAGCGAATATCGTTGAGCGCGATTTAATGAAAAACCCTGGCTTACATCGTTCCATGTTCGCAAACGGTTTCTCTACCGTGTTATCGGGTTTCTTTGGTTCGACACCAAATACCACGTACGGTGAAAATATTGGCGTAATGGCGATTACTAAGGTCTACAGTACGTGGGTCATCGGTGGCGCGGCAATTATCGCTATCTTACTCTCTTGTGTCGGTAAATTAGCGGCAGCGATTCAATTAGTGCCAGTACCTGTCATGGGCGGTGTTTCACTGTTACTGTACGGTGTAATCGGAGCTTCGGGTATTCGTGTTCTGATTGATTCGAAAGTGGATTATAACAAACCACAAAACCTGATTTTAACCTCAGTGATTTTAATCATCGGTGTGAGTGGCGCGGTGATCCACATTGGTCAAGCAGAACTGAAAGGAATGGCGTTGGCGACAATTGTCGGTATTTTGATGGCGCTGTTGTTCCGCTTTATTACCTTTGTTCGCCCAGAAAAACAGTTTGTGACTTCAGAAGTGAAAGTCTTAGACGAAAACAAAAAATAAATCAGTATTAAGATAAATAAATTGCCGGAGTGGCTAAAGCTCCGGCAATTAACCGTCAGGCTGTTCATCTCTTCTTGTTATTTATGATAAACTCAATGGCGTTAATTGAACTGTACAATCAGAGGCGCTTCTGAATACACCATCTCAACTCTCATTACCACTTTCTCTTCCTGATGATGAAACCTTTGCCAGTTTCTATGCTGGGGAAAATGAGGGATTACTCTCTGCGCTCAAAACGGCGATTAATCAGCCTCATGGTAGTTATATCTATTACTGGTCAAGAGAAGGGGGCGGGAAGAGTCATTTACTGCATGCGGCATGTGCTGAGTTGTCTGAGCAAGGTGTTGCTGTAGGTTATGTACCGCTGGATAAGCGCGCTTACTTTGTGCCCGATGTGCTCGAAGGTATGGAACATCTCTCTCTGGTCTGTATTGATAATATTCAATGCATCGCGGGAGATGAAGAGTGGGAAATGGCCATCTTCAATCTGTATAACCGCATTTTAGAAATTGGTCGAACGTGCTTACTCATCACCGGGGACCGTCCACCGCGCCAGATTGATTTGAAACTCCCGGATTTAGCTTCTCGCCTCGATTGGGGGCAAATTTATAAACTGCACCCTTTAAGTGATGAAGACAAAATTTGTGCGCTGCAATTACGTGCCAGTATTCGTGGATTTGAATTGCCTGAAGATGTTTGCCGGTTTGTATTAAAACGGTTAGACAGAAAGATGGGCACCTTATTTGATATCTTAAATAAGCTTGATCATGCTTCGATTGTCGCTCAGCGTAAAATGACCATTCCTTTCGTTAAAGACATTCTCAAATTATAAAAATTTGGCAGCCCATCGACTGCCAAATAGTCTGTTTATAAAATTTCTAGCACTTGCTCAGGTGGTCGACCCAACTTGGCTTTTTTACCGTTTACCACAATCGGGCGCTCAATTAATTTTGGATTGTCATGCATGGCTTGAATAAGCTGCCCTTGAGTGACGCTGTTATCCGCTAATTTTAACTCTTTATAGATATCTTCTTTGGTGCGCATTAACTGACGAGCATCAGTGAATCCAAGCATCTTCAGTAATTTTTCAATATCAGCCACTGAAGGTGGCGTCGTTAAATATTCAACCACCGTTGGCGTGATGCCTTTTTCTTGCAATAAAGCCAGTGTTTCACGGCTTTTGGAGCAGCGAGGGTTGTGATAAATTTTAATTGAATCCGTCATTATCTTTATTCCTTACGGTTTTGCGTTGCTATCGCGCTCTTTTAATCGAGTGAGTTCATCGATTCGCGCATCAAAACGTTGTTGTTCATAACTGCCTAAGCGGCTTTTACGGCTCGCTTCACTTAAATAATTAATGGCAGTGTCATAGTTACCGCGCAGTGCCATGCCTTCGGCATACGCCGCCAATTCTGCATTGCGATCCCCAAGTTTTGCTGAGGCTTCAGCCAGCAGATCCCAACCAATAGGGTCATCAGGGTAATCAAACGTGTATTTATTCAATAAGTTAGTGGCATCTTTATACTGCCCGTTGCTGACATATGCGTTCGCAAGGTTAACAATAAATACCGTATTTTTCGGCGATTTCTTCAAGGCATCTTTCAGGCGAGCGATAGCTTTACTGACTTGTTTTTGCTCAATATCGATATCTGTCATGGAATCGATAAACCACGGGTTATCAGGCTGTTTAGCTAACAACTCAGAAATAATAACGCCCGCTTCACTGTATTTTTTATCTTGAGATAACAATAATGCTTTGCCGTACTTCGCCGCCATTTGCTCTTGAGCATTGCCTTTACTGTAGTTTTCGATGATTTGGTCTAGCGCATTGCGTTGATCTGCCGGGCTATACATAGACAAAATGCGAACGCGTGCCAACATAAAGTCTAATGAGGATGGGGCATGGACTTTCGGATATTGGTTTGAACGGTTACGGGCATCGGCTAAACGGCTGTCTGGTAAGGGGTGAGTCAGCAAAATTTCTGGCGGTTTAGACATATAGCGAGTTTGGTCAGACATGATTTGCATAAAATCAGCCATGGCATGGGGGTCAAACCCAGAGCGGCGTAACGTTTGTAAACCAATGCGGTCGGCTTCTTGCTCATTGGCTTGTGTAAAGCTGATCATCCCTTGTTGCACTCCCGCGAATGTTCCCGTTAATGCGGCGAAACCAGCTTGTGGGTTCGCCATCACCAGTAATAGAGAACCGATAGTGCCCGCGATGGCTAATGGCGTTGTGGCTTTTTGGTCTTCCATCATTCGCGCGAGGTGGCGCTGAGTCACGTGGGAGATTTCGTGCGCCATAACGGAAGCAAGCTGGCTCTCATTTTGGCTATAACGAAATAGCGCAGAGTGAAGAACCACGTTACCGCCAAAATAGGCGTAAGCGTTAATATTCGGGTTATTGACAAGGTAAAACTTAAATGGTGTTTTGACAGAATCTGCATTCGTCACTAAACGTTGTCCCAGCTTATTCACGTACTGGGTCAGTAATGGGTCATAAATGAGGGGGGTACTTCCTCGAATTTGACGAGTAATGGCATCACCCATAATGATTTCTTGGTTAATGCTGAGAGTTCCTCCTGCAGTTGTACCAATATCAGGCAGGGTATCTTCAACAGCACTATAGGCAGGTAATACAGCACCATGGAGAAGTGCGGATATCAGGATAGCGAGCAGTGGATATTTCAATTTTTTAGTCATAGTGCATATCTTCACTTATTACCTACAGAAAATACGAATTAATTGGGAGATATGATAGCAAAAGCTATCGCAAAATCTGTTATTCGGTATAATTTTCTTTAATTTAGGAACTGTCTTTGTTTTACATTCCCAGGAGCCAATGAATGTTAGAAATGTTTTTACAATGGTACCGTCGGCGCTTTGCTGACCCGCAAGCAGTTGCATTGTTTAGTTTGCTGGTTGTTGGCTTTCTGGTCATTTTTTTCTTCAGCAGTATACTGGCTCCATTATTAGTCGCAATTGTCTTGGCATATTTACTTGAATGGCCAACACATTTACTCCAACGGCTTGGATTATCCCGCGTTTTAGCGGTGAGCATCATTTTGACCTTGTTTGCTGGAATAAGTGCCATGGTGATCTTAATTATTGCACCAACGGCGTGGCAACAAGGGATTAATCTTGTGGCGGATTTACCTAACATGGTCAATCGTTTTAGCGAGTTTGCTCGCCGATTACCGGAGCAATATCCTGCACTGGTTGATGCTGGCATCATTGATATGATGGCAGATAATGTGCGCAGTAGGTTGTCAGTTGTTGCGGAATCTGTGGTGAAAGCGTCAGTTGCTTCATTAATTGGTATTTTCACGTTAGCAATCTATCTGGTTTTAGTGCCACTGATGATGTTTTTCTTATTAAAAGATAAAGAAAAAATCGCAAAAAGTTTTTTAAAACTGTTACCGAAAAATCGCCTGTTAGTCAGTAAAGTTTGGCTAGAGATGAATCAGCAAATTACTAACTATTTGCGTGGTAAAGTTACGGAAATGGTGATTGTTGGCGTCTGTACCTACATTGGTTTTGCCTATTTTGATCTGCGTTATTCAGTGCTGTTATCCGTATTGGTTGGGGTTTCTGTTTTGATTCCGTATATCGGTGCTGTGGCGGCCACCATTCCGGTGGTTTTAGTCGCATTATTCCAATGGGGCATTGGTTCCGAGTTCTGGTCACTGTTTATTGTTTATCTGGTGATCCAAGGGTTAGACAGTAACATCGTCGTACCGCTGTTGTATTCTGAAGCGGTGAATTTACATCCATTAGTGATTATTTTGTCAGTGGTCATTTTCGGCGGATTATGGGGATTCTGGGGGGTGTTTTTTGCTATCCCGCTAGCAACCTTAATCAAAGCGGTGATTAACGTGTGGCCACAAGATTTGAGTGATAGTGAGACAACAGAAAAAGCAGAAGGCTAGAAAAGAGAGTCATTAAGAAAAAAGGGGTGCTAAATTAGCATCCCTTTTTAGTCATTAGGCGTGAGCGTTGATATACGCTAATACAAGTTCATGGTGATTACTGGTTTTGAAATCGTCAAATACGTGCTCGATGGTACCATTTGCATCGACAAGGAAACTAATGCGGTGGATACCGTCATAAGTTTTGCCCATAAATTGTTTTTCACCCCACACACCAAATTGTTCACAAGTTTGATGATCTTCATCGGATAATAGTGTGAAGTTTAATAACTCTTTTTCAGCGAAACGAGCCAATTTTTCTGGTTTGTCTGTACTAATACCTAAAACTTCGACACCTTTTGCTTTTAGTGTATCCATCTCATCACGCAGTCCACATGCTTGAACTGTACAGCCTGGAGTCATCGCTTTAGGATAAAAGTAAACTAATACGCGTTGACCCTGGAAATCAGAAAGATTGATGATTTCACCATCTTGGTCAGGAAGGCTAAATTGAGGCGCCTTATCACCGGCTTTCAATGGGTTCATTACATATATCTCCGTTAACTCTGCATTTTGGGGTTGTTAACAATACTGATGTTGCCTTTGGCATTTAGCATTGTACATAGTTGTTGAAATTTATTCTTTATAATTATGCCATTATCATCTAGTGGGTCATGGGCTGTAATTTGGATTTCCAATTGAGCCGGTTGTGTATCATTTGCAGGCTGTGTTTTAGAAATTAATTCTGCGATGTTGCACTGTTGAGTGGTAAACAAATTAGTAAATTGTTCAATAATACGTGGCGCATCATCCACCATCACATTTACTGTTACAGTAGACGGGTAGTAGGTTTTTTGCACGCTTTGCGTGCGTTTCATCACAATCAGCAAATCTAACTCTGCCCCTTTAGTCGGTAAAATCGCCTCCAGAAGAGTGATAGCATTCCAACTGCCGGATAACATCATTATAAAAGTAAATTCCTCGCCAAACATAGCGAGTCGACTATCCTCAATATTACAATCACATTCACTGACAAGGCGTGTAATTGTATTCACAATGCCCGGACGATCTGTTCCCAGCGCAGTAATAACAAGAAATTGCGGTTCAGTCTTAGGCAAAGTATCTTCCTTATTTTGACTAAATTTAGGTCAATGATATTGACTCAGGATGGTGGTAAGGAAACCATAAAATTATGAATCTGCCAAGTGGGGCAATTCACTCTTGCGACAAATGTGGGTGAATTATTACTTCTATTTAAGTTAATGTCACTGGCATTAACAAAATTCATTAAAATCTTGCGTTTGGGTGGTTTTCTTCTGTGAAATGAAAACGTAACATGGAAACTCATCTATTTAGGGGGCATTGCGATGGCTAATCAAAACGTAAACTACAAAGACTTTTTACAAGGCAGTATTGTTGCTGTGATCACACCAATGGATTCAGCGGGTAACGTTGATAGAAAAAGCTTAAAACAGCTGGTGGATTACCATGTCGCAAATAAAACCTCTGCGATAGTATCAGTGGGAACAACTGGGGAATCAGCAACATTAAACCATAAAGAGCATGTTGATGTAGTGAAAGTGACGCTTGAGTTAGCTGATGGCCGTATCCCAATTATAGCGGGAACAGGTGCAAATGCGACCGCAGAAGCGATTTTGCTAACAAATGAGTTTGAAAACAGTGGCGTAGTTGCGTGCCTAACAGTAACGCCTTATTATAATAGACCGTCACAAGAAGGCTTATATCAGCATTTTAAAGCGATTTCAGAAAACACCAGCTTGCCACAAGTTCTTTATAATGTACCATCGCGTACTGGGTGTGATTTATTACCTGAAACTGTGGGCCGCTTGGCGAAATTGGCGAATATTGTGGCAATTAAAGAAGCTACAGGGAACTTAGCACGTGTTCATCAAATCAAAGAGTTGGTTGATGACCATTTTGTTCTGCTTTCTGGCGATGATGCAACCGCACTTGATTTTATGCAACTCGGTGGAAAGGGCGTCATTTCGGTCACATCCAACGTCGCGGCTGCGCAGATGGTAAAAATGTGTGACTTAGCGCTTGCGGGCAAATATACTGAGGCCCGTGAATTGAATAAACAGCTGATGGGACTTCATCATCAGTTATTTGTTGAGCCGAATCCAATCCCTGCGAAATGGGCTTGTCATCGTTTAGGTCTTATTGCGGATGATACTTTACGGTTACCAATGACACCGTTAACTGTATCTGGACAGCAAAAGATTGAAGATGCCTTGAAACTCGCAGGTTTACTGTAAAATTTAGGGAATTTTAATGGCAACATTATTGCAAAAATCGAAGGTTATGAAGGTTGCTGGCCTGTCACTTGTCGTGTTACTGGCAGCCTGCTCCAGCGATCAGCGCTATAAACGTCAGGTCAGTGGTGATGAGGAATATCTTAATGCTGCGCCATTGAAAGTGCTGAATGCGCCGCAGGGGATCACTTTACCAGCAACTAATGGTGAATATGATATTCCTAAAACCACCTCAACAGGGGCGGTTGGGAAAGCGTTAGATATTCGCCCACCAGTACTGACGATTTCACAATTAGCCGGTTCACGCACTGAAAACAGCGCAGAAGCCAGCCGTTTGTTGCTAGATAATACTCCTGAAAATAATGCGTTATGGTCACAAGTGACCATGATTTTAGAACAGCGTGGGATCCCAGTCTCTACGAAGAACGATGGTTCTCGCTTTATCGAGACTGACTGGATTAAATGGGATCGTGCAGACGAAAACGTCCCATTAGAGAGCCGTCATAAAGTCACTGTTCAGCCAGAAAATGGCATGATTGCTTTAACGGTGACTAACTTAGGCTTACGCCAAGGTGATGAAACGGTGACAGATGCAGCGGAAATTCAACGTTATAACAAACTGTTATTAAACGATTTAACCGACGCTCTGTACACCCTGCGTGACACTTCAAGTAAAAATAGCCTGCAAAGCGCCTATGGCATCATTGATGTTCAAACCGGCAGCAATGATACTGGCTTACCAGTAGTTATCGTACGTGCGCCGTACGATGCAGTTTGGGAGCGTTTACCACACGCATTAGAAAGCGTTGGTATGAAAGTGGGCGACCGTAGCCGTTCAGCAGGTTCCGTCATGGTGACTTACAAAGGCTTGAGCAGCTCCGAATGGCAAGCGCTGGGTATTGATGACCCATCGGTATCGGAAGATGACTATAAAGTCCAAGTGGGTGATTTGAATAACCGTAGTAGCCTACAGTTTATCAACACCAAAGGCGTGCCATTGACTCAGAAACAGAATGATGAAATGGTCGCCGCACTGAAAGCCGCTTTCAGTAAAGCACCGACTAAAAAATAAGTTTACATAGCTAACTTATTTGTTCTATCAAGTGAAAACGCCGTCCTATGGGATGGCGTTTTTTTTCAGGTAAAAACGTGATGTAAACGTAATAAAACCGCTTAATAGTCACTCTAACGGTGAATGTATTAGAGGCTATTTTTCGGATATACGTCAGTCAATGAAGTCTAACAGTGAGGGAAAAGTCGTGGATAATAACGCATCTAAACCAACGACTAAGAGTGATAGTACTTCGATGCCAAGACAAATATCAGGAGCTGAATTTAATTATAAATTACGCAGTACCGAAAATAATCAGAGCCATACGGAAAGCTTTATTCGAGATGGAGTTGTGGACTTTGATTTACCGGGCTATGTTATCCCTAAGGGATATCGGTTAGTTAAGTCACTCAAAAAAGAACAATATCGATTATTAGCGATGGAGGGAATACCAGAAACAGTTTACTTGCTGGAGCTGAGATTCCGTACGGATATTGTCTTTGGTGAAACCACATGTACTCAGATTAAAGTTTGGCGCACTATATCCCATCTACACCGGAATAATATTGGAGATTTACCTCGAGTATTTTTCATTCATTTGCTCGATAATCATAGCATCATGGTAACGGATGAAGAGCATACTCGTGATGGGCAACGCTTCTGGGAAATCATGATTTCTTGGGCATTTTATCAAGGCTATTATATTTATGCTTCCGATGACACGCTCGAAGACAGGCCACTAACACAAATCCATACTGAATCTGAATTCTTTGAGCAATGGGTCAATCAACTTTGGGGTAGAGATATCGACGTATATACCCACAAACTGATTGTGATCAGCAAATATCCATTACTTTAACTACCCACCTGCGCACCTATCAATCATAAAATTCTCAGTGAAACAAATGGACAAAAAATCAGTATTTGCAGCCAAGTAATCGTTTGCGTATGCGCGAGAATTTTATTATCATAAATAGCAGTTAATCATAAAATATTGAATATCAGTTAGTTAGCTCTGTATCAATAATTTTTGGATAACTGACTGAATCAGAGCAGAAAATTAACAATGAATCCGCTATTTTTTGCGGTTTATTCTACTGTTACTTATCTGAATCTGCTGTGCAGGTTGATTTCTATTGAGTGTAATCACATCCCTGGAGTGTTTAAGATGCAAAAGAAAGCTGAGTTGTATCGTGGCAAGGCAAAAACGGTCTATACCACAGAGGATCCAGATTTATTAGTTCTGGAGTTCCGTAATGATACATCAGCACTCGATGGCGAGCGTATCGAACAGTTTGACCGTAAGGGAATGGTTAATAACAAATTTAACCATTTCATCATGACTAAGTTGCAAGAAGCTGGCATTCCTACACAGATGGAAGCCTTATTATCTGATACTGAAGCATTGGTTAAAAAACTGGATATGGTGCCGGTTGAATGTGTTATCCGTAACCGCGCGGCAGGTTCTCTGGTTAAGCGCCTTGGTGTTGAAGAAGGGATGATTTTAAACCCGCCTCTGTTCGACTTATTCCTGAAAGATGACGCTAAACATGACCCAATGGTGAACGAATCTTACTGTGAAACGTTTGGTTGGGTGAGCAAAGAAAACTTAGCAAAAATGCGCGAGCTAAGCTACAAAGCGAACGATGTTTTAAGCAAGATTTTTGCGGACGCAGGTTTGATCTTAGTTGACTTCAAACTGGAGTTTGGTCTATTTAATGGCGAAGTAGTACTGGGTGATGAATTCTCACCAGACGGTAGCCGTTTATGGGATAAAGAAACCCTGAACAAAATGGATAAAGACCGTTTCCGTCAAAGCCTCGGTGGCTTGATTGAAGCTTACGAAGAAGTCGCTCGTCGTATCGGTGTTAAACTCGATTAAGTTTCTAAAATCTTATTGAGATAAACAATGATAGCCTGCCAATCGCAGGCTATGAGGTTGATGACAAAGAGGGATAAAAGCGTGGTTTTTCCCTCTTTGTGTTATCAGGCGAAAATCAATAAATTGATTTTCCTCGTTAATTTTACAACCCAAACGAGCCATTTCCAAACCTGATGGGTTTGTCAATGGTCTGATAGCCTGCCAATCGCAGGCTATTTTTTTATTTTTAAATCATGAGTGTGCCAAAAATTGCTGAACCCAATGATCAGCTTGGCTTTCGATAGGTAGATTTAGCTGATGACTGAGTGAATGCAAAGTAGGGGATGGCAAAACGGAATCTGGCTGTAACTCATGGTGGCGTAATACCGTCGTAATATTACCATCTGCTACTAAGCGACCTTGGGATAAATGTATTGCACGAGAAAAATGGCGGGCTGCAAAATCCAAATCATGGCTGATAGTGACAACCGTAGTACCCAATTGTTTTTGATAATCGAGCCAGTGTTCAAAATACCCTAACCACTGTATATCGAAATCTCGGCTTGGTTCATCTAACAGCAGTAATTTAGGCTGAACAGCGGTTAAACAGGCCACGGCGACCATTCGCCGCTGAGCTGAATGTAAATCAAGTGGATGTTTATCCGCAACATCCGTTAAATGGCAGAGAGTTAAAGCTCGCTCTAATTTTTCAGCAGTATCCGATGAGGATAATTTTTGGCGGCGTAATCCAAACATAATCTCATCTTTCACCGAGCTGTGAAAAATCTGTTTTTCAGCTTCTTGGAATAAAATCCCAATCTGTTGAGCGCGTTCAGCTGCTTTCAATCCACTGATAGGTTGTTGATTAAAATCAACCTCCCCACAAGACGGCGGTAATAAACCAGCCATTAAACGCAACAAGGTGGATTTTCCTGCACCATTATCACCCACCAACGCCACCCATTCCCCTGTGTGCAGTGTAAGTGTGAGATCCTCAATGGCATGTGTGGTTTTCGGAGTATATTGAAAGCTTAATTGATTAATTTGCAGCATAACAAGCCTCAATACCTTGAATCAGTTGTTGCTCATTGCGAGGCACTGGAGAATGCCAACAGCCACGTTCCATTAATTTCCCGACAACACGCCACGCATCCGGCATATTGATTGTCTGTTGTGCGGGTAAAAATACGGCGTCAATATCCCCTTGAGCGGTAATAATGCCTTGCTCAAGCAACGAAAAATTATCGCAAAAATGCAGCGCGGGGAGTAAATGCCGTTCAAACAGGACCACACAACAACCGGTGTGTTCACTGTAATTTTTTAATTGAGTGAGTAATCGATGTATGGCTGCGGGTGTTAAGCGGCTAAAGGCTTCATCCAATAGTAATAATCGTGGTTGCATAGCAAGAGCACTCGCCAATACAACGCGCTGAGCTTCCCCGCCAGAGAGTGTTGCAGGGTGACGAGTGCGCAAATTTTGGCTGAAGGTTAACTCAAGAGCCTGTTCAACCCGTTGAACGATTTCTTCAGGTGGAAGCCCCAAATTTTCGGGTCCAAAAGCCACTTCTTGCTCAACGGTAAATGTACAGCCAGAAAGTTGCAACTGCGGCGATTGTTGCACGAGTTGACGTTCAATAGAGAGTTCAACTAAAGATTGCTCACCTAATGGTTGAGCAAGGATCATGCCATTACCAGTGACATTTCCGGTTAACTGATCAGGTAACCAACCCGCTAACAGTTGGGCTAATGTGGTTTTACCGCTACCATTTCCGCCTAACACACAATGCCAATTTCCGTGTGATAGGGCTAGGTTAATCTCTGACAGGATAGGTTTCTCGCTGCCTTGAGGCGTAAACGTTAGTTGCTGTAGACTTACCATCCTATTTTCCGTCATGTTTACCAACATAGCGTCACCCCTGCTTCAATCACGATCAGTGCTAATAAGCCAAGACGCAATGCATATTGAAGGCGACTATCCGCAGGTTTATTCAATGTGGTGCGATGGCGAGTGTAGCGAAAACCGCGCATATCAAGAGCAGCACTTCGGACGGTTAGCTCACTGAGTGCTTGGCTTGCTAGGGGAAATAATAAGGCGGGTAACGTGGTTAACCGTTGCCAAAAATGGCCATCTAAGGGAACCCCTCGGGCAAGCTGAGCTTCACGAATCGTAGTAAGCTGCTGACGAAGTTGTTCAACAAGTAAAAGTGGACCTGCAAGCACATAAGCAAAACTGGCAGGGAGACGACTGGCAAATAGCGCCCGGATAAATCGCTCAGTGGGCACATATTGTAGCCATAATTGAGAGGCACTAATAATCGCTAGCAACCTAAACCATAATGCGAGGGCTTTTTGCTGCTGAATATCAGAAGGATGGGGACCAGAAAGTAATTGGCTTAACCAGCCACCATGCACCAACCAAAGCCCTGCGGCCATAGGTACCATAAACCAGACAATAAATTTCCAGCGATAGCGGGCGGCTGGCCATAAAATAACCGCCAAAAAAATACTGCAAGCGACGATGATTAGAGGTAGCCCAAAAGGTAAAAAAAGGGTAGTGGCACTCAGCCACCCCCATAAGGTTAGCGAGGTAAAAGGGTGCATTCTAACCCCTAGCGCACTTTAGCCATATTTGGGAAAGTACGCTGAACGCGCTCAGGTAAACGACGGACAAGCAACCAAGCCACAATGGCTGAAATTATCTTATCTGCAATATTAGCGCCTAAAACGGTGATAGCCACCGACTCTAATAAGTTTTCACCAACGGCATGGAAATAAGCCACAAAAAAGTCTGCTCCGCTACCGGTGGTGCCTGCAAATAAGTAGGTACGAATAGGCACGGCGACAATCATCAGTGCGATAGTGATCACCACTCCCGATAAAATAACGCGTGGTAGAGTACGAAAACCACCAGCACGTGCTAGCAAACCTGCACTTAAGCCGATCATCATCGCCACTGGGGCAAATGCTGCCGCGATAGGCCCCGTTAAAAGACCCCAAAGTAAGTTAGTCGCTAAGCCACTAAAAATAGCTGCCCAAGGACCTGCGAGCAATGCGCAGATAATAGTGCCAATAGAATCAAGGAAGATAGGCAGTTTTAACATGGAGCTTAGTTGCCCAACTACCATGTTGATTGCAATGGAAAAAACAATTAAAGCCAACGTTCGGCTAGAAATTATTGACGAGTTTGCCATGAATTAAATATCCCTAATAAGTTGTAAATTAAAGCCAGAATGAAAATCAAAATAGAACGAAAATTAACGAGAGGTGACGACCAATTCTTCATATCCTGAGAGCGCACAAGGCTCGCGGGTAAAGGTTTTATTTTCCAGTTCGCCAATAATCAATTCGAGGGTGGTTCTGACGGTACAACCTGGCATCATATGTCCACCGCTCATTTGTCCGTTTTCATCGGAAACCGCCAAATGCAGATGTTCACCCTGAGCATCAAGGGTGCCTATCAGTGAAACAATTTCAAACTTACCTGAGGTAAGATGGGTATTTTCTTGTCCAGCAAAACGCAAGGCGACATCGGTCAAGCTACCCACGCAGCCAGCAATAAATGCGGCTTGCAACTGATGGTGTTTGACCTGTTGTTGTAAGGCAAGAATGACATCTTCCCCTGGACGTAAACGCAGCGCGATAAAGCGAGCATTTGAATAAATGCTTAAAGATTGAGACATAGCCAAGATCCTAGTGAACCGTGTTTATAGATTACGGTAATCTATTATACGAATAGATAACTTGCTGTCTGGGAAAAGGATTTTTTTGGGTTTTTTTTAGTGAAACACTCTGTGTCTTAAAAAATATTGATCAAGAAGGTCGGAATGATGGGTGAAAAAACAATCTGGAGTATCGAATATTCTAATTATTTGGCTTAAGTTTTTTCGGGGTTCAGTGAATGAAAGGGAACCTATTTTCTAAGATAATCTTTTTTCAGATAGACTACAGAAAATAGCGTTTAAAGGTGAAGGATGATTTGCCTCTTCAACGCAAGATCAATAACATACTAACTCAATTGACACGGTGGAACTGTGTTGCCGCAATGCATTTATTTTACAGGGGAAAAATTATGAGCCAAGTGGATCCTACACTGATCATTTTGCTGGTATTGGCCGGATTAGGCATTATCAGCCACAACATGACAGTGACGTTAGCCATGCTATTTCTATTGGTGGTGCGGATCACGCCGCTGAATAATTTCTTCCCTTGGGTAGAAAAATATGGGCTAACCATCGGGATTTTAATCTTGACGATAGGTGTCATGGCGCCTATCGCGAGCGGAAAAATCTCAGCGAGTGATGTATTAAGTTCCTTTTTGAATTGGAAATCGTTATTGGCAATAGTGATTGGTATATTGGTTTCTTGGTTAGGTAGTCGGGGTGTCGCGCTTATGGGGAGCCAGCCCTCGACGGTGGCGGGGTTATTGGTGGGAACGGTGATTGGTGTTGCTTTATTCCGAGGTGTTCCTGTTGGGCCATTGATCGCCGCAGGTATTTTGTCATTACTCATAGGTAAATTGTAACCTTGGCGATGAAAAATTCATTACAAGCGATTGTTGAGCAGCTACATCATATCGGTTTCCGTCGTTTACTGGTTTTATCTGGGGAGCATGAGTGGGTCACATCTGTGCTTCAGCAATTGCAAAGTTTCTTAGCGGGGGATTGGCTCTGTTTCTCACCAGAATTACCCAATAGTATTCCACCGGAAAAAGCCCAGCTCCTGCTTGGACGTGAATTTGTTCATGGTATTTTTGATGCACGTAAAGGGTTACATAGCGAAGCGCTGGCTATTTTAGCGGGGACCCTAAAAGCAGGAAGCTTGTTGGTGCTTTGCACCCCGCCCCAATCCTTATGGGCGCAGCAAAATGATGTGGATAGTGTGAGGTGGAATGAGCAATTTGGTGAAATTCCCACGCCGAATTTTATTCACCATTTACAGCGCACTTTCCGGAATTGCCCTGATGTGCTGTTTATTGATCAACAGGTTATGGAGCAACAGGGAGAGGAAAAAAATCAACCGCGTAGACTGAATTTGTTACCCGATCACCCCAAATGGATAGCACCCAGTGGTCAGCCGACCCAACAGCAACAAGATGCGCTTGGACAATTGCTGTCCGCAAAAAACGGAATATGGGGATTGATAGCCCCTCGCGGACGAGGTAAGTCCACCGTTGCAGGTATGCTGATAAAGGCATGGAAAGGTGTGTGTTGGTGTTGTGCGCCAGCGAAAGTGACCACCGGCGTGATTGCCGAATATGCGGAACATGAACTCAAATTTTGGGCGCCTGACGTACTTTTGCACTATTGCCAATCAGGGAAGAAGATTGATGCTGATTGGTTAATTATTGACGAAGCTGCCGCCATTCCTTCCCATATTCTGCGACAGATTATCGCCTTTTTCCCACGGGTACTCATGACCACGACGGTGGAAGGTTATGAGGGTACGGGGCGTGGGTTTATGATGAAATTTTGCGATAGCCTCAAAAATTTCACCTCGCTGTCGCTCACTCAGCCGATCCGCTTTGCAGAACATGATCCACTCGAAAGGGTTATTAACCAAAGTTTATTATTGGAAAGCTCTACATCGGTAAATGTCGTGTCAGAACCGATTATTCTCAAGTCACTTAGCCAGCAGCAACTGGCTCATGATCCCAAACAGCTCCACGCATTTTATGGTTTATTAACTGCGGCACATTATCGGACTTCGCCGTTGGATTTACGTCGATTATTGGATGCACAGCACCAGCATTTTGCCGTCGCAAGCCATCATAATCAGGACGTTATCGGCGCTGTATGGATGGTGGATGAAGGTGGTTTAGATGAGAAGCTGAGTTGGCAAATTTGGGCAGGACAACGGCGTCCACGGGGAAATCTAGTTGCACAATCCCTCGCTGCGCATTGCTATTTTCCTCAAGCCCCGACATTACGTTCTCGGCGAGTGATGCGCATCGCTGTAAATGCTGGCTATCGTCGCCAAAAAATTGGTTATCGGTTATTAGAATCGCAAATTGAACAAGGTATTCTGGACGGATTAGATTTCCTTTCGGTCAGCTTTGGTTTCACGCCAGAATTATTGGCTTTTTGGCAATCATCAGGGTTCCAAATCGTGCGAATTGGACGGCATGTTGAGGCGAGTAGTGGTTGTTTTACGGCGATGGCGATGTTGCCATTATCCGCGGAAGCTCAGTCAATTTGCCATTTAGGGCAACAGCGATTACAGCGGGATCTATTCTGGCGTCATGACCTTAATGAATTTTGTCTGAAAAGCACATCTGAGCAGCTACTGGATGACGGAGATTGGCTAGAATTAGTTGGTTTTAGCGATTATCACCGTTCGTTAGCCACAAGTGAGCCATCATTACAGCGTTTTTTAACGGTTTTACGGCAAAAACACTCGGACGAAATGACAGGCTCTGCCCTTGGGGCCTATTTTTATCAAGGGCTATCTGTTGAAAGTATTGCGATGCAACTCGGCTTAGCAGGGCAAAAACAGTGGTTAAAACGCGCAAGAGCCGAAGTCGCGCAGTGGCTGAATAACTATTACCCTGAAGAGGTGCGAGGGTTAAGGCAACACATTAGCGCTTTTTGTCCTTAGGCCAGTCGTCGTCTTCATCATCCCAGAGGTGATTATTATCTTTGTGAGGCGGAATTTCAGGTTTGTCATCTAAATACTTTTTGGGGTCGAGTCGCATCATCTCTTTTACTGAGTTCCAAATGACCCCGACTAACAACAGTAAAATGATCCACCAGTAATCGGCTAACCAATGCATATTTGCCTTCTTATTTTAATCATAATAATGTGTGCCCATGCTCACATGACGCAGTTTGCTGGCTTTAGTGGGGTAATTTAACCATGTTTTTTGTTGTAACGGGAGAGTCTGAATGAATATAAAGAAAATCATATTCATTACAGTAGGGTGGATTGCGGTTGGCTTAGCTTTTCTTGGGGCCATTTTACCGGTCATGCCAACGACCTGCTTCTTATTATTGGCGGCATGGTGCTTTTCCCGTTCTTCTCCACGCTTTCATAATTGGCTGCTGTATCGTTCATGGTTTGGCGGGTATTTACGTCACTGGCAAGCACATCGTGCGTTACCAAAAGGTGTAAAGCCGAAAGCCATGACGTTAATCGTGATTACGTTTACCTTTTCGATTTGGGTGGTCAGCTATGGGTGGTTAAAAATCGGATTATTTTTAGGAATGTGTTGGTTACTGATTTTTATGTACCGCTTGCCTGTCGTGGATATGTCAAATTCGGATAAGAATAATGCAGATTTATGATGGCGTGATGGGCGTAATGGGGAAAGCTGTCACTCAGTAAGAGACTGAGTGACAGATAAATTATTCAGGCGCTTTGATATAGCGGTTAAAAACATACTCAAGGTTATCTAATAACCAGGCTTTTCCACTAATATCTTCTTCGATGAGCACTTGTCTAACAATTTCTGGCGTCAATAGCTGCTCAGCTTCATGGGATAACGGCCAATAACTAATATGCCAAGGTTCCTCCGCAACACCTGCATTGGTAGCGGTGAAAGGGCGGTAGAAATCAAAGGTAGCCATATTGTCGGTTAACCAGTGATTAAGCTCAGCAAAATAACCTCCTTCTTGATATTCCCATGGTTCTAGTTGCAAGGTTTGACCCACAGGAATGCGTAGGGGATCGTAAACATCAATCTCAGTACCCCAGTGATGGCGGCTCGCTCCTGGTAGTGCTGACCAATGCAAAATCGCCTCACATAATTCCCCTTCCGTTAATGTTGAAATATCTAACGGTTGGCTATGGGTATCAAGAACCGGGCGTTTACCTGCAAATTTTTCATTCCAAATGATCTGCTGGCGAGCAAAATCACGAAAAGCACTGGCAGATTGTAGCTTAAAGCCCGCGCGTGCCGCAGCTTGCTGCATGGCAAGAAACGCTTTAGTGGTATTAAACTGTAGGCGGTGATTACCACCCAATGTCACTAAATGGTCGGTGGAGCGCCCCGTTAGCATCTCGATGGAGAGAGTCATAGTAATAGCAGCTCCATAATACGTTCGTAGATAACGGCGAGCTGTTGTAAATCATCAACGCTAACGCACTCATCCACTTTATGGATCGTCGCATTCAATGGACCTAGCTCGATAACATGGGTACCCATTTGGGCGATGAAACGTCCGTCAGAGGTCCCACCGCTGGTGGATAAGGTGGTTGTGCGCCCCGTCACTTCTTGGATGGCTTGCACCGTTGCACTCACTAATTCGCTGTCACCCGTCAAGAATGGCTGACCCGATAAGAACCAATCTAAATGATAATTCAGCCCGTGGCGTTCTAACATGTCAGCCACGCGTTCACGGATCATGGTATCTGTCAGTTCGGTGCTAAAACGGAAATTAAATTGTACTTTTAGTTCACCGGGAATGACGTTATCGGCACCTGTACCCGCATTAATATTGGCGATTTGCATGCTGGTGGCTGGGAAATATTGGTTGCCATCGTCCCATTTAGTCGAAACTAATTCTTGCAGAAAGCCTGTTGCGCGATGTACTGGGTTATCAGCAAGATGTGGATAGGCAACGTGCCCTTGTGTTCCCAAAATAGTTAAGTGAGCGGTGATAGAGCCGCGACGGCCATTCTTAATGATGTCACCAAGCGAAGACTGGCTGGACGGTTCTCCCACTAAGCAGTAATCGACTGGCTCATGACGGGCTTGTAACGTTTCGACCACTTTTACGGTACCGTGGGTCGCTTTAGCTTCCTCATCGGAGGTAATTAAAAACGCGAGACGGCCAGTATGGGCAGGGTGTTTTTCTACAAAGCGCTCAGCGGCAACGACCATGGCGGCAATAGAGCCTTTCATGTCGGCAGCACCACGACCATATAAATGTTGATTGATAATTGTTGGCGTAAATGGCGGAGTTTGCCATTTACTGTGGTCGCCAGCAGGGACGACATCGGTATGACCTGCAAAGGCGAGAGTTTTGCCATTATCACCACGGTGAGCCCAAAAATTGAGAGTATCCCCAAATGGCATTTTTTCTACGGTAAAGCCGATTTTATTCAACCGTTCGGTGAGTAAATCTTGGCAACCTTGGTCATCTGGGCTAATAGAGGGACGGGCGATAAGTTGTTTTGCAAGTTCAATGACAGGGCAGTTCATTGAGTCACCTTTTATTTTGTGAATTTTTGGTAATCGTCGGCGTTAAACCCGACAAGATAATGACCATTAGCAGAAACAAGAACAGGGCGTTTGATCATCGCAGGTTCAGCCAGTAAGACTTTTTTCGCGCTATCTGCATCGACAACTGCATTTTTTTCTTCATCGCTGAGTTTACGCCAAGTTGTACCGCGTTTATTTACCAAGGTTTCCCAATCGATGTGTTGCAAAAATGTAGAGAGGAGTTCATCAGTGATGCCATCAATGCGGTAATCATGGAATTGGTAGCCGACAGCGTTATCGTCTAAGTAACGGCGAGCTTTCTTAATGGTATCGCAGTTTTTAATTCCGTACATGATATAAGGGGATGCAGGGGTGCTGGACATATGATTTTCCTCTGATGGCGAACAATGTATGCCATACATAATGCGGGAAAATGCAATTATGGTCTACCCCTTTGAATCGAAAAGATTTATTAATATAACAAGCGATTTAATAATAACTAAGGCAGAATTAATATTCATAATTTTATATATAAATAATAAAATAATTAATTTAGATAACTTACATTAATTAAATTAAATCAGATGAAATTATTTTGAACGCATGTATATTAAACTGGCTTCTAAACGAGAGCGGACTCGTAATTTCTTTAAGACATTTCGGATATGAACTTTAACGGTTTCTTCAGAAATAAATAATAGTTGAGAGATTTCTCTGTTTTTTAAACCAGCAGCCATTTCATGCAATATTTCGCATTCACGGCGAGTTAATGTGGAAAGTGGATCTTTAGATTGATGTCGAGTAATAAGATGCTGATAAACTTTTTCGCTAAATACATGGTGCCCCTCCATCGCTTTTTTCATACTATTAAGCAGCATATCGAGTTCGCTATTTTTTAATAAATAACCTTGAGCGCCTGCATCGATAGCGGCGTAGATATCGGTTTTCATCGTCGAGAGTGAAAGAACCAGCAAATAACTGTTAGCGCAATGCTTACGTAGTAATCGAATTGTTTCGAATGTTTTATTACCATGAAGAATAGTATCTATCAGTATCATATTGGGTTGTTTGCTAGTGGCGATATTCAACGCTTCTTTACTATTTGAAACCTCCGCCGTTACGTCAAAGTCAGCTTTTGATTTTAATAAATGGGATAATCCAAAACGAAAGATAGGATGTTCATCGATAATCATAACCGTGTGATTAGACATAGTGGGTTCCTTTTTTATGTCTGACAACTTATTAGATTAACTAGAATTGATATAGTTAAAATATAATGTATTTAAGATTGCATGAAGTCATTATTCTTAATTGATAAATTAATTAGCCGCATAAAAGCATGAATAATGGAAGCGAAAATTATGGAGCTGGATATATTTAAGGCTAAAAAGAAACAAGCTTTCGAATAATACATTAATTTTATGAAAATAATAACTAAGATTGAAAAAAATTAAAGTGATTTAAAAAATGATATGAATAAAAATAATAACAATATTGTGTATGTCTAGAAATTCGCCATTGTATTTTTGTGGGAAATCTGTGTAAATTCCTTGTAAATGAAAGATTTTTCTGGAAATCATAGGTGTGATCATGATTTGCTAACAAGATGTGTTTATACTGTGATGGCTCTTACCTTACCAAATTTTGAAAGGACTTGATGATGGATGATAAATTAAAACAAAGTGCTCTCGATTTTCATGAGTTTCCTCATCCTGGGAAAATTACTGTCACACCAACCAAACCGTTAACGACTCAACGTGACTTAGCTTTAGCCTATTCACCAGGTGTTGCAGTACCTTGCCTAGAAATCGCAGAAGAACCACTAAAAGCATATCGTTACACAGCGAAAGGTAACCTTGTGGGTGTTATCTCTAACGGTACTGCGGTGCTAGGGTTAGGGAATATCGGCGCATTGGCAGGTAAGCCTGTCATGGAAGGGAAAGGGGTACTATTTAAGAAATTCTCGGGTATTGATGTTTTCGATATTGAAGTCGATGAAACTGATCCTGATAAACTGATTGATATCATCGCGTCGCTGGAACCGACATTTGGCGGTATCAACCTCGAAGATATTAAAGCGCCAGAGTGCTTCTATATTGAACAAAAATTACGTGAACGCATGAATATTCCTGTGTTCCATGACGACCAACACGGAACCGCAATTATCTGTACTGCGGCGGTGATTAACGGTCTACGCATCGTTAAAAAAGAAATTAGCGATGTTCGTTTAGTCGTATCTGGTGCGGGTGCCGCATCGATTGCCTGTATGAACTTATTAGTGGCGTTAGGATTAAAGCGCGAAAATATCACCGTTTGCGATTCAAAAGGGGTGATTTATAAAGGTCGTGATGAGCGAATGGATGCGACTAAAGCCGCGTATGCCATTGAGGATAATGGTCAACGCACACTAGCGGATGCTATTCCTGATGCTGACATTTTCTTAGGTTGTTCAGGCCCTCGCGTATTAACACCAGAAATGGTGAAAACCATGGCGAAAGATCCGCTGATCTTAGCATTAGCTAACCCTGAGCCGGAAATTCTGCCACCATTAGCGAAAGAAGTTCGCCCAGATGCGATTATCTGTACAGGGCGCTCTGACTATCCGAACCAAGTGAACAACGTTCTATGCTTCCCATTCATCTTCCGTGGCGCGCTGGATGTAGGCGCAACGACAATCAACGAAGAGATGAAACTGGCTTGTGTTTATGCTATCGCTGACTTAGCGCTGGCGGAACAAAGTGAAGAAGTGGCTTCAGCGTACGGAAACCAAGACTTGTTCTTCGGCCCTGAATATATTATTCCAAAACCATTTGACCCGCGCCTTATCGTGAAAATTGCACCAGCAGTGGCAAAAGCGGCAATGGAATCAGGCGTCGCAACACGTCCAATTGCAGATATGGATGCTTATGTTGAAAAACTGAATCAGTTTGTCCATAAAACAAACTTATTTATGAAGCCAATTTTCTCTCAAGCGAAAAAAGAGCTAAAACGCATCGTATTAGCGGAAGGGGAAGAAGAGCGCGTATTACACGCAACTCAAGAGCTGGTTTCCCTTGGTCTAGCATTCCCTATTCTGGTCGGTCGCCCTAGCGTGATTGAAATGCGTATCCAAAAACTGGGTCTGCATATTGAGCTAGGAAAAGACTTTGAAGTGGTCAACAATGAAAATGACCCACGCTTTAAAGAGTACTGGCAAGAATATTATCAAATCATGAAACGCCGTGGCGTTTCTCAAGAAATGGCGCGTCGTGCATTAGTTGCTAACCCAACTATTATCGGCGGTATCATGGTTCTGCGTGGTGAAGCTGATGGGATGATCTGCGGTTCAATCGGTAGCTACAGTGAACACTACCAAGTCGTCAAAGATCTGTTTGGTTTCCGCGAAGGTGCACATACTGCTGGGGCAATGAATGCCTTATTATTACCAACTGGTAATACCTTTATTGCAGATACTTATGTGAACGAAGATCCAACGCCAGAAGAGTTAGCCGAAATCACTTTAATGGCTGCGGATACGGTTCGTCGATTTGGTATT
Organism: Providencia alcalifaciens; assembly: GCF_020271745.1. Taxonomy (NCBI): domain Bacteria; kingdom Pseudomonadati; phylum Pseudomonadota; class Gammaproteobacteria; order Enterobacterales; family Morganellaceae; genus Providencia; species Providencia alcalifaciens. Next base: position 3,616,307 of record NZ_CP084296.1, on the reverse strand, counting down.
GAGCCAAAAGTGGCTCTGTTATCTCGCTCTAGCTTTGGCTCTTCAGATTGCGGTTCAGCACAAAAAATGCGTGATACACTGGCATTAGTGAAAGCGCGTGAACCAAATTTGGAAATTGATGGTGAAATGCATGCGGATGCGGCGTTGATTGAATCAATCCGCAAAGATGTGATGCCAGATAGCCCACTGAAAGGCTCAGCAAACTTACTTATTATGCCAAACATGGAAGCGGCGCGTATTAGCTATAACTTGCTGCGCGTGACAAGTTCTGATGGTGTCACTGTGGGTCCTGTGCTGATGGGTGTTGCGAAACCTGTCCACGTCTTAACGCCAATTGCATCTGTTCGTCGTATTGTTAACATGGTGGCGTTAGCTGCAGTGGAAGCTCAAACGAACCCACTGTAATTAGATTCATTATAATAGTTTCTCGAATGATTGATTAATCATAGAGCCCCGCATAAAGACTTCCATTGTTGTTAATGGGAGTCTTTTTCATTTGAAAATGATTCTCATTATCTGTATTTTGAATGACTTCAAAGTCACTATATGGAAAAGATAATGATATCAGCACGTTCTTTGAATTATTTAACGAAAAAACCACCACTGTTAAGTTTAGGGATACTTTTCGTTTTGAGTTTCATGCAGTTAGGATGTACCTCGCAAATACCAAAAACAGCTCAGCAATTGGACCCTCAATTAACGCAAATAGGCAAAATCATTGAGTTGGACTCCGGTAAATCCATCACTCCACAGCAGTTAATTCAAAAGCTTGCAGCCTCTCCTCGCGTGATTGTCGGGGAAAAACACGACAATATTTACCATCATCAAATCGAGCAGTGGGTTGCTCAAGAAATGCAGCAAATACGCCCCCAAGGTGCAGTACTATTGGAAATTCTCACCCCAGATCAACAAAGTCGAGTTAACAATGTTCAAAAACAGATGCAGGGGAACCCGTATATTCGAGATGAAAAACTGCAAGAGGTTTTACATTGGAATAATGGTTGGCCATGGGAGCAATACGGGGAGCTTGTAAAGTATTTACTGGCTCAACCATCCCCAGTTTTAGCGGCGAATATTAATCGAGATACAGTGATGGAGGCTTATGACAACCCGCCTACGCTCACAGGAATACATTCAACGCAGCCTGTTATTCAGGAAATGATCAGCGAAACTATTAAGCGCTCACACAACGGTGAGTTGGATGATAAACAAGCGAAAAAGATGCTGGTGATCCAGCAACTAAGAGATAGAGCGATGGCGAAGGGCTTATTAGATGCTCCAGCACCGGCATTGTTATTTGCAGGCGGTTATCATGCAACGCGAGCGATTGGAGTGCCGTTACATGTGCTTGATTTAGCGCCAGATGAGCCATTAAAAGTATTGATTATTTCGGAACAAGGCGAGGAAATCGATAACTTGAATGCAGATTATGTCTGGTACACGCCGAAATAATCAACAAATACGAGCAATACGATGTTTTTAAACTGTTAATTTTGTGAGGCAATCATCACACCTATTTACAAATAATTTCCATTTGCATTCGTTATTGATTATCATTCGCAACTCGGTAAGGGCACGTAAGATGAATATGAGCACAATAACGTTTGAAAGTGGGTATGTAAGTAAAATCTCCAAGATGGGCGGGTGGCTGGTTTTAGCCGTGGTGCTGCATATTGCCATTGTGGGTTTTTTTATCTGGATAACACACAATGCGCGATGGGAGGAGTCACTGCCGCCACCCTCGGTGGTGATGCAGTTATCTATCGAAGCACAAGCCAAACAATTAACAGAAGTGAACATTGGTCAAACCCAAGAGCTGGCTGTAGCGAGTGAATCCCATAAAGCGCAAGCAGAGGAAGCCATTATTCCCACACTGCCTGTTAATGATCAAGCGGAAGTGCAACTCACGAAAACAATGGCTAAAAAACCAAAGCCTGAGTTGAAAAAACAGAAACAAGAACAGCAGCAAGTGAAGAAGGTGCAAACCACAGATTCGAAAGCCAGCGATGCGCCAGTGACTAGCGATGCAGCTGCACTCGTCCAAAGCCAGCAAATTGCTGCAGAACTCAATAGCCAGTCCGAAGCCCTTGATAGCCTACAAAAACAGTGGGAAGCGATGGTACTTGGAAAATTGAATAAATATAAACGTTACCCTGAAGATGCAGGAAGGCGTAACCGCGTAGGTAAACCAGTGGTGATGTTTACGGTCGATAGCCAAGGTTTTTTACTTGATAGCAGTTTAGCGAATTCATCAGGCACACGTTCTTTAGACAAAGAAGCGCAGCAGGTGTTATCTCGCGCGGCGCCGTTACCCGTACCGCCAGCAGAAATACTCAAGAATGGACGGATAACAGTCAGGTTACCTATTGATTTTACTCTTAATGATAAATAGATTGGACTCACTATGCATAATAAAACCATGCGTAATAAAATTACCACTTACTGTGTGATCACACTACTTGGGTTATATGCAGCCAGCAGTGCTGCGGAGGAAAAAATGCTAGCACCAATAGCGAAAAAACAGCCCCATACCATGACTATCCACGGGGATCAGCGCGTTGATAACTATTATTGGTTAAGAGACGATAACCGTGAAGCACCGGAAATTCTTGAATATCTGAATCAAGAAAATGCCTATACCACGCAGCAGCTTGAATTGGGCGAGCCATTAAAACAGGAAATTTACGACGAATTATTATCCCGAGTAAAGCAAGATGATGAATCAGTCCCTTACAATTACAATGGCTATTCATACCGTTCTCGGGTTGTCGCGGGTAAAAACTATTCTATCTATGAAAGGCGCCCTATTAATAGTGATGGCGAATGGACAGTGTTAGTTGATGGTAACCAACGCGCGGAAGGCACTGAATATTACCGAATGGGGGCGCTAGCAATTTCCCCAGATAACACCACGATTGCTATCGCTGAAGACCGCCAAGGTCGTAATGATTATGCAGTTTCGTTCCGTAAAGTTGATGATGCTAAGTGGCAAGAAAATGTCTTGACTAACACTTCAGGCAATATTGTGTGGGCAAATGACAACTGCACATTGTTTTATGTTAATAAAGACAAACAAACACTGCTGCCTTATCAAGTGGTTAAACACCAATATGGAACAGCCCAATCTGCTGATAAATTGGTGTATGAAGAGAAAGATGATACTTACTATGTGAGTTTAGCGAAATCCACCTCCAAAGATTATATTCTGATCGGGATCACCAGCACCGAAACGTCAGAATATCGTCTTCTGGATGCGAACCAACCTGAACGTGATGCGATAGTACTACAACCTCGTAAAACGGGTGTGGAATATTACCCTGACCATTTTAATGGCAAATTCTATATTCGTTCTAATCATCAGCATCCGTTATTTGGGCTGTATATTGCGGATAATACCACGGCACCGTGGGTGAGTTTTATCGCGCCTCGCGATGATGTCGACCTTGAAGATTTTGCGTTATTTAATAACTGGTTGGTGATTGAAGAGCGTCAAAACGGCTTAGTGAATATTCGCCAAATTAGTTGGTTAACCCATAAAGAACATTCTGTGAGCTTTGATGACCCGGCGTATATGGCGTGGATTGGCAATAACCCGGAGCCAGATACCGATAAATTACGTTACGGTTACTCCTCCATGACAACACCATCCTCGGTGTATGAAATTAATATGCTGACTCATGAGAAACAGCTATTAAAACAAGAGGAAGTGAAGGATTTCAATAAAGCGAATTATCAAAGTGAACGTATTTGGGTAGCGGCCCAAGATGGGGTGAAAGTACCAGTTTCATTGGTTTATCACAAAGATAGCTTCAAACAAGGTAAAAATCCACTTCTGGTTTATGGCTACGGTGCCTATGGATATGGTATCGACCCATCATTTAGCTCTTCTCGTTTATCTCTGCTTGACCGAGGTTTCGTGTATGCGATTGCTCACATTCGTGGTGGTGGCGATCTAGGTAAAAATTGGTATATCCAAGGCAAAACCATCCACAAAATGAACACGTTTACGGATTTCATTGATGTGACTAACGCGCTATTGGCACAAGGTTATGGTGAAAAAGGCCACGTTTATGCGATGGGCGGAAGTGCAGGCGGTTTATTAATGGGGGCGGTCGTGAATATGGCGCCTGACCTATATGAGGGCGTAGTTTCAGCGGTACCATTCGTGGATGTTGTCACGACAATGCTGGACCCATCTATTCCGCTGACCACTGGTGAATACGATGAGTGGGGTAATCCAGAGAATGAGGAAGATTACTGGCGCATTAAAGCCTATAGCCCGTATGACAATATCAAAGCCCAGCACTATCCGCATATTTTGGTCACCACAGGGCTGCATGATTCCCAAGTACAATATTGGGAGCCTGCAAAATGGGTGGCAAAACTGCGTGATTTGAAACAAGGCAATTCTTTATTGTTATTAGAAACCAATATGAATGCCGGACACGGTGGAAAATCTGGTCGTTTTAATGCGTTAGATGATATTGCAAGAGAATATAGCTTTATTCTGATGTTAGAAAATAAAGCAAAATATTTCCCAGATTTAAAATAGCGTTACCCATAATAATTAGCCAAAAATAAGGCTATTAAGGATCAGCTGTACGGTTTATTAATACGGGCAGTTGATCCTATTCGCAGACACTATTTTTATTCTGCGTTTGCAATGTGAGCGGCTGTTTTATCAGTACGTTTACAGGAATGGTTTAATGAATAATAAAATAATAATCATGGTAGCTGGGACTATTTCCGCTGGCTTCCACGGCTTCGCTTTGTCTGAAAACACACAGCAGACAAATAAGCAGAAAGATGATGTGGTTAATTTTAGCCAATTAAAAGTGTCGGGTGCACAAAAACAAACGCCGTTAGTGAAAGCATTAGAAAAACCAGGTGCTTATAGCGCGGTCGGCACCGAGAATAAATTACAATCGATGGATAAAATTATCCGTTCGATGCCCGGAACCTATACCCAAATGGATGCGAGCCAAGGAACCATCAACGTGAATATTCGTGGGCTGAGTGGCTTTGGGCGCGTGAACATGATGGTGGATGGTGTCACACAAAGCTATTACGGAATATCGCCGAGTAAATTTACTCATGGTATGCAGCCAAGTAATGATTTTGGTTCACTTATCGACCCCAACTTTATTGTGGAGGTTGAAGTTGAAAAGGGGCAGTTGAATGGCAGTAACAGTGTTAACGCCTTAGCGGGAAGCGCAAACTTTCGAACTCTATCTATCGATGATGTGATTTTCAAAGATAATTTGTGGGGAGTACGAAGCAAAGGGAGTTGGGGAGATAATGGACTTGGTTATAACGGCATGGTTTCGGTTGCGGGGAAAACGTTATTAAATGAGGGTGATGGCTATTTTGGCGGCTTAATTGCTGTGAGTGGGCACAATATTCCGGGCAGTTATAAAAATGGTGATGGCTTTGATACGGATGAATTTGCAACGGATCCGACATTCAAACAAAAACCGCAATCTCAATTAACTAAATTAAAATATAAACCGAATGATAGCCATGAAGTCGAATTCAGCGGGCGATTTTTACAAAATAAATTAACCAGCCGTAAGATTAATAGCGAAGATTATTACCTTAAATATAAATACACGCCAATCAATGAATTGATTGATGTGGAAGTGCTGGCGAGCCATGGATTTAATACCCAAAAATTCCAAGGTGAACCAATTGGTGGGGCACTAAAAAATGCAGAATCTGAAAATAAATCAAACAGTATAAACCTCTCTAACACGAGTCGTTTTTCTTATGGTGATGCAGATTTTAAGTGGCAGGTTGGTTCGAAACTCATGAAAACCAAATACCAAAAAATCACGCAGCCTGTTGAAGACCCAAATACGATTATCAATAATCCATTCTCACCAAGTGGCACACAAGATATTCTGAGTTTGTATACCCAATTTGAGGCGCAGTACGATATTTACACGGCGACATTCGACCTCAATTATTTAAATTATCGCGTTCAAGGATACAAATATGCTTGTGATAAAACCGAAAAATGCTTCCCTCAAGAAGCCAGTACGTTAAATCTACGAGACAGTGGTATTAACCCTGGAGTATTAATCTCTGCTCAAGTCATCCCAGAATTCCAGCCATTTGTGAGTTACGCGCATTCGATGCGTTCGCCGAACTCGCAAGAAGCTTTTTCCTCGTCAAATGGTGGTCAGAGCATGAATCCATTCCTAAAAGGGGAAAAATCGAAAACTTGGCAAATTGGCTTTAATAGCTTCAAGCCAGATTTAGTGGTGGAGGGTGACCAATTTAACCTAAAAGCACTGTGGTTCCATACTCATATTAAGGATTACATAACGAGCAAATCTTTCCTGCTCTGCCGCGCAACTTCTCAGGAGGAGTTTGATTGGTGCTTAATCAACGATGATGTATGGAATAAAGAAAATCCAGCCATCTCCCAACGTGCGGATATCTATGTGAACGATCCACGGGATGTCAATTTGCGCGGTTATGAGTTGCAAGCTAACTACGATGCTGGCGTGTTTTACTCCATGGTTTCTTACACCAAAGAGTCTGGTAAACAACCGGTGTCAATTAACAGTACCTCGGTATTTAGTGCAGGGGACTTTACCCAATTACCTGAATATTATGTGACTTTAGATTCGGGTGTTCGCCTGTTTGATGAAAAACTGACTCTCGGCTCGACGGTGACTTGGACAGGGCCATCTAAACGTATCAGCCCAGTTCCTGACGGTGACATGAACGGGGATGCAATGACGGAGAAGTATGAAAAACAACCCACGATCGTTGACTTGTATGCCGATTATGAAATCAATAAGCATTTCAAATTGATGATGGCGATTAATAACGTCACTAATGAAAATTACACAGACGTGCTAAACCGTGCGAATTCTGGTGCTGTGATGGAAGAACGCGGCAGAAATAATGAAACGGGAAGAGGGCGCAGTTACATGATTGGTGGGCAGGTGCGTTTTTAAGCAATAATGCAATTGAGTCCCGCTTATCTCTCAATAACAAGATAGATAAGCGGGATAAATCGCTATTTGATTGCTTTTTTTGCTCGAACTTTCTTAATGCTAACAACTTGACTCTCGACCCAGCCATCATTTAAGCGAGTTTTGAGTTGTTGACCTAATTTCACTTGGCTGGTTTTTTTCAATACAGTGCCATCAGTGGTTTCGCTGATACTGAAACCTCGGGCAAGGGTCGCAAGAGGGCTGACAGCCTCCATTTTAGAGCAGGCTATAGCAAAACGCTGGCGGTAGTTATTCACCAACTGGGTCAGCATATTTTGCAAATGATACTGAGTTTGCTGTAATTGGCGCTGTTGGCGTTGTAATTGAGGACGCAAGTCATTTTGCATCAAACGGCGTTGGTTTTTATCAAATTTAAAGGTTGCCGATTGTAGCTGGCGGCTGATGGCATTAGTCAGTTTTTGGCGTAAAGCTGAAAGCTGATTTTGTTGCCGAGCAAGGCGTAATTGCGGGTGTTGCTGCTGTAAACGGTGCTGCAGACGCGCGAAACGTTGCTGTTGCGCTGCCAGATAATAATCCATCGCCATTTCTAGGTGCTGTTGCCCTGATTTCAATTGGCGCAGCATCTCGGTTTGATTGCGACTGACAAGCTCCGCGGCTGCGGATGGTGTAGGTGCGCGTACGTCGGCAACATAATCGGCGATAGTCACATCTGTTTCATGCCCAACGGCGCTAATGATCGGTAATTGGCTAGCAAAAATAGCGCGTGCTACGATCTCTTCGTTGAATGCCCATAAATCTTCCAGTGAACCGCCTCCACGCCCCACAATGAGCACGTCGCATTCATTGCGCAGGTTTGCCAGCTCGATGGCTCTGGCGATTTGTGCTGGCGCTAAATCCCCTTGAACCGCTGTCGGGTAGATAACCACGGGGAGGGATGGGTCTCGGCGATGTAGGATATTTAAAATATCATGTAGGGCAGCACCGGTTGCAGAGGTAATAATCCCCACGCGCTTTGCTGGAGAGGGTAAGGCTTGCTTGTGAATAACATCAAATAGCCCTTGGGCATTGAGGGTTTGTTTGAGTAGCTCAAAGCGTTGTTGCAGTAAACCTTCACCTGCGGGCTGCATGCTTTCGATGATTAGCTGATAGTCTCCACGCGGCTCATACAGTGTGACAGTGGCACGGACTAATACTTGCTGCCCATTTTGCGGACGGAAGGTGACGCGAGTATTTTGCCCGCGGAACATCGCCGCGCGAACTTGGGCACGATCATCTTTGAGTGTCAGGTACCAATGCCCCGAACTCGGCTGCGAAAAATTGGAAATTTCGGCCGTTAACCAAATTCGTCCCATTTGGGTATCAAGAATTTCTCTTACCGTTTGGTTGAGCTTGCTGACTGAGTAAATTGCGCTATTTTGTTGAGTCGACATGTGAGCTAGATCAAATTTTAAAACAATGACTTAATTGACTGATACTAACGTAGCCAACGGACTTATCAAGTTTTTTTTGAAAAAAGGCTGGAAGCAACCGATTACGGTGTGTATAATGCCGCGGCAATATTTTATACCTTTCATAACGCTGCCTGGTGGGATATTGCCTATGTTACGCATTAAAAAAGAAGCACTAACTTTCGACGACGTTTTACTCGTCCCTGCACACTCAACTGTACTGCCAAACACGGCAGATCTGTCCACTCAACTGACCGCAAAAATCCGCCTGAACATTCCTATGCTCTCCGCAGCGATGGATACTGTCACCGAATCTGATCTGGCTATCGCACTGGCTCAAGAAGGTGGTATTGGATTTATCCATAAAAACATGTCCATTGAGCGTCAAGCTGAAGAAGTTCGTCGTGTGAAAAAACATGAAAGCGGCGTCGTGACTGATCCTGTCACTGTTACTCCAGAAACCACAATTCGTGAAGTGCAAGAAATGGCTGAACGTAATGGTTTCGCGGGTTATCCTGTGGTTTCTAAAGATAATTCTTTAGTGGGTATTATTACAGGTCGTGACGTACGTTTCGTGACGGATTTAGATCAGCCAGTCACTGCGGTGATGACGCCAAAAGAGCGTTTAGTGACCGTGAAAGAAGGCGAAGCACGCGAAGTTGTTTTACAAAAAATGCATGAGAAACGTGTTGAGAAAGCCTTAGTTATCGATGATAACTTCCATCTGTTAGGTATGATCACGGTTAAAGATTTCCAAAAAGCAGAACGTAAACCAAACGCATGTAAAGACGAGCAAGGCCGTCTGCGTGTAGGTGCGGCTGTCGGTGCTGGTGCAGGTAACGAAGAACGTGTTGATGCACTGGTTGCAGCAGGCGTTGATGTTCTGCTCATTGACTCCTCACACGGTCATTCTGAAGGGGTTTTACAGCGTATTCGTGAAACTCGCCAAAAATACCCTGATTTACAAATCATTGGTGGTAACGTTGCAACAGCTGAAGGTGCGAAAGCATTAGCAGATGCTGGCGTTAGCGCAGTGAAAGTGGGTATCGGCCCTGGTTCAATTTGTACGACTCGTATCGTAACTGGTGTGGGGGTACCTCAAATTACCGCAATCGCTGAAGCGGCAGGTGCATTAGAAGGCACGGGTATTCCTGTCATTGCGGATGGTGGTATCCGTTTCTCTGGAGATATCTCTAAAGCTATCGCGGCAGGCGCTGCGTGTGTAATGGTTGGCTCCATGTTTGCAGGTACCGAGGAATCTCCGGGTGAAACTATCCTATTCCAAGGTCGTACCTATAAAGCATATCGTGGAATGGGTTCTCTGGGAGCGATGTCTAAAGGTTCTTCAGACCGTTATTTCCAATCTGATAACGCAGCAGACAAACTGGTTCCAGAAGGTATCGAAGGTCGCGTGGCTTACAAAGGTCGCTTAAAAGAGATCATTCACCAACAAATGGGTGGCTTACGCTCATGTATGGGTCTGACAGGTTGCGGTACTATCGATATGCTGAGAACGAAAGCTGAATTCGTGCGTATCAGTGGAGCGGGTATCCAAGAAAGTCACGTTCATGATGTGACTATCACTAAAGAGTCTCCTAACTATCGCTTAGGGCAGTAATTATTGTTTAGGATAATAACGGCCATATCGGGGCGTTATTATCCTTTAAAGCAGTAATCGAAAAGTTTCAGGGTGGCGCCCATATTGATGGCGTCACCACCTTTTATTTTGACTTGAATTGCTGGAATTCTCCTCAAATGACTACAAATATCCATAAGCATCGCATTCTTATTCTTGATTTTGGCTCTCAGTATACTCAGCTGATTGCGCGTCGTATCCGTGAAATTGGCGTCTACTGTGAACTGTGGGCGTGGGATGTAACCGAAGAGCAAATCAGAGAGTTTAATCCTAACGGAATTATCTTGTCTGGTGGTCCAGAAAGTACGACAGAAGCTGATAGCCCACGTGCACCAGAGTATGTATTTAATGCGGGCGTGCCTGTTTTAGGTATCTGCTATGGCATGCAAACTATGTCCATGCAATTAGGTGGCGCGGTTGAAGTGTCTGGCGAACGTGAGTTTGGTTATGCGAACGTTGAAATTCTGGAAGATTGCGACCTGTTCCGTGGCATCCAAGATGCGTTGAACGAAGATGGTAAGCCCGTTTTAGATGTATGGATGAGCCATGGCGACAAAGTGACCGCTATCCCATCTAGCTTCAAAACAATTGCAAGCACCCCAAGCTGTCCATATGCCATCATGGCGGATGTCGAGAAACGCTTCTACGGTGTTCAGTTCCACCCAGAAGTGACTCACACTCATCAAGGTTTAAATATTTTAAAACGTTTCGTATTGGATCTGTGCCAATGTGAAGCGCTGTGGACGTCAGCCGCGATTATCGAAGATACCGTTGCTCGCCTGAAAGAACAAATCGGTGATGACCATGTTCTGTTAGCACTGTCTGGCGGTGTGGATTCATCTGTTACTGCGCTGTTATTAAACCGTGCTATTGGTAAGCGTCTGACTTGCGTATTCGTTGATAACGGCTTACTGCGTTTAAATGAAGCTGACCAGGTCATGGAAATGTTCCAAGGCAAATTTGACCTGAACATCATCCACGCGAAAGCAGAAGACCGCTTTATGAACGCACTGGCAGGTATTTCAGATCCAGAAGCGAAGCGTAAGAAAATTGGACACGTATTTATCGAAGTGTTCGATGAAGAGTCTTCTAAGCTGCCAAATATCAAATGGTTAGCGCAAGGGACTATTTACCCAGATATTATCGAGTCTGCGGCATCAGCAACGGGTAAAGCACACGTCATTAAATCTCACCATAACGTGGGTGGCTTACCGGAAGATATGAAGCTGGGTCTGGTTGAACCTCTGAAAGAGTTGTTCAAAGACGAAGTGCGTAAGATTGGTCTGGAGTTAGGCCTGCCATACGATATGCTGTACCGTCACCCATTCCCAGGCCCAGGTTTAGGCGTTCGTGTTCTGGGCGAAGTGAAGAAAGAGTATTGTGACTTGCTGCGTCGCGCAGATGCTATCTTTATCGAAGAGCTGCATAAAGCGGATCTGTACAATAAAGTTAGCCAAGCATTTACCGTATTCTTACCAGTGCGCTCTGTTGGCGTAATGGGCGATGGCCGTAAGTATGATTGGGTTGTTTCTCTGCGTGCAGTTGAAACCATCGACTTTATGACTGCTCATTGGGCTCACTTGCCATATGATTTCTTAGGCCGCGTGTCTAACCGCATTATCAATGAAGTGAATGGCATTTCCCGCGTAGTCTATGACATCAGCGGCAAGCCACCAGCAACCATTGAGTGGGAATGATAGAGTTATTGTTGATAACAGTTTTTAGTTGTCGATAAATTCAAAGGCATCAGTTAGTTACTGGTGCCTTTTTGTTTTTTGGGAATGACTGAGATTGCTCGGTATTTTTAGGATTAGTGATGAACCGAAATATTTGGTGTGTTGATGATGGGATAAGCAATAAGTTAAAGCTTTTTATTTAGATTTTTGATGTTAACGCCATTTTTCTTCATTTCAGCATTCTTTTCATCAATTTTTCTATTGCGAAAATCATTGAGTGCGCGTTTATATGCACGGTCGATAGCACTACTAAGAACGCCACCGTCACCAGGAAAAGGAACCCACGAAAGTACCCATAACAATACTAATTTGATGAGTTGAAAGGTTTTTATCCATCGTTTTGTCATGATTCTTCCTTGTGTTGTGTGCTTACGATTGTGAATGAGCTGACGGGTTAGAAATGAGAAATTTTAGTTTATAAATAACTGATTTATTAACTAAGAATCAGATTTCTAATCTCAAATTTTTATTTATTTCATCGGCTAATTCAGCAGGAACGTCCCACTCGTTGGCAAGTTTTCTCCATTGGGAAACGGCATCTAGCGTTTCATCTATAATATTGTCGATTTTCTGTTTGCTAAATGCAGGACTGAGCTTGATTAAAGAATAAAAATCCTCACGGGTAAAATCATCTCTTTTTCCATTTAAACTCATCCAATGGCTGTTTACCCATTTACTGCCGGGTTTATAACTATAAGCTAGATCGTAAGCGGGAGTTAAAGTCCATTTATTATCTTTCAGCATAAATGCAAAGTTTTTGGAATGGTCATCATGATTGCGAGCGATAATGTTAAAAGTCATTCGTTTTAATAGCTGAAATGCATCATTTGCAGATACACGTAATTCACGGGCAATACCAAATAATTCAGCATAGGAAAATGAACCGGGGTTTTTATAATCCACATGTGCTAAACCATTTAAGGTCTGTACGTGAACTTTTTGGTTACCGATACGATCAAAACGCTGAGTGATGAAATGTCGCCTAGCACCTTCATCTAATAAGTGGCATGGCATCATATCGATTCCGCACTGTGCCGCCATCAAATGATAGACATACTCCATGGCACCATAACCGAGTGGATCTCCAAATGTTTCTTGGTTTGTATTGTGTTCACTTACACCATCAAATTTCATTAAATAGTGAGTGAAATTATTTGGTATATCTGATTGACCAGAACGGACTTGGGTAAAATCATGATTAAAGGCGAGAACAGCTTTAGGCCTTGCTCCACCAGCACTCATTCCTACAGATAGTAACTCCATCATTGAAGCTGAATCTTCTTGATGGTTGCGACTTAATTCCACATTAAAGTTGCTACGCAAATCGAGAACTTCCTGTGCAATAGCAACAAGAGACTCAATTTGAATGTCGGTTTTTGTATTGTTGTTATGAAGTTTGGTTGCAGGGATGTATTCCAATGCTCCCATTCCTCGTTTGCCAGTGTATTGCAGGCGCTGTAAAGGCGTAATGCTGTCAATTGATTTACCTTGGCTTGCAACCCATGCATTCATGACAGCATTACCAAAATCATCAGGTAAAGAATCGGCAATAAGTCCAGATAGCCCTTTAAATGTGTGATAGTTGAGTTCGGGAAAGCGATAAATATGTTTTGATAGTGGCATCTTTAACGGAGACAGCTGTATACCTTTTTTAATAAATTCAGTGGAATATTCAAAGGCACCAAGACCTGTAGAGGAATCAAAACTTAATGCTCCAATGCTTTCGCTTTTGTAACATACTTCGATAACTTCCATTACCATTCTAATTCTTCCTCTTCAGTATCAGTGTGGTCGGTGCGTTGTCCAGATGCACGTTGCCGTTTCTTTCCTTGTAATTTCATCAGTTGAATAGGGGATATTGGTTGTGGAGGTAAAAATAGATCTAATTGCTCAGTTAGGTTTAACGCCATCATAATGGCAATAAACATTTCTAGCTGAGTATGACCTTTTTCAGCGGCCATAACTGTTTTGCGCGAAACACCCACAAATTGAGCTAATTCTGTTTGGGTTAAATTCTGATTCAGTCTTGCTTGTTTTAGCCGCTCGCCGATTTGCTCTGCATAGGCTGATGATGATTTTTTCTTGCTCATAATGCCCTCCATTATGGACATAATATGCAAAAATGCATAATAATGTACCAAATATAGGACTTTATATATTAATAGTCAAACCGTCATGCATTAAGTCCAAAATTAAGGGCATTGTAATTATTTATCACACTTAAAGTCCATAATTGCGGACTTTAAGTGTGATAAATTTTCTTCCTCGGAACAATAGCCCCTAACGAATAGCATAGACCAGTTAGCCCTGCGAGGCTTAACGGTAAAATCATGACGCTATCATTTTTGAGTGGGTTATCTAGGTTAAACATAATAACGATTAAAAATAAATTACTCGAGAAGGTGGCGGCGGTGTAGATAACTGCCACCTTTTGAGGTAAACGAGTTAACGAAAAATCTTCGGCAAACTTATCAAAATGCTCCCAAATAAGGTGAATAACTAAGTAAGCAAGAATAAGCGTAAAGTAAAATATGCTGAGTGCTTGTGTTGTTTGTGGATGGAAAAACTCAATCATATTTTATCGAGATATAGATGAAAATAACGCTGAGTATAGCCGCTAGAATATAAATATTAGTGGTTGTTAAAATCAGGGATGGAACGATAAGCGATATAGCACCATTGAGTGCTAAGGCGGAACCAACTCCTCCTGTAAGAGGATTCATTATCTTTTGAATTATCCAATTCATAGTTTCCCTTATTAGTTAAAATAACGTGCTTTAAAAACGAGATAACGGAACAATCAACAAGGCTGAGGATTAAAACACAATCCCCCAAACACAAACGCACCCAGAATAATAATTTTCAAAAATAAAAACATACCCCGAACAAGGTAATTCAAAGCAGAAAAAATGATTATGAGAGCAGCCTCGTAAAAAACATTGTTGATAGCATTTAGAGATACTTGTATTGCGGTCAGTAAGCCCTTAAAAAAGAGGGGATCTTAATTGGTGATTATAAAATCACTAAAAATGATTTTTTATTCAAAAAATAACAATTATTGCTTGTTCAATTAATTCATATTGTTATTATCAATAGTCTATATACATCGAAAGTATATGTTCATTCCCCGTAATCATAATAATAAAGGTGAGGGGAAACTCACTGATCCATGGCTAAGGATAATAACGTGGCATTTCGTCTGAAATATCTTGCTCTTCTTCCTCTGCTGGTGGCGACTGCATGTCAGCAACCTGCGAAAACCAACATCATAGAAACCCCATCAGCACAAATTCAACCTGCGCTCGTTAACAATGCATGGATAGAAATTTCTCACAGTGCATTGGATTACAACATCAAGAAAGTACAAGCATTATTGGGTGATAAAGCGGGGATGTGTGCCGTTTTAAAAGGGGATGCATATGGGCATGACCTAACGTTAGTTACCCCTGTAATGATTGAAAATAATGTTCAGTGTATTGGGCTAACTAGCAACACTGAATTGAAGCAAGTTCGTGATTTAGGTTTTAAAGGGCGTTTAATGCGTGTGCGTAACGCCACAGAAAAAGAGATGGCTCAAGCCACCGAATTTAATGTAGAAGAATTGATTGGTAACTTGGAAATGGCGCAACGCTTAAATGCGATTGCAGCGAAACAGGGCAAAGTTATTCCGATTCATCTTGCATTGAACTCGGCAGGAATGTCACGAAATGGCTTGGAAGTCAGTAACCCAGAAGGATTGGAGCAAGCTAAGCTAATCTCGCAGTTACCCAATTTAAAAATCGTTGGAATTATGTCCCATTATCCGGAAGAGGATGAGGCGAAAATCCGAAAAGATCTGGCCAAATTTAAAAAAGAGTCCCAACAAGTTCTGAATGTGACAGGATTGAAACGTGAAGATGTCACTCTGCATGTTGCGAATACTTATGCAACATTGACAGTGCCTGAATCATGGTTAGATATGGTGCGTGTTGGGGGTATTTTTTATGGTGATACGGTTGCCACTAAAGACTACAAACGTGTGATGACGTTTAAATCGAATATTGCGGCGGTGAATCATTATCCGAAAGGAAACACCGTCGGTTATGACAAAACGTATACGCTGAAGCGTGATTCTGTATTAGCAAATATTCCTGTCGGTTATGCGGATGGCTACCGCCGTGTATTCAGTAATGCTGGGCATGTTTTAATTAATGGACAGCGAGTACCTGTCCTTGGAAAAACATCCATGAACACGGTAATGGTCGATATCACTGATATTAAAAATGTACAGCCAGGGGATGAGGTCGTCTTTTTTGGTAAACAAGGGAAAGGGGAGATAACCGCTGAAGAAGTTGAAGATATTAGCGGCGCGCTGTTTACTGAAATGTCCATATTATGGGGTGCAACCAATAAGCGTATTTTGGTGAACTAAGCCATATCCTATGAATAGAAGCCCGCTCAAATGGAGCGGGTTTTTTATTTGTGCAACAGGAGTCAGATGAACTGCAATTTATAACAGAGATCCGATAAGTGCGGTTTAACAGAATTGTTATCGAATCCTTGGTGGTGATATGTTAGCTTGGATAACCTTTTCAATCTGAATAATGTCAGAAGGCAAATAGAAGAATTAGAAGGATATTTTATGTATCAAGTTGATTTACATGCGCACACCATTGCCAGCACCCATGCATTTAGCACTGTTAATGAATACTTTGCGGAAGCCGCCGCTCGAGGAATGAAACTATTTGCCATTACCGATCATGGCCCTGAAATGCAAGATGCCCCACATGAATGGCATTTTGGCAATATGCCGATATTGCCGCGCATTGTTAATGGCGTTGGTTTGTTATATGGAATCGAAGCGAACATTAAGAATAAGCAGGGTGAGACAGACTGCAATGAAAAGATTGCTCGCCATCTAGATATTATTCTAGCGGGATTCCATGAGCCAGTTTTAGAACCACAAAGTTTAGAAGACAATACAGAAGCGATGATCGCCACTATTCGCAGTGGAAAAGTGCAAATTATTACTCACCCTGGCAACCCTAAATATCCAATTGATATTCAAGCTGTTGCCGAAGCTGCCAAAGAGTGCAACGTAGCACTAGAGATGAATAATTCCTCTTTCTTGCATTCTAGAGTGGGTAGTAAGAAGAACTGTATAGAAATAGCGAAAGCGGTGAAAGAAGCCGGTGGTTGGGTTGCATTAGGCTCAGATTCACATCATGTCAGTTATTTAGGGCGTTTTGATGAAGTGGTTGAGATGTTGAAATCCATCGATTTTCCAGAGTCCCGAATTTTGAATACCACACCACGCCGCGTTTTAGATTTTTTAGAGGCTCATGGACGTAAAGCGATTCCCGAGTTTGCTCATTTTTAATTTTTAAATTGAATATAGTGAATTTAAAGCCATTCAAAGTTGAATGGCTTTTTACTTGAAGTAAACAGAAAGAGTTTTTAGATAAGAATGACAGCCAGTGCATCTTCAAAAAATAAATATTATTAAGTTGACAAGATAAAAAGTGAATTTTTAAAAGAAAAATGAAGAAAAATAGATATCAAATAAATTGGGTTGAGAATGGTATTTAAAATAAAAAAATTAACCCCAAAATGCATTTCAATTTATCATGTTGATATTTATGGTAAATAAAATTAACTTCAAGTCGGTGGTAGATTAAAAATTAATTCAAAAAAGTAAATGAAATATCAACGAAATTAAAATATTTATTCATTAAAATAACCTATAGAAAATTTAAAAATCTTTAATATTCTCCTATTGTGAAATGATCTACAGATATGATTTATTAGTGTGGCAAGAACATCCTTGCTTAATAAATTAATTTTAAGGTACTTAGTATGAAAAAGTTATTAGCAATAGCAACTGTATTGTCATTAGCTGTTTCTGGTGCTGCATTAGCAAATACCACGGCGAAAACTGAACATGTAAATCATGGTGTGAAAACTCACGAAGTTGCTAAAGTAGAACAGGGTAAAAAAGAAGTTAAAAAGCGTGAAGTGAAACAATCAGGTGAAGTAAAAGCACCTGAAGCGGCTAAAGTAGCTAAATAAGTTCGTTATACTCCTCTAGATTACGTCACGGTGCCATGGGGGATAATTCCATGGCGCTGCTTGAAAGCTTATATGGTATACTGCGCCTTATTTTTAAATCAGTGTAACCATATGAATTATCAATGTCCCCTGTGTTTTAAACCTCTCAATTTAATTAACAGTAGTTATCGTTGTGAAGCAAACCACCAGTTTGATTGTGCCAAAGAGGGTTATGTTAATTTACTCCCAGTACAGCACAAGCGCTCTAAAGATCCGGGTGATAGCCTAGAAATGATGGTTTCCCGTCGTCAGTTTTTAGATGCTGGGCATTATCAGCCAATGCGCAATAAGGTCGCTGAAAAGCTCACTCAATACCTACCTGAAAACAGCAAAAATATACTCGATATCGGATGTGGAGAAGGCTATTACACTGACTATTTTTCTCAGTCATTAGAAGCTGCATCTAAATCTGTTAGTGTGTATGGGCTGGATGTGTCGAAAGTGGCAATCCGTTTTGCTGCCAAGCGCTATAAATCGGTTAATTTCTGTGTTGCTTCAAGTCATCGTTTGCCGTTTGCGGATTCGAGTGTGAGCACCATTATTCGTATTTATGCACCCTGTAAAGCGCAAGAATTAAGCCGAGTATTAACACCAATGGGAATTTTAATTACGGTAACGCCGGCAGCAGAACATCTGCAAGAATTAAAAGCCTTGATTTATGATGAAGTGAAATTACACCCTGCAAAAGGCGAAGATCTTCCGGGCTTTAAATTAACTGATGAGACTCGCTTAAATTATGTGATGGATCTCGAAGGGGAAGAGGCATTTGCATTGTTAGAGATGACGCCGTTTGCATGGCGAGCTTCTGAAGAGGTAAAACAGCAATTAAAGCAGGAAAACGTGAAAGGTTATACCGCTGATTTTCTGATCCGAGTTTATCAGTATCAAATATAAAATCAGTATCAATCATAAATACGTTTTTGTATTTTGAAATGTTCCCCTAAGCTATTATTCTCAACAGCTCAGGGGAACATGAATGTTACGATGCGTACATAAATAATTCGAGATGCTCAAAGAGGATATTAAATCCAATTGCGATAAGTACTAGCCCGCCTAAAATCTCTGCTTTATTTCCTAATAATGGGCCTACGTAACGGCCAATCATCATGCCAATTGTCGCCATTATCATCGTGGTTAAGCCAATAGTCATGGCTGTATGGACAATATCCACTTGTAGGAAAGCCAGACCTAAACCAATTGCCATCGCATCAAGGCTGGTGGCAATGGCAGATAGCACTAAATTTCCTGCACTGTGACTAGATGGTTTGGCGCAGCAATCTTCATCTTTGGTAGTTAGACTTTGCCAGATCATACGCCCGCCAAGAATGAACAGTAGGGCAAACGCAATCCAGTGATCCCAACGGATCACATACTGGCTGGCTAAAATACCAATGCCCCAGCCAATGATAGGCGTGATAGCTTCAATAAAACCAAAGATAAAACCAGTACGGAGAATTTCACGAAAACGGGGTTTATGGAGCACTGCACCTTTACAAATAGCGACAGCGAAAGCATCCATAGAGAGCGCGAGGGCGAGGATGAGAGTTGCGTAAAAGCTCATAACAATAATCTCGGTTGGGTGTTTCCATATACACATAAATTACCCCCAACCAAAAGGCGTATTTATGTGTCTATGGTCTTGCCAACCAATAAATGGTATCCGCACCACGTTTAAAAACAAACGAGTATGTTGACACGGATTTTCTGGAACGAATATATTTCCAGAACAGGCTACTCCCCAATGACGTGGGACGAAAGATATCATAGATTTTAATAAAGGCAAAATATTAATTATTAACGCCGTTACACTTAAGTGATAATAATTTTCATTTGCGATATTAACAAAGCTAAGGTTAATTAAACATTTAATTAACCTTAATATTTATACCAATATATAAAACAGTTATTTATGATTAATAAAGAAATCATAAATTCTTTGTAAATCATCAAGATGGTTAACTTGAATGTGGACTTTCTTTTGCTCTAATCCAATCATTAAAATACCATCTTCAGATAAATTCATTGTTTTAATTCGCTCATATAAAATAAATGTATTAGCGAAATAAAAGCCAGTTTGTTTAAAAAACACTTTTGGTCGACGAATAAAAGCTAAATAAATAGCCATAAAAATAGTAATCATTAATAAATAAGTGGTTAATAAACTACCATGTCGAACAATATTTGTATAAATGACTATACAAATGAGAACAATAAAAATGATGGCATCCACTCGATGTTTACGTTTTAAGTTAACTTTTAATAGAGTTTTGCCTTTCAGTGTTCCTTGAATAAATTCATCATAGATTGCGTATACAAGCATGATCAAAATGATAATGGCTAAAACGACATCATTTAAGGTCATTTGAGTACCCATGACTAAGTGGACGAGCTACCAAGCTTAAAAGTAAAAAAGGGAGGCTGCAACCTCCCTTTTTTGATATTTAACAGGAATTATGGCGCTAAGAAATTCAACCAAGCACCAAGAATACCTAAACCGAAGAATCCAATAATGATCCATAAAGCATTCACTTTACGGCGTAACAGCCACATACAGGCGAAGGTCAGCAATAGTGGAACCAATCCTGGCATTAACTGGTCGAGGATCATCTGAACGGTAGTGATATCTTCCACACCCGTGGTTTGGTTTTTGATCCGCGAAACTTCGAGTGGAATGTCGACATGGGTCCATTTATTGACCAACGCCCCCATAACAAACAGACCCAGAATCGATGCCCCTTCTGTCAGTTTTTGCAGGAATCCACCGCCCATATCTTGAACGATATCAATCCCTTTCTTGTAGCCATAAGCCACGCCGTAATAGCGAGTTAACAGACGTACAAGGTTAAACAGAACGAAGAAGAGTACAGGACCTAACAAGCTACCTGTCATCGCGATACCTGCACCCAGAGCAGCAAATACTGGGCGCACGGTTCCCCAGAATATTGGGTCACCCACACCTGCTAATGGTCCCATTAGACCGACTTTGATACCGTTGATTGCACCGTCGTCGATGTCCGCACCATTAGCACGTTCTTCTTCCATCGCCATCGTTACACCCAAAATTGGGGCTGCAACGTAAGGGTGGGTATTGAAGAACTCTAAGTGACGTTTAATCGCTTGTTTACGGTCATCATTGTTTTCTGGGTATAAGCGACGGATCACGGGAACCATTGAGAAACAGAAACCTAGAGCCTGCATACGTTCGAAGTTCCAAGAACCTTGGAATAAGTTGGAACGCAAGAAAACCCCACGAATATCGCTTTTTGTCAGCCGTTTTTCAGTAGATTGAGTTTGTTCAACCATTTTCACGTTCCTTCTAGTCTAATTCGTTATCAAGATTGTTGTTACTGTTTGATTGGCTGACAACAACTTGGGATTTGTTGTATTTCGGGCTCAGTTGGATGTACAGAATTGCCATCACAACACCAATCACACCAAGTGCAACAAGGTTGAAGTTAGTAAAGGCCGCAGTCACGAAGCCTAAATAGAAGAACGGCATCAGGTAGCCAGCGCGCATCATATTGATAACCATCGCATAACCGACCACAACAATCATACCACCCGCAATGTTCAAGCCGTTGGTAACGACTTCAGGGATAGAGTTCAGCAGTTGCTGGACTTCTGAAGTTCCCACAGAAATTGCTACGATCAGCGCAGGGATTGCAATACGCATTGCTTGCAGTAATAACGCAGAAATGTGGATGATGCTTAGGGAGGTTAAATTACCGGAGACCGCAGCACGGTCAGCAGCATGTTGGAATGCAACGGTGATAGTACGGACGATGATGGTCAGTACTTGTCCAGCTGCTGCCAGTGGGATAGCCAGTGCAATACCAGCACCAATGCTTTGCCCACCCGCAATAACCAGAATGGTTGAAATGATGGAGGCTAATGCAGCATCTGGTGCAACGGCCGCACCAATGTTCATCCAACCTAACGCGATCATTTCCAGCGTACCACCGATAATAATACCGGTTTTCATATCACCCAGAACAATACCAATAAGCGTACAGGCAATGAGAGGGCGGTGGAACTGGAATTCATCGAGGATCGATCCCATACCGGCGATACAAGCCACAACGAAGACCATTACTATTTGAACAACGGTAAGTTCCATTGTTTAATCTCCTGTAACCAACAAGTTTCTAAGACTGTTTTTGAGTAACGGTTCAATAAGAACTAATTTCTAAAACATTATTTTTTGAGTTTATTAATTAAATCCATCATGTGGACTTTACTGTCTGAAGCGACTTTACGGACTTCTAACTCAATATTTTTGTCATTCAGATAATTGAATGCATCGATATCTTTTTGGTTAATTGATACGGCATTGGTGACCATAGTTTTACCTTCGGTATAGGCCATTCCACCAATATTGACCGAGTCAATTTCAACGCCTTGCTCAACAATGCGCTGCACATCTGTTGGGTTGGTGAATAACAGCATCACGCGCTCGCCGGAATATTTCGGGTTGTTGTAAACACGAACACATTTGTCTACGTCAACAACGTGGGCGGTAACACCGGGAGGAGCAACTTGCTTCAGTAGGGTGGAGCGAACGGTGTCTTTGGACACTTCATCACTGACAACAATAATGCGTTTAACGCGCATCTCTTTTGTCCAGCGAGTTGCCACCTGACCATGGATCAATCGGTCATCAACACGCGCTAAAGCGATAATCATGTGTTCACCCGGACCTGCAATAACTGGTTGTGGAGCAGGTGCACTGACAGCGACGGGCGCAGGAATTTCAGCAACAACTTCTTTAAATTTGAATGGACGGATGCCACCGCGACCTGTTTCGAGTGCGACGGTGATCAACTCATCCATGGATGGGTTGTCATCGCGGCACATAAAGGTCTCGACGAGCATTGGGACATTTACGCCTGTAATGATTTCGTAATTGTCATGCTCATTGGCAATGCGTGTAGCAGCATTAAATGGACTACCTCCCCACGTATCAACAAGAAATAGCACACCCGCTGAGGTATCAAGAGTGGTCAGCTTTTGTGTGTATTTTTCAAATAGGGTGTCAGCATTTTCCCCAGGGACAAAGTCAATAAACGAGACGTTTTCTTGCTCGCCTATTAACATCTCGGTGGTTCGGAGTAGCTGTTCGGCAGCAACTCCGTGGGTACCAATCATAATAGCTATACTCACTATTTTTCCCTCTTAACAGATAAATCGAAACATCATCGACGATAGAATAGAAGTTAGAAACTGGACTCCTTCTCTATGTGTTTCCCCTGCACCTTAAATAGTAGCTGAATAAATTCAAACTAAGTGGCTAGCTAATAATTAGTTAAGTACAATTATTAGCTGAATGGTCAGTCTGATCATATCACTAGGATTAATCTAAAAAACTTGTTTCGCGTCAGAAAAATAAAAACAGGTCCAAATATCCATGATAAATAATCCTATAATTCTGGATATATAAATATTCTCAGTATATAACTTTGATAATTCAATTATGTTGGAGTAATGCTCTGTTATCGGTAACAAAAAATTAGTTAATTTTATAAAAAATTCATCAAGAAGAGCGAAAAGTGAGCAAAAATTGAAGTGTGCAATAGAATTTAAAGGAATAACAGAATGAAAATAGCCATTCAAAAAAGAGAAAGCAGCGTGAGAGAACTGAAGAAATAAAACGGTCATAGACGATAAAAATCGAAAGCTGAAACGAGAAAAGCACAAAGTAGGGCGGTGTTATTTTGATGAGCGTATTGGAGTTCAATAGACTTAATTAAAAAAATTAAATAAGCGTAGGAAGAGTGAGGATAAAACTCCCTCTTCACCACTTAAATGGGCAATGAAGAGGGAAGCTTAATATTACTGATTAATCACACTGGACTTTGATAGCTAAGCCACCGCGAGATGTTTCGCGGTATTTGGCATTCATATCTTTACCCGTTTCGTACATGGTTTCGATAACTTTATCGAGAGAAACGCGAGGCTCGCTGGTTCTACGTAAAGCCATGCGTGCGGCATTGATAGCTTTAACAGAGGCGATTGCGTTACGTTCAATACAAGGTACTTGAACTTGTCCAGCAACAGGATCACAGGTTAAACCTAAGTTGTGCTCCATACCAATTTCAGCTGCAATGCAGACTTGCTCTGGGCTTGCACCAAATAATTCCGCTAAACCTGCCGCTGCCATTGAGC
Organism: Providencia alcalifaciens; assembly: GCF_020271745.1. Taxonomy (NCBI): domain Bacteria; kingdom Pseudomonadati; phylum Pseudomonadota; class Gammaproteobacteria; order Enterobacterales; family Morganellaceae; genus Providencia; species Providencia alcalifaciens. Next base: position 3,592,270 of record NZ_CP084296.1, on the reverse strand, counting down.
AGGCAACACCGACTTCGCCTTGGCAACCTACTTCTGCGCCAGAAATAGACGCATTCATTTTGTACAGAATGCCAACGGCGCCAGACGCTAAGAAATAGCGCAAGTAAAGTTCTGGGGTAACGGGTTCAACGCAATGGTTGTAATACGCCAAAACGGCAGGAACGATACCACAAGCACCGTTGGTTGGTGCAGTAACAACACGACCACCTGCTGCGTTTTCTTCGTTAACGGCCAATGCGTACATATTGATTAAATCAACCACGTTCATTGGGTCATTAGACAGTTTACTCGCAGAAGTCACTAAGCGGTTCAGTGCCGGTGCACGACGAGGAACGCGCAAGGGACCCGGAAGGACACCTTCAGTGTTCAGACCGCGCTCAATACAGGCTTGCATGGTTTTCCATACATCGGCAAAGTAAGCATCAATCTCTTCGCGAGGATGTAAATCCAGCTCGTTTTTCATCATCAGGCTAGAAATGGATAAGCCCGATTCTTTACATTTGAGGAGTAATTCACTCGCGGAATTAAACGGATAAGAGACGGGTTTGCTGTCTGACGATGTTTGACCAAAATGTTCTTCATCAACAATGAAACCACCGCCGATGGAATAATAGGTTTTAGTGTAAATTTCCTCGTCGCCAGCGAAGGCGTGGATAGTCATACCGTTTTCATGTAACGGTAAGTTATCTTGACGGAAATTCATGCCACCCTCACGTGGGAAATCAACAGTATGAGTGCCATTAGCTAACAGCAGCTTTTCTGTTTCTTCCACATTCTTGATAAAGGATGGGATTGATTCAATGTCAACGGTAGCAGGGAGGTTGCCTGCTAAACCCATAATAATGGCGATATCGGTATGGTGACCTTTACCTGTTAGGGATAAAGAGCCATAAACGTCTACTGCGATACGGGTGACGGATGGCAATAATTGCTTATTGACCAAATCATCGACAAATTCTTTCCCAGCTTTCATCGGACCGACGGTATGAGAGCTTGAAGGGCCAATGCCCACTTTAAACATGTCGAAAACGCTTATCACGCAGGACTCCTTAAACAAAAGATGAAGATATAGTGATTTATTTTAAAGGGCGCTACTTTACTGTTATTTAGTAGTGTTAACCAGTAAGTTTAAAGTATTTTTTGAAATAAGGTAGTTACATAAAGTGGATTGGTTATAAATAGCACTAATTGTATTTTGGATAGTGGAAAAATGATTGAATAAAAAGATTATTTACTGTGAAGACTAATCCAGTTGTAGGGCGAGTTGATGCAGGATGGATGCAGTGAGCCCCCAAACTAAGTGATTGTTATACCAGTAGAAAAAGACCCGATTTTCGCGACCAGAGCGGTTGATATCCACATATTTATGTTTTTGTAGGGATAACGCATCAAATAGGGGAATTTCAAAAATAGAGGAAACTTCGCTTGGATTCGCCTGATATCGAATATTATCGGGTACAAGGCCCACAATAGGGGTGACTTGATAGCCACCAATACTGGAGATAGGTGAAAGTTGCCCTAAGACCTGCACTTTTTCAGGTGGAATAGCGACTTCTTCGTAGGCTTCTCGCAATGCGGTCGCAATTAAGTTTGAATCTTCAGGGTCGCGAGAGCCACCCGGAAATGCCACTTGACCAGCATGAGAACGTAAAAGCGGTGACCGTTGTGTGAGCAATAATGTCGGATTGGATTTATTAATAATCGGCAATAGGACCGCAGCTGCTTTACCCGCCGATGTGGCGGGTTGGCGAGAAAGCGGGAGTGTAAATTGAAAACGGTTAATAAAGCTATTCAGCTCAGTCATCGCTATCCAGTTTTCCTAGTTTTGGCAAAATCAGGTGTAATTTGTCAAAAGTCTCTTGGTACTCTTTATCAGCTTGGCTATCAGCAACAATACCACCGCCTGCCCAGCAATAAATCTGTTTTTTGTCAGTTATCAGCGTACGGATTGTGATGTTCGTATCCATATTTCCACAGAAACTAATATAGCCGATTGCGCCACAATATCCATGTCGACGATTGGGTTCTAATTCTTCAATAATCTGCATTGCACGAATTTTCGGTGCGCCCGTAATGGAACCGCCGGGGAAACAGGCGCGTAGTAAGTCGGTGGCTTGGTATTGGCTATCTAATGTGGCGGTGATGGTGCTAACGAGGTGGTGAACCGCTGGAAAAGACTCGACTTTGAAAAGTTCAGGAACGCGTACTGTACCCGGCTTAGCAACGCGTCCAATATCATTGCGCAGCAAATCCACAATCATCAAGTTTTCAGCACGATCTTTTGGTGAATTGGCTAATTTTTCTGCTTGGAGTTGGTCTTCCTCTGGTGAGTCTAAGCGAGGAAGTGTGCCTTTGATCGGGCGAGTTTGAATTTCACCTTTCTCTAATAAAATAAAGCGTTCAGGAGAAACACTGATAACCGCGTTATCAGGTAAGCGAATAAACGAGGAGAATGGGGCGAGATTGCTTTCATTTAGCGTTAAAAATGCATCCCATTCACTACCCTTATATTTGGCTTTAAAGCGTTGTGCTAGGTTGATTTGGTAGCAATCCCCCTCACGTAAATATTGATGAATACGGGCAATGTTTTCATGGTATTGCGCTTCGGTCATGTTGGCGTGCCATGGGGACATCAATGAGAAAGCACGTTTACGAGAGGTTTTTTGTGCTTGTAACCAAGCGAGTCGCTGTTCAGCATCTTGGTGACTGAATAAAGTCACACGCTGTTCATGATGGTCAACAATAAGGACCCATAAATAGATACCTACCGCCATATCAGGAAATTGCAGCTCAGTGGTGGCAAGTTCAGGGAGTTTTTCGATACGATGACCTAAGTCATAGCTCCAAATTCCCATTGCGCCACCTTGGAATGGCAGAGCTTCATCAGAAAATTTGGTAACTTGGTATTGGTCCATGTATTGCTGTAAGAGGGCAAAAGGATCTTTTTCTGAAAACTGAACGGGCTGATTTTGCACTTGAATTTCAGTTTGCAAACCGCGAGTTAATAGGGTGACAGCTGGGTCAGCAACAATCATATCGTAACGGTTATGGGAGTGTTCAGCTTGACCGGAATGAAGCAGCATGGCCCATGGTTGGTGCGATAACGGTGAAAAATAATCTAATGCCGCATTGGGGCTGTAAGGGAGTTGTATTTTATTAATAGCCATATCAATCAATTAAAATCAGGTTCCACAAGTGAATAATGCCAGATTACCATATAATCTTACCTTATTAAGGCAAGAGCTGTTAAAATTTGCTGAAAATCTTAACGTAGTAAATAAGTCTGCAATTTAAAGAGGTTGATTATGTTTTCAGGTATGCCAGCACTTTCCCACGCAGAGCAACAAGAAGCGGTTGAACGCATTCACCAACTGATGGCAGAAGGCATGAGTAGCGGAGAAGCTATTGCGCTGGTCGCTCAAGAAATCAGGGAAAACCATCAAGGTAAAGAGCAAATTGTAGCTCGATTTGATGACGAAAATTAATAATTAATAAACATCCTATTAACATTTAAAAATATTTCTGATAAATTCATATCAGTTAAGTCATTTTGCTCATAGGTTTTACTTTTACAACTGCAACTAGATAGACAATGGCATATATGCACTGCGTTGTTAATGATGCTGTAATTTTGGTGAGTAAAATGGATCTCAATTTCATCTACATCTCGTAGATGCCGGAGGATGGTATGAATATGAATATTACTAAAAAAATGGCAGTGGTTTTAGGCAGCTGTGCGCTTGCATTAAGTTCGTTTGCATTCAGTGCTAACAAGGAAGAAGGTAAAGCAGCGGCATTTGTGAGCTGTGGCAATCTTACTGAGCCACAAATTGCGGCGCAGGTTAAAAATGATTTTATGAATAGCCGGTTACCACGTTGGGCAGATGAAAAAGCGGCCGTGGGTAAAAAAGCAGTTGCCTGGATCAACGACAGTGAAGTGACTAAAACAGAAGATGGCTACTCGCTGCCTTTAGTGGTCAGAGGATCGAAATCCGATCTGCATTATCGTGTCACTGTAGATTGTAAAAACAATACCATCACCTATAACACCAACAAATAATTTGTGGGTATATAGAATGAAAAAGGAGAATTTTATTCTCCTTTTTTTGCGTCTAAAATTCGATTTTTAGCGATTTCTTGGCTCATAAGGCATACGAGCGAAATTCATCGATAACTGGCGATAGTGGGCCAGCCTTTCACGAAAATAGTCCCGCAAATGTTCGGGCTGTTCACGTTCGATGGCTTCAGGAATAATGGGAATATTATAACGTTCCTTGAAAGCGACACCGGAAGCCAGCAGGTCAACGTTAATTTTGTCCATCTCTTCTTTTGGGAGGGTGGCAAGATTATGGCTCATTTTAAATCCTAGCAGTTAACAACATCAGCATGAATTGTAGCAATTGAAATCCAGAAAATCTTGATGAAATAATGAGATGGTTAGCAAATAAAATTAAATTCAAACATGATAATAGTTAGCAATTAGGATTATCATGAGGAATAAAAGCTAATGCGACTGATTCGTGTTATTTTTACAAAAAACCATTGTTAATCAATAAATTAATTTTTATGGGAAGAATGTTTTCTGAATGCATTTATTATGTTACTGTGAGATATAACTTTATAAAATCATCATCATTAAGGTAAAAATATGTTAAAAGCTGACATGATTGAAGCGTTAAATAAACAACTGAATCTTGAGTTTTTCTCCGCTAATCTGTATTTGCAAATGAGCGCTTGGTGTAGTGATAAAGGTTTTGAAGGTGCAGCTGCATTTTTGAAAGCACACTCACAAGAAGAAATGGAGCATATGCAGCGTTTATTTAATTATCTTAGCGATACCGGTGCATTACCACGCTTAGGTGCGATTGCTGCACCACCAGAAGATTTTGATTCTATCGCTGATGTGTTCAATAAAACGTACGAACATGAGCAATTAATTACTTCAGAAATCAATAAACTCGCGCATTTAGCAATGACAACCCAGGATTACTCAACATTCAACTTCCTGCAATGGTATGTTGCAGAGCAGCATGAAGAAGAAAAACTGTTCAAATCTGTACTGGATAAACTGGGTATGGTGGGTGAATCTGGTAAATCATTATTCCTGCTGGATAAAGATCTAAAAGGTTTAGCGGCAGCTGCGCACGTTTAATCATTCTTTTTAATAACTCGATTTTGTGTTACTTACCAAGCGCCAATTCAGAGATGAATGGCGCTTGTTCTGTTTTTGCGAGTGAGTTTTATTCGCATTTTGTGCCGAGCCTCACAAGCTGAATGATAAAATCTGATTTTATCGCTGCGTATCGTATTATTTTCCGTATAATGATTGGTAATATATCTAAATTCACCTGCAAATTAAGAGGTTACTATGCCAATCAACCAAATAAAATCTTCTTGGCGTAAATTAAGCGCGATCGCTGTATTGTTCTTAGGCATGTCATTTCAACAAGCATTTGCTCATGCGCATCTTAAAGATCAACTACCAGCTGAGGGTGCTGCATTAGAACAGGCACCAGAATCTATCACGTTAAACTTTTCTGAAGGTATTGAAGTTAACTTTACTAAAGTCAATGTAACGGATGAGAACAATCAAGTTATCAAGACGGGTAAAGCTGCATTAGATCCTAGCAATAATACAAAAGTCATTATTCCTGTTGAAAGCAAACTAGCCGCAGGTAAGTACGATGTTCAATGGAGTGTTGTCTCTGTTGACGGACACAAAACCAAAGGGAACTATAGCTTCACTGTGAAATAATATGTCACTGGAAGCGTTTTATACCTTAACGCGATTTGCTCACTTTATCGCTGCAATGTTGATGTGTGGAATGTCAATGTTTGCGGTGATAGTTTCCTATGGGCAATTTCGCGTATTACTTCAAGGTGCACTGAAAAAAAGTATTATCTTTAGCGCGGTTATCTCGATAGTCACCACATTTTGCTGGATGATTGCACAATCTGGTTTGATGGGAGATGGTTGGGAGGATGCGCTGAATATGGATATTTGGCAAGGCGTGCTTGGCACTACCTTCGGTCAAATCTGGCGTTGGGAAATCCTCAGTGCTGTCGGTTTGTTTGCCGTTCTATTTATACGTCCGATCACCTTAAAACTTCACCTCATTCTTGGTTTCTCCGTTATTATTCTGGGCCTGCATGCATTTATTGGTCATGCGGCGATGCATGAAGGGTGGCTGGGCATTGCTCATCAAACCAATCAGTTTATTCATCTAATGAGTTGCGCGTATTGGTTTGGTGGCTTGTGGCCTTTCCTTATTTGCATTCAATTTTTACGTAGTAAAGATAAGTTAAAAGCAGGGTTAGAGACTCAAGTTGTCGTATCGATGAAGCGTTACTCACAGCTAGGACATATTGCCGTAGTTTGTGTGCTAATAACAGGAATTATTAATAGCCTGATTTTATTGCCAGACTGGCCATTTATCGCGACACTATCTGAATATCAATCTTGGCTATGGCTAAAAATTGCGTTGGTTGGATTGATGGTGCTATTGGCATTAATTAATCGTTATTGGGTGGTACCACGTATTCAACAACAAGGGCGGATCAGTTATTTGATTATAAATAGTTGGGCTGAATTACTGCTCGGTACTATTGCTATCCTTACGGTGGCTATTTTTGCTACCTATCAACCTGTATAATGGCGCATATCTTTGTATAACCCCCGTTTGACAAGGTCATTTTAAATGAAATTCAAATTTATAATTTGTGCGTTAGTACTGGGTGGAACATTCAGTACGGCGATGGCAGCACCATTGGCGAGTGTCAGTAAAAAACAGTTTGGCGATGATTGGCCGCTTAAACGTGAAGAAGTGATGTTAGAGTGTCGTGCTAATGGCGCATTAGTGGTCATCAATCCGTCTACGTTAATGCAGCATCCATTGAATGATATTGCAACGGCACAAATGAAAAAGAAAGAAATCCAAGCACAACCGATTGATGTGTTATTAGCGCCTATCGAAACCACTAAATCAGTTGAAGAGCGAGTATTGCCGTTGAAGCAAGCCGCAGAGAAACTGTGTGAGAGTAAATAGGGTATAGTTAGTTTTTAGTTAGAAATATCAATTAGATGGCAATTGAAAGGTTTTACTGATTGCTTAGATAGGTTTAACTTATCATGCAAATAGTTCAATCTTAGAAAATTAAGCAATAAATTGTGTTAAAAATATGTAAATTAATTGATAATTTAAGTGGTAAGAACGTAAGCTGAAAGCTAGTATAAGGGAGTACTTTGTTACGCCTCAATGGCAATTTTAGCGCACGGCTCTGCCAGAGCCCTTTCCCAAGGCCCGGTAATCGGAATCTACCAGGCCTCTTTTTTTTGTGTTATTTCCCATCTGACTGTTCTATTTAATACCACCATATTCATCAAGCAATTCTCATTAGCCAATGATGATTTTCTTTATCATAACGCTGGCGATAGAGCAGAACGGGTTTTTCATTCAGTGTCGCAGGGATACTCGTGTGTTCATCCCAACCATCCAATTGCATGCAAAATTCAGAATCGGAATCGCAAGGAATACTCACAGTATCACTACGCTTATCAGCCATGACTGCATCATTGATTTCATAGGAAGAGATTTTCAATTTAACTATGCTCATAATATTTCCTCTTTACTCTTTATTTTTACAATAAAAAATCAGCCCAACGAAATTAAGCATAGTATAAATGGAATTCATTTCCAAAATATATTTTCAGTAGTAGGGGATAAAAAAGGCGTCATGCTGAGAAACATGACGCCTTGTTAGGGATTATTTTTTGGGGATAGGTGTTCCCCAGTCTAACCAGTCCGCTGGTGGCTCTAATTTCAGAATGAAATGCTGGTCAGGTTTGGCTTTAGGTGCTAAAGGCACTGTTGGCGGGGTTGCCAGCGAAATTCCACCACGAACAAACTGCTTGAATGTACCGCTTTTCACTACGCCGCCTGTTAAGCCAAAGGCGAGGTTATAACCGGAAGATAACCAGAACTGGGTATTATCACGGATCAGATATTGGTATTCTTTGCCTATCCGTGTTGCAACATAAACGCGATCGGAAAGCTCTCCCAAATAAAGCCCAGTCACGGTTCCGATTTCTAATCCTCTAAACAGAATTGGCGTTCCTACCTGGATAGAACCCGCCTCACTGGCATCAAGGATAATGGTGAGACCATCAAGATAACGAGAGTCTGTAATGTTGGCAGTTTGCAGTTCAAATTGGAAACGGCTCTTATTACTGCGCCCAGGCTCAGCACTGATATACGGTTGGATCAGTGTATCGAGGTTGTTAACCCCCGATGGCGAAAGCTCTGGGGTTACAATGGCGAAACGGCTACCAATTTTGGTGAAGTTTTCCACATATTCAGGATACAGAATCGCTTTCGCTTTCACTTCGCGGTTATCCGCAGACAGCTTCAGCGATTCGATTTGTCCGATGTTAATACCTAAATAACGAATAGGCATGCCTTCGGATAGCTTAGACGCATCAAAGGTTGTCAGCGTTACCGCACTACCAATTGCTTTTGCCGCCGTTTCGGATGGGTAAAGTGTATGTTGACGTGAAGTATCTAATGAGCCAGTTTGAATATTGTCAAAGCTAATCGCACCACTAAACGCACGGCTAAGTGGGGATGCTTGAACCGTTAAACCTCCAGCATTTAACTGAACTTTGGCACCACCTTCTGCCCAGAATACGCTTTGTGGGGTCAATAAGTTACGGTATTGACCTGAGATATACACATTCACTGCAAAGCCGTCACTGTTTGGTTTAATCGAAACGATTTTACCGACTTCAAATTGGCGATATAACACAACTGAGCCTTGTTGGATGTCGGGAAGGGTATTGGTGTTTAGCGTAATGGTGGTCGGTGGTGCGGAGCCTAAAATACCCGCTTTGGCATTTTCATCAGTACGATATAACGGGAATGATTCTGGTAATGCATCTTTCCCTTTTCCAGGAATGATATGTAAGCCACCTTCCAGCCATTCTTGAGGTGTCGCGCCTTGGAATTGCACTCCGCTCATACCTAACTGTACATCGACACGGCTATTGGCAACAAATTTACTGTCTTGTTTAACCAAATGTTTAAATTCATTAAATACGGCAATTTGGAACTGAACATTGTCATCTGTTAAGTGACGTTGTAACACTTCACCGATTTTTATTCCGCGATAGATAACCGGTTGCCCAACATTCACCCCAAAGGTATCCAATGCGGTGAGGGTAAGTTGCAAGTCTAGGTTACCTTGTTGATCGAGAGGTTTGACATCTTCTTTACTTGGCTGCAATTCATATTGTTGCCCTGTTTGTGCAGGTAGGCTGTTTTCTGGCGAATCAAAGGCTACTGCGCCATTGATCACCGCCGACAGGCTTTCCATTTTGATACTGGCGCCAGTATTCAGGTCGAATCCACCTTCAATACCTGAGATATTCCAAAATTGGCTATCCGAGCGTACGAGATTAACGTAGCGTTTTTTGATAATAACCGCGATGGATACGCCTTTATTTTCAGGTAATAAGGAATAATCAGAAATATAACCGACCGGAACTTTACGGTAATAAACTGGGGAGTTTTCGTTTAATGCGCCTAAATCTTTCGCAGTGAGGTAAATGAGTAATTCACCTTCGTTTAAGTTTCGCTGTGGTGGTGTTTCGAGCGCCACAAATTGAGATTTTGGTGAGCCAGTGCTTGGCTGCATGCCAATATAGTTCCCACCTACCAGAGCATCTAAGCCTGATACACCAGCTAGAGAGGCTTTAGGCGTCACCAGCCAAAAGCGAGTTCCTGAAGTGAGTGCAGACCGCATATCTTTATTCACATTGGCGGTGACAATCACATTTTTCATATCGCCACTGATAGAGACGGTTTGCACCATACCGACATCCACACCTTGGTAGCGAATTGGTGTTCGACCCGCGACAACGCCAGAGGCAGATGAAAATTGAATGGTAATTTGCGTGCCACGTTCCACCCATTGTTGGAATAGTAGCCAGCCTGCGATCATGATCGCGATGATGGGAAGCAGCCAAAAGGGCGAAATTGTCGTCCTTTTACGGCGGATAGCCTCCGAAACTTCATCTGAAGTTTCACTTTGATGGTTTTGATTTTCCATAAGAATCCCAAATTAATCGACTGTCTAACCACTCAACAGCAAGGATAGTTAAAATAACAGCAGTACCAAAATATAAAGCCGCAGGCCCCATAGTAAATGACATCAGCATATCGCGGTTAACTAAGGTCATCATTAAGGCGATGACGAATAAATCTAACATCGACCAGCGCCCAATCCATGAAACGAATTTCAGTAATTTCATCCGTAACACGGGGTCTGTATGGCTTTTAAGTTGAATTGAAAATAGTAACAGTATCATGATGATAATTTTTACGAAGGGCACCAAAATACTGGCAATAAAAACGATAATGGCAATCGGCCAATTTCCTGAGTCAATTAAGGAAACAACACCGGAGTATATCGTGTCTTCTAGACGTCGCCCATTTAAGTAAAACGTCGAAATGGGCAGTAGGTTAGCAGGGATTAACAACACCATGGCAGCAATCAGTGCGGCCCATGTTTTTTGTAAGCTTAAAGGTTCACGATGGTGAAGTGGGCGGTGGCAGCGCTGACATTTGCCTTTCTTATTGGGGGCACCAGTAAAATGGCAGGCTAGGCAGGTTTCTGCATGAGGAACATCTGTATGTTCCTCTAAAGGATAAAGGCGTCGCCACAGTTCATCGAAATTAATGTGGATTAAAATAATAATACTAATCACAGACATAGTACTAAACGCAATCAATCCATGTCCGACATAAACTGTTGCGTAATCTTGCATTTTAATTGCGGCGATACCCAAACCGACAAGATAGACATCCAGCATGACCCATTCTTTGAGATGCTTCATCATCAGCAAAATGGGGCGCATGTTGATGGCCAGGTAACGCGCTAATACCAAAGATAAAATCGAAATAGGTAAAAGCAGCGGTGCAGCTATCGCACAAAAAGCCACAATGCTGGCGGTAAAAGGGTCACCTTGCTCGCTAATTAAGCGGATTCCATCAAGCACGTTGGCATTGATTTGGGTGCCAAATAGATGAATAGAAATCAATGGCTGCCAAAAAGCGATGGGAGCAAGAAGCAACAAAGTGATAGATAATAGAGCAAGACGACGGAGTGACCATGAGCGCCCATCATTTAACTGAGTAGAACATCTTGGACAAACAATGACTTGCCGTGGTTGAAAAGGTGGAGTCACTATTTTTTGGTTACAATGGCAACAACGTTGCAAATTCATGGCAGTATGATTAATGTGGGTCATATATATTCATTGTATGAATTAATTTGCTTGTAATCTAGTGTAAAAAAATTTACGTAAAAGTGACAACTTGCTAACCTACGGTCTACGCTTACTAATATTTTTTACTTGTTTATGTATAATTGAAAATAAATATGGCTAAAAAGAAGTATTATCTCGAACTTTCAGATAGTTTATCTGCACTTCTCGCTGGAGAGTATGATTTAATTGCCAGTTTGGCAAATAGCAGCGCGTTATTATTTGAACGTTTATCCGGTATTAACTGGGTCGGTTTTTACTTGAGTGATGGAAAGGAACTGGTTCTCGGCCCCTTCCAAGGTAAAGTCGCTTGTGTACGGATCCCGTTCGATAAAGGCGTCTGTGGTGCCGCATTTTCCGAAGCGCGAGTTCAGCGTGTGGAAGATGTGCATGCTTTTCCAGGTCACATCGCGTGTGATGCGGCAAGTAACTCGGAAATCGTCTTCCCTCTGAATGTAAATGGCAAGATAATTGGGGTTTTAGACATCGATAGCCCAAATATCGGTCAATTCGATGAAGAAGATGAAATAGGGCTTCAATACCTTACAGACCAGTTATGCCAGCACTTGGCGATGTGTTCTATACCAAAATATTATTAAATATTGGTATGTAAAATCAATAGGAACGTGGCAATTGTCAGCAACACGATTATAATGTCCGCTTGTTCATGCCCGTGAGGTTGGCAAAATCGTTGTTATCAGGAAATTTCATGGAAAATCAACCTAAGTTGAATAGTAGTAAAGAAGTTATCGCATTTTTGGCCGAGCGTTTTCCACGCTGTTTTATCGCTGAAGGCGAAGCACGTCCGCTTAAAGTCGGAATTTTTCAAGATATCGTAGGGAACTTGACCGAAGAGGATGGTATCAGCAAAACGCAATTACGATCTGCGTTACGCATGTATACCTCTAGTTGGCGTTATCTTTACGGTGTTAAAGAAGGCGCAAAACGTGTTGACTTAAATGGAGATGACTGCGGTGAATTAGATGCAGAGCATATTGCCCATGCGCGTCAACAATTAGCTGAAGCGAAAGCGAGAGTTCAAGCGCAACGCGCAGAGCAACAAAAAACGCAAAAGCGTCCTGCTGCGAAAAAGCCTAGCGACAAAGCACCTCGTCAAAATGATGCGAACAAAGAAAGCGCATCTCGTCGCCGTCCATCAGACAAAAAAGAACGCCCACAAAATACAGCTCCGAAAAAACCTCGTAGCAACCCAGCTGAAGAGAATTTGAAATCAGTTACTGATATCCACACACTGAAAGTCGGTCAAACTCTGAAAGTGAAAGTGGGTAGCAGTATGATGGATGCCTCTGTGCTGGAAATTGCCAAAGATGGTGTTAGGGTTCAATTGCCATCTGGTCTGGCAATGATTGTGCGCGCGGAACATTTAAAGTTCTGATACGGAGGTCACTCAGGTCATGAACAAATTACTCAAAGTTGCATTTGTTGTGAGTCTAGCGACTTTCGGCACTGCAATGGCTAATACTCAGGCAGTGACTCCGGTCACTGCTGCTCAGTTACCTCTTTTAAAGCAGAATACACAGCACGGTACCGTGAGTGAGCGAGTGACATCGCGTTTTACGCGTTCTCATTATCGCCAATTCGATTTAGACAAAGAGTTTTCTGGGAAAATATTTGACCGTTATCTCAATATGATTGATTACGGACATAATGTTTTACTTCAATCCGATGTTGACCAGTATGCAAAAGATAAAGCAAAAACGGGTGAATGGCTTGAAGATGGCAAGTTAGATAAGTTCTATGACCTGTATAACCTTTCTCAGCAACGTCGCTTTGAACGTTTCAAATATGCACTGGCGCGTTTAGATCAACCGATTGATTTAAACGCGACGGATTCTATTGAAGTTGATCGCACTAAAGCACCTTGGCCGAAAGATAAAGAAGAGCTAGACCGTTTATGGGACCAAAAAGTCCGCTATGATTGGTTAAGTTTGAAATTAACTGGCAAAGATGACAAAGAGATCAAAGACAAGCTGACTAAGCGCTACAATTTTGCATTGAAACGTTTATCTCAGGCGCAAAGCGAGGACGTATTCCAGTTAATCATGAATGCGTTTGCTCGCGAAATTGACCCACATACCAGTTATTTATCACCTCGTAGCACAGAGCAATTTAACTCAGAAATGAGTTTATCCCTTGAAGGGATTGGTGCTGTATTACAACAAGATGATGATAATACGACAATTAATTCTTTAGTTGCAGGGGGGCCTGCGGCTAAAAGTAAAGAGCTAAAAGTCGGCGACAAAATCATTGGTGTTGGTCAAGTTGGGAAGCCTATTGTTGATGTCGTGGGCTGGCGTTTAGATGATGTCGTCGCGTTAATCAAGGGACCAAAAGGTAGCCAAGTTCGTTTAGAAGTCGTTTCAGATTCAAAAGGTGCTAAACCACGTATCGTGACAATTGTTCGCGAACAGATCCGACTGGAAGATAGAGCTGTAAAACTGACTATCAAACAGCAAGGTAAAGAGAAAGTTGGAGTATTAGATATTCCGGGTTTCTATGTTGGATTGACCAATGATGTCAAAACTGAACTGCAAAAAATGGCGAAAGAGAATGTTTCTGCCCTCGTTATTGACCTGCGTGGTAATGGCGGTGGGGCATTAACAGAAGCGGTTGCATTATCTGGACTGTTTATTAACAAAGGGCCTGTTGTTCAAGTTCGTGATAATAATGGTCAAGTTCGCCAAGATGCGGATGACGATGATGTTATCTATTACAAAGGTCCATTAGTTGTTTTGGTTGATCGCTTTAGTGCTTCCGCATCAGAAATTTTTGCCGCAGCAATGCAAGATTATGGTCGTGCTTTAATTGTGGGTGAACCGACTTTTGGTAAAGGAACGGTACAGCAGCACAGAAGTTTAAGTCGTGTTTATGACCAAATGCTTAAACCAGAATGGCCATCATTAGGTTCAGTACAATACACTATCCAGAAGTTCTATCGTGTAAATGGTGGAAGTACTCAGCGTGAAGGCGTGACTCCAGATGTGGTAATGCCAACAGGGCAAGATCCAGCAGAAACAGGTGAAAGCTTTGAAGATAACGCATTACCTTGGGATAGCATCCCAGCTGCGAATTACACAAAATCTGGGGACATTAATGCTGATTTATCTCCGATTAAAACTAAGCATTTAGCCCGTATCAGTGTTGATCCTGAATTCAAATATATCGATGAAGATATTGCGCGTTACAAATCATTGAAAGCAACTAAGAATCTGATTTCTCTGAACTATGCTCAGCGTCAGAAAGAAGATAATGAAATTGATGCGATCAAACTGAAACGCATTAATGAGCGCAATACAAAACTTGGCAAACCATTATTGAAATCAATTGATGATTTACCGAAAGATTACGAAGCGCCAGATCCGTATTTAGATGAAACGGTGAAAATGGCAATAGACCTTTCGAATCAAAACACTAAGATGCTTTCTGGTGCCAAGCAGTAAAAATAAAAAGTATGTCTAGAGCCAGCGCAAGCTGGCTTTTTTATATTTATTGATCTTTTTGATTTATAAGTGATTTATTTTTTTCTGTTATTCTATCCATAGACTAACTTTAACTAAACCTAAATTTTCTTTAAAAAATATTAGGTTTTCTTTCTCTTTTTCAAAAATATCCTACACTTCAGTTAGTAATACCCCTTATAAATGAGGCAATACAATGCGTAAATTATCTGTAGGTTTATTAACTGTCATGGCGGTCATGATGTCGTCAATGGGTTTTGCGAATGCAAGTAACTACCCTTGTTCAGGCGCTAAAGGTGGAATTGCTCGTTGTGATGGTGGGCAATTTATCTGTAATGACGGAACAACCAGTCGTTCGGAGCAAGTCTGTACAAATGAGCTAAAAAACTCAATCAATAAAAATGCAGGTATTGGTGCGGGTATTGGGGCGGGTGTGGTAAAGCAGTCCAGCAAACCATCTGCGGTAGATTCTATCAAAGAGACAGGTGACAACATGAGTAAAACTGCAAAAGATAAAGCATCAAAAGCAACGGATAAGGCTAAGGCAGTTGATAAAGAAACATCGAAAGCTGTGAAGGATAAAGCTGTGAAGGATAAAGCGGATAAGGTAAAAGCAACAGAGAAAGAGACCTCTAAAGCGATAAAAGAGAAAGTAGATAAAGCCAAATCCTCCGACAAAGAAGCCTCTAAGGTAGTAAAAGAGAAAGTAGATAAAGCTAAGGCTGCGGACAAAGAAACCTCTAAGGCTGTAAAAGAGAAAGCAGATAAAGCTAAGGCTGCCGACAAAGAATCTGCAAAAGCAGTGAAAGAAAAAGCAGATAAAGCCAAGGCTAAAGAGAAAGAAACCTCTAAAGCGGTGAAGGAAAAAACCGACAAAGCTAAAGCGGTAGAAAAAGACAAAACCAAAGCAGCAAAAGACAAAGCAGAGAAAGCGAAAGCAGCCGCTAAGGCAACAGCAAAAGTCTCTAAAGACAAACCAAGCAAAGGCAAAGTTAGCTGACCATTTTCCCGTAGTGTCTTATCGTTATCATTAAAATGCCGTTTATTAAAACGGCATTTTTTATTCCTGTGTGTAAAGATATGTTATTTTATGACTTTTTCCTGTTAATGGGCTTGAAATGGTGTGAAAAAACCTTATTTATAAAGTAAATTTGTCGTGATGTTTGTTTTGACCAAGGAACCTATAAAAAATGATGAGAATTGCTTTATTCTTGCTCACAAACTTAGCTGTTATGTTTGTGTTCGGGATTATTTTAAGTTTAACCGGTATACGTGGAAGTAGTGCACAGGGGCTGTTGATCATGGCAGCACTGTTTGGTTTTGGTGGTGCATTTGTGTCGCTACTTATGTCCAAATGGATGGCGCTGAAGTCTGTTGGTGGTGAAGTTATCGAACACCCACGTAATGAGATGGAACAATGGCTTGTTAACACTGTCAGCCGTCAATCCCAACAAGTGGGTATCAAAATGCCACAAGTGGCAATTTACCATGCACCGGATATCAACGCATTTGCAACGGGTGCACGCCGTGATGCTTCTTTAGTTGCGGTAAGTACGGGGTTATTGGAAAACATGAGCCGTGATGAGGCTGAAGCAGTTATTGCTCATGAAATCAGTCATGTCGCTAACGGTGATATGGTTACAATGACCTTATTGCAAGGCGTTGTGAATACCTTTGTTATCTTTATTTCACGTATTTTGGCACAAGTTGCAGCTGGCTTTATGTCAAATAATAATGACAATGAAAGTGAAAGCAGCAATGGTAATCCAATGGTTTACTTTGCCGTTTCGATGGTATTAGAAATCGTGTTTGGTATTTTAGCAAGCATCATTACGATGTGGTTCTCTCGTCACCGTGAGTTCCATGCGGATGCAGGCTCAGCCAAATTAGTCGGTAGAGAGAAAATGATCGCTGCACTGCAACGCCTGAAAACAAGCTATGAGCCGCAAGAAGAAGGGCGCTTGATGGCATTTTGTATCAATGGCCGTGGTAAAGCATTTAGCGAACTGTTTTTATCTCACCCTCCATTAGATAAACGTATTGAAGCATTACGTTCAGGCCAGTATCTGAAATAGCCTACAATGTTAATGCGATAAAAATGAAAGGGAAACGTCATGTTTCCCTTTTTTATTTCCTCATCCTACCTCTATCCCTGCTGTATGTAATTTATCATTTTATCTAACTATTTCAGCGAATAGTGCCAGTAAAGTAGTGCGCCAGTAGAAGAAAGGCATAAGGCATTTTATGCCGAAGAGAGTTAAATAAATATACAGAAAGAAAACCGCTCTCAAATTGAATGGCATTAAACTCTCAGTTTAAAAACTACGACTATTTTATAGATATTGATGTTTATTTATCGGGGAAATGTTGAGTAAATAGACTAAATACTCCTATATGGTTATTTGAATTTAAATAAAGTCAAATAGATAAATACACTATATTTGCGTTAAATCATTCGAGCGAAAAAATAAATGCCACGTGTAATGCTGCATATTTGTGGTTAGCTAAAATTAATAATATGCCATTAACGCCTGAAGATTATTTACCATAATTAATATATTGATTTTATATATTTATATCATTAATTTTCGTAACTATTACTTTTTTAAAGATTCAAAAAATAACGCATACTTATGCATTAATAATTATTTGTAATTTATTGATGCATTATGTTATGGTGCGAAAGTATCCTTTTAAATCAAGGTTAATGTCGCATTATCATAGGGTTGTTTCTCCTCGGGTTAAATCCTCTGTTACGCACCATTGTTGTATATGCATTAAATGTGCATAGATATCGCTATATTTTTGCGCGTTAAATGGAATATTCGATAATACCATCACCTATGAGTAATAAACATTTCATTTTGTTTGGAATAAAAATCTTATCGCGCGGGAGTCAATTTTCTCATTGAAATATCTCGCCATAAAATAATAAATAATAGGAACTCAACATGCACAATGAATTTTTAGCACACGAAGCAGAAATGCTGGACTTATTAAAGCAAGTGGTTAATACCGAATCCGGCTCATACGATAAAGAGGGGGTTGATAATCACGCCGCATTTTGGTGTGAATGCTACAAATCGATGGGTTTTTCGGTCGAGATAATCCCAAATGAAAAATTGGGTAATAACTATCGCATTTATTACCCATCTACCACACCTGAAATTTTGATTTTACTGCATCTTGATACCGTATTTCCCAAAGGCACCGTAGCAGAAAGGCCGTTTAGTATTGAAGGGGACAGAGCCTATGGTCCCGGTGTTATCGATATGAAAGGCAGCCATGTCATGGTGCATCAGGTGATCAAACAGCTTTATACCACGAATGACGAACGCTATAAAAAAATTGAAGTGCTTCTGAATTGTGATGAAGAGATTGGTTCTATTTCGTCACGCCCGGTAATAGAGGAATGTGCAAAAGGTAAACGCTATGCCTTAGTGATGGAGCCTGCTCGTGCTAATGGCGCCATTGTTAGCGCACGTCGCGGTGTGGGTACTTATGTTCTGACCATTCAAGGTAAAGCGTCTCACTCCGGCATTGCCCCCGAGGCAGGGATCAGTGCTATCCAAGAGCTTGCTTTTAAAATCCAAAGCTTACATGCACTTTCTCAGCACGATAAAGGGCTGTCGGTGAATGTGGGTCTGATCACTGGTGGAACATCCGTCAATACTGTCGCTCCAAATGCGCGAGCAGAAATTGATGTGCGGATCTCTTCTGAGCAGCAAGGTATTGAAATCGACAAAAAAGTGCGTGAAGTATGTAGCCAGGCTGTATTAGAAGGCATTCAGCTTTCATTGACTGGCGGGATCAACCGTCCACCAATGGCAAAAACGCCACAAAGCGCTGAGCTTATCGACATCATCAAACAAGAAGCCAACAAACTGGCAATCACTCTGGAAGATGTCTCTACAGGCGGTGGCTCTGATGCCTCATTTACCGCGGGTGTGGGGACGCCAACGGTAGATGGTTTAGGTCCAATTGGCGGCTATCAACATAGTGACAAAGAGTACCTCGAAATTCCCTCTTTAACTGAGCGCGCTCAGCTATTTTTCAATGTGTTAAAGCGTATTACGCAGTAATTATGACTGACAAAACAAATAATAATCCAACAGGATACATCTATGGCATTAACAACATCAACAACATCAACAACATCAACAACATCAACAACATCAACAACACCACAAAAAAAGCGTTCTGATGGGATAAACCCATATGTATTGCTCTTTTTCATCCTTGTAGCGGCAGCGGTTGCTACTTGGATCGTTCCGGCGGGGCAATATGCCTCTGAAACGAAAGTTATCACGACTATCAAAGATGGCGTGGAAACACAAGTTAAGAGTTCCTATACCATTCCGGGGAGTTATGAACGTTTACCTGAACAGCATGGCGTTTTACCAGGGCAGGTTTTCACGTCGATTGCTGACGGCTTAGTGAAGGCCGCTCCAATCATTTTTTTGATTATCTTTACTGGGGGCGCGTTACATTTACTTGAAACGACGGGCGCAATCAATAAAGTCCTGAGTAATATTTCGCGCAGTAAAAAGCTCAATGACTTTTTATTGATCACTATCTTCTTTGTGGTGTTCTCTATTTTGGGTACCACTGGGATTGTGGTGAACTCGATAATTGCATTCGTGCCAATCGGTTTATTGGTGGCAAAATCCGTCGGAATGGATGATAAGTTTGGTGCGGCGATTGTCTATGTTGCGGCGTATTCTGGCTTTAACGCCTCGGTAATGGCACCGATGACGGTCGGGTTATCCCAAGGGTTAGCTGACGTTCCGCTACTATCAGCATTTGGCTTCCGCACTGTGGTTTATATTAGTTTTGTGGTTGCTGGGATTATCTTCTTAACCCTGTATACGAAAAAAAGCCGCCGCCAAGGGATGGTTCGCCCTGAAGTACAGATTGATGATAGCCAATTTGAGACCTCGAAAATCTCTTTACGCCACGTCATTACATTATCCTATGCCGCATTCTGTTTAATTGGCTTTATTTTCGGTGCCATTGAGTGGAGCTGGGGCGAAAAAGAGATGATGGCCATGTTTATCATCTTAGGCGTGGGTGTGGGCGTACTGAACAGAATGTCACCAAATGATATTGCAACAGGCTTCCTGAAAGGCTGTGCAGGCATGGTTGGTGGGGCATTTATTGTTGGTATGGCGCGTGCGATTGCGATTGTATTAGCAGATGGCATGATCTTAGACACCATCGTGAACTCGATTATTTCTCTGATGGATGGATTACCGAAAACATTATCTGCGATTTCAATGTTCGGTACCGCTGCTATCATGCACTTCTTTATTTCTTCAGGTTCTGGTGAAGCTGCAGTTTTAGTGCCTATTTTCACGCCAATGGGCGATCTGTTAGAAATCACCCGTCAAACTACCGTTCAAACGGTATTAATGGGTGAGGGTGTTGTGAACTGTATTAACCCAACATCAGGTATTTTGATGGCGGTGTTAGCGACGTCGAAAATCCCATACACCAAGTGGTTGAAGTTTATCTGGCCGTTGGTATTAAGCTGGGTCATTATTTCGATTATCTCGATTGTTTACGCAGTCATGACGAATTTGGGCCCGATTTAAGTCCGTCCATTACATTATTTGGATAGACAGGGAATTTATCAAAGCGCTACTCGAAAGAGTGGCGTTTTTGTTTTTTTAGAGAGAGTGAATAGGTGGGATTTTAGGCAAAAAAAAAAGCCCCCTTCATAGGGATCTGAAGGGGGAGCTAAATGAATAAAGAATGGTTTAATTCGAGATCAAAGATAAAGGATTCTAGTGAACGAAACTTAGGTTTTTGTGCACTTTAGTTCGCTGTTTTGAGTTAGCGCTTAGAATCGCATTTATCGCTAAAGCTTTTATTGACGATAACCAGTCTTGATTTGTTCTAAAATGTTTTTGTAAGTCTCAGCTTGCTTCTCATCTTCCATTGAAGCGACTTCGCGTTGCATTTTAATCAGAATTTTACCCGCATCAGCCTGACCGATAGCTTTAAGCATATGAGTAACAAGATTTTTTAAACAAGTTACTTCGTCTGCTAATGCGTTTACGTCTGGCTCAGTTGGAAAATGGGTTTTCATTTAGGAATTCCTGTAAGAATAAAAAGTAATTTGCAGATTGTAGCATAGAAGAAATGATTCTGTCGCTCTTCACACGGACATGAAAATTAAAGGGGGAGTGACTGTCTCTCTATGAAAAAATAGTATGAACATGATAATTTTCAATTCTTTAAAGATGAACAATAAATGTGATATTATTCACAAAAATGTACTGAAGGCTGTTATTGGTCTTAATTATCATCAACAGGATGTCGTAAACCATGTCCCAGGTTTCTCGAAGCACTGCGTGGATCCGTGTATTAGCGCTTTCCGTTGCAGCTTTTGTCTTTAATACCACCGAATTTGTTCCCGTCGCATTACTGAGTGATATTGCTGAAAGTTTTAATATGACCGTTGCCCATACGGGGCTGATGATCACCATCTATGCGTGGGTTGTTGCGGTGATGTCTCTGCCATTAATGCTAATGACGGGTAAATTTGAGCGGCGAAAACTGCTGGGGGTTTTGTTTGTTGTTTTTATTCTCAGCCATATTTTATGCGGAATTGCCTGGAATTTTGAAGTACTGATTATCGCGCGTATCGGTATCGCGTTATCTCATGCAGTTTTTTGGTCGATTACGGCATCATTGGCGATTCGCGTCGCGCCTGCGGGTAAAAAAGCGCAAGCATTGGGATTGCTTGCAACGGGAACGGCACTGGCGACCGTGTTGGGATTGCCGTTAGGGCGAGTGATTGGTCAATGGATGGGCTGGCGAGTGACATTTTTGTGTATTGGCGTGCTTGCATTATTTACCCTGATTGCGTTATTAAGGTTTTTACCTCGTTTACCGAGCGAACATTCAGGTTCATTAAAAAGCCTCCCAATTCTTTTTAAACGTCCCGCATTGATGGGTGTTTTTGTGTTAATCACCGTCGTCATTACGGCACATTTTACCGCATATAGCTATATTGAACCGTTTGTGCGTGATATTGCCTTACAAAGCCAAAATTTTGCCACACTCTTATTATTGATTTTTGGTGGGGCTGGTATTTTTGGTAGTGTCTTATTTAGCCGCTACAGTAGCCGCTTTACATTGACATTTTTACCTGTATCGATGGCCTTACTGACACTTTGTTTAGTGTTATTTATGCCATTAAGTGGCAATGTGTGGACGCTGATTGGTACCTGTATATTCTGGGGGATGGCAATTATGTGCATTAGCCTTGGGATCCAAGTGAAGGTCTTGGACTTGGCACCGGATGCGACTGATGTCGCGATGTCGATTTTCTCTGGATTATTTAATATTGGAATTGGTGCCGGAGCATTATTAGGGAACCAAGTGATTACTCATATGGGAATGACTAATATTGGTTATGTGGGGGCGATTATCAGCCTTTTAGCACTCACTTGGTGTGTGTTTATTTATACCCGCTATCGCTCGGCTTTTGCAGAAAAACAACCAACCGCGGCTAATCATTAATCTAGACTTATTCATTTTGCACTGTACTAATTAAAGGTTAGTACGGTGCTTTTTGGTGTGTTAAATTTCTGCCAAACTTTAGGCTAAAGAATAGAGAAAGGTGAACGATGAAAGGATTGGGCTTTTTATTAATGTCGATTATTGCAGAAGTGATTGCGACAACCACGTTAAAAGCGTCGGATGGTTTTAGCCGTTTTTGGCCCTCTTTAGTGGTTGTCATTGGCTATGCCGTCTCTTTCTGGGGGCTTTCTCAAGTTGTGAAAGTGATGCCACTGGGGATCGCGTATGCCATTTGGTCAGGATTGGGAATTGTGTTGGTTTCTGTAGCGGCTATCTATATTTATAACCAAAAACTCGATTTACCCGCAATTATTGGTATGCTATTAATTATCATTGGTGTATTAGTCATCAACCTGTTTTCTAAAAGCGGCACCCATTAATGAGATTCAAAACATAGTGGGGCTCAAAACAGCGCTGATACTATCGGAGAAAGAGAATGAAAAGGAAAAGTCAGGCGCTGTTAAAAACAGTCGTGGCAATGGGGTCAGCTACTGTGTTATCCATTTTACTTTCAGCGTGCAGTAGCCCTGATAACAGTAAAATGACAAGAGCAGAAACATCCGGTTCTCAATATGCTCAGCAAGTGGTGAATTTAGGGCCAGGTGCACAAGAGGCATGTACTTCAGCGGGTGGATTACCTTCACTGAATTTAGAACTCAATGGTGAAAAAACCCCAGTTTGCCAGTTTGCAAATGGGCGCCGTTGCGCCGTTTCGGCAATCCGTAGTGGGGCCTGTATTTAAGTATTTTGGTGAGCTAATGATTTGAATCGCCCATCAAGTACAGTTGATGGGCGAAAAAGAAAGGTTATTTTTTGCTTGGGAAAAAGAGGCTGATCGCAACGATGATGCCAACTAAGATGTAAGCTGCAAAAATACCGACTAACCACTGCGGCATGTCTAACCCTAAGAATGCCCACTGTCTAACGGCACAATCACCGGTCGCTTCAAACACAGAAGGTACCCATTCTTGAAGTGGTAGCCAGTCTGGGAAGTTAACAAAGAAATCACACGATGCAAACGGAGACGGGTAAAGTTGCAGCATGGTATGTTCCCATGAAAGGTCTAATCCACGCCAACCCGCATACAGCCAAACCACAATCGCAATCACTTTAACGACGGTACTTTTCGGTGCAATCGCTCCGATTAAACCTGCCGCAATAATTCCCATCAATGCAACGCGTTCATAGATACACATTACACAAGGTTGCAGTTTCATAATATGTTGGAAATACAGAGCGGCACATTCAAGCATAAAAGCAGTGAATGCCATAAGTAGCCAAGCTGACCGTCCTTGAGAACAGTAATTAAAAAATCTGAACATAATAAATTCCCTTCATTAATAATCGGCTTATTTTGCCTCTATCTGGGTGATAAAAAAAGCAGCTAAATCAGATTAGAATAAGATTAGCTTAGTTTTTACGTTTTATTACAAAAAAAAGCCGCATAAATATGCGGCTCAGACCATTTCCAAGCCATCAGGTTTGGAAATGGCTCTTTTGGGTTGTAATATTGACGAGGAAAATAGATTTATTGATTTTCGCCTGATAACACAAAGAGGGAAAAACCACGCTTTTATCCCTCTTTGTCATCAACCTCAGCCGCATAAATATGCGGCTTTAAATCCAGAATCTGATCAATCAATATTGATTAACGCGGAATAGAAATTAACCCTAAGCTTTCCATCCAGTCAGTTAATGGGATAAGCCATAGCTCAACACCTAGCAGACCGACGATTGTCATTACAACCGTAAATGGTAATGCCATCCAAACCATTCTGCCATAAGACAGACGAATCAGTGGAGACAGTGCAGAGGTTAACAGGAACAGGAAGGCGGCTTGTCCATTTGGCGTTGCAACCGACGGCAAGTTTGTTCCGGTGTTAATCGCAACAGCTAAGTGCTGATACTGCTCAGCTGAAATTAAGCCCGCATTCGCGGCTTTCAATGCTTCAGTAATATACACGGTGCCGACAAACACGTTATCTGATACCGCAGAGAGCAGCCCGTTAAACAGATAGAACAGGGACAGCTGCGATGATTCAGAAGATTGCAGCACATACTGAATGAATGGCGTAAATAGCTGCTGGTCAATGATCACGGCGACAACGCTGAAAAAGACCGTCAGTAGGGCAGTAAACGGCAAGGCTTCTTCAAAGGCTTTTCCGAGAGCGTGTTCTTCAGTGATCCCACAGAATGTCGTGGCGAGAATGATCACGGACAGACCAATCAGACCCACTTCAGCAAGGTGAAATGCCAGCGCGACAATTAACCAAATACCGATAAGCCCTTGAACGATAAGCTGTGCCTGCTCTTTCTTACTACGTTTAGCACTCATTTTTTTGTCGTGCTCGGTTAATACTTGGCGCACGGTATCGGGCAACTCAGCCCCGTAGCCAAATACTTTGAACTTCTCAACGAGGAAACAGACTATAAGCCCACATAAGAAAACAGGGATAGTGACTGGTGCCATACGCAGATAGAAGGTAATAAAGTCCCACTCAACATGTTTTGCGATGATCAGGTTTTGTGGTTCACCCACCATGGTCATTACGCCGCCAAGGGCAGTACCGATACCCGCATGCATCATTAAGCTACGTAAGAACGCACGGAACTGTTCCAACGTCTGCTTTTTCTCAACCGTATCAATGAAAGAATCATTTTGTAGATCCGTATTGCTCGGTTGGCTGGAGGCATATTGATGGTAAATCGAGTAGAAGCCAATAGAAACGCTAATGACCACAGCAATGACGGTTAAAGCATCTAAGAAAGCGGATAAAAACGCACTTGCTAAGCAAAATGACAACGCTAAAATTCGTTTAGAACGGACGTTTATTAACAGCTTCGTAAACACAAATAACAGCAGTTGCTTCATAAAGTAGATGCCCGCCACCATAAAGATCAGTAACAGAACCACTTCAAGGTTATTACTAATTTCATGAGAAATCTGTGCTGGGGAGGTCATGCCAATTAGCACCGCTTCAATGGCTAATAGCCCACCGGGTTGTAATGGGTAGCATTTTAGTGCCATCGCCAAGGTGAAAATGAATTCAATGACAAGTAGCCAACCGGCGATAAATGGGTTAACAAAGTAGAAAACAATTGGGTTTATTATTAAGAACAAAATGATAGCAAGTTTGTACCAATCTGGAGAATTTCCCAAAAAATTCTTCAAAAATGCTCTTCTTAAACTAAAATCCATTATGACTTTTAATCCTCTTTAACAGGTGTTGTGTGACTGCGCGTTACATACTACTCTTATCTTTTATAGAATTTAAGCTTATTTGCTAATAGATAATCCATTAATTATATGGGGTTTTTACGATTCATCTGCGGTTTATTAGAAAGCTAACTATCTCAGATTGTGACAATCTGGTATGCTTTCGCGTAGTCCGTCTAAAAATGTTTGGAATAATAAAAATATGGTTATTAAAGCTCAAAGTCCGGCAGGTTTTGCGGAAGAGTACATTATTGAGAGTATTTGGAACAATCGTTTTCCTCCAGGATCTATCTTACCCGCGGAGCGTGAGCTATCTGAATTAATCGGCGTAACCCGTACTACATTACGTGAAGTTTTACAGCGTTTAGCCCGTGATGGGTGGTTAACCATTCAACATGGTAAGCCAACCAAGGTCAATAACTATTGGGAAACTTCAGGATTAAACATTCTGGAAACGCTGGCGAAGCTTGATCACGACCGTGTGCCTCAGTTAATTGATAATTTATTGGCAGTACGTACCAATATTGCGGCTATTTTTATTCGTACTGCATTTCGTAATGATCCGGAAGCTTCATTAGAAGTGTTATCAGGAAAAGATAAAGTTGAAGACAATTCGGATGCATTTAGCGATTTGGATTACAACATTTTCCGTGGACTGGCCTTTGCGTCAGGTAACCCTATCTATGGTCTGATTATTAATGGATTAAGAGGTTTATACACACGAGTTGGGCGTTATTATTTCTCTAACCCTGAAGCGCGTCGTTTAGCGTTAAGTTTTTACCAACAGCTAAGCAATTTATGTCGCGAACAAGCCTATGATCGCATTATGGACTGTGTCAGAAACTACGGTAAAGACAGCGGAATTATTTGGCATAACATGCAAAGTAATATGCCATCTGATCTTGCAAATAATATTTAACTTGCCAGTTTCGAACAAAAAAGCCAGTGCCTTGCACTGGCTTTTTTGTGGCGATTAATCATATTTAAAATATTAATTTAGTAAGCAAGTGCAGGAGTTATCCATCGTAACGATGTTGTAGTAATCGACTTTCTTGTTTGATAGCTCTTTAACCACGCTATCTATAAAATTATCATCGGACAAATTTATAGCGTCATCATTTATCATACAATGGAAACCTGTACGTACTGTACTTGTGGTGGATGCTAATGCATTAATTGGACATTTAGGTATGGGTATTGTGCTAAAACAGACATTATCTCCATGGATCTCAACGCGTATCTTTTCCTCAGGGTTACAAAGCACTGTTGCAAAACTCATGTGAGCGAATAAAAACAAAATAGTACCTAGCCCCATTGATCGTCCTACAGAAAAGATCTTTCTCATCATGTTGTTCCCCCTTTTAATTAACTTGTTGAATTTATGTTGGATAGGAAATATCAATCACTACAGACATTCCAGTTGAATAATCTAGAGGATTATAACTTTTTAGTATTAAATGAAGTGATTATGAAGTTAATTAAATTGGCACATAATATATTGCATTCAAATTAAAGCACAAAATATTGAATTTTATTTTTTTCTGGAAAATATTTTTTAAATTAATTGCATACAATTCAATTGGGTATGTTTTTTTTGCTTTTTTATGAGGCTTTTCATCTGAAATAATACGCTGCATTGCAAATTTAAAAGGCACCTAATCAGCTTTATTGTCTTTTTTGTTAAAAATGTTAATCAACTGTATTGGAAAATAAAAACTAGAATATTATGCTAACAGTAATTCCATTTTGTTCTCTTGAGGGGTTCTATGAAAGTTCTCGTTTTAGGTGCTGGCGTTATTGGTGTTACCACTGCGTGGTATCTAGCACAAGAAGGGCATGAAGTTTGCGTCATTGATAGACAGCTTGATGTGGCTGAAGAAACCAGCGCAGGTAATGCTGGGCAAATTTCTCCAGGATATGCAACTCCATGGGGTGCACCGGGGATCCCTCTTAAAGCCGTAAAATGGATGTTTGAAAAACATGCCCCTTTAGCAATAAAACCTGATGGTAGTTTGTTCCAATTACGTTGGATGTGGCAGATGCTAAAAAACTGCGACATGCAGCACTACACCATGAACAAGAGCCGTATGGTGCGGATCGCAGAATATAGTCGTGATTGTATTCGCCAACTTAGAGCAGATACCGGCATTGGTTATGAAGGTCGCCAAGGCGGTACGTTACAGTTGTTTAGAACTGCAAAACAGTTTGATAATGCCGCCAATGATATTGCGATTTTACAGCAAGAAGGTGTGCCATACGAATTACTGACCTCAGAAGAGCTTATTACGGCTGAGCCTGCATTGGCTTTTGTAAAACATAAGCTAACAGGTGGTTTGCGCTTACCAAACGATGAAACAGGTGATTGCCAGCAATTTACTAAAAAATTGGCAAAAATGGCGGAGCAAGCCGGGGTTACATTCCGTTTTGGATGCCATGTGGAACAAATTTTGACCGATGGAAAACGTATCAGTGGCATTAAGATTGATGGCGAAATTTTATTAGCGGATCAATACGTAGTGGCGATGGGGTCATATTCAACTCAAATGCTGCAACAGTTGGTAAAAATTCCAGTATATCCACTGAAAGGTTACTCACTGACAATGCCAATTATTGATGAGTCACGATCCCCTGTTTCAACCGTGTTGGATGAAACTTACAAAATTGCGGTCACTCGTTTTGACCAGCGTATTCGCGTAGGTGGAATGGCAGAGGTAGTCGGGTTTAACCTTGATGTACTGAAAAAACGCTGTGAAACCTTGAAAATGGTAGTGCAAGATTTATATCAAGGTGGCGGTGATATTAACCAAGCACAGTTCTGGACTGGATTACGCCCAATGACACCAGATGGTACACCGATTGTAGGGCCAACAGAATTTAGTAACTTATATCTTAATACAGGGCATGGAACCTTAGGTTGGACAATGGCCTGCGGCTCTGGCAAATTGTTGGCTGACTTAATTTCAGGGAATACGCCAGATATCGCTGCGGATGATTTATCTGTGTTTAGGTACACAGATGGTTTTAATACCAAACTAGTGAATTTAGGTCATTTATCGCCAGCGCGTTAATTGAGCGACGTAAAATATCAATAATAAGGAATCGCAATGCCACGCCCAATTCGTGCTGTCATTCATCAACATAATTTAGAGCATAATTTAGCGGTGATCCGCCAGAAAATTGGTCAGTCCAAGATTTGGTCGGTTATGAAAGCGGATGGTTATGGTCATGGTATAAAACGAATTTGGCGTGGGCTTAAAACATCGGATGGTTTCGCGGTTCTGGATCTGCATGAAGCGATTTTATTGCGAGAAGAGGGGTGGCAAGGGCCAATTTTACTGCTGGAGGGTTTTTTCCAACGGGATGATCTCAGCATGATAGACCAGTATCAGCTAACGACCAGTGTGCACAGCTATTGGCAGCTAACTGCGATTGAGCAAGCCACATTGAGCCGCCCAATTTCTGTGTATATCAAACTTAATAGTGGTATGAATCGTTTGGGTTTTTCTGTCGATGAATATGCTGATGTTGTGAGTCAATTAACCCACATGGCAAACGTGGCGGATGTTACACTAATGAGCCATTTTGCAAATTCAGATTGGGTTGAGGGTACACACGCGCCGTTAGAGAAAATTCAACAGTTTTCAGCATTGTCACTACCAACCTGTATTGCCAATTCAGGTGCTGTGTTGTGGCATCAAAATACCCATTATGATTGGGTTCGTGCAGGCATTGTTTTGTACGGTGCATCACCAAGCGGCAAGTGGGCCGATATTGCTGAATATGGTTTAAAAGCCGCAATGACCCTACAATCTGAAATTATTGCGATACATGAGATTGAATCAGGACAGTCTATCGGTTATGGCAGCAAATTCACGTCAGTAAAACCGATGCGCATAGCGACGGTTGCATGTGGATATGCTGATGGTTATCCTCGTCATGCGCCTACAGGAACGCCAGTCTGGTGCCTTGGTCAACGTTGTCATTTGCTAGGTGCCGTATCGATGGATATGCTCACTATTGATATTAGTGACTGTCCTAATGCCAAAATTGGCACTCAAGTTGAGCTATGGGGTGAAAATTTACCAGTTGATGACGTTGCACAGTCCGCAGGTACGATCGGTTATGAATTATTATGTGCATTAGCACGACGTGTACCTATTGATTTTTAATGCGTAATTATGACATTTCATTCACTTATCTTATATTCATTACTGAGAAATATAGACAATCAATGGAATTTAGCTTTAAATGTGAACCATCTCATTAACGTAGGGGAAACCTCCCGCGTTATTCATTGTTTATTATTAACTTCATTTGAATAATTTAGGTTTAATTTAATATGTCAAAAACAATTAAAATGACCACACTTGCCATCGCGTTAAGTGCGATGTCAAGCGCTGCATTGGCTGGAACTTGGTCTGTCGGTGGCTCTGTATTAGCGCAGGCCACACCTTACAAAGGCATCAAGACAAGTGACTATATTACGCCACTTCCTGTCATTAATTATGAAAGTGAAGATTTTTACTTCCGTACATTAGCCGTAGGTTACTACCTGTGGAATGATAAAGTGGATCAGCTTTCTTTAGATGCTTATTACTATCCACATTTCTTTAAGCCAAAAGATAACGATAATGCGGATATGCGTAAGCTTGATCGCCGTCGTGATACGGTGATGGGCGGTTTTACTTATAGACATAATGCTGATTGGGGTACATTACGTTTTAATGGCTCTATCGACATGTTATGGGAAAGTGAGGGAATGCGTGCAGAAGCCGCTTATCTGTATGCATTTAAAGGTGATAACTGGTCTTTAACGCCGGGCTTAGGTATCAAATGGGATAGCGCAAAACTGAACCGTTATGAATTTGGTGTGACATCGAAAGAGTCAGCGAAAAGTGGCTTAGAGCGCTACCAACCAAATTCAAGCTGGACTCCATATGTTGAATTATCGGCTAATTATCGGATGACAGATAGCTGGTCTCTGTTTGCATTAGGTCGTGTTGATAAGCTGTCTAATGAAGTGAAAGATAGCCCGATGGTTAATAAGTCTTATTCAGGAATTGTATGGAGCGGTGTAACTTACACCTTCTAATGATTCACACTGAATAGTAAAACCCCAAAATGGCGTGGCTGTTTTGGGGTTTTTTGCTTCTATGACTGGGGTTTGTTGTCGCGACAGACCATCACAAGAGACAGGCGAGAAGGATTCTGAGCTTCAGATTTCATTGGCATATGAATGCGAGCCGTTTCTACACAAACCATCTGTTTATAACCATTATTAGGCATATCCTGCATGCTGCATGATAATTCTGCCCAAGGGTTCCAGCACACCACATCACTGTGATGATAATGATGTAACTCAATAGTGCGATTCCAACCATCATCACGTAGCAAGCTGTATTCTTCTGGCTCGGTGTATATGCGGTCAGTGTGCTTATTAAATTTCAGCGGCTCTGAAATATAGGCTTCTCTGTCTGCGACTTTATCAATGTAATGTCCACCAAGACCATAAACGGTGGCTTTCTGAATATCACTGATATTGAAATAGCTGTGTAATGCGGCGGTAGCCTCAAAGTCACCGTAGCTTTCTAATTCAAGCTCGCAGGTTTCTCCGAGCTTCATACGTAAAATCAGTGTGAACTCATGAGGCCAAAGTTTACGGGTGTATTCGTTGTCCGTCAGGGTAAAGGTGAGGATGACGCCACAATCATGTTCATTATGAGCCGTAAATTGCCAAGGTGAAATACGGGCAAACCCATGACTAGGGCTATTTACAGGACCAAACCATGGCCAGCAAATAGGAATGCCACCACGGATGGCAACCCCTTCTTTAAATGCACTTTCGGGACTTAACCAAAGACAGGGTTTTTGGCCTGCGGGTTGCCAGTCAATTAAGTGGGCACCTTGTAGGCTCACGGCACCACGCACTTTTGGGTGCGAAATGACGATCAGCGGTAAATCCCCAAGTTGGCGTTGGGTAATGTAAGGAGAAATTTGTTTGATAACAGGTAAAGCAAAAATTTTATCATGCATTGTCTTGCGCCTGTGGTTGTTGGTCCATCATCACGACCTAAATCAGCGACTATAAATAGAACAGTGCCTATAAATAGGACAGTAACTAGAAATAACAATATAACAAACTCACGATACTGCAAGTGGCATTGAGTGAAGCGGGGGACGCAGCTTGGAGTATATTGAGCTGGGCTTTAATTTTGAATGTATGAAAGAGACAAAAGAGCCGCCAAGAGGCGGCTCAGTCAGACTAATAGCTAAACAGCTCTTATTTAGAGATGTGAGCGATCAGGTCTAGAACTTTGTTAGAGTAACCAGTTTCGTTGTCATACCAAGAAACCAGTTTCACAAAGTTGTCGTTCAGAGCGATACCTGCTTTAGCATCGAATACTGAAGTCAGTTTTTCGCCGTTGAAATCGGTAGATACAACGTCGTCTTCAGTGTAACCCAGAACGCCTTTCAGTTCGCCTTCTGCAGCTTCTTTGATAGCGTCACAGATTTGTGCGTAAGTTGCTGGTTTTGCCAAACGTGCAGTCAGGTCAACAACAGAAACGTTAGGAGTTGGAACACGGAAAGACATACCAGTCAGTTTACCGTTCAGCTCAGGAATAACTTTACCTACAGCTTTAGCAGCACCAGTTGAAGATGGGATGATGTTCTGAGAAGCACCACGACCACCACGCCAGTCTTTGTGAGATGGACCATCAACAGTTTTTTGTGTTGCTGTCGTTGCGTGAACAGTGGTCATCAGACCTTCAACGATACCAAATTTGTCGTTGATAACTTTAGCCAGTGGAGCTAAGCAGTTAGTTGTGCAAGATGCGTTAGAAACGATTTCTTGACCTGCGTAAGCTTTGTGGTTAACGCCCATAACGAACATTGGAGTGTCATCTTTAGAAGGACCAGTTAACACAACTTTCTTCGCGCCTGCTTGGATGTGTTTACGAGCAGTCTCGTCAGTCAGGAAGATACCTGTTGCTTCAGCAACAACATCAACACCGACTTCGTTCCATTTCAGGTTCGCAGGATCTTTCTCTGCTGTAACACGGATTTTTTTACCGTTAACAACTAAGTGACCATCTTTAACTTCAACAGTACCGTTGAAACGACCATGAGTTGAGTCGTATTTCAACATGTATGCCATGTACTCTGCATCGAGCAGGTCGTTGATAGCAACGATTTCGATGTCAGAACGTTCTTGTGCAGCACGGAAAACGATACGGCCGATACGACCAAAACCATTAATACCTACTTTGATAGTCATAGTATTTCCACCAGCTATTTTATTTCGTGAATTAAGATGTACTTAAAGTTACCAAAACCTTGCCAGCCGTCAAGCGGAATCGTGTCAATTATTGAAAAAAATCAATTCTGATACCACTATCTGCATATTTGTCAGTCACTTCAGCAGCAAATACAGCCGCACGTATTATCGGGATTGTTCAGCATAATGAAACCATCCATCAGTGATATATGTGAGACTCATCACAAATCAAACCGTAAAGTTCTAGCCTTAATAGTCTAGAATAGTTTTTTACTGAGCGTTGTTAATTTTTTGTTGCTTGAAATGGATGCAAAATCGCTTTAATGCGTATCTTTTTGAAAAAGAGTAGGTAATCGATGTCGAATAAAGATAAGCAAGCTGTTGATTTATCAAAACTTAACCAAGTCCAGCTGTATGTTACACAACACGCTGGCACAGAGCCCCCTTTTAGTGGCCAATTATTGCATAACCGTAAAGATGGCGTGTATGAATGTCTCTGTTGTGGAACCCCTTTATTCCTTTCTGAGACCAAATTTGATGCAGGCTGCGGATGGCCGAGTTTCTTTCAACCAATTGATGAAAGTTTGATAAAATTTATTGAAGATTTCTCTCATGGAATGCATCGTATTGAAGTTCGCTGTGGGAATTGCAATGCGCACCTTGGACATGTATTTCCTGATGGCCCACTACCAACTGGACAGCGTTACTGCATAAATTCAGCATCCCTAAGCTTTACGGATGACCAAACGGGTGAAAAGACCGTGGGGTAACGTGCTGAAGCTTGCTGAAGTGTAAAGGTGGATTCAGAAATAACGATTCAGCTATTATTTAACATACAATAAAAACAATTATCTTGATTGCCACTAAATTGATGTGATGAGGCGTAAGTGAGTATAGAAATGGATGCACAACAAATAGAACAATTACTGTCTGCCATGAACCCTGAAATTTACCAGCGTTTAGTGACAGCAGTGGAGTTAGGTAAATGGCCAGATGGTGTAGCATTAACACCAGAACAGAAAGAAAATACCTTGCAGATGGTGATGTTATGGCAGTCTCGCCATAATCATGATGCGGAGCATATGACGGTCGGCACTGACGGTCAAATCACCATGAAGAGCAAACAAGAATTAAAAGCGCTTTTTCAAGGGGAGCGGTTAGCGACGTTGAAACCGCAAGAAAACGACGAATAAAATATTTAGCCCTGCAAGTTAGCAGGGCCAAAATTTGAAATCCGTTAGCAGGGCGATGGAAACGCTAGAGTGGCAATGTCACTAACTTAGCACCGGCACCCTGCATTTCCGCGAAAGCCTTCTGGCTATCTTCAGGGTCTAAGTTAACGCCACGACACCCATCCGTTAGCACATCAACACGGTAGCCCAATCTTAGCGCGTCCAGTACAGTAAACTTCACACAATAGTCAGTCGCAATACCCATAATAATTAAATGGTTAACTTGCTGCTGCTGAAGCCATGCATGCAGTTCAGTTTGACTGACTCGGTCATTATCAAAAAAGGCACTGTAGCTATCTACCTGTGGATTTTCACCTTTGGTAAATATCTTTTGAATGGCTTGGCGATTAAGCTCTGGATGGAAATCAGCGCCATGGGAGTCTTGTACGCAGTGAACTGGCCACCAGACCTGTGGCAACCCATTAAGTTCACCAAGGGTACCAACAGGTTGGTCAGAGTTCACGGCAAAACTGAGATGGTTTTCTGGATGCCAATCTTGGCTGGCAATCACCGTGATCCCCTGTTTCTGGCACTGTTCAATAATGTGGTTTGCAGTTTCAATAACTTGTTCGCTTTGTTTTACAGCGAGAGCACCACCAGTACAAAAATCATTTTGTAAGTCGACTAACAGTAACGCTGATTTCATTTTTCTTCTCAGTAGGTTATGACTTATTCGTCGGCATAGCTTAATTCACCACGCAGGTTATTTTGCATTAATTCTCGAATAAGCTCTGGAGTATAATCTTGGCTTAGTAAGTAATGTAATTTACTCAATGCTGCTTCAAAAGTCATATCAAAACCACTGATCACCCCAGATTCTGCCAATGCGTGTCCTGTGGCGTAACCTTCCATATTTACGCGCCCAGAAATACATTGAGTGAGGTTAACGACAATAATGCCTCGAGAAGTCGCTTCACGGAGGATGCGTAAAAGCTCGGGCTGTTGTGGAGCATTACCGACACCGTAAGAGCGCAAGATGAGAGCTTTAACCGGTTGCTGGAGAATATTCCGCACGATTTCAATCGATAACCCGGGATAGAGCGTGACAACCCCTATGGGCTGCGGGGTAATGCGATGTGTTTTTAATTCGCCAATACCAATCGGTGCAGGGCAGGTATTGAAAGTACGAATATGAATGCCGGCTTCCATCAGTGGGGAACAATTTGGGGAGGTGAAAGCTTCAAAACCATCGGCATGGGCTTTCACTGTGCGGTTACCGCGATACAGTTTGTTATTGAAGAATAAACCTACTTCGTTGATCGGGTAGTTTGCCGCTAAATAGAGCGCATTAAGCAGGTTGGTTTGCCCATCCGAACGTAAGGCTTCTAATGGAATCTGTGACCCTGTCACAATGATCGGCTTCTTCAAGTTTTCAAACATAAAGGAGAGTGCAGAAGCGGTAAATGCCATGGTGTCAGTGCCATGCAGGATCACAAAACCATCATATTTCTCGTAATTTTCACTGATATCATCAGCGATATTTTGCCAATCTTCCGGTGTAATGTCCGAAGAATCGATTAACGGCTGGTGTTCACGAATAGTAAATGTTGGCATTTCAGGACGATGAAACTCAGGCATTTGAGCCAATTGCGTCTGTAGGTGACCGGAAACAGGAATATAGCCCTGAGGGGAATGGCGCATGCCGATGGTACCACCCGTATAAACGACATAAATCGATTTCTTCTGCATTTTGTTACCTAACGATGACAGACGAAGTTCTGTATGAATAAGAAATTCTGTGTGTGAATAATTTGGATTATAAGGATTTTGGCTTATTTACCGGAGATAATCTATGGATAAAACAAGATATTGCAGATTGTTGTGATGGAAACTTCAGTTTACGCCAGCGTGATTCACCGCGAATGGCAGCCCCTCTAAGGTTGACTTGAGAGGGGAGCCATGGGTGGAAATGAATAATTAGTTAATTTCCGCGCAGTTTAAGCAAAATGCGTAACGATTTTGTGGGTCGTTCATTTTTAAGAAAAACTGAGCTTGGCGGCGAATATCAGTAGCGACCGCTGGCGGCAGGAATGTTTGCAATGCATCAGGCATCATGACTTGAACGTTACTTGTCAGTTCAAGGATCAACTGATCCATAAAGGACAGTTCCGGTTGCATCCAATCCAGTTCGACAGATTTTACTTTCGCTAACTCCGCGGCTTTTGCGACGGCATCATCGAAATCACCGAGCTCATCGACTAAACCAATCTTCATGGCATCCTTACCAATCCAAACACGACCTTGGGCAATCTTATCGATTTCTTCCGGTGTTTTATGGCGAGATTGCGCGACTAAGCCAATAAAGGTTTGGTAGCCATTCTCGATGGTGATTTGCATCATATCGGAAAATTGAGGACTGATCCCTTTAGTGACAGAAACGCCGGCTAATGGTGAAGTCGAAACGCCATCAGTATAAACGCCGATGGATTCTAATGAGTTTTCAAAGGTATTGATCACACCAAAAATACCGATAGAGCCAGTTAAAGTACTTGGGCTAGCAATAATGTAGTCTGCTGGAGTTGAGATCCAGTAACCGCCTGATGCAGCCATGCCACCCATTGATACGACGACAGGTTTCTTCGCAGCACGGGCTGCAGCTAATTCACTGCGGATCAAGTCGGAAGCGCTGACACTTCCCCCAGGGCTATTAACACGTAATACGATGGCTTTAATATTTTCATTTAAACGCGCATCACGGATTTGAGCTGCGAGAGTTTCGCCGCCGGCAATACCTGGAGTTTGTGGACCATCCATGATAGCACCTTGCACTACGATAACTGCAATATTACCCTCGCTGTTGCTCGTATCTGCAATGTTAGTGGAGTAATCATAGATGCTAATGCCATTAAATGTTTTATCTTCTTTATTCCAACCAAACTGATTCGAGAACACATTTTCGGCCTGTTCGCGGGTGTAAATCTTATCCACTAACTTTTGTTGTAAAGCATATTGCGCCGTATCACCTTTGACGGCACGAAGTTGTGTAATGAGCTTATCCGCTCCCGGGAAAATTTGCTCAACTTTAGATTGGCGATTTTCGGCGATAGATCCTAAATAATTATCCCATAAGGTATTTAACCAAAGCAGGTTAGCTTCACGGGCCTCAGGTGACATATTATCGCGCATCATCGGTTCAACCGCAGATTTGTAGGTACCAACGCGGAAAATATGGGTGCTTACTTTGAGTTTTTCTAATAAAGATTTGTAATACAGTGTATCCGTTGAGAAACCGTAAATACCAACGGCGCCATGTGGTGCGAGATAAATCTCATCTGCGAAGCTAGCTAAATAATATTGAGCTTGCGTATAGCTATCGCCCATTGCATAGACTGACTTCCCAGAGGCTTTAAACTCTTCAATCGCTTTACCGATGTATGCCATGGAGGGTTGATCAGCACCAACCATATTATCTAAACGTAATATTAGACCTGTAATGCGGTCATCGTCAGCGGCGGTACGAATGGTATCGACGATATCGAATAGCGAGTTTTCTTGCATTAAGTTATTCGCGGTACCCAGCAATTCGCGACTCATGCGCCCGAAAGGATCCGGGGAAGAGACTTGGTCAACAACAATACCTTGTAGATCAACAACCAGTGCACCAAAATAGTTTTTTTCTGGCTTGCTGTCAGATTGCAAGAGAGAATAAGAGCCGATCACTAAAAATAGCAACACGAAGAAAATTGCGTTGAAAATAAATTGTCGAATGAAATTAATGACTCGCCAGCTAAACTTAAAAACGGTGGCAAAAATATCCCAGAGTTGTCGCATTTTTTCTCCAGTGTGAGGATATCAATCAGGTTGGCGGCATAAGATGACGCGCGAATGATTTAGAATATCATCTATTTGACAGATGATTAATAGATAGATTAATCAATAGATTTAATCCTATACAGCATCAAACGATGACAGATACCAACTAATCTAATATAGGATTATTCATAACAAAACCATTGTGGGCGTTGTACAATAGCCTGATGGTATTTCTATTTTGCTGAGCACTACATCAGCTTACTCTTAATCGGAGATCAATATGGATGCATTAACCCTTTTGTTGAACCGCCGTTCAGCTTCACGCTTAACCACTCCAGCGCCACAAGGCGAACAACTCGACAATATTCTTGCCGCAGGAATGAGAGCGCCAGACCACGGAGCATTAAAGCCATGGCACTTTGTTGTTATGCAAGGAGAAGGTATCGCTCGCTTTAGCCAACTGCTTGAAAAAGCAGCCG
Source organism: Providencia alcalifaciens (assembly GCF_020271745.1). NCBI lineage: Bacteria > Pseudomonadati > Pseudomonadota > Gammaproteobacteria > Enterobacterales > Morganellaceae > Providencia > Providencia alcalifaciens. Next base: position 3,553,924 of record NZ_CP084296.1, on the reverse strand, counting down.
TAGAAGGTAAGTTAGGTGCGGAAGTTGAAGAAAAAGCGCGTAATGCACCATTTCGTGCACCATTAATCATTACAGTGATTGCGAAAGTGAAAGATCATCCCAAAGTGCCACAGTGGGAACAAATTGTTGCCGCAAGCTGCACCGTACAAGCTATGCAAATGGCTGCCTTAGCTCAAGGTTTTGGTGGTATTTGGCGTTCAGGCTCATGGACGGAAGACGCGATTGTACGTGATGGTTTAGGCTGTGAAGAAAATGACCATATCGTCGGTTTCCTTTATTTAGGTACCCCAGAATTAAAAGCACCTGCAAAAGCTCAACAACCTGATATGACAGGCTTTGTGACCTATTTCTAAAGAGACAGATAATGACAGAAAAAATTAGACTGACCCAATATAGCCACGGTGCTGGCTGCGGATGCAAAATTGCACCAAAAGTGTTAGAGCAAATTTTACATACTGAACAAGCTAAATTTCATGATCCGCACTTATTAGTAGGTAATGAAACCAAAGATGATGCCGCAGTTTATGATTTAGGTAATGGCATCGGCATTATCAGTACCACTGACTTCTTTATGCCTATCGTGGATAACCCATTTGAATTCGGACGTATTGCTGCAACGAACGCCATCAGCGATATTTTTGCGATGGGGGGTAAGCCGATTATGGCGATTGCGATCCTCGGCTGGCCTATTGCTAAATTACCACCAGAAGTGGCTCGAGAAGTCATTGAAGGAGGACGAGCTGCTTGCGCGGATGCGGGTATTTCACTGGCAGGCGGTCATTCTATCGATTCACCAGAGCCTATCTTTGGTTTAGCGGTGACAGGGGTCGTGAACACGGATTATGTGAAGAAAAACAGTGCGGCGAGCGCAGATTGCGAACTGTTCCTAACCAAACCGTTAGGTATTGGCGTGCTGACCACGGCGGAGAAAAAAGGTGTGTTAGCGCCAGAACATGCACACCTTGCTGCTGAAACCATGTGCCAAATGAACAAGTTCGGCGCGGTTGTTGCTCCTTTAGACGGCGTGACGGCAATGACGGACGTGACGGGTTTTGGTCTACTCGGGCATTTAAGTGAGATCTGTGAAGGTTCTGGTGTTCGTGCTCAGATTTCCTTTAGCAAAGTACCAAAACTTGCTGATGTCGAAAAATACATTGAAGCGGGCTGCGTACCAGGTGGAACTCAGCGCAACTTTGATAGTTATGGCCACTTAATTGGACCAATGAGTGACCTGCAGCGCAAACTGTTGTGTGATCCACAAACGTCAGGTGGGTTACTCATCGCCGTTAAATCATCGGAAGTCGCTAAAATTAAAGAGATTGCACAGCAGCAAGGTGTTTTGTTACAGTCTGTTGGAAAATTATTACCTGCACAAAACGGTGTGCCTTTAATTGAAGTGATCGATTAATCTATGCGTTTGTTTATTGCGGAAAAGCCCAGTCTTGCACGGGCCATTGCGGATGTACTACCAAAACCTCATCGTAAAGGGGATGGTTTTATTCAATGTGGTGATGACCAGATGGTCACGTGGTGTATTGGGCATCTTTTAGAACAGGCTGAACCGGATGCTTATGATCCGCGTTATGCCCGTTGGAACTTACAAGATTTGCCAATCATCCCTGAGAAATGGCAATTGAAGCCCCGTTCCGCAGTAACCAAACAATTAAACACTATCGACAAGCTCCTTAAGCAAGCCAGCGTCGTTGTCCACGCAGGAGATCCCGATAGAGAGGGGCAACTACTGGTGGATGAGGTGCTGGATTACTTCAAGCTTGATCCCGAAAAACGCAAAAGCGTGAAGCGCTGTTTAATTAACGACTTGAACCCTCAAGCTGTTGAGCGAGCGATTGATCGTTTACGTGAAAACCGTGAATTTATTCCGTTATGTGTATCTGCATTAGCCCGCGCTCGTGCAGATTGGCTGTATGGAATCAACATGACTCGCGCCTATACCTTATTAGGACAGCGAGGTGGTTACCAAGGGGTTCTCTCTGTTGGGCGCGTACAAACTCCTGTATTGGGGTTGGTCGTTAGGCGCGACGAAGAGATAGAACACTTTGTACCCAAAGACTTTTTTGAAGTTAAAGCGCACATTGTCACGCCAAAAGATGAACACTTTGTGGCAATTTGGCAGCCAAGTGAATCTTGCATCGATTTTCAAGATGAAGAAGGGCGTTTAATTCATCGCCCATTAGCGGAACATGTGGTTTCTCGCATCGAAGGCAAGCCAGCAATTGTCACGCAATACCAAGATAAGCAGGAAACTGAGATTGCACCATTGCCATTTTCATTATCCGCCTTGCAGATTGAAGCTGCCAAAAAATACGGTTTAAGTGCCCAAGAGGTGCTGGACATTTGCCAGAAACTGTATGAAACCCATAAGCTTATCACTTACCCGCGTTCGGATAGTCGTTATCTACCGGATGAGCATTTTGCCGGGCGTCATGCGGTATTAAACGCAATTGCGGTACACCAACCCGCATTAACTGAATTTGAATTACCTGAACTGGATAAGAAAAACCGGTGTTGGGATGATAAAAAAGTGGATGCCCACCATGCCATCATTCCGACCGCTAAAACCGCCGCCGTGCGTTTAACTGAAAATGAAAGCAATGTGTACCAGTTAATTGCTCGTCAGTACATTATCCAGTTTATGGCTGATGCGGTTTACCGCAAATGTACTATTGATTTAGACATTGAAAACGGCAAATTTAATGCCAAAGCGCGTTTTCTAGCGGAAGCGGGATGGCGAGTTGTGTTAGGCGGGAAAGAGCGCGATGCGGAAAACGATGGCATGCCATTGCCTATCGTGAAAAAAGGCGATGAACTTTTGTGTGAAAAAGGGGAAGTGGTCGAACGGCAAACTCAACCACCTCGCCCATTTACCGATGCAACACTGCTGTCTGCTATGACGGGGATCGCCCGTTTTGTACAGGATAAAGCATTAAAAAAAGTATTACGTGAAACAGATGGTTTAGGTACCGAAGCGACGCGAGCGGGGATTATTGACCTACTATTTAAACGTCAATTTTTGTTTAAAAAAGGGCGCTATATTCACGCTTCACCCGCTGGGCGAGCACTGATCCATGTTTTACCCGATATGGCGACTTTGCCCGATATGACGGCTCACTGGGAATCAAGGCTAACGCAGATCAGCGAAAAGCAAACCCGTTACGATGATTTTATGCAACCGTTGAGCCAGACGTTAATTAACTTAATTCAACAAGCTCGTCAATATACAAACTTGCGCGCATTTCGTGAATTGCCTCCCGTAGCTAATAGCAAAGGGGCAAAGAAGGGCACAAAAAAAGCGAGTGCGAGTAAAGGGAAAAAATCATCACCATCAGAATAAGTGCAGTGGATTTCTAAATTTTAGAACGCTAAGCAATAATTTTGATGGGATTATTAATTGAATTTCTGTTTGATAAGCAAGAAAGAGGCCCGACGCTACAATCCGTATTGCCTAGAGGTCAACAACCGTTATTCAATTCACTAATTGAGTTTAGTGTGCACTAAGGACGAATGTAGAAAAGATATCTAGAGGGAAAGCATAGGGCATATGATTATGCCCTATAAAGAGATGCGCGGGGCTACTTAGTAAGGTTGAACTCAGCCCATACTGGTGCGTGGTCAGACGGTTTTTCCATGCCACGGATGTCGTAATCAATACCTGTTGCGCTACAACGGCTGGCGAGTTTCTTAGACGCCAGCAGAAGGTCAATACGCAGACCTCGATTATCGTCAAAGCCTTTGGAGCGATAATCAAACCATGAGTAGCAATCGGTGGTATCTGGATGCTGTTCACGATAGGTATCAACAAGCCCCCAACTTAGTAGTCTATCCAGCCATTCGCGCTCTTCAGGTAAGAATGAGCATTTTCCTGTTTTCAACCAACGCTTACGGTTAACTTCGCCAATGCCAATGTCTAAATCGGTATGGCTGATGTTCATGTCGCCCATAATCAGCAACTGTGAGTCTGCGGTTTGCGTTGATGTTACGTAATCTTGCAGATCACGATAGAATTTTTCTTTTGCTGGAAATTTGGTTGGGTGGTCACGGCTTTCTCCTTGAGGGAAGTAGCCATTGATGACGGTCAGAACCCCCTCGCTAGTTTGAATATCAGCCATGATGATGCGGCGCTGAGCTTCATCATCATCCGTTGGAAACCCTTTCCTAACGGCAATTGGTTCATTTTTGAGGAGTAATGCTACGCCATAGTGGGCTTTTTGACCGTGAAAATAAACATGGTAGCCTAATTTGCTGACTTCCTCGTAAGGGAACATATCATCGTGGACTTTTGTTTCTTGTAACCCAATGACGTCAGGTTGGTGCTTATCAATAATTGCTTCCAGTTGATGAGGACGTGCTCTTAGACCATTAATGTTGAACGAGATAAATTTCATGGTTACTTATTACCCATTGCTTTGAAAATGACTGAAGGGATTCTATCAGAAGCTAACAATAGTGTAACTATTAAATATTTTTTGTTTATATAATTGCCCATAATTTATTAGGGAATTTTAATTTTTAATAATAATATATCTATGGCTGTTAATTAAAAAATGTTTGTTAGTTTTATAATTAACTACTGAAAAGTTCATTTAAAGTCAGTTGGTTATTTATATTTTAATGTGATTTAATGGTGGGGCAATAAAAAATAATCAAATGAAACAATATAATATATTGCTTTGCTATGTTGGAAATTATAAAAATACTTTTATGAAATATTGTTAACCATCAAATGAAAAAATTTATTAAATTTTTATTTGATGTGGAAGATTATGGGTTAATCAACATGCTGTTATTTAAAATAATCATGTTGGTTTACATTTCAATAAATAGAATGGGGTCATAGATATGTTCTTTTCAAGAAAATTAGAGGCGTTTATGGCAGTTGTTGAGAATGGCTCGCTAAGCAAGGCTGCAAGGGTGATGAACCGCACGACACCCCCCATCGCAAAATCCATAAAAGACTTTGAAACGAGTTTGGGTAAACGGCTTTTTAAACGAGAAAAATTTGGAATGACATTAACTAAGGATGGCCAAGAACTTTATAACGATCTTAGAGATCTCTACTTGCAGGAGAAAGAAATAACGAAAAAACATTTTTCTGGTTATATCGTCAATGAAGCTAATATTTATTATGACTGGGGGAAGGAAAATCATCTAATTAATTTATATCAAGCGGCACACAAGAATAATGTACAGGTTAATATATTAAGATTTAACTATGATGAGGTAGATGAGATTGTCGATTATGATGGGAATACTTTAATTCTAAGTTCTGAATTAGTCATTAGTGAAAGATTTTCATTGCAAAAAAAAATAGAAAATGCACCTTTAGGTATTTATTGCAGAAAAGAGTTATATGAGAAATTTAATCATGATGTTGTCGTATTACTACAGCAAAGTACTTGGCTATGCGATCCTTCATTTTATAAAAGCTCACTGATGAGTGACTTGCTCGCTAAAGTTGAAACCGCAGAGAGTAAATCCAGCATACGGCAGATGGACAATATTGGGTGTTGTCAGAGTTTCATTCAAGACGGTGATTTTATCGGGATTATTGACCACTATCCTGAGGATGAGCTGATTGATAGGTCGCTGATCTATATCTCATTAAATGGAATTTTGGATAAAAGCGACTGTTATATTTATAAATCAAAATCACATTCAAGTGTGTTAAATCGATTTATTGGGGTAGTTGATAAACTTGGAAAAGAGACTGCTTAGATGGTGGTGGGAGAAGGATTCGAACCTTCGAAGTCTGTGACGGCAGATTTACAGTCTGCTCCCTTTGGCCGCTTGGGTATCCCACCAGATTTTGAATTGCTGTAATCGTTCACAGCGGGCGGCATCATATCAAATGACGCGCCCCTGTAAAGTATTAATTGAAAAAAAAAGTCTAAATGTTGATTTTTTAATCTTAATGCGTGATAAATCAACAAATTAATACAATTAATAACCGATGTGTTCTGTTATAAAATAATGGTTCGATTTCCATAAACAAAGACGCGCTGTGCCAATACCCAATATAAAGCGTGGCTCAGTACGTTCTTTTCAACGTCTCGACCGGCACGCATCATATCATCCGCAGTAAATGTGTGGTCCACATTGATAACGTTTTGCGTGATGATTGGACCTTCATCCAAATTATCATTTACAAAGTGAGCGGTAGCTCCAATTATCTTAACGCCACGCTCATAGGCTTGGTGATAAGGACGTGCGCCTATGAATGCTGGTAAGAATGAATGGTGAATATTAATAATTTGATTAGGGTAGTGTTGAACGAAAGCAGGGGTTAGCACCCGCATATATTTTGCGAGGACAACGTAATCAGGCTGATATTGATCAATCTGCGCAGTGAGCTTCTCATCATGCTGTTCACGCGTTAGCCCTTCATGGCTAATATGGTGGAATGGAATACCAAACTGCTCGACAAGATTTTTCAACGTATCGTGGTTGCCGATAACGGCTGCAATATCGACATCTAACCCATCGTAAGCGCTCTTCATCAGAAGGTCACCAAGGCAGTGCGCCTCTTTTGTGACCATAATAACAATGCGGCGACGTCCGGCAGAGTTTAATTCGCGCTTAGATCCTTCCGGTAATGCATCATCTAAATCAGCCAGTAAGGTTTCATCATTAAAAATCCCTTCCAGTTCCGTTCTCATGAAGAAACGGCCAGTACGGTGATCAACAAACTCATTATTTTGGATAATGTTCAGCTGGTGTTTGTAGCAAATGTTGGTGATTTTAGCGATCAATCCTTTTGCATCAGGACAAATGGTTCTGAGAATTTTTTTCTGTACATTTTTGTGTTGCATGGAACTGCCTAATCCTTAACTGACTAAAGCCCAATAATTTAGATTCATCGTAATTTATGCAATGAATATACGAATTGATAAACAGAGAATTAATAACTATCGCAGCACTTCTTAAATTTTTTTCCTGAGCCGCATGGGCAATCATCATTGCGCCCAACTTTTGGTGTTATTCCGTCAATGTAATACCACTGTGTATCAATGCGAAGAAAACGGGAACGTTCGTGAATAAGCTGTTTATGATCAGCTTTTTCATCAATAAAGCAAGCCGAAAATTCGACATAAGCTTCGTCAGAATTTTTAACATGAGAAGAACTAATGATACGCAGTCCCAGCCATTCAGTTTGTTCAAAGCTATCCAAGATAGCCTCTCGCCACTCTTGTGCTTGGCAATCTGGATGCCATGTTTTGATGAGGTAATCTGCATTGTGATGGACATAGGCGCTGTATCGTGAACGCATTAATTGCTCTGGGGTTTCAGCAATAACCTGCCCAAGCAACAGCGGAGAGCAGCATTGGTCAAACGGCAGAGGATGACCGCAGCTACAATTATTTTTTAAAGATTGGCTCATTCTTTTCTCGATAAAATAACTATACTTAAAAAATATAGTCGTTAATGATTTTACAATATGACTATTGTCGTCAGAATATATTACTTATTAAACCAAGTTTGTCGTGGTAGGTATGATATGAAAAATAGAAAAATACTCATAGTTGAAGATGAAAAAATTTTTTGTACTATTCTTCGTGAATACCTCGAAAGTTTAGAAACAGAAGTCTACATCGCGGATAACGGTGCGCTTGCACTTGACCTGATTACGCAACAAAAGGTGACTCCCGATGTCATTCTTTGCGATCTCAATATGCCCATCATGAATGGTGAATCATTTATGGTGGAGCTGGTGGAGCGTAATATTAACGTCCCTGTGATTGTTATTTCGGCAACCACAGACTTCACGCAATTAGATAGAATGTTTCGTCTTGGTGCGAAAGATGCTTTATTAAAGCCAATAAAAAATCTTGATGAAGTGAAAGTGACGATTCATGCGGCACTGTACCCAGAACAATATGACTCTGAAACACTCATCGAAAATGAAATCCAAAATATTTCGAACATTTTGAGTAATGACAAATTGGATATGTTAGCCATTTTGAAACAATTACAGCCCCCAGTGGTGCAGGTTATAAATGGCTATAAGATAAACTATAGGCAATTAAATGAAGCGAATCGTTTTGGGTTGCTGTTAGACATTGCGGCAATATCTGAAGAGCAAATCGGGTTTTATTGCATTGATATAGAACGCTCCCCGCAAGAAGGGGTGATGGCGGCTTTTTTAATTCGTGTTGTGTTTAATGATTTGTTAAAGAGTGCGGTGAGCAACCGAGATAAAAAGTTACCTCAAATTGAGAATATTATTAATCAAATAAACCACTTACTGGAAGATTCTGGTTTTTCTGGTCAATTTCCATTATTACTGGGTTACTTTAATACCAAGTCTAAAAATGTGATTTTGGCGAGTGCAGGGCTGGAAGCTAATATTACGACGGAGCAGCATCATTACCATCTAGCACGCAATGTTCCGTTAGGCACGCTAAAAACATACCATTCAAATCGATTAGATTTTCAAGGTGAGAATTGGATGTGTCTTATTCATAATTCTAATCAGAAAATTAAGTTAATGTTTAATTCCGATGCTCAGAAATAATGCACTTACTTAATGAATCTAGGTTCTATTTATCCTAAGCGAGTCTATCTCTATTTATTCAATAATGAATCCTGATATACTGGCGCGCACTAAAAACGCGCCAGTATAGTTTATTGAAGATATAAACGGTGCTTATTAAATTTTTGGAGTTCTCGAGATGATCAAACGCAAGGTGCGTAAAGCGGTAATCCCTGTAGCAGGTTTAGGAACACGTATGCTTCCAGCGACGAAAGCTATTCCTAAAGAGATGCTGCCAGTTGTTGATAAACCTTTAATCCAGTATGTGGTTAATGAGTGTATTGCCGCAGGGATTAATGAAATTGTACTAGTGACACATTCATCTAAAAATTCTATTGAAAACCACTTTGATACCAGCTTTGAACTTGAAGCTATCTTAGAGGCGCGAGTTAAGCGACAATTATTGGATGAAGTTAAATCCATTTGCCCAAGTCATGTGACTATCATGCAAACACGTCAGGGCATTGCTAAAGGTTTAGGCCATGCCATTTTGTGTGCTAAGCCATTAGTTGGTAATGAGCCTTTTGCAGTGATCCTTCCGGATGTTATTTTAGACCGCTACAGTACTGATTTAACAAAATTCAACCTTAAAGAGATGTTAGAACATTTCGAAACTACTGGGGCTAGCCAAATTTTAGTTGAGCCAGTACCAGAAGAAGATGTTTCTAACTACGGAATTGTGGATTGCAACGGTGTCACTTTACAACCGGGCGATAGTAAACCTATATCCCGTATGGTTGAGAAACCAAAACGTGATGAAGCACCATCCAATTTATCTATCGTGGGACGTTATGTATTATCCGAAAAAATTTGGGATGCATTAGCGAAAACAGCACCAGGTGCTGGCGATGAAATCCAATTAACGGATGCTATCGCATTAATGATGGAAAATAAGGAACCCGTTGAAGCGTACCACTTATGTGGTAAAAGTCATGACTGCGGAAATAAATTAGGTTATATGAAGGCCTTTGTAGAATATGGCATGCAACACGATACACTAGGAAATGATTTTTCCGCGTGGATTAAAGAGTTAGCTGCTAATTTAGATTCATCATCGAAATCTAATTAAAATACTAATCTTTGTTGTGCAGATAAAAGCTAGCCGTTATGGTTAGCTTTTTTTATGGATAATTTTTATGGGAATATGTAAAAAGAAGTACTCGGATTTTAAGTGTCATTAAGTGTCATTAAATGTCAGTTATATAATATAAATCGGTATAACTCGTTTGGCGCGTAAATTAATTGGAGTAGGGTGTTTGGAGGGAACTTAAAGAATACCATTTGATTAAATTACGTAACTTTACTTTAACGTGTATTTTATTTTGTATCATTCTTTTTGATTAGAAATAGATGAGGGTGAATGGAGTAGAGGAGATGATAAGTGGGTAATAATAAGGCTATTATAAATAAAAACACCCTTATAAAAAGGGTGTTTAGAATTTGAAGGGCTATCAATATTAGATTAAGAAATCGTCTAAAGATTTACCTTGTTCTTCGATTGCGACTTTAATTACTGCTGGAGTACGACCTTGGCCTGTCCAAGTTTTAGTTTCGCCGTTCTCATCTACATATTTATATTTTGCTGGACGAGCAGCACGTTTAGCGCGAGTGCTGGTGCTTTTACTAGAATCCATAGTTTGCAGAAGGTCATTTAAATCTACACCTTGTTCTAAAATCATTTCGCGAACTTTTTCCAGTTTGCGATTACGTTCTTCGACTTCAGCGCGAGCTTGGCTTTCTTCTTCACGACGTTCGTCAACAACGACAGTTAATTTTTCCAGCATTTCTTCTAAAGATTCTAAAGTCACTTCTCGTGCTTGAGCACGAAGCGTACGGATGTTATTTAATGCTTTTAATGATTCGCTCATTTTCCTGGTCTCAATTTTATATGTTGGCATGTGTACAGTAATAATAGAGTGCTATTTTAAATTCTGCAATAGCTAAATTACTTCGGTAGTTTAAAAGTTATCTTTAACGAATGCAATTTTTTTACAAAAGAATTATAAAAATTTTCGTTGCTATAAATTGCTCTATTATCAATAACGGTACTAATGAAAAAAGGTAATTATAAAGTGCTACTAAATTTTATATTAATAGCTAGCGATAACCGTTTCCTTTTGTTTGTCGATGTATCAAGGCATGTCTTTAACGGAAATTTTCTTTTTTTGACAGAATAAATTTGGCAATATGTGCCAATGGCTATACCAGATAAAGTTAATATCAGTTTGAGATTAATTGTCTACAACACAGATAATGTGTGATCTAAAGGAACTAATTTAACATAGTGATGGATGGGAATTCATACACTTACTTATCTACATAGGTTTAAGTTAATCTTAAAAAGCCTTTATGCTAAAGTATTCGCGAATATTATTTTTTAGGGAACCGCCCAATGGCACAGCTATATTTTTATTATTCTGCGATGAATGCGGGTAAATCGACTTCATTATTACAATCTTCCTATAACTATCACGAACGTGGAATGCGTACGTTGATTTTTACCGCTGAAATTGATAACCGCTTCAGTCAGGGTAAGGTATCTTCGCGGATCGGTTTATCTGCGGATGCGTTATTATTTTCACCTATAACGAATATGACAGAAATTATCAAAAACGAGAATGATGCTCAAAAAGTACATTGCGTACTTATTGATGAATGCCAATTTTTGACAAAACAGCAAGTAGAGCAATTATGTGATGTTGTCGATAATTTAGACATTCCGGTACTCTGTTATGGTTTACGAACAGATTTTTCCGGAGAGTTATTTGCAGGAAGCCAGTATTTATTAGCATGGGCAGATAAACTCGTTGAGTTAAAAACTGTCTGTTATTGCGGACGTAAGGCAAATAAAGTTTTACGGATTGGTGGTGATGGCATACCAGTATATGAAGGGGCTCAAGTGGATATTGGGGGGAATGAAAAGTATATCTCAGTTTGCCGAAAGCATTACTCAGATGCCATCAAGCAAGCTCAATTAATGAATAGTGGGGCAATTGAAAAAATACCGTTTAACTTCAAATAAGCATTTATTAAGATTAATGAGTCATATAGTTTACAAATAGGAATATCAGATTATTAAGATATTTTTGTCAAATAAAGTAAATGCGTTAATAAAATTCTCAGTTCGCTAGTTTTAAAAAGGATGCATGCAGATAAAATTTTAGCATTCATAGGATAAAAACGGGTTGAATAAGATTTGATAAGCCTCATGTTTTTAACATGGGGCTTTCTTTTTATGCCAGTTTAATTTCACATTTTGGCTCAATATTTATAATCAAAAATGTAAATCGGTTCGAAACAGTAGATAAAATAAAATTTAGCTTTTCACTGTTTCAGTTTATTCAAAGCCGATTTAAACGGTCTGAAACCTCCTGCATTCTATTGGTATGATCTAGGCAAAGAACACTCTTTGTGATGATTCTGGGCTAGTTCAAACCACCTTCTATGGCCGTCTCTGCCTACAGAAATACTGTTGCTTGAAATATTATCGAAAGCCATATAGATAGAGCGGCTATTTTTCACAACAAAATAATTATTTTCTCGTTGAAAGGAACATTGATTGGAAACACGCTTCTAGCGTCATTTTCTTTAAATTTGCTCAACGGCAATAAACTTTCAATAACAGTGAACGTGCCACAGTAAATTACACCAGTTTATCGTGCTGTGGCTTTGTTGATTTAATGGCTGCTAACTGAAATAAAAAGGCACTTTCCCGGTCAGTTGGGCAGTGTAAGGATGGAAAAACGAGAAAGGCTCCAGAATTGTTAGGGAAACCCTAAATCTTCTGAAGCCTTTTTTATGTATTAATGGCTATGCCATCAATAAATTAACTATTTTTTGGTGTTTTTCTTTTCAGCTTTTGGGGCCGCTGGCTCCGCACTGTGTTCAGTAAATTCACGACCGTAGTAAGAATCCAGTAATAGCTGTTTAATTTCAGAAATTAGCGGATAACGTGGGTTAGCACCAGTACATTGGTCATCAAATGCATCTTCAGACAGCTTATCTAAGCGAGCTAAGAAATCTGCCTCGGCAACACCCGCTTCACGGATAGACTTAGGAATGCCTAAATCGGCTTTCATTTCTTCTAACCAAGCCAGCAAGCGTTCAATTTTCGCACCTGTACGGTCACCTGCTTTGGTTAACCCTAAGTGGTCTGCAATTTCAGCATATTGGCGACGTGCTTGAGGGCGGTCATATTGGCTGAATGCTGTTTGCTTAGTTGGGTTATCATTTGCGTTGAAACGAATTACGTTACAAATCAATAGGGCGTTTGCTAAACCGTGTGGAATATGGAATTCCGATCCCAGTTTATGCGCCATTGAGTGACAAACCCCTAAGAAGGCGTTAGCAAAAGCAATACCGGCTAATGTTGCTGCATTATGAACGCGCTCTCTTGCTACTGGGTTTTTTGCCCCTTCATGATAGCTTGCTGGCAGATAATCTTTTAACAAGGTCAGTGCTTTGAGTGCTTGGCCATCAGAGAATTCATTTGCCAGAACAGAAACATAAGATTCTAATGCGTGAGTTACTGCATCCAAACCACCAAACGCGGTTAAGGATTTAGGCATATTCATCACGAGGTTAGCATCAACAATTGCCATGTTTGGAGTTAATGCATAGTCCGCTAATGGGTATTTTTGACCTGTTTTATCATCCGTCACAACGGCAAATGGTGTCACTTCTGAACCTGTGCCTGAGGTGGTGGTGATAGCGACCAGTTTTGCTTTCACACCCATTTTCGGGAATTTGTGAATACGTTTACGGATATCCATAAAACGTAATGCTAATTCTTCAAAGTGTGTTTCTGGATGTTCGTACATTACCCACATGATTTTGGCAGCATCCATTGGGGAACCACCACCTAAGGCAATGATCACATCCGGTTGGAAGGCTTGCATTTGAGCTGCACCTTTACGCACAACGGATAATGTTGGGTCAGCTTCGACTTCAAAGAAAACATCGGTTTCAATATGGTGTTTTTTCAGAACATCTACAATTTCATCAACATAGCCATTATTAAATAAGTAGCTATCGGTCACGATAAAGACGCGTTTAGCACCATCAGTGGCTATCTCTTCTAAAGCAATTGGAAGACATCCACGGCGGAAATAGATTGAACTAGGAAGTTTATGCCACAACATATTTTCAGCTCTTTTTGCCACGGTTTTCTTATTGATTAAATGTTTTGGTCCCACGTTTTCAGAGATGGAGTTACCACCCCAAGAACCACAGCCCAAGGTTAAAGATGGTGCCAGTTTAAAGTTATACAGGTCACCGATACCGCCTTGAGATGCAGGAGTATTAATCAAAATACGCGCCGTTTTCATTTTTTCGCCAAAATAGCTGACACGGTCATGCTGGTTATCTTGGTCAGTATAGAGACAAGAAGTGTGACCGATACCGCCCATTTCCACTAACTGTTCAGCTTTCTCTACCGCATCTTCAAAGTTTTTAGCGCGATACATTGCTAAGAGTGGGGATAGTTTTTCATGGGCAAATGGCTCTGACTCATCAACAAGTTTGACTTCACCGATTAAGATCTTAGTTGTTTCAGGAACGACAACACCGGCCATTTCTGCAATTTTAAATGCAGGTTGACCCACGATAGCCGCATTTAAGTTGCCATCTTTCAAAATGATATTTTGTACTGCTTTGAGCTCTTTACCTTGCAGCAGGTAGCCGCCGTGGGTAGAGAAACGCTCACGGACTTGATCATAAACCGCATCAACCACAACAACAGATTGTTCTGATGCGCAAATTACGCCGTTATCAAATGTTTTTGACATTAAGATAGAGGCAACAGCACGTTTGATATCCGCCGTTTCATCGATAACAACTGGTGTGTTACCCGCACCAACACCAATTGCAGGTTTACCGGAACTGTAAGCTGCTTTTACCATGCCTGGACCACCTGTTGCTAAGATCAGGTTAATGTCAGGATGGTGCATCAGTGCATTGGACAGCTCAACAGAAGGAGAGTCAATCCAGCCAATAATATCTTTTGGTGCGCCAGCTTCAATGGCCGCATTCAATACAATTTCAGCTGCACGGTTGGTCGCAATTTTAGCGCGAGGGTGTGGCGAAAAAATAATTGCGTTACGAGTTTTTAAGCTAATTAATGATTTAAAAATTGCGGTAGAGGTTGGGTTAGTGGTTGGAACGATACCACAGATAATACCAATTGGTTCGGCAATGGTGATGGTACCAAAGGTTGGGTCCTCAGACAGAACACCACAGGTTTTTTCATCTTTATATGCGTTGTAGATATACTCAGAAGCGAAGTGGTTTTTAATCACTTTATCTTCAACAATCCCCATTCCTGACTCTTCAACCGCAAGTTTTGCTAATGGAATTCGTGCATCAGCAGCAGCAAGAGCAGCGGCGCGGAAAATACGATCGACTTTCTCTTGAGAGAAGCTGGCAAATTCACGTTGAGCTTTTTTGACACGAGCAACAAGTTCATTGAGTTCAGTAACGTTTGTTACGGACATATAGATTACTCCTGATAAAGTTAAAATTTTTAAGCCAATGAGCAAAGAATCTAAAAAAAGCTGTTGTGATTAGAGCATCTAAAACAACCATCCAAAACAACAGTATAGATAAATTTAATAATAATGCTTTTCGCTCATGCTAATTGGCTTATAAATCTCAGATAAATAGCTCAAAAAGTAAAAATTAACTGATTAATCACTGCATTCATCAGTTGATGAATAGATTAACAAAAAGGGAATTTAATAAAGTGATCTAAATCACAAAACATGCAAGCTGACTCCATTCAGCAAGCCGTTTTTACGGGGTCTATTGATTTGCAAAAAAATGATTAATTTATCGCTAAAAAGAGGTGAATAAATCATCCATTTTTGGATGTTCAGATCATCTGTAATAAATAATTCTACTAAGATGCACAAAATTGTTCTTTAACTAAGGATTTTAGCAATTTCAGTGATAAAATTAGTTCAGGTAAGCGTTTCTTGTTTAAGAATTTTATGAGGGTATTAATGGGTGAGCGCAACATTACTTGATTTATCAGGCTATATTAAATTTTTTATTGGTCTATTTGCGTTGGTAAACCCGGTTGGTATCCTTCCTGTGTTTATTAGTATGACAAACTATCAAACCGTTGCTAGCCGCAATAGAACCAATACGATAGCCAACTCATCAGTCGCAATTATTCTCTGTACATCGTTGCTGGTGGGGGACTCGATATTACAGCTGTTTGGCATTTCAATTGACTCATTCCGTATTGCGGGGGGAATTTTGATTGTCACCATCGCATTATCGATGATCAGCGGTAAAATTGGTGAGGACAAACAGAACAAACAAGAAAAAACGGAAACCGCAGTGCGTGATAGTATTGGCGTAGTGCCGTTAGCGCTTCCATTAATGGCGGGTCCCGGTGCAATCAGTTCGTGCATTGTCTGGTCATCGCGTTGGACGGGCTGGCAGAACTTTATTGGTTTAGCATTAACCAGTATTTTGTTCGCTTTTTGCTGTTGGCTGTTGTTCCGCTCTGCATCTTTGTTGGTTCGTTATTTAGGGCAAACGGGTATCAACGTTGTTACTCGTATCATGGGCCTACTACTTATGTCATTAGGTATCGAAATCGCTGTAACAGGTATTAAAGCCTTATTTCCAGGACTTTTATAGTGAGTGTTATTTAGCCGTCTTACGAGACGGCTATTCTTATCCGCCTTTCCCGTTATTCCAGTATTCCTTTCGAATTCAAAATATTCACTCAACTATCTTGGTTTGTTCTGTACAACCATAATAGTTCCTCTGCGCGATAAGTTTGACATGTGATTATGTGTCGCACTTTTTGCAAAATCAGGCATAAAAAGTAAGGAAATGTGAGCTGCGTAAATTTATTCACTATTCTCATTAGAGATTGTTAATGATATGTTTGGATAATTGTTGATAAAGATTTTAAGAGTTATTTAAGATTTTTTATTATCTAATTGTTTTTATTTGAGTATTTAAAATTCAATAAAGTGTATTAACCCTTTCAAATGGGCCCCTTAATTTGAAATGTTAAATAAATGTAATTTTTTATAACTTTTTTTTATAAGCTTTCTGAGCAAAATTGCACCGTTAAGGAAAGCTTTTGGTAGTTAAATTAGAAAACAACTTAGGAAACAGTGACTAGAGCAGCAGTAAATCAACAATGTGGAGGCGTACCAAACAACATACGTTGAAACGTTAACTGAAAAACCGTAACTATGAAATGGAGAAGGCGCAACGATGAAACTTACTACCAAGCACAGTTTACTTTCCTGTCTCATTTTCTCATTAGCGATTTCTGCTCAAGCTTCATCAATCCCCGATAACTCTCAGTCAAATAAGGCGTCCATCAATAAAGCATCTATCAATAAAATAGTGGTTAACAACGGGTCAGAAGTGACTTCACTCGATCCTCATAAAGTCGAAGGGGTACCTGAAGGCAATATAATTTTAAATTTATTGGAAGGACTGGTTTACGACGATATTGATGGTATCGCGGTTCCTGGTATGGCAACTCATTGGCAAAATGAAAATTACACCGTATGGACATTTACCCTACGAGATGATGCCAAGTGGAGTGATGGCACTCCCGTTGTTGCAGAGGATTTTGTATATAGTTGGCAGCGTTTAGCAGATCCTAAAACCGGTTCGCCTTATTCCAGTTATTTACAAAATGCTTATATCGAAAATGCAGACGCTATTTTAAAAGGTCAAAAACCCAAAGAATCATTGGGTGTCAAAGCGTTAGATGATAAACATTTGCAAGTCACGTTAAGCCATCCTGTCCCGTATTTTATTGATATGCTCTCCCATACTTCAATGAAACCTATTAACCGTAAAGCAATTGAAAAGTATGGCGATAAGTGGACTCAACCGGGTTCCTTTGTGGGTAATGGTGCTTATGTCTTGGATGAGTGGACGGTCAACGAGCGCATTATCATCAAGCGTAATCCACTATATTGGAATGATGCAAAAACGCAGATTGACCAAGCGACATTCTTAGCCATTACCTCTGAAGTTAGTGATAACAACCGCTATCGCAGTGGGGAAATTGATATTAGTAATTCGGCTATTCCACCAACACTGTTCAAAAAGATGAAAGCGGAGAAGCCGAACGAACTGTATGTTCGCCCGTATTTGTGTACGTTTTATTATGAAATTAATAACCAAAAAGCACCATTCACCGACCCTCGAGTACGAGAAGCCATTAAATTAGGTTTAGACAGAGAAACCATTACCAATAAAATTATCGATCAAGGACAGACGGTTGCTTACGGTTTTACGCCAACGTTTATCCATAATGGTAATTTTGCCGAGCCAGAATGGGCAAAGCTCACGCCAGAACAGCGTTATCAACGTGCGAAAGAGTTGCTCGCACAAGCCGGATATAGCGCCAAAAATCCTCTCAAGTTTACTCTGCTGTATAACACCTCAGACCAAAATAAACAGCAGGCGATTGTAGCCGCTTCCATGTGGCAGAAAAATATTGGCGCAGAGGTAACATTACAAAATCAAGAATGGAAAACCACACTGCAAAATCGCCATGAAGGAAATTATCAGGTTGCAAGAGCAACATGGTGCGCTGATTACAATGAACCTTCTGCATTCTTAAATTCATTACTATCAGAAAACAGTAACAATACGGCGGCCTATAAAAATAAAGCCTATGACCAACTGCTATTAGAGGCTTTAACGGCACCGGATGACCAAGCACGTCAACAGCTTTACCAACAGGCAGAAACCTTGCTGGATAAGGACTCTGCGCTGGTTCCCGTTTATTACCGTGTGAGTGCAAGGATGATCAAGCCCACAATCGGAGGATTTAAAGGTGAAGACCCTCTTGATTACATGGATATTAAGCGGTTATATATTAATTCTACTAATTAATAATTTTGTAATAAACAAAATAATTGCTTACTGACCAAGTAGGCAGGTGTATCAACAACACAACCAACACAATAGTATGGGAGTAACCGAAATAATGAGCAAATTACTGAATAAGACATTTGTTGCTTTAAGCGTTGCTGCTGGATTAATGGCAGGGACGATGGCGACAAGTTATGGTGCAGTGGTTCCCGCGGGTGTCGAACTGGCTGAAAAACAAAATATTGTTCGTAATAACGGAACAGAGCCCCAATCCCTTGATCCGCATAAAATTGAAGGGGTGCCAGAATCCCATCTTTCAAGAGATTTATTTGAAGGTATCACCATCGTTGGTCCTGCTGGGGAAATTTTACCAGGCTCTGCCACGAGCTGGGAAAATAAAGATTTTACTGAGTGGACGTTTAAAATTCGTGACGATGCCAAATGGTCAAATGGTGACCCTGTCACGGCAGAAGATTTTGTATATAGCTGGCGCCGACTGGCTGACCCGGATACAGCGTCCCCATATGCGAGCTATTTACAGTACGCTCATGTGAAAAATGTTGATGATGTGATTTCCGGTAAGAAAAAGCCAGAAGAGTTAGGCATTAAAGCGCTGGATGATAAGACCTTAGTTCTGACTTTAAGTGAGGCTGTCCCTTATATTCCTAAGTTATTAGCTCATCCATCGATGTCACCAGTGAATAAAAACGTGGTTGAAAAATTTGGTACTAAATGGACTCAACCTGCGAATTTCGTTGGAAATGGTGCCTATAAATTAAAAGATTGGACAGTTAACGAGCGTATTATTTTGGATCGTAGCCCAACCTATTGGGATAATGCTCACACTGTCATTGACCAAGTCACTTTCCTGCCAATTGCCTCAGAAGTGACGGATGTAAACCGCTATCGCAGCGGTGAAATTGATATGACTCACACTAACTTACCTATCGAACAATTTAAAACTATTCAGCAAACTATGCCAAAAGATCTGCGTGTAAGCCCATACATGTGTATCTACTACTATGAAATTAATAATGAAAAACCGCCATTTAATGATCCTCGTGTTCGTGAAGCGCTAAAACTGTCGATGGACAGAGACGTGATTGCCACGAAAATCAAAGCAATGGGAGATATTCCGGCTTATGGATTTACCCCACCATTTGCAAGCGGCATGAAAACAGAAAAACCAGATTGGTATGCCAATATGACCCAAGAGCAGCGTAATGAAAAAGCCAAACAGTTGCTGGAAGAAGCGGGTTACAACAAAGCAAATCCACTGAAATTTAACTTACTGTATAACACGTCAGACTTGCATAAGCGTCTCGCTATTGCAGCTTCCTCAATGTGGAAGAAAAACATTGGCGCTGAGGTGAAACTGGAAAACCAAGAGTGGAAAACTTTCTTAGATAGTCGCCACCAAGGTAACTATGACGTAGCGCGTGCAGGTTGGTGTGCGGATTATAACGAACCGTCATCCTTCTTAAACATGCTGCTTTCTTATAGTAGTAACAATACTGTGCATTATAAAAACAAAGATTTCGATGACACCATGAAGAAAACACTTCGGGTGAAAACGGATGAAGAGCGTGCTGAGCTGTACCAACAAGCCGAAAAACTTTTAGATAAAGATTCTGCTATCGTGCCTCTCTACTACTATGTGAATACCCGCTTAGTGAAGCCTTATGTGGGTGGATATACGGGTAAAGATCCATTAGATAACTTACATACTAAAGATCTGTATATCATCAAACACTAATCACAACAGGCTGGCTTCTTGTGAGCCAGCCATTAGCCTAAATGGCAATAGAAGTAGGAAAGGGCAATGTTTAAATTTATTTTGCGTCGTTTGCTTGAAGCAATTCCGACTTTATTTATTCTTATTACCATCTCATTTTTCATGATGAGATTAGCGCCGGGCAGCCCGTTTACTGGCGAGCGTAAACTTCCACCTGAAGTGATGGCCAACATTGAGGCGAAATATCACCTTAATGATCCAATGTATAAGCAGTATTTCAGCTACTTATTCCAACTTTCTCAAGGGGATTTCGGTCCTTCTTTTAAATATAAAGACTACAGCGTCAACGACTTAGTTGCGAAAGCCTTTCCGGTATCTGCAAAATTAGGCGCCACAGCCTTTGTGGTCGCAGTGTTATTTGGTGTTACTGCGGGGGTGATTGCCGCATTAAATCAGAATACGAAATGGGACTTTACAGTCATGGGATTCGCCATGACGGGGGTTGTCATCCCAAGCTTTGTTGTGGCACCACTTTTGGTGCTGATTTTTGCCATTCACTTGAAATGGCTCCCCGGTGGGGGGTGGGATGGTGGTAACGTCACGCACATAATTTTACCGATGGTAGCACTCTCTTTGGCGTATATCGCCAGCATTTCGCGTATTACCCGTGGTTCGATGATTGAGATCATGCATTCAAACTTTATTCGTACTGCGCGTGCAAAAGGATTACCGCTGCGTACCATTATTTTCCGCCATGCGTTAAAACCAGCATTACTGCCGGTACTCTCTTATATGGGGCCTGCATTCGTTGGGATCATCACGGGTTCCATGGTAATTGAAACCATTTTCGGCTTACCAGGAATTGGACAGCTGTTCGTCAATGGTGCATTAAACCGTGATTATTCGTTAGTGCTTAGCTTAACAATTTTAGTTGGGGTATTGACCATTGCTTTTAATGCCATCGTCGATGTGCTGTATGCCGTCATCGACCCGAAAATTCGTTACTAAGACCGGAGAAACACTATGCTATTAAACAACAAAAATAGTGAAGCTCTGGAAAACTTTTCTGAGCAATTGGATATTGAAGGGCGCAGTCTTTGGCAAGATGCAAGACGACGCTTTATGCATAACCGTGCGGCGATTGTCAGCCTGTGTGTGCTGTTTTGCATTACGCTGTTTGTGATTTTTGCCCCGATGTTATCGCCATTTTTATATGACGATACGGACTGGGAAATGATGTCAACGCCACCTGATTGGGCAACTGGGCATTATTTTGGTACCGATGCTTCCGGGCGCGACTTACTTGTGCGCGTGGCGATTGGTGGAAGAATTTCCTTAATGGTTGGCGTTGCGGCTGCATTAGTCGCGGTGGTGGTCGGCACCTTATATGGCTCACTGGCAGGTTATGTGGGCGGTAAAGTCGACTCTATCATGATGCGCTTACTGGAGATTTTAAACTCCTTCCCGTTCATGTTCTTCGTTATTTTGTTAGTGACGTTATTTGGTACCAATATCCTACTGATTTTCGTCGCCATTGGGATGGTGTCATGGCTAGATATGGCGCGTATCGTACGTGGGCAAACGTTGGGGCTAAAACGCAAAGAGTTTATTGAAGCGGCATTAGTTTGCGGTGTCAGCACACGCCACATTATCCTGCGTCATATCGTACCTAACGTACTGGGTGTTGTCGTGGTTTACGCATCATTATTAGTCCCAAGTATGATTTTATTTGAATCATTCTTAAGCTTCCTTGGTCTAGGAACTCAAGAACCGCTCAGTAGCTGGGGGGCTTTACTCAGTGATGGTGCTAACTCTATGGAGGTCACGCCGTGGTTACTGTTGATCCCCGCAGGGTTCTTAGTTATCACGCTGTTTTGTTTCAACTTTATCGGCGATGGCTTACGTGATGCCCTCGACCCGAAAGATCGCTAAGGGGCTAATTTATGGAACATTCGACACGCAAAAGCCCTTTATTATCGGTGCAGGATTTAAACGTCACATTTGCCACCCAAGATGGGGGGGTGACGGCGGTGAATAAACTCAATTTTGAATTGAGTGCTGGGGAAACGCTGGGAATTGTGGGTGAATCTGGTTCGGGTAAATCCCAAACCGCTTTTGCTTTGATGGGGCTGCTGGCAAAAAATGGTCGTGTAGGTGGCTCCGCCATGTTTAATGGGCGTGAGATTTTAAACCTCAAGGAGAAAGAGCTTAACCGCATGCGTGCGGAAGAGATCTCCATGATTTTCCAAGACCCAATGACCTCTCTCAACCCATACCTGAAAATTGGTACGCAGCTATCTGAAGTGTTGATGCTGCACAAAGGGATGAGCAAAAAAGAGGCTTTTGAAGAATCTGTGCGTATGCTGGATGCGGTAAAAATGCCGGAAGCTCGTAAACGTATGAACATGTACCCGCATGAATTTTCAGGGGGCATGCGCCAACGCGTGATGATTGCGATGGCGCTATTGTGTCAACCAAAATTGCTGATCGCCGATGAACCGACAACTGCATTGGACGTCACGGTACAAGCGCAGATCATGACATTACTGAATGAACTGAAGCAGGAATTTGATACCGCGATCATCTTAATTACCCACGACTTAGGGGTTGTCGCCGGAGTGTGTGACAAGGTACTCGTGATGTATGCGGGGCGCACGATGGAGTATGGCAGCGCACGAGATATTTTCTATCAGCCATCTCATCCATATTCGCTGGGTTTATTAGCGGCCGTGCCGCGCTTAGATGGGGATGACGATAATTTAGCCACGATTCCAGGTAACCCGCCAAACTTATTACGCTTACCAAAAGGGTGTCCGTTCTCGCCGCGTTGCCAATATGCAAACCAGCATTGCGTAGAGCAAGAGCCTCAATTAACCAGTTTTGCACAATCACGTTTACGTGCCTGCTTTAAGCCTGTGGAGGAATTAGTATGAGCCAAGAAAATAGGCAGGTGCTGCTGGAAGTCAATGACTTAAAAGTGCATTTTTCCATCAGAGATAAACAACAGTGGTTCTGGCAGCCGGATAAAAGCTTAAAAGCCGTCGATGGGGTGACACTACGTTTATACGAAGGGGAAACCTTGGGCGTGGTGGGAGAATCTGGCTGTGGTAAATCCACATTTGCGCGTGCGTTAATTGGTTTAGTGAAGTCCACCAGCGGCACGGTGACATGGTTAGGGCAAAACTTGCTCACCATGAATGATAAACAGTGGCGCAATGTACGCAGCGATATCCAAATGATTTTCCAAGATCCACTGGCATCCTTAAACCCAAGGATGACCATTGGAGATATTATCGCGGAGCCACTAAAAACCTATCATCCTAAGATGCCACATAAAGAAGTCACTGAAAAAGTGAAAAAAATGATGATGCGAGTGGGGTTACTGCCCAACCTGATCAACCGCTATCCTCATGAATTTTCAGGCGGCCAATGTCAGCGTATTGGGATTGCGCGAGCACTGATTTTAGAGCCTAAATTGGTGATTTGTGATGAGCCAGTGTCTGCCTTAGATGTGTCAATCCAAGCGCAAGTGGTGAATTTACTGCAAGAACTTCAGCGGGAAATGAAGCTTTCCTTAATTTTTATTGCCCACGATCTTGCGGTGGTAAAACACATTTCTGACCGCGTATTAGTGATGTATTTAGGGCACGCGGTGGAGCTGGGGACTTATGATGAAGTGTATAATAACCCATTACACCCTTATACACGTGCATTGATGTCTGCGGTACCAGTACCGGATCCAGATAAGGAAAAAAATAAGCAAATTGAACTGCTTGAAGGGGAATTACCATCGCCCATTAATCCGCCTTCAGGTTGTGTATTCAGAACACGTTGCCCAAGCGCTGACGCGGAATGCGCTAAAACCCGCCCATTACTAGAAGGAAGTTTCAAGCATGCGGTATCCTGTTTGAAAATTGACCCGCTGTAATCGGTAATATTTGCGTTTTATGCTTGTATTAAGGTTCCCTTTATTATTCATAAAGTGGAGCCTTTTTTATGAGCAACAATTTTTAGAGGATTTAAACATAATTATCAATCAAAATAATCAATTAGCTATGATTCCCAGGGCGTCGCACGTTCACCTGAACTTGCTGACGGGGTGGAGGCGTATAGTGTGGTGGCGTCGGAAAAATACCCATTAGATAAGAGTGACTATATTCGTAATAATCTGCGTCACTATATTAAGAAACATCATTTTCAGTTGGATTTAGCTGAATAACGTTTAATAAAAGACGGGGGAATATTTCCCCCATTATTGATTTCTGCTTACTGTTTCCACTCGATATGTTGGAAAGGGTGCTTAGGGTTCCGGCTGATAAGAATTCGTGCAAAAATATCGTCAATCTCATCATCTGGGTTTTTAGCAAGCCCAATCACTACTTCACTCATTTGCGCTAAAGGTAATCCTTGGGTGGCGAGAATATGCCAATCTTGACTAAATGGCACAATTTCAGCCGCGCCACACTCTTCAAACTGTAACGCGAAAATGAGTTGGTCGGCAGGCTCTAAGTTCTCCATCGCACCTTCAAGGAAAAGGTCATAGGCAATTTCAATGATTTCATCTTCATCGATTAGATTAATACTTGGGTTCTGGCTCATGACGTTTTCCTAACGGTTAAGCAATAGTGACTATAGCGATTATGATCACAGCTATGTTGATCACAACAATGGGCTAAAGAAATAGCACAGACGCTCAATCACACGGTTCCAGAATGGGCGTTGTTCCCATTCTTCAATATCTAAGCGTGTGGAGCGAGCCATATAATCATACTGAACCAGCGTCAGATCGCTACCAAAACTTTTATCGTCAATCACGACCGTAATTTCAAAGTTTAGCCATAAACTGCGCATATCTAAGTTTACTGAACCGACTAAACTAAGCTCACCATCAACACAGACACTCTTGGTGTGCAATAATCCATCTTCAAACTGATAGATTTTCACGCCAGCTTCCAATAATTCCGTGTAAAAAGAGCGGCTTGCCCAGCGAACCAAGAAAGAGTCATTATGGCGTGGCATGATGATACTGACATCAACGCCGCGCATAGCTGCGGTACAAATTGCATGTAATAAATCATCACTTGGTACAAAGTATGGGGTAGTCATGATCAACTGCTTACGGGCAGAGAACATTGCCGTCATCAATGATTGCTGGATAAGTTCCTCAGGGAACCCCGGTCCTGAGGCAATCATTTGGGTGGTATGACCGTTATCTTGTTCGAACGGCATGATATTGCTATCTGGCGGCGGTGGTAAAATACGCTGTCCTGTTTCCATCTCCCAGTCAAAGGCGTAGACAATCCCTAATGTAGTACTCACTGGGCCTTCCATACGGACTAAAATATCTACCCATTCACCGACACCCGCATCTTGTTTGAAGTAGCGCGGATCCACCATGTTCATACTGCCGGTGTAAGAGATATAGTTATCAATGACAACGATTTTACGATGTTGACGTAAATCCATACGGCGTAAGAAAAAACGCATAAGGTTTACTTTAAGGGATTCGACAAACTCAATCCCTGCGGCGCGCATTTTATCGGGATAATCACTGCGGAAAAAATGCCAGCTTCCCGCAGAGTCCACCATAATACGGCATTTAACACCACGTTTTGCCGCATTGAGAAGAGCTTCAGTGACCTCATCGACAAGTCCACCCGGTTGCCAAATATAGAACACCATTTCGATGGAGTTCTTGGCATTATTAATATCATTCGCGATGGCTTTTAGTGAGTCTTCGCTGGTGGTCAGTAATTGAATGCGGTTACCTTTAACGCCTGCAATACCTTGGCGCTTCTCACACAGTTGGAATAATGGCTCCGCAACGGGGCTGTTATCGTTGGCAAAAATGTGTTTGGAGAGGCGCAGATTTTCCAGCCAAGTGGCAACCGATGGCCACATTTGGTGAGCTTTATCGATACGACGTCGACCTAAATGCAGTTCACCAAATGCCGCATACGCGATGATCCCTACCAGTGGCAGGATATAAATGATCAGTAACCATGTCATTGCCGAAGTGACAGGGCGACGCGTGACGAGAATACGGACAGTAACCCCAGCCACAATTAACCAATACAGGAAAAACAGTAACCAACTCATTAAGGTGTAGACGGTTGCCATAATGGATAACAAGCCTCACTGACAGAGAAAAAAAGAGTCGAAAAAAGAAAATATGTCTTATTAAATATAGACTAAGAATAAACATACCAGAATTTCGTAAAAGTTCTGAATAAAAACTGAGTTAAATAAATAAAAGTTCAATTAATGATAAATTAATTGGTTCAACCTCATTTTTTGCGTGATGGTTTTGTTTTTATCCTTGATAACTTCTTCTTGGTTCTGTCGAACAAAGGCATATAATATTTCGCTGTTACGAACTACACCTTATAAGGATTAAAAAAATGAGACGCAGTAGGCAAGAAGTAGGTCGCTGGAGAATGCTAAGACAAGTTGTTCGCCGTCGTCGCCGCTGGTTGGAAAGACACTCTCGCCGTAATATGCACATTTATTCTCTACGCAAAATGGACATCTATAAACGCCGTCACTCCCTGCTATTTACACAGTGGATTGAGTGAGGGTATTCACGTTTATACTCACATTTTTAACTTTGTTCGCTAAACCTTATTGAATATGATTGCTATTTGCATTTAAACTATCGGTCATATTCAATAAGTAAATTGGTGTAGGGTAAAAATTGCATATGCGTGGTATCAGACTGTTAGTGATCATTGCTGTTTCATTATCAATTCATGCGGGCTTGGCAATGGCATGGATTTTTAATCAACCGAAATTTCCTCAACCTGAGGAGCCAATCTCGATAGCAATGCTTTCCTTTGCTGAACCTGCCGCAACTCAGCCAGTAGAAACACAGGCAGAGCCAGAGCCGGTGGTTGAACCTGAACCTATCATTGAGCCGGAGCCAGTGGTTGAACCGGCGATAGTCTTACCGCAGAAAAAACCAGAAGTAAAAAAGAAACCTGAACCGAAGAAAGAACCTAAAAAAGAGCCGAAAAAAGTTCAGGAGCCCGTTAAACCGGTTGAAAAACAACTGGCGATGAACAAAACGCCATCCACAAATACAGATACTACGCCAAAAGAAGTCACCAACACGCGCGGAACAGATACTAACGTCAAAAATAATGCAACAGCATCTAACCAATCTACCGGTCAGCGTGGTCCAAAAGCATTAAGTAAACAAGCGCCTGAGTACCCAGACCGCGCTCGTCGTTTAGGAAAAAATGGCTATGTGAAAGTACGCTATGATATCGATGAAGATGGGCGAGTGCAGAATATTGAGTTTGTTGAAGCTTCACCTAAAGGCATGTTTGAGCGTGATGTGAAGCGTGCAATGAACCGTTGGAAATATGAAAAGCTGCCAGCGAAAGGCTATACCACTGAAATCTATTTCAAAGTGGATGGCTCAGTAAGCCAAGCTTAAATGCTAGGAAATATCGGGATCAAAAAAGGGCGCTTATGAAGCGCCCTTACTGTATATGAATGATTAAGCCTGAGGTTGCGAACTTTCTAATTCGAAATGTTGTTTATCCTCAGGTAATGCACGAGGCGTATTATCATCATTGACCGCCACATAAGTAAATACCGCGTCTGTAGCTTGATAACGCTGACCTACAGGGTGAGTTGCCACTTTTTTCACCCACACTTCAATATTGATAGTGACGGAACTTTTCCCCGTTTTCAAGCAGCGAGCATAACAGCAAACAACATCACCAACAGCAACTGGTTTTTGAAATTTAATGCCATTGACTGCCACTGTTACTACGCGACCCAGCGCAATTTCTTTTGCTAAAATCGCGCCGCCAATATCCATTTGAGACATTAGCCAGCCACCAAAAATATCGCCATTCGCATTGGTATCTGAAGGCATTGCCAAAGTACGTAAAACGAGTTCACCGTTAGGTAATTGCATATCAAACTCTTTATTAAAAGGAATTAAACACTATGATTTTGTTGCCCATTTATAGCAAACAAACATAAGTATAGTAAACCGCTAGAGTACATCCAGTCACAGATAATTGTAACAAATCACTGTAATAGGCATAAAAAAGCTGCGAGAGTACGCAGCTTATTTATCATCATAATCATTCAAAGAAATAAATTACTCTTCTGGCTTTTCTGCCTGAGGTTCTTTAACCATGTGTTTGAAAATATACACCACGCTAAGGATCGTGAAAATTAAGGTGCCAGCCGTTAATCCAAACACTTTAAAGTTGACCCAAACACTCTCAGCCATCCAATAAGCCACGTAAATATTAATAACAGCGCAAGCAATAAAGAAAATACCCCAAGCGGTATTTAATTTTAACCAATAGCTATCCGCTAATTTAATTTCTTGGTTGCTACCCAGCATTCTTTGAATGAGTGGTTTCTCTGTAAACCATTGGCTCGCAAACAGAGCAATACCAAAAAGAGCATAAATAATGGTGACTTTCCATTTGATAAAGTCAGCACTGTGAAATAAAACCGTTAACCCTGCAAATACCATCACAATCGCGCAGGTGATTTTTGCCACTTTTTCCACTTTTTTATAAATGAAGTAAGTGACCAGTAAGGAAATCGGGGTGGTTATCAGTAATGACTGACTAGCAACATAAATGTCGTATTGCTTATAAAAGAGAAAAAAGATAACCAAAGGAATAAAATCAATAAGTTGTTTCATAACAGTGGATTCAGATCCTTAATGTGAACATAGTCAGCTTAAATAGAGTCAATTCAAACATAGTCAACTTAAACGTAGTGGCGTAGTTTAACTGATTTTGCACAGATTGTTAAAAGTTTGCTCTCTTTTACCAAGAATTAACCCGGCAAACCAAGCAAATTTGCACTATTTTACCCTTATTTGACTTAGTCCTAGATAAACTTTAATAGTTCGGATATAAATAGTCTACACAAGAAATTAACTGATTAATTTTTAGAGATTTTTCCCATGATAAAGGCACGATTATTTAATCTGATGCCCGGTTTACAAACCTTTAGCCAATATCAGTTGGCGAACTTGGGACCGGATGTGAAAGCAGGGCTGTCGGTAGCCGCTGTAGCGCTGCCTGTGGCGATTGCGTATGCTGAACTCATGGGGATCAATGCCATTGTCGGGCTATATGCTTGTATTTTACCGATGCTGATGTATGCATTGTTTGGCACCTCTAAACAATTAATCATTGGACCGGATGCGGCAACCTGTGCGGTGATCGCTGCTGCCGTTGCGCCCTTGGCGATGGGAGATGAAAACACTCGTTGGCAATTAATTATTGTGATGAGTTTAATGACGGGAATATGGTGTCTGATTGCGGCACGCTTTCGTCTGGGAATGTTTGCGGATTTTCTATCCGGGCCGATTTTACAAGGATTATTAAATGGGGTCGCGCTGACGATTATTGTCAGTCAGTTAGGTAAAATTTTTGGTATTGATTCACTGCCTTCAGGGTTTATCGAACGTTTAGTCGCTTTACCTTTATCTATACCTGAAACCCATATTCCGACATTAACGGTGGCGGTATTAACACTCACTGTAACGATGGTTATCAAACGAGTACGCAGTAAGTGGCCATCACTGTTAATTGCGATGCTCTTGGCAACGAGTGCCAGCATTGTTTTCAATCTTGAGCAATATGGCATTAGCACTGTTGGTAATCTTGGAAATGGCTTACCCTCGATAGCGGCACCGGATTTTAACCCTGGCTTATTGCGGGATTTGGTGACGCCATCCTTAAACTTGGCCGTCATCAGCTTTGTGAGCTTTATGATGACGGCGCGAAGCTTTGCCAGTAAAAATGGGTATGCCGTGGATGCTGACCAAGAGCTACGTGCCTTAGGCATGGCGAATATCGCATCTGCGTTATCTCAAGGTTTTGCGGTGAGCGCGGCCAGTAGCCGAACCGCTGTAAACGATATGATGGGCGGTAAAACGCAGATGGTATCGGTCATTGCTGCGCTTACCATTTTGGTGGTATTGCTGTTTTCAATGGATCTGCTGGGTTACATTCCGATGCCCGCATTAGGTATGGTGCTGGTGGTCTCGACGTTTTCACTGATTAGTTTTCGCAGCATTTATGCAATGCGTAAACGTAATCGGCAAGCCTTTTTCTTATGTGTTTTTACCTTGTGCGCGGTGTTAGTGGTCGGCTTGATCAGCGGCGTGGGTTTTGCAGTATTGTTAGGTTTGCTGCAGTTTTTAAGGGTGATATTCCGCCCAACGGATCAGTTATTGGGCGTTGACGAACAGGGCATGTTGCATTCAATGAACCCTGATAATGATATTCAGGCTGTTGAAGGCGTGCTGATTTATCGTTTTAACTCACCACTGACCTATTTCAATGTGAACTATTTTAAAGATCGCTTAAATAAGCACATAGATAGTCAGCGTAAACGCCCTGCATGGGTCATTGTCGATGCAGCGGTCAGCTTTACCCATAACGACGTGAGCGTATTCTCTGCACTTAACGAGCTCGTGACGTCATTAAAAGCGAAAGGGGTAACGCTGGTGTTAGCAGGGCGACGCACATCCTTAAACCGTTGGTTATCACAAAATAAAATTAGTCGTTCTGATGATGATTTATTGGTGGTGCCAGATATCTATTTCGCCATCCGCTTGATCCAGAGTAAGCAGCATATTCAGCAAAAATGTGTTGAAGAACGCAAAGAGAGCGAAGAAGGAAGTGTCGATAATAAACAGCCAGAGTAATGGTATTGTTCGAACGAAAAACAAAGGGCGTCACTTCATACTTCAAAATACGGACGCCCTTTTTGGTGATTAAATCTGTCTATATTTATGCGTTTTTGCTGCTCAGCATATACAAACGGAAAAAGTAAATTAAGGCGAAAGCAGCAATCATGTTGTTGATCAGGAATGAAATACCATTGACCACAATATGATTCAGTTGCAGGCTGCTTAACAACATGCTGACTAACATTTGCGTTGCCATCCAAATTAAAATCATTGGGGCAGCGATACGCCAATTGGCAAACGCCAGCTTCCAGCTTCTGCCCATAGCATTAAATGGATTCACTTTTTCAGTCATTAAAATGGCAGGGGCAAGAGAAAAGCCAATCGCCAAAATCAGACCAGGAAGTACCATTAAGGTGATACCCAACTGAATTAATAACGAACAGATAACCAGCAGCAGGAACATCGCAGGGGCTTTAGGCAATGATGAAACCAATGCTTGAGTCCCATTCACCGCTTCACCGCGAGATAAATTGGCGATATAAGATAGCACGCCGCACATCAGTACCAAACTTCCCAATGCTACGGATAAAATCAAGCCCATAGACACACGTAGAATGCTGTTTTTCTCGTCTTCAGGTAAGTTCAATACCCAATTCTGTAACCCAGCATTACCCGCTTCAAGTAATTGGTTCTGCGCTTCAAGTAACACGCCAATCATCCGTTCATTAGGAATTAACATTGCGTAGACAATCACGCTGATTGCGGTGGCGATTAACACAATGGTGAAGAGGCCATTCAACTGGTTTTTAAAAAAGTTGATGCTATCACGAAAGAGTGAGTTGGCCGAAATGGACATGTAACTGCTCCTATCTACAAACGGAATAAAAATTTGACGGTGATTGTAACTGAGTATCGGACGTATAGGTAGAGAAAGATAAGAAAAGTCTGGGAGTTAGCCTAAATAGGTGTGCTACACAGTAAATGAGTGTATCACTATTAATAAAGAATAATCCTAAAGGTGTATTTTAAATATATATTTAAATCGCGATTTAATTAGCCAGTAATATAAAATCATTTCTTATTTTAATAGTTATTTCATCAAAATTGATTCAAATCAAAATAGAAAAAACCAGTAATGAAATAATAAAGTCAGATTTATTGCGAAATATATAAATTAGCAAAAGATGTGATCTTGATTTGAATATTAAATTTAAGAATAGGCTATATTTTGCTAAATAATAAACATAGGAATGGGATTGACAATGAAAAAACTCACTGCGCTTGTATTGGCTGCTGCAACTTTAGCTCCAGCAGCTTCTTTTGCTCATGAAGCTGGCGACTTTTTATTTCGTGCAGGTACTGCTACTGTAAGACCAAATGTTGGCGGGGATGATGTTAAACTGGGCAATGCTAATTTAGGTCATTTTGATGCAAATAATAATACCCAATTAGGTTTAACTTTCGGTTATATGATCACCGATAATATTGGTGTGGAATTATTAGCGGCAACCCCTTTTGAGCATAAAGTTGGCACAGGTCCAACCGGAAATATTGCAACAGTTAAACACTTACCACCAACGCTAATGGCACAATATTACTTCGGTGGCAAAGAAGATAAACTGCGTCCTTATTTAGGTGCAGGTCTGAACTATACGTTCTTCTTTGATGAAAAATTCAATAATAATGGTAAGTCTGCGGGCTTGTCTGACCTAGACCTGTCAAGCTCTTGGGGCTTTGCTGCGCAAGCAGGTATGGACTACATGCTTGATGAAAACTGGATGTTAAACGCCTCTGTGTGGTGGATGAATATCGAAACTGACGTTAAATTCAAAGCGGGTGGCGAGCAGCATAAAGTTGATACTCGTTTAGACCCATTCGTATTTATGTTTGGTGTGGGTTACCGTTTCTAATTTCTTAAGGACTTCAGCAAGTTCATTCTTGCTCGCTAATGGATTAGAAAGCAGTAAAGAAATCCGGGAATAAACTCCCGGATTTTTCGTTTTTAGAGAATAAAGAATATAACGACCAGAAGATATAATGTTAAATTATTTATATTTAATTTAACATTGCGTTTACAATATCAAAAGAATCAATAATCAGAGTGCATATTTAATTCTATAATTAAATATTAAGATGGATATTTAATCCAAATTAGTCTGAATGATTTTACCTAATATATTTTAAATATTATTCGTGAAGTGGAAATTTGACAGAAACCATTGAATGCGTTAACGGCTATTTGAAATAAAAAAGCCATCAAAATATGGATGGCTTTCTGACACAATGTAAAAAATAAATTAAGGTGACTATTTCTGTGTGGCGGCTTTCATATTTGCCACAAACTCCGTTAATTTACTGAGCATCTCTTGTGGACGCTGTAGGTTATTTTCAATGATTTTTACCACAGCAGAACCTGATATTGCTCCCGCAGCACCATTACGAATTGCTTCAGTCACTTGAGCAGGTTCTGAAATACCAAATCCTTGAAGTGCAGGTGCTGCGCCATATTGGGTTAATTTGCTCACTAAATGGGTTAATGGCATTTGCGCTCGCTGCTCTGTACCTGTCACACCCGCTCGAGAGAGTAAATACGTATAACCTTGGCTATGTTCCCCAATCTCTTTTAGCAGTGCGTCATCCCCATTAGGTGGACAAATAAAGATAGGGGCGATGCCGTGGGCGATGGCAGATTCACGAAATGGCTTTGATTCACGCATTGGCACATCAGCAACTAAAACGGAATCTACGCCAGCCTGTTGGCAACGTTGATAAAAATGGTCGATGCCATTGGTGAAAACCAAGTTAGCGTACACCAATAAGCCTATCGGCATATTGGGGTGTTTGGCTCGAATGCGCGCTAATAACTCGAAGCATAACGTCGGTGTGATATCGCTTTTAAAGGCACGTAAATTGGCATTTTGAATTGTCGGGCCATCCGCTAAAGGGTCAGAGAAGGGGATACCAATCTCTAAGGCATCTGCACCACCTGCAATTAACGCATCGACAATTTTTAAAGAAAGCTCAGCATCAGGATCGCCTAACGTGACAAAGGGAACAAAAGCGCCTTGGTTTTGTTGGTTTAAACGCTGAAAAAGTTGAGTATAACGCGTCATTAGATTTCCCCTTTGCTAGTCAAAATATCATGTACCGTAAAAATGTCTTTATCACCACGACCGGATAAATTGACAATTAACAACTGCTCTTTATTTGGATTTTGCTCTGCCATTTTGAGGGCGTACGCCAATGCATGAGATGATTCTAATGCAGGAATAATCCCTTCTTTTCGTGACAGTAATTTAAAGGCGTTTAACGCTTCATCATCGGTAATCGAAACATATTCAGCACGACCAATACTGTTTAAGTGCGCATGTTGAGGTCCTACAGAGGGGAAATCTAACCCAGCAGAAATGGAGTAAGATTCTTCAATCTGTCCTTCAGAGGTTTGCATCATTGGAGATTTCATGCCGAAATAAATCCCTACACGACCATGTTTTAACGGAGCGCCGTGTTGTCCTGATTCGATGCCAAGACCCGCAGGTTCAACCCCAATGAGTCCAACGCTTTCTTCAGGAATAAATGAAGCGAACATACCGATAGCATTGGAACCGCCACCGATACAGGCGATCACCGCATCCGGTAGACGGCCTTCTTTGTCTAAAATTTGCTGTTTTGCTTCATCACCAATCATGCGTTGAAATTCACGCACAATAGTCGGATATGGGTGAGGACCCGCCGCAGTACCTAATAAATAGTGCGCGGTTTCATAGCTGCCAGACCAGTCTCTTAGCGCTTCATTACAGGCATCTTTCAAGGTTGCAGAGCCGCTATGTACAGGGATCACTTCGGCGCCCATGAGTTTCATGCGAAACACGTTTGGAGATTGGCGCTCAACGTCTTTTGCACCCATGTAGATACGGCACTTCATATTTAATAAGGCGCAAGCAAGGGCAGTAGCAACACCGTGCTGACCCGCTCCGGTTTCAGCAATAATTTCATTTTTACCCATACGTTTGGCGAGCAATGCTTGCCCCAACACTTGGTTGGTTTTGTGCGCGCCACCGTGAAGTAAATCTTCTCGCTTTAAATAAAGTTTAGTTTTGGTACCTGCTGTCAGGTTACGGCACAGGGTTAATGCAGTTGGACGTCCCGCATAGTTTTTAAGTAGGTCATGGAATTCTGTTAGGAACGCGGGATCATTTTGTGCGTCAATAAAGGCATCTTCTAGCTGGTTCAATGCTGGGATCAAAATTTCTGGGACATATTGCCCACCAAACTCACCGAAATAGGGGTCTAATTTGCTCATTATTTATTATCCATTTTAAGTTTATATGTTCAGTATGATTAATATGGCTTTGTGCTAAATCGCCATATGGGCTGATTTCAATGCATCAAAGACTTGGTTTAGTTTTTGTTCGGACTTAATACCCGGTTCGATTTCAATGCCAGAGTTAAAATCAAGCCCATTGCAGATGAGTTGGGCTGCTTGTTGGCAGTTTTCAGGGGTAAGTCCGCCAGCCACCATCAGTTTGTGACCGCTATTTGTTGGTATTGACGACCAATCAAAGGTTTTTCCCGTACCGCCCGCGCCGTTATCCAATAGCAGTAAATCAATTAACGCAGGGTCATAATCTCCGATCTGGCTCTCAGTCATATTCAGGGCTTTCCATATATGGCAGTGAGCTGGCAACATTTCACGTAATTGTGCCATGTAGGTATTATCTTCATCGCCATGGAGTTGAACCGCATGCAGTGCCAATTGTTGGGCAAGGTGTGCCACAAAATCCGCGGATTGATTACGGAAAACGCCCACAAATTTAAGTGGCGCAGCATGAATAATTTGCCTTGCTTGTGACAGTGTCACTTTACGAGGGGATTTTTCAGCAAAAATCAGTCCACCAAAATTGGCACCTGCGGAAAATGCGGCTTTAGCATCTTGCTCACGGGTTAATCCACACACTTTATGTTCACCAATCAGAAGGTTACGCAGCGCTTGCGGTAAATCCGCTTGCTCCATCAGGGCGCTACCAATTAGGAAACCATTAGCCACATCCGCAAGGCTTTGGATATGTTGATGTTGAAGAATACCTGATTCGCTGATCACCACGGTTCCTGCCGGTAAACGCGGTGCAAGCTGACGCGTACGATTTAAATCGATAGACATATCACGCAGGTCGCGGTTGTTGATCCCAACCACTTTGGCTTTCAATGTTATCGCACGTTCCAGTTCTTCATCGTTGCTCACTTCAGTGAGAACGCCCATGTTCAGTTGGTGTGCTACATCGGCAAGGGCAAGGTACTGTTCATCATTTAATACGGACAGCATGAGTAAAATGGCATCCGCTTGGTAATAGCGAGCAAGGTAAATCTGATAAGGGTCAACGATGAAATCTTTGCACAGAACGGGTTGTTTCACGGTATTGCTGACGATGGTCAAATAATCCATTTTGCCTTGGAAATATTTTTCGTCAGTCAAAACTGAAATGGCAGAAGCATAAGGGGCATACATGCCGGCAATGACCGCAGGATCGAAATCTTCACGAATAAGCCCCTTTGATGGAGAGGCTTTTTTACACTCTAAAATAAACACCGGGCGCTTAGCTTGTAAGGCTGAGTAGAAATTTCGTTGCGCAGGTTGCACTTCAGATTGAAAACTTGCCAGTGGTTGACGCTGTTTGCGCTCAGCTAAATAGGCAAATTTATCATCCACAATCTTTTGTAATACCGTGCCTTTCATCTTAGTGCTCCCTTGCAGCTAGTGCCAGAACGCGGTCAAATGCTTTGCCGCTACGAATAATATTGAGTGCGTGCTCGCTGTTTTCTTTTAAATCTTCGTAACCATTAATGCGTAACAACATGGCGACGTTTGCGGCGACAGCAGCCTCATGAGCCGCTTGACCATGACCTTGTAATAATTGTGTCAATAGAAAACGGTTTTCATCTGGGGTACCGCCTTCCAAATTTTTCAGTTGATAAGGCGCTAAGCCAAAATCTTCAGCCGTCAGAGTATATTGCTGAACTTCACCATTTTTTAATTCGGCAACATGGGTTGGTGCATGAAGTGAAACTTCATCCATTCCTCCACTATGTACCACAGCCGCGCGGGTAAACCCAAGCATTTGCATGGTTTTTGCTACGGGTTCAACCAATGAATCCTGATAGACGCCGACTAAGGCTAACGGCGGGCGAGCAGGGTTAATTAATGGGCCCAGTACATTAAATAAAGTACGGGTTTTTAATTGGCTACGTACCGGCGCGGCATGGCGGAATCCACTGTGATATTGCGGCGCAAATAAGAAACATAAGCCTAACTCGTCTAATGCATCACGGGCGCTTTGAGCGCTTAAATCTAAGGCAATGCCAAAGGCAGCGAGCAGATCCGATGAACCTGAGCGACTGGAAACGCTGCGATTACCGTGCTTAGCGACTTTGATCCCGAATTCTGCTGCCACAAACGCGCTGGCAGTGGAAATATTAATACTGTTTGCGCCGTCTCCTCCTGTGCCAACAATATCACTGAACTGATAGTCAGGGCGTGGGAAGGGTTGGGCATTTTCTAAGCATGCCAGTGCAGCACCTGCAATTTCTTGCGGTTGTTCACCACGCATTTTCATGCTGATCAAGACGGCGGCAAGTTGGGGCTCAGTGAGTTCACCTTGGATAATCGCGTTAAATAAATATTGGCTCTCTTGTTGAGTTAACGCTTGTGCCTTAAATAATTTATCGTAAATATTTTGCATGATTGGCTCTCTGTGTCCCATTAGTGCGAATATGATGTTGTTTTGTTGGGGGAAGAAAGCGCCCATGCCACGGTATTTTCTAACAACAATTTCCCTTGGGTAGTTAAGATGGATTCAGGGTGAAACTGGAATCCACACACTCGCTGTTCATCATTACGTACCGCCATGACCATGCCATTGGATTGTGCACAAATCGTTAATGATTCAGGGATTTGGCTACCCACTAAAGAGTGATAACGTGCCACTGAAATAGGGTTTTCTAAGCCTGCAAACATGGCTTGCTCGTCGTGGGTCGCCATGGATGCTTTGCCGTGTAAAATTTCACCCGCAGGGGAAACTGTTCCACCATAGGCTTCAACGATGGCTTGGTGCCCTAAGCAGATACCAATCACAGGAATGGAGCCTATTACTGACTTAAGTACTTCTGGCATACAGCCCGCCTCACTGGGTTTTCCAGGGCCCGGTGAAAGGACTAAAATCGCATCATCAAGCTGATTCAATACAGATAAAACATGTGCCGCATTAACGGTGTTACGG
The DNA here is from genome assembly GCF_020271745.1 of Providencia alcalifaciens. Lineage (NCBI taxonomy): Bacteria > Pseudomonadati > Pseudomonadota > Gammaproteobacteria > Enterobacterales > Morganellaceae > Providencia > Providencia alcalifaciens. The sequence continues at coordinate 3,515,819 of NZ_CP084296.1, read as the reverse complement.
TAGATCACCACGTGATGACCACTGGCGCGTAATTGGTCGACCAGGTTGTAAGTGAAGGAGTCGACGTTATCGAGTAGCAAGATGTTAGCCATTAAAATAACTCCTCAACTTGGTGGGCTTGGGCAATGGCGCGGATCACTGCGCGGGCTTTATTACGAGTTTCGTCGGCTTCACCTTGTGGAGAAGAGTCGAGAACAACGCCGCCGCCAGCTTGAACGGTAGCAATCCCGTTTTCGACATACGCGGAACGAATAACGATGCAGGTATCAAAATCGCCTTTACCATTAAAGTAACCCACGGCACCGCCGTAGGAGCCTCTGCGCTCTTTTTCACATTCTGCGATCAGTTGCATGGCTTTGACTTTCGGTGCGCCTGTTAATGTCCCCATATTCATACACGCTTGATAAGCATGAAAAACATCTAAGTCGCTACGTAAAGTGCCCACAACGTGGGAAACTAAGTGCATCACAAAAGAGTAGCGGTCAACTTTGGTCAGGTTGGCAACATAGCGGCTGCCTGCTTCGCAAATTCGCGCTAAATCATTACGGGCTAAGTCCACTAACATAATGTGTTCGGCCAGCTCTTTTTCATCGGTACGCATAGCCAATTCAATGCGGCTGTCTAAATCTAAGTCGATGTTTCCTTGCGCATTACGTCCACGAGGACGGGTACCTGCAATTGGGTAGATTTCCACCACGCGAGTTTGTTTGCTGTATTTCAATGCGCTCTCTGGTGAAGCGCCAAACAGGGTGAAATCATTGTCTTGCATATAGAACATGTACGGGCTTGGGTTTTGTGCCTTAAGTTTTTGATAGGCAATCAACGGTTGAGCACATGGCATACTGAATTTGCGTGATGGGACGACTTGGAAAATATCACCGCGGTAGATAGCTTTTTTTAAGGTATTGACGACGTGCCCATACTCTTCATCGTTTTTATTGATAGTGACGCTGAAGTTGTCTTGTTCACCCATAGGTAATGCTGGTAAGTAAGGGCGGCACGCAACGATAATTTCGCTGTGGCGCTGCTGTACTTGCGCGACGATGTGAGTGTCTGCGGTAAATAGTAGGCTTTTTAAGCGTGCGGCTTGGTTCTGATGGTCGATCACTAAATAGTGTTCTGCGACGAAAAAGCAGAAATCTGGGCATTGGTTTGTGGTTGCCACTTCTGGTAATGCTTCAAAATTTGCCACTAAGTCATAGGCGAATAACCCACCCATAAACAGGATTTCTGGTTTCGGGAAATGTGCTTGAGCAAGTGCTGGCAATGCGCGTAATACATCCAAACATGATGCGCTTTTTAAACGGCTATCTTCATCTAATTGGCTTTCTGGTTGAGCAAAAATAACGGTCAGATGGTTTGTGGCCAAATCGCGAGAAATCACTTTTTCGGCTAATTGTGCATTGATTAAAGGTAATAGAGCCTGGCCATTTTCAGTTAACGCTTCAATTTCAACCCGTTGACCAAATGCACGGAGACGTAATGCGCTGTCGATGATTAATAGGCTTTGTAAATTGGCTTTGTTATTGACTTCAGCCGACTCTAACAGCATGGTAGCGGCTTTATTCTGGCACAAGTGATTAAATAACAACGTAGGGTCCGGTTGATAGTTAATTGGGCTATCCAGATGATTAAAATGTGCTAATGTGGTGTTTTGTTTGTTCATTTTGCTGCCTTAAGCTAATTTTAGACGTAAAAAAACCCGCTGGTTGAGGGCGGGTTCGGCACTGAGGCATTAACAATTTATGCGCGTGCGGCTTCCGCCCAATTTGGGAAGTCGCGCCACCAACGGTTTGATAAATTGAAAATAGTCATACGTGCCTCACTGGATAAACAAATTAAGTTTTAAATGTTTTTGAATACTAAATGTTTTTGAATACTAAATGTTTTTGAATACTAAATTCTTTTAAATACAACTAATCTTGCGTACTAGTAAACTGGATCGCGTGATTTATGTCAATAGCTGTTTGTATTTATTTTTAATTTTCGTTAAATCGAAAAGGGAGAAGGTAACAATATGTCGCAAGATTCGACGCCAATAGTGACTCGCTATGACTTACATAGCCATACGAATGCATCAGATGGAGAGTTGCCTCCCGCTGAGTTAGTCGAACGTGCGATAGCAATGGGTGTGAATATTTTATCAATTACGGATCATGATACTTGTGATGGCTTAATCGCGGCCAAAGCGTATCTTGCTGACAATCCACGTCCATTAACATTAGTGAACGGGGTTGAAATTTCCACCCTGTGGGAAAATATTGAAATTCATATTGTTGGGCTGAATTTTTCACCGAGCCATCCTGCGATGGAAACGTTACTTACTCAGCAATCACAACGCCGTTTAGAACGGGGGATTGAGATAGGTCGTCGCTTGCAAAAGGCGGGGATTGATAATGCGTGGGAAAATGCCCAAGCGATTTCGGGGGGAGGACAGGTCACTCGTGCGCATTTTGCGCAGTATATTGTCAAAATTGGCAAAGAGAAAACCATCAATAATGTGTTTAAGCGCTATCTGGCGAAAGGAAAAACCGGTTATGTCCCTGCGCAGTGGTGCAGCATTCAAGAAGCTGTGGATGCCATTCATCAATCTGGCGGTGTAGCGGTTCTGGCGCATCCATCAAAATATCAATTATCGAATAAATGGCTAAGGCGCCTGATCGAACACTTTAAAGCCTGCCAAGGGGATGCGATGGAAATTTCGCATTGTCAGCAACCGGCAAATGAGAAGCGATTTTTAGGGGAGTTGGCGCAAGAGGCTGATTTAAAAACTTCTGTTGGCTCAGATTTCCATCGCCCTTGTTCGTGGATTGAACTAGGGCGCAATTTATGGCTCCCTGATGATGAGCAAGCCGTTTGGACCTTGTGGGATAAAGTGAATTGAGGAGGGTGCTGGTGAATTGCCGAGCAGTTAAAACCTCCTAGTTTGTAAGAATATGACCTAATTCGTTGATGGATCACGGTTTGGGTGTAAAATAGTCGGTATATAAATTATTTTGTTGGGTCACAATATTATTTGATAAAGATATTATTGTGACCGTTGTGTTTTGCAAGAGCCGTTTTGTTTTGTAAGAACCGTTTTGTTTTGTAAGAATAGATAGATAGTGCCATTTTTAGGTCGTTCACCGGATGATGCTGTCGATACTCAACTATAGAGGTCACTATGAGCCAGTTTTTTTATATCCATCCGGACAACCCACAGGCAAGGCTAATTAGCCAAAGCGTTGAGATCCTGAATAAAGGCGGTGTTGTCGTCTACCCGACAGATTCAGGTTATGCCATTGGTTGTCGTTTAGAAGAAAAAAATGCCCTAGAACGTATTTGCCGTATCCGGAAATTGGATGCGAACCATAACTTTACCTTGATGTGCCGTGATCTATCCGAACTCTCTAATTATGCCCATGTGGATAACACAGTATTTCGTTTAATCAAAAACAATACACCAGGTAATTACACCTTTATTTTAAAAGCCACCAAAGAAGTGCCCCGTCGCTTGATGAATGAAAAGCGTAAAACCATTGGGTTACGCGTCCCATCAAACCCAATTGCCCGTGATCTACTGGAAGCGGTGGGTGAGCCACTCATGTCCACCAGTTTGATTTTACCGGGAGATGATTTTACCCAATCAGACCCAGAAGAGATCCGCGATTTACTGGATAAGCAAGTGGACTTAGTGATCCACGGTGGTTACATCGGGCAAAAACCAACCACGGTAATTGATTTTACTGATGACACACCCGTTGTCGTCCGTGTTGGAATGGGTGACCCAACCCCATTTGAATAACCCCATTTTCCTTGAAAAATCATTCTTTCTGGGAAGAATATTAGTCATAGGGGATCACAATAAACCTGTGTATAATGCGCAGGTTTTCAAATTCATCACTTTTTGCCGATTACGCGAGGCTTGTTAATTGAGCGAGACTTGTTTTTAATAGCGCAAAAGTTATTTGACGCCTGTGAAGGCGACAGCTGAGGATCTCATGAGTTCTAAACCGCAACAAACTGAAAAGCTACAAAAAATTCTTGCCCGTTCAGGGCATGGTTCCCGCCGAGAAATCGAAGGCCTATTGAAAGAAGGCCGCATTAGTGTTGATGGCAAAATGGCAACATTGGGTGACCGTGTTGAAGTCAAAGCCTCCACAAAAATTCGTCTTGATGGCCGTGTTTTAGCGATAAAAGAGCCAGAAAAAGAAATTTGCCGCGTGATGGCATACTACAAACCGGAAGGGGAATTGTGCACTCGTCATGATCCTGAAGGTCGCCCAACGGTATTTAACCGTTTACCAAAACTGACTGGGGCTCGTTGGATTGCTGTAGGGCGTCTAGATGTGAACACCAGCGGTTTATTGTTATTTACGACCGATGGTGAATTAGCTAACCGCTTAATGCACCCAAGCCGTGAAGTGGAACGCGAATACGCAGTACGCGTGTTTGGTGAAATCACGGATGCAAAAATTCGTCAATTAACCACTGGCGTGCAATTAGAAGATGGTCCGGCATCCTTTAAAACTGTGTCGTATCGCGGTGGAGAAGGGATGAACCAATGGTATAACGTCACCTTAACCGAAGGTCGTAACCGTGAAGTTCGCCGTTTATGGGAATCTGTTGGTGTGCAAGTGAGCCGCCTGATCCGTGTTCGCTACGGAGATATCGATTTACCAAAAGGTTTACCACGTGGTGGTTGGACTGAATTAGGTTTAGAGCAAACTAACTATTTAAGAGAGTTAGTTGAACTGGATGTTGAAACAGAAAGTAAAGTGTCTGTTGAGCGTGATCAGCGCCGAATCAAAGCTAACCAAATTCGCCGTGCGGTGAAACGTCACACCCAAGTGGCATCTCGCCCAGCTGCAAAGCGCCAAACTTCACGCCCAACGGCTAAACGTCGTACTCGAATCTAACCGTAGAATATTATTCGAATGGTTCAAGCTAAATAAAGGTTATGGTATTTGCCATAGCCTTTATTTTTATCTCAGTTAAATAGAATAGCGAAATAATCTGTCATTGCTTTTTGAACATTTTAATTATTAATTCATTCAAGTTTCATTCATCTAACAGACGATTTGCTATAGTCAGTTTGACTTAACATAAAAAAATACCATTATTGAATAATATAAATATATTACCCTAATCTTAAATTACTATTAAGTTAGCTTCTTTTTGGTTAGAAAACAATAAGGTAAAGACAGGCTAATTTATTCTATTTGTTACTTTTATTTTTTGTTGTTCTGATCGTTAAACTTAAAATACACCAATAGAGGGTTTATAAGGTATCTGTCACATTATGCGGCTTTTATATTGTACAACTCATCTATCTAATCTATTTTATCATAATGAAACAATAAAAGGTTTTAATGTTTATGTTATGTGTAAAGTCGGCGAAATATGCAGCATTATTGAGTTTTGGAATAACAAGTTGTGATGTTTATCAACCACATACTTCTGAAGATGGACACTTCTTTTTTAGTAATGACTCGTCGGAAAATTATCCTTTTTTTATTGATAATAAGCTGATGGTGATCCCAAAAACGTCAGTGGGTAGCCTATATTTAAAGCAAGGCTTACATTCAATGACAACCGAAGAAGGCCAGCACATTTATTTTATGGTTTATCCAGATAATAAAGGAGGGATATTAAATCCTCAAAAGCATCTTTATTATTCCTATAGCTTTGTATACGGTAATAATGGAATTCCTTCTGTTCATAATCAAACTATACAGGAATTAACCGTTGGTGATTATCGAATAAAAGGTAGAGTACAAAGTAGTGATAATATCATTATTGATAATAATGTATTCAATTGTGACTACTCGATAGGGGTGCAGATCCCTGAACAATTAAATTCTCTGACAACCGTCAGTAAAATCAAAACAAAGTGTTTTTCCTATTCGGAACTCATTACGGCGATTTCTTCGGATGATAAGCAAATGATGCAATTGGTTGTGCGTCAAAATGAGCCAGTACAAAACAATACTGTGAGTTTAACATTTGACTATCCTGTCACGCTCCCTGTTTTTGAAGACCAGCAAATCCAGCAGTACGCGGTGAAAGTGAACACTCTGATTCAAGCTTATCGAGGTTCCGCTGATCCAGAAAAAAAACAGGATTTTTATAATCAATACCATGTAGCCGTATCGAATATGGCGGGGCTCTATAGCCAATGGGAAACTGGGGGTAATTGCCTTGAGGAGCGACAAAAATATTTGCAATTTTTGTCGCAAACTGCCGCTATTTTAAGTGCTGGGGTTTTAAAACTGGATGTGGCACCGAAATAGCATGTAGCAGTTAATTAGCATGTTGCCAAAGATTACCAATCAATCCCTTTTTGCGCTTTGATCCCCGCATCAAAGGCATGTTTAACAGGGCGCATTTCTGTCACTGTATCGGCAAACTCCAACAGGTCACGGTGACATCCTCTACCCGTAATAATGACTGATTGATTTTCAGGGCGGCAACTTAATGCATTCATTACTTCAGCAAGAGGAAGATAATGGTAACTGACCATGTAGGTCAGCTCGTCGAGGATCACCAAGTCGTATTGAGGGTCTTGCAATAATTCCACTGCATGTTGCCAAGTTTCAAGGCAAGCTTGCGTATCAGTCTGTTTGTTTTGCGTTTCCCAAGTAAACCCGGTGGACATCACATAAAAAGGGACACCTTGAGGTTCTAAAAGATTGCGTTCGCCATTGTCCCAACCGCCTTTAATAAACTGAACAACCGCGACTTTTTTGCCATGACCGACGGTGCGACAAGCGGTGCCAAATGCCGCCGTTGTTTTTCCTTTTCCATTGCCAGTGAAGATAATCAGGATCCCGCGCTCCAGTTGGGCGGCTTCAATACGCTCATCCACTTTTTGTTTTAAACGTTGTTGGCGTTCTTCGTGTCGGTCTTGGCTCATGATTTTCTCCGTTTCAGTCGATTTTAAGCTTTAATCGGTTTTAAATTGGGCTGAGCATCCACGCTGGTTCCTGTTTGCTCGGCGCTATCATCACCCATTAAGTATAGATAAGTCGGCATGATATCGGCAGGTGTTTTTAGCGTCATTGGATCTTCACCGGGTGCTGCGCCTGCGCGCATTGCGGTACGAGTGCGTCCAGGGTTAATGCAATTAATACGTAATCCAGTGCCTTGATACTCATCGGCTAAGACTTGCATTAAACCTTCAGTCGCAAATTTTGAAACCGCATAAACGCCCCAATTAGCACGTCCTTGTTTGCCAACACTTGAACTGGTGAAAATCAACGATGCGCGAGGCGCTTTTTCTAATAAAGGGAGTAATGCTTGTGTGAGCATAAAGCCCGCATTGACGTTAACTTGCATGACGTCGTGCCAGAGTTGGGTAGGCTGCTCACTGATTGGGGCGATATTTCCTAGCAAGCCTGCGCTATGTAATACGCCATCTAAATAAGGGTGTTGTTTTGCAATATCGTCGGCGATAGTTTGGCAGGTTCCCTCCGTCGCAGTCAGTAAATCAATTACATAGGTTTCTACAGAAGCGCGGGTAGAGTCAACAATTTGCTGTTTAACAGCGTCTAATTTTTGTGGGTTACGACCTAATAAAATAACGGATGCGCCGAAGCGTGCATACGTTAATGCTGCTTCTTGACCAATCCCGTCGGTAGCACCGGTAATTAAGATAGTTTTACCCTTTAAAAGATCTTGTCTAGGCTGATAATGAAGCATAATTTTTCCTATCGTCATGAGTCGCGTTGAAGGTTATCATCGCGTAGATTGCACGGGAGGGCAATTTACCACATTTGTTTCATGTCTGTGGTTATTGATAACAGTTTTTTTACTGGTTGTTTGTGAACAATCATGCGATCATTTTTTTATTAGCGTTAAATATTAGAAGGATCAACTTGTGGAGTATTTCTCTTTGTACGGACTGTTTTTAGCAAAAGTGGTTACCATTGTGGCCGCCATTGTTGTGGTTGCTGTATTTGTATTTGGCGTAGGTATGAGACGTCAAGGAAGTAAAGGCGCGTTAAAAATTACTGACCTAGGTGAAAGTTACCGTGAACGCCAGCGTCAAATGCAACAGATCAAAATGAATGATTCTGAGCAAAAAGCGTGGACAAAGGCATTTAAGAAACAGGAAAAAGCTAAGTCTAAAAATGAAAAAGCCGGGGCAAAAATGGGGCAAACTGCCGTTAAAAAGCCTTGCTTATATGTCTTAGACTTTAAAGGTAGCATGGATGCCCGTGAAGTCAGCTCTTTACGTGAAGAAATCAGTGCAATTCTTGCAGTTGCTGATCAGCAAGATGAAGTTTTATTACGTTTAGAAAGCCCTGGTGGTTTAGTCCATGGTTATGGCTTAGCCGCTTCTCAGTTAATGCGATTGAAAGAGAAAAATATTCCGCTAACGATTGCAGTTGATAAAGTCGCGGCAAGCGGCGGTTATATGATGGCGTGTATCGCGAATAAAATCGTTGCGGCACCGTTTTCTATTATAGGGTCTATTGGTGTCGTCGCTCAGGTTCCAAATATTCACCGCTTATTGAAAAAGCACGATGTGGATGTGGAATTACACACGGCAGGGGAATATAAACGTACACTGACGATGCTCGGCGAAAATACAGAGCAGGGGCGTAAGAAATTTGTTGAAGATCTGAATTCAACTCACGAACTGTTTAAAGATTTTGTTCATCAAAATCGGCCATCCCTTGATATTGCAGCGGTGGCAACCGGTGAGTATTGGTATGGAACGCAAGCTTTAGAGAAAGGGCTCGTTGACCAAATTGGTGTGAGTGATGATTTGATCATCAACGCAATCGAAACCAAAGAAATTATCAGCATCCGTTTTGTGATGAGCAAGAAAATGGTCGAGCGCTTTACCAGTAGCGCGGCAGAGAGCGCGGATAAGCTATTATTACGTTGGTGGCAGCGTGGGCAAAAGCCACTTTTATAAAAAAAAACATAATGTTCACTGAATATTCATGACACAATATTTATGTTGAACTACCCTTAAAAATACCGGCTATAAAAGCCGGTATTTTTTTATGACTATTCTGATTCTTGCAGTCGGTACTTATCAGAAAATAGGTGCGCCAAATGCTTATACATATTAAAAGCAGCTGGACTTTTTAGGGATGGTATCCCGTTTTCATCAAGGAAAAACTCACCTTTGAAAACTAAAACACCGCGATGTTGCTCGACATTATCCACGAACATGCCATCAAGGTACTCATCGTGGTTTTTGATGATTTCGTTGGCTTTTTCAAGCAGTTCTTGCTTTGAAATAGTTTGAATCTCATTGTTCATAGAATGCCTCTCTTGAAAAAATAATTGGTTGCTTCTAGCATTTTATCAGGTACAGTGTGTGTTTTTCAATGCGGCTAAACTGCATTATGTGGTTAAAATCAGTCAACTAGAGCAATTTGTATGCTTTACAAAATAATGTGGCTGATGGATAAAATTCGTTTCGTTACAAATTATTGTACGAAAAAATATTGATATATTGTGATTCTGTCGCAATATAAAAAAGAGATTCTCATTTTGCGCATTTGAATAGAAAAATGCGCCTTCGTTGATAGTAGGTAAAGGTAAATATGGGTAAAGCTCTTGTTATAGTGGAGTCCCCGGCAAAAGCCAAAACGATCAATAAGTATCTTGGCAGTGGCTACGTTGTAAAAAGCAGCGTTGGCCACATTCGTGATCTGCCGAAAAGCGGCTCTGGTTCACAATCCGGCTCACAAAAGAGTGCAGGCTCATCTACCGATAAAGCAAAGACCGACAAAACAAAGAAAGTTAAAAAGGATCCGCAAGAAGCGTTAGTTAAACGCATGGGGATCGATCCTTATCATGGTTGGAAGGCGAATTATCAAATTCTGCCGGGTAAGGAAAAAGTGGTTTCTGAATTAAAAGCGTTAGCCGAAGATGCTGACCACGTTTACCTCGCGACGGACCTTGACCGCGAAGGGGAAGCTATTGCTTGGCATTTACGCGAAGTGATCGGTGGTGATGACTCTCGTTTTAGCCGAGTGGTGTTTAACGAAATCACTAAAAATGCAATTACGCAAGCATTTGAAAGCCCGGGCGAATTGAATATCGACCGTGTTAATGCTCAGCAAGCTCGTCGCTTTATGGACCGTGTCGTGGGTTATATGGTCTCTCCATTATTATGGAAAAAAGTGGCGCGCGGATTGTCTGCCGGACGCGTACAGTCCGTAGCAGTAAGACTTATCGTTGAGCGTGAACGTGAAATTAAAGCGTTTGTTCCTGAAGAATATTGGGAACTCCATGCGGATTTAGCGGATAAAAACGCCGTTAACTTACGTTTAGAAGTGACGTCCCAAGCAGGAAAAGCCTTTAAACCCGTTAATAAAGTGCAAACGGAAGCTGCGGTTAAATTACTGGAAAAAGCACGCTATCAAGTGATTGATCGTGAAGATAAACCCACGTCCAGTAAACCAAGCGCACCGTTTATCACGTCGACACTCCAACAAGCGGCGAGCACTCGCTTAAGCTTTGGTGTGAAAAAAACCATGATGATGGCTCAGCGCTTATATGAAGCGGGTTACATCACTTATATGCGTACGGACTCAACAAACTTGAGCCAAGATGCAGTGAACATGGTACGTGGGTATATTTCCGATAACTTTGGCGCGCAGTATCTGCCTAAAGACGCCAACGTTTACACCAGTAAAGATAACTCCCAAGAAGCGCACGAAGCTATTCGCCCATCCAGTGTTGATGTATTACCTGATTCACTGAAAGACATGGAAAACGACGCTAAGCGCCTCTATCAGTTAATTTGGAATCAATTTGTTGCATGTCAAATGACGCCAGCAAAATATGACTCCACCACATTAACGGTGAAAGCGGGAGATTTTGAATTAAAAGCCAAAGGTCGTACGTTACGTTTTGATGGTTGGACAAGAGTCATGCCAGCACTGCGTAAAAATGACGAAGATAAAACATTGCCTGCCATTCAAGTGGGTGCTGAGTTATCACTGCTGGAATTACTACCAAGCCAGCACTTTACTAAGCCACCAGCGCGCTTTAGTGAAGCTTCTTTGGTTAAAGAATTAGAAAAACGTGGTATTGGTCGCCCATCAACGTATGCGGCAATCATTTCAACGATCCAAGATCGTGGCTACGTAAAAGTGGAAAACCGCCGTTTCTATGCGGAAAAAATGGGTGAAATCGTTACAGACCGTTTAGAAGAAAACTTCAACGACCTGATGAACTACGACTTTACCGCTCGCATGGAAAACCAGCTGGACCACGTTGCGAATCATGAAGCAGAGTGGAAAGCGGTGTTGGATGAATTTTTCTCTGATTTCAGCAAGCAGCTGGATGTCGCAGAAAAAGATCCGGAAGAAGGCGGCATGCGTACCAACCCAATGGTGATCACCTCGATTATCTGCCCTGACTGTGAACGTCATATGGGAATTCGTACCGCATCCACTGGGGTATTCTTAGGCTGCTCGGGCTATGCACTGCCACCAAAAGAGCGCTGTAAGAAAACCATTAATCTGATCCCTGAAGATGAAGTATTAAACATCCTCGAAGGTGACGATGCAGAAACTAACGCATTAAGAGCGAAACGTCGTTGTCCAAAATGTGGCACTGCGATGGACAGCTACCTGATTGATAATGGTCGTAAATTACATGTGTGTGGTAACAACCCAGCATGTGAAGGCTATGAAATCGAAGAAGGCGAGTTCCGCATCAAAGGTTACGATGGCCCGGTGATTGAGTGCGATAAATGTGGTTCTGAAATGCACCTGAAAATGGGACGTTTTGGGAAATACATGGGTTGCACCAATGAAGAGTGTAAAAATACCCGCAAGATCTTAAAAAGCGGTGAAATTGCACCACCGAAAGAAGACCCAGTACCGTTACCAGAATTACCATGTGAAAAATCGGATGCTTATTTTGTACTACGTGATGGTGCAGCTGGCGTATTCCTCGCCGCAAACACCTTCCCGAAATCAAGGGAAACACGTGCGCCATTAGTGGCAGAACTGCAACGATTTAAAGACAGATTACCAGAAAAACTGGCGTACTTAGCGGAAGCACCAGCACAAGACGAAGAAGGCAACCCAACAGTGGTACGCTTTAGCCGCAAGACAAAACAGCAATATGTTTCGTCCGAGAAAGATGGCAAGGCGACGGGGTGGAGCGCTTTTTATGTTGATGGTGTCTGGAAAGCCAAAGAATAATTTTTTTATTCTTCATACTTTGCACCGTAGCGGCGTTGGCTGCACTCGCTAACCCTAGTCACATACTTGTGTATGCTCCTAGGGATTAGCTCGATTGCCGCCTTGCTACAGCACAAATTATTTTGAATAAAGCTATTGATTATATTCTGGATGACTCTGGTGCTAACCGCCGCCTTGTTCTAACGCGAACTATTTAGAATAACAGTTTGGAATTCTGTAACGAAATTCAAAATAAAAGCCAAAGCCAAAGCTAAATTTGAAATCATATAAAAGAGCCCTATGGGCTCTTTTTTTTGTTCATAATTCGATAGCTCTCACATAACAAAAGCAGTAATCGCCCATTTTCATTCATTTATTATGCTAACGTTTAGCTTAAGGATAATAAACACAGTGAATGACTGGAGGCAGTATGAAGTTTAAATTATGTTTGTTAGCGGCACTATTCACAACTGGCACAGCGTATGCGGCACAAACCACGGTAGAGCTGAAAGAAGCGACAGCCAACGGTGAGGGTAAATCTATTGGCGAAGTGGTAATTTCTGAAACTGAATACGGATTACTCTTCACGCCTAAACTATCTGGTCTGCAAGCGGGTGGCGTGCATGGTTTCCATGTACATGAAAACCCAAGTTGCGAACCAGGTGAAAAAGACGGTAAAACCGTACCGGCATTAAAAGCGGGTGGACATTTAGACCCAGCCAAAACAGGGGTTCACAAAGGCCCATATGACAAAACAGGCCACCTCGGAGATTTACCAGGCTTAGTGGTTGATAGCCAAGGTAATGCCACCTACAGCGTGCTAGCGCCAAAATTAAAAACCCTGAAAGATGTTCAAAACCGTGCGCTAATGGTGCATGCGGGTGGGGATAATTATTCCGATCATCCAGAAGCGTTGGGCGGTGGTGGGGCAAGGATGGCTTGCGGCATCATTCCTTCGTCATAATTCGCGTGATAACTGCGTTGGCGTCACTTGGCTACTCGGGTCACATACTTTTGTATGCTCCCCGAGATATCCGCGTTAGCCGCCTTGTTCTAACGCGAATTATTTAGGAGGAAGTTTCTGGAGCATAATTCGCACCGTAGCTGCGTTGGCGTCACTTGGCTACTCGGGTCACATACTTTTGTATGCTCCCCGAGATATCCGCGTTAGCCGCCTTGCTACAGCACGAATTATTTAGAAGGAATGGCTATGTAATAGGTTATAAAAAGGCGCATTTGGCGCCTTCATCAAATATTTACTGCTTATAATCTTAATTCAAATTAAAGATTGTCTGAAAGTTCTAGTCAAATTTTATAAATCCATATATTCATCACTCTCTCCCATGGTACAACTAGGCGGGCTGTAATCATTGAATGTGAAATACCATTAATCAATTGATATTTATAATTTTTTGTTGATATTGATTGGATGGGTTTATTTTTAATTCAATGATTATATAAGTAATCTTGTAGTATTTAATGATGAGATATTTGGATGGCATGTAGTTCACATAGGATGGTGCACGAAAAATTACAAGGTTTTGATATATATAGGTATATTGATGTTGAATATACCTTTTCCGAAGATACAACTAGGCAGGTTACGTTTAGGTTAGTCTTTTATAAAGAAGAGAGTAATCAACTTTTGGTTGACCTCTATGGTGATGGGCTAACCGCGCTCGTTGTTAGCGTGGTGAGTTTTTATAATATTGATGCGGAAGATAACGAAAAATGTGACTCTGTATTCGATAGACCGCCAGATGCAGCGGCTTTGACCATGGTTGAGGCTCGTTACTTCTACACAACCCTGGTTGACATCATTTTTAAAATAGCTGAAACTGAAAACATAAAAATATTAACTTTTCAGGCTTATAGTGAAGAACTGAAAAAGGTTTATGACAGATTAGTAAAGCGATATAGCAAAGCGATGAACTTAACAACTCATACCAAAGGAGCTTGTTATGTTATACGAATGGAAGATTAAAAATATGAATGTAAATATTGACTATGATGCAATTAAAGCTGAAAAAAATGAAATGATTCAACGTTTTTTGCAGGCTAAAAAGAAAGCGGAACAAGCTGGACAAGTTGTTGCAAAATCTATCTAACCTTCTTCATCGATAAAAAAGCCTCTTACACAAGAGGCTTTTCAACATTATCTTACCGATTCAACCCAATCACCAAATCTTAATCCGTTTCTCCGGCTCGAGGTAAAGGGCATTATCCTTATCGACACCGAAGGTGGTGTACCAATCATCGATATTACGGACGACGCCATTAGCGCGGAACTGATTTGGACTGTGTGGATCGGTGAGGATCTTATTGCGCTCGGATTCCTTATTCGACAGCTCTTGCCAGGTTCTGGCCCATGAAATAAAGAAACGCTGCAAGCCGGTCATGCCATCGATAATCGGTGGCTCGCCATTTGGGTAGTTCTCTTTAGCAAATTGCTTATAGGCGCTTAGTGCGATATTTAAACCGCCTAAATCACCAATATTCTCGCCGAGAGTTAACTCACCATTGACTTTCTGACCATCAACGGCAAAGCCATTATATTGATCCACCAACTTGGCAGTTTTCTCTTTAAAATGGGCTTTGGCACTATCGCTCCACCAATTGCGTAGCTGACCAGTACCATCATATAAACTGCCTTGGTCATCAAAACCGTGCCCCATTTCATGACCGATTACTGCCCCGATGGCGCCGTAGTTATAAGCCGGGTCCACATTTGGGTCGAAGAATGGTGCTTGCAAAATAGCCGCAGGGAATACAATCTCATTTTGTACTGGATTGAAATACGCATTGATGGTTTGTGGCGTCATACCCCATTCCCATTTGCGAACGGGCTGACCAATTTTGCTCATGGCATCGTTATATGACCATGCTTCCATTTGCTTATAGTTATCCATCAATGTATTTGACTTCAAATTAACGCTACTAAAATCATTCCATTTATCAGGGTAGCCCACTTTGACCGTAAACTGCTCTAGCTTTTTCAGTGCTTCTTGGCGAGTTTGCTCATCCATCCAATCATTATCTTTCAGGCGTGCATTAAAGGTACCGCGCACATAACTGACTAAATCTTGGATTTTCTCTTTAGATTGTGGATTGAAATATTTCTCCACATAAATCTGTCCGAGAGGCTCACCTTGCAGTGAATTGACTGTTTGAAGTGCCCGTTCTTGACGAGTCCGCTGTTTTTCAACGCCATTGAGTTTTTTCGAGTAAAAATCAAAGCGTGCATCCGATAAGGTTTTGTTCAGATAACTCGCATGGTCGTTCACGTACTGGAACGTGAGGTAATCTTTTAAGACAGAAACCGGGGTTTTGGCAAAAATCTGTGCCGTTTTTTCTACCGCCGTGTCATTCTCAACCACCACTTTCGCCAGTTGCTGATCCGTTAATTTCCAGTGCTGAATAAAACTATCCCACGCAAAACCATCGGTAAATTTCTTCATTTCAGCGAGGGTCATAGGATGATAATTTTTGATGGTGTCACGGCGAGCTTCTGGGCTCCAATGAACTTCAGCAATGGATTTTTCAAGGTCGAAGATCTGTTGTGCTTTTTTCTTAACGTCTTTTTCGCCCGCTAATTTTAAGATAGTCGCAATATATGCAATGTAGTTTTTGCGGATATCTTTCATTTGCGGGGTGTCGTCAAGGTAGTAATTTCGATTAGGTAATCCAAGCCCACCTTGACCAAGATACAGAATATAAGTATCTGGGGCTTTGGCATCTAAATCTACCCAATAAGAGAGCACGGAGGTATAACCCGGCAGTGTCATCAGACGGCTAATATCATTATGATCTTTGGCTTTTGCAATGGCCGCTAAGTCGGATTTGATTGGCGTTAAACCCGCTTTTTCAATGCTGGCTTCATCTAAATAGCTCAAATATAAGTTACGAATATTTTTCTGATTATGATCCAAGCTGCTCTCAGGGGCTTGCTTTAATTCATCGATAATAGATTGAGTCTGTTTTTCGGTACTTAAATACAAGTCCACAAAAGAGTTAATTCGTGGCATACCCGTTGGGATTTTCGCGTTATTAATCCAATCATGGTTAACGTACTGGTAAAAATCATTGCCCGGTACGATGGTGTCAGATAACACGATTTTTTGCTGACCGTAAGATAGCTCTTTCGCTACTAAGTGAGGCGCAAAGGATAGGGTTGATAAACCGACCATCATGGCTAAAACTTTTATACGCATCTAGATAACCTCTCTGTAGTCTAAATAGGATGCTCACCGCAAAAATGGAAATAAAATTCGCATGCTAATTATTCAAGCATAGTCGAAGAAAAAAATAATCTGACTTTGCAATACCTTACTTGGGCACCGTCTTTTTTTCACAGCAAGATGAAATAATATCATCATACTGTTTATTCTCATTAGTTTGATGTTATATTGGTTATATATAAATTAAACAATATTACTTTTTGTTATATGTAATGTTTTTTAGCTATAGCAGAAATGATTTCCTGTAAGAGGTGGAGCGAGAATGAAGTTACAGCAACTGCGATATATTGTTGAAGTGGTTAATCATGACCTGAATGTTTCATCGACGGCGGAAGGGTTATTTACTTCCCAACCGGGGATCAGTAAACAAGTCAGAATGTTGGAAGATGAGCTAGGCATTCAAATTTTTGCGCGTAGTGGTAAGCATCTGACTCACGTGACCCCAGCTGGTGAGGAAGTCGTGCGTATTTCCCGTGAAGTGCTCTCCAAAATTGAGGCTATTCGCTCTGTTGCCGGTGAGCATACCATTCCTGATCGCGGTAGCTTAAAGATCGCCACGACGCATACCCAAGCACGCTATGCCTTACCGCCAGTGATTAAAACCTTTATTGAGCGTTATCCTCATGTTTCCTTGCATATGCAGCAAGGCTCGCCAACTCAAATCGCAGAAGAAGTTTGCAAAGGGAATAGTGATTTTGCTATCGCGACAGAAGCGCTTCATCTGTACAGCGACCTTATCATGTTGCCGTGCTACCACTGGAACCGTTGTGTGGTGGTACCTAAAGGACATCCACTGACAGAGAAAAAGAGCGTTACGATTGAAGATATTGCAGAATACCAAATTGTAACTTACACCCATGGGTTTACTGGGCGTTCAGAGCTGGATGTCGCATTCCAGAATGTGGGCTTAGAACCCAAAATTATTTTTACTGCCACGGATGCGGATGTGATCAAGACCTATGTGAAGCTCGGTTTAGGGATTGGCATTATCGCCAGCATGGCGGTGGATCCTGAGGTGGATAAAGATCTCGTCGTTATCGACATGCGCGATAAGTTTAGTTATAGCACCACGAAAATCGGTTTTAAACGTACCAGTTTCCTGCGCAGCTATATGTATGATTTTATTTGGCGTTTTGCCCCGCATCTCACGCGTGATGTGGTGGATAAAGCCATTGCCTTACGTAACAACGAAGATATCGAAGAATTTTTCAAAGAAATTGAGCTTCCTATTCTTTAAATTGGTCTTTAAATTGGCCTTTAAATTGGCACAAAATCTATAGAGGAAATGATTATGAGGACTATGATTAATAATACTGCGTAAAAAAATAAGGTGATAAAAACGCCAAGGAGGAGTTATGTCGTTGAGTTTAAAAACAAACAGTGCAGCAACACTGAATGTCGGTAACAAACAGTATAATTACTTCAGTCTTGCCCTTGCAGAGAAACAATTAGGCAGCGGGGCGAGACTTCCTAAATCCCTCAAAGTTCTACTCGAAAACCTACTACGTCATGTCGACGGTAAATCCGTCGTTGACGCCGATCTCCAAGCCATCATCGATTGGCAAAAAAACGCTCATGCGGACAGAGAAATTGCTTATCGCCCCGCGCGGGTGCTGATGCAAGACTTTACCGGTGTTCCTGCGGTTGTCGACCTCGCCGCTATGCGTGAAGCCGTCAAATCTCTGGGTGGTAACGTCAACCAAGTTAACCCGTTATCTCCCGTCGACTTAGTCATTGACCACTCAGTGATGGTCGATGAGTTTGGTCATTCCCAAGCATTTGATGACAACGTCGAAATCGAAATGAAGCGTAATCATGAACGCTACCTATTTTTACGTTGGGGACAAAAAGCATTTAACCGCTTTAGGGTAGTACCGCCGGGAACGGGGATCTGCCACCAAGTTAACCTTGAATACCTCGGTAAAGCGATTTGGCATGAAGAGGTCGACGGAAAATTAGTTGCTTACCCCGATACGTTGGTTGGAACTGACTCCCACACCACCATGATCAACGGTCTGGGGGTATTAGGCTGGGGGGTTGGTGGCATTGAAGCGGAAGCGGCGATGTTGGGGCAACCTGTTTCCATGCTGATCCCCGATGTGGTGGGCTTCAAACTAACCGGTAAATTAGCAGAAGGGATCACCGCAACGGATTTGGTGTTAACCGTCACCCAGATGCTACGTAAACATGGAGTGGTAGGTAAATTTGTTGAGTTCTATGGGGATGGCTTGGCCGACTTGCCATTAGCCGATCGCGCGACCATTGCCAATATGTCACCGGAATATGGGGCAACCTGTGGCTTCTTCCCAATAGACGAAATTACCCTTGCGTATATGAAACTGACAGGGCGTGAAGACGATGAAATCGCGCTGGTGGAAGCGTACAGCAAACAACAAGGTTTATGGCGTCACCAAGGTGATGAACCGATTTTCACCAGTACCTTAGCGCTGGATATGGGCACGGTAGAATCCAGCCTTGCAGGACCTAAACGCCCACAAGACCGCGTTGAACTGAGCCAAGTTCCGAAAGCATTCCAAGGCGCAGTGGATTTAGAACTGAATAAGCAAGATAAACACGCGCATCCTCGCGTGAACTTTCAAGGGCAGGAATTCGACCTTACCGATGGCGCGGTAGTGATCGCCGCTATCACATCTTGTACCAACACTTCTAACCCTAGTGTATTAATGGCGGCAGGGTTACTGGCGAAAAAAGCGATAGAAAAAGGGCTTTCTCGTCAGCCATGGGTTAAGTCTTCTCTCGCGCCGGGTTCGAAGGTTGTGACTGATTATCTCACGTTAGCGGGATTAACCCCTTATCTTGATCAACTGGGCTTTAACCTTGTGGGTTATGGCTGTACGACCTGTATTGGTAATTCAGGTCCGTTACCTGCACCGATTGAAGAGGCCATTAAGCAATCGGATCTGACTGTTGGAGCGGTGCTTTCAGGTAACCGTAACTTCGAAGGGCGTATTCATCCGTTGGTAAAAACCAACTGGCTGGCATCACCGCCACTCGTCGTTGCTTATGCACTGGCAGGCAATATGCACGTTAATTTGAAAACCGACCCATTAGGCGTGGATCACCAGGGGCAGCCTGTCTATTTGAAAGATATCTGGCCATCGAGTGCGGAAATTGCCAGCGCTGTAGAGAAAGTCAAAACCGACATGTTCCATAAAGAATATAACGCGGTCTTTGAAGGGGATGAAGCCTGGCGTGCACTGGATGTTGAAAGCTCTTCAACTTACTCTTGGCAAGGGGATTCAACCTATATTCGCCATCCGCCATTCTTTGAAAATATGCCTGCGCAACCTAAGCCCGTGGCGGATATTCACGGAGCTAACATCCTCGCTATTCTCGGGGATTCGGTAACCACTGACCATATTTCTCCGGCGGGGAATATTAAGAAAGAGAGCCCAGCGGGGCGTTATCTCCAAGAACACGGTGTGGCAGTGGCAGATTTTAACTCTTACGGTTCGCGCCGTGGTAACCATGAAGTCATGATGCGCGGTACGTTTGCCAATATTCGTATTCGTAATGAAATGGTACCGGGCGTAGAAGGCGGCTATACCTTACATATTCCAACGGGCAAACAGATGGCTATCTTTGATGCAGCGATGCTGTATCAACAACAAAAACGTCCGTTAGCCATTATTGCAGGTAAAGAATATGGTTCCGGTTCTAGCCGTGACTGGGCGGCAAAAGGCACTAATTTACTGGGTGTTCGTGTGGTGATCGCCGAATCCTATGAACGTATTCATCGTTCTAACTTAATTGGAATGGGGGTTATTCCATTAGAATTTACTGATGGCGAGACTCGTAAAACCCTTGGTTTGAAGGGGGATGAGCGTATTGATGTTACGGGTTTACAGTCTCTGGCGCCAAGCCAAAATATCACCGTAAAAATTACCTATGGTGATGGTAAAGTGAAAGAGGTGAATACTCGTTGTCGCATCGATACTGCCACTGAAATGGAATATTACCGACATGGTGGGATCTTGCATTATGTGATCCGACAAATGCTCAACTAATCTCCGTTTATCGCGCCTACGAGATTTATCGTGGGCGTTTTTTCTTTATTAACGCTTAATATTGTTATTTCTCAAGTTTTTTAGCCAGTTTCTCAGTTATTGTGATAGTCAGTATTCAGAAAAAGCTCAGTAGTTTGATGGAATGAAGTGACCGCATTTATCGAAAATAGCGTAAAGGAAATCAATATGGCAAATATCAATGAAACTGATTTTTTCAAGGGTGCATTATGGGCGGCAGACATTCTATTAAGCACTTCACATTGTGCAGGTGCGAATGATGAAGTTCGTGACATTTTAGAACATATTCCGAATCTCTATTCGATTGTAATGAGAACCCCAGAAACAGAAGTCCATGATTTAAGATTATATGCAGATAAAGAATTCCCATTAGGATTGAATGCCGAGTACACCGCAATTTCTATTGCACCACTCAAAGATTTCTTTGATATTTTACCTGTCACCGATCATGAACTTGATTGTGAAGCCATGGATATCGAAACGTGGGGCGTCGTTGCTGACCTTGCAAATGGTAAAAAAGATCTTCTAATTGCAGGATTACTAACCCCAGAAACAGCTCAAATGTATGCAGACCGTTTATCTGAGCAGCTAGAATTTCAACAAAAAAAGGCGAGTTAATGCCCATATAGTTGAATAAATAAGCAATAAATAAACAAAAACGCCGATACTGTATTTATATCCAGTATCGGCGTTTTGTTATCTTAAAGAGAGACTACAGGATCTTATTTTCAGCTAATTGCAGTGCGAAATAAGTAAAGATTAAATCAGCTCCAGCGCGTTTAATGGCTCCTAAGCTTTCTAACGTGACGCGAGTTTCATCAATGGCACCTGCTTGCGCGGCAAATTTGATCATGGCGTATTCACCACTGACTTGATACGCACCAATAGGCAATTGAGTACACTCACGCAGGTCACGGATAATATCTAAATAAGCACCCGCTGGTTTTACCATCAGCGCATCTGCGCCTTCTTGCATATCAATCAGTGACTCGTGCAGTGCTTCACGACGATTCATTGGGTTCATTTGGTATGTTTTACGGTCACCTTTTAAACATGAACCTGCTGCATCACGGAATGGGCCATACAGCGCGGAGGCGAACTTCGTGGAGTAAGACATAATCGCTGTATCGGTAAATCCTGCGTCATCAAGTGCATGGCGGATTGCGGCAACTTGCCCATCCATTGCAGCAGAAGGGGCGATAAAATCAGCACCTGCACGCGCAGCTGCAACGGCCTGCAAACCTAAATTATGGATAGTTTGGTCGTTATCAACCACATCACCGTGCATCACACCGCAGTGACCGTGAGACGTATATTCGCAAAAACAAGTATCTGACATCACAATCATTTCTGGGACGGTCTCTTTACAGATACGAGACATACGCGCAACTAGGCCATTGTCTTGCCATGCATCGCTGCCATTTTCATCTAAGTGATGAGACACACCAAAGGTCATAACAGACTTAATGCCTGCTTTTGCAATACGCTCAATTTCATACGCTAAGCGTTTTTCTGGAATACGCACAACGCCAGGCATACTCGCAATCGGAGCATAATCATCTAAGCCTTCTTCGACGAAAATCGGTAAGCATAAATCATTGATGGAGAGGTGGGTTTCTTGGAATAGGTCGCGGAATTGTTCACTTTTACGCAGTCTTCTCATGCGCTGGATGGAATGCTGGTTATTCACACTATCTCCTTGGTAGACGAAAAATAGACATTTCCCATTCGGATTATTATGTGGGAATGTTTCACTCTTATTTTTCGATGTATTTAATAATGAATGGTATTAAGTTGCGAACAGTATAAACCTTATAAAAAGAATGTGAATATAGCACTCGTCAAATGTTATGGATTCGACTGTTATGATGAAAATGGGAATTAAGGCAAGAATAATAGGAAGAGCGAGGAACACTCTTCCTGATTAAGAAGGGGTAATTATTGGTGCTTAAATAACATATGACCCATTTTTTGTGCTTTCACATCTAAATAATGTTCATTACTAGGATTTCGTCCAACAATTAATGGCACTCGTTCAACGACGTTGATACCCGCTTCACGCATAATATCAATTTTTTTCGGGTTATTAGTCAGTAAGCGAACTTCGTTGATCCCTAATAATTTATACATATCAGAGCACAGGGTGAAATCACGTTCGTCGGCTTTAAAACCTAATTTTAGGTTAGCTTCAACGGTATCTAATCCTTGGTCTTGCAATGCATAAGCACGGATTTTGTTCAGTAATCCAATATTACGACCTTCTTGGCGGTGATACAGAAGTACTCCTCTGCCTTCTTCACTAATTTGCTTGAGCGCAGCTTCTAATTGAAAACCACAGTCACAACGTAAACTAAATAATGCATCGCCAGTTAAACATTCGGAATGAATTCGACTGAGTACGGGCGTTGCGCCTGAAATATCACCAAAAATCAGCGCGAGATGGTCACGACCTGTTGCGATTTCTTCAAAGCCTACCATTAGGAATTCACCGAAAGGGGTAGGAAGTTTGGCTTCGGCAATACGTTTTAGCTGCATATTTTCTTTCATTAGTTAAAGTAACTCTTGCTGAATTAAACACGTAAATCGATATAGTTACTAAAATTAAATATATCGATGCTATATGACGTTTGCATATAGAGTCCGGCATTCTTTGCACACAGCCGACGCTATACTACTATAACAGAGATATTTGCAGGCTATGTAAAAATTGTTAATTAAGAAATAATTAACACGTAAGGAATATTCTAGATGAGAAAGAGTGCCTACCTTATCGCAATAAGTGTCATTTTTTTGCTGTTACCGCCGATAGTTATGATAGCCATAGGCTGGCAGTGGTCTCCTGAGCATCAGCCATCGATGAAATGGTTACTTTGGCTGACGGATAGCGCAGGATTGCCCTATAGTTATGTGACGTTTGTATTTTTAACTCTCTTAACGTTAATTATCTTTCGTCATAAACGGAATCAATGGCTGAAGTTGCTGGTGGTTATCGCACTATGTATTCTCGGTGCGCAAGGGGTGAAGTCTTTAATGAAAAGCACTTTCCAAGAACCGCGTCCTTATGTGGTATGGCTGGAAAAAACGTATCAAATTCCCCATCAGGAATTTTATGATTTAAAACGCGGGGAACGAGCGGATTTAATTAAAAATACTGTGAAGTCGAACTCGCTGATTCCTAAATGGCAGCGTAAACATTGGCAGGCAGAAACGGGCTATTCATTTCCATCGGGTCACATGTTATTTGCGGCGGGATGGGCATTGCTGTTGATGGTGCTGTTTTGGCAACAACGTCAATATACATTAAGTCTCGTCATATTATGCTGGGCACAGGGAATCGGCCTAAGTCGTATGCTGCTGGGTATGCATTGGCCAATTGATATTATTGCCTCCACGTTAATTAGTGCGCTTTTCGCACTGTTAGGTTACTGGATATATCAATCTCGATTATTAATGAAATGAATTTAACGCCAATCAGATTATCATGATGAAAAAGGACAGTTTTTAGCGCGAATACACTTGGCGGGCGAATAATTTACTTTGTCTGAATGCGCTGAAAATGCTACCTTATCAGCGATATGTTTTGTAACGATAAGAACTGATAACGGGAAAAAATGTGAAATACTTTCTGATTTTATTACTAGCGGTCGCTGTTTTTATTGTGTCGATTACGCTAGGTTCAAGCAATGATCAGGTTATTACATTTAACTACCTGATTGCAAAAGGGGATTTTTCTTTATCTTCCTTACTTGCAACCTTGTTTGGTGTCGGTTTTGTGCTGGGGTGGCTAGTGTGTGCGGTGTTCTATCTGCGTACCATTGTTAGCCTTAAGAATGCACGTCGTAAAATTAGACGTTTAGAATCACAATTGGGTGCTGGAGAGAAAACTATTTCTAACTCAACCGAATTAGTGACAGCTCAGAACAAGGAATAATCCTCAATGTTCGAGTTGCTTTTTCTGTTGCTACCTGTTGCCGCTGCATACGGCTGGTACATGGGGCGCAGAAGTGCTCAGCAAGATAAGCAGCAGCATGCAAATCGCTTGTCCCGTGACTACGTGACAGGCGTGAACTTTCTATTATCTAATCAACAAGATAAAGCCGTTGATTTATTCCTCGAAATGCTTAAAACGGAAGACAGCTCCGCCTTTGAAGCTCACCTAACTCTTGGGAACTTATTCCGTTCTCGTGGTGAAGTTGAACGCGCGATTCGAATTCACCAGTCGCTGGTGGAAAGTGCGGCGCTTTCTTTTGAACAACGTTTATTAGCGACTCAACAACTCGGTCGTGATTATATGACCGCGGGTGTGTATGACCGCGCTGAAAATATGTTCCAGCAGTTAACCGATGAAGTGGATTTTAAACACAGTGCGCTGCAATCGTTGTTATCGATTTATCAGTTAACCAGTGACTGGGGCAAAGCCATTGAAACGGCAACCAAGCTGGTGAAATTAGGCTCTGAAGAGTTACGGGAACAAATCGCACATTTCTACTGTGAGTTAGCGACTCAAGAATTGGCGAGTGATGATATCGACGAAGCCTTAAGCCTATTAAACAAAGGCGAACAAGCGGATAAAAACTGTGCACGCGTTTCGATTATGAAAGGGCGTATTTTTATCGAACAAGGCAATTATGATAAAGCGATTTCTGCCTTAGTGCAGGTTTATCATCAAGATAGAGAACTGGTTTCTGAAACATTGCCAATGCTGTACGAATGCTATCGACACACCGGGCTGACGGAAGGCTGGGAAACCTATTTACGTCAATGTGTTGATGGAAATACAGGCGCAATTGCTGAGCTTTATCTTGCCGATATTATCGTTGAAAAGCAGAATCATGAAGCGGCTGCTAGCTATATCAATGACCAAATTCAGCGTCATCCAACCATGCGTTTATTCTACCGTTTGATGGATTACCATCTGGCGGAAGCAGAAGAGGGTCGAGCCAAAGAGAGCTTGATTTTGCTGCGTAAAATGGTGGGTGAGCAAATTCGTACTAAACCGGATTACCGTTGCCACAAATGTGGTTTTACCTCCCGTTCGCTCTATTGGCACTGCCCATCTTGTCGCTCTTGGGACACCATCAAGCCAATTCGCGGGCTAGATGGTCAGTGACAGCGTCACTTTTAATTTCTGATAATACTCAATAAAGGCTATGAAATGATCTCCTCAACTGAGAACCTCGTTCGCGTAAACACTGACTCGCCTATCATTGTTGCTCTAGACTATGAAACTGCGGATGCCGCCCTCGCATTTGTTGATAGAATTGACCCGCGCGACTGCCGATTAAAAGTGGGCAAAGAGATGTTCACATTTAATGGTCCTCAATTTGTTAAGTCACTCCATGACCGTGGTTTTGATGTTTTTCTGGATCTCAAATTCCATGATATTCCGAATACGGTTGCTCGTGCTGTTTGTGCAGCGGCAGAAATGGGCATTTGGATGGTCAACGTTCATGCTAGCGGTGGAGCGCGAATGATGGAAGCGGCACGCCAAGCCCTTGAAAGCTATGGTAAAGACGCACCTTTATTAACGGCTGTCACTGTGTTAACCAGTATGGATGCCTCGGATTTAGCGGGCGTTGGCATTAATCTAACTCCGGCAGAGCATGCCGAGCGTTTAGCGCTGTTAACTAAGCAGTGTGGTCTTGATGGTGTCGTATGTTCAGCTCATGAAGCGAAAGCGTTGAAAGCGGTATGTGGGCAAGCGTTTAAGTTAGTCACTCCAGGTATTCGTCCTGTAGGCAGTGAAGTGGGCGATCAACGTCGTATAATGACTCCACAACAAGCGATTGAAGCAGGCGTCGATTATATGGTGATCGGGCGTCCGATCACCCGTAGTGAAGATCCAACGCTGGCCTTAGAACAAATTAACCAGTCCATTAAGGATATCGCATGAGTGACGCTAACAGCCGCCTCGTCTATAGCACGGATATAGGGCGCATTGAGGAAGAGAAACCGAAAACCGAACGCCCAAAAGGTGATGGTATCGTGCGTATTCGCCGTGAAACATCCGGCCGTAAGGGTAAGGGTGTTTGCGTTGTGACGGGATTAGACTTAGATGATGCAGAATTGACAAAACTGGCTGCTGAATTAAAGAAAAAATGCGGTTGCGGCGGGGCTGTGAAAGACGGTGATATCGAGATCCAAGGCGATAAGCGTGACTTACTGAAACAATTACTGGAAGTCAAAGGTTACCAAGTTAAATTGGCCGGTGGTTGATTAGCAATATTCAAAAATAACGAGTCTAATAAAAATGGGGGAAATCATTCCCCCATTTGTCATTAAAGTGTGTGTTAAATTTACTTCTTCACTTGATGTCCAATAATCCCGCCGATAGCCGCGCCACCTACTGTGCCCAGAGCGCTTCCATCCGTTAATATTGCGCCTCCAACAGCACCGACAGTTGCTCCAATCGCTGTGTTTTTATTCTGTTTTGACATATTTGAACAAGCACTTAGGCCCAGAGCCACCGTTGCGATAATGACAAAAGAGAGGATGCGTTTCATGATGTTTACTCCAACTTATTTTTTATAATGATAATTACGTATCAGCATATAGCTGAATTAAAATATCATGAAAAAAGGATAGGCGGATCGGAATAATCAGAAAGATATGTCAAGAAACGTTAGATGTTTAACATTAAATGCTAACCTGTTTATTTTGAATGTATTTTGACCAGATAAAAAAGGCCATTACTCTTAAGTAATGGCCTTTTTGATACGAAATGGAGAATGATTACGCGGCTGGGCGAGCCACGATATTACGGGTTTCCATACGCACTTCAGCGATATTGACATCAATAATATCGTTTAATTGATAGGCTTTTTCGCCTTTGATCAGCACGCTACCGGTCTCTTGGCTGCACTGAATTTCATCACGAACACTGTGCAGGAATGGCGCAGGAATAAAGGCAACGGCGCCGTTATCCACTAAACGCACACGCACACCACCGCGAGTAATATCGATAATTTCCGCAGGGAACTTAGTATCAGTACCTTCAAACGGTTTCAGATAGCGGGAATATAACCAATCACCCACATCACGCTCAGCCATACGGTTAGCACGGCGACGTTCTGCCAGCTTAAGAGATAACTCTTCAGTTGGTTTTTCCGGTGTTGGTGCGCCCGCAATAATCGATTTTAGCAAACGGTGGTTGACGATATCGGTGTATTTACGAATTGGCGATGTCCATGTGGCATACGCGTCAAAGCCTAGACCAAAGTGAGGACCCGGATCCGCTTTTACTTCCGCAAAGGTTTGGAAGCGACGAATACGGCTGTCTAAGAATTGAGTCGGCTGTGAATCCAAGAGGCGGCGTAATTGACGGAAACCTTCAAGGGTTAATAACTCTTCGCCTTTTGCTTCGATGCCATTATCTTTCAAGGTCTGAACCACTTGCTCGATTTGCAGAGGCTCAAAGCCCATATGGACGTTAAACACACCGAAACCTAATTTGTTTTTCAGCACGTTAGCCGCACATAAGTTGGCTGTGATCATCGCTTCTTCAACAATGCGGTTTGCGGTACGACGGCTTTCTGAGACGATATCCACCACGTTGCCATTTTCGTCTAAAACGAAACGGTAATCCGGTCTATCTTTGAAGACTAAGGCATTATCATGGCGCCATTGTAAGCGTTTGTCGGCCATCTCTTTTAATAGTAGGATTTGCTGAGTATCAGCGTCAGATTGTGGTTTCCAAGAACCTGTTTCTTCTAACCAATCAGAAACTTCGTCATAAACTAACTTAGTTTTAGATTCAACCCACGCACTGAAAAACTCAATATTGCTATCAATGGTACCGTCTTGCAGGATCTGCGTAACACAAACCAGAGCAGGGCGACGAGCATTTGGACGCAGGGAACATAAATCATCAGACAGTTGGCGAGGCAGCATTGGAATGTTGAAGCCTGGCAGGTAGTTAGTGAATGAACGGGCTAATGCCAGTTTATCCAACTCACTGCCTTCTTTGATATAACTGGTTGGGTCGGCAATCGCGATATATAGCTTCAGGTTACCTTCCGCCGTTTTCTCGATATACAGCGCGTCATCCATATCCTCAGTGCTTGCACTGTCGATGGTGACAAAGTGAAGGTCAGTTAAATCAAGACGTTCTAAGCCTTCATCATCACGTTCACTCTCAACCATGACAGGCTCAGCGCGATCTAATTGGTGACGGCGTAACGTTACCCACCACGGCGCGAAATGGTCATCACCGAAGGTAATATATTCTGTAATTTCTGCGTAGAAACCTTTGTCGCCTTTTAATGGATGACGACGCATTTCTGCAACAACCCAATCGCCTTGCTTAAATTCATGAGTGATACCATTGATTGGGCGACAAGAGATAGCATCTTTTAGCAGTGGGTGATCGGGAATAACGAACAGGCGATTGTCGTTATCTTTCTTCTGAATTTTACCCACAAAACGGTTAAGGAATGGCTCGATAAGCTCTTCAGGCTCGGCAAATTCACGGTCTTTATCCGTATGAACAGCGGCAGAAATTCTATCCCCGTGCATCACTTTCTTCATTTGCGGCGGTGGAATGAAATAGCTTTTTTGTCCATCGACTTCTAAAAAACCAAAGCCTTTTTCAGTGCTTTTCACCAGACCTTCGACGCGAGGTGTTTTGGCATGCAACGTTTGTTTGAGTTGCGCTAATAATGGGTTGTCTTGAAACATACTTACCGTTTATTTGATGTTGAGTTTGGCTCTATTGTTGCGTAAGACAAAGTCTTAGAGCAAGAAAAAAATGCGAATGACTTTAGAACTGTATGGAAATTCGCATCTTGGGCTAAGTTGATTAATTTTCAGGGTAAATTTTATCTTTAAACTCGCAAAGATCTTCAATGATGCAAGATCCACAGCGCGGTTTGCGGGCGATGCATGTATAACGGCCATGGAGAATAAACCAGTGGTGGCAGTCGACTTTAAATTCAGCAGGAACCACTTTTAATAGTTTTTCCTCGACTTCCACAACATCTTTACCGGGAGCAAACTTAGTGCGATTACACACGCGGAAGATATGGGTATCGACGGCAATGGTCGGCCAGCCAAAGGCGGTATTGAGCACAACATTTGCCGTTTTACGCCCAACACCCGGTAAGGCTTCCAATGCCTCGCGGTTTTCAGGGACTTGGCTATGATGCTTTTCAATCAGGATCTGGCAGGTTTTATAGACGCTTTCGGCTTTAGTATTAAATAACCCAATGGTTTTAATATACTCTTTGATGCCATCAACGCCGAGTGCGACCATTTGCTCTGGCGTATTGGCGACCGGATAAAGTTTTGCCGTCGCTTTGTTGACGCTGACATCGGTGGCTTGCGCAGACAGCAGCACCGAAATCAGTAATTCAAAAGGGGAGCTAAATGCTAGCTCCGTTGTCGGATGAGGATTGTTATCGCGCAGGCGAGTGAGAATTTCGATTCGTTTAGTTTTATTCATTGCTCACAAAGCTTCAAATTTAAGAAATATGAGTGCCACAACCTTGTTCTTTTTGGTAGTCACGAGCAGGTTGTTGACCTGATTTTAGCGCTGCGCGCTTTTTCATTTTTTCATCAATAAGGTATTTACCGGCTAGCATCAATGCTAAGCCAATAAACGCGCCCGGTGGCAGCATAGCGAGTAAAAAGGGGGAGTCAAGGTGTAAGACTTCCACCCGTAACGATTTCGCCCATGAACCTAACAGTAGGTCAGCGCCATCGAACAAAGTGCCGTTACCGAGAATTTCACGCATAGCACCCAGTACAAACAATGCGGCCGTTGCACCTAACCCCATCGCCAAACCATCGACGGCAGATAAAGGAACGGGATTGCGAGAAGCATAAGCTTCTGCGCGGCCAATCACGATACAGTTTGTCACAATAAGCGGAATAAAGATCCCCAGCGATTCATACAAACCAAACGCATAGGCGTTGATCAACATTTGTACGGCGCTTACCACGGAGGCGATTATCATCACGTAGATGGGAATGCGGATTTCAGCAGGAACCCAGCGACGAAATGCGGATACCGCGACGTTAGTGCAGACGAGAACGAGGGTTGTTGCTAGCCCAAGACCTAATGCGTTAGTCGCTGTAGATGATACCGCCAATAATGGGCATAAACCCAGTAGTTGTACTAATGCAGAGTTATTTTTCCATAACCCTTGTGCAAATAATTCTTTCGTTTCGCTACTCATTATTCATCCCCACAAATTGGGTAATTTGCTAATTCTTCAGGTACCGTTTGGATAAATGCAGCGGTACGTTTTGTGGCATTGACGACAGCTCGAGGGGTAATGGTGGCCCCCGTAAATTGGTCAAAATCACCGCCATCTTTTTTCACTGCCCAATGAGGGTCTTGCGCAGATTCGATTTTTTTGCCCGTAAAATGGGTGATCCAATCAGAAATACGGGTTTCGATTTTATCTCCAAGTCCCGGTGTTTCATGATGTTCTGTGACTCGTACGCCCAAAACATTGCCGTTAAAATCTGCACCGACTAACAAATGGATTGCGCCGGAATAACCATCGGGAGCTGTGCTTTCTAAAGCGGCAGCAACAGGCTGACCATCTTTGCGGGCAATATACAGATGTCGAGGGAGTTTATTTCCTAGTATAGCTTCATTGGTGACCAGATAGCACTCTTTGGCGAGTTCATTATCATATAACGATTCAGGCACGACTTGGTCGAGCAATTTTTTCTGCACAATGGCGGCTTGCTCTGCGATAGTATCTTTCGTCAGCGTATATACCGCGGCACTCAGTGCAGTTGTACCCGCAGCGAACAGAGCCAATATTGTGCCATGACGGCGCATTGTATTTAACATGCAGGCTCCTTACTTATGCCCATACGCGCGAGGCTGCGTATAGTGGTCGATTAACGGTACGGTGATGTTGGCAAGTAAGACAGCAAAGGCGACGGCATCAGGATACCCACCATAAACGCGGATCACCCACACTAAAAAGCCAATTAATACACCAAAAATAATTCGCCCTTTTGGTGTGGTTGAGGCAGTCACTGGGTCGGTGGCAATAAAGAATGCACCCAACATAGTCGCACCCGACAATAATTGGACTAATGGTGGAGAATAGCGGCTATCGTCAATTAACCAGCTAACCACAGCAAGAAGGGCAAGTGTCCCAATAAATGCGACGGGAATATGCCAGCTAATAATGCGGCGGCTTAACATAATTAATCCGCCTGCCAGATAGGCAAGGTTCACCCACTGCCAGCCGATACCGGCTAAAGAGCCTTGTAAAATAGGTTGCTGTAGTACATCGGAAATGGAATGCGTGAGTAAGCCCGTTTTAAAGCTATCCAACGGGGTCGCTTGGCTCATACCATCAATACCGGTACGTAATTGATCCAGTGTTATTCCCGTCGAGGTATGCCCGCTAAAGATCACCATCAAGCTATCAAAACCTGAAATGTGCAGCTGTTGCAATTCTTGAGGTGGCAACCAGTTGGTCATTTGTACTGGGAACGAAATCAGCAATACCACATAACCGACCATGGCAGGGTTAAATGGATTCTGCCCCAAGCCCCCGTAACATTGCTTAGCAATAATAATGGCAAATACAGTGCCCAATACAATCAGCCACCAAGGAGATAATGGCGGTAAACTTACACCGAGTAATAATGCCGTCACAATTGCAGAATTATCTTTCAAAACAGGCAGTACAGGCTGCTGGCGTAAGCGGATGGAGATAGCTTCCGTTACTGCGGCCGTGGCCATCGCAATGGCAATTTGGTATAAGGTTCCAACACCAAAAAAATAGGTTTGTACCGCAATGCCGGGGATAGCGGCAAGCAGAACCCAAAACATGACCTGACTGGTACTTTGGTTATCATGAGTAAATGGGGCGCTAGCAATTTTTAAACGGCGTGCTTTGTTATCAAGCGGTCTAAATTTCATCTGTTTATCACTTACTCTGTGGTGGTTTGTTCGTTTGATTGAGGTTCTGTAGATCGCTGAGCAGCCGCTTTCTTTGCCTTAACTCGGGCAATCGCAGCAGCAACGGCAGCTTTACGTGGGTCGACTTCTTCAGCAGTTTCAACTGTCGCTTCAATAACAGGCTCAGCGGATTGTTGTTCTGTCGCTTGCTGTGCCGCGGCTTTTTTGGCTTTTGCGCGAGCAATCGCAGCGGCAACGGCAGCTTTGCGTGGGTCGACTTCTTCAGCGGTTTCAACAGGTGCTTCAACAACAGGCTCTGAAGCTTGTTGTGCGGCCGCTTTCTTGGCTTTTGCACGGGCAATGGCAGCAGCAACGGCAGCTTTGCGCGGGTCGATTTCCTCAGCGGCTTCAACTGTCGCTTCAATAACAGGCTCAGCGGATTGTTGTTCTGTCGCTTGTTGCGCAGCCGCTTTTTTAGCTTTTGCACGGGCAATGGCAGCAGCAACGGCAGCTTTACGCGGGTCGATTTCCTCAGCGGCTTCAACTGTCGCTTCAATAACAGGCTCAGCGGATTGTTGTTCTGTAGCTTGTTGCGCAGCCGCTTTTTTAGCTTTAGCACGGGCAATGGCAGCAGCGACGGCAGCTTTGCGCGGGTCGATTTCCTCAGCGGCTTCAACTGAAGCTTCAATAACAGGCTCTGAAGTCTGTTGCGCAGCCGCTTTTTTAGCTTTAGCACGGGCAATGGCAGCAGCAACGGCAGCTTTACGCGGGTCGATTTCCTCAGCGGTTTCAACAGGTGCTTCAACGACAGGCTCTGAAGTTTGTTGCGCAGCGGCTTTCTTGGCTTTTGCACGAGCAATGGCAGCGGCGACGGCAGCTTTGCGTGGGTCATCTCCCTCAGCGCCGTCTGTAATTTCTGGGTTGCCAGATTGGGTTTGTTCTGCGACTTTTTGCGCTTGTTTAGCACGAGCTTGGGCTTTGCGCGCTTCTCTTGCTGCAATAACGGCGCTATTATCCGGCAATTCACCCGAAATAATTTTTATTGGCTCAGAGGTTGATGCTTTCTTCGCTTTAACTCGAGCCAGCGCCGCATTAACCGCATCTTTATCTGCGGTATCCACTTGAACAGCCGCTTTTTTATGGCGCTCTTCACGGGCAAGTTTTTCGCGTTCCATTCGTTGTTGTTTAGCTTCAAAGCGCAATTTTGCTTCTGCGGAACGACGTTCCTCTTGGTCTATCTCGCGAATTTCGGCTTTTTCTTGGCGATAATATTGCACCAATGGAATATTACTTGGGCAAACATAAGCGCAAGCGCCACACTCAATGCAATCAAACAGGTTATGTTTCTGCGCTTTTTCGTGTTCGTCGCCTTTACTGAACCAATATAATTGCTGGGGCAGTAATCCAGCAGGGCAGGCATCAACACATAAACCGCAACGAATGCAGGCTTCTTCGGTTGGTTTTTTACCCATTTCTTCTTGGGTAGGCACCAATAAACAGTTACATATTTTCACCACAGGTACATTCAGATCCGGCAGCGTAAAGCCCATCAATGGGCCACCCATAATCACCATTTGTTCATTTTCAGGTTCAAAACCGGATTGTTGAAGCAGGTGCTTAACTGGAGTGCCTAGACGCGCCCAGAAATTACCAGGCTGCTTAATAGCTTCACCCGTCACTGTCACGACACGTTCAATCAGTGGCTGACCATCAATCACCGCACGTTTAATGGCAACGACGGTACCAACGTTCTGCATTAGTACGCCAATTTGGGAAGAACGTGCGCCAGAAGGGACTTCTTTTCCAGTTAAGATTTTTGTGAGTTGTTTCGCACCACCCGATGGGTATTTGGTTGGGATCACCCGCACAAAAATCTGTGTATCCATTGGTGTAAGAGCACGCTTTAACGCATTGATGGCTTCGGGTTTATTATCTTCAATGCCAATCAGTACTTGGTCTGGATTGAGTAAATGTTGTAAAACGCGACAACCTTCGATGACTTCTTGGGCGTGTTCTTGCATTAAACGGTCATCTGCGGTGATGTATGGCTCGCACTCGGCAGCATTGATGATCAACGTTTTAATGGCATCTTTACCGCCTGCGAGTTTAGAGGCTGTTGGGAAACCTGCGCCCCCTAAACCTGCGATCCCTGATTGCTCAATCTTATTGAGCAAATCGGCACGTGAAAGTTGCTGGAAATTAGGCTCAGGCTGTAAGGGGACCCAAGTATCTAAACCATCAGATTTAATTTTGACACACAGCTCTTTTAACCCTGAAGGGTGAGCGGTAACCATAGGCTCAATGGCAATAATGGTTCCTGATGTTGAGGCGTGGACGGGTACTGTGCGGCCAGTACCTTTGGTGAGCGGTTGCCCTTTAAGGACAGTGTCACCAACCTTAACAATCAGTTCACCCTCAGGTCCTAAATGCTGTTGCAACGGAATAATCAATTCGTCAGGGACGGAGGCGACTCGCATAGGCGTTTGGCTGGATTGTAGTTTCATCTCTGGCGGGTGAATACCACCATCGAAGTCCCAAACATTATCTTTTTTCAACCACTTAAATAAATTAAACATGGGAGCCCTCTTTAACTGAAGAAAGAGGTGTATCCGTAATGTTTTTAACTGGGATGGTGTTTAAATCCCATTTCCAGTTAGCGGTTGTGGTTTTAACCGGTACCATCTCAATACAATCCGTAGGGCAAGGGGCTACACACAGGTCACAGCCTGTACACAAATCTTCAATCACAGTATGCATAGCACGAGTGGCGCCGACAATGGCATCCACAGGGCAAGCTTGAATACATTTGGTGCAACCAATACAGTTTTCTTCATCGATGACCGCCACTTTACGAACAGGGTTTTGTGCCTCTTCATCGCCATCAATAGGCTGAGGATCTACGTTCATCAATTCAGCTATTTTGAGCATCACTTGCTCGCCGCCAGGGGCGCATTTGTTAATCATCTCACCGTTATTGGCGACGGCTTCAGCATAGGGACGACACCCCGGATAACTGCACTGGCCACACTGGCTTTGCGGTAAAATCGCATCCAGTTTTTCAACAATCGGGTCTTCTTCAACTTTAAAACGTAGTGAGGCATAGCCTAAGATCAGACCAAAGATCAGCCCGAAAACGGCTAATATGCCAATCGCAATCCACAAAGACATCATTAGAATTTCACCAAACCACTAAAGCCCATAAATGCGAGGGACATTAACCCTGCCGTGATCAGGCCAATTGACGAACCTTTAAAAGGCGCTGGGACATTTGCGACGGCCAAACGCTCGCGAATAGCGGCGAAAAGCACCATCACAAAAGAGAATCCGACGGCGGCACTAAAGCCATAAACCGCAGATTGCAAGAAATTATGGGATTGGTTGATATTCAATAAAGCCACCCCAAGAACCGCGCAGTTAGTGGTGATCAGCGGTAAAAAGATCCCCAATAAGCGGTATAACGTTGGGCTGGTTTTTCTCACAACCATTTCGGTAAATTGCACAACGACAGCAATCACAAGGATAAAGCTCAGTGTGCGCAGATAGACTAGATCCAGTGGGATTAAGATCAACGTATCGATTAGCCACGAAGAGATAGAGGCGAGAGTCATAACGAACGTTGTCGCAAACCCCATCCCAATGGCAGTTTCTAGTTTTTTTGATACGCCCATAAATGGGCATAATCCCAAGAATTTAACGAGGACAAAGTTGTTGACTAACACTGTCCCAATAAAAAGTAGAAGATAGTCGGTCATGTCATAGCCTGAAGAGAGAAAAAAGCCCAAAAACTGACCGCAGTCAGTTTAACGGAGGCTATGATATCAAAGCTATTTTTGTGATGCTTATCGATCTTGTGTGAAAGTCATTTTCACACGTTTAGAAATTTTCATATATGGGACGAAAAAAGCAGCCCCTAAGAGTGGCCATGCAAGGATTTGCAAGGCTGCTTGGTCATCAATCGGGGAAAAGGCGAAGGTTTTTAGCCCGATTAACATTAATGCTAATAGCCAGATAGTAAAACGACGGGGGAAGTGGCGAGAGCGTTTAAACATCAATTGCGCTACATGCACGCTAAACAGTGACATAGCGAGGCTAATAGCGAATGATAAATACCACTGAGGAGTAATGAAACTACTCCAATTTTCAACGGTGGTCACAATTTCATAAAACTTAATGCAGTACATCACGGTCATGCTGCAAGCAGCAAATAATGTCAGCAGTAAATAGCTAGCAGGGACTAATAGCCAGCCAGTAATGCGGCCTGCGTTATAAACAGAAGTCATAAATAAGGGATCCATTATCACTAAATAGTACAGATAAATAATAATCCTATCATAGATTTATTTGCTAATTGATTCATTCTGATGGTACTTTTTTAAAATAGCAAAATATGCCACTAATGTGAGGTCAACATGTCCAAACCAATTAAAGTTGGGATTGTCGGGTACGGTTATGCCAGCAAAACTTTCCATGCCCCATTTTTAGCCATGTTAGAAGAGTTTGAACTAACTACAATCTCCAGTAGCGATGCCAGCAAAGTTCATGCCGACCATCCTAATGTTAAGGTGGTTGGAACACCGGAAGAACTGTTCGCGGATGATGAAATTGAACTGGTGGTGATCCCAACCCCAAATGACACTCACTACCCATTAGCCTGTAAAGCGCTAGCGGCGGGTAAGCATGTGGTTGTCGATAAACCCTTTACACTCGATGTTAAAGAAGCCGAAGACCTACAGCAACGAGCTGAAAAATCAGGTAAATTGCTATCGGTTTATCATAATCGCCGCTGGGATTCTGGTTATCGGACCGTGAAAAAAATCCTGCAAGATGGCTGTTTAGGTGAGATTAAATATTATGAATCTCATTTTGACCGTTTTCGTCCTGTGGTTAGACAACGCTGGCGTGAAGCCAATATTCCAGGTGCAGGGATTTGGTACGATTTAGGACCGCACGTTATTGACCAAGTACTGCAATATTTTGGCAAGCCAAAAGGGATTACGGTGGATCTTGGTATTATTCGCCCAGGTGCGCAAGCGGTGGATTATTTCCATGCAATGCTGGATTACGCAGATAAAAAAGTGGTTCTACACTCAACAACGCTTGCCGCTGCGCCAATGCCAATCTATACCATTCATGGAATGAAGGGCAGTTACGTGAAATATGGTCTGGATACTCAAGAAGATGCGTTAAAAAGCGGTGCTATTCCGCAAGGAGAGCATTGGGGGGAAGATCCGAACCATGGTGTTGTGACCCTGTCACAAGATGATGAGATGATAACGAAGCCGTGGAACAATGAGAAAGGCAACTATGGCGGCTATTATGAAGCCATTCATGGCGCTATCCGTCTCGGTAAACCAAATCCAGTGACGCCAAGTGAAGCCATCGATATTATGAAATTGATTGAAGCCGGTATGCAATCAGCGAAAGAAAAACGTACCATCGAAAATATTTTCTAAGGTTCAACGTTGAAGATAAAGCCAGTGTGAAACCTGGCTTTAGACAATTTTCAAACCTAATTGGTTTGAGAATGGCTATTTTTAGTTGCAATAATCAACGAGGAAAATCAATTCATTGATTTTCACCTGATAACACAAAGAGGGAAAAACCACGCTTTTATCCCTCTTTGTCAGCAACATATTGCCAGTTCATACTGGCTTTTTATTTGTGGAAAATCGAATGAATTTATTAGCAAAACTTAAAATAGACTCTTTTTTGTTGATCATGATTGGCGTGGTTGTCATCGCCAGTATTTTCCCATGTGAAGGGGAAGTCAAAACCGTTTTTCAGCATCTAACCACAGCGGCAATCGCGCTACTGTTTTTTATGCATGGTGCTAAGTTATCCCGAGAATCTATCGTCGCAGGGATGGGGCACTGGCGGCTTCATTTACTGGTATTTGCCAGTACTTTTATTCTCTTTCCCATTATTGGTATCGCGTTACGCTTTATGGTGCCTCATTGGATGTCACCGACGGTGTATATGGGGTTTCTCTATTTATGTGCATTGCCGGCAACCGTACAATCAGCGATTGCATTTACCTCGGTTGCAGGGGGCAACGTTGCCGCTGCGATTTGCAGCGCTTCGGCATCCAGCATTCTAGGGGTTTTCCTCTCACCCGTTTTGGTGGGGGTATTAATGGATACCGACGGCAGCCAAGCCATGGACACTTTGAACGCGATTGGCTCAATTATGTTGCAATTAATGGTGCCGTTTATTGTCGGGCATCTATGTCGCCCGTTAATCGCCAACTGGATCAATCGACATAAAAGATTGGTTAATACCACTGACCGCTCATCGATTCTTCTTGTGGTTTACGTGGCGTTCAGTGAAGCGGTTGTGGAGGGGATCTGGCAAACTATCGATGCTTATTCATTGTTTATCATTACATTAGTTTCTTGCGTCGTGTTAGTGATGGTGATGGTGATTAACGTGATGTCAGCGCGCCTTCTTGGATTCAGTAAAGAAGATGAAATTACCATTCTGTTCTGTGGCTCTAAAAAGAGTTTAGCAAACGGCGTCCCCATGGCGAACGTTTTATTCCCCGCGGCAACGGTAGGGATTATTTTGCTACCATTAATGATTTTTCATCAAATCCAATTAATGGTGTGTGCAGTGATAGCCCAGAAATATGCCAAACGATTAGAAAAACAGTAATGAACACGATGAGGCAGCGGTGGCTGCCTTTATCAATATGCCAATTTAGTTACAACATACAAATAGGTTTAATACTCTAACCGCATTAGCAATAGAGAACATTGGAAATATTGAAGGGCTCAATAGGGCAGAAAGGATCTCTGCCCTAAGAGTGGTTATAACGCAGGGTAGGTTATAACGGGAGTTATCGATTCGCAGCTTTACGCGTCAATGCGGCTTTTTCGCTATCTGAGAGGAATGCCATGGTTAAACCATTACGTTGGGCTTGCTCAATTTCCGCCGGTGTTAGGCCCGCTTGCGGTGCAGCAACATTATATTCGTAGGGTAGCTCGATACCTTGAACAGCAGGGTCATCGGTATTAATTGATGCCAATACGCCGTGGGATAAAAATGTTTTCAATGGGTGCTGAACCAGTGAAGGAACGGTGCTGGTTTGAATGTTTGAAGTTAAGCAGCTTTCAATACCAATGTTATTTTTTGCTAAAAACTCAATCAATTCTGGGTCTTCAATGGCTTTTACGCCATGACCAATACGCTG
The DNA here is from genome assembly GCF_020271745.1 of Providencia alcalifaciens. NCBI lineage: Bacteria > Pseudomonadati > Pseudomonadota > Gammaproteobacteria > Enterobacterales > Morganellaceae > Providencia > Providencia alcalifaciens. The sequence continues at coordinate 3,476,331 of NZ_CP084296.1, read as the reverse complement.
AGCACCTAAATGCTTGATCGCATGCCAAATACTGGCTGCGCCAGCGGCTTCACCTGCATGAACAGTGATATTGAGCCCTGTATTACGTGCTTTGGTAAAATGCTCTTCAAATAGGGCGCCAGGGAATCCTAACTCATCGCCGGCTAAATCGAGAGCACACAGTTTATCTCGATGAGCGAGAAGACCGTCTAATTCTATGGCGCAAGCTTGCTGTCCAAATGTACGGCTTAAAATACCAATCAAATTGACTTGGATATCATATTGGCGGCAGCCAGCGGCAATGCCATCAATAACTGCGCCAACAACACCTTCAACAGGAAGTTGGTGCTTCATGGCCATATAGTAAGGGGAGAAACGCAACTCTGCATAATCGATGCCTGCGTTGAATGCATCTTCCACGTTTTCAAATGCAACGCGCTTACAAGCATCTAAATCCGCAAGAACAGCAACTCCCCAATCCAGTTTAGTCAGAAAACCTACTAAATCGGCTTCTTGTCCCATAATTTGAACGTGAGGGCGTAATGCTTCAATTTCATCTGCGGGAAGCTGAATATGATGTTGTTGTGCAAGGGAAAGGATGGTTTCAGGGCGAATATTGCCATCAAGGTGGCGATGTAAATCCGTGAGTGGGAGTTGTTTGTTTATCACGATAAATGATCCTTATAGATATATTGCATCCATTTTGTCTGTAATTGAGTAAAAATCAATGAAAAAGAGGGTGATAAAAAGAAAAACGCCAGTCGGAGTGACTGGCGTTTACGTAATTTATCTTAAGAAAAAATTATCTTAATAATCAATTACTGTGCAGCTGGCGCTTCTGCTGGTTGTTCTGCTTCAATTGCAGGTTCTGCAATTTCTGCACCATCAGCAGGTTGTGCTTCTTCTTCGTAACCCATTTCATCTTCTGCGCCCGGCATCATTTTCATCTTAATTAAGAATTCAGCTAAGGTATATTTGTCGTCGTTGAAGGTCAGGTCATTACCAGAGAATTTAACAGTCATGGTTAAATCGTTTTCGCTGTCGATCATCCAAGGGTGTTTTTTCTCTTTCGCTTTTTCTGCGCGTTGTTCATCAGTCATGAACATTTCTTCAAACGGGTTAGAGAACATATCTGCAGTCAGCATTTGTTGAACGCCTGCGAACTCTTCAGAAACTTGCTCTTGAACCGCTTTCTTGTCTTCTGCTGATGCTGCAACGCCGCCATCTAAGATCATCGCTTGAGTCATTGACTCAATGACCATTGGCTTGTTCAGTTTCATGCTGAAGTCAAAAGAAGTGATCAGTTGTTTGAACGCTTCATCCACTTTGTTTTGCATTGCCAACGCTGTGATTTCGTCTTGATTCCACTTGTTGAATGTGATGCTCAGGTCGATAGAACTTTGACCTGCATCGTTTTTCCAGTAGAACGGGCTCATAGTGAGCACCGGCTTGCTTTTCATCAGCTCTGGCAGAGTCGTGGTCATCATCTGCATTGCGATTTTTTCGCTAACTTCACCTGGGTTGCCTGTTGCTAAGCCATCAGCCAGTGCTTGGTTGTATTGCTCAACAAATTTACCTAATGCTTTTGCATCTAATTTTTCGATAGCAACAGTCAGCTCACCAGAACCTAAGTTTTGCTCTAAAGCTTTTACATCGCTGATTTTGTAAGAAATGTTACCTTTAACATCATCACCGTTGATAGAAGTATCACTTGAAACGTCTAGGTTTTTGAACGAAAACTTAGTTTCAGGGATGTTAACATCGGTATCTGCGATCACGAAAGATTGAGTACCAGTATAAAAGCCGTGCTGAGATTTCGTTACGTTAGAAACCAGCTTCAGGCCTTTCATAGTGATAGAGCCTTCTTCCTTGGTGCTGCTAATAACTAAGCTATCAGTTACTAAAGTTGCATCAATGGTGCTTAAATCAGAACCTGTTGCGATATCAAACTTAGCGCCACTGAAAGAGAACTTACCGTCATCTTTTGTGTACTCAAGTGGGATCAGCTCAATGCTAGAATCTACGTTTTTGCTGTAGCCGATAACCGCAGAACCATGCATGAATGGCTTGCCTTTAGTCGCTTCAAACAGCTCTTTAGTTGCATTAGTGTTCGCTAATTCAACATTCACTGCGCCCAGTTTTGGCATCAGGTTGAATTTAGCCACTTGAGATAATGGCAGTGGACCGTGTGAAATATCCGCGTTAAAGACGATGTTTTCGTCAGCAGAAGTGGTTGAAGTAATGACGATGTCAGCTTGAGAAGAGAAAACACCACGTTTGTAGTTCTCTAATTTAAAGACAACATCAGCACTTGGATTGTTAGCGGTGATAAACGCATTGGAATTCGTAATCACTTTATTCAGTTCAGCTTCAACTTTTGAACCTGTGTACCATGATGCACCAGTCCATACTGCGCCCAGAGCAACGATAACACCTACCGCAACTAATGACTTTTTCATTATCAACATCCATCCTTTCAGTACGTACAAAACGTACTTATGTAAAAATAATATAAGTTTTTATTACCCGTTTGGCTGTGTGTACCAACGGCTAAATACAGAATACGACCTAAAAATTAAATACTCGGGCTAATTGACCATTTCCTTTAATAGAAATGTTATCCTCATAAGCAGGTAAGAAAACAGATTCACCAGAATTCATGTTTATTTCTTGATTACCTGATCGCAATACTAACTTGCCTTCAATACAAAACAAAATTGAAGCAACATGATTAGTTATGGATAAGCCAGAGCAGTCAATAGAATATATATTAAATGAAAAATCTTCTACTGGGATCTTATATTTCCAGACATTTCCAGATTTTTCGGGGATATTGAACAAATCCTCAGCGTTAATTGATTTAAAATCAATATTATCAATCAGTTCTTGAACATCGATATGTTTACTGGTTAATCCCGCTCGTAAGACGTTATCTGAATTAGCCATCACTTCTAACCCGACACCTTCTAAATAGGCGTGAGGCGTTCTAGCTGCTAAAAACATGGCGTCACCTGGCTGTAATTCAACGATATTTAGCATTAAAGGTGTAAATAAACCACTATCGTCTGGATATAAGTTCACCATTTGTTTAATTGAATTCCAAGGCTCACCTTGTTTGCTATTTAATGCAGCTTTTAATACCCCTATAGCAAGATTTTTTTGTTCGCCAGTCAGATTAAGAATCTGTGCAAATAATTTTTTAAGTCGTTCTTCGCTTGGTGTTTGAACGAAAAGTTGAATTTCAGGGTGCGCGGCTGCAATAAAGCTAAATAATTCGGCAATTTCATCTATAGGACGAAATGCATTCATTGCTTTAAAAGGGGTTAATGCATAAATCAACTCGGGTTTATGATTATCATCTTTATAATTACGTATAGGAGAATCTAAAGGGATCCCTTGCGCATTTTCTTTAGCAAATCCTATTTCTGCATCATGCTTATTTGGATGAACCTGAACAGATAGAGGCTGTGCAGCACACAGCACTTTAAATAAATAAGGCAGGCGACCAAAATGCTCGGCAATATGTTTACTCAGTATTTTCTCTGGGTTTTCTTTAATGAAGGCATTTAACGAGATTTTCTGATGTGTTAAGGGGGATATGACCTCAGAACTGGCTTTGGGGTGAGCACCCATCCAAAGTTCAGCCATAGGTAAATTATCCGGATTAGGATAACCATACAGTTCATTGAGGGCTGTTTTACTTCCCCAATCATAGTGTTGGATTTGGTTTATCATTTTTAGCATATCAAAACTCTCTTTTTGCAAAAATCAACTAATTTCCTTTTTACTACAGCACAATAAGCTCGACCAAGTCTCATAATTGAAATTCAATTTGTGGCATTATACTGCTCGGTTATTTGCTTACCTGCAAGCAGATGATTCTAAAATTAATTATTCTGAATATGTACCTAAGGAGCTAGTAATGGCAGCCACTCGCATTGAAAAAGACTCAATGGGACCAATTGAAGTACCTGCTGACCACTTGTGGGGCGCGCAAACGCAGCGTTCTTTAGAACATTTCCGTATCTCTGTAGAGAAAATGCCTGTTGCTCTGATCCACGCTTTAGCTGTCACTAAAAAAGCGGCCGCAAGCGTGAACATGGATTTAGGTTTACTGCCAAAAGATCGCGGTGATGCGATTATCGCTGCGGCAGACGAAGTCCTTGCTGGCAAGCATCCAACAGAATTCCCTCTCGCTATCTGGCAAACCGGTTCTGGTACTCAAAGTAACATGAACATGAATGAGGTACTTGCTAACCGCGGTAGCGAAATCCTCGGCGGACAGCGCGGTAACGACCGTCTGATCCACCCAAATGACGATGTGAACAAGAGCCAAAGCTCTAACGACGTCTTCCCAACAGCAATGCACGTGGCGGCCGTTGTCGCGATGCGTGAACATTTGCTACCAGAACTGAAAGTTCTGCATAAAACCCTCGATGCGAAAGCAAAAGAATTCAAAGATATTGTTAAGATCGGTCGTACGCATTTACAAGATGCAACGCCATTAACATTAGGTCAGGAAATTTCAGGCTGGGCTGCTATGTTAGCCCACAATGAAAAACATATTGAAAATGCAGTGCCGCATGTTTGCGAGCTTGCATTAGGTGGTACTGCAGTCGGTACAGGGTTAAATACTCACCCTGAATACGCGGTTCGTGTTGCGAAGAAAATTGCAGAATTAACGGGTCAACCGTTTGTGACTTCACCGAATAAATTTGAAGCATTAGCAACGTGTGACGCATTAGTTCACGCACACGGTGCATTAAAAGGCTTAGCGGCTTCTTTAATGAAGATTGCTAACGATGTTAGATGGTTAGCATCAGGTCCTCGTTGTGGTATCGGCGAAATCTCGATTCCTGAAAACGAACCAGGCAGCTCAATCATGCCAGGCAAAGTTAACCCAACTCAGTGCGAAGCATTAACCATGCTGTGTGCTCAAGTAATGGGTAACGATGTGGCAGTTAACATTGGTGGGGCTTCTGGTAACTTTGAATTGAACGTATTCCGTCCAATGGTTATCGATAATTTCTTACAATCTATTCGTTTATTAGCAGATGGTATGCGTAGCTTCAACGAACACTGTGCGGAAGGTATCGAACCAAACCGTGAGCGTATTGAGAAATTACTGCACGAATCTCTGATGCTGGTGACTGCGCTAAATACCCATATCGGTTACGACAAAGCTGCTGAAATTGCGAAGAAAGCGCACAAAGAAGGCCTGACTCTGAAAGAATCTGCACTGAAATTGAACTACTTAACTGAAGCTCAATTTGATGAATGGGTTCGTCCAGAAGATATGGTTGGTAGCATGAAATCGTAATTATCTTTATCTAAGATAAGATTTTCAGCCCCTGTACTAGAAATAGCACAGGGGCTTTTTTATCGCTCTATATACAGATTTAAGCGCGGTATCAGTAATTCAACAGGTTTTGCTTTTGGACGATTACGCAGTGCGATATTGTCTTGATGATAATCCGCCAGCTCACCCAGTTTTATATCACCTAATGTTTTATCGACAGCAAAAACCAATATCGGCGTCGCACAAGGATATTGCGTTTGCTTCTGAGTTTCTTTGTCCCAAACTCGGGCGATAGGTTGAACTTTTACCGGACGCTGTGTTTTTAGAATGCAATCATGGGGAAGGGAGCGAATTAACTGGATCTCAGTTTCTAACTGCAACTGCCAATGTTCGCGCTGTAAATGAGCTGGTGTTCTTCCGCTTTCTAAACTGGCTTGTAAGCGGTTGAGCATCTCTTCTGGAGTCACTTTATTGATCACTTTCTTATTTGCCCACCCAAAACGAATGGTATCGGGGTCGACAACAGAGGTGAGGGTTCGATAGGTATTCAGCGTAAGTAGTCCATGCAAGCTTTCTCTTATAAATTCAAACCGATGAGCTTCATCAACATTGGTTACGATTTGCTTAATGTCTATTTTTAATTGGTTGATATCGGCGATTAGCTGTTGAAATTGTTTATATTCAGCATAAGAGGGGGCTAAACAAATTGCTCCAGGTAAACGTATCGCGGTTTTATTACTAACCGATTCTGATTTTTTATGAATAAACAAAAGCTTAAACAGCTCTATTGTTTGGGTAATTGCATCGTGCCCCACATGTTTATCCACAAAGATAGAATTGACTTCATTGTTTTCGTCCCCTTTAAGGGTTTCCGGTAAACTAAATACGGCCGCATTGACATCTTTTTGAGCCTGAAGCAATTGGCATAGCAGATTAATATTCGACTCTAATAGATTGAATGAGCTAATTAATTGTTGTTTGGACATTTGAGATATACAACCTTATGTTTAGTTACAACATTCTATTGCCAGATAAATAAAACTAACATTAACAACTGTGTTTATCAACTTGCTTAATCAGGAAATTACGGGATAGCGAGGCAGGGTATTATACTATCCCATCATGGATTTATCTTGCTGTTATTGCTTATAATCTATTTCAATATCAATCACTTGATAAAATGCATTAGCCGTATCATTTATGGTCCAGACACCCAAAATAATATGGTAGCCTTGATAATTTTTTGGGAGCCTGCAACTGTGTTGCACTAAACTCGCTGGCGTCTCCACTTTTTCGTATTTACAAAATGGCGTTAATTCAAATTGCGCTCGGGTTAATGGCTCACTGGGATTCCAATCTTCTCGCGTAATAAAATATTCCCATTTCGTCGTTTTGTGGATCGCCGTTAAGCGCCAGAAAAAATCAAAATCAGGCGTTTCTATTAACATGCGCGTCCAGCGAAAAGGATTCTGAACATCGATGGACGAAAAAGCCGCAATACCCGCACTGGCAATTTTACCATCAACAGGTCCTTTTTGAGGAAAACCTTTCAATCCTTCAACAGATTGAGGTTCGTACTGAATAGCACCACAGTTTTTATTGGTTTGCAATTTACACAAGTAGGCTCGACTTGCGGGGTACTCGATATAGCCATGAGGCAGGGCAAAGTAGCTATAGCAAAGTAATAAAGGAAATAATAATAATTTTTTCATTGAAGCTCCTCATCATTGATTAATTTATATATTTTCTATTAACTATGATGAGGATGTGAATTCTAACCTTTGGTAGCAGTTAACTTATTGGATTATTCGGTAATTTATAAGCCACTAACATTTTGTTTTTAACTTATAAGCGATACCTACACCGGCCAGTAGAAGAGCCGCAATAAATAACGCGACGCCATTCCAACCATATGCCGACCAGAAAAAGCCGCCTAATGTACCGGCAATACTGGAACCCGCATAGTAGCTAAACAAATAGAGCGAAGATGCTTGTCCTCTTGCCCGTTTAGCTCGACGTCCCACCCAGCTACTTGCAACGGAATGTGCGGCGAAGAATCCGGTGGTCAATACTGTCATGCCTAATAAAATGATCCAAATATTACCGTGTAACGTCAAAATTACGCCGATTAACATCATCGCAATGGCAGCAATTAAAATTTGTCCAAATCCATGTTTCTGGGTCAAACTCCCTGTTTTTGTCGCACTGTAAGTTCCTGTTAAATAAATAACAGATAAAAATCCTACGACAGACTGACTAAAATTATAAGGTGATTCAAGTAAGCGGTATCCAATGTAGTTATACATGGTGACGAAGCCACCCATCAAGATAAAGCCCTCAATAAATAACCAGGGCAGCCCCGTATCGCGTAGATGTAAGTGTAAGTTAACCCAAAGATTTTTAGGTTTCAGTGAGCTTGCGCGAAAGTGTTGAGAAGGCGGTAATAAGCGCCAGAATCCAATCGCCGCTAACAATGCTAATGAGCCTAAAATAACAACTGCGACTCGCCATGAATAAAAATCGGCAATCACTCCGGTCATTAAACGTCCACTCATTCCCCCAATAGAGTTACCACTGATATATAAGCCCATCGACAGTGCAACATAGCTCGGATGAATTTCTTCACTCAAATAGGTCATCGCGACGGCCGCTACACCACTAAGAGATAATCCCACTAATGCACGGGCGATCAAAATCCCTTGCCAACTTTCCATTATGGAGCTCATTAGTGTAAAAAGTGCCGCACAAGTCAGGGAAATGACCATCACATTTTTACGACCAATAGCATCGGAAATAGGGCCGGTGATCAGTAACCCCAAGGCCATTAATCCCGTACTTAAAGAGAGTGATAAACTGGCAGTCGCCGGGGAAATATTAAAGTCCGCTGATAGCATCGGCAGAATAGGTTGTACAAAGTACAGCAACGCAAATGTTGCAAAGCCCACAGTAAAAAATGACAGAGTGACACGCAGATACAGCGCATCGTCCCGTTGAATGTAGTGTTTTTTCGGGTCTGCATTGGTCAAGGTTTTGGCTTGTTTTCCTTGTAGAGGTTGGCTCGTTGAGAGGCTGTTTGACTGCTGTTCCATGTAAATTCCTTGACGACTAACGGACTTGATTTCGATCAAAGAATAGAAACTTTCTATTTTTTTGTCTAATATATTAATAATACACAATGATACTTTTAAGATATCAATCAAATGAACATAGAATTACGCCACCTACGTTATTTTATTGCTGTTGCTGAAGAGCTACATTTTGGGCGTGCGGCTGAGCGCTTGCACATGTCTCAACCGCCACTAAGTCAACAAATACAGGCACTTGAAGAAATGGTGAATGCGAAATTGTTAGAGCGCAATAACCGCAATGTCGCCTTAACGCCAGCCGGTGCGATGTTTCTCAAAGAAGCACACCAAATTTTAGGGCAGGTCGATGCTGCAGCGACCAAAGCGGCTCGTATGGAAAAAGGGGAACTTGGCGAATTGTCGATTGGCTTTACGTCAACAACGCCATTTATGCACAAAGTGACCATGAGCCTGCGCCAATACCGTGAAGCGTACCCTGATGTTTCTATTCATATGCATCAAATGAATACGAAGCAGCAAATCCCACCTTTAGTGACCGGGCGCATAGACATTGGCATCATGCGCAATACAATATTACCTGAACAATTGGACTATCAATTATTGTTTAAAGAGCCTTTTATGGTTGCGGTTTATGAAGGGCATCCCTTACTGGCTTTTGAAGAAAGTGGTGTTGATATTAAGCAGCTTGCGGCTTACCCGTTAGTTTTCTTTGAACGGGAAGTGGGAACGGCACTGTATGATGAGATAAACCAATTATTATCCTCCGAAGGGGTGGTTCCTACGATTTCCCAAGAAGCGGGGGAAGCCATGACCATTTTAGGCTTAGTATCTGCTGGGATGGGGATTTCCATCATCACTGAATCTTTTACGCGAATGAAGATTGATGGTGTGAGATATCTAAAACTCGCGAATATTCAAGCTACTTCAGAGGTCTGGTTAGTCTACAATACGCGACGAACGCCGCCTGCTGCGGCTAAAAAACTGACTGAGTTACTGCTGCACAATATTGTGGGTATATAAGTATTGTGGGCGTATAAGTCGTAGAATTTGAAATGATTAACGAGATTTACATCACGTTTTATATGTAAATGTAGCCGAGTTTTCATTTATATCAGGCATAATCAATCATAATTTATAACGATTTCTGAGTGTTAAGATGATAAACCAAACGGGGAATACCGACCAAATCAAGCAATTAAATACTGGGCTTGTGTACCGAATTATTGCACAACATGGTCCAATTTCCCGTATTGCGTTATCAAAACAGTCTCAATTGGCCCCTGCGAGTATCACCAAAATTACCCGTGAACTGATGGATGCTCACTTAATACAGGAACGTGAATTTCCAGTATTAGGGCTAAGAGGGCGACCAGCCGTAGGGTTAGTCATTGAAAGTGAAGGTTGGCAATTTTTAGCCATTCGAATTGAACAACAACATGCCATTATTTCGTTAAAAGAAATTAATGCTAAAACTCTCACAGAACAGTGCTATCCTTTTGATGTAAAAGGTAATCAACAATTTAGTGATCGGTTATCGGAACTGATTGGTCTGTTTTTCGAAGAAAACGCCTCTCACTTAGAAAGAGTCACGGCGATCAGCATCTTATTAGATGGTCTCTTAGACTCTTACTCTGGAATTATTTATAGGTTGCCTGACTATCATATTCACCAATTGGCAATCGGCAAAATGCTGACAGAAAAAACAGGCCTGCCTGTCTATCTTCATCCGCCAGTTAATGCTTTGGCTATCGGCGACCACCTCAAACATTCAGAATCTCGACCACAAAAAAATATTATTTATCTACAGATTCAAGATGTGGTTAATATCGCGGTGCTGAATCACGGCTATTCACTGGATTCAATAACTCGTCAGCCTATATTATTTGCACATACTCTAACTGATTCAGAACAACCACAATCTTGCTATTGTGGTGGAACAGACTGCTTAGAAACTAAGATATCTATTCCGGCGATTATTCAGCAAGCAAAGGAATTACTTGCAGATTATCCTACATCTATTTTGCATAAAGAAAGTGTCGATATTAATACAATTAGTCGAGGTGCAATAGAAAATGACCCATTATGTATTTTATTACTCGATATAGTAGCCAAACGACTCGCTTACCCATTAGCAATGATGATTAATTTATTTGGAACCGAATTGATTTTAGTTAATTCTCCTTTAACTGATGAGAAAAATTACTGGCTTACTCGCCTACAATATTTTATCTCATTATATGGGAATCCACTTTACAGTAATAAATTAATACTTGATAAATCAATAAGTTTAATTAAAGAGAGTGAAACGGCATTAATCCAAAATGCACTTTATGATGGCTCGCTGTTGTTGCAATTACTGCAAGGCTAATACAATTTGATAAACTTCTCATTATCTTACACAAAATTGAGCTAACGCAAACTTATCATTTCTCCATTCCCATAAACTGAATTCATATCATTTTTATAGCATTTTGCTGACCTTAGTCTGTCACTTCAGGATAGAACAACCATGAACAATCTATTTATTACCGGGACAGATACAGATGTCGGGAAGACGGTATCGACACTAGCAATATTACAAGCACTTAATAATCAAGGTATTAAAGCAGTAGGGTACAAACCTATTGCAGATCAATGTATCGATACACCGGAAGGGAAGCGCAATAAGGATGCACTTCTTATTCATCGTGTTTCGCAAGATCTCGTCTCGTATGATGAAGTTAACCCTGTCAGACTTGGTGATAATTACAGCCATGAAAACAGTATTGATTTTAATAAAATCAATAAAGGGTTAGATCACCTTCACGAGCAAAGCGACATAGTCGTTATCGAAGGTAATGGTGGATGGCGTTATCTTCTTGATGATAATACTTTTTATGCCGACTGGTTGAAAAAACAATCTGTTGGCGTGATCTTAGTCGTCGGCATTCAGCATGGGTGTGTCAATCATGCATTATTGACAGCTGAAGCTATTCGAGCTGATGGTTTACCGTTAGTCGGTTGGTTAGCCAATAGAATCAACCCAGGCTTGGCACATTACGCTCAAATTATCCAGCGTATGCAACAACATATTGATGCGCCATTATTGGGTGAAATTCCTTATTTATTGCGGCCTGAAGAAAAAGAGTTGGGACATTATTTAGATGGTGAAAAACTGCAAGAATTTGTTTCAGTTCCTGCATTTTAATCTTTATATAGATTTTAATTTATTATCTAAGCAAAAGGGCGCAAATAGCGCCCTTTATTTTATCGATATATTCTATTTTGAACTAAGGATTGATGATTGGGCGACCTGAATTAACATCAAGACAACGTTGAGTATTTGGCTCCCAATAAGCATTAAGATTCAAACTTTTCTCACATTTATCTTTAGCATCAAATGCCGCGTCAATTTTATCAAACTCTTTTTCGGTACGGCGGTTAACTTTAGAACGTAGCATTTTAGTTTCATCCCACTGCTCTTTATCTTGTCGCGCCTGTTCCTTATTCAATGGGTCATTACTGCCATTACCGACAGAAACACAAGTGCTACCCGCAGCGCATGATGTATTAGCTGCTTGCGCCGCATTAACCCACATCAAAGGGAGGCAGAAGCAGATTGCAGCTAGGCCATTTTTGATAAATTTTTGTGACGTGCTCATGTAATTTCCTTTCGTTTCAATACTCGCTCTATAACCAGAGTATAGCTAATAAACAATAATGCCGTCTTTAAAGAATAGTACGAAAATTTATTATTGTTTATGTACGGTTAAGCCAGCAAATGTTTGGCATACTGGCATTAATTCTAGTGTATTAACGTTCATATGAGCCGGAAGTGTTGCCACCCAATAAACTGTTTCCGCAATATCTTCAGCAGTAAGGGCATCCGCGCCCTTATAGGTGTTTGTGACTTTTTCATCATCGCCTTTAAAGCGGACATTTGAAAACTCAGTTCCACCGACTAACCCTGGCTCAATATCGGTCACACGGATTTTTTTACCTACTAAATCTGCACGTAATCCTAAAGAAAATTGTTTTACAAACGCCTTGGTTGCACCGTAAACGTTACCACCTTTATATGGCCAAGATGCAGCAGTAGAGCCAATATTGATAATGTGCCCGTGATTTTTTTCCACCATACCTTGCAGCACTTCATAAGTCATATTGACTAAGCCTTTGGTATTTGTGTTGATCATGGTTTCCCAGTCATCCGGATTTGCATCAAATGCAGGCTCTAATCCTAAAGCAAGCCCCGCATTATTGACTAAAAGATCGATATTTTTTAAGTGGGCAGGCAAATTGGCTACAGCGTGTTGAATGGCTTTTCGGTCTTGCACATCCAAAGTTAATGGATAAAACTTATCACCCAATTCTTGATGTAATGCATCTAATCTTTCAGTTCTGCGTCCTGTCCCAATCACAGTGAAGTTATGCTGAATAAATTTGCGAGCAATAGCTTCACCAAATCCTGATGTTGCGCCGGTTACTAGAATAATCATTAGGTACCTCAGGTTGTTATCGTTGTTTATTTTGAATCATTCTAACCTTATTATTAAGGGGCTTCCAAGCCCCTATTTAGTTCTTTTACATTGATGAAATAATTAACTTATTTAGTCAGTTATAATCCATTAATCTGCTTATTTTTAGGGTATTTCAGCGTATAACTTAATGGTAACTCTGCGGTTTCTTGCGGTTTGAGCGTTAAATCCCATTCAATTTTATTCTCTGTTTCATCCAGTTTTCCGCCTTTATATTCAGGGTTGATCACTTTAATATCGGTATCTCTGCTCGTCGGGAGTTGGTCATAAACAGACAGTTTAATATCATTTCTCCGCGTATTACGTACCTTAATTAAGAAACTTTCTTTTTGCTCAACCGTGGAGCCCATAAAGGTCGGCTTTTTACGCATACCTGCATTATTCACGCGAGAAATTTGAATGTTATCATCCACCCCGAATGGAATATCGAGAGTCTCAGTCAATTGCCCCGAATTTACATAAAAATCACCCACATAGCTGTTCATGAAGTAAATATTTGCAGGGCCATTCAGTAAGTTCAGTGTATCCCAGTCATCAATTTGTGCTTGCAAATAGACTTCTTCCGACATTTTTGGTGTTGATGTATAACGATATTTAGCATCAACATCCGCTTGCTTAATGGTAATGGATTTTGATTTAGGGGTAGAAGCTAAGCTAAAAGGCAAGTCGATGTTATAACTGAGATTCACACCATTGGTGTTGGTGGACACATAGTTTGCCATTCCCGGGCTGCGTTTTTTTACTGCAGAGAGTTCTGCTACAGGCGCAGCAGGCGCTGCCATCTCTATATCCATCGACGCGGACATTTTTCTATTCATATCACCTTGATTATATTGATCGTAAACGGACAATAACCATGGCGTTAAAAATGGCGGGGTGATATTGCGCGTTGGATTAGCAGAGGAAAGGGTGAGTTTAACTTTGTCCCAGTCCATGCCAGTATTTTGAATAACGTCAGCTTTATAGGTAATATTGACTGGTTTATCAATATCTTTAGCGCGAATATCATAACTTGGGGACCAACCTGCATCGGGAGTGACATACGAAATTTGCATGTTAGTGCTCAAATTTTGGGGCGTATCAACCGTCAACACAATTTGCGTTTGCTCACCAATATTATCGGGAAGAATTCCTTCAAATTTTGCCTGCAATAACGCGTGTTTCTCTGTTAATTCATCAATCTGATGCTGATACGTTAAGTTTTCGCTCAATATCGCAGACATTTGTTTACGAATAAACTCCAATTTGGATGCAGACTGCTCAAGGGATAATGTCGTTGTTTCACCAAAAAAACGCTGATCTTTCAGTAAAGCGAGTTGGTCATCACCCACTTTTATTTTGATATTAAGCTCTGAAATTTGCTTGGTTATCGCGTCTATTTGCGTTTTTAAATTTGCCACTTCACCCGTGTAAACGGGGTCTACCGCCACAGTTTGCACGTCAATTGAGCGGATCAAAACATCTTCATTATCTAAGCTAATAGAAAGGCTTTTTTGATCAAGGTGGTCAGCAACATTGGTAAAAACCAGTTTACTTTCGCCTTGCGGTAAATTAACAGTGGCGCTATTCGTTAACTCGGCACCACGTAAAAAGATCGTGGCTTGATTGAGTTTAAGAGGGTGTAGAAGCGGCGCTGATTCAGCAAATGCTTGCCATGACGCTAACGCCGATACAAATAAAATTCCTTTGGTGAATTTGCGAGTGACAAACATATTGATACCCCATTAGCTGGATAAATTAGTTTTTTTGATAGTTTTTAATCATATTGGATTTTAATCAGTTGAGATAACAGAATAAGCTTAAAGTGAAATTCTATTCATAAAGAGTAATCAGAATGGTTGGCTGATGCTTTTATTATCTTTAAATAATGATGGATAGTTTGAAGTGCAAAGGGAATGTTGAGATAAAACACCCGTCAGCAGGTGTTTTATCTTGTTAGGCTGATGTCATTTATTCTTCGAAATACCAATATCCTTGATTAATAAATTCGGTCAACTCCGCGACAAAAACTGGGTTTTCTAGTGCTTCATCGAGTTCATTTATTCCAACTTCAATTAACTGGCACAATGCGTCGGCACCTTTTATTTCTGTGGTATTCCAACCTTCTGAATTAACAAAGAAATGATCTCCGATGCGCATAACACGCAGTCCACTTAGCCGTATCAGTTTTTCACCGGCATTTAGCGCACTCAGTACTTCTTCCGGCTGATACGGCGGTTCTGTCGGGGCAATATCCAGCTCATGGCGAGGGGTGGTTGCAAAACGGCCTAACCATTGTTCAAAATCACCGGGCTTGTTGACCATTTCAATCATCATGGCTCGTAGGCGTTCAACCTCATGAGGTTCCATAGTTCCCGCATTTTTACTGACTTTCAGGTCAGGATCACCATAATTTACTCCGCCCAAATCCTGTTCCAGTGCATAGTCTGCAAAACTGCTCAGCAAATCACGTCCGGTCGGGCCACGAAAGCCGACAGAATAGTTCATGGTATCTTCGAAGGTGAAACCATCGTGAGGGAATCCCGGCGGAATATACAGAATATCGCCCGGCGCCATTTCCACGTCAATAATCGGCTCAAATGGGTCAACATGTAATAATGCCGGATGTGCGCAAAACTGACGCATGGGAAGGGCGTCTCCTACTCGCCAGCGGCGGCGCCCCATTCCTTGGATGATAAAAACATCATAGTTATCAATATGTGGCCCGACACCACCGCCAGGCACCGAATAGGAGATCATCAAGTCATCAAGACGCCATTCGGGCAGTACACGGAACGGTTTCACCAGTTCAGCGGCGGGCATATGCCAATGGTTGACGGCTTGCACTAGCAGCGACCATCCTTTTTCGCCTAATTCGCTGTAGTCCTCAAACGGGCCATGGCTCGCTTCCCATTTGTTATCAATAAAACTGACTAGGCGGCTATCAACTTCCGGCTCCATCGCCAAACCGGCCAGTTCATCCGGAGTGATAGGGTCGACAAAATCAGGAAATGCATTTTTCAATACAACGGGTTTTTTCTGCCAGTATTTTTCTAAAAATTCAGGCCAGTTAAGGTTCAGTTTGTTAGCCATGTGACCACATCTATATGAGTAAGTAAGCCAGTCATTATAGAAGTAATGTACCGTTATATTTTTGTTTGGCGTCAAGTGCGGGTCGATAACTTTTGAGGGAATACAGAATGCTGGATTTCTTTATTTCATACTTTGGTTCGCATAGGTACAAAGTCGTCAGTATAATCTTCAACTTGCTGCCATTTTGCTCATGCTTCATTTGCCCGAAATCACACAATTGACGTTGGTTAAGAATGCTGAACTTCAATTTAAATTATTGCGGGATTCTACGCCTGAAACACTGAATATCAAGCAACTGGAAGGCTTAATACAACAAGTTAAAGTGATTGCATCAACGATAACACCAGAAAACTCGAATACTCAGATACATATGAGCATATAAAACAGCGTGAAATATATGACAAGGTCACAATAATAAAATGAGAAAAAAGGGGCATATAACGATATGAAAAGAAAGCTGATTCAAAAAAATAAGCGTAAATTGTCTGACTTGGTTGTATTTTAGTGACATAACTGGCATTCAATGGGGAATAGTTATACAGGGCAAATAATACCAACTGTGCACCAACGCAGTAGATACTCTGCCGTAATTCCACTACATTATTTGAATACGAAATGGAGATTTAACAACGGAGAGAATATGTATCTTAAGCACATCCGCGCACGTAATTATCGTGCTTTTGGTGATAATTCATCAGCTTGTGAGCTCGACTGGGAGCTAAATCCTGGGCTAAATATCCTTGTAGGAGAGAACGATGCAGGAAAAACCTGCATCGTTGATGCAATCCGCCAGATATTACTGACAACCAGTTATGAAAATATCCGCCTTTTTGAACACGATTTTCACATCCACGGCTCAAGTCGCTCTAATTCTCTTTGTATAGAAGCTACTTTATGTGGACTAAACGAAGACCAAGAGGCCTCTGTTCTTGAATGGCTTACTCTTAATGAAGATGGAACTTGCTCACTTATACTACACCTTGAAGCACGTTTTCACCCACCACTCGCGACCAAGCGATCACGGGTTGAAACTATCATTCGAACAGGAGTTAACGGTAGCGGACCAGAAATAGGTTATGCTGTAAGAGAATTAGTACGAACAACCTACTTAAGACCTTTACGTGATGCGGAAGCAGAACTCAGTTCAGGGCGTCAATCTCGCCTATCTCAAATTCTTGGAGCTCATAACAATATTACAGGCCAAGAAGTAAATGACTTCGACCCTACATTACCAAGTAACATACCTTCTTGTTTGGTTGGATTAATGGCATTTACTCAACACCATTTAGGTCAACATCCTGTTATAAAGAGTGTAGAAAAAGATATTAACGATAACTATCTGAGCCAATTCGCATTTTCAGGAAGTACCATTCAGTCACGTATTCGTATTGCCCCAGATCTTGCACTAACACCTATTTTAGAAAAATTTGAGTTATCATTGTTACCAGATACACATATTAATCCTGATGCGCGTTGCGCTCGAGGTCTTGGATATAATAATGCATTGTTTATGGCTACGGAACTTGTCTTGTTGCGAGATGGTGAAGAGCTCGGTTTACTTCTTGTTGAAGAGCCAGAAGCCCACCTTCATCCACAGTTACAAGAACGCGTAATGGCACTTTTCAAAGAGTATTCAAAAGAAAGTCATGAACAAAAACGAGTACAAGTAATAATGACGACTCATAGCCCATCTTTGGTATCAACTGCAAATATCGAAGATATGACGTTAGTCTACCGAGCTCAAACATTTCCTCTAGCTATTGGTAAAACTAAGCTCAAACGAACTGATTACTCTTTCTTGCGCCGCTTTATTGATGCGACTAAAGCTAATCTTTTTTTTGCTCGAGGAGTCATAATGGTAGAAGGGCCTGCCGAGGCAATTTTACTCCCAGCTATTGCAGAGATGTGTGGTCGTTCTTTATCTGAGCATGGAGTATCGATTGTTAATGTTGGTAATACAGGTCTTTACCATTACGCTCGTATTCTACAGCGAGAAGGGATTGGTCCAGAAATTCCAATTCCTGTTGTCTGCCTGACAGACCGTGATATTGTACCAAATGTCGCAAAAACGTATGTTTCAGCACCAGCCAAGGGAAAGCGCTTTGATACTGATTATACTGCTGGTGAAATAGAGATAGTTGTACAGAGAAAGAAAGAGCGAGCAGAAGGCGGAGCAACAATCGTCTGCGTATCGGACAGATGGACACTAGAATATGATCTGGCATTGTATGGCTGCGCTAAATTAATGTATCTTGCTATATCCTTAGCTGTTAAAGCTAAATCCGGAGATGAAAGGCTTGAGGAAAGTGACGAAACTGACACTCTTGCCGCAGCTGAAGCAGAATGGTCAATACTGGAGGGGGCGGGACATAGTGCCGAAGAGCTCGCTGCAATCATTTATCAACCTTTACAAGAAAAGGATGCTTCAAAAGCAATTGCTGCTCAGTATGCAGCCCATCTAATCTGTACTGGTGAATATGGTACGAATGAAGAACTGTTCAGTAAACTTCCACCTTACCTACAAACAGCTCTATCACATCTGACAACTCTATCGGTTCTTAGAGCAAAAACCGATACAGAGACATCAATCGGTGTGTAGGGGGTAACTAATGAATACCGTGTATCTATCTCCAATCGATTTAGTCGAGTTGAAGATGCTAGTTAAAGATTTGAACTTCGATGACACTGAACGTCGTTCAGCTTTGCTTGAAAACGGGTCTCGTGACTTTAATGCAGTTCCTGGTAGCGGAAAAACATCACTTCTTGCTGCGAAATTGTTATTACTCGCTAAAAAGTGGACTCATTCACGCCGTGGAATTTGCGTCTTAAGCCATACTAATGTGGCTCGCAATGAAATTGCAGATCGACTTGCCAGTACGACTGAGGGCGCTCAACTTCTAAGCTATCCTCATTTCATTGGTACTATCCATAGTTTCGTCAATCACTTCTTTTCTTTACCATTATTGCGTAGTTGTGGAATGAAGGTTGACGTTATTGATGATGATGTATTCGCAGATAAAGCTAGATCACTGCTGCGGATGGGGAAATTTTCAAAACTTCGCTTTTATCTGGAAAATCAGATGAATGGTGATGTAATAGCTACAACGATGTTCTATCGAACAGCTGAGCTTAAAGTGCATGTTGAAGCCGGTAGTTTACCTGCACCACACACAAACTCGTACAGATCTCTTATAGCCCTTAAAGAAATGCTTACTGAGCAAGGCATTTTTCGACACAGTGACATGTTTGCATTTGCAGACTATGCGCTCAAGGTCTGCCCGAGATTACTTGATGTTGTTCATCGTCGTTTCCCATTTGTATTCATCGATGAAATGCAAGATACCTCCTGGGAACAAGAATCATTGTTGAATCGTATTTTTGATGGTCGTTCTACAATGCAACGCTTTGGAGACATAGATCAGAAAATTATTCCGAACGAGGAACATACGGAGCTACTCACATTCCCCAGAGAAGGGTATGGATGCATAAGTACTAGCAAACGTTTCGGTAAAGCAATTTCAGATGCAGTAGGATGTGTTCGAGTCAGTGGTGAAGCAGTTGTTGGTGAAGGAGGGGATACTCACGCTCCAACCTTACTTTTGTATAAAACGAATGATGCTACCAAAGTAGTTCCGTATTTCGGTCGAATGGTTATCGAGCAGCTTAGCGAAAGCGATATAGGTGCTCGAGAAGTGAAAGCAATGAGTGCACGCAAAAGAGGAGAAGGTAATGTTGATGTAGGACGCCATCTTCTCGACTATTGCCCGAGTTATAGAGGAGGAACATCAAGCACACGAGTAAGGTCTGAAAGTTTCTGGGGCCTTGTTGGCAATAGCAAAGATACTTTAAATAAAAAATCATTTAATTCAAGATGTTATGATATACGCAGGTCATTACTGCTTGTTTTGCGCGCAGCAGGTTCATCACTTGTACAAGATATTCGTGATGCACGAGCATTACCACGCATATTGAATACCGCAATAACAGAAAAAAATATTAATAAGCTAACGCGACAACTTGTACTTTTTAGTGAAGATCTTTCTTCACGTGATCAAAGAGACACCCTTATTAGATTACTATTTACTGAACTTGAACCATACCTTCCTATAGATATGAATTTTAATATATTCAAAGGATTGAATGTTTTTGAAGACACTCTAGATATAGATACATCAAATAGTTCTACTTCAGCTGAATATGAAATTAACCATAATGAAAGATATATAAACATTGGGTTAGGTACGGTTGCTGGAATGAAGGGAGAAACTCATGCTGCATCTTTGATTTTAGAGTCCTACGGAGGGACTAGCCGTAAGTTCGATGTTGCATTGGGGCTTGAATACATCACTGGGACAGCAAAAAAAGATATTTCAAAACTCCCCAAAACACAGCAGGCGCAAATGAGAAACCTTTATGTAGCGATGTCCCGTCCAACGAAACTACTGTGTCTTGCCGCAAATGAGAATCGTGTTTCAAAGGAACTGGTCGACATACTTACAGCTAAAGGGTGGAATATCGAAATAGTGACTTAGTATTTACATGTGAAATGTTACTTCATGTGTTCAAAGATAAATAAAGACATATGATAATTGTGTGCGTTACATAAGATTATTATGGATGGTTTATAATGGAAAATCTTTGATGAAATTGCAACCATCTTGCATTATCAACATCTTTAACATACGCAATCAAACCAGCTACATGGTTATAAAAACCTATTGGAGAGTCGAATTTTTCATATTTTGCAACTTCATTAAGACCAAATTTTTGAATTGCATAAAGATGGCGGTCAATACGTTTATAGGTTTCCTTGGATAATCTTGGTGCGTTACCATCAACAAGTAACCCTAAAACGACCTTTTTAGAGCCTGGGCCAGATATTCTTATTTTATTTGTGTTTTCAATAAAATGATGTTTACGAATGATACTTATGACATCTCGCCTAACTTTTTTAACTGAAACTCCATCCGCTAGATCATTACCACAAGAGAATGTTATATCATCGGCATATCGGGTATAGATGAAACCATTTTTATCAGCATAATCGGCTAAAGAAACATCGAGTTTTTCGGAAGCCAAATTACTGAGCATTGGGCTACTTGGTGCTCCTTGGGGAAGTACACCTAAAGGAAAAGGCTCTGGTATTATCCGTGAGTGGTGGTTGGTATTATATTGATTATAAAATTTATATTCTTTTACTGAGTATTTTGGTAATAAAATTAAAGAACGTAAATGTGTAGGTAGTCGCAAAGTAGTGCATAATCTTGACAGTTCAAATGCTAACAATGGGCGATATCCAGCACTAACGAAAATATTATAAATATCTGATTCGTTAATAGAATAAAAAAAATCAGCAATATCAAATTGAAACAGCCAACGGGCACCACAATGTTGCTCTGCACATTTTCTAACTCCGCCATCTGAGTGGAAAGCATAAGAAGCATTGTGGGGTTTTATCTTTTGTAGTATTACACTATTGATGAAGTGTTGAACTTTGAATAATTCGCTAGTTACGGCATGTATATGACGTCGCCCACCTGAACGTTTTTTAATGGCAAACATGCGATAATTAGCTGATTCTCGTCTGCGTGCTACTGTCGAACGTAATACGCTATAATCAACACCTGTAATTATTGAAAGATGCCGTAAACTAAAAATAACAGGGAAATTTCTTTTTTTCAGGTTATTTGCGTAATTTCTTAAATTTAATGCTGATTCTTTATCTAAAGACGCCTCTGCTTCTTGATAAAGTTGGTGTACTGACCAGATTTCCATTCACCTATCCTTTGAGCCCAGGGGGCCATCAGTGTCGTACATTTTCCGAGTCTTCGAAGGCCCATAAGGTATGACATTGAAGGGCGGCGTAGCCGCCTTAGCGTTAGATCTTACCAGAGACGTTTCTCCAACATCCCCATCTATTGTAACAGAAGCTACAACAGAATCTGTCAAACAAGTGGTGATAAATCACTCATTCTTGTTTAACGGCTGAATAGAATACCGATCAGCACACCAAGATTCTGGAATGTATAGACTAAAGTCCCATACATTATTGTTTTCAATATGCTTAGAAGCTATAAGTAAATCGAGTCCAACTTTAGTCAAACGTTTTTGAGTTGTCAATAGCCCTAGTGTTTCCGAATACTGAATTAAATTTTCTACATAAGAACAGTCAATATTCAAACGCAAAGCTAAACTTTTTTTATCTCTCATACCACGTTTGATGAGTGTTAGTAATTTCAATATTTCAGGCGATAAGGGTGATGAAGCAGATATTTCTTGTTTATAATCATTTTCTATTAAATCAAGTAACCAACTAGGAATCGCTCTATCGGGCATAAGACCTTGCCACTTTTTATTTGTAAACCACAGCATCCCGGGGATGTTGTTCGGTACGCTATGATAAAAGATAATATTCGATAATACTTCACCATATCCAAGCCGAGCCCACAGCTTGATCTGTTTTTTCTTATGACAAAGATTTATAACTTCATCATATTGTTTTCCCCAACGAGTTTCCAACCATTTCTCATTATAAACAATTTCGCTTATGAAATTTATTTTATCTGATTTTCTGAATTTTCTGATGCCATGATCTGAACCTCGGATTTTATTAATTATATTACACTCTGAACCTTGTGTGCGAGCAAATGAAAGTAAAGTAAATTTTATTATCCCTAAGCTCCACCAACTTAAAAAAGTGGGATTGCTAAGCATGGCATTAATAAATTCAGATACCCTGTCACCACTACCTATAGCGTCATCAATAAGAATATAATTATGAATCTTATGTCTTTTTAGTTCATTTAGAGATGGGTGCTCTATCAAAAAGTCTTTATTTGAGCGTACCAGATTGGAAATGATTGAATATACTAAGTCCTCGCTTCCTAGAGAACAGCCCGGTCTATCGACAATTTCACCTTGAGAATCCCATAGTATATGATTTTCTTTCGGTAATTTCCTAACTGAAAATAGGGCATGTTTATGGTTATTTGGTAAACTAGAAATCGCTTTTCGCAGCCATTTCGTATACTCATCTCTGCTAACAAAGATTAATTTACTCAATATAAGTTTAGCAAAAGATTGTTCACTATCGCTAAATTGGGTAAGCCACTGTGTTATTTCGTAAGAGGTTTCAATTTTTTCTATTGAAAGTTGTTTAAGTTTAGGTTTGTCAGATAGTTTCATTTTTACCGGCATCATAATAATTTTCGCTCATTACATAAAACTAATGATGGTAAAGCTTTTTGTAAGAGGTTCACCGTACTAGTCTAAATAAGCCATAAATTCTAGCTTTTGTCAAAAATCTCCTTTGAACGCCCTTGAAGTTTAATGAGGGCTTCTAGCATGTCATTTTGATCGATAGAGCGCTGGGATTTTTTGCCTTGCGCTTTTTCTTTGCGTCGTGACGGCCCATTTCCAGCTGGCACAGATTGTGAGCGCCGGTTATCTCTCTTATCATCGACAACTGTTTTAATGAGTTCGAGAGTTCGACCAAGCCGTTTGTTGTCCACAATAGCACCTTGGTCAACATCAGACAGTCGGTCATACGTGATAAAGGGAAGGGGGATGCCATTCAACCGTAGTTCTTTACGTTCGTCTGGATAGTGATAAACATCGATGCATTTACCAATAGCTCGCCAGCTATATTCACTATCCTCAATCAGATAAACGATCTTATCATATTGAATAGTTAAGTTTTTAGAGACTTTTCTGTATTCTCTGATGGTTAGAATAGTATCCAAATCCTCATCTTGTTCTAGCGGTCGATGGACATCATATTCATGGTGCGGGAGCTTACCAAAGCGATGATTATAATCAGCCATAAACTCATCAGTAAATGCATTTGCAGCCTCGATTGAACTGATGTTCTTAAGGCGAAACTCTTTAACCAAGCGATCTTGAAGTGTGCTATGTGCACGTTCAACACGACCTTTTGCTTGGCTGGTTTCTGCACAAATGGTTTGAATACTTAACTCATGCATAGCCCGACCAAACTGAGTATGACCGTCGCCACCAATAGCATTTTTGTTATTAATTCTAAATGTGCCAGCCTTATCGCTGTAAAATGCCAATGGTTTTCCATGTCTTTCAATATAACGCCGAGTGGCATTAAAGTATGTAAATGTGGATTCAGTCTGGACAAAAAGGAGCTCCATGATTTTACTCGTCGCATCATCAACATAGACTAATGCTGTGCATTTTGGACCACGTCCTTCAAACCAATCATGGTCACAGCCATCAATTTGGATCAATTCACCGGTACAAGGGCGTCGATACCGGGGTTGGTGAATTTTTGGGGCTCGCATTTTTCTCGGGATCCATAAACCTGCACGGATCATCAGCCTACGAAGTGTTTCTTTACCAATAGTCAGCCCATGTATTTCTTCTAGTTTTTCGCGTGCTAGCGTAGGTCCAAAGTCAGGATAATTTTTCTTAACGATATCTACAATTTGGTCAGTGAATGATTTTGGCAATAAACGATTGCTGGGATTACCTCGAGCAATGTTATTCATGCCTAAAGGGCCATGCTCGCGGTAACGTTTTATCAGTCGGCTACAATGGCGTGGTGTAATGCCGAGTACCACGGCCGCACGACCTGGAGTCATTTTACGATCAATGACATCTTGTAGAACCTTAATGCGATTTAATTCTTTCAACGTGAATCGTCCTGAGCTTTCTGCACTCATGACCATTTCTCCAGGAAATATCCTTTTTCTTTCCCCACGTCGAAAAAAGAAAGGTTAACCCCATAGATAAATATAGTGCAGACATTTAGATTGAGCCAGGAATAGACATTAGCATTGAGCCTCTACAGCCTTGGTTCGCATAATGCATATTATGTTAAATACGATATTAAGCGATAAAACTAGACTATACTGACCAGCCAACGGATATCAACGTATTTAGCAAGCACCCTATGCCCTTTTTCACTGATGGTGATTTTTCTATAACCGGCATGTCTGAACAATCACTCTTGTTTTTCAGCATGTACAAGAAAATCCGCACTAACTTGAATAGCTGTAACTTGCTGAAAATCGTTCTCTGTATTTTCCGAAGTCCCCCTAAAAATAATCCATATAGGTTGTTTTTATTGAATTGATTACCCTTTAAGTAATACTTATCAATTCAAAGGTAAACCCTATATGACGTTAATTTTATTGATCTTCCTTTTGGCGGGATTTGTTAAAGGAGTTATTGGACTAGGCTTGCCAACATTATCAATGGGTTTGTTAACAACGCTCATGGAACCTGCTGTTGCGGCAAGCATTCTGATTATTCCATCTTTTGTCACCAATATATGGCAGCTTATGGCCGGTGGTAAGTTTTTAAACTTAATTCGACGATTTTACTTATTTATTATCGCTATATTTATTGGCACCATTTATAGCCCATTACCAAAACTGAGCTCTGCATCAGAGTGGGTATTTCCTGCATTGGGTCTGATATTAATCATCTATGGATTAGTGGCCATGTTCCTCCCGAAATCGTCAACATCGGGTAAAAATGAACGGTGGTTATCCCCACTAATTGGTTATATCACTGGAGTTATTACCGCAGCCACGGGGGTTTTTGTGATCCCTGCTGTTCCTTATTTACAATCGCTAAAACTTAATAAAAATGAACTAATACAAACATTAGGTCTTGCATTTACCACTTCAACAATTGCATTGGCCATCTTATTATTCAGGGAGAATAATAGAGAGACTATAGATTATTACACATCTTCAATCGCACTTATTCCCGCAATTATTGGTATGTATATTGGTCAATATTGCAGAAATTTAATCAGTGAAAAAATATTTAGACGCTGTTTTTTCTTAGGGTTGATCGCTTTAGGCATTTACATGTTATTCAAGTAAAAACTTAACAAACTCATCCATATAACTCGGTAATTCATCAAATCTTCGGGCGCAAATGTACAGTTTGCGTTTTGCCCATTCGTCAGATAAAGGAATGATATTTCCTGGATATATTCCGATAAACCTCAGTATGACTTGTTGCGGTAAAATGGCATAGCCAAGCCCCTCACTCACTAATTGCATCACCGCGTCCATCGTTGCTAAACGCATTCTGTAATTAAGTGAAATTCCTTCGCTCAGTGCATGACTGTCAATATAATCCTGCAATGCATTACCTTGAGAAAGTCCAATAAAATCATAGCTGCCAATCTGGTTTAATGAAGAGATGCTGTGATCATTCAAATCATTGGATGGTGGTGCGAAAATAACCAAATGGTCATCACATAAATATTTAAATTCTAAGTCATACAATGACGACGGATTTGCAACAATGCCTAAGTTTGCCATTTGATTATTAAGGCTATTGATGATTTTTTCACTTGGCATTTCACGGATCCCAACGCTAATATTCGCGTATTTTTGCAGATAGTCCGCTAATTTTTTGGGAAGAAAACCGGCTTGTGCCGAAGAATTGCATAATAGATCAATATACCCTCGTAAACCTTGGCTGTATTGACGCAATTCACTGCGCATATGGTCAATTTGCAATAGCACCTGATTGGCGTGATTTAATAATGCTATCCCTGCATTTGTCAGCCTTATTCCCGACGAAGAGCGCGTCAATAATAAAACACCAAGCTCACTTTCCATGCCCCGAATACGTTCACTGGCTGATTGTAAGCTTAAATTAGATAAATTGGCCCCCGCTGTAATACTCCCAGCTTTATGGGTATTTACAAATAAACGTAAATCAACCATATCAAAACGCATAACTGCTCCGAAAATGTTTATAGCCCATGCTTAGAATAAGTTTCAGCATCATAACTCACCAGCAAGGCGTGATATCCGAGAACTAGCCTCATCAATGTGACGGCGTAACGCTTGTAAGCATAAAGCAAAGTTTTCAGAAAAACAGTGACAATCATTGGCTAAAGCAAAAAACGTCTCGGCTAACTCCAACGCTTCCCGCCAAGTTTCTCCACTGATCCCCTCAAGTAAGGTCACTGGTCTAAGGGTATTGACGATTTCCCCCCCCGACTTAGGCGCAAACCCCATAGGCAGGATATCGTAAGCCGGCGCAAGATGGTATGGACGACCATGACTACTAATAAACGATAAATTACCATGATGCATATCGGTATTACCGATGAGCATACCAAATGCCCAAAGCCGTGCTGTACGGATGATAGCATCGGGATGTACATGTTTTTGCTTAACTAATTCATTGACCAATACAGGCCAAGGCTCCCTTGCCCTCCCCACAAATTCTGCATCCAGAGCTTGTAAAGAAAAAAGCCCTCGACGACCGAGTAACCCAACGCGATCGAAGCGAGGAATTTCAAGGAAGCGTTGTCCTTCAAAATCAAATACCTCTGTTTCTACTCCAAGTACCTTTAAAGCAAGGTGCTCCGCCTGTAACAAATCACGCCAACGTTCACTGATTGGGTTATCATCTTGCGCCGTAAATTTTACGATGACATGACCCCGTTCAGTGTAGGTACAAAACTTAGGTTGCTCACCACCTGCGGATGATCCTGGAGCCTCTCCAGAGCTTACTGCTCGTGCTAATGTAGGATACACAGTGGCTCGATCAACGGGAGTTGGTGCCTGCATTTCCAGAAATTGGTTTCTTGCCTGTTCCCCAATTAATAAGTTTCCTACTGCATCATGCCCATGAGCGAGCAAGGCTCTTATAATATCGGAGTCTGACCAGCGATCTGGATTTGGCGATATTCCAAGTTGCGTTGAATAGGCGGATGCATAAGCTCGACCAAGGTACCCTTGTGGTCGCATATCAAATAGCCACCATGGTAAACCATCACTATGAAGGCAGACGCCATCAACCTGCTCCATAACAAATCCATCGGGATAAACCGGAATCAACTGACCTAGAGATCGTAATGTACCCTCTTCTGTGATTCGATAAATAGGAGCAGAATTAAACCCTCGAAACGTATCACGCAATGCATATTGAATAGAGGATGCAGCACCAATCCGGACAATATCGTCACCTAATGCTTTTAGCGCCCGAGACAACGTTGGCTGACTAACATTCATTATATCAATTAGTTGCCTTGCTGTTGTTGGCCCGTTACGGAGCAATTGACGTATCATCTCAGATCGATTAGTCATGATATTAACCGCCTAGTGAATAAATAAATGAATAGATATATGAATAGATAATTTAGCAGCTATTTCCAGTATTGTCATCTTTCTGAGCATTCTAACTTTTGCTCTCTCAACCATCCTGATATTCAGGATCCTGTATCAAAAATTATCTGATTTTTAAAACGGTTTTTTTATGTGGTCCGATATCCCATACAAAACAAATAACTAAGGTCTAGATTAGCGGGTATTGTTTTTTATTTTGTCGGTTGGCAAGTGACCAATATGATTGGATTTATTGTTGGCGTAACTATTTTTTCCGTGATGCTATGGCTTCGTCGTAGTATGGATAAAACAGACAAATCGACAGCTAATTTCAGATAAATATTGATAGCCGGGGATATTTAAGACTGTTTACCGCGCTGATAGAAATTTACCCACATCCCATAAATAATCAAACCGCCAAAGAAAAATGGCACCATCACGGTAAGTTCTAAATAAACGAAACGGTTAAAATGAAAACTGGGTGATTTCGGTGTGAGGTAATAGGCAATAGGCAGTGCGAATAGCGCGGAAACAACACCTATCTCCATTATTTTTTTGAGTTTTTGGTTATCAATGTGCTGCTGTATTTTTGGTTGTTTTCGATGATATCGCCAATATTGATAACTTAAATAGAGCAAACCTAATAATGAACCTGAATGTTGTAAAATTTTATAGATAGCAATTTCTTGTTTATCAGTCATGGATAAATTGAATTGCAAAAATGACCATGACCGCACCATCGTGCCCGTATCGTGAGTAAAAGAATCCCAAACAATGTGCGTTAATGCGCCAATAAAGAAAGATGTTGCAAGAATACAAATACTGCGGATAGACCAACCCTGCTTTTTTTTAATCACAAACGGTATGACGGTTGATAATGGCGAAGCCAGCTCAAGAATAATGGCATAAATAAGAAAACAAAGTGGTAGCCCAATAGATAACCATCCCACAATATGGTGGGCTTCTGATGCTAATCGATATAAGCCAAACGAATATAATAAATCTGGACTTAAACTTCCAAGGATCATCGCCGGTAAACTTAGCCATTTACCCAAAAATGAATGCTTAATAGGAAAAACAACAGCAGGATGAGAAAACGTCCATGGCATAAGCGATTATCCTTCTATGATCATCTGGCATAGCACGTATTCTAAATGTTGCCACTCTAATTCACTATACGATAATCCTGAAATCCCCTTCCTCCATCTGCACTCCCCAAATAGCAGTTTTACAAAATAATTTACGAGTAATTATATTTCGTTCAGTGGAATCTGCTTATTGAATGATTCTCATTTAATTATTTATTGCCTAAATTATCCTCTTCCATTGATAATATATGCGGTTTATTTCCCATGCATACACAAAATCAACTTATTTATATGTGGTTTAAAGGGTTTTCATATGAAATACAATAAATTAGCAACACTTATCACAACTCTGGCAGTCGCAAGCACAGCTAATGCGGCAGAAGTTTATAACAAGGACGGCAACAAATTTGATGTCTATGGACAAATTGATGTTCGCCACTATATTGCCGACTCAAAAAGTGGTGAAGATGGTGATGATTCACGCGTTCGTTTAGGGTTCCGTGGTGATACGCAAATCAACGATCAACTCACAGGTTATGGCCGTTTTGAATGGGAAACTCCAACCAATAAATCAGAAAGTGACCATGAAAACCAAAACCGTTTAGCTTATGCTGGTTTAAAATTTGCTGATTTTGGTTCATTGGATTACGGACGCAATTATGGTGTGAACTACGATATCAATGCATGGACTGATGTTCTCCCACTTTGGGGCGCAGACACTATGGATCAAGAAGATAACTTCATGATGGGACGCAACCGTAATTTGTTGACTTATCGTAACAATAATATGTTCGGTTATGTTGATGGCTTAAGCTTCGCCCTGCAATACCAAGGTAAAAACGGCGATCACAACAAATCCTCTGGTGAAGATGCACTGAAAAATAACGGTGATGGTTATGGTTTATCCACCGCTTATGAATTAGGTTACGGCGTCACCTTAGGAGGCAGCTATGCAAACTCAAGTCGTACACCAAGCCAACGTGATGGCGCTATTGGTGCAAAAGGCGAACGCGCGCAAGTGTGGAACGTCGGGGGTAAATTTGAGTGGGAAGACCTTTACATCGCAGCTATGTATGGTCAAGCACTGAATGCGACTCGCTACGGAGAAGATGATGCCGAAGCTGTTGCCAATAAAACAGAAAACTTAGAAGTTGTTGCAACTTATACCTTAGATTTCGGTTTGACCCCTTCAATTGGTTATAACCAATCTAAAGGGAAAGATCTTGGCGAATATGGCAGCAAAGATTTAGTGAAATACCTGGCTGTTGGCGCCGCTTATGAGTTCAACAACAATATGTCCGCTGTCGTTGATTACAAAATTAACTTATTGAATAAAAATGAGTTTACTCGTGATCACAACATCAATACGGATAATGTCTTAGGCCTAGGCTTAGTGTACCAGTTCTAATCTATATCTCGAAAGTGGCGCTATCTTCAGTATTCAAGATAGCGCCATTTCTTTACTTTTATTATTATTTTTATTGGTTTTGTTTTAGGTAGTCATCGTCGTCAAGCACCCAAAGCGGTTCTATATCGCTGTCCTTCTTAATGACTAAAGAAGGATCAGAACGTAAACATGCACCACCATAATGCCCACCCACCGTAAATGTACAGACCTGAATATAACGTTCTGCTACTTTCGGTAAACACCATAATTGCTGATAAACATTCTCTTGATGGGCAAATTGCCCACAAGTTTCATCCAGAATATCGTCTTGATGATCAACCAGCCCAATATTATTACCACAGCGCCCCGCAATAGGCTTCACGGCATACCCTGTTTGGCGTAGCTCATCGTTAATCTCAAAATCCGTATCCAATAAATATGGATGATGCGGGAACAGTGACCATAGAATCGGCAGAATTGATTTATTACCGGGGATCACCGTCCATAACGGTTCAAAAACACGAATTTCTGGACGCAACAGCACATCAATCAGCCGGACATCATTATGATGTGGATGACCGGTTCGGATAGGTAAACCAGAAAGGTCACTTTCACTCTCTTGGCGTAACTGCTCCAGAGCAGTTTCCCATGCCCATGTTTTCCATACACATTGAAGCACCCGCCCTTCACCATCCACCACTTGACCCGTTTCATTCCAGACTAACTCATCCAAACCATGGATAATTTTACACTCAAATCCCGCTGCTTTAATGGATTGAGCCATAAACAGAGCGTGATAATCCTCTTCGCTATCCTTATCTTGCATGATGTGAATAAACGGTTTTGCCGTGGTGTGTATCCATGTATCCGTAAGTAATTCTTGCAGTCGTTCACCAGGATTCCAGCCCGCGGTGATATTGCCTACTTTTGACCATTTATCAATAATTAACCCTGTTTCAGTATGGCAAGACGCTGAATCTGCATTGTATTCATAAACTTTCAATCCTCGATGATCCATACAAAAATCAAGGCGCCCCGTCACCATATCATGACGGCGGTTTTGCCATGATAAACGCAAACGCGGCCAGAGAATTTCGGGGATATTGAAAAGTTTCAGTAAGTTGTCATCTTTAAGGACTTTTTCAGTCGCATGCAAATACATCAAATGAACTTCATTTGTTGCCTGCATTAGCTGATTTTCGGCAGTACTGGAAATCGTGAAATATTCGTGAGGGTTGGCATTCAGTTTATGCCCATGGTTAGCTTTCACATAGGCTAATTCAATCGGGTTAGATTCATCTAACCAGCTTTGATTGAAGTTGACTTGGCTATCTAACTGAGTCGCGTGCAGTTCCATCAATTGCGGATTAATTTCAGGTTCTTTATAGGCGTACTGACTATTATCCGTTTGTATCATCCAACCGAGGATCGTGGTATCGGTGAATGTATCAGACAACGTATAACTTCCATTATCGGTGTTTAACGGTAGCTCTCGAGTCCACTGCTGACCCGCAGGGAGTTTATGATGTAAAACATTTTGTTCAACAATTCGAACTTTGTTATCAAGAACTTGGGTAATAATCGCAACATGCCCTGTACGCTCAAATTCCCCCCCTTCAGCCCAAATCAGTAAACTTCCTGCGGTAGGTTTCATTTGGCCGCCATTTTGATACGCGCGTAATGGCAAGATGCTGTCATCCACTACATGACGCAAGAAACGTAATGCAAAAATCTCATACGCCATGCCAACATCTGTGAATACCACACCATAATTGAGATAGAGAAAACGACGAGCAAATTCAACGCATTGCCATTTATATCCCATGTATTCATTATGGATGTAACTGCGAAATGAGATATCGTCCCGTTCACCTAGATCGGGAATGGAACTGTAATTGGAAGAGTAAATTGCAACACCACCGGGGGCGTAGCCAAGTAAAGTGCCAAACGGTTCGTGTTTTTCTGTCATGATCAGACTCCTATTACAGCTCACTGACATTATTTAAATTGCAATTATAAGGATGCTAATAATCAGTATACGCTTGTAATAATCAAAACACTGCGTTTTTTCATAGCATAAAAAAAGCACCTAGTAAGTAGGTGCTTTGTGGTGTCGATGTTGAATTTTATGCGAAAATTTCGTTAGCGATAACCGCGAGTATGGTTATTAGATGACCAGTTATAGGTCGCATTGCTTCCTGTTACACGCTCTTTTTTCTTCTGGGTTCTCAAGGCTTTGGCCTCTTTTTCAACTTCTGCCGAGATTTCGGTAATGATCAATTTTTTGACTTTGCTTTCTTCTGAATTGGTCAACTCGCGCCCTAAACTTTTACGTTCTTGAGCCAGCCGTTGCCTCACCCGCATTCTTTGCGTTTCAGTCATCTCTTGCAGTGTTAGGGTTTTCATGTCATTACTCCTTCGAAAGTTGAAAGACGCCTTCCAATATAGCACTCCGTTCTCTTTTCGTCCCAGATAAGGTGCCATCATCCCTATTTAGGAGTATAGTAGCCTTTATCGAAATCCGAATTGATATGAATCATTTTATTTATTATGGAATTAGCGCTCTCCACACCTGAAATTCGCCAGATCCTTGCTTCTGACACTCCAATCATCGATGTTCGTGCACCTATTGAATTTCAACAAGGTTCAATGCCATCTGCACTCAATTTACCCTTAATGAATGACGATGAACGTACCGCCGTTGGAACCTGTTATAAACAGAAAGGTTCCGATAAAGCCGTCGAAATGGGTCATCAATTAGTCTCTGGTGAATTACGTGAAAACCGGATTAATGCGTGGAAAACTGCCTGTCAACAACACCCTGAAGGTTATCTCTGCTGTGCGCGTGGCGGAATGCGTTCCCATATAGCTCAACAATGGTTAAAAGAAGCGGGTATCGAATATCCGCTTATTAATGGGGGTTATAAAAATTTACGCCAAACAGCCATTGATGCCATTAACGAACTCGCTCAGCGCCCAGTAATATTAATTGGTGGTTGCACCGGAAATGGCAAAACGCTATTAGTTCAAAGCCTTGAAGATAGTATTGACCTAGAAGGTATTGCTCATCATCGTGGCTCCTCCTTTGGTCGTACCTTAGAAGCCCAATTTTCTCAGGCCACCTTTGAAAATCATTTAGCGGTTTCCATGTTAAAAAAATCCCCTAATCATAATCGCTGGGTACTTGAAGATGAAGGACGAGCCATTGGCGTGAACAGCCTTCCCGATTCACTACGCCAAGCAATGGAAACAGCAACAATTGCGGTGGTTGAAGACCCAATTGAGCGCCGGATGGAAAGGTTAAAAGAGGAATATTTTGACCGAATGACTCACGATTTTCTTGCTGCATTTGGTGAAGAACATGGTTGGAATGCCTACAGTGAATACCTACACCATGGTCTGCATGCCATCCGTAAACGTTTAGGTTCCCAGCGAGCAATCGAGCTAACTAAGCTCCTTGATGATGCGCTGATTGCTCAACGTAAAACGAAAAAAACAGACGTTCATTTCTCATGGCTTACACCACTTCTTCATGAATATTATGACCCGATGTACCGCTATCAGTTGAGCAAAAAACAGGATCGAATTGTTTTCAAAGGAACATTTGAAGAAGTCACTGAGTGGGTGCAGTCCACCGCTGAATAATGTTATACATGTTCTTCAATATCAAAATAAGGTGACAGCGTCACCTTATTGACCATTTTAAGTCTGTTTAACGCAATAACTCGCCCACGAAAAACAGTGAACCCAATATCAAACAGCACCCGGAACTGACATCCCAAAATAGATCGCTATTGCCTTTGAAGCGGCTTTTGAACAGTGGGAATATTACCGCTATTCATGTCAGAACAGCCACCAAATACAATGCAGTTATTCCCATTAATAACCCTTTCATCGAGACTTATTTTTTAAAGGCAATCTCAGTGATACCTTGGTAAATTAATTTAGACGCTAACCCGCCTAAAACCAATCCGACTACTTTGCCTATCACTTTATGGATACGGGAATAAGTGCGTCTTACCGAAGATAATGAAAATGTCTGGCATAAGATAATACGCCAAATTAGAGAAACCACCACGATTCCTAGCCAAATCAAAAGTTTAGTCCATAATGGTGTCGAAGATGAAATCGTAGTAGAGAAAATACTCATGAAAAATAGAACGGTTTGAGGGTTAGATAAGTCAGCAATTAACCCTCGACGAAAATAAACACCTGTTGGAAAATTTTCTGTATTTTTTCCGGTGGCAAGAGACAGTTGCGTTTTATTTCGAAAGACACTGATCGCGTAATACAATAAATATAATCCACCCAAAATCTTAATCAGAGAAAATAGCGACTCAAACTGGGTCATTAATGCCACCAGCCCAAATAGCCCTAATCCTGAATAAATCGCATCCCCCAGAACAACCCCAAAACCACAAGTTAATCCGGCTTTTTTACCTGAACTTAATGTCGTCTGAACCACCGTAAATAAGTTGGCACCGGGGTTAAAAAAGGTCAAAACAAACAAAAACAACGTAATCAGAATGCTGTGTAGTGGATCCATCATGGTGTCTCACATTAACGGAGGATTTTTTATTATAGACAGGGATAACCCTTCGTGGTGCAACCTACGTCAGGTTATTGAAAATCCACCGTATGTGAACGAACTAAAAACACTATCCCAACGATTTTCGACGTTGCAGCAGCCACTTATCCAATTCATTTGCAAATTGTTGGCGATCACGTTGGTTTAAGCTAGCAGGCCCCCCTGTTTGCACGCCGCTAGCTCGCATCGTATCCATAAAATCTCTAATGGTCAGACGTTCACGGATAGTAGCTTCACTGTAACGCTCACCTCGAGGATTCAACGCTACCGCGCCCTTTTCCATCACTTCCGCCGCTAACGGAATATCGGCAGTAATCACTAAATCGCCTGCTTGAGCGCGTAAAACAATCTCATTATCTGCAACATCAAACCCTGCGGGAACTTGCAGCGTTTTTAAAAATAAAGAAGGAGGAACCGATAAACGCTGGTTCGCCACAAATGTAATTTGCACTTTTTCTCTATCTGCTGCGCGATATAGCACTTCTTTAATCACTTTAGGGCATGCATCCGCATCCACCCAAATCACCATCATTGACATATAACCTATCTATTTCATCTTTAAAAAATTAATGGTGAGCATAATAGCATGACGCAGTCTTTTAAGAGGAACAAACTGCCGTTTCTTGTCGCGTCAATAACCCGTAACTCACGAGTGAGCACAGCACCACCAAAATACCGCCAGCAATAGCAACCCAATATCCTGCATAAATTCCGAGCTCATCCACCATTTTACCTGAAAGCATCGCCCCGAATGCCACGCCAATATTCAGTCCCGCTAGCAGCCATGTCATCCCTTCCGTTAAACGGTGATCGGGAACAATATTCTCCACCAGCGACATACCGATAATCATCGTTGGTGCAAAAAATAACCCTGATATAAACATTACCATCGCCAGTGACCAAATTCCCCCAACCCAAAGCAACGGAATAATCGACAGCAATGTCAGAACACCACTGATTAGTAACATACGCGGCAAAGGCATTGATAAACGCATTCCGCCAAATAGCACCCCCATCACACAAGAACCAATGGCATACAGCGATAACACTAAACTCGCCATCGCCGGCTGTCCTTGCATCTGTGCCAGCGTCACACTCAGAATATCAACGGTTCCCACAATCACACCCAGCGAAATCATCAGAATAATCAACAGTTGCAAACTTGGCAGGCGCAGAATAGACGCCTTCGTGCTCATCATCTGGTGCCTATCGACTAAGGTAGGCTCCGTTTTACGTTGAGAAACTAAAAGTAAAACGCCCAACAATAATAAAATACCCGCAATCATAATTCCCGCTTGTGGAAACAGTGCCACGGTCAGTCCGACGGATAAGGGAGGCCCTACAATAAATGTTAAATCATCGAGTACGGTTTCCAATGAATACGCAGTTTGTAGTAGCGGATCCCTTTTATAGATTTGCGTCCATCTCGCGCGGATCATCGCCGACATACTCGGCATAAAGCCCGACAGAAACGCCCCTAAAAATAACCAAATATAAGAAAGCTCTAACCACGTTGACATCACGATCAGCCCCATGCCCAGAACACTAATAAAAGTCACTAACGGCAATACGCGAAACTGACCATGGCTATCCACCCAGCGAGAAACCTGCGGCGATAATAAGGCGTATGTCAGAACAAACGTCGCCGACACACCGCCTGCCAGTGCATAACTACCTTGCAGCATGGACAACAGGGTAATAATTCCTATGCCCATCATGGGTAACGCTAAACGAGCCAAAAGCCCTGCTAAGGCAAATTGGATGCTTCCTGAAGCGTGAAAAAGTTGTTGGTATCGGCTTAGCATGCAGTCTCTCCATAATAAAAATTAAATATATATACGGTGCGTATGTATAAAAATGATATATTGATACGAGGTGAATGTAAATAATCATACACAATGTATGTAAGAGGTTTTATGGCAAGACGAACACAAGCCCAAATGGAACAAACTCGCGCCCTATTACTGGCGACAGCACGGGATTTCTTCTGCCGTTTAGGTTATGCAGAAACATCAATGGATGATTTAACGGCCAGTGTTGAACTGACTCGCGGTGCGCTATACCACCACTTTGGGGGCAAACAGGGGTTATTCTTGGCGGTTGTCGAACAGATTGATGCTGAAATGAACCAACGTTTACAGACAATTACGGACAACAGCGATGATCTGTGGTCAAGCTTTCAACAACGCTGTCACGCCTATTTAGAAATGGCACTCGAACCTGAATATCAGCAAGTGATCTTACGCGATGCCAAAGCGGTGTTAGGGGAAGCCATCACAAAATCTAACTTACAATGTGCGGATGCCATTGAAAAAATCATCGCCAAGCTGGTAGAAGATAATGTTATTGCCAACGTAGAGCCTCGCGCCCTCGCAGCATTACTGAATGGGGGGTTATCCGAAGCAGCGTACTGGATAGCACAAGATAAAAGTGAAATGCGGTTAAAACAGAGTATTGCTAGCATTGATGTGTTACTGAATGGATTAAAAGCCCCTGCTAAATAAATCCCAGATAACGAAGGTAAGCCCAAAGTCCACATAGTGGGCTTACCCGTGGCTCAATTAACGCAGTGACTTAAATACGCTAATAAATTTTTCAACATCTTGTTCGCTTGTGGACCATGAAGTACACAGGCGCACGCAGGTTTTACCTGCTTCTGGCGCAGGCATGCTACTTAATACGTAATGTTCTAATAACTTTTTCGCTAAATCATCCGGTAGCACCACAAACACTTGGTTTGATTCAACTGGTGCTAAGAACTCAAAACCTTGCTGAGTAAAGAATGCCGCTAAATGCATCGCCATATCATTGAGATGCTTACCCAATTTGAAATAAAGGTCATCTTCAAACAAAGCTTTAAATTGTGCCGCTAATAACCAACCTTTTGCCTGCAATCCCCCTTTTTGCTTGATGCTAAAGCGAAAATCAGATTTTAAGCTTGGGTTTAAAATTACCAGGATTTCACCGGTTAATGCACCTATCTTAGTGCCACCGATATAAAAAATATCCGTCAACTGAGCGATATCTTCAATCGTTACGTCGCTCGCATGGGACATTAAGCCGGAGGCTAAACGCGCACCATCCATAAACAGCCATAAACCATGCTCATCACACACTTTGCGCAGCGCAATCAGTTCGTCTTTACGGTATACCGTACCAATCTCTGTCGAGTTGCTGATATACACCAATTTGGGCTGTACGCAGTGCTCATCGGTATGATGTGCTAAAACGTGTTCAATCAGCGCTGGGGTTAACTTACCTGATGCGGAAGGAACGGTGAAAACTTTATGCCCTGTGGCTTCAATCGCCCCCGTTTCATGTACCGCGATATGCCCTGAATCTACCGCGATAGCCGCCTGATGAGGTCTTAATACATGGGAAATAGTCGTTAAATTAGTGATCGTGCCACCATTAAAGAAATGGATATCTGCATCTGGGCGTCCAATGCGCTGTTTAATTTGCTCAGCGACACTGGCACATAACGTATCGGTACCATACCCTTCAAAGCGCTTGCCCGCCAAACTGTTGAGTTCTTCCATTACTGCTGGATGCGCTATTTCATTATAATCATTAATAAAACTGTACATTGGCGACCTACCGTTAAGTCATGTTGTATTAAAAACAGGCCAACAGTTATATGCGTATCTCATTCAATATTCAATGATATTTTTTAGATGCTCACATTGGCATTATATTATTGATTGCGAACGCCTGAAGGTCAGATTAAAACGATAAGCCCCAAGCTGAGGATGAACACCTGATTTAATTTGACGTACTCCGTGGTAATAGAGCCGCGAACGTCCGCCCCACACCAAAACATCACCATGCTCCAACAGAATTGTTTGGCGCGGATGTTCTCGCATCTCGCCACCAAAATCAAAAATAGTCGGCAACCCTAATGAAAAAGAGACAATCGGCTGGGAAAAATCCGCTTCATCTTTATCTTGATGTAGCGACATTTTAGCCCCCACACCATAGCGGTTAATGAGGCAGGCATCAGGAACAAAGTGAGAGAATCCCGCTTTTTCAGCCGCATTTATCGCCAGCTGTTGAAATAATGCGGGCATAATGGGCCATGGCTGCTGAGTCATCGGGTCTACAGAGGAATATCGGTAGCCTTTATTATCCGTCACCCAGCCCCAATCACCGCAATTGGTCATCGCCACAGACATGGCGTACCCGCCAGGGGTTTGCATATGACGCAAAGGCGCTTGAGCAATCACCTCAAACAATGCAGCCAATAGCGGCTCCCCTTGCCCAAGCAAAAAGCCCTTAAGGAGGTAAGCGTCTGGCGCAATCTCAATCGTATTTTCTTCATCAGGAAATAACATAGTCACCACACCCACACATATAGCCACCACGCATTAAAAATGGGCACCTAGAAGTACCCTTGATATTTAAACGGCTTGTTGCTGCCTTTTCAATGCCAATTTACGCTCTGCTTTTTGGCTCCCCCAAACGCTGAGTAAAATCACCAACATGCCGAGCAACTGTAACGGACTCAGCTGCTGGTCAAGCCATAGCCACCCGAGAATAACCGCACTCATCGGGCTTAAAAAACCGAGTGATGCTACCGAACCTGGCCCTAATATAGCGAGGCCTCTGAACCATAATGCATACGTCAGTGCGCCACCAATCAAGGTTAAATAACTCAGCCCCGCGATATTTAACACACTCAAGGAAGGTAACGCAGGTTCAAGTAACAGCGCAAACGGCAGTAAGACTAATCCACCTGCGGTTAATTGCCACGAGGTAAAGGTTAATGCTGAAACGGGTGGCTGCCAGCGACGGCTCAATACCGTTCCTGCTGCCATAGAAAATGCCCCAGCTAAACCTGCAATAATCCCGGTTAAATCTAACGCGGCACTTGGCGTCAATAATAAAATAGCCACCCCGAAAATCCCGCTCAGTGCGGCAAATATCGAAATACTCGATAGCGGGCTGCTTAATAGCCAACGGCTAAGGAATAACACTATCAGCGGTTGAATCGCCCCCACCGTTGCCGCCACGCCACCCGGTAAACGGTATGCGGA
This sequence comes from Providencia alcalifaciens, assembly GCF_020271745.1. NCBI lineage: Bacteria > Pseudomonadati > Pseudomonadota > Gammaproteobacteria > Enterobacterales > Morganellaceae > Providencia > Providencia alcalifaciens. The sequence continues at coordinate 3,436,172 of NZ_CP084296.1, read as the reverse complement.
GATAAACAATAGCCACCAAAATAACGAGAAATTTAAAATGCCGAGAATCAGTACCCGTCCCCACCAAATCCCCTGAGGTAATTTGCGTAAAAATAGTAAAAGTAACAATCCTGCGGGTAAGGCGCGGAGCATGGCTAACGTCAACGGCATACCCGTAGGCAGCATTTCCGTCGTCACCAAGTAGGTACTTCCCCATACAATCGGTGCTAATGCCGTTAAAAACAGAACCCAATATCTATTCATGTATACGCTCACGTTGATTTATCTTGAGGTCAAGATAAATTCAAACTACCTTGACGTCAAGATAGATTATTGTATGATTTGCCGATGGATAGAATCGATAAAATCACTCAACAGTGGGAACGTGAACGCCCCGATCTTGATATCAGCGCCATGGGGCTGATTGGTCGCTTAGGCAACGTTGCCCATCACCTGACCCGTGAAATGGAAAAGGTATTTGCCCAATTTGGTCTAAACCGATCAAGTTTTGACGTGCTTGCCACTTTGCGCCGTGCAGGTTCCCCCTACACACTATCTCCCAGTGAGATGCTCTCCACCTTGATGGTGACATCGGGCACCATGACCAACCGTATCGATCAGCTCGAGAAAGCCGGTTATGTCGCGCGTCATGTGAACCCGGATGATGGGCGCGGTTTTTTGGTGAGTTTAACAACTGAAGGGTTAGATATAATTAACCAAGTGGTCACCGCCCATACCGAAAATCAATCCCGTTTGGTGGCGTCACTGTCGAATGAAGAGCAGCAAGCGTTGAATCAGCTATTACGAACGTTTCTAGGTCATTTAGAATCATGAAACTTTTAGAGGGGAATTCCTTTTCCCCTCTCTGTTTTTACGGGCTAAATTAGCTATTCAGCTCAAAAGGCATCAATTTTTGCGAACGCTCAAATTGATCGCAAAGATACACCAAGCGCAATAAATTTTCGGCGGTTTGATTTTCCCGTTTTAAACTTTCCTGTTTTAAATAATGCGCCAGTTGCTTGGCAAACCACAACATCCCCAAATCCTGCAATGTACTGACCACAAAGTTTAACTCGTCAATTTGACTTGCTGATAACTGCGCACGCCCCGTGCAGCTTTGTGTTTCCAATACCGCCAAGATTGGACGGGTAATCTGCTGTGCCAGTGTTGGCACTGGCGCAAATGCCGTGCGGTCTTGCTGCTTTTTCGCCATATATTCGGCAATCGACGTCATAAACTTGGATGACTGTTTTTTCCGAGGTACCGATTCAAAATCGAGGTAGAATAGCTCGATACCCTGCTCTTTTTTCAACCAAAGGGTTTTCGGCGTAAGCTGTAATTGCTGCTGAGACTCGCTGACTTGAACAGATACCGCACTAATTTCCCAACCTTTCTGAGTGATAAAACGCAGTTCTTCAATTTTGTGATTTTCTGTGCCTTGCCAATTTAATCGCAAAAATGCCCGATTCTGGTTCCCATCCAGCACCGCCCAACTGACGCACTGCTCGATTTCATTCCAATGTAGCGGTTCGTAGCTATCGATATGCAGCACAACAGGCTCAAACTGGGTATCATCGGTGAGCGCATTGAAATAGGCCGTAGCTGCTTTCCAATCCTTAAACCCCAGCTCACTTTTCAATGCTTGGTAATCATCGAATGAAATGTGCGGCGCTTGGCTAACTGCACTGTTACTGACGGCATAACTATCGCCGCTAACCGCAAGTTTACCTTCATCGGATAAGCGCGGATTATGCAGTTCAAAGCCGCTGCGCATCAGGTTATCTGCCGTCTGCTTCCAAATGGCTAACGTTTGCCAGACACTGTGACGGGTGAAATTCGGGTCGAGGGTATTGGCGCGCGCTTGGCTACACTGCACCACTTTTTTCTCTTGGTTATCCCAAAAACTAAACGTTCCCCCAATAGCGCCACTTTGGGTTTGCCACCATTCGGCATTAATTGGGATCAAAGAGAGAATGTCCGTTTTACTATCATATTGGCGACGACCAAAAGCGCGCAATTGCGCAATTTTATCGTCGTTGGCGTGGGTTAATTGGTAAAGATAGCCACTGATCTGCGCGATAAACCGCAAAACTTGCCCTTCATCCATCGTGAAATGGCGCTGGGCTAATAATTTCACTTGATAGCTTAAACGCTTTAAATAGTTCGCCAAGCGAGGCAAACCTTCCGCACGCGCCGACATATTCAATAAATGCAATTGCGCAGCGCTGCTTTGACTTATATGGGAAAGCCCCTGACGCAGCATATCGTGAATAAAACGCTGGATAGTCGCAATGACTACTTGCTCATCGTCACTTAATGCTAACGTAACCTCGCGGTTAGGCATGAGATCGTCAGGCCAATTCCACGGCTGGTTATGCTGAAGAAATACCTTAGCGATCGCCGCCAAATGGAGGGCTTTTTGCTGCTTCTCCGGTAATGAAGACAGCATTCCTTGAAAGCCATTACCCCGAATATAGATAATTGGCTCATCATAATGAGGGATAGTTATTTTCAACTGATTCGATTGGTCGTCCAAGATCACTGCATGATCTTGCCAATCCTGCAAGATCTTCACTGCCAAGCGGCAATCTGGCTTACTGTTTTGCTTGATTAATGCGGGAACATCGAATGCCAGCAGCTCGGGTAATAGTGGTTCAATATCGACAGATTCCAAACTATCTTCTGTAGAATCAATCGATTGTTCATCGCTGTTTGTTTGTACCCAAAGCACCGCAGCCAGAATATGTTTGCAGCAACCCGAGGCCGAACAGTCGCAGCTGGCTTTTTGCACCCCTTGAGGATCTAACGTGACTTGCTGACCGTCACTGGTAAAAGTTCCATCCGCTAAACAAACCGGAGAAACTTTACCACTTTCCAGATCCTTACGGGCGCGGCGCAGCAATCCGACGTTGGCAAATATGGCTAATGCGTCGTCATCATAATGTAAATAAACGGTTTTCCAACTCATTGCATCACCTCAGCCAGCCAGTGAGCAAAATGCTCCGGGGTTAACGCCGCCACACTCATACCGCGATCCGCCAGCTTCTGGGCAATCTCTGTATCATAAACCGGCAATGCATCATCATCTAAAGCGGCGAGTCCCAACAATTTCACTTGCTGGCTATTCAAACGCTCCGTGCAATTAAGCAGGTTATTCAACGCCCCGCCTTCTTCAAAGTCGCTGATCAGGGAAATCACCGTGCGTTTCGGGTTGCGGATCAAACTCTCGCAATAATGCATCGCTTTGGCGATATCCGTCCCACCGCCGAGCTGTACTGTCATTAATACTTCCACCGGATCGTGAGCTAAATGACTGAGATCCACCACTTGGGTATCAAATACCACCAAAGAGACTCGTACCGTCGGTAATGCCGCTAAAATACTGGCGCACACCGCCGCATACATAATCGAACTCGCCATCGATCCACTTTGGTCAACGCACAAAATCACATCCCACGGTAAATGCTGTTGCTGGCGGGAGTTAAAATACGGGGTTTTAATTACTAAGCGCTGATTTTGTTGATCATAATTCTTTAGATTCGCAGCAATCGTAGCTCGCCAATCGAAATTACGGCTATTGGGGAGCAGCGATCGCTTAAAACGGTTACGACGCCCTGTTAACGCTTGACGAAATTGGTTTCGCATCTGGCTTAAAATATCATCCACCACTTTGCGAATAATATTCTTCACCGCATCCCGCGTCTCTTCGCTCATTTTACCGCGCAAACTTAATAAGGATTTGGCTAAAGCTTTGGTGGGCTCCATCGCATTCAAGGCTTGCGGACTTTTTAGTAAGCTACTGATTTCATAACGCTCTAATGCCTGTGACTGCATTCGCTCAAAGGTGCTGTTTGGGAACAATTTACGGGCTTGATTCAACCAGTTCACCGCCGTCAATTGGGAAGCATCTAACGAGCCATGGCGACCGCCTTCTTGGCGTAAACCACGACGCTGATATTCACGACGATATAAAAAATCCAATGACCGCTCGATTTTAAGCTCATCGCCATTTAGCGCCGCCTGTCCCAATGCACCATCCGCATATTGACCTAAAATAAGGCGCCAGCGTTTCGCTAATTGAAGCTGCTCTTCGGTTAATTGCGTGTCTTCTGGCTGTTTATCCATGAGATAGCCCCTCATGTTGCAGTTCAAACCACTCGGTTAACCCTTGATTTTCAAGCTGATGCTGAATTTTTTGTTCTAATTCCATGGCTTGGAGTAATTGTTGCTGATTAAATTGTGTCTGATGGAGAGTTAAATCTTGAGTATCCATCGATAATTTTTGTGCGACCACCCGCGCCATTTGTGCATTCTGTTTCGGGGTTAATTGGCTAAACGCAAAGCGCAGATCCGGTAACACTTGCAAGAAACGCCCATCATCCCACTCACTCAATAGTTCGTTGAGTAGCTCAATTAATAGGGGTAAACGCACAACTAATTCCGGTGCGGTGCGCATAATGCCGATAAAATAGCCGATAGCCAGTTCTGGGTCGCTACCTAAACTAAACGTTCGCTGAATTTCCTGGGTCAGCACCGATTCATCAATCTGCCCACCCAGATAACGAATGGCATCCACCGCACCTTTAATCAACGGCACGTGATTAAGTCGCCCATCCAACCGGCTCAATTGTGCATAAAATTCTGCGGAATAATCCGTATCGCGGTTAATTTCCGGCATAAAGGTGATTAATTCACGGCAAGACAGTAACGCATTAAAATAGTGTTCTTGCTGCTGTTCATCCCCTTGAGCCACCTGATCTAAGCAGAAAAAGGCTTGAGAGAGTACTTTATCAATCCGCTGTTTGATCCCCGTTTCTTCTTCAAGATCAAAGAAGCTACGCCCGCGCCATAGGTGTACCAGTTTATGACCACAGGCCACCAATGATTCAAACTGGCTATCTTGCTGAATATAGCTATCTAATAACGTAAATAACGTTGGAATGCGCTGATGAAGCCCAATCAATGCTGCTTGCATCAGCAATGTCACCGCACTTTGGCTCGAGCGGCTGACGCCTTGCTCTTCAAGTTGCTTTTCCATCGCTAAAATTTTATTCAGTGCAATGGTTTTTAATTGGGTGCCTTTTTCAGAAAGCGCGATCAGCTCCCCTTCCACATTTGGCGTCCACGCGTATTGCCACTCTTCAAACAGTAAATCCATCTGGTTACCCGAAAGAAAATTAGGCCCAGAAAGCGGTTTGGCGAAGTGGATCTCTAAGAAACTCAAAAGATGCAGAAAACGGCTGCGCAAGCGGTGTTGCTTATTACGATATACGTCTAAGCGGCTGACTTTGGTTAACGTGTCGTCCAGTTTAAAGCGGAACGCTTTCGCCAGTGAATAGGTTTCAGAAACTAATGGCGGTGTGATGGTTCCTTTGGGGATCTGCCCCAAGGTAAAACCAGAAAAACAGGTTTTGATTTGCTGCCACAGTTCATCTTGGCTTTCATCTAAGCTGCCTTTGATAAACGCACTTTGCAGCCCATCCAATAAATCATAGCGACCAGCACCCGTGTGCCCACGAAATGCGGCAAGTCTCAGGCTCTGTTCTGCGGCGAGTTTGACGGATAAAAAACCCGGCGCTGCATCAAATTGCTTTTCCCGTAACACTTCAGCCACGTAAGCCAAAAACTCAATGCCGAGCTGATTTCGATAAGCCACCGTGGCAACCACTTTTTGCTGAACTTGATCGGTGCGTTGCGCCAGCATCCCTTCCCACATTTTTTGATAAAAGGCTGGCGAAGGCATACCGGAAGCGTAACCATTTAATGCATCGAGTCGGTCAAAGCTATAACGGATAAGCCAAGCGCTGTCGCGGTCTGCCAACTTTTGCTGAGCCGTAAATTGCTTTTGTTGCTCTGAAGAGAGTTTAAATTGCTGTGCCGCCGCATCCCCTAGCCCTTCAATCAGCGCCAAGGTATGAAACCCGCCCGTCACGACCACAATTTTCGCGTTTGGCTCTGCGGCTTTAATGGTTTGAATGTGCGCTTGCATATGGACTTCACGCTGAATTGAACCCTCCGAAGCCAATACTTCCGGCTCGTAATCCAAACGTGCCAAGGCACACCAAATAAAGCTATCGCGCAAGAAATCGGTCCAATTGGCAACCGACGTTAACGGGCGCAACTCAAACAAATGTTCCCACAGTTCATCGTGGTCACGGCACCCACACTTTTTCGCTAACTGAGCAATAAATAAGCTATGAGCAAGGTAGCGTTCCCGTTGCAGGCTTTGATGCTGGCTTTCGCCTGCCAGATCAAGTTCCACCTGCGCAGTCCATGGCAAGTCGATAAAACGCAGTTGAGCTTGATGCTGTTGCCCGACGTGTAATGCTTGCCATTCAGGGGAATATTCACAAAATGGGAAATACGCCGATCGCGTGACAGCGTCACTTTCATCTGATTCAGTAGGCGCACTTTTCAGGGTAGTCTGCCCCATAATCGCCACGGGCGGACGTGTATCACCATCCAATAAACCCGCAATTAATGGGTTAAAACTGTCAGGACCCTCTATCAGCACATAGTCAGGCTTAACCTGTTCAATTAAGCTCAATACGCTGTAAGCACAGGCGGGACTATGGTGACGAACCGGCGCAAAATAGAGCTGTTGCTCCCCCAGTGTTTTCCACTGTTCAAGTGCCTGCTGTAGCCGTTCTGGCAATGTGATGTTTGATAAACTCACCGATGATGTCTCTCATAGGGACAGTGTGGTGATGTATTCACCACCACACTATGACGAAGAATATTATTGCGACAACGGATATTATTGCCAGAATTCACGGGATGCATCGAAAAAGGCTTTCCATGCTTCGCTCTGTTTCGCACGTTCGCGGGCAACGTTATCAATGTAATAACGCATCCGTTTGATATCATCCGCATTATCTTTGAGTACCACACCAATCAGCTGACGCGCGACAGCGCCTGCACTCAGTGTTCCATCCCCCAAATAGTGGGCTTCCAATGCACAGGCATAGGCGATGTTAACCGCTTCCGCCGTAGACATCACCGCATCTGGGGTTTTAATACTTCCGCCATCTTTGGTATTGCCCGAACGTAATTCTTGGAACGTCGTGACTAATAATTCGATCACATCTGTTGGGACAGTCACTTTGCCGTCCAGCTCACCCAGTTCAACGGTCAATTGCTTGTTGATCAGTTCAATTTCAAATGCCGGATCTTGGATGGGTTTGACCGTTTCGAAATTAAATCGACGCTTAAGTGCCGATGACATTTCATGTACACCGCGGTCACGTAAGTTGGCAGTCCCAATCAAGTTAAAGCCTGATTTGGCGCTGATCCGTGCATTATCTTTCATCTCGGGGATCATCATTTGCTTTTCTGACATCATGCTGACCAGCACATCCTGAATTTCAGGTGGGCAGCGAGTGATCTCTTCAAAACGTACAATTTTGCCGTGTTGCATTCCTTGGTAGAGCGGTGAACTCACTAAGGCTTTTTCTGTTGGACCTTCCGCCAATAGCAGCGCGTAGTTCCACGAATATTTAATATGATCTTCTGTGGTACCCGCTGTGCCTTGAATGGTTAAACCGGAGTCACCACTGATCGCCGCCGCTAATAACTCGGACAACATAGATTTTGCGGTACCCGGCTCCCCCACCAGCATTAACCCTTGTTTACCCAGTAAAGTTACAATGGCGCGATCAACCAGCGCATCGTCACCAAAAAATTTAGGGGTAATTTGCAGTGCTTCATCCCCAAGAATAAATTGACGTACCGCCCGCGGGGAGCGTAGCCAACCTTGTGGTTTTGGGTTGTCTTTATCCGCTTGGGTTAATCGTTCTAATTCATCCGCAAAGCGTACTTCTGCGCTTTCACGCAGAACACTTTCCGTTACTTTTTTCGCCTTAGCCATGTTTAATTTCCTAAATTTATGTGTCGCTTAATCAATGATTACCACGGGGTTTTCTTTTCCCATTCAGGGTCAAACCCGCTACAGGCATCCGCGACTTTCAGGTAGTCAGCATAGCTTTCGGCTAACAGGATCGGCGGCACGTTTTTCAGCTCCACATAGCCTCTATCCCACGAGCTTTTTTGTGCTTGGTCGAAGCTCAAGGAATACAACACCGCAGGGATATTTTCTTCTGGGACATAGCTACCACTGAATTCCATATACACATAGCAATCTAGGCTGGAGAAATATTTGAAGTAATGACAGAAACTTCCGCCGTCTTCCGCTTGACCGCGCTGATAACCCATTTTGGTTAACACGCTGCGCAAGGTGAAGGTATCCGTTAGCCAGCCTTTTCTATCTTCGATTTCCGTGAGCGTTAGCGCCAGATCTGGAATGGTGTGATCCATCTGCGAGAATAGGAATTTGACTTTGTAATCTTTAAAGTGAGCAATCCACGCCGTACGGTCTGCGTCTGATAATAACGCCCCATGACCCAGCTTGATGCTGGAATCGGCACTTAATTCAACTTCATCGTCATCAAGGTTCAATAGGCAACCATCATCGGATGGACGGAATTGATTGATCACTTGGTCATCTTTCACCTCTAACCAAACCAATCGTTCAATCAACCCACGCATCACGGGATGATTTTGAATATATTCCTGCCAATCTGCCGTGCTCCACAGACGCTCTGCACACATCGCTTCGTACAGACGTGCAGTTTGTAATTCAATAACTTGCTTAAGCTCTTTTTTGCTGGACGTCAGGAGTTTTTTCGATTCTTTAATCAACTCTTCGTTGTCAGTTTTACGTGCAGCTGGCAGTGCTTTGATCTCTTTACCTTCTGGGTTAAATAATACCAGTTTTTGCTGAGCATCGAGTTTGGCAGTAAACGTACGATCGCCATATTCCAGTACTAAAGTCCCCGTTTCATCCATACCCGCAGTTGGAATGGTTCTGTCTGCCAATTCATCCGCGCTCCAACCGTTACGTTGTGCGATATCCGCAACGAGCCCACGGGCCTTTTCTTGGACTGATGCGGTGCGATAACGGCGCGATAATGATAATAAAAGCTGGATGATCAGCGGATCGTTGCTGACAGCAATCGCGTCAATCATCGCTTCAATTTGAGCGCGGCGCTGGTAATGGTCACGCATATAGTTACGCAGCATGGTCACGGCAACATGTCCTTCCACCCCACAAATCAGCGCGAGCATCCCTTTTTCACTGATAGCTGAGCCTAAATAACGACCTAATACTTCGTTTTTAATCTCGTTAATGGTCTGCTCAAGGGTGAAGTTTTCATACTTGGCATAGTATTCTGGCCAACGTTTTACCCAGTCTTGGTAGTTTTTCAAGCGTGATGGCGCGTCTCTTTGTGCTTCCGCCATCGCCGCTTCCAGTGACGGGCCCGCCACATCTTGGCTAATAAAACTGTTGAGAATAAAGCTGCCTAACTTACGCTGGCTGTCTAATGATAATAAGCTGATATAGCGCTGTAATAGCCCATTACCCGCCGGCATTTTTAACTTCACCGCCAGAATGATCCACCAGCGGATGATGTCCGCATCCACCTTTTTATTATCTTGCCAGGCCATGGCTGGAATGGCTTCCAGATCAAACCATGCCATGCTGGCTGGTGCTTTGGCTTTTAAACCTTTTTGCGCTTCTGCCAGCAGAACTTTCGGTGCTAAGTAACCGGAAATATCTTCGCCAAATTGCTCTAATGCCGTTAATAATGCGGCTCTTACCACTTCGCGCTTCTCTTTTTTCAGCAACGCGTACAGCGGTTTTAGTGAATCTGGGTGTTTTAAGCGAGCTAGCCATTCGATGGCAGTAACGCGGATCTCTTGTTTACCGGAATCAAGGCCTTCTGCCGCATTCACGTGAATACTCGGTAAGGTTTCCAGTAGTTTTTGAGCGCTTAAGCGGTGGGTTTTATTTTCTCCCAATGCCAGTTCCATAATGCGGGGAATAAATCGTGCAGGAATGGTCGGGTATTTACCTAAAATCGCTACCGCGTTGGACGCATCATATTCTTGGTAAGAACGGTGCCCTTGATGCTGCGGGATAAGACCCAGTGCTTCACTTAGGAAATCAGGGTACTGCATAAAGAACGGCCAAATTTGTTCCGGCGCTCTAAATAGCCCTAATCCATCACTGTATGAGCGCAGGCATAAGTCAGCAATTAAACGGCTCGCGTTTTTAAAATGACAGTGCTCAAGCCCTTTTTCTAATTGACGTAAATCGAGCTGCGACAGGATACGAACAGGGACTTCACGAGTGAGTTGATAATGAGAAAAATGTTCAACATCAGAACGGTTATGACTCAGTAAACGCAATGCGTGGAATAGCGTGAATTCCGGTAAATTATTAATGCGCTCTTTGTGTTTGATGACATTGTATCCATGATCAGAGATCACCCCAACACCCGAGTTTAATTTAGTTAATAAGTCCGCACATTCGTCTTCACTGTGTTGACTAAACTCTTTGTAATGGCGTTGTGACCACGTGTATTTATGCTTTTCTTGCTTATTTTCTTCCCGTTCACGCTCAGCATTTTCTTTCGCTTTTTGCAGCATTTCACGGAAGTTAGACACCAAAATATCGACTGCGCTCGCTGGCAATGGCGTATCTTCCATCGGGATAACGTCTGGAATTTCTACCGCTTCCACTTCGCTTGCACAATCCATTACATCAAAACGAGAAATTGCGCTTTCAATACTCTTGAGGACGGTTTTGTTGGTTTCCACTTTTAACGCTGCTTCAAGAATATCTCTATCTTTACCAATACGGGCGAACAGATCCGCCGCTTGCGTACGCTGTTTCGGTGTTCCTTCAAGCAACACTTTGGTTAAATGGGTTTTAACCCCCTCTTCCGGCAGGATAGACATCACTGGCTCAGCCGCTGAGCGCACCGTTTTCAGTGAGCTGGTTGCCAATAGCACGAGAACATCAGCAAACTCGCTATACAGAACTTCGTCTTTTTTCAGTGTGTCAATCAATTGAATCTGACCACTGGCGGATAAATTGCTCAGCAGGCTTTGGCGAATAAAACTTTGCTCAGCAATTAAGTATTCTTTTAAACCTGGAATAGCGAATAATAACGCCATATTTTCGTAGTGATAATCAGACAGGTTTTGTCTATCAAAAATACCGTATAGCACGGTGTTACCTGCTTGTTCCGCTTCATTCTCCACTAACTGACTGAGCAGCTCGTAGTTCCAATGTTTACGGTGTTCATATTTAGCATGCCGTGAATTTTCAAAGGTGGTTACAAACGCATCACACAGTAAATACAGCATCCAAGACGGCAATTCTGGTGTCAGAATTTTGATATTCACCTCTTGGCAAGCTGCCGCGAGCACTTTAGCAAAACGGGCGATCTGCGCGGGCGTAATATCATCACCCACTTTGGAATACAGTTTATGGCGAGCATTTTTACCTTGACGGATCACTTTGCTATACGAGCCGGCATCAAAACTGTGGTTTCCCCACCACCAATCCACCGTTCCCGGTTTGTCTAATAAGATTGTGGCTTTTTCTTTGTCCAACTGCCCCAGTTTCATGAGAATTTCAGGGGAGTTACCCTCAATGACATAATCAAAGAGCGATTTGGGTAAGCTTTCTTCAAATGCAGCGAAAGGAAGCAGGGATTCTTGTAAATATTGTAATCCTGCGGTCACCCCTTTTTCGCCATAAATAGCCAGAAGGTCAAAGGTAATTTTAGCCATGTTAATTTCCTAAATGTAGTTATATAACAACTTCTTATCATTTTTAGTTATTCATCTCAATTTGATTATTCTTATTCCTGATTATTTAACTTTATTGCTTAATTATTCATCTGGAATTAAATACCAATAATTTAATTATTCCCCCGTTATTTTCTCAATTCTTGCTTCAAATCCCCCCGATTATGGAAGATTGGCTAGTCATGTATGAAGTTGTGAGCAAAATGCCGTCTATAACAATTTTTCTCATTTTTAGTCTGGTCTGCTCAGGTATCATCGGCAAATTGACGAGAGTTTTTAGTTCATTTAACCAGCAAAAAAGCCATTGACTAAACATATAATCTAATATTAGACTTATTGTATAAATAAAATTTCCGAATGAGGAAAGTCAATGAGCCGAAATACCGTTTCTACCAATATCGTTTACTCCGATATCATTTACACGAATGCTCCCCAGTTGATCCCACCAAGAGGACACTATTCACACACAGTTACTGCTAATGGTTTCGTGTTTGTATCGGGGCAATTACCCACAGATAGCCAAGGGAATGTCCACGCGGATGCCTCCTTTGCTCAGCAAGCTGAACTTGTGCTAGCCAATTTAGATGCTTGCTTGTCTGCCAGTGGTGTCGGTCGGCAACAGTTGGTTCAAGTTCGGGTTTATATCGCGGATATGGACAACTGGCCGGTGTTTAATCAAATTTATGCCAATTGGATTGGCGAGTTTCGTCCTGCTCGCGCTGTTGCGGGTGTCAATGAACTGCATTTTGGTGCAGAAATTGAAATTGAAGCGACCGCTGTAGCGGTAAACTCGTTGTTATAAAAATCAAGTTATTACCAATCAGCCATTTAATCATGGGGTATATCATGTCTGAATTAACATTACCGACGTATCAAGATGTCGAAGCCGCAGCACAGCGCATTGCAGGTATTGCACATAAAACCCCAGTGATGACGTCTACAACGGTCAACAATGAGTTTGGCGCTGAGTTATTCTTTAAATGTGAAAACTTCCAACGTATGGGGGCATTTAAGTTTCGCGGTGCTTTAAACGCTCTATCACAATTCACCCCTGCGCAAAAGAAAGCGGGAGTTATCGCATTTTCTTCAGGAAACCATGCTCAAGGTATCGCGCTAGCAGCGCAAATGTTGAACATTCCAGCCACCATTTTGATGCCAATTGACTCCCCAGAAGTCAAAGTTGCTGCCACCCAAGGCTACGGTGCCAACGTGATTAAATTTGACCGTTATACCCAAGATAGAGAGCAACTTTGTCGCGATCTTGCTGAGAAAGAAGGATTGACCATCATTCCGCCTTACGATCATGTGGATATTATTGCGGGTCAAGGTACTGCAGCTAAAGAGCTGTTTGAGGACGTTGGCGAGCTGGATGCCCTATTTGTGTGCTTAGGCGGCGGTGGCTTACTTTCTGGATGCGCACTCGCAGCGCGCGCATTATCACCAAATTGCAAAGTGTATGGCGTTGAACCTGAAGCCGGTAATGATGCGCAGCAATCTTTTCGGAGCGGAAAAATTGTGCACATCGAGACACCAAAAACTATCGCGGATGGCGCACAAACTCAACATGTGGGGAACTACACATTTGAGCTGATCAAACAGAATGTGGATGACATTTTAACCGTGACCGATGCGCAATTAGTCGATCGCATGAAGTTCTACGCTGAACGCATGAAAATAATTGTGGAGCCGACAGGTTGCCTCTCTTTCGCTGCCGCCTTAAAAATGAAAGAACAGCTGCACGGTAAACGCGTTGGGATTATTATCAGCGGCGGAAATGTAGACATTAAACGCTTCGCAGAATTAATGTTAGCTTAAGCAATTTATGCCCCTTCTCTATTAGAATTGAAAAAAATAGTTTAATATTTAAAGAGATATCCAAAATAGATGAAGGGGTAGAGTCATGGCGAAACTACAAGAAAACAGTTTATTAGCGCAAATTGAAGCCATAGCACAAGGGTTAAGTAAAACCTTCGCCCCCTTCTGTGAAGTGGTTGTTCATGACCTGAAAAACCCAGAACATTCGATTATTTCGATTCATAACAACCTCTCTGGACGCCAAGAAGGTCAACCAACAACCGAATTGGGTCTCGCCCGTATTGAATCGACCGATTTCCCCAATATCATCGCCAATTATGCCAATCAATTTCCAGATGGACGCCCAGCCAAGAGCACATCCATCGGCATCAAAGATGAAACTGGGCAATATGTTGCCGCATTGTGCCTCAACTTAGATATGACCCAATTTCGCAGTATGCAAAGCATGCTGTCACAATTTACGGAAGTAGGATCCAGCCCAGTCAAAGAGCATCTGGAACCTAATGGCAGCGAGGCGATCCGTACTCGCATCGATCAATATGCCGCTTCCATTGCCGCCACACCGCGAACCCTGAAAGCTGATGACCGCGTTGCTTTAATCGAGATTTTACGCAAAGAAGGTCTTCTTGATATTAAAAAATCCATGGATACCATCGCGCAACACCTTGGGGTTTCACGAGCTTCCGTCTATTTATATGCCAAAAAAGACAGTTAAAATTCGTTAGCAATTTACGTATCGCGATATGGTCATTTGTTGCTGAGCTTACTCTGTTAGTGATCAATTATTACCAGAAAAAAGCTCACTAAGTTCTCTAACAAAGTCGATTTCCTATTAATAACTAAAGTAAATGGCGTTTAAATTAGTAACGATTGTTTTTTTTAGCGCTAGCCTTTCTTGCTGAGTTATTGCATAAATAGCTATCACCAAAAATAGGGAAATAAAATGACAAAAACAGCACCATTAACACTGTATTACGATACCTTTGGTCTGCCTGAACACCCTGCTGTTGTACTTATTGCTGGATTAGGTGGACATAACATCAGTTGGAGATCAGAATTTTGCCAACAAATTGCCGATGCAGGCTTTTATATTATCCGTCCCGATAACCGTGATGCTGGCTTATCACCGCATTTAGATAATGCCCCGCCATTGAATATCGGAGAATTAGCTGAACGCTTAAAAAACGGCGAACATGTTGATGTTCCCTACACTTTATTCGAAATGGCCGATGATATTATCGCTTTGCTAGATAGCTTATCCATCGAGAAAGCCCATATTGTGGGACGTTCGATGGGAGGAATGATAGCGCAAGTGATTGCATCAAAAATTCCGAGCCGCATTCTTTCACTTTGCCCAATTATGTCATCAACTGGCAATCCGCAATTGCCACAAAGCGAACCAGACGTCATGCAAATGCTGATGTCTCCTAGTGTAGATCCTAAACAGGATTTTGAAGGCTATGTTGTAGGGCAACTCGAATTTTATCGCCGCATTGGCTCAACATGTGTGCCGTTTGATGAAGAAAATTGTCGTGACTATATTACACAAGCATTCCAACGAAACTACTCTCCTGAAGGCACTAAACGTCAGCTTGCAGCCGTTGCAGTAACGGGTGATTTGAGGCCTCTCCTCAGTGCCATCACGGCCCCAACGCTGGTGATCCACGGTTCTGTTGATCCATTATTCCCCGTCACTTCAGGTCAGGATATTTTTGATAATATTGAAACGGCAAAATTAGAAGTGATTGATGGTATGGGGCACGATACGCCACCCGCCTTAAACCCTCAAATTGCTGAAATGATTATTGAGAATATGCAAGATAGTGAAGTTAAATAACAAACTTCATTTTATAAATAAGCGCTTAAATAAAGGCGCTTATTTATAAGTTTCATCGTGTATTTATAACCAACCTTGCTGTTTATGTTGCCTGCAAATTGGACACATCGTTTCATCCGCAGTCCATGCCGAAAAAGACAATTGGCACTTCTGACATATTCCATCGTAATAGTGGAAATGCAACGGTTCACTATTTTTTGCCACGTGAGGATGAACTTGAATTGATTTTGGGAAACAAACTACTTGGCAACTCATACAGCCGGTACAACGCTTATCATCTAAACTAAATTGATGATCTTTAAGCTCAATGGCCTGCTCATCACACACTTTTGCGCAAGCGCCACATAAAATGCAGCTTGCGGTATCTAACGCAATATGGAACCAGCTATCTTCTGGATAAAACTGTTTTCTGGCATTCAATCCCGTTTTGACCTTGCCACTATCTAATGGTTGGCTATCTAATTTTTGACGAAAAAGCATTCTGCGCCGCCCACTGTCTACTTCCGTAGGTTTGGTGATGGCCAAACTCCAAATAGGCTCTTGTAATACTTCCAGTTTTAAATTTAATGCCGCTAAAGTGGGTAACCATTTGTCCACCAACGGTTCAGGAATTTGCATACCGCGAATGGCATATTGGCGATGCCAAACAATCAATTCTTCAGGGCTAGCAAGCGGCTCATCATGGCTGATAACTAAAAAGCCATTTTGGTAGGTTCGTTCATGGGGTTGAATATTTTCAATGGCATCGACAGGACAGCTAAACAGGCAGTTACCGCATTGATAACACAGCTCATTATCAATTTTCGCATCCATAAAACCAAATGAAATCGCACCTACAGGGCAACTGCTTGCACAGTTGCCACAAACACTATTTTTCAAGCGCTTATGGACACACTTTTCATTAATAACAGGCTCTGGAGGAAGGTCTAACTGAATGAACCGCCGCATAATGTATTCGTTTACCTTTGATGTTTACCTTTGATGATCAAGCTTAATAGCTTTCTATCATCTTAATGCAACGACTTAAAATTAACATGACATAAATTAAAAATTAACGAGATATGATGACATTGCGGGCAAATACACTCACTTGCTTTAGGATTTTGTCCAATAAAAGTATACGCTGATATTCATTTGGCTCCTTTTCATTCGCTTAAAGTCATTTCATTTTAAATATTAGGGTTACTAGAATAAGGCCCATCAAACTTTTTGATCAATATTTGAATAATTTAGAGTGTATACTTAACCAATATCTACATTTTTAACCCTAATCGATGCCAAATGACATCTCCTGCAATTCCCAATCAAAGGTTTGTATATGAATAATTTTGAGTTTTACAACCCAACGCGCATTGTTTTTGGTGAAGGTAAAATAAGCGAATTAGACCGATTGGTCCCCTCGAATGCAAAAGTCCTTGTGCTATTTGGCGGTGAAAGTGCCCGCAAAAATGGTACCCTCGATGAAGTTGCGAGTGCATTGAAAAATCGCCAAATTGGTTATTTTGGGGGAATTGAAGCTAACCCTCGTTATGAAACGTTAATCAAAGCTGTCGCACAAATTGAACGCGAAGGTTATGATTTTTTACTGGCCGTTGGCGGTGGCTCCGTCATTGATGGCACTAAATTTATCGCTGCGGCAGTCAATTACGCTGGGGATAAATGGGAAGTAGTGACCAGCGGCGGCGCCACTATTGCGCACGCATTACCTTTTGGTTCAGTGTTAACCCTCCCAGCGACTGGCTCTGAAATGAACAAAGGCTCTGTGATCACCCGTGAGGAATTACACGCAAAATTAGCCTTTATGAGTGACAAAGTTTTCCCTCAATTTTCTATTTTAGACCCCGTTAAAACCTACACATTACCGCCTCGCCAAATCAGTAATGGAGTTGTGGATGCATTTGTTCACGTTATCGAGCAGTACCTCACCTACCCTGTGAATGCTAATGTTCAAGACGCATTTGCTGAAGGTTTATTGAGAACCTTAATCGATATTGGTCCGAAAGCCTTAGCAAATCCAACCAATTACGATGTTCGCGCCAATTTAATGTGGACAGCAACATTAGCGTTAAATGGTTTAATTGGTGTTGGCGTACCGCAAGACTGGGCAACCCACATGTTAGGTCATGAAATCACCGTTCTCTACGGTTTAGATCATGCTCAAACCTTAGCCATCATCCTGCCTTCCCTAATGGAAGAAAAACTGCCTCAGAAACAAGCGAAAATGGCACAGTATGCAGAACGCGTTTGGGATATCCGTGAAGGCAGCGAAAAAGAGAAGGCACTAAAAGCTATTGAATTAACAAGAGATTTTTTCGAAGCGATGCAAGTGA
Source organism: Providencia alcalifaciens (assembly GCF_020271745.1). Taxonomy (NCBI): domain Bacteria; kingdom Pseudomonadati; phylum Pseudomonadota; class Gammaproteobacteria; order Enterobacterales; family Morganellaceae; genus Providencia; species Providencia alcalifaciens. The sequence continues at coordinate 3,418,553 of NZ_CP084296.1, read as the reverse complement.
AAACTCGTTTTAAAGATTATCAGCTCCACCAAGATATCGTGGAGCCTTTAGTCGAAAGCCTCGTGGCGCATAGCATGGTAACACTTGGTGAGCATCGTGATATTACCCCTGAAGTGAGCCGCCGAATTTATCTCGCCTCATTATAACGACCTTGTTTTATCAAAAGAGCGCATTCTCTTGCGCTCTTTTTAATGATTCGAACAGGGTTTGAAGTTCGCTTTCCTGACCAACCATTTCAGCAACAACGCCGCACATACCGCCATGATCACATTGAAACTCAAGCTTAAGCAGGTTGCTTGACGTAAAGTTTCTAGAGAGTTTTCCTCTTCGAAATGGATCAATCCATACTGCAAGATCACCGAAGCAACCGTCGCACCAACGGCTGCGCCTATGTACTGGCCTATAACTCACAAGCAGACGAATATTTCCATTTCTCACAAGCCGAACCTTACTACCGTAATTTTTTGTATTTATTGTTTATGGACCCGCGTTATCAAGAGCTATTTGCAAACTGGTCACAGGTCGCACAGCAACTATTAGCCAGTTTCCGCCGAGATTATGCACGTACCAAACACGATCCTAATATTAAAAAACTCATTGAAACGTTAAGTACGGAATCATCTATATTCTATGATTTATGGCATCGCCATGAGATTTACCAGCCATGTACTGGAGTCAGAGATATTATTTATCAAAATCGCGCTCAGCAATATGATTACACCTCGCTGACTTTTGATATTGAGAAAGGCAACCGGCTATTGGTTTATATGCCGATTAAATCGGATGATGAGTCAATAATTAATTGATTTTTTATGCAGTTAAGCTGATAGCAGATAACTCTACTATCTGTGCCGCCGCCATCTTTAGCCAGATAATTGGTTGGCTATGGGACAATAGCGTGATCAAAATATTGTTTTGATTTCCCGCCCCAATAACCCGTTTCTTGGCGCTGTAATTTTATGTATTTTATATAACAAAATTACATAACACATTTTTATAGCTGTCGTTTTTATAAAAATATAGCACCTTAGGTCGTGAGCCATGTTTTCGAAATCCAATATCTCTAATACTGCACTGCTCGCGTCTTCGCTGCTATTAACCATCGGACGCGGCGCCACATTACCATTTATGGCGATTTATCTGACACGTCAATACCATATGGCGATCGACATCGTCGGTATTGCTATGACTATCGCCTTAACGGTCGGTGTATTATTCAGTATGGGATTTGGCATGCTGGCGGACAAAGTCGATAAAAAACGCTGCATGCTGATTGCCGTGGTCGCGTTTATTTGTGGATTTATCGCAATTCCGCTCATGAACAATGCACTATTGGTGATTATATTTTTCTCGCTGATTAACTGCTCTTATTCTGTTTTTTCGACTGTTTTAAAAGGTTATTTTGCAGATACTTTGGCTTTATCCTTAAAAACCAAAGTGTTTTCGCTCAACTACACCTTTATCAATATCGGCTGGACAGTAGGACCGCCAATAGGTACATGGCTATTAATGTACAGCATTAATTTACCTTTTTGGCTGGCCGCTGTGTCCGCTGCCGCCCCAATCTTTTTTATCCAGCGTTTTGTTCAAAGCACTAAACCTGCTAGCCATGTCGATGGTCAACCTAGAGTGTGGAACCCCAAAGCGATGCTCCACGACCGTGCACTGGCTTGGTTTATTCTCTCCACATTTCTCGGTTCACTCGTTTTCGGCTCTTTTACCACGTGGATCTCCCAATATGTGATCACCATTGCTAACAGTGACTTTGCACAAGCGGTGATTGGCGTAATTTTACCCGTCAATGCCGTCGTCGTTGTCACACTGCAATATACGGTGGGCAAGCGCATTACGCAGGATAACTTAAGACGCTTGATGACCATTGGTAGCATATTCTTTTTAGGGGGGTTATCGGTCTTTATGGGTTCTGGAGATAACCTCTATTTATGGGCGTTAGGCTCATTTATCTTCACTTTGGGAGAATTGATTTACGCACCGGGGGAATATATGTTAATTGACAGCATTGCCCCTGAAGGCATGAAATCCAGCTATTTTTCTGCTCAATCGTTGGGGTTACTTGGCGGAGCATTTAACCCAATGATGACGGGCTTCGTTCTAACTGAACTTCCTCCGTATTTTATCTTTATTATATTAATGGCGGTGACAGTGCTGGCATGGCTGAGTATGCTTAACGGCATGCGAATTAAAAATAAACAAACGCTCGCATTGTAATTGCGGTAAACGTAATCCGCTGTATAGATGATATTCCTTATACTTACTTGCCCGCTAATGGCTATCATTAGCGGGTTTCTTTTTTCTATTTCAAGATGCTCATCTTGAAGGCTACTCATTTGTGATACATTAATTTTTCGTCGACATTTATTTAACCCTTTACTGATTTTACCGTGATCAGTATTTCTAGTTATTATATGCCGAACACTCTAAACCTTGCTTTTTAATTCGCACTACACATCATGTCCTGCGTTTGTATTTCACTGTTTTTTCGACGCACGATCAGCAAAATCACCATAAACCCGACTATCGCCAATAATGCTCCCATAAAACTCATCATCATGTAGCTGTAGCCATGGGATAAAATCGCCGCACCAACAGCCGCTCCAATGGCATTTCCCAAATTAAATGCTCCAATATTCACGGAGGATGCTAGCGCTTGCGCGCCAACGGCCGCATTCATCACTAAAATTTGAATTGGTGGCACTAATGCAAAGCTGACAATGCTCCAGAATAATAAACCAATGGTTGCACCAGCGATATTTGTCGCAATTATCGGGAACACCATCATGCTTATTGCCGATAATACAAACAAGGTTAATAAGGTTGGATATAAATTTTTATCCGCAAAATAGCCACCAAGATAATTACCGATACTAAAACCAACGCCAATTACCATTAACATCATTGTAATTGTCTGATCTGATGCTTGAATAAAACTCATCAACATTGGCGTTATAAACGTATATAAGGTAAACATTGCACTTGCTCCGAGTACCGTCGATAACATACCTAACATCACTAATGGGCGTCTTAATATACGCAATTCGTTTTTAACGTTAACCTGACTACCTTGTAGATGCGCAGGAATAGCAAAAATTAAACTAGCGATTGTGAGTAATCCAATACCCGAAATTAAATAGAATGCCTCACGCCAACCGATTAATTGCGTTATTTTAGTGACTAATGGAACTCCACCAATGCCCGCGATGGTCAGCCCCATAAACATCGCCGCAATCGCACTCGCTTGTTTACCCGCAGGAACCACACTGGCCGCCACAATTGCACCTAAACCAAAAAATGCACCGTGATTTAGGCTAGTAATCAACCTTGAAAGTGACAGCGTCACCAAGTTGGGCGCTAAACCCGATAATAAATTCCCCACCGTGAAAATCGCCATTAAAAAAACCAACGCAATTTTTGGACGCTGACTCACTAGCAATAGCGTCATGATCGGTGCTCCAATCATTACCCCTAGCGCATAAATCACCACAATCGCACCGACAGAAGGAATACTTTCATTAAGGTTTTCAGCGATATAGGGAAGCATTCCCATCGGAGAAAATTCGGTAATGCCAATGGCGAATGCCCCAACAGATAACGCGAGCAATGCTGTATTTATTCTCATTTTTATGCCTTATAAACCAATCTCAATTGACCGGCGGCAATTCTTCCATATTGAAAGCGAGTGAAAAACCCTTTATGGTGAGAATAACTTTTGCGGAAACTGCAATAATGAAAATTACATTAGAAGAGCTCCAGACATTTATCAGCGTGGTCGATTATGGCTCCATTACGGCGGCAGCCGACCAGCAGTGCATGACGATATCTACCGTTAGTCGCGCATTATTGCGCTTAGAAGAGAAAGTCAACACTACGCTGCTTTACCGAACTACTCGCGCAATTAAACTCAGTGATGAAGGTGCCGCATTTTTGCAAAAAGCGCGAGAAATAGTCAGGCTAGCTCAAGAAGCAGAAGATTTGCTGTCTGCTCGCCAATCAATTCCATCAGGTAAGCTACGCATTGATGCCTCAACCCCATTTTTAACCCATGTTATCGCTCCGCTGATCCCATTATTTTATGAGCGCTATCCCCAGGTTGAATTAGAAATAAATAACTATGAAGGTGTGACAAACCTATTAGAGAAAAAGACGGATGTCGCGTTTAGAATTGGTACGTTAAAGGATTCTTCACTCAGTGCAACACTATTGGGTTATACCCAAAAAAGGCTGGTTGCTAGCCCTGCTTACTTAGAAAAATATGGAATACCGGAAACGATAGAGGATCTCAATAAGCATTGTTTGCTCGGTTTCACCACGCCAGAGTCATTAAATTACTGGCCACTTGAAAACGCCGATGGCAGCTTACTCAAAATTACCCCCAATATCGCCTGTGCCAGCGGCGAAGTACTGCATCACTTAGCACTGCAAGGGACGGGTATTCTCTCGTCTTCCGATTTTGTAAGTTTAGATGCTTTTGCCAATGGCGGGCTCGTGAAGGTGCTAGAACAAAAAACGGTAACAATAAAACAGCCGATTAATGCTGTCTATTATCGCAATCACGCCGTTTCACCAAGACTACGTTGCTTTATTGATTTTATTAAAAAATATTCGACAAAAATCGACCCGAGTTAATTATTATTCACTCTTTTTTAAACTCACTTAATATCGTACCTGTATGTTGTTTAAAACGGCGGCATAAATACGAAATATCTTCAAAAATTAATTCATCAATAATGGCAGTCACAAGTTTAATTACCCTTATTACGTTATCTCAAAAAGATAGCGTAATCCTTCAATGCCATAATCTTGCAGTTTATCTGACTTTTAGCATGGATTTTGTAACAATCTACTGCAATATAATGAAAATATCCGACAGCCTACTCCCATTAATGCTATGATTTCCGGATACTTACAAACCACACGTCATACAATAAAAATATCCAAGGTAAACACATGCACGACTATGGTATTTGGACAATTATCACACCAATTGTCACTATCCTTTTGGCTATCCTCACTCGCCAGGTGATGCTTTCATTAATGCTAGGCATTTTAGTCGGTTTTACCGTCATTAATGACCACAATGTATTACTCGGCATTCGCGGAACTGTGGATGGGATCATCGATACATTTTCCTCCGCAGGTAATACTCGCACCATCGTCTTTATGGTTATGATTGGTGGGATCATGCGCCTAGTCGTCGTCACAGGCGGCGTTCGTGCATTAGTTCAGTTACTAACAAATAAAACAAAATTAATTAAGAATAGAACGGCGACACAATTACTCGCCATTGTTATCACTGCCTTAATTTTTATTGAAAGTTCGATTAACCAGTTAGTCGCGGGGGCATCCACTAAGAATTTAGCCAGACAATATGGCGTTGCCCCTGAAAAGATGTCCTATCTTATTCAAACAGCCTGCGTTTCCGTTTGTTCATCAGCCATTATAAATGGTTGGGGTGCGGTTATTATGGGGCTAATTGGTGTACAAATTTCCCAAGGTCTTATTTCAGGTGAACCCTTCGATATTTTAATTAAATCTATCGGCTACAACTTAATGGCATGGCTATCATTGGCCACCATTTTATTCTATGTGTTCACCAATGTTTCGTGGGGACCAATGAAAAAAGCCGAAGTGAAATATCAAGAAAATTTCATAGCCGGAAAATTAACCGAATCCTCTCTTAAAAATGAAGAGGAAGAAATTATTGAGCATCCAAATGCCCATTCAGCCTTGAACTTTTTCATCCCTATTCTTTCGACTGTCTTAATGGTTCCAGTTGCCTTATATATCACAGGCAATGGTGATTTCAGTAAAGGAAGTGGTTCAACATCCGTTTATTGGGGGGTCATGTTCGGTACCGCTGTTTCTTTCTGCTGGTTTATAGGAAGAAGGTTATTAAATATCGATAACTTCTTTAAAGAGCTATTTATTGGCTATGCCAGCATGTTAAAAATCAGCTCCATCATGATTTTAGCTTTCCTAATGGGAAATGTATCTTCTGAATTGAATACGGGTGCTTATATTGCTGAAGTTACCCAAGGGATCATGGCTCCCGGTTTTTCTATCGGTTTTATCTTTATTATTAGTGCCATTATGTCGTTGGCAACGGGGACGTCATGGGGAACTTTCGCCATAATGATCCCAATTGGCGTCCAATTAGGCCTATCCGTCGGCATGCCAATTGAGTATATGATTGGTGCAGCCATTTCAGGGTCTATTTTCGGTGACATGACTTCACCAATTTCTGCCGATGCCATTGTTGCCTCTATGGCCACCGATTGTGATCATATTGAACATATTCGCACTCAAATGCCTTATGCATTAGTGACCGCAAGCTTCGTACTTGCCATTTATCTCTATTTAGGCTTTACCAATTAATACAGGGGAATTTAGATGTCTCTTCAACAAAAATTAACTCAATTCGCAAAAGTTGACTTGCTTAAAGCATCGACCCCATTAAATCGACTCGATAATTTATCGCGTTTATATGGTCGAGAAATCTACATTAAACGCGATGATATGACGCCGTTAGCAATGGGCGGAAATAAGTTGCGTAAACTTGAGTTTTTAATGGCGGATGCCTTAGCCCAAAATGCAAAGATTATCGTGACAGCGGGTGCAATTCAATCTAACCATGTCCGTCAAACTGCTGCCGTAGCGGCAATGTACGGGCTAAAATGTGTCGCTTTATTAGAAAATCCTATTCAAAGTGAAGACAGCAATTTCCTGCATAATGGCAATAAACTACTCACCGATTTATTTGGTACTCAATGCATAATGTGTGATGAATTAACCGATCCACAAGCACAAATGGCAGAGTTAATTAAATCGTTAGACTTGCAAGATGCTTATATCGTCCCTGTCGGCGGCTCTAACGGTCTGGGCGCATTAGGTTACGTTCAATGTGCGATTGAAATTGCCCAACAAAAACCGACCAATATTGAATTTGATAAAGTGATTGTGGCTTCTGGTAGCGCTGGAACTCACGCTGGCTTAGCGATCGGCTTACAAGAATTACTCCCTACTTCACAACTCATTGGTGTCACCGTTTCTCGTACACAGCAAGATCAGGCGCCAAAAGTTGAAAAGCTGCAAAATGAGTTAGCAGAATTACTGCAAATTAAAAACACACCGGAAATTACACTTTGGGATGATTTTTTTGCGCCAATGTATGGCATGCCAAATCGTGGTGGCTTAGATGCAATAGCGCTATTAGCTCAAAAAGAAGGGATCCTTCTTGACCCAGTTTATACTGGTAAAGCGATGGCGGGTTTAATTGATTATTTAGACAATTCCTCTGAAAAAACATCGGTATTATTTGTCCATACTGGCGGCGCTCAAGCCCTTTTCGCCTATTCAGAAATCAACAAAACCATTAAATAATAAATATCGCTCTATGGCGTCAGTTATTTCCATAGAGCGTCTATTTTATACTCGGTATTTATTAGTTACCCCTACCTTGATAATACCAAATATTACAGTGATGTATCTCCAGCCACAAAAGCATTTATAACGCAGTGAAAAACCGTTATCGTGATTCGGCTTTTACCGTTGTTAATCGATAATGAATAACATACAGGCAATTTTCTGTTGGATAAATTTCACGAATTAAGGCTTTCAACGTCTCCAATGTCATCGCTTCTTGAGTCGCGTGATACTCTGAAATATCATCGTAGTTAAGCGGCTCAACAGAAAGTATTTCAATATCGGTGTAGTAATCACCGGTTTCTAAAGCATAGACTTTGACAACCGAGCCTGGCACATAATGACTCTCACTTTCATCACGAATAGTGATCACTTTTTCACCAGAAACAACCAGTGGTAATAAACGCTCAAAGAACGTAATGGTTTCGGGGATATTATTCACAAAAATTCCTTAATCTTCTCTTAATTCAATAAATGCTATCCCATGTACTATGGTGACAGCAATCTCAATTTCATCAATAGACTAGGAACTTTCAGTTAATTTATTAGGATCCCATAAAATGACTCACAACGAAGTGTGTTTTTACTCCTTAGACAATGTTTTTTGGACTGCTATTTGCCTAAAGACGCATCATGTAGAGCCAAATACGCTTGCCTATTTTACTAAGCTAAAAACTCTTTAGTTGGGCATCTATCAAACTTATTTTTTGATATTTAATTTTGTATACCAATCCTGAGTAGTCGCGATTTATAACGCCATTCATCTTATTTACGTCACTCTATTTAGCATATTTATGCAGGTACGATCTCTTTATTTCTACTATCATAATAGAAAAATTAGTAAGATAATCTCATTGAGTTACAAAGCTTTTTATAAATTTACATGACATTTTATAGAGTAAATGAGCAATGTAAGATAGCATCAAATGACAATCTATCTGCATATCGCACGAAACGCCTTAACTCATCTTTAAATTTACTTTATAGATATTGATTAATAACAGTGAAAGCGTTGCACAAGAGTGAGATCTAAAGCCAAAAATAGGATGACAACTACCGCAACGGTTGCTGATTTTAAAGGTTTAGTTATTATCAATAGATAGATCACAAAGGCTTTACTGCCAATAAGTTAACAGAATTTTACATGGGGTCAGATTTGTTATTTGCTCCATTTTAACTAACACATTTTGTATCAGGTAACTGACTAATGAACATACCGCTCTACTATTTACGACATTACCAATCGATCGAAAAGACGTTTTGGACTTCGATTTGTGAGCACAGTATCCAGATTGCACAACATACAATTTGTTATTTAACGCCATTAAATTCCCCAGCGTTCAATTTTATCTATCTGCAACCCGACTCTACCCATCATGCTTTTATGCAAGCGTACAACCTCTTTGTATCACAGAAAAAGAACCACACCTTGGTGATCCCTGAAGAGATGTTACCAAAAGTCGTCAAAGATATTGAAGCACTTAACTATAAACGTGACAGCGTCACTACAGCAATGGCGCTAACTTTGTCACAGCAAAAAGAAGTTGATTTGCCTGATAATCAGGTAGATATCGTACTTGCAAACCATGATTTATCTCTTTGGGCTAAACCATTAGTTTCTGCCTTCTATCTTTCAGAAGAGCACGATACAGTGATCCAAGAGTATGTTCGCTACCACGAAGATGCCTTGCAGCAAGGCGCACCACAATTCCATCTAGTCTTATTAGTGAATGGAGAGCCCGCAACATCCATGACGGTGACCATTGAAGGCGAATTGGCGCGTTTCGACGATATCGGTACTGAACCTAAGTTTCAGGGTAAAGGCTATGCTTCTCAGCTTATTGATTATGCTCTCGCATTTTGTCGCCAGCAACGAGTCGAGCATTGCTTTTTAGATGCTTCAGAAGCAGGATTTGATTTATATAAAAAATTTGGATTTGAGCCGTTGTTCCGTTACATCAATTATGTTTGGTGCAACAAAAACCTAGTGAATTAATGCGTTAACTTTATAGTGATATTGCCGATAGCTGTCTGCTATCGGCAAAGCTTACATAAATATCAGAGATTAAATTTCATCACAGGCTGTTTTTAACGCGGCTGTTTGCTGGAATTTTTCAATCCCAAGTTCAATTAAACGACTGATCAGTTCTTGATAAGTCATACCACCTTGTTGCCATAGTTTCGGATACATACTGATATTTGTGAAACCCGGTAATGTGTTGATTTCATTAATCACAACATCATTCGTTTCTGTTAAAAATACATCAACGCGTGACATACCACTGCAGTTTAAAGCTTGATAAGCTTCAAGCGCAATTGTGCGGATTTTTTCACTCACATCCTGCTCTAAATCCGCCGGAGCAACAACAGACGCTCCATTTTCATCAATATACTTAGTATGATAAGCATAGAAGCTGTCATGCAGCACGATTTCACCACATGGACTAGCGAGTGGATGTTCATTTCCAAGCACCGCACACTCGATTTCACGCCCTTTTACTGCGCTTTCAATCAGTACTTTTACGTCGAATAAGAATGCAAAATCTAATGCTGCGTTAAACTCGCTTTCATTATTAACTTTACTGATCCCAACCGATGAACCTTGGTTAGCCGGTTTAATAAATAATGGTAAGCCCAGTTTCTCAACCGTTGCAGCATAGCTGATTTCACCACGACCACTTTTCAATAGCGTAATAAATGGTGCAATATGTAACCCTGCATCCCTTAAAAGGCGTTTGGTGACATCTTTATCCATGCAAGCCGATGAGCCTAGAACACCCGGTCCAACAAACGGCAAGTTCGCCATACGCAGTAAACCTTGTAGAGAACCATCTTCACCTAAGTTACCGTGGACAATTGGGAAAATAACATCTATTTGCGGGAGAGGCTTAGCATCTTCTAGAGAAATGAATTGTTCACTTTGTTTACCTGGAACAACTGCAATGCTACGTTTTGGAGTATTTAACGCGATATGAGCAGGATCATCACCATGTAATAGGAAGCTCGCCTCATCATATTCATGCCATTGCCCTTCTTTATTAATACCAATAAGGCAAACATCAAACTTACTACGATCTAATCCATTAATAATATTTTTAGCTGATTGCAACGAAACTTCATGCTCAGTGGATTTACCACCGAAAATGACACCAACCCGAATTTTGCTCATTATTTACTCCAACATAAAGACATCAAAAACGATTCTTGGAAATATAGCACGCAGCGAAATAGTTAGGGCATAAAAACTTCACTACGCAAGTAGGTTCGGTGATTAAATGACCAAACCCTTAAAATTATACAAATTTTATGCTGATTGCAGAGTCAACAACAGGGTTTGATTCACATTTGTTTCTAACCACTCCATAAAAATAGCCGCTGGGTATCTGCTTTTATTTCTTTAGGTGAAAGTAAATAATATGCCGAGCCATCTTCAATAAACCCTTCTGGAGCCATGAATTGTTGTGTACTAATTTCATCAGCAACCATGAGAAAAGATGCGATAGCGACGCCCTGATCTGCTAATGCAGCCTGCAAACATAGGTAGAAATGTTCGAAATTAATTTGTTTATTATGTTGTAAATTGATGCCACTGCGGGCTTGCCATGTACGCCAAACTTTGGGCCAGGAGGCTGGTACGAGCAAATTTATCTCATGATAGGGTTGGCTATCACTTTTCTTGATAATACCCGTCCACTCTGCACATATTTTCTTCGCATAAATATTGTCATCCCACGTGAAATCATTACGACGAAGAACAAGATCGCCCCGCCTTATTAAAATCAATAGGACCACCTGCGGCAATTAAGTGCACGGTGATTTCAGGGTATTGCTGATAAAATTATCAATTTATTATGGATAAAATTATCAGTATCTTGATGAGTTCAACCGTTCTCAGCTTACTGTTTGTTCCTGTTATTTATAGCTTGATGGATGATTTGAAACAGAAAACATTGCCACTATTCGGGAAATGTACATCAGTCACTCCATTCGGTAGAGATATAAAACGCGGGTAAGAATAATTACAATAATTTGGCTCTCCATATCAACGATGGAGAGCCAGTAACGAAATGTTTTAATGAACGTTTTTAAAAAATAACTTACTCTATTAACTTACTATTTTTTAATTTTACTGCTGTTTGATACCAGTGCTTATTATAATTCTGTGCCGCTTTAGGTAAAAGTGAATAAGTTTTAATCACTTCATCAATTAATGGCATCGCTTCAATCACTCGTTTTTGTTCAAATAAAAACTCAGCGTAAGCGACCTTATATTCAATATGGTCACGATGATTTAATAAGGCACGAAATTCATTATCAGCTTCTGTAACCAACCCTAGACGTGCTAAAGAACGAGCATATAAAAAATGCCCTGTATTCGAGTTGAACGTTGGATTTTTTTCACACAATAAGTCTAGCGTCTCTTTACAACGTGCGTATTCACCCGCTTCATACAGTACATCAGCATATTTCAACATAATATCTGGTGAATACTGATTAATTCCTTGCAGTGATTCCTGATAGTATTTAATCGCATTTTGATAATCCCCTTTATCCGTATAGGCGTCTGCCAGTGTCACACAACTATTCGTGGTCGGGTTTAATTCATACTCTTTTAGAGCTTGATTGATGCTTTTATTGGGTGCTAATTGTTTTTTAATCGCTCTTTCTAACTTATATCCATGGCGGGAATAACGCATAGCCGGCATCCAAATGACCAGCGCATAAACAACCGAGCCCAAAATTGGAAAAACAAATAAAATGAATAACCAATAAGAGTTTTGATTACTCTTTATTGAATGAACAGCGAAATAAATCGCAGGAATAAAATAGATTAATAATCCCAGAATGTGCATAACAACCTCAATCAGTATCAACTCGATGGTTTTGTATATGGCCGTACTTATACTTCCTTGTACAGCGGCTTACTTAGTCGTGACTAAATTAGCACCATCATGACAGGCATCACTCTGAAGGCAAACAGGAAAAAACCTGAAAAGCTAAATTAAAAACAAAAAAATAGCTGGCATATTCGCCAGCTACCCTTTGATAAAAATTGATAAATCAATAAATTAGGCTGTTAATGCTAATTTCGCACCGAACATTAAAAAGACGGCACCAATACAGCTATTTGAAAATTTAGATAATTTTTTATTGTGTTTGACCATGTTGGTCACTGCAACAGCACCAAATATCAGCATTGATAGATAAAACATGCTACATACTTCTAATATTACGCCGAGTACGAAGAATGGCACCCCTGCACTTGGGTACGCTGGGTCAATAAATTGAATGAAAAATGAAACATAAAAAATGATCATTTTTGGATTTAGCAAACTTAAAAAGACGGCTTTCTTATACGTCCCTTTTGTTTCTAATATGATCCCATCGACATCTGTTGCAGATTCTTTTTTATGCAATACTGAATATAACGTTTTAATACCTAAGTAAAATAGATAGGCAGCACCCGCATATTTGATCACGCTAAAAAATAGAGGAGACGTTTTGACTAAAGACGCGACACCTAAAAATGATAAAAAAATGAGCAATGCATCGCCAGTAAACACACCAAGTGCTGCTTTATAACCATTTTTCACACCATATTTTGCGCTACTCGTTAAAACAAATAGAGAATTAGGGCCTGGTACCAATGTAATAAAAATCACACCGATAAGATAAGTCCATAAGTTTGTAATACCTAAATTTTCAAGCATAATAAACCCGCTAACCCAATAAAAGTTATAACAATTAATTCACATTTTGGCTTAATAGATACTATGATACACAGCTTTTATTTTTAATAAAAGATACCACCATCAAACACCTTAAATACAAACTACAAAACCATTAATTTGACATTAAACTAGTTATTTATGTTGATTTTAATACCTTAAATTGAAACAAAACTTCAAATAAAAACACTTAATCAGAAGCCAACTAAAAATATCCTTTAAATGACACGAAGCTTCAATAATGAACAAAAAATAAGTTTTTAATGCTATTGAAAGGTTGTAGGTAGAGATAGTGATTTATTTCACATTTCACGATATAACAATGGATGCCTACAGCGTATCGAATAATGATTTGTACTCTAAATACCTGTAGTTAAATCAACCTTGTCTCTTTTTAGACTTTTATTCAATGAATGACATTTCAACATACAGGTGCACATCAATGTCGTCCCAACAACCAAAGCCATGGCAGCGCACAATGATGGATGGAGCCATCCACACATTACCCTTAAACCTTGCAGTTATTCCATGGGGGGTTCTTGCTGGCTCCATGGCCATTGAAACAGGACTTTCTTTTTGGCAAAGCATCGCAATGTCTGCAATGGTTTTTGCAGGCGCAGGTCAATTAGTCACCCTAGGTTTACTCAATTCAGGGGCGGGCTATATTACGATTGTGATTTCTGTTTTTTTTATTACATCTCAACATCTTTTATATGGGCTAACCATGCGCCCTCACGTAAAAGATTTCACGACACCACAACGTGTAAGCATTGGCTTTCTATTAACTGATGAGCTATTCGCAATTAGTGCAGCCAAACGTCAACCTCTCAGTTTTTCCTATTTATTTGGCGCCGGATTTAGTTTTTATATTGTATGGTTAGTGACTAGCTTGTGCGGCATTGTGATGGCAAATTTAGTGGGTGATTTAAGCAAATTACATTTAGATTTTTCAGTAGTCGCAACGCTATTAGCTATCGTCGTTCCACTCACTAAAAAAATCAGTACCGCCTGCGGTGTTTTATTTTCATTAATTACTGCGATTACCCTATCAATGTATTCGATCAGTAGTGCAATAGTGATTGCCGGTGTTGGTGGGATGTTTGTTTCTGTAGGTGTCTCTCGTTTATTAAGGGAAGAAAAATGATCTGGATTTTAATTATCAGTTTAACGGCTGTCGTTTTCTCCCTACGTTATATTTTTCTGATCCCCCAATTACCAATACGATTACCATTAATTGTACGCCAAGCACTCAGTTATTCAGCCCCCTGTTTGCTTACCGCAATTTGTGCTCCTGTAATCTTATTAGAAAATCATGAATTACGTAGTTTTCCTGATAATCCTTATCTTTGGGGAGCACTATTTTGTGTTGTGGCGGCATCCTTACTGAAAAATATGTTGATCACCGTCGGATTAACATTAGCCTTTTTCTTTGGACTTATTTACTTTATGGGCTAAACAATAATTTATAAAGCATCGGTAGCCACCTTTGCTTTATAATAACGTTTCATGGCTAATAGAAGCCTGTTTTTTTAATCGATCCGTTGGATAATTAACCCCATGCTAAATAATTACGTTTTACGAAGTGTTCGTTATATGTTGGATTTGAGCGATGCTCAGATGGTTGAAATCGTAAAACTTGCAGACTTTTCAGTCACAAAAGAAGAAATGAGCCTTTGGCTAAAGAAAGATACCGATCCAGACTATGTTGAATGTAGCGACCTTGTGCTTGGTCACTTTCTTAATGGATTGATTTATCATCGCCGTGGTAAAGATGAAAGTCGTCCAGCTCCAGAAGTTGAAGATAGAATCAATAACAATATTATTTTCAAAAAGTTGCGTGTCGCCTTTGAACTGAAAGACGTTGATTTACTGGAAATTTACCAGTCTGTTGATTTCCGAGTTTCAAAACCAGAATTAAGTGCTATTTTCCGTAACCCAGAACATAAAAATTATCGTGAATGTGGCGACCAACTACTTCGTTACCTATTAAAAGGCTTAACGTTGCGCCTACGTGGAAATAAATAATTTAGAACACCATAATATTCGTAAACATTATGGCAAGAGGCTGATAGCAATGTCAGCCTAGTTGTTTTTCAGTCAGTAACTCAATCAGCACTGGGGACATTTAAGAGAAATATAATCCAGCGTGTAGTGCTTGCAGTCTGAAAGGCCCGAACGATGGCTCGCCCAACAGCGTCATACCTTACCTGATTACGAATGCCAACATATCACCCTCACCATGCCCCACTTATTAAATCGGGGCATGAGGACCACAAATGGTATTATTGGGTAAAATAGAAAAATAATAGATAAGGAAAATTTTTACATAATTTTCCTTATCTCCTTTTGGGTCTAAAAATAAATGATTTATCATTAGTCATGATTTTTAAATAATAACGACTCGTACTCTAATAAAAATATTTATAATACTAAACTGACTATACTTAATAATTTTTGTTAGCAATTCGTTTGGGTTATCCATCACTGCCCCAAAATTTAATTCAATATTTTCATCCCTGGGATAAACTTCACATGCATCGTTAATCCTCCCATTTTTAATGGAAGTTAACTTAATAAAACCGAAAATAATCTCTAAAACTGTTTCCAATTCACATTAATATTATTCATACTCCAACATAAAGGTTGCGGTCGCCTCAAAGGCTCCACGTCCTATTGTTTTAGTTAGTAAGCGAGTTGGCTCTCCCTCTACATATGCTTTCAGGTTGAGATTATTACCATTCCCCGTATGCAATTGCTGAATATAGTTTTTTGCTTTATTCAATAAAATTGGTGTGCCATTTCCAGTTTCTAGCCCAATAGCGATCCCACTCGCTTGACTCCCAGCATTAAGCGCTAACAACCCCGGTAATGCTGCACTTTCAGTGCCCATAAAAGTTACTTGAACTTCTTTACCCAACACTAAATCACAATTAATTAACCGAATTGTAAATGGCTGACTGTGTGTTCGTGTGTTCAAGTACAGATATTTGTCTACAATGGTGCCAAAATCCAATTCGATATTTTCATCACCAGGGTATACTTCACAAGCGTCCTCAACTAACGTTCCATCAAATTGTACGGTTTCCGACTGTGCACAAAATGGGGCGCCCACTAAACTGAGTGACAAGACTAAAGGCCATAATTGACGTAATGGTATTTGCATTTTTCTTATTTCCCTTTCATCGTGTCATTGAAAATCGATTGTCAATGTCCCAGTCGCAGTAAAATTATCACCAACCAGTTCCGCTCCTGCGCGCTTAATTGGAACCGCAGATAATCTTGGTGGATTTGAACTATCAATTGCAAACGCTTTATTCAGTTCTAACGGTATTCCATCCTTTTGAATTTGAAGACCTAATTTTCCGTTATTCAAAGGGCTACTTGCTAGTAATGTCGCGTTATCAAATCCCGTACCAGCAAGTGTCCCACTGAAGGTCAATGTCACATTCCACGGTTGACTTAAGTCACCTTGACAATTCAATTGATACGGAATGTCTTGTTTAAATAGATTCCCATCCACTTTACGCACCCCCACCTTTCCAAAAGAAACGCGTATAGGATTAGTTTGCCCTAATTCACAAACGGGAGGCAGTACTAGCGTGCCATCAAAAGACCAATTGGCTTCTACTGATGAGGACATCATCATGAATAGCCCCCCTAAACTACATAAATAACAATAACGTTGACTTGTGCTTATCAGTAATTTTTTCATTGATAGTTCACCTTTAATGTCGCCAACGCAGTAAAACTACCACCATCTGTATCATTAAACCCCGCGGTCATATTTTTAATCGGCGCGGCTTTTAAAGAAGGCAAAGACGTATAATTAATATTCACTGGCTGATTAATCGCTTGTCGAACATTATTGATATAAAAAGCAACGCCTAATTTATTGTTACTTGTTTTTAATGCACCATCGCTATTAAACGATGTCCCATCACCTTCTAAAGTCAATGTTAGATTATTTTTTGCTAATCCTGTACACGATAGATTCAATGGTAATGTTTGTGAGTAGTTATTACCGTCAATACGTGTTAATAAAATATCACCAAAATGAATTGCGGCTTGATTATTATTATTGAGAATACATTCTGGTGGTGTCACAATTAAATTACCGTAAAGATTTGCCTCTAATCCCAGCGCAAATGGATTGCTTATTACACAGAAAAAACAGAGTACTACTTGTTGTCGGTGAATAAATTTCATCTTGTTCTCCTTAACGGTAATCCACCACAAAAGTTAATGTCCCATTGAAATCTCCGCCATCTGTTAATACCGTTCCCGAGGGTTTTACTGGCACCGCATAAAGCGTAGGCTCACTGCTACCATAGGTAAAATTAACAACATCACCATTACTTAAACGAGTAGAATCCTGATAAACAGCGATCCCTAAATTAGTCCTATTTGTACGAATGACATTTTGTCCATTGAGCGTAATCGGGCTCCAACTGACCGTCATTTTTAATGCATTGCTATAAACATTCGTACAATTTAAGGTGTAATCAATCCGCGTGCGTTTATAGCTGCTATTGTCAATCAGTGTTTCATGGATATCGCCAAAATTGACATCCGCAACCGTACCGCTATTCACGGTACACTCTGGCGGTGTAACAACCAGTGTTCCTGTAAAATAGACATCCAATGCTTGTGATAATACCGGACTTAACAAATAAATCAGGCCGATAAAGCACCGAATAAAGAGAGTATTATTCATGAGATCTCCCCGCTTTTATTGATAATTTAACGTCACGGTCATTGTGCCAGTGAACGCTCCCGCATCACTGAGCATTACACCGCTAGGTTTTATCGGTACCGCATACAAGTTCGGAGACTCACCATGGGTAAAGTTAATTGATGCTCCGTTACTTAAGCGAGTCGAATCCTGATAAATAGTAATACCTAAATTTGTTCGGTTTGTCCTGATAGCAGAAACGCCGTTAACAGTTGTGGAATCCCATGATAACCCCATATTCAACGCATTTTTTTCTAAGTTACTGCAAGATAATCCGGTATCAATGGGGGTTCGCTTATAACTCACCCCATCAATTAATCCTTGTTGTACATCTCCAAAACGCACAACTTGCATTAAGCTATCATTACTAAACGTGCACTGTGGAGGTACCGTAATGGTCAACGTTAAATTCAGATTTGCTGTATCGGCACGTACGACCTGGAATAAACTGCCAAATAATAGTGAGCTAAAAAAAAGAAAGCTGAACACAATAAGGCCTTTAATTCCTATGGCCATATGCTGCATTAATAACATCATTGACTCCTAATCATAACTTACCTGAAACCGAATAATTGCCTGATAAGCTCCCGAACTTAATCCTGCTGTAGTACGGGTCGGGGTAATATAATAAGTCAATTGATTCTGTCCCGGAGAAACTAGCTCAGGAGTACTGTATTGCCCTATTGCAATGGGATTATAAGAAGCATTGCTCAACTGCAATGCAATCCCTTTCGCCCCCGTAACAGCAGCTAATTGCGGGTTTTGATTGTCTGCCTCTGCCAAAAAACGAATTTTCATCGCAGGCATACCATGGCTCCACAATAAGTTTCCGAGTTTATTACGATTACGACTTTCACCACTTAAACAATCTTCTAAACGCAGCTGTACCGCGACAGGGGTACCTGTTTGACCGGCTTTCTGTAATTGCCCCGAGCCTAATGACCCCAGTTCAACTGTTTGATGTGCTGAAGACATTGCTAATCGACAAGCACTTTCCGTTAAAGCCCCGTGTACATACAATGTGCCATTAGCACCATCGACATCCCAGTTATCCACTTTGTCGAGTTCAGTACTGAGCGCTGTGCTACTGAGTAAGCACAACCCTAAACCGTACACCATCATATAATGAGGTATCTTATTGGCTTCTTTCATGATGCTCTCCTGCGTTGAAATCGGCTTTAACTCCATTTCGTTTGAAGTTACTATTTATCTGATACCACACGACAGTGATTATCTTGACAAGTAAACGTCAATGTTGGTCGTCCACCGTAGTCATTGATATAAGTAAGAACAGGCTTACTTTCTAAGGCTTTTGCACTTCCCCCCATTAACAAACTGCTTTTAGGGGCAACCATCAACGGTTCAAATCCCGCGACTGTTTTTCCGTCTTTCTCTGAAGCTGCATCAACAATAGTCACAAAATATGGCGTTGGATTCTCCACACTGTATTGGTCACCTTGACGAGTGAGGGTGATTTTTTCTTGCCATGGATTCTCCATCTGTTGGCGAGTTGGAATAATCGCTTTTGGACGATAGAACAACTTAATTCGCGTTTGCAACGCCAGCTGAAGTGTGTTGGGTTTATCACTCTTAGGTGGAATTTCACGCAAATTGAAATAATAAACGGATTCCCTGTCTTGCGGCAGTGATGCGATACTCGGCAATGCTTGAATTTTCACTTGGCTTTTAGCGCCAGGCTCAATACGCTGAACGGGAGGTAATACCGTAAAGGGTTCAGTGATTTTTTCACCTTGGGCATTTTCAATCCAGCCTTGTGCTAAATAAGGTAATTGCTTATTTTCATTACTAATATTTAAACTAATGGATTTATCTTCACCTGTCATAATTGCACGGGTGCGATCTAAAGCGACTGCGGCTTGCGCGGACGACAATGTCGCAGATATCAACATGGCTCCAACCAAAAAAGGGGCTATAGGATGATGATTTCTTTTATTGATTTTATTACTCTGTAACATATTCTTTTACCTTAGTATTAAGAAGGAATAACCCTCTTCAATCATGTCATTTTTTATTTTCTTCACCAGCTCGGTGAGCTGACCAAACCTGATTTATTCGATGCCCCAAACATTGATGAATGAGGCATAGATAATGATGGTAAACTTACCGTATTCTATTCAGCGACCGTCTGTGTCTGCTCGAGAGGTAAGATGCCAGTCGCATGGCACGGTAATAACCAATTCGTTAACAACGTGTCGCTCTGCGGTAATATTTTAGGCAAGGTGATTTCGCATTGTGCTTTATCATCCCAACGAACTTGCAACCTATCGTTAGGGTTGAGCCCAGTTAAATACGTATTCCCATCATCCCCCACCATTCCTACTTGTTGGCCTTTTGTATTGAAAACTTGTGCACCAAATGGAGGAACACTATTATCAGATAAACGCAACAAGGCCATTGCACTGTGTCCAGCGACAACATCGAACTTTCGGTAACCAATCGCGCCTTCTGTTAAGGTACCTTGCTTAATCGATTGTGATACCTGAGCCTCATCAGGTAATGTATTTAAATCTACCCTGACCTGATTACGGTAATAACTGTTCACGTCTGTTAATACGGCCTGCCCCAAATAGTTTGTTCGGATAGTTGAGCCATGACCTCGTAATGGGATATCAGGAACACTATCGGTATCGACAAAAATTCGAGTCCCACCTAACTGATTACTACGATGCATCGCAACACCTTGCTTTATCGCCGTAAAACCACCTTGAAGTGATAAGCCAGCCGAACGATATCTATCTTGCTGATAAGTGGCATTTGCATTGATTTGCGCTAAATCAGCTTGATGCGTGTAATAACCACTCATTAATCCACCAGAACGAGACCATCCGGTGCTTAATTGATAGTTACTACGCTCATCTAATCGGTCGTAATAACTGATCCGTTGAGAATTATCACTCTTATCCCAACTGCTGTTCATGCTAATCGAGCCTCTATCCCCCCAAGGTAATGAAAGGGAAAGATAGGCGCCATCATCATTAGTCTGCCGATAACTATTTCGATAAGCGGTCAAGTTAACACTTAGATTTTTCCATTTTCCGATATCAAAATAGCGAGCTAAAGACAGGCTATAACGATCATTATCAGGCTGATCCCAGTAGGTTTGATGGTAATAATTTACATAAGCACTGAGCCCTAACTCCGGAAATTGTTGGTTATAGGAAACGGTATACATTTCCTTACTGTTATACTGACGGGCCCCCATGGACTGCGCATTTAAGTACTCAGACATACTCATAAAACCTTGCTCAGCAAAACGATATCCCGCAAACGTCACTTGGCTATTGTAGGCATCAAATCGCTTCGAATAACTCAAACGATATGAATTACCCTGATACGTTTTATCGCCGATTTCAGTTAACCCTTTTAACCGCGAGCGCGCATGGGTGATATCAAAAGAGAGCGCGCCAAACATCATCAGATCTCGGCCGATACCGACTGCAGCGGAAGCGTAATTCTCGGCTGCAATACCGCCACCATATAGTGACCAACCATTATTCACTCCCCACGAAAACTCACCACTCGCAAATGTTTCACCACTCACCTGGTGGCGCCAATCTGTTGGGCGTCCAGCGGCAAGCTTATAACGTAATTGCCCTGGGCGAGTGAGGTAAGGAACACTGGCTGTATTCACCGTAAACTTTTGAGTCGACCCATCTTGTTCTTTAACTTCAACATTAATCTCACCGGAGAGTGCATCATTTAAGTCTTGAATACGAAAAGGACCGGCTGCAACTTGTGTTTGATAAATAATACGGTCTTGCTGGCTCACGATAACGGTAGCATTACTTTGGGCTACCCCCGTTATTTCGGGGGCATATCCCCGTAAATTAGGCGGTAACATATTGATGTCAGTGATCAGGCTAAGCCCCGTAAAGCGAAAGCTGTCAAAAATATCTGAGGCTAAATAATCTTCACCTAAGGTGAGTTTTGCCCCGAGAGATTTAATTGCACGATAGACATAATATCGACTCCAATCCAATGAACTCACCGTGCCTTGGCCTTGCTGCTTGTCTAAACGCATTTGCCAATCTGCACGCATACGCCACACACCTAAGTTCACACCCGCAACACCATTACCACTGACATTGGCATTTGTTCGCTGCTCGCTACGAGTTTGCTGACCAACCTGTGCATTGAGGTTATAATCAAAAATAGCACCGGGTAACCCATCCTCCCAACGTGCAGGCGGATCCCAGTTTTCGTCTGTATATTCCAAATACGCTTGAGGTAAATTGATATATAAAGCAGAAGCAGCTAAATCCCCTTTGACTTCCGTACCCGGTAAGCTGTCCAGTGATAAACACATGCCATCATGCCACCATTTTAAGGTTGACAATAAATCGGGTTTAAGCGCCAGTTGTTCAATTAACGTAGGGCTTAAACAGGCAATACTTTCATCTGGCTTATCGTCGGGTACGTAATAAAATACGTTTTGTTCAGGTAATTGATGTTTATTTATAAAAATAGAAAAACGATATTCACCTGGCATTAAAAAGCCCGGACGTGAAAACTGGGCTAAATCAATATTTGCACGGTCATTGACATCTAAAATATCCGTATTAAATTCAATCTGCTCAGCGTAGCTGTTACAACTTAATAAGGACAAAGCAACAAGGAGTCCCATCAACCGAGGACGGCTTATCCGTAACAACGGCATATGAATATAACCTAGGGCCATCATCTCGACCTTCTTATTTCTTTTTTTATTAATAAAATCATTTAGCTTTTAATTTTCATGCAAAACCAAGTATTGATTTTTAGATATAAAATCAATTATTCGATTATTCATAATCCAATTTAAAGCGTAATTGGCTGTAATACTGTCCTGAAACTAATGGAGAATGATTAGCAACCAACCTTAAGCTGTAAGCTAAATCACGGGAGCCTTTCGTCAAAATTTGATCAGACAGAGCCTGTCCTGGAACAATAATTGTTCCGTCGTCATTACGCTGAATTTGTAGTCCGACACCTTTGGCTTGTCCATTCACACTAAATAATCCGCTTTGATGTGCACCATCAAAAGTGACTCTAAAGTATTGCCAATTAGGTTTATTCGGGTTTTGACGCTCAAGAACACAATTAACTAACTTAATAACAAACGGATGTACTGGCCCTTGTCCATCTCGACGGATATCACTTAGAGAGAGGCTTCCCATATTAATGGTTTGGTCACGACTTCCTACATCAATAGCGCAGGCCGTTTCAATGATACTGCCAGTCATCTTTACCGAGCTTAACGCATTTGCAGGGGAAATATTTATGAGGACATATATACTAAGACTCCATAAAAGCAGCTTACTGGCCGTTAAATATTTCATTGCTTCCTCTTCTACGCAGGCTTCCATTTGAAATAAACCAGCAAAATATCCTTTTTTACTGGCTATTAAACATTAATTATTCGTATGACAGCGTAAAGTCAGCTACTGAGCTAAATTCACCCGCAGTGATAGTTTTAATATCACCGCCATTACCCATTAAATACGCAGAAAAACGCAGAGTATTATTACCATCTTGAATATTTTGGAATGGTGTTGGTGTACCTAAAGTAATGATATTCCCGCTACCATTCGTAATTTGTACGCCTGCTCCTGCACCAGTACCCACGATACCTAATGTTTTATTTGTATTATCAAATGAAGCCGCTGCACCACTAAATGTTAATTGAACACCTTTGTTTAATGCAGTGATATCGCAATTCTCTAAAGCAATATCAAAATTTTGTGGACTAGACTTACCGCCATCCACTAACGCCATGTTTGATATTTGTCCAAGCTCAACAGTTTGATCAATCGAATCTGGTGAAATAGAACATGGCGCATCAATAATGGCACCTTTAAAATTTACTTTTCCGTGGCCCATATCCGCAGCAATTACAGAGGTGCTCATAGCACTAGAAACTAATGCTAATAAAAATAACTTCTTCATATATTCCTCAATGAATTATAAATAAACAACTTGATTTATTTCTATTACTAGAAAATATTTCTCTACTATAATTAATAAAAGTAGACAGTATCGGAAGCCGATATCAATTTTTTTAACATTGATACGTCATCAGAATTTGATTTTCCCATCTCAAGTAAAAATGTTTAAGTACTTTCTAAAATAGAAAGTTCAATGATATTGATAAATTAACTAACCTACCCACTGAGACCTTATTAATATCTCATTCATATTGAGATATCTGTTGTTGTAAAACATTTTATTCATTTACTAGTTCAGTGTCAGTCATTTCATTTTTTCTGTTTTTTTAATGAAAAATCCACAGAAAATAGAAGTTTTCTCATTACAATTTTCGTGCTTATTGTTGATTTCATTTTCTTTAAATACTAAATTAGCAATTTACACAAAAAAAAATAAAAATAATCACCAATTACCAAATATTAATTAGTAATTAGAAATTAAATAAATATATAAAACATTCGTACCTGATTGGCTAAGTGAGTTCAATTATAAAGAGCTAGAACTTAAAAGCAAACCCTCACATCTCGTACTTTTCCTTACATGCCATAATGTTACAGTTTATAAAAATTATTAAATCACTTTACATACCAAATAATTAAGTTTGGTTGGTTATTTATGAAAACTTTAATCAATCAGATTTTGATACGCCAATGTTAGCATTATCATTTGCGATTAAATAAAAAAACAAAACTTTCACCTAAAATAAACATTTTTTATAAACTAATATCAAGAAGTTACAAAAAAATGAGAAATACACCTATTTGGAGTTATTATTTTGGCATCAATAAAATAAACAAATAAGTAAATAAATAATCATTAATTATCAATTCATTAATTAAGAATTTCACAATTGTAGATGTCCACACTCCATTCATTAAGACACACCAAATTAGAGTGATCGCCTCTGGCGGGAGGTGATTTAAACTGTCATGAGTTCGATTTTGGTTATAATCTTACTGCCAAAATCACGCTAATTCTCGGACTTAGCTCAATGATTCAAATAAATATGCATTTAAAAATTCACGACGGAACGAGCCATTAGTGGTGATTTAGCTAAAACGGGTTGCATGGCATCGACCACCACACAGTCTTTTTACGCCAGTCTATCCGCTTACGGTAAAATGCTTCAATTTTTTCATGAAGCTCAAAAATAGGTTTTTCGAACGCAAGAAAATGGCTAGACATCGTGTTCTTAAAATCGACCAAATAATTTTAAGCGTCTACTGAGAGGGTCAATCCTATTCTATAAATAAGAATAGGATTGACCGTTATCAAAAGTGGGATAATTACAATTGAATCAGATTTTTACGTAATAATACCGAGATACTGCCGTTCATAAATACTTCTTTATCTTGTATATACCCTAACTTTTCAGCGACACGCAGTGAAGGTATATTTTGGGGCCCTATAAAGCAGATACTTTCTTGGTATTTCTGCTGCGTAATTAACCAAGACAATGCAGCTTGCATCGCCTCCGTCGCGTAACCTTTGCCTTGATATTCAGGCGCAATGACCCATCCCGCTTCAGGAATACCTTTAACGTGAGGTTCAACAATGCGGTGAAAATCGGCAAACCCAAGGTCTCCCACATAATTTCCTGTCGCTTTTTCTCTCACCGCCCAATAGCCAAACCCGAGTAGAGGCCAAAGCCCGCCATATGCAAGCATGCGCATCCATGATTCACGCTCCGTTGAAGGAACACCGCCAATATGTTGAACCATTGAGCGTTGTCCCCATAACTGAGAAAGCGCTGAAAAATCACTCACCTCATGTTTTGCTAAAATTAATCTATCTGTTTCAAGTTTAGGGATCACGTATTCCCCTCCTCTAGATTATCTAAATGGCGGCTCGTCGAATGTTCTTAATTTTCGGGAGTGTAGCTTATCACCTTCTTGTCGTAGCAGGTCGATGGCACGGATCCCAATTTGTAGATGCTCCGATATTGCGCCTTCATAAAAACTATTCGCTTGTCCCGGCAGTTTGATTTCCCCGTGAATCGGTTTATCAGACACGCAAAGTAATGTGCCATATGGGACACGGAAACGGTAACCTTGTGCGGCAATTGTGGCACTTTCCATATCCACAGCAACGGCTCGACTAAGGCTGAATCTGCGTGCGGTTGCAAAAAATCTTAATTCCCAGTTACGGTCATCCGTTGTGACCACTGTTCCCGTACGTAAACGCTGTTTAACTAGCTCACCAGGCATATTACTCACCTGCTTAGTTGCGTCATATAGCGCCCGCTGAACTTCAGCAATACTTGGAATAGGAATATCTGGTGGTAATACATCATCTAAAATATGATCGTCACGTAAATAGGCATGAGCTAAAACATAGTCACCAATTTTTTGACTTTCACGCAGTCCGCCACAGTGACCAATCATTAACCAAGTGTGAGGACGCAATACCGCTAAATGATCACAAATATTTTTTGCGTTTGCTGGACCCACACCAATATTCACTAATGTAATTCCTGCGCCATCACGTGCAATCAGATGATATGCAGGCATTTGGAATTTTTTCCACGTTAAATCGGATGTGGCAAATTGAGGATCGGCATTTTCAGCGGTTAAATAGTTATGTCCTACACAAGATAACGCGATATAACGGCTGTCTGGATCACGAATTTGCTCACAGGCCCAATTCACAAACTCATCAACATAGCGGTTATAGTTGGTAAACAAAATATAAGGCTGAACATGCTCAGGCGGTGTTCCTGTATAATGTTTTAACCGTGCTAAAGAGAAATCTACGCGCAGTGCATCAAAGTGGGACAATGGCATATCATCCGTCACATGATATAAACCATCCGTAATATCATCACTGATATGAGAGAGATCTGTGATAGGAAAATGCGCAGCCAAACTGCTACTCATACTTCTATCAAGAATTAAATCTGAGCCATCAATAACAAATGGATATGGAATTTCAGTTTTAGACGGACGAACTGCAAAAGATACGTCATAGTCTTGCTGAAAAATAGTTAATTGCTCAACGAGGTAAGCTCGAAACAGGTCAGGTTGGGTCACTGTAATACTGTAATCTCCCCGTTTCACAAAACGGGCATAAGCTCGCGTTTTTTCACAATGGTCAACCTTTCCCTCCCAAGTTACGCACAACTCAGGGTAGGCAAACAACCCATTTTTTCGGGCGTTAGCATCGGGTAACGTTCCTTTATCAACGTAGGTTGCAATAGCATTTCTCAAGGCTTCAATGGCATTTGAATAGAGTAATGAGAGTGTTTCGATTGTCTCTTCTATAGAAAGATTTTCATATTTTCGGCATTGTTCCAAAGACACGCTTAACTCCTTATCAAATGACGTAAAATTTACGCCTTCAGTGTATGTTATTCATCGATCACTCACAAGAAATTGCATTTAACTCTTGAGAATTTAATAAGTTAAAATCTTAGTTTATTCTACTTGTGATTTAACTATTTCACCTATTGCGAATCCCGGAATTAATTTAATATGAAAATATCTAAAGTATTTACATTTTTATTTATGAAACAGATTAAACCCGAATTAAGAACATTATTAAATTTCATCAAGTAGTGACTAAATGTTTATGCAATGTATATTTAAACGTAATATTATGATGCTCTAGCTTATAGCTTCAATGTTTATGAACGCTGGTATAAATACTTAAAAGGTATTAAGGAAACCCAATGAAAAAAACACTTTTAGTTTCTTCTATTACTGCATTATCAATTTTAGCTGCATCTTCATCTGCATTCGCAGCTAAAACACAAACCTATAACTGTGATGGACAAAAAATTAAAGTTTCTTTTCCTAATCAAGATACAGCAGTGATGCTTTACAGCGATGAATTGATTTTACTGAAAAGCAAAGAAGCCGCGAGTGGCGCTCGCTATGTTGGTGAAAACTTTCAACTATGGAGCAGCAAAGCAGGCTTAAACTTAGCCACTATTTCTGAAGATGATGCTGTTAACAACCGTGTTTCTGATGACAAAGGTCGTGATTGTAAACTGGTTAAATAATTGCATCTCTAACTTCACTTAGTCGTAGAAAGCAGCATCATAATTATTACGATGCTGCTTTTTTATATAAAAACAATATTATTGAGTAATTAGTGTTAAAACTAGTGGTAATGTAATAACGGCAAGAATAGTTTGGAAAGTAATGATCCCTGCCATTAATTGGCTATCACCATTAAGCTGCTTAGTTAAAATATAGGACGTTGGTGCAGTAGGTATAGAGAAAAAGATGACTAAAAGCACACTTTCTAATGTTGGTAATTCAAATAAATAAGCTGTAAAAGAAGCTAGAACTGGCATAGCAAGCAAGCGAAATAATGTTGAAACCATAATAGGTTTAAACTCTTTCCTGAGCGTTGCTGTTTGTAGTGCCCCACCAATACAAATTAATCCTAAAGGCAAACTGGCTGCGGCCAATAATTTTAAAAATTGGTCAGACCCAAATGGTAAACCTATCGGTAATAAGTTTAATAAAATTCCGATGAAACAAGAAATAATCAATGGATTTTTAGCAATAGGCATGACCAGCTGCTTCAGTGAAACTTTCTTTCCTGCACTTAACGACAATACCGCAATGACATTACAGCTAGGAACTAAAATCGCCATAATCACAGCTGAAATCGCAATTCCTTCTGAACCAAAAAGATCGGCAACAATCGCCAATCCTAAATAAGTATTAAAACGAATAATCCCTTGAATGTGAGCCCCAAATCGTGGAATGGGTATTTTAAATAAATATTTATTTACCACGACAAGCAGTGAACTTACAGCAAGGATGAAAAAAATGGCGCAGGCAAGATAGGGTAATTTGGGATTATTGAGTGGCGCATTCGCTAAACTATTTATTAATAATGCAGGGAATAAAATAAAGTAATTGAGTTTTTCTGCGCTAGGCCAAAAATCGGCAGAAAATAGTGCTGTTCTACGTAAAACAAAACCCATTGCGATGAGAGCAAACAACGGCCACAACACGAGTAAAATCTTTTCCATGATTAAGAAATTCTTTTTTTTCAAACCATTATGAATTGATAAATGTGACTATATCGTTAAAATCAATGAGATGTTAGTTAAAAAAAGCGATGCAGATAAATACCTTTCCAGAGTGTGAGCTTTATTCAAAAATACAGTGTAGGTTATTCCGATAGCCAATACATTTATTTATCGTTACTCTCACTAAATCTAATTATTATTTTTCAAGTTAGTCCTATGGATATAAAAAATCTTTGTAAGCTCTACCGAACGGGTAAGAAATTTAAGTATGTCTTTTTCTGGGGGCATCAAACCAAACAACAGCAAGTTACAAAAAGCTGTTTTAGCCAATGGTATCCCGCCCCGTTTATCGTTGATGGTAACCGTTTCGCCAGTGCCGAACATTTTATGATGGCAGAAAAAGCGCGTTTATTTGGTGATAGTGAAATCCTGCAAAAAATTATCCATGCTCCGAATCCTGGTGCAGCAAAAGCTTTTGGACGAGAAGTTCGTGGCTTTAAGCAAGATATTTGGGATACAAACCGATTTGATATTGTTATAAACGCTAATTTAGCCAAATTTTCTCAAAATGATGCACTCAAGCAGTTCTTGTTGGCAACAAATGAGCGTGTCCTTGTGGAAGCTAGCCCTGTCGATAAAATATGGGGAATTGGTTTAGCGGAAGATGCGGAGAATATTGAAAATCCTCTCACGTGGAAAGGCTTAAACTTATTGGGCTTTGCATTAATGGAAGTACGAGCACAATTATCTAATTAAGATTTCCTGCATAAATATCCCGCTGCCATCAAACAGCGGGTCTTTATTTTATTAATTACTCATCATAGTGGCATTCTATACTCAATAACACCCGGTTTTTCTGCGACCCAATTGTATAGCTTTTGTCCGCGTAAATTGGTTTCTTGTGTGTGCCAATATAAACGTCCACATTGTTTCTGTTGCGCTTGTTGCTGAACAAACTCAATTAACTGTTTCCCCACATGGCGACCGCGAACTTCAGGGGTCACATAAAGATCTTCTAAATAACAAAAATCATTTTCTGCCCAAGTGGAACGGTGGTAAAGATAGTTAACAAAACCAACCACTTTGCCCCCTTCTAACGCTACAGCACAGTGCATCGGCTCTTTTTCATCAAAGAAACGCGCCCATGCTGTTAATGTGATTTCTTCGCTTAAATCCACATGATAAAACTTTTGATATTCCAACCAATAAACTAACCATTCTGGGTAGTGCTCAAGGGAAACAAACTCAATAGACACCGGTAGTTCCGCATTATTCATAATAACCCTTCCATTTGTAGACATATAACTGAATGAGGTTATAGTACAGAGCTATCTGGTACTCTATAAGATACACTTTTGTTATTTATTTAGGATCCACTTATGAGACGAAAGCAGCAAGCTCAGTTCCCATTGTTATTAATTGAGCAAGGTCGAATTAATGAAGGGGTTTACCATACGATCCGTAATGCAATATTGGATGGCCGAATTGCTACTGGCCTAAAATTGCCTTCGACTCGGGCGCTAGCTGAAATGATGTCAATTTCTCGTAATTCAGTAATTGCGGGATTTGAACGCCTAATAGATGAAGGCTATTTATATTCAAAGCAAGGCTCTGGAACGTATGTTTCTGCACAAATTCCTGATGAGTTAGTTCGTACAATAACCACCAATCAAGCTGCTTTCCAACAAGAAAATCCTGCACTTCATCTGAACCCCATGTTGGATAACCTTCAACCACTTTGGGCACAGTCACGCCCCAATACCAATAAGCGCTCAATATTTAATATTGGCGTTGGCTGTGTTGATCAGTTTCCCCATGACCTTTGGGGGCGGTTATTAGGGCGAGTTTGGCGAAAATCCAAACATGATATCACGCACTATAATCACCCTGATGGTTATATACCGCTCAAAAAATTATTGGTTGATTATGTGCGTTCAACCCGAGGCGTTCATTGTCATGAAAAACAAATTATTATCGTCAATGGAACCCAACAGGCGATAAATTTGGTGGCAAAAGTCTTATTAAAACAAAATGATACGGTTTGGCTCGATGACCCAGGTTATGACAGTGCTCGTGCTATTTTAACCGCCGCCGGTGCCAATGTCTCACCGATCCCTTTCGATAATGAAGGAATGAATATTGAATACGCTGCCGCACATCATAGTGATGCCAAACTGATTTACACCACGCCATCTCATCAATTTCCACTTGGAACAACCTTAAGCTTACCCCGCCGCCTCGCATTATTAGATTGGGCGCAACAAAATAATGCTTGGATATTTGAGGATGATTACAACAGCGAATTTCGTTTTTTATCCAAACCGATTCAAGCCTTGCAAGGGCTGGATAATCATCAACGTGTTATTTATGCTGGTACATTTTCTAAAATGATGTATCCCGGTTTTCGCCTTGGATTTTTAATTGTGCCAGAAAATCTGAGTGAAGCTTTTACGATGATGAAATACTACAGTGACAGTCATTGTAGCTATTTAGAGCAAGCCGCCTTAGCGCAGTTTATTCAAGAAGGTCATTACGCGAGACATATTCGTAAGATCCGCAAAATTTGCTATGAACGCCAATCTGTTTTTTGCCAATCCATCAATCAATATCTCCCCCACATTTTTGATGCACAAATGAATGATTCAGGGATCCATACCGTCTGTTGGGTAAAAAAAGGCTATAACTTAGAGATTATCTTAGAGCAGTGCCATGACCTTGGTTTTGGTGCGCAGCCGTTATCTCGTTATTGTATTAACAGCCAAAATAATGATGCCATTCTATTTGGATATGCCGCCCATACCGAGCTCGAGATCGTCCAGAATATTCAATTACTACGTGATGCATTGCTGAAAATATACCCAAGTTAAACAGAAATGATATTCGCCGCAATTCTGATTGCCGCCGATATTGGGCGACTTATAAGATGACCTCAATGTAACTTTTCACCCTATTGAGGTGTACTATGACAAAAATTAATTACCCCTATGAACTGGAAATCGGTGACATTGTTTTCACTAGTATTGGGACTGAAGTTTTTCGCCAAATCGCTTCTGCCTCAAAGTGTTGGAGTAACCATGTGGGCATGATCATCGGCCATGATGGTGACGATTATTTAGTGGCAGAAAGCCGCATTCCTTTATCGAGCACTACCACATTATCCCGTTTTATTGCCCGCTCATCTGAGCATCGTTACAGTGTGCGCCGCTTATCCACACATTTAACCGAGGCACAAAAACAGGCGTTAGTGACACAAGTTTTTCCACGATTAAATAAGTTTTATCACACCGGGTTTAAATACGATTCATCACGCCAATTTTGCTCAAAATTTGTATTCGATATTTACCAGTCCGCCTTATCTATTCGCATTGGTGAAATCGAAACTTTCCAAGAATTATTAACAAAAAATCCGAATGCCAAATTAAAATTCTGGAAACTGTGGTTTATTGGTTCTATTCCTTGGGAGCGCACGACCGTCACCCCTGCTAGCTTATGGCATCATCCAGAGCTTTCTTTGGTGTACCGTAGTCACGAAGATATTCATTAATTTCGTACTTTAACAACCGATTGATTGATTCTGCCTACACTGATAAAGAGCCCTGCTCCACAGGGCTTTAGCTAGCAACTCAACGTTTTTAGGAGTAACTTCAGCGCTATCTTTACACTATTTTTTGACTCTCTCTCTTCATCAAAATACCCTCCTACCCATACACCGATTTTTATGCCCATTCGTTTGCTCAAAACGCAATTAATGGATGAGCGCGTTCAGTTAAAGGATTGAGGAGAAACGCAATGGCGAATCAATTCCGAGAAAAACAAGCCCCTTTCATGTTATTCGTTTCTTACAGCGATGATTCATTTAAACCGCATCACCAGAGGGCACTTCATGGGGGAAACAATATGGATTCAAAGTTAAATAGCTTAGAAAAAGAGGTCAATAAAATGAAAAATGATCTGCATGAAGTTAAAACCAATATCGCCGTGATTAAATCCAACTATTCCACCAAAGAAGCTTTAGCCGCCAGCGCCAATAAAATCATCCTATGGTTTGTGGGCAGCGTGATATTGACGCAGTTACTGCCAGTGGTTGCGAGAGTTATCGATGTGTGGGTGAAGTGATTGGTACTCTTCTTAATGGAACTATCTTTTTTATCTTGATTCTTAGACGCACAAAAAAAAGGCACTCGCCCCCGAGTGCCTTTTGGCTACAACCCGCTAAACTATGAGCTATTCAGCGGTTCTGGTACTTGTGCGGATAAGGTAGTCAAATGCGCTCAATGCGGCTTTGGCCCCCTCTCCGGCGGAAATGATAATTTGTTTGTAAGGCACGGTTGTACAGTCGCCAGCAGCGAATACACCCTTCACGCTGGTTTCGTTACGAGCATCGACTTCAATTTCACCCATACGGTTGCGAGCAACAGTATCGCCTAACCAATTGGTATTTGGTAATAAACCGATTTGAACAAACGCACCTGCCACTTCCAAAGAGTGCACGCTTTCATCAGTGCGGTCTTTGTACTCTAAGCTGGTCATTTTGCTACCATCACCTTTAACTTCAAGGGTTTGTGCATTCAAAATAATATCGATATTGCTCATGCTACGGGCTTTAGCTTGTAACACGGAGTCCGCTTTCAATTCTGACGCGAATTCCAATACCGTCACATGCTCAACAATACCTGCTAAATCGATAGCCGCTTCGATACCGGAGTTACCGCCACCGATTACCGCAACACGCTTGCCTTTAAACAGTGGGCCATCACAGTGAGGACAGAATGTTACCCCTTTTGTGCGGTACTCTTGTTCGCCCGGAACACCCATGTTTCTCCAGCGTGCACCAGTGGCGATAATGATACTGCGCGCCTTCATCACACCGCCTGATGCGGTTTCGATTTGATGATATCCGCCCATTTCTTCAGCAGGGATAAGTTTAGTCACTGATTGACCATCAATCACATCCACTTTGTAGCTATCTACATGATTTTTCAGAGCACCAGCTAAAATTGCGCCTTCAGTTTTTAATACCGAAATATAGTTTTCGATATCAACGGTATCCATGACTTGCCCACCGAAACGCTCACCAATAACACCAGTACGAATACCTTTACGCGCAGTATAAACCGCAGCGGATGCACCCGCAGGACCACTACCGATGATCAGAACTTCAAATGGGTCACGTTCGCTAATCGCTTTTGCCGCACGCGCGTCAGCATTGGTATCCACCTTGCTCACGATTTCGCTTAATGTCATGCGGCCTTGACCAAATTCTTTGCCGTTTAAGAAAACAGCGGGAACACCCATGATGTTGCGTTCGTCAATTTCGTTTTGGAACAGCGCACCATCAATCGCCGTATGGCTGATGTTCGGATTCAATACTGCCATTAAGTTCAGCGCCTGCACGACGTCAGGGCAGTTATGGCAAGATAATGAATAGTAAGTTTCAAAGTTAAAGTCGCCTTCGAGCCCTTTCACTTGATCCAACAATTCTTGTGCTTCTTTGGATGGATGACCACCCACTTGCAGGAGTGCCAGCACTAAAGAGGTAAATTCATGGCCTAATGGTGAGCCTGCAAAACGCACGCCAATATGAGTCCCTGGGTTGGTGATTAAAAATGAAGGTGTTCTTTGTGCAGCATCGTGCTCTTCACGGACAGTCACCTTGTCAGACAGCGACGCAATTTGTTCAAGTAATTGTTTTATTTCAATTGATTTTGCGCTGTCATCTAAATTCGACACTAACTCTACGGGTTTAGTTAATCTTTCCAGATAGGCTTTTAATTGAGCCTGTAAATTATTATCGAGCATGTAATCCCCTTGGTCATAAAATCGGGTACATATACCCGTCGAATAGCCCGTTGCAGGCTTTTACTTAATTGTGTTTAGTACCTGCAACGTGGCTTATTTTGCAATATTCTTATCGAGGGTTATCGATTAGATTTTGCCGACTAAATCTAAAGATGGAGACAGTGTTGCTTCACCTTCTTTCCATTTAGCTGGGCAAACTTCACCTGGGTGGCTTGCAACATATTGAGCAGCTTTAACTTTACGCAGTAAGTCAGCAGCGTCACGGCCAATGCCTTCCGCAGTGATTTCGATAGCTTGGATGATACCTTGTGGGTCAACAACGAATGTACCACGGTCAGCCAGACCTTCGTTTTCACGCATGTTTTCGAAGTTACGAGTCAGAGCACCTGTTGGGTCGCCGATCATCGCGTATTTGATTTTACCGATGGTTTCAGAGCTTTCGTGCCATGCTTTGTGAGTAAAGTGGGTGTCAGTCGATACAGAGTAGATATCTACGCCCATTTTTTGGAATTCAGCGTAATGGTCAGCAATGTCGCCTAATTCAGTTGGGCAAACGAAAGTGAAGTCCGCTGGATAGAAGAAGAAAACGCTCCATTTACCCGCAACATCTTTCTCTGTTACTTCGATAAATTTGCCGTCTTTAAAAGCTTGATTAGAAAAAGGTTTGATTTGAGTATTAATTAATGACATTTGATGTCCTCCTGTTTGGTTGACTATTAAGTTACTGTTTCGCAGAGACTTAATCCAATCAGTCGTTGCTATCGATTTGATAGGCAAAATCTAATCATTAATTAAAAATTGATAGGCACAGCATTAGAGCGCTTGCAGATAAAATCTGCAAGCGTTTTGTGAAAAATAGTCCGATATGATGTGATGCGACCTAATGCAATAAAAGCTATGCCATCGTGGCGATAGTTTTGCGAAAGCGCATTAATGCAAAGCTGAAAAATACGCTACCAATGACCACCAAAATAACAAACTGCGGCCACACAATTTGGAATCCTGCACCACGATATAAAATGGCTTGTGCTAGGCTAACAAAGTGGGTTGTCGGCATGGTTAGCATGATGTCTTGCACCAGTTGCGGCATACTTTCACGGGCTGTCATCCCCCCAGAAAGCATGTTTAATGGTAATAACACTAAGATCATCAATAGACCAAATTGTGGCATTGAGCGCGCAATCGTCCCCATAAAAATCCCTATCGATGTGGTGGCAAACAGGCTGAGCGCAACCCCACACATAAACAGCAATATCGACCCTTCAATCGGTACTTGCAGCAAGGTTTTCACCACCAGCAACAGTGAAACTGCCGAGGCAATCAGTACCACTAATCCCATCGACCAAATCTTTGACATCATGATTTCAAAAGGCGTTAACGGCATCACCATTAAGTGCTCGACAGTGCCATGTTCACGTTCCCGGATCAGCGCTGCACCAGTGAGAACAATCGATAACATTGTGATGTTGTTAATGATAGCCATCACCGAGCCAAACCAAGATTGCGTTAAGTTTGGGTTGAACCGCATACGCACTTCAAGATCAACGGGTAAACGCCCTTGGCTACGGTATTTTGCCAAAAACTCGTTCACTTCTCCTAAAGTAATATTTTGGATGTAGCTATTTCCTAAAAAAGCCTGGCTCATGCGCGTTGCATCGATATTAACTTGTAATTGAGGGTGACGTCCTGCAAGTACATCCTTTTGAAAGTTTGGGGGAATATCAATTGCAAACGTGTAGGCACCTCTATCCAGTAAGCCATCTATTTCATTCGGCACAATATCCGCAGGCGGTAAGAAATACGGTTCATAGAAGCTATTAATGATACGGTTTGAAAGCTGAGATTTATCCTGATCAGCAATGGCTATCGGGGCATTATGCAGCGAACCTGGCGTTACCGTTGCAGATGAATAAATCGAGACAGTAAACGCAAATATAATTAACGCCAGCATTGCCTTATCGCGCCCTAAGCTTCGTAATTCTTTCACGCCCAAGTTAAAAATATTCTGTATTTTACGGAACATCCCTATGCCTCCTGTTTTTTCAGGAAATAAACACTCAAGCCAATCACAATCGGGATTGTGATGGCTAACGGGATAAATGAGGCTTGTAAATCAAAGAAATTAAGCCCTTTAGAGAAGGTTCCCCTGGTAATGGTTAAGAAATGGGATGTCGGATAAATCTGCCCTACCCAACGACCAATGCCTTCCAAGGAGGAGACTGGGTCTATCATGCCGGAGAATTGTGTCGCAGGGATCAAGGTAATAATTGAGGTCCCAAAAATGGCAGCGATTTGGCTTTTCATAAAACACGAAATCAGCAGCCCCATTCCAGTTGCAATGGTGATATACAAAAATGCCGCTAAGCTCAACGACAAGAAACTACCTTTAAATTCCACGCCAAAAACATAGACAGATAAAATGCAAAGTAAAACAAAGTTGAACATTCCTAAAACAATATAAGGAAGTTGTTTACCGAGCAGGAATTCTAATTTGGTGATCGGGGTGACATAAAGGTTAATAATTGAGCCCAACTCTTTTTCACGCACTACACTGAGCGCGCTGAGCATCGCAGGGATCATCATCAACAACAGAGGAATAACGGCAGGAACAATCGCCGGTAAGCTACGAACATCCGGGTTATAGCGATAGCGTGTTTCGATATCAATAGCTGGAATTCCTGCAACACCTGCCGGCTGGCGTGCCGCCATCGTGCTTAACCACGCTAAATGCATCGCTTGCACATAGCCACGTACCGTTTCCGCTCGGTTTGGCATCGCACCGTCTATCCATACCCCCAGTTTAACGTTATTTCCTTTTGCAATATCACGAGCAAAATTAGGTGGAATTTCAATCGCTACTGTGATTTTTCCACTACGCATACCTGATTCGAGCTGCTCATAATCTTGCAATGGAGGCTGCTCAATAAAGTAGCGAGAGCCCGCTAAGTTCAGCGTATAGCCTTGGCTTAAGCCCGTTTGGTCTCGGTCGAGCACAGCAAAACGTAGGTTTTCCACGTCCATACTGATCCCATATCCCATGATAAACATCAGGATCACCGTCCCTAATAACGCTAATGTGGAACGTACAGGATCGCGCCGTAGCTCCATACCTTCACGAATGCTATAGCTAAATAAGCGTCGTAAACTGAAGCGTTTTTTGAGTGCATCCTCTGCTTGCTCTTTTAGTTTGGTATCGACATGAAACTCAGGTGCGCTCTCTTTGCCCGAATCTTTATCTCCAACTGCATCCTGCAAATAGGCAATAAATGTGGCTTCTAAGGTGTCTAACCCACGCTTTTTAATTAGGTTTTCTGGCGTATCGCAATCCAGTACTTTGCCCGCATGCATCAATGAGATACGGTCACAGCGTTCGGCTTCGTTCATAAAGTGGGTGGAGATAAAAATAGTGACACCGTCACGTCTCGAAAGATCCACCATTAAGTTCCAGAACATATCTCGCGCGACGGGGTCAACCCCAGAAGTCGGTTCATCGAGGATCAACATTTCTGGCTGGTGGATAACTGCCACGGCCAAAGAGAGGCGTTGACGTATCCCTAGAGGTAGGTCATCAGGGAGTGTTTCACGCACATCATCCAAGTCAAAACGCTGGCACATTTCATCGATGCGCTGGTTAATTTTATCTTCAGGAATGTGGAATAGTTTGGCATGTAATTCAAGATTTTGCTGAACACTTAATTCACTGTACAAAGAGAAAGCTTGGGACATGTACCCAACGCGCTTGCGGGTTTCAATATCTTTTGGGTCAATTTCTTGCCCAAAAAGCCACGCTTTCCCTTCACTGGCTTGCAGTAAGCCTGTTAACATTTTCATGGTGGTGGATTTACCACAGCCATTGGAGCCTAAAAAGCCGAAAATCTCCCCTTTTGGAATTTTAAAATTCACATGATCCACCGCCACAAAGTTGCCAAAACGCATAGTTAAATCTTTAGCTTCAATGGCGATAACATCATCACCTCGCGTATCTCGAGGAGGAATAACCACTTTTTGGTGACCAGCACGTTTTTCTTCGGGTAATAATGCGATAAAGGCCGCTTCGAGATCGTCACAGCCTGTTTGGGCTTTTAATTCAGAAGCATGCCCAGTCGCCATCACTTTGCCATCATCCATCGCCACCAACCAGTCAAAACGCTCCGCCTCTTCCATATAGGCTGTTGCCACCAGTACGCTCATATTGGCTTGTCGTTCTCGAATGCGGTCGATCAGATCCCAAAATTGTGCTCGAGATAATGGGTCCACTCCCGTTGTCGGTTCATCAAGAATTAATAAATCCGGGTCATGAATTAACGCGCAACATAATCCCAACTTTTGTTTCATGCCGCCCGATAACTTCCCTGCGGGTCGATCTTTAAAGGGGGCGAGCCCAGTACTTTCAAGAAGATCCTGAATGCGATACGCTCGCTCTTCGTTGGATTGCCCAAATAGTCTGCCGAAAAAATCCACGTTTTCATACACGGAAAGCGTATGGTAAAGGTTTTTCCCTAACCCTTGAGGCATGTAAGCAATTTTGGGGCAGACGTTGCGACGATGGTCGCTGTTATGCATGTCTCCATTGAGTACGTTGACTTGCCCCTGCTGGATCACGCGGGCGCCTGCAATCAGTGACATTAAGCTTGATTTTCCCACGCCATCAGGACCAATCAGCCCCACCATTTTTCGAGCAGGAATTGCGAGAGTGATGTCATCCAACGCACAGTTATCACCGTAATGTTGGCTGACATGCTGTAAATCAACAATCACATCATCCATCAATTTATCGGTCATTGTGGTAATCTCACCTCAAGATCGGTTGGCCATGCTACTTGTGCATCTAAGCGAACATACGCTTTTCCGGGTAAACCTGTTTTGACATATTCAAGGTGTTTTTCCAATAATTCTGGGGAAATGCGTGCACGAACCCGGAACATGAGTTTCAATCGTTCATTCTGGGTTTCCACTGTTTTAGGTGTAAATTGCGCAACACTGGCAACGAATGTGGTTTTGGCTGGGATCACAATATTCGGGGCAGCATCGAGAATAATATGAACCTCACTTCCAAGAGCCACCTTACCAGCCTGTTCCGTTGGTAAGAAAAAAGTCATATACACATCGCTTAAATCCACCATATTCAACACACGACCACCAGAACCTAGAACTTCACCCGGCTCCGCCACTCGATATTGAATGCGACCATTACGCGGTGCTTTTAGAATACTGTCTTCTAAATCAGCAGTAATGCGTCTTTCTGTAGCCGTTGCGGCTTCTACACGGTTTTTCGCTTGGACAATACCCGCTTGCGCTGAGTCAATGGCGGCAGTGGATGCGGCAACTTGAGCCTTTGAGGCTTCAAGAGCAGCCTTCGAGCCTTGCATTTGTGCCGTATCATCATCCACTTGTTGTTGAGAGACCGCTTTAGTTTTAACCAGGACGCGAGAACGATTTAACCGTTTTTGTGCGGCATCTAACTCAGCTTCACGTTGACGAACCACGGCTTGAGCCGCCAATTTCTCACTTTTGCGCTGTACTAATCCTGATTCTGCCGTGGCAACCGCACTAATGGCTTGGCGTAACTGAGCTTGTACTTCATGGAGTTGTTCCTGTAGCGCGCGGGTATCCATACGGGCGAGTTCTTGCCCCTGTTGGACAAAATCCCCTTCTTTGACAAGGATGGTATCGATTCGCCCCGCTGTTTTAGTCGCAATATCTATCTCGGTGGCTTCAATTCTGCCATTACTTTGTGCGAAACCATCAGGAAGACCACTCGAATTTTGGCTCCAGTAATAATATCCGGCAGCCATAATTGCCAGAACCAAAATAAGATAAAACGATACTTTGCGCTTATTTATTTTCATACCATCCCTTCTCTATTCATTGAATAAATTAGTGAACTACAGTTGTTTTTGGTCGTTAATTAAATTAATTAGTCACATTACAAAACTGTTTTTTCTTGAAATAAATATCATCTACATTTTATTGTTTTATTATTTTTATAACGGACAAAGTCTATATAACAGCCATTTCACCAAGCTATCTTATTATTTATTATAACTTTATCAGAATTTAGCTTAGGTTAAGTCGCTATATATCACAAAAAAGTCACCCACTCGAAAAAAGGGATTGTTTCAAGTGTAGATAGGAATATAAAAAAGTAACAATAAAGCCAGCAACGTTATTTGCTGGCTTTAGTTTGGTGATGAAAATATTATTTAAGCGTTAATACTTTTTAGCAGTTAATATCGCTTTGCTAGCAAATTAATTGGCAAACTTCGCAATTGTTTCAGCATCCATACGATATCGCACCCATTCGTCTTGTGGTTGTGCTCCGATGCTTTGGTAAAAATCAATGGCTGGCTGATTCCAATCTAATACACTCCACTCTAAGCGCTGGCACTGACGTTCAAAAGCCAATTTAGCAATGTGCTTGAGGAGTTTTTTTCCTGCCCCCGCGCCACGGTATTCTGGTGAAACGTACAAATCCTCTAAATAAATCCCATTATTGCCTAACCATGTTGAATAACTGGTAAAAAACACGGCATAACCTGCAGGTTTACCGTCAACGTAACACAGTAATGCTTCGGTTTTGGAATCTGGTGCGAACAATGAGTTTTCAATATCAGCAACACTGGCTTTTACTTCATGACGCGCTTTTTCATAGACGGCTAACTCAATAATCATCTCTAAAATCAGCGGGGCATCTTCACGAGTTGCCGTTCTAATTTGTATATCCATTATTATCTCTCTTGTTGTTTGAGGCTCAATTTTAACCATCGATGGCGCTAAACCCTAACGCTCAGCAGTTTTATTCACCAAAGTAACGCCATTATAAGAATGATTTATAACAAATGACTCTCAGCAACAGATAAATGGAGTGAATGATCTGCGTTATGAAACACAGCTAAAGTTTCATCCTACAATTTCCGTAAGTTATTACGGTCAGCCGTTCGCGTTATTGGTGTATTCATAATAATCGCTTGGAAGAGTATCTGGGTCTGGAAGGGATTTACCAGAAGATAGAGAAACAATCCGCCTTCTCAGAAAACAAATTGGAAAAGAGTCAAACCAGTTTAATTTCTGAAAAGGCTCAAATCATTCTCATGAAGATGATCTTTTTCAGCAGCAGTGGATTGAGCAAATGAAACGAATTCAAACTTTACTAGAGATCTAAAATAATCAAGCCCCTAGATGCCTACGTGCACTAGGGGCTTTCATTGCTTCAATAACAAAACAATACCGTGACAAAATAATTATTAATAAAGTAACGCAAATCCTTATCGGTGAAATGGCGGCCAATCACCCTATTTACTCTCAGTTTATGAATAACTGTTTTGCCATAATATTCGCTTAATATTTCTGTTTCTTTGCTCGTTTAAAGTATGACATTGGTACACTTGGGCAGACCACTTCTTTAAACTTTACTTTGCTCTTCACCTTTGAATCAGGGTGCTTTTCTTCCTGTTCAATTTGCTTGTTTTCTTCGGGCTGAATAACGTGTTCCGGCTGTACGGTTTCTTTCATCTGAATTTGCTCTTTAACTTGGATAATATGACGGGTTTTTGCCATGTTATTTTCCTTCTACTGCGTTCTCTTCTAAAACGGCATTATTTTCCGAGATGACGTTATTTTCGGATACTAATAGCGCCTCGTTCACTTGCTCAATTCGCTTCACGGCTTGGTTGATAATATCCACCACTTGGGTAGATTCTTGTTTCGATAACTGCTGTAACACAATTTTATGCCGGAGTAATGATTTGAATTTATCGACCGCTAACTCAATTTCATTGGCGAATTGGTTACCTGCTTTCAGCTCTTGTGCATAATTTAGCTTCATTTTAACTTCAGCCAGAATGTGAGCTTTTAAAAGTAAAAAGCAGCGACCTTCTGGTGTGATCACAAAACATTTTCGCCCTTTGCCCGTTTCCTTACTGGTTGAAATAAAACCCAGTTCTTCCAGTAATGTCAGTGTCGGATAAATCACACCGGGGCTTGGACAATAAAATCCTGCTGTTTCCTCACTGATTTTTTTTATCAATTCATAACCATAGTTCACGCCACCTGAGAGTAAATGCAAAATATAAATACGCAGTTGTTTTGGATTAAACATGCGTCGAACACTTTTCCCCTCACATAGACATGTATCGAGGTTTTTTGGATTGTCCATTTGATCTCTCAGTGAATGTGCAAAAGTTAAAAACCGATATATCTAATATCATAATCGGTTTTTTAAATAATGCCAGAATTAGATATATCTGTTTTTATCATTACGTGCTAATGATAACCATTATCATTATGATAGCGAGAAAATTAACGTCTAAGCGTACAAAAAGTGTTTTTAGTGATCCCTGTAAGTGAAAAAAGCCAGTTCTGCGAGAGAACTGGCTTTCTAAATCAAAACAATAACTCGTTAGTGTTAGCCAATATCAGGCAGAACCTTGAAGACAATACCGAGCTGGATTCCGATAACGGCAACACCACATAGGAACACAATCATTAATGCTGGCTTACCACCGAGTACTTGATATTTGCGAGGGTTAACATGACGAGATTTCAGAGCCATCGCGCTTGGCAGTAATAACGCTAAGATAGATAACGCGATTGCCGCATAACCCAACGCCATCACGAAACCTTTCGGGTAAAATAATGCGAAAACAAGCGGAGGTAAAAAGGTAATCAGCCCAGTTTGAAGACGCCCTGATGCGTTATCTTGGCGCTTAAACAAGTCGGCTAAGAAATCAAATAAGCCTAGCGCAACCCCAAGGAATGATGTGGCTAATGCTAAACTCATAAACATTTGTGCGACGAATTCAGTTTTACCTGACTGCGCAACCGCTTTAATGGCTTCCAATAATCCATTTAACCCAGAGTTCTCAGCTAAAATCCCCACAAAGGTATTCGTGCCAATGCTGCCCAGTGTTGCGATTTGCCATAGAATGTAGGCAACTAGCGGGATCGCACTTCCTAATATAAAGATAATACGCAGTTTTTTGACATCACCGCCCATATATTTTACGACACTTGGTACACTTCCGTGGAAACCAAATGAGGTAAAAAAGACAGGAATAGCCGCGAGGATCAGGATTTTATCAGTCGGTGCTGACAATAAATTTAACTGTTCAACATGTGGGAACATCATCGCCAAAATGATCACTAAGAACACAATCTTGGCAGTAAATAAGATGCGGTTAATAAAATCGACGGATGAAGTACCAAAGCAAACCACCCCACCACCAATGATGGTAAAGACGACAATGCCCATCCAGTCTGCCATTTCAATGGCAAAGCTACCTTTCAGATTAGAGGTAATGATTTGCCCTGCTCCCGTCACATAGGCGGCGGTTAAAGCATACATTAAAAACATCATACTGAAACCTGTGATGAACTTCCCACTCGAGCCTAAATAGCGCTGAGCAACACTACCTATCCCTGTTTCATGGGATTCATGCTGGTAAACTTCAACCAACAATAATGCGGTGTAACACATTAACGCCCACAGGCCAAATAACATCACCAAACTGACTGAAAACCCATTACTTCCCGCTGCAATTGGCATCGCCAACATTCCAGCGCCGATCGTAGTACCTGCAACAATAAAAACACTACCAAGTGTGCGATTTTTCATATTGAGATCCTAACAAAATTAATTAAACACTAACTTTTTGAATGGAATGATTACGTTTATTTTCTTCATCAATGAGCTGTTGTAGTTTGTCTTCAAAGATGTTTCTTAATTCATTCCAGTAGTTATCGAAGTGCTGTTTATCACGCAGGCAATGGGTCATAATTGCGGCCCTTAATACATAAATTGAATGGACTTTATGCCATTCCTCTTCCTTGAAATTCGCCTCTAGACACAAATTCTGAGGATTATCACCGTATTCTTCATAGGTTAGTGATGTTGACGACGTTAAAAAATCATTCGTATAAGTACGTCCTGCCGCATAAGAGCAAAGTTCATACAAACGTTTATTTAACTGGTTTTGCTTCTCTAATGAGGTATTTCCTGTTTCCCTAAACATAAAGTTGATCATGTGGAAATCCGGTGCAGGCATCGCCGCCAATGTAAACTCACGTCCATCAATAACAAACGGCTTGCTGGCATTGATTCTTTCAATCATCCAA
Organism: Providencia alcalifaciens; assembly: GCF_020271745.1. Lineage (NCBI taxonomy): Bacteria > Pseudomonadati > Pseudomonadota > Gammaproteobacteria > Enterobacterales > Morganellaceae > Providencia > Providencia alcalifaciens. The sequence continues at coordinate 3,373,768 of NZ_CP084296.1, read as the reverse complement.
TTGGCAGTTGTTACCCCAGCTGCGATGACTTTGCCATACCCCAATAAGTTCAGCGGAACTAACCGATGTGCAGCCCATACTGCCGCTGCCGTCGCGCCAGCTTTTGAGCCTTCCATAATTGATGAACCCAATAATACATTCTGTTGTTTATCGGTTTTACGGCTACTTTCTTTCACTTCTTCAAACACATAGGCCGCATGATAGGAAATCAAATCGACAATGCGTTTGTCCTTCATACAAATCGCCCCAGCCGCATAAGGAATAAAACCGACTTTATGCGGATCGACTGTGATGGAATCAGCTTGGTTTAAAGCGCGGAAACTTTGATAAACATCGGGTTTTGGCCAAACGATATCTGGCGGGAAAACCCCTTCGTTATGGTATCGCGTAATAAGTGCATCATATTCAAGGAATTGGTTGTTTTCATCACGGAACATCGCACAGGCATAGCCTGCATACGCGGCATCAATATGCACATAGAATGAAACGCCATAACGTTGTTCACATTCTTCTCGTAATTTGATGACTTCAGCGACATTATCAATAGCACCTGTTTCAGTAGTCCCAACAACAGCCACCACCGCAAGAATAGGCTCGCCCTTTTCAATCAATGAGAAAACAATGTCCCTCATTTGCGAAACATCCGTACGATAACGTTTATCAACGGGAAGTTGAACAATGTTTTGCTGCCCTAACCCTAAGATATCCATCGCTTTCATCCACGAATAATGCTTGGATTGCGGCACTAATAATTTACCGAGTTTACCTTGTTCAACACCGGTGCCTCGGCAAGTCAGATTACGGATCTCTTCAAACAACCCTTGTTTTTTCAATTCATCAATTAGATCCAGTACATCACTGGTACGCATATTCAGTAACGCGGTTTCTGAAACATTCGTTAAAAGTTGTTTGGCTTGGGGATGGGATGCCATGGCTAAAGGTAAGGTTTTGATATTTCTTGCTACCCATAACCCTTCGTAGTTAGCTACTGTGCCACCAGAGGTAATGTGCCCCCAAGATTTTTGCACGTCATACCCAAACATACCGCATAAATCTAACCCAGCTTCGATTTCTAATACCGTCGTCGTCGGTGAAGATTCTTGAGCGCAGTTATTTGGGTTGTACATCATTGCCATGACATACGCGAGATTGGAGATCATCAGAGTATCTGCGTTCATATGCCCCATGTAACGCGGTGAAAACCAAGGCACTGACGTAGTTTTTAATTTCGAGGACAGCTGATTAAGGATACCTTCAGTACGATATAACGTATCCCGATATTCCGGTGCATATCTATCGACGGTAGTAATTAAATCGGGATCTTCGGGATGATAACCAGAACGCCAATGCATATGCTCAGTCACTGCGTATTCCATCATTTCTCTGAAAAATACCGCATTTTCAGATTTAGGTCCGAGGAATAATGCATCTACATTCATGTTTTTATTTTTAAAATTATTCATTCTCACTACACCTTCAAACTACAACTGGCTGGCACCAGCTGCATTAAGTTACTCAACTTATTATCATTGGAAAGTGCAATAACGGGGGGATGTCTGTGTCGAATGACAACTTGTTAATGATATGACTACACTTATATCCTTAACTTATATTCAGTAGTAGACAAGCCGTTAATTAGCCAACTTGTCTATAGATATAATCCATCTTCATTAAAACATTAACAAACTCGTCTTAATTTTGTTCGGATTTGTGGACAGGCACAAAAATTCAAAAATTAATCATCTGTAAAGAGATATTTACGCTTAAAAGACTTGATAATGTAAATTATTTGTTATAAATAAAAATAATACCCTGCGTAACCATTATCTAATCACATAAAAATTTAAAAAATAAATATGCAATAACTATTTGTTTACTAATATAACTTTACCAATCAACTCTCCCGATTCCATATAGTGATGTGCGCGTTCCACCTGACACAATATATATATTTTGTTAATTAATGGTTTTATCTTACCGTTCTGTAACATCCGCCAAACTTGCTGATACAGCTCTTTTGCGATTTGCGCTTTCTCTTCATTACTACGAGAGCGCATTGTTGACCCAGTGTGAGTTAAACGTTTTACCATCATTGGCATCATGTTCAGCTGAGTTGGGTTTCCTTTCATCATGCCAATTTGGATGATCCGCCCAAATTTTGCTGCTACCACGTAATTTTTGCTGACATAATCACCGCCAATAATATCAATGACCACATTCACGCCATGATGATTTGTATATTCCTGTGTGACTTTAACAAAATCGTCTGTTCGGTAATTAATCACACAATCCGCACCAAGTGATTTCGCCGCTATCGCTTTATCTTCTGAACCAACCGTCGTTATCACCGTAGCCCCAAATGCTTTTGCAAGCTGGATGGCTACACTACCAATACCCGAGGTACCACCATGAATAAGTACCGTTTCCCCTTGCTTCAACTGACCAATCTGAAACATATTCGCCCAAACAGTAAAAAAATTTTCTGGGATAGCCGCCCCGTCTTCAAAGGATAAATTTCCTAATGGCAAAGCGATATCTTGATGCACTAAGCAGTACTCGGCGTAACCACCACCTGCCACTAGAGCACAAATTCGGTCGCCTATCGCCCATGTAGTCACATCGTCAGCTTTAGCCACAACCGTACCCGATACCTCAAGCCCCATGATTGGCGAAGCATCTGGCGGTGGTGGGTATGAGCCTTTTCGTTGGAAAATATCAGGACGGTTAACACCTGCGGCTTCCACTTTAACGATTAAATGTCCAGGAAGGAGTTTAGGGAGCGGAATCTCTATTAGCTGCAGTTCATCCGAAACACTCGGATCAATAATGTCGACAGCTGTCATTAATGGGGGCAACGACATCAAATTGTTACTCATTATGACCTCTTTTTATAGGTTAATAGGAAAAAATGATATTTTTCTGTTTATTCTTGTGTTAATTTAATGCTAATAAATTACGTAAAATAAAACATATTTTATTAAGTTTTTTATCCATCTTTTTATATATTAAATTTATGTATTTAATGTATGTCAAACCATGCAATTACTAATATCCTGTAAATTAGCATGATCTGCTGAATCTATTGGATTGGTAAATTTAGCATTCTTTGCTTTTTTATTTAATAACTCATTTCTGTCTTATATAGCACTTACCTGTTCAATTATCTTATGCTAAAATTGACTCATATCAATAATTTTAACCTGATTGAGCATTTAATATGATCCCAGAAAAAAGAGTTGTTCGTCGCATCCAGTCTGGTGGTTGTGCTATTCATTGCCAGGATTGTAGTATTAGTCAGTTATGCATTCCTTTTACACTGAATGAACACGAACTGGATCAACTCGATAATATTATCGAACGTAAAAAACCTATTCAAAAAGGCCAAGCTTTATTTAAAGCAGGCGATGAATTACGTTCTTTATACGCTATTCGCTCTGGCACAATTAAAAGCTACACCATTACTGAAGAAGGCGATGAGCAAATCACCGGTTTCCACTTAGCGGGTGACCTCGTTGGTTTTGATGCCATTATTCATACGCAACACCCAAGTTTTGCTCAAGCATTAGAAACTTCAATGGTTTGTGAAATTCCATTTGAAACACTGGACGACTTATCTGGCAAAATGCCTAACTTGCGCCAGCAAATTATGCGCCTGATGAGCGGTGAAATTAAAGGGGACCAAGAAATGATCCTCTTATTATCTAAGAAAAATGCGGAAGAACGTTTAGCTGCATTTATTCTTAACCTATCTCATCGTTTTGCTGAGCGTGGTTTCTCGCCAAGAGAATTCAGACTCACCATGACTCGTGGTGATATTGGTAATTACCTTGGCTTAACCGTTGAGACAATTAGCCGTCTGTTAGGTCGCTTCCAAAAAAGCGGTATGCTCAGCGTTAAAGGTAAATATATTACCATCGACGATATGGCAAAACTGACTGATATCGCTGGTAAAGTATCCTCTGTTTCTTGCTAATATTCCTATAAACGGGTCACAAACTTTGTGATCCGTTGTTACTTTTCAATCACATTTCTTGCGTATTTATCCCCAATAACATAGTTTAGAGAGATGGAACTATCCGTTTATTGAGAGGATATCAGCATGGCTAACTATAAAAATCTTTTAGTAGCAATTGACCCAAATCAGGATGATCAACCGGCATTAAGGCGTGCAGTTTATATTGTGCAGCGTAATGGCGGACGGATAAAAGCCTTCCTGCCTATCTATGACCTATCTTATGACATGACCACCCTGCTTTCTCCTGAAGAGCGCAATGCGATGCGTAAAGGGGTTATCAGTCAAAAAGCCGCTTGGATCAAGCAGCAAGCCCATTTTTATTTAGAAGCAGGTATTGAGATAGAAATTAAAGTCATTTGGCACAACAAGCCTTATGAAGCCATCATTCAAGAAGTGATTAGCGGTCAACATGACCTTCTACTGAAAATGGCACACCAAACTGACAACTTAGAATCCATCATTTTTACTCCGCTAGACTGGCATTTATTAAGAAAATGCCCGTGTCCTGTTTGGATGGTGAAAGATAAAGTTTGGCCAGATCATGGCTCTGTGGTAGTTGCGGTGAATCTTTCTAATGAAGAGTCTTACCATGATGACCTAAATATCAAATTGGTTGAAAAAACCCAAGATCTCGCGCAAAGGATCATTAAAGAGCAGAAAATTCATTTAGTCAGCGCTTACCCAATTGCACCAATGAATATTGCCATTGAACTGCCTGATTTTGACCCAAGCTTGTATAACAATGCCCTACGCGGCCAGCATCTGATAGCCATGAAAAGCCTGCGGCAGAAGTTTGCCATTGATGAAAAATACACGCATGTTCGTGAAGGGCTACCTGAAAAAATCATTCCTGACATGTGTGAAGAGCTACATGCGGGTGTCGTGGTGCTCGGCATATTAGGTCGCACTGGGCTTTCTGCTGCGTTCTTAGGTAATACAGCTGAACATGTTATTGATAAACTAAAATGCGATTTATTAGCGATCAAACCTGACGGTTTTGTATGCCCTATTAGTGCCGCAGATGATTAATTAAATTTGCAATAGTAATCAAATTTAGAGGCTCGTAAATAGATATTATTGTGAACTTTTTATTATTATCTTAACTACTCATAATTCAATTAATAATAAAAAAGAAAATATTCAAATATAAAAACGCCCTGAATTCAGGGCGTTTTATTTTATACCGTCAATGATGAGCAATTACAGCGCTTTTAAAATTGCATCCACACTTGCTTTCGCATCACCAAATAACATTTGAGTATTTTCTTTAAAGAACAGTGGATTTTGTACCCCTGCATACCCTGTATTCATTGAACGCTTAAACACAATGACATTATTCGCTTTCCAAACTTCTAATACAGGCATACCTGCAATTGGGCTGTTTGGATCTTCTTGTGCCGCTGGGTTCACGGTATCATTCGCACCGATAACCAGCACCGTATCGGTTTCGGCGAAATCATCATTGATTTCATCCATTTCTAACACGATGTCATAAGGAACTTTCGCTTCCGCTAACAGTACGTTCATGTGTCCCGGTAAGCGCCCTGCAACAGGGTGAATACCGAAGCGAACCTTAATGCCTCGTTCACGCAGTTTTGCCGTAATATCATGTACCGGATATTGAGCTTGAGCCACCGCCAGACCATAGCCCGGAGTGATGATCACTGAGGTTGAGTTTTTCAACATTTCAGCAACTTCTTCCGCCGTAGTTTCGCGGTACTCGCCCATCTCTTCTTCAGAGCCCGTTGAGGAACCATCAGTACCAAATCCGCCGGCAATAACACTCACAAACGAACGGTTCATCGCTTTGCACATAATATAAGAAAGGATGGCACCCGAAGAACCGACTAAGGCCCCTGTCACGATCAGCAAGTCATTACTAAGCATGAAACCTGCCGCTGCGGCGGCCCATCCTGAGTATGAGTTCAGCATGGAAACAACCACTGGCATATCTGCACCGCCGATAGAGGCAACTAAATGCCAACCGAAGGCTAATGCAATCGCGGTCATGATCAACATAACAAACACTTGCAAGCCAACGCTGTCAGTTTTAACAAAAATAACCAGCAAAATAAATGAAACAACTAAGGCCGCAAGGTTAAGTTTATGGCGATTTGGTAACATCATCGGCTTCGATGACATTTTTCCTGACAGTTTGCCATAAGCCACAATTGAGCCTGTAAACGTGACCGCACCGATGAAAATACCCAAGAAAACTTCCGTTAAATGAATATTTTCCATCACGCTGCTTGCATGACCTTCACTTGCAATAAAGCTGTTGAAGCCCACAAGTACCGCGGCCAAGCCCACAAAGCTGTGCAAAATAGCAACCAGCTCAGGCATTTCGGTCATTTCGACTTTTTTGGCTAAACGAATACCAATCACGGCACCGATCACCATTGCCACAATCATCCAACCCACATTGGCGCTATGAGGTCCTAAGATGGTTGCAATCAGGGCGATCCCCATACCGATAATGCCGTATGTGTTCCCACGCTGAGAACTTTCATGGCGAGATAGCCCCGCGAGGCTGAAAATAAATAGGATAGCAGCAACGATGTAGGCTGCTGTCACAACTCCACTTGACAACATAAGTTACCCCTTATCCCTTACGAAACATTTTTAACATGCGTTGAGTTACTGTGAACCCACCGAAAATATTGATGCTTGCGATCAAGATCGCAATAAAGGATAAGAAACTTACCCAGCCACCACTGCCAATTTGCAGCAATGCACCAACAACAATAATCCCTGATATGGCGTTAGTGACCGACATCAATGGGGTATGTAGCGCGTGGGTGACGTTCCACACCACGTAGTACCCCACCACACAAGCAAGTGCAAAGACAGTAAAGTGCGATAAAAACTCTGCTGGAGCTGAATTGGCGAACCATCCAAACAGGATGATAGCCAGTGCCATCAACACCATCTTGGTTACTGGTGACATTTTTTTCTCTGGCGCTTTCACCTTTTCAACGGCTTTCGGCTTCGCTTGTGGCTGAGCTGAAACTTGAATTGGTGGTGCTGGCCAGGTGATCTCACCTTGCTTGATAACGGTGACTCCTCGAATGACTAAATCATCAAAATCAATCGTGATTTCGCCATCTTTTTCTTTGCACAACAGCTTCATCAAGTTAACAAGGTTAGTACCATATAACTGAGAAGATTGCGTCGGTAAACGGCTTGGTAAATCGGTATAACCGATGATTTTGACACCATTATCAGTGACAACTAATTTATCAGCTTGAGTCAGCTCACAGTTACCCCCCGTTTGTGCGGCAAGATCAACTACCACACTGCCCGGCTTCATTGATTCAACCATCTCTTTGGTGATCAATTTCGGTGCAGGTCTGCCCGGAATAAGTGCTGTCGTTACAATGATATCCACATCTTTTGCTTGTGCAGCAAATAGTGCCATTTCTGCCTTAATAAAGGCTTCAGACATCACTTTCGCGTAACCATCACCACTACCCGCATCCTCTTTAAAATCTAATTCGAGGAACTCGGCACCCATACTTTGAACTTGCTCTTTCACTTCAGGTCGGGTATCAAATGCGCGAACAATCGCGCCTAAGCTACCTGCCGCCCCAATCGCAGCCAATCCCGCTACACCCGCCCCGATGATCATCACTTTTGCTGGTGGTACTTTACCTGCGGCAGTAATTTGTCCGGTGAAGAAGCGCCCGAATTCATGAGCCGCTTCCACAATCGCGCGGTAACCGGCGATATTTGCCATTGAACTCAATGCATCGAGTGATTGTGCCCGAGAGATACGCGGCACTGCATCCATTGCCATTACATTGATATTACGGGCTTTTAACGCCTCCATTAACTCAGGATTCTGCGCTGGCCAAATAAAACTGACCAAAGTCGCCCCTTCTTTTAATAAAGGAATTTCGTCCGCTAATGGCGCATTCACTTTAAACACAATATCCGCGGAAAACGCACTCTCACGAGAGACAATTTCTGCACCAGCTTGCTCATAAGCTGCATCATCAAAACTTGCTAAATGTCCTGCATTTTGCTCGACACACACCGAAAAACCCAACTTTAACAATTGGGTAACTGTTGATGGTGTAGCGGCAACACGCGCTTCATTGGCAAGTCGTTCTCTTGGTATACCAATTCGCATAATATTCCCTTTTTAAAGCTCGAAGTAATCTATGTTGTAGGTTATTCGCCAAAAAAATGACTGCCTTATCAAAAGGAAAAGTCCTATTTTGTCGTTGAACAGCTGTAAAATGTTCTAATAACCTACTGAAATTAGCCTTATTGATCCATAATTGATCACGATTCTAAGACAGTAAATGGAATTCACCGTGAAAATCTTAGTTTTAGGTCAATAAAATACTGGATACTTTAAAAAAACTGGTAAATTTGACTAGTCAATCATTATTTGTGTCTTATAAAAATAAAATAGTGCGACAACATGGGCAGTTACGTGTAATAATCACTTCCATGTGTTACAACTATTATTCAGCATGTTTATAATAAATTGCGCAAGGCGGAAGGATTTTGTATGAAGCTGAAAACTACGGTCATCGCAGCCGCGGTGCTATCATTAACTAGTATAACCGCTACACAGGCGGCTGTTGAATTAACGCCAAAACAGGCTACTGAATTACAACCTTATGAGCGTATAACCGTCACTGGGCGTTTTAATGCTATCTATGAAGCATCCGATGCAGTTTCCCGTAGGGCTGATAAAATGGGGGCTTATGCCTTTTACATTCAAAGCCTTGATGATGTAGGTGACAGTGGCAACATGCGTGTTGTTGCTGATGTGTACGCAAAAGATGCATCAAAACGTGAAGAATCTGCTCGCCGAGTTTTCGGTGGTGTTGAAGAAATGTCTAAAGCAGACGCAAAAGTGTATCAACCTTTTGATGCCGTCACTGTAAGTGGTTTCTACCCATCTGAACCTGACTTATACGAAGCAATCGCGAAAAAAGCCAAAGAAAAAGATGCAGCCTCATTTTATGTGGTTCGCAACGTAGCCATGAATGATGGCGGTAACACTTTAGCAACCGCATATATCTATAAGAAAGATGCACCTAAGCGCCAAATTCAAAAAGAGGAAGCGGTTGTTCCTGCTGATTCAGAATCTGGTCGTGCGCTGTTAGCGCAAGGTGGTGAAGCTGCAGATAAAGTTCTGATCCCAGGCGTTGCAAGCTCTGAAGAACCAACCGAAGCGGTTGGCCGTTTCTTCGAAACTTCCTCAAGCCAGCCAGGTCGTACTAGTGTGACATTACCAAGTGGCTATGTCATTGAAGAAGTGAACAAAACAGCAGCAGCTATGATGGTTCCATTTGATTCCATTACCTTCTCCGGTTATTACACTAATACCCCTGAAGTTCGTTATCAAATCGCCAAACGCGCAGAAGCTAAAGGTGCTAAATACTACCATATCACTCGTGAATGGCAGTCTAATGGTGGCAGCGTCACCATCAGTGCAGACCTATTCAAATAATCGATAGCTCTATTTTATTATGAAAGCCAGCTTAAATATCACAAGCTGGCTTTTTTTGTTTGAATCCCCCTACTTCCTGATACCTATTCCTGAACAGCCCGAGTTAGCACTTTATAAAATGCGTGCCTATTTACCATAAGCAGTGAAAGTGAATAAAACATCTTGTTCTGTGCATATTTTCCCATTGCATCTGTCGCATTTCATTCGTAGAATCCACACTCTAATTTAGCAGGTGATCCAACTGGATTTAAAAGCCGTGACAGTGAATCCATTTATAGCATTGCTATCTTAACGTGATTTTAACTTTTGATTGCACAACAACCAGGATATACATTGAAAAATACATTAAGCCTTACTGCACTCACCGCGCTAGTTCTTAGCTCAATGGTTGGTGCTGGTGTATTTAGCCTTCCACAGAATATGGCTGAAGTGGCAAGCCCATTAGCATTAATTATCGGCTGGTCCATCACGGGCGTCGGGATCTTATTTCTTGCATTCTCTCTTTTGCTCCTTTCCAGAATTCGTCCTGACCTAGATGGCGGAATATTTACTTATGCAAAAGTAGGATTCGGTGAGTTTATTGGCTTTTGTTCCGCATGGGGCTATTGGCTGTGTGCTGTTGTCGCTAACGTTTCCTATTTAGTGATTGTCTTTGCCGCGATAAGCTTCTTTACTGACACGCCGGATAACATTGTGTTTGGCGATGGTAATACTTGGCAAGCTCTAATCGGTGAATCTATCTTACTGTGGGTTGTGCATTACTTAGTTCTTCGCGGTGTACAAACTGCTGCGGGGATCAACAAGCTCGCCACGATGGCGAAATTAGTCCCTCTTGGGTTATTTATCGTACTCGCATTCTTTGCCTTTAAGCTCGATATTTTTGATGCCGATTTTAGCGGGATTGACCTCGGTATTCCCGTTTGGGAGCAAGTTAAAGACACCATGCTGATTACTTTATGGGTCTTTATTGGTATTGAAGGAGCAGTTGTCGTCTCTGCTCGAGCTAAAAATCGCCGTGATGTCGGTCTAGCTACCATTTTTGCGGTAAGTTCAGCGTTAATTATCTATATTCTTGTCACGCTTTTATCACTTGGGATCATGCCTCGCGCCGATCTGGCTGAAATTAAAAACCCATCGATGGCAACTTTAATGGTCTCTTTGATTGGCTCTAGCGGTGACATCATTATTGCCGCAGGTTTGATTATCTCTGTTTGTGGCGCCTATTTGAGCTGGACAATTATGGCAGCTGAAGTTCCGTATATTGCCGCACAATACCAATCATTCCCTAAAATTTTCAATAAATTAAATAAGAATGATGCTCCATCTTCATCTTTATGGTTAACCAACGGCGCGGTTCAACTATCATTAGTGCTGATTTGGTTAAGTGGCAGTAACTACAATACTCTACTGACTATTGCTTCAGAGATGATTTTGGTGCCTTACTTTTTGGTCGGCGCCTTCTTAGTCAAAGTTGCTTATCAACGTCATAGTAAAGCCCTCCTTGCGGTTGGTTTTGTTGCCGCGGTCTATGGATTATGGTTATTGTACGCGTCAGGATTGATTAACTTAATGCTCTCTGTGGTGCTCTATGCGCCGGGGATCATCATTTTTCTGTATGCCCGTTCACAACAAACAGCAAAAGCGCCACTGAAGTTAATTGAGAAAATTTTAGCATTTGGGATTGCGATAGCCTCAGTGCCGGCGTTATATTCCCTATTAGCGTGATCCACTCTTTATTAATGAGCTAAATTTAACCTATTGAATTTAGCTCATTTTTTATTATCTTTATTTTGACCTTTTCAACCGCCTCGTTTTTTACAATTATCATCCTTTTTTGTGATGTAGTTTTTGAATGACTATTCACCAATGAGGAGACTTAAATGCACATAACCCCAACAAATCTGCGTTCCGTTACATTTGCTGATCGCCCTGCTCTTATTCATTCAGCATCAGAAGTGCCACATTCAATGGCTCATAATATTGCGGCTGTAACCCAATCGTTCCTGACTCAACAGCCAACTCCCTTTCAGCAAAAATCACCTGAAATTAAAGCGCAAGAGCGTGCCGAAGGCTTTCAGTTTAAATTAGCGACTCAGCAGCGAATAGAACCAGCCATTGAGCGATAAATCCAAAATAATACTTGCTAGCTATATATTGCGGACAACTCGGCTGTTAATGTAGAAATAGTGAAACCCAACAGTATGTTGTAACTAAATAAGAATTGAGTGCCATAATTTCACAATAAAAAATGCGCAAGTGGTACCATTGCCACATCGCGCATTTTTTATCTTATTAACCAATAAATTATCGTCAGCCTAAGGCTACTATTGATCCCAAGCTAAAGTTGCTGCGTTAAACTTTCCATAGTTTGAATTATCCGTTTATCCGATATCGGATATGGCGTTCCTAGCTGTTGGGCGAACAAACTCACTCGTAACTCTTCAATCATCCAGCGAACTTCCTGTACTTCCGGTAACTGCTTTTGTAGTGGTGTTAATTTACTCATCCACTGCTGCCACATGCTTTGTACGTGTTCAACTTTGCTCATCTGCGCACGGTCACGATTTGGGTCAATGGCTAACTTTTCTAACCGACGTTCAATACCGTTTAAGTAGCGCAAAATATCCGGTAATCGTTTCCAGCCCTGCTCTGTCACAAACCCTTTAAATACCAACCCAGACATTTGAGCTTTGATATCAGATAATGCGAGCGCCATCGAAAAATCAACGCGGCCTTTCAACCGTTTATTGATAGCAAACACCGCCGTTAAGATCTGCTCAACTTGCTTGGCGATATTTACAACCACATCGTTCAATTCCGCTCTCGCGTACTCTTTCAATGATTCGAACTGCTCTTGCGTCCACACCGCGCCGCCATAGGTTGCAATCAGTTGATCAATACCGCATGCGATACAATCATCAATGAGTTCAAGCACTTTGCCATAAGGGTTAAAATAGAGCCCCAATTTGGATTTATTCGGCAGCTTTTCATGCAAATACTTGATCGGCGAAGGAATATTTAAGAGTAATAACCGACGAACTCCGCCCCACATTGCTTGCTGTTGCTCGAATTCAGTTTCAAAAACACGGATCCCCACACTGTTCTTTTCATCCACTAATGCAGGATAGGCTTTAACTGAATATCCTCCGCGTTTTTGTTCATAACGTTGTGGTAACTCACCAAAACTCCAAATATGCAATCCACTTTGTTCAATACCATCATCCACAACCTCTGATAGTGTTTCTTGCACTTTTTCCTTAAGGCTATCTTTTAAAGCATCCAGATCTTGCCCTTCCGCGACGGTTTTATTTTTGTCATTCACCACTCGGTAGGTCATTTTTAAATGCACTGGAAGTTGATCTAACTGCCAAGCCTCACGCTCTACCGTTACCCCCGTCATTCGACGAAGTTCGCGCTCTAGCTTATCTAACACACTGCCTTCAGGGGTTGGAACACGCTCCAAAAATGCAGAGGCATAGTTTGGCGCTGGCACAAAATTACGACGAATAGGTTTAGGCAATGATTTAATTAACGCAACGATTAATTCATGACGCAGACCCGGAACTTGCCAGTCAAAACCCACATTTTGCACCTGATTCAAAATAGCTAATGGGATATGAATGGTGACTCCATCGGCGTCAGTGCCAGGCTCAAACTGGTAACTTAAACGGAATTTAAGGTCACCTTGATGCCAATAATTCGGGTAATCAAGCGCCGATACATTCCCTGCATCTTCTTTGATCAGCATATTTTTTTCAAAACTGAGCAAATCAGGTTGCTGTTTTGATGCGGTTTTCCACCATTTATCAAAATGGCGAGAGGAAATCACATCATTCGGGATACGTTGGTCATAAAATGCAAAAAGCGTTTCATCATCCACTAAAATGTCTCGGCGGCGTGATTTGTGTTCCAAATCTTCCACCTCTGATAACAGTTTTAGGTTAGCTCTAAAGAAAGCGTGACGGGTATTCCAGTCACCTTCCACCAGCGCGTGACGAATAAATAGCTCGCGGCATAATAATGGATCAATCGAACCATAATTGACTTGGCGTGAAGCCACAATCGGCAGCCCATATAAAGTCACTTTTTCCGATGCTGTCACAGCACCTTCTGATTTTGACCAATGGGGCTCACTATAGTGATGTTTTACCAAATGCTCGGCGAGTGGTTCAATCCATTCAGGATCAATGGAAGCCGCAATTCGTCCCCACAGCTTTGATGTTTCAACCAGTTCAGCGACCATCGTCCACTTCGGTGGTTTTTTGAATAAACCTGAACCTGGAAAGATAGTGAATCGAGCATTCCTTGCTCCTGTAAACTCGTGTTTTTCAGCATCTTTTTGACCGATATGCGAGAGCAACCCTGCCAATAGCGAGACATGAATACTGCGAAAATCTGCTGGGGCACTGTTGATAGCAAATCCTTGTTCTTTCACGACTTGGCGCAACTGCGTGTAGAGATCTTGCCACTCGCGAATTCGCAAATAGTTAAGGAAATCTTGACGGCACATTTTTCTAAATTGTGCGTTGGATAATTCCTCTTGCTGCTGTTTTAAATAATCCCATAGATTTAAAAACGCCAGAAAATCTGATTGCTTATCATGGAAACGTCGATGTTTTTCATCAGAAGCTTGCTGCTTATCCAACGGTCTTTCTCGGGGATCTTGAATCGATAATGCCGAAACGATCACCATTGCTTCGCGTACCGCGCCATACTTTCTGGCTTCAATCACCATTCGCGCTAAACGTGGGTCAACGGGTAATTGTGCTAGCTGGCGCCCGACATCGGTTAATCGATAACCTTTATCTGCATCTTTATGAGGTTGGATCCCGCCAAGCTCTTCCAGTAATTTGACACCATCTTGAATATTACGCTTATCCGGCGCTTCAACGAATGGAAATGCCGCGATATCCCCAAGCCCGATTGAGGTCATCTGTAAAATAACCGATGCCAAGTTGGTTCTCAGGATTTCAGGATCGGTAAACTCTGGTCGAGATAAGAAATCCTCTTCAGAATACAAGCGGATACAGATACCGTCTGAAACACGACCACACCGTCCTTTACGCTGATTGGCAGACGCTTGTGAAATCGCTTCGACAGGTAAGCGTTGTACCTTGGTTCGATAACTATAACGGCTGATACGCGCATAACCCGTATCAATCACATATTTGATCCCCGGAACCGTCAGAGAGGTTTCGGCCACGTTCGTTGCAAGAATAATCCGGCGACCACCATGAGGGTGAAAAATACGGTTTTGCTCACTGTTAGATAACCGTGCAAACAGCGGTAAGACTTCCGTATGACGCAGTTGTAGCTTGGATAGTGCATCAGCGGTGTCACGAATCTCTCGTTCACCACTCATAAATATCAGAATATCACCGGCACTTTCACGTCCTAACTCATTAACCGCATCGATAATACCGTCAATTTGGTCACGCTCACTGTCATTATCATCCCCCATAATTGGACGATAACGCACTTCAACCGGGTATGTCCGTCCTGAAACCTCAACAATCGGTGCATGACCAAAGTGTCGAGAAAATCGTTCTGGATCAATCGTCGCTGATGTAATAATGACTTTTAAATCAGGGCGCTTAGGTAATAATTGACGCAAATAGCCTAAAATAAAATCAATATTTAAACTGCGTTCATGGGCTTCATCGATAATAATTGTGTCGTATTGCAGCAACAATTTATCATTCTGCAATTCCGCCAATAAAATACCATCCGTCATTAATTTAACTTGGGTGGTATCACTCACTTGGTCACTAAAGCGGACTTTATAACCGACATTTGTACCTAGCTCACACTCTAACTCTTGTGCAAGGCGCGAAGCCACTGAGCGTGCAGCCAATCTTCTTGGCTGAGTATGACCAATAAAGCCCTTCACTCCGCGGCCCAGCTCTAAGCAAATTTTAGGGATCTGCGTGGTTTTACCTGACCCAGTTTCACCCGCAATGATCACCACTTGATGCTGATTAATCGCATCAAAAATAGCTTGTTTTCTTTGGCTAACGGGTAAGTTTTCAGGGTAAACAATTTTCGGCATATTCAGACGTTTTTTCTCAACCTTCTGTTTTGCCTTTTCAATATCCCCTTTGATGACTTCGATAACTGCCATGCGGGATTTTTGATCTTGTATTTTTGCGATGCCGTGAAGGCGCTTCTTCAGTTGCCATTGATCACGCAGTGATGTTTGTTCAATTTCAGCAAATAATGCTGATAGAATGGGATCCATTCTTAAATCCTTATATTTCAATTCGTTGTAACGCCACTCGTTAATCTATAATCATGTGGTGGCTAAAGATAATATTTTGGTTTGTTTTATGATTTTAGTTATCTCATACAAATACCATCAATTTTTTTGAAGCATGACTTCTAAATTTCTTCCTATTAATCTGCCATATACCGAGTATCATCATTATCTGATGAGATAGACACATGAGTTTCGAGGAAAATAATGAGTAAAGTATTACTATTGAAATCAAGCATTTTGGCAGATTATTCACACAGCAATAAAATGGCTGATTATTTTGTCCAACAGTGGCAAGAAAAAAATCCCGATGATGCGTTTACAGTTCGAGATTTAGTTAACCAGCCGATCCCTGCGATTGATGGCGAAATTTTAGCAGCTTTTGCACCTACTGACACTAAAACCGAACAGCAACAAGCACATTTAGACCTATCAAATCAGCTCATTGATGAGATTAAACAGAGCGATGTTTTAGTGATCACCGCACCGATGTATAATTTTTCGGTTCCATCTCAACTGAAACATTACTTTGATTTTATCGCCCGCTCTGGGCATACCTTTAAATATACCGAGCAAGGTCCTGTAGGCTTATTAAACAATAAACGGGCATATGTTCTGACAAGCCGTGGCGGTATTTATAAAGACACTCCGACCGATACGATGGTGCCTTACATCACCCTATTTTTGAATTTTATTGGTATTACAGATATTGAATTTGTTTTCGCAGAAGGTACAGCATTAAGCGCTGAATCAGCAGAGAAAGCGCAATCACAAGCGAAAAACCATATTGATTCATTAATTGCTTAGCAGCATGCCTCGTTAAATAAAGCTTGATTGCTCATTCTTAATTTAGAATCGAAAATAATGCGCACTTGTTGCATCTAGAATTGAAAATAGTGCGCATTTTTATTTTTTCTGCATCCACTGCCCATTAATACCGCGTACATATTCTCCCGTCGGTGCACGTTCAATCAATTTCTGTCCTGCCATTCTTGCGACATCATTGGTTTTAAGCCCATTTCTATCTGCAATTTCTGTATATCGTTTTTTTCTTTCGACATTGATATGTTCAACCAATTGCTTTGCATCCGCACTACTTTGGTCAATTACCGCCAAATATCCTGATAAGGTTTCCCCCACAATACCGTGAGTTTTACCTTCTTCCACCGTCAGTGCAAATGCAGAAAATATGCTTAAGGTAGAACATAACGTGACGACTTTAAACCAGTTCATCATTTCGCAGGTACCTCACCGAATAGATCGCTGTTTTCTTTTAATAACTCTTCGACTTGTCGGTCTGCTTTAATTTGGATTTCATGCTCAATCTTAACATTCATATTGATGTTAATTGGCTTATCTGGCGTAGCGACTTCTACACGTAAACATGCCGTTAATAGCGATGCCATTGCCATCATTATGATCAATTTTAATGTTTTCACGTTAGTTCTTTTCCCTTTTATATATTCTTTTCGAGCCATTCTTCTAAGCTAGTACCAAAACGTAAACTGCGCCATAACTGAAAAATATTCTCTTCATGGTGATAATTTAAGTGAACTTCACGCTTCTTGGCTTCTTTGGTGTTATACCCTTCAAGAATAGTCGACATCGTGAGCAATCCCAAGTTTGTGACATTCACATCCGTACGGCTGCGTTGAATTTCAAGGTATTGTAGCCATCCAATTGCCGATCCCGCTGAAATATTATCTTTGGCAATAGACTCTACAAAATTAGTCTCTAAACGTAATGTCAAAGGCCCGTTATTTTCCATCCACCCCCCTTTAATAATCCAATCAGGGTTATTCAGGTAAAATGGCAACTCGCCATTTACTCGACCAGAAACAGCAAATTGTGAAACTTTTAGTTTTGTGAATAGCTCGCTAAGCTCCACTTGATGGACACTAATCGTCGCGGGTTTATTTTGTGGCCAGCGAAGTACATCGAGATTGATTTCACCGCCTAACATTTTAAATCCAACATTACTCAGTTGGATTGGGTGGGTTTCCGTCGGAGGATATGTTCCCGATAAATCCGCTTTAATATCGGTAAACTCAAACAAATTCGAAATATGCTTGATACGTAATTCAACGGGTGATTTTTCACCTAATGTCCACGTACTATTATGTAATTTCCATGGTAAGACAAAATCCAAACCATTCAGCTCACCATCCTTCATCCATAAGCTCGTATTTTGCACTCGCCAATGTCCACCAGCAATAAAACCATTTTCTGGCGTCATGGAAAAAGCCGCTTGAGAAAATAGTTTCCCCTCACGTAATTCAATATTTAAGTCTTTCGGAATTAATGTCTGAAATGCTTGAACTGACTGTTCAGGCCAACGCGCTTCACCACGCAGACGTTCACCGTCCCATCGTCCAAATATGACGATCGGCCCTACTTGCTTAGTACTTAAATCCCCTTTTAACTGAAAGCTGGCTGGGGATGTTCCTTTAAGTTCTGCATTCGCCGTAATTTTAGGTAAATAGCTGTCTGTGCCAAATAGCATTTGATCACTGGTTAATTGCAATACACCATAAAAATCAGCTTTTGCTTGATCTCGCTGCCAAACCAACGGCGAGGTTAATTTAAGGCGCGGAGCAGACATGGAGAGTAAACCATATTTAATTTGGTCAAATCCGGTATTTAAACTATTGAGCGTTAATTGTGTATCTTGCCAATTACCGTTACCTTTCACATCCCAACGAGCGGCTAACGCGGGTAACTGAGCATTTCCCCAGTAATTCCAGAACCATTTACCTTTATCAATATTAAACTTATTCGCACTGCCATCGAGGTGAATATCAAAGTCACCCCAATACTGTTCTTTTACTTTTAAAATCGCTTGTAAGCGCCCCGAAATTCCGTCGGCATTTAAACGCGTCCCCGCCAAAGGCAAGCGTATTTCCCGTAACAAAATTGTCGGGGAAACCTGCCCATAGGCTCTCATTAATGAACCGGGCATAAATGCGACGGTGGGTGAAACCAGCTGACCTGCAATTTTCGCTGGCAAATTGATATCCAGCACCATGTCATCGTATTTCACTTGACCGTTAAGTCTAAAATCAATATCTGCATCGAGGAGATTGATACGACTAGGCTCAAGCGTCAGGACTAAGTTAGCTTTTCCTTTTTTTGCATCAGTCAACATGTTCAAACGCCCTGAAACCACAAACTCACTCAGGGTTTGATTCCAGTTATCAATTTGAAATGCAATTCCACCGTGAAGCGGGATTTGTGCATCATCCCAGCGCCAGCGACCATCCGTTACGGTCACTTGTGATGATGAAACCTGCCATGGAAGATGGAATAATTCTTGTTGCTGCTCAATATCCGTAACGGTAAGTAAGCCTTCGTCGCGCTGCCAATGCAGTTTTGTCTTTAAGCGTTTATTTAACTCAATAAGCTTAAATTGAGCTTCGATATCTCCCGTTTCAGGCAGTTGAGCCGTCGTCAGAGGTAAAGCCAATTGCGCGGTTAATTCAATATGTTGAGGCTCTTCTTGTGGCTTACGTTGATCCAGCGCTTGCAACTCTTCTAACGCTAATGTGCTCTGAGGTAACGTAGCCGAAAATTGCTGCACAATCAGTTGATTTTGCAAATTAATAAAAGAAGAAACCCGGACATTTTCCCCTTGATAATCCAGCATAAGTGGCGAGTCAGCGGTACTGCGTAACCATAAACTCCCTTGATATTGTTCCCAAGAATGCAGTGAGACTTTATCAATGACGAGTGAAAATTGAGGGAGCGCATCCAGTATCTCGGTGATATTGATAGGAGAACTTGGTGACTCCTCACTTGTTTTGATGCTATCCAAACATTCCGCATTAACATCAAGCTCATCAATTTTGGCTCTAATTGGGAAAAATGAGACCCTAGCATCTGTTACTGTCACCAGAGAGCAATTACTTGCACTTAATCCTATGCTGGGAAGTCTAATCTGGCGGTTAACAAACTGTGGTTCAGAAAGTGACAGCGTCACCTGCTCAGGTAAAAAATGTTTAGCAACAACAGGCGCCCAACGGGTTAATGTTGACCATAATATGATTAGGAGCACAACACTCACCCCTAATAGGAAAAACAGTATTTTTATTGCCCGTTTCATGAATCTTCTCTGAGTACCATCTTCATGAGGCAACGATAAATACCATTGATGAGATGGACGAAAATAAAGTGAAAGGATGCATTGGGACGAGCAGTTCGACGACTTGCATTGCGATGTAGGTCATTTCCATAATAACTTTCTCTATTTAGATAAATATATTCTAATCTTTTAAACCAGAAATGAACAACTTAACCCTATCTGTTCACTCTGTTACTTCATTATTTTCAGTCAGTTCTTAGTGATGCTGCATGGTTGGCAATTTCACAAGAACATGATTGTGTATCATGCACAACCTTTATCTTTTCGGCAAATACCGGATTAGCTGCAAAAAATTTATCCAATCGCTGATCAAATTGGCTTGTCATAAGCCCTTTCCACTATCCTGCTGTCTTGATACTTGATGTCAGCGACCAGAGATTTAATGTTATCCTGAGGTTTTTGACATACTTCATTTGGCGTTTATCCCAATAAATTTCATCATAATCCTATGCAGGGAGACTAAATTTTTCCGATAACTTTTGAGCGAGCGTTGTTTCCCTTGCCCCTGATAGACCAATTATGCAAACTTCACGCCGCTCCTTAGCTTTATCTATTACCCAAAATCTATCTATTCTTTAAAAGAAAAAGTAAAACTTAATAATCGCATTATTTTAATACTAAAAATGACTATCTTTGTTAAAGATAGTGTGTAAACGAAAATCAAACGTAAACAGTAAGATATTTTCTTAATTTAGAGGTGATTTACGCCACTAATTGTCTTATTCTGAACGCATATTTTTGTAGGTTTGTTTATTTTACCTACAGCTTGTCATTTATTGGTTCCTATAAATTATGGAGTTCCTCTGATGAAAATTGTTTCCTATAGCACCAAACAGTATGATCGCAAACATATGGAACAGGTCAACCAACAATCAGAGTTTAATTTTAATATTGAATACTTTGATTTTCCATTAACGGTTCAGACAGCTAAAAATGCCGTCGGTGCTGACGCAGTTTGCATTTTTGTTAATGATGAAGCGAACCGTGCGGTGCTGGAAGAGCTCGCAGCTCTCGATGTCCATATTCTCGCTTTACGCTGTGCCGGCTTTAATAATGTTGATTTAGATGCCGCCAATGAGTTGGGCATTCAAGTCGTTCGCGTTCCGGCTTATTCTCCTGAAGCGGTTGCAGAACATGCTGTTGGCATGATGCTATGTTTGAATCGCCGTATTCATCGCGCGTATCAGCGTACGCGTGATGCTAACTTTTCTCTCGAAGGTTTAACTGGCTTTAATATGCATAACCGTACCGCGGGCATTATTGGTACGGGCAAAATTGGCCAAGCCACTTTACGGATTTTAAAAGGATTTGGGATGCGCTTACTGGCTCATGACCCATACCCTAACCAAGCGGTCCTTGATATGGGTGCCGAATATGTCGATTTAGACACCTTGTATCGGGAATCTGATGTTATTTCTCTGCACTGCCCTTTAACACCAGAGAACCACCATTTGCTGGATGAAAATGCGTTTAATCGCATGAAATCAGGCGTGATGATCATCAATACCAGCCGTGGAGCTTTAGTCGATTCGGCTGCCGCGATTAATGCACTTAAATCCCAAAAGATTGGCGCATTGGGCATGGATGTGTATGAGAATGAAAGAGATCTCTTCTTTGAAGATAAATCTAATGATGTAATTCAAGATGATGTCTTCCGCCGATTATCTTCTTGTCATAACGTATTATTTACCGGCCATCAGGCGTTTTTAACCGAAGAAGCCTTAACAAGTATCAGCTTAACAACACTGAGTAATATTCAACAGATCAGTCGTGGCGAAAATTGCCCGAACGTTGTGAAGCCTTAGCTGGATCTTGCATCATGAAAAGACTGATCCCTCTAACGCTCTTTGGGTTGTTACTTGCAGCTTGCCAAACCCATCAAGTAAATGCTGGTAGTAGTCCGCAATCCCTTGAGCAGCAGCTGATGCATCATAATTTTGTCTTAACGGAAGTGGATGGTCAGCGTATTGCCAAAAAACAGACCGCACCGTCCATTTCATTCGGTGAAAAAATGTTTGTCTCTGCCTCTATGTGTAATGACTTTAACGGAATGGGTGCAATTAATAATGCAACACTAAAAGTTAAAACATTAAGTAAAACAGAATTAGAGTGTGTAGATGAAGATCTTTCACGATGGGATACCTTAATTAACCGTATGCTGACAAATGGTGCAACAGTAACATTAACCAAAGATCATTTAACGTTGACGCAAGGGCATTATAAACTTGTTTATATTTTGAGTGATTATATGCAGTAACTCTACTTTTATTGCAAAATAAAAAACCGCCATTCTTAATTTGGCGGTTTTTTTATCTTTCTATATTGGTGTTACTTAAATATTATTTGGCTTGGCTGAATAACAAATTAATTCCCGTCGCTTTTGATGTACGGTCCATATAGTCATGAATTGTGGTACTAAAGCCTATTTCTTTCACGATACTTAAGCTACGCAGCACAGGGAATATAATAAAATCGTTAATATCCACAAGTGCTTTGTTACGCTTTTCTAGCCATACATCTAATCGATCCATATACGGCTCTAACTCAATCAATAGAGTATGTGTTTCCTTACGCAGCACAGATAGGTCATCGCCATGAAACTTGCTAACACGCTGAATATACGCAGCTTTAGCCTCCTCCGTCGCTATCTCAGGAAATTCAGATTCCGTAAAGCGTGGTGTCACTAATTTAGATACCGTCGAAGAAACCGCTTTATACCAGCTATCAATTTCAGGACTAATTTCTCCTGCGGCTAGGCGAGGTTCACTTAATTGGTCAACATAACGCACAATGTCCAAACTCTCTGGTAAATAGCGACCATCTTCTTTCTCTAGAATAGGTACCATTTTACGTCCTATCATACGTGTTGGGGTTTCGATATCGTTATCCAACAAAATAACCTCTTCTATCGCAACCTTTTTCAAGCCAAAAATCATTCTGGCACGAACAAAAAATGGACAATGATCATAAATATACAGTTTCATATTACCCTCATACACTCAGTGATAAAGCGAATTCAGTTAACTCAAGTATACTTGATATCTATACTTAGTGTAGCGCTAAAGAAATTTCTTTTTATTATCTAATATAATAAATTTAGTTATATTTAATATAAAAATAAAAGATAATAAAAAAATTATTTAAACTTTAATTTAAAAAAAATCCTGACGTTTATATTTAAATTTAAAACAAAGAAACCCCATGAAAATAAAAATTGAGGAACATCCCAAAATTAAGAAAGTTCCAAAATGAAACAATTTAACCAAATTGACCAATCTATTAAACAATTAACATACAAATAAATAGTTGTCGATTTTATTAAATAGACAGATTTAACCGAATAATTCTAGCGGGATATTCTTATTGTTATTTAAATTCAGAATATTCAAAATGACATTACAGTAACAAGCATAAAAATTTTGAATGTGATTATCATTAAATGAAAGGCTGACATTGAAAGTTAAATACTTTAATTTTAGGTTAATTTTAATTATTAGCTTTTAAAACAGCTTGTAATTTAATATAATATATAGTGAAAACGACTGATAATAACCTTAATAATAAGTTGAGCATGTCATATGGACATTCATAGTGTCATTGGTCTTAGAATAAAAACCCGGAGAAAAGAGCTAGGCTTGTCAGGTGCAAATTTAGCAAATAAGTTACATTTAAGTCAGCAGCAAATATCACGGTATGAAAATGGTATTAACAAGATTCCAATTGACCATCTCCTTGATATTTCTGAAATTTTAATGTGCCCTATTGAATGGTTTTTTAACGGTTATAGAAGTGAAATTAATAATAGTGATGACCATTCATTCGATATTCCAAATAGAGAATTACAATATGCAGCAGAAAGTGTAATTATTCCATCTAAACATCACACATAATAATCTTTTTTTGATTATCAAAAAATACCCATAAAGCTAATGTAGCTATTAATCTTCATCGATTAAATTTAGCTTTATGGGTATTTTTATTTCTTCCTAAAAATTAAAGTTGCATATTATATATATAATAAAAATCTAACCTCACACTACTGCCAGTATTAATTTAAAAACAAAAAATCGCACATCTTTTATTAAAAATATGCGATTTCCTATAGAAATTTAATATACTTTTTAATCGTAAGTTACATTGAAAACCATGTGAGATCTCACTTCGCCTGCCGAAATTGAATCAGCAAACTGGAAATAACGCGCGATAAACTGCAAGGTAAATACTCTTTCTTGAGAATTTGTTAATTTCCCAACAGGAAAAGGCTTACCAAAGTTGACTGGCGCATAACTACCTCTTTCGATAACTTGGATTCCAACTCCTTTTGCAGCACTAGAACCCGTCGCATCATTTTTTAATACGCCTTCAACCGCGCTGACGGAACTATTGGCACTGAAGTCCATCTTAATATCCGCATTCCCCGACATCGTTGTTCCGCCACTGCATCGCAAAACAATATCAAAGTTTTTCGGTCCCGCCGTATGATCCCGAGTGGTCAAATCGGAACGCTTAATCGTATCGAGATACACATTCTGTTGTTTACCACTTTCAATAATGCATGAAGGGGAAACAATGGTGATCGCATTGGCATTTAACGACGTGGTTAAAATGGGTCTTGAGCTTCCTTTATAACCATATTGGGTATATTCCCCTTTTGCGATAGTGCCAGAGCCGGTGATCTCCGCTGTTTTAATCAACTTTAACGTGAATGTAGAACCTGCTAAATAGTAGTCTGTTCCCCACCCCCCATTGACCACATGTTCATGGGGGTAAACCATACTTACTTGGCCTGCGCGTTCAAATTTCATCCCAATACCCGGAACACTGGATTGATACACTTTATTCTCAATTTCGTGCAGTCCCGGCATCACAATATCCGCATTAATCACATTGCGCCCGTAACAAGTTAAATAAATACGGTTACTGGTATCCAACGGCCACGTTTTACTGGCGATAACCCCACCAACTGGCACGTTTGCATTCACAACCACTCGTCCCATATCCATATTCAGTTTATAAGTGGGCTGACTGCTTCTGTCACAATAATCCCAACCTGTAAAGTATGCGGCGGCGTATTGTGTTGTAAAAAGTACACTCGCCCCAATTAGCCAGCGCCATTTTTTGATTATTGACATAGACTCTCCTGACTATTTCCAGCGGTTAATGAGAATGAACATTCACCACCGTCCCATTTCACGGTTGCAAGTTTAGATTCGTTATTCGTGATAAATACCGTACCACCTTGCCCTACAATACCAATATAATCGCCACCTGCGTTCACGACATTGGCACCAAAAGGCAGCGGTTTATTACCTGCTCTCACGACGTTATATACTTCATTTTTTTCTACTTTCGTGCCAAAAGTCACTTTCACCACACTGCCTTCATAAGGTACGACTTGTGCTGTCGTGTTGATGAATACGATATCTTCTGAGCTACCTTTCGGATCAAGCTCTACATTATTAATGCGATAAGGGCGAACGTATGGAGCTACGGCATAACCCTGACTGTCTATTTTGGTATTCTGCGCGCCCATAACCGTTGCGCCTTCTGCACCTTTGGCTTCAATTAATGCCACGGTCGAGGCGGTATTTGGTGACAAAGTCACACCACCTGCGTGCACAAGCATTGACCCGTTAGCGGAAACACCATATTGACGATAACCTTGACCCTGACTGTAGTTGGCATTGGTACTCACGACCGGCGTTTGGTAACCCGTAGTGATGGAAAGGTTTTTGTTGCCTCCATTTTCTACTGAGGTATTTAGTCCGTAAGTCCAGTTATTATCTGCATCAAAGGAGCCATTTATACCCGCCTGCGAAACGTCAAACTTATCGTTATTAAAGGTCGTATTCGATGAAATCGTCGCGTAACGGTTATCCCCAAAATAGAGTGGGAAGTTAACATTTAAACTTATGCGATCATCTTGGCTTCCCTGTGCGTTATCTGAATAAACCCGCATAAACGAAATGCCGTAAGAGAAACGGCCAAATTGATTGTTGTAGTTTAATTGATACTGTTTTTCGATGCCGCTGCGGTTCCAATAGCTTGAAATACGCCCAGTGAAATAGAAACTTCCTAAGTCGTACGGTAAGTTTTGGTTAATTGTGTAACTAAAACCGTTTTTTTCGCGACCTAATGAACTATCTCTTCCTTTTTTATCTGCATCAATGGCATAAAGCGCATTTGAAAGGCTGTAATAATCTTCTGTTGAGTAACGGTATGCCGCCAACATAAGGTTAGTATCGGTTTCAGAGAACAATTTGTTGAACGTGAATCGGTAACTTTGCCCCATATCCGTTCTTTGCTTGAATACCGCTCTTGATTGAGTAACATCCAGAGCAACTGCGCCAATAACCGTGTTCACACCTGCACCTAATAAATAAGCCTGATAATCATCAAATGCCGTGACACCACCATACAGTGTGAAGGTGTTATTTAAACCGTGCTGCAAAGTACCTTGCATAATAAATGGTCGGTTACTGATACCTTTAGCGTCCGATTTACCGCCTGAAAATTGATAGCGGGTATAACCGGGACGTAGTAACTGAGCCATCGACGTGTAAGGCACACTAAAAGAAGACTCACTTCCATCTGCCTCTTTGATAGTCACGACAAGGTCATTACCATAACCGGATGGGTACACATCATTGAGGTTAAATGGCCCTGGAGAAACGGAGGTTTGATAAATAACCACATCATTTTGTTTGACGGTAACAAGGGCATTGCTTTGTGCAACACCCCGAATTTCAGGTACAAACGTGCTCATGCTATCCGGATACATCGTATCGTCAGTGGCAATTTTTGCCCCTAATAAACTGATGCTATCGAACATGTCACCGTCGGTATAAAACTGCCCCGCAGTGGCTTTTGATTTCCACGAGGCGATTGGGCGTTGCAAATACGTTTGGTTGCTGTGCCAGTTTGTACCATCGTTATGTTGCCAGCTTAAATTCCCAATATGTTTTAATAGCCAGCCGTCGTAGCTTAATCCTGCATTTAATCCGAGATAAGCACTCGCATTATTGTTGCCATCTGAATGACTATCATAATAGTTACTCATATAGCCTAGATTCAACGCAGGGATCCCCGTTTCCCAGAATTGTTCAGACACATAGCCACGAGATGATTTCTGCTCATAAATTTGAGGAACAGAAATATCAACTCGTAATGTTGATGAGTGAAATGTGTCGCGAACATCAGGGTCACTATTCCACTGAGTTAAAAAAAGGCACTCTTTGCTATCGAGTTTTGCCATCGGTGCAAATTTTTCGACATTAATACCCAACTCAGATAACAGCGCTGGGGTATAGCAGGTTCCTAACTGTCCATTTTCTTTCGCGACAAAATCAAGGTCGTATCGCCCTTTCCAACTTCCATTGGTATACACATCAACGGAATATTTTCCTGGGCTGATCCCTGTCGTATTAAATCTTTCTAAATCAACGTTTTCTTGGCTACCTATAATGAAACCACTGTTAAATTCATACGTGGTATCTTCTTCACTCCAGGCATAAAAAGACGGCAGAGCGCAGACTGTGACTAAACCTGTCACTGAGAGTAAGTTTATATATTTATTTTTTAACTCTCTCTGCTTCATTCTAAATCCTATTTAACGGTAGTTTTTACCGCTACATCTGAGCCGTAATCATTGATATTGTTCATAATAATCTTAGTTCCTGACGTCAGTGCTCGCTTGAGCGTCACTGTTGACTGGCTTTTAGGCTCTAAAAAAATTGTTTCGTTATTCAATCCGTTAGTACCATCAGTAGAAATTTTTGTAATAGTAATAAAGTATGGCGACGGGTTGCCGATATTAAGCTTACTGCCATCTGCTTTAACAACGAGCTGCTCAGGAGCAAGCTCGCGACTGCCTAGGCCTGATGGGCGATAGAAAAATTTAAAACGAGAACGAATAGCCAATTGCAGCACATTTTGATTTTCTTCTGCTTTATTTTTGACCATTGGTGGAATATCTAACAGATTGAGCCACCATAAGGATTCTCTGTCTTGCGGTAAGGCGGATTTATCCATCAGCTTAATGCGGATAGTTTGTCCACCTTTCGCTTCAATTCGGGAAATCGGCGGTGTAAGTTGAAATGGCGTTTTAATGGTATCAGGTGTTTCTGATGCATCACCTGTATCAAGCCATGCTTGGGCCATAGCCGGACGGTCAGCCGTATTATTTAATTGGATAGTGATTTCTTTCTCATCGCTAGGATAAACAAAACGAGTACCGTTAACGATGATGTTATTTGCAAATGCTGTCACACTCGACAGTAAGCAAAGGCTAAATAGAATGGCTTTCATGTGGGCCTCAAAGCAAAAAGCGGCAGTTTGCCCACCGCTTACTAACTCATGTTTTTATCGAAAATGTCGATAAAAACTGACTGAAAAATTAGTTATAAGTAATTTCGTAGGTTGCGTAGCTTTGGATTTCACCCGCGCTGACAGTGTCAGGCGTGTTAGTGATATAGCCAACATAGTAAGTAAACAGAGTATTGCCATCTACAGTTGAGCCTTTAGTTTTTGGTTGCTCGTTATCACCTGGGAAAATTTTCTTATTTGCCATTCCGTCAATAGACAGTGCCAATTGGATATTTTTCGCACCAGTTGACAGTGTGTTAGCTAAGCTACCGCTTGTGTTAGCGGCTAAGTTACCACCAGTCCAACGAACACCTAATTTTTCGCCATCAGCAATTGCGTTTTCACCTTGAGCACATTCGCTGATTGAAATAGTAAATGTTTTTGGTTTTAAAATTGTATCTGCACCGCCTTTTTTGACTTCGTTTAACGAAATCGGTGCTAAATACACGGTTGCATCGCTACCTTGACCATCAACGGAAACGTTACAAGAAACATCCATAACTTTACCGTTAAAGTTAACTTGGCCACCGCCAACTGAAGTTGCTGCGTTTGCTGTTGTGAAACCAAGAACTGTTGCTGCGATAGCAGTCAGTAAAACTTTTTTCATTTTCAATTCCTAAGATGAGTTTTTTATTTATTGCTTATACGAATTATTAAGAGGTCTTTTATTCAGTCTTGGGTAGCAGCAAAAACAGAGCCCGGCCGTATTAAAATACGGCCAGAAATCAGCATATATAGAGCGTCAACGGATCACCGTAATGCACAAACAAGAAATAGCTCAGTGCATTCTGTTTTTTGACCAACAAGTTGTATGACCATTTAATTCGGAGCCAAGAATACATAAAAACTTAAGTTTCATTAAATCGTTTTTATCTTAGCTTATTAACATTTTGATAGATGCAACCTATTGCAGTTTATCAATCAATCGAAAATATCAATATATTAATCACACTCAATAAGTCATATTTAGAGATGAAATCAGATAATGGAATAATACATTCTTAAAAATACAGAATTTAATATCGCAATCGCTCTATTCAACAGACTTTCATGAAAATCTCAGAACTGGAATATAAGTTAAATTTTGTATTTTTATTTACATTTAGACACTTTTTCTAGTCTTTTTATTACAAACCCGATTCACGGAATACGTGTTAAAAACACATTATTGATAAATTATTTTTATATAATTGTTCGATGTTCATATTGAAACATTTGCCAATAAATAAAATTAAATATCGAATTATTATTCTAATGCACAATTAACCTTCATTGTGCGTAAAATGATTACCTATAACTTTATTGTGATTTAGAGTGAAATAAAAAGTTATATAATAATAACTTTTCAGTGACTAACTCTATCGCAGAAGCAATAGAAAAAGCACGGTAACGAGACTGGGTAAATATTTATGATAAAAAATCATAAATATCGCAAGATAATGCTCCTGTCATATAATAAGATTTTGACAATTCAATCTTATTAAGAGTATCAAGGCATGAGGCTATGTAAGCGGAAATAATCATTTATGATCTAGCAATACTAAATAAGTAGTACTTTTTTAAAAAAAATCTGATCTAGGTCAAAATTTCAATCATTGACATAACAAATTGATATATAAGATTATTTTTAAAAATAACAATTCGACCAAATTTATAATAATTGCCTAAAAAACGCATATTAGGAATATTCCTAAAAACGTATTTTATGGGTTTTTGATTTGCCTTATGTCTTCATTTTGAGCAAAAAAGCATTTAATGTTAAGTGCTAATCGATTTTAACACTACCTATTCTACCCCTCTTTTCAGTGAACTAACGTGACAATAACGTTAATCATAATTCCATTTAGATAACGTTGGCTCATTAAATTAGTTCTTGAATGACAATATGATATTTGAGCACAACAGGACAAGAAAAGTATATTATTTCAATATTCTATCGAATTAAAACTTAAAATCACTATGTGTGTGAATTAGGCTGACTAAATAGTATTTAAATACTTATATGCTTTTTATTAAAGAATATTTAACCTTTGAAGGTGATTAAATATAAGCCAAATTAGTTTTCGTTTTTGAAAAATCTATTTTAATAGGATCCACAAGGTGCAGATTTCTTATTTATAACAAAGGATCTTGACTGGCGGGCTAAGCTGATTATTTTTCGTTCGATTCATCATTTTTAATCGAATTGATGACTTTGAATCTAGTTGAAGGCTGGAGATAAAAAAACCCGCTCAGTATAAATGAAGCGGGTTTTTAGAAGAGTCCATTAATGATACATTATCTGGCGCTTGGTCGGTTCATAATATGATCTTCCCACTCTACCACATCAATTTCTCGCACTGCGATATGGCGGACTGAGATACCTTCATTATGCATTGCAGCTTTTGAACCGGTTTTCAATGGATGCCACGCAGGAAGTGACTTCCCTTCCATTAACAAACGGTATGCGCAGGTACTTGGTAACCAAGCAAATGTTTCCAGATTATCCCGAGTCAGTTTTATACAATCTGCTTCATATTTGAAACGATCTGCATAATGTCTGCACTGACAGGTTTTAATATTTAACTGGTTGCAAGCCACATTAGTGAAATAGATCTCATCGGTGTCTTCATCCATTAATTTATGCAAGCAGCATTGCCCACATCCATCACAGAGAGACTCCCACTCTTCATCGGTCATTTCATCTAAGGTTTTAACCTGCCAGAAAAACTGAGACATAATACTGCAAAATCCTATACTTAAATGACCCTAGTGGTCAGTGAATTATCATTAATTGTTAGCTTTAACATATCCCCAGAAGCCAATGGCCCCACACCTTCCGGTGTTCCGGTTAAAATAACGTCCCCAGGACGTAAGGTAAAGAAACGGGACATATAGCTAATTAGCGGTAAAACTGGCGTGATCATATCACGGGTAGAGCCAGACTGACGAACCTCGCCGTTGATTTCTAAACTCAGTGACATATTTTGCAGATCACTGGTACCACTGACGGGAATAAATCCAGAAATCGGACATGAGCCATCAAAAGCTTTGCTTTTTTCCCATGGCTGCCCTGCTTTTTTAAATTTTGCCTGTAAATCCCTTAGGGTTAAATCAAGTGCTACTGCATAACCAGCAATTGCACGAGCGACCCTATCTTCATCTGCATTTTTAAGCGGCATACCGATCAAAATCGCCATCTCAACCTCATGGTGAACAGAGCCCAACTCTTTAGGAATAACAATTGGCTGGTTGACATCACACAGTGCGGTTTCCGGTTTAATAAATAAGACAGGCTCCTCAGGTAATGCTGAACCCATTTCTTTAATATGTTTGGCATAGTTACTGCCCACACAAACTACTTTATTGGCAGGAAAATCTAATAAAGCACCTTGCCAGTCGCGATGTTGATACATGTCGGTAACTCCTATTATCATTATTGTATTTTTGCAGCGATGCCATCCGCCATCATACAAACACTTAATGCAAAATAATATGAACGATTCCAATGCATAATCGTACGGAAGTTTTGGGTCACTAAGAACGTTCGACCTTCAGGATCATCAGGAATAACCACCCATGTTTTCACATCTGGCGATAGTTGAGAAAATGCAGGTAATTTAACCCCTAATTTTTCCCACTCCCGAACAGTTTTCCCTTGTTCCGTTTTAACCCCTTCTAAACTACGGTTAAAATCAGCAGGCAATGAAACTTGATAACCCCATGGTAATGCAGATTGCCATCCTTCTGTAGATAAATAGTTGGCAACTGAAGCAAAAACATCGGCTTTGTTATTCCAAATGTCCATTTTGCCGTCACCATCGCCATCTTCGGCATAGGATAAATAAGACGTTGGCATAAATTGACTCTGCCCCATCGCACCAGCCCATGAACCTTTCAGTTGCTGATCTTCTGGGATATAGCCTTTATCCATGATTTCCAAGGCCGCTAATAATTGCTTACTAAACAGTGCTTCACGACGCCCTTCAAAAGAGAGTGTGGCAAGCGCTGAAATTACATCTTCCTTACCCTGTGAGCGACCAAAACCACTTTCGAGTCCCCATAAAGAGACAATATATTGTGGCGGTACACCATATTTCTGGCTAATCGCGTTCAATACCGCTTGGTTTTCATAGTACTTTTCAACACCCGCATTAATGCGGGATTGTGGTAAGACATTCTTTAAATAACTGGCTAACGTCACTGTTGCGCGTTTTTCAGGTTGCCCTTTATCTGCTTTTACGACACGTTCAAGGAAATAAATGTTTGCAAAGCCACGATCAATCGTAGATTGTTTGATGCCTTGAGCCACAGCATGTTGTTTCAGTAATTCCACATAAGCTGGAAATTGTGAAGGTTCACGTTGTTCAATTGGAAAAGCTTTATCTAGTGCGACAACTTCTTTCTCAATCGCAGCTTCTTGTGCCGTTGTCAGAATTCGAGTTTCCTTTGCTTGAGTTGCCGCTTTTTGAGTCTGTGGTGCACTACAACTTGCTAAAAGTACACCAGCGACTAATGTATATAATAACGTTGGCTTCATTTTTATCCTCCTGACGATAATGGCTTTTTAAGGATAATCCTAAATTATCTTAGTCGTTTAATTCGCGATATTCAGAAAGTAAATTTTCAACCGGAGGCGGGAATTGTAAGTAATAACCAACGTCTTGAAGGTCAGCTCGAACTCGCTCAATGTCCGCATTTGCTAGTTTTTCACGTTTATCTAATGAAATTAACATTGAAAACTGTGGTTTGCCAAATTGCTTAAGGAGTTCTTCTGGAACGCGTGAAAAGTCATCTTTCTTTTCAACATATAAATAAGTTTGATCACGGTTCGGGCTTCTATAAATTGCACAAATCATTATATTTAACTCTTTTTCTTGGTTCGTATGCTTGCTTGAAGTATGCAGTAACTATAACATGCTATTGTTTTACTGAGTATCTTCACCCGAGGATTGTTTCGGAAATTTTAATTTGCTGAGTCTAGATAGATGCCACAATCGCCAATAGAACTTAAAGGCAGCAGTTTTACTCTTTCAGTCATTCACTTACACAGTGAAGAGCCTAAACTCATCAAAAAAGCGCTGCAAGACAAGGTCAATCAGGCTCCTGATTTTCTTAAAAATGCCCCAGTTGTTATTAATGTTGCAGAATTAACTCACCACGCAGATATGTACAGCATTCATAAAGCGATTGTTTCTGCAGGTCTTCGAATTGTGGGCGTCAGCGGCTGTACTGACCCACTATTAAGACAAAAGATCAATGAAGCGGGCTTACCGGTGCTTAATGAAGGTAAAAGCAAAAAAGCGCCGGAGCCATCAACGGATGACGTCACTTTTGCGAAATCTGATATTGCCCCGCAACCTGCTCCTATCGAATCTGCTTATCGCAAAACCCGTATTATCAATACGCCTGTTCGTTCAGGT
This sequence comes from Providencia alcalifaciens, assembly GCF_020271745.1. Taxonomy (NCBI): domain Bacteria; kingdom Pseudomonadati; phylum Pseudomonadota; class Gammaproteobacteria; order Enterobacterales; family Morganellaceae; genus Providencia; species Providencia alcalifaciens. The sequence continues at coordinate 3,340,126 of NZ_CP084296.1, read as the reverse complement.
CAGCGTATTTATGCACCAAATAGTGATCTCATCGTCACAAGTAATGTTAGTGCAGGTGCAGAATTATTAGCAGATGGTAATATTCATATCTATGGCGTTATGAGAGGTCGTGCCCTTGCTGGTGCCTCTGGTGATATGGAAAGCCAGATTTATTGTACTCATTTGCAAGCAGAGCTAGTGTCCATTGCAGGCGAGTATTGGTTGAGTGATCAGATACCTACTGAATTTCTCGCCAAAGCAGCTAAACTTTGTTTAGTTGATAACAAACTTAATATTGAATACTTAAATTAGACCTTATTTACAAGGAATTATTCATGGCACGCATAATTGTTGTTACTTCTGGTAAAGGTGGCGTTGGTAAAACCACTTCAAGCGCGGCCATAGCTACCGGCCTAGCTCAAAAAGGGAAGAAAACCGTAGTTATCGATTTCGATATCGGTCTGCGTAACCTTGACCTAATCATGGGGTGTGAACGTCGAGTAGTCTATGACTTCGTTAACGTTATCCAAGGTGATGCAACTCTTAATCAGGCGTTAATCAAAGATAAACGTACTGAAAACCTTTATATTCTTCCTGCATCACAAACTCGTGATAAAGACGCGCTGACCCGTGAAGGTGTTGAAAAAATTCTGGATGAACTTAGCAACGAAATGGCGTTTGACTTTATTATCTGTGACTCTCCTGCCGGTATTGAAAGTGGTGCCTTAATGGCGCTGTATTTCGCTGATGAAGCCATTATCACAACTAACCCGGAAGTCTCTTCTGTTCGTGACTCAGACCGTATTTTAGGAATTTTATCCTCTAAATCACGCCGAGCAGAAAAAGGTCAAGACCCAATTAAAGAGCGTTTATTGTTAACTCGCTATAACCCAGGTCGAGTGACTCGTGGTGATATGCTGAGTATGGAAGACGTTTTGGAAATTCTGTGCATTCCATTAGTGGGTGTGATCCCAGAAGATCAGTCTGTTTTACGTTCTTCTAACCAAGGTGAACCTGTCATTCTGGACTCTGACTCTGAAGCAGGACAAGCATATAGCGACTGTGTAGAACGTATTTTAGGTGAAGATCGCCCTATGCGTTTCATTGAAGAAGAGAAAAAAGGCTTCTTAAAGCGTCTATTTGGGGGATAAATAATGGCTTTATTGGATTTCTTTCTGTCGAGAAAAAAGACGACAGCAAATATCGCAAAAGAGCGACTGCAGATCATCGTTGCTGAACGTCGCCGCGGTGATAGTGAGCCAGCTTATCTTGCTGATATGAAGCGAGATATTTTGCAAGTTATTTGCAAGTATGTTCAAGTTGACCCAGAAATGTTATCCGTACAATTTGAACAAAAAGATGATGATATTTCTGTTCTCGAATTAAACGTCACCCTTCCTGAAGCGGAAGAAGGTAAAGACGTTAAAGAAGCAAAACCAACAGAACAGTAATATTGTACAATGCCGCTATATCGCTATATTTATATAACGCCATAGCGGCTTGATTTTGTTATCGATTTCAGTATCAGTCTAATTTGAAATTGATTTTTAATATCATTTTTCTGTTCATATTTTCAGGTGGCTTACCGAGTGGCTTGCAACGCTTAATCGCATCCAATATCGCTTGTTCGAAAAACTGGCTTTTTTCTGAATCCACCACTTTCACATTGACCAACTCGCCTTTCTCTGTGACATCAAACTGAACTTGAATATCACCTTGCATACGCATTTTGCGTGCTCGTCGCGGATACTGTTTATGGCTATCAATTTCCCGTTTGATCTGGTCTAGATAACGCTGTTTGGTATTGGTGTTATTTTCGCCATCAGAAAAATGAGAGAGATCTCCTTGCTGCCCTGCAGCTAAGGAATTTACTTTGCTTTCTCCTTCTTTTGCTCTTTGGGTTTGCAAATCATCCCGAGAGCTTTCTTTCTTGGCTTTTTCTTCTGATTTAGCTTTGTTTTTTACAGGATTACGCTTTTCAGATTTCACTTCTTTAAGTGTTTTTTCAGCGACTGTATTTGCTGCATTGTTTTGATGACTACGCTGCTTACTCACTTTGATATTCGCGTATTCAAACTCCTCTATGGCATTTAGCTCACCTCCAACTACTGATTCGGTTTCTTGGGGAATGCTCACTTGTTGCTCAACTAAAAACTGGGTTAACGCGACGGTCACCACTGGTGAAATTAACGGTGCTGTCATTTTGAATGACAATGAATTGAATGCAAAAAAACAAAAATAAATGATGGCGCAGTGTAATAAGCCGGAAAGCGGTAACCCATAATAAATTCGAAAATAATTCATGGCGATATTCCTAATCAACCCCAGCAAAAATTGCTTTGCTGGGGCTGAGCCTTAGAAGTGACTAGTCACACTTAAACGAAGGGATCTCCCCGGTGCTGGCATCATGCTACGTGTCAGCGGGTCAATGTAATATTCGTTTAATATGTTAGAGGCCAACAATTCCACTAACAGGTTCTTATTCACTTGATAAGCGACATAAGCATCCGTGACAAATACCGCATTCCAACTCATCGGATTATTGTTTAGAGGCGCATAAGACGGTCCAAATCGATGAATCATGCGAGCTTCATCTTTATTTTCTGTTTTAGCGTGGTAGCGTATACGCCCACCGACTTCCAAGCTTTCATTAAAGAAGCGCATTCCCAAATTAGTGTGAATACTGTACTTAGGTTGCAACTGAGTGCGAAGGTAACCTTGAGGGAATCCACCTTCTGTACAGACTGAAGCGTTGAACTTATTGAGTGGATCTAACCGTGCCATAGAGGCGTTATCACAAACTTCATTTTTTAATCGGTAATCGATTCCTAAATCCCCAAAGAAACGCCCATTATCATAACGAGCTAACACTTCTAATCCGGCAGTTCGGTGCTGATCCATTTGTGAAAAGACCAAATTACCATCACGATCAAACGCGTTGTCGATAATATTATGGTAATAGTTGATTCTAAAATCGGCGGCATTTTCAGCGTTTAACCAACTTTGCAAATTACGCACATAACCGATTTCAAAAGTGTGACTACGTTCCGGTTTAAATGGACGTGTTCTTATGGAACCCTCACCAGCCCCTGAAAACCCAATCGTATCTTCAAAAATGCTGGGCATTCTGACGGTTTCGGCGTAGCGCGCAAAAACACGGTCATTCTCGGAGAGGTAGACTGACCCACCAAGCGATGGGCTCCATGCGGAATTAATACGTTTACCGGGGTTTTTATACTTTTCGTCCTCGTTGACTAAAATATATTCAGATTCTTTATGCGGGGAACGGTATGCTATGATTGCTTTTACTTTTTTCTGGCTAATCGGGTCAATCACTTCTTCTGAGAGATCAATCTCTCCATTATAAAATGGGTTATTCTCTGTCGTGAACTTACCATCTTCATCCACTTGCCATTTAATATACTCAAAGCCTATGATTCGAAATCCTTCATATTCTTCTTTGATTGTATAATAGTGTTCCGCACTTTTTAGGGAGTATGCAGGGAGTGATAACGCTTCGGCGACAAACCACTCAATTCTAGAAGTGCCAATGCTATAGTCATGCCAATTGCCAGCCTTATCGTAGCCATCAAAAGTACGCCCTTTGCTGTCCACATACTCTCTCACTTTACGCGCTTCCTCTTCAGTAAATGGTCTCGAATACTCGAAATTCATAGCTTTCTGAATTCGATGCACAGCAAATCGTGAGTCTTTGACTTTTAATCGACGTTCTCTTAATAAATCTCGTGACCAATAGTTTTGGTACTGTAGACCCGCATTTACATTTAACCAATCAGTGGGACGCCAATCCAGTTTAATTGCTCCGCTGTATTCTTGACGCTTACCTTCTCGTGGAATAGCTCGAAATACATTACGTTTAGGAATTTCTGCATTTGGCGCATATAAATCTTCATGACTATTAATTCTTTCATGGATAAAATTACCAATAAACGTAATATCAAAATTAGGAGTTAACTGTGATTTATTCGATAAAGAAATACCTTGTCGGTCATTAAGTTGATTTAATTTAATAGCATCCACCAATTTTCCGTTCATATAAGGATTTTTTCCATTAGTTTCAATTGTCCAATCTTCCTCTAATGGTTGCCTAGGAGCACCACCCGCCGTATTGGAATTTAAATCTGTTTTTGTTAGCCAATAACTCAATTTAAAATCCAATAATGACTGGTCGTTGGGTTTAAACCCATAATTTGCATAGAAAGAACTTAAGCTAATATTGGCTAAAGGCCATTGAGGAATTTCACCAGCCAAATCATGAAAACGAATTTGTGAAGGCATAATTTCCCCGTAATGGCTTTTTGTGTGTACATAACCAAGGGATATTTTTTGTGATTCAGATAATTGTAAATTCATTTTTTGCAGAAAAGTTTCGATATTGCTGGAAGTATTTCCAACCTCTTTGGTTGGTAAATACACATTTGCAACAAAAGGAATGTTTGGGTCTACCGTTTTTTGAGGATAGTTACTGTTACGAGTAATCATTGGTTCGCGGAAGTAGCCTGCGCCATGACGTCCCGCAAAGTAATTTCCCTGATCTCGATGACTATAGGCAAACAGTAGATTAAATTTTTCTTGGCGCAATCCTAGTGCCACTCGCATTGCACTGTCTTTTAAATTAAAAAAATTTGAACTTCCCCGTTGATCCGGCTCAACTGAAACTTCCGGATCTCGAAACATCATCAATGACATTCTTTCATTATATTTTTTAAAACTTTCCATTAACTGAGAATCATCACGGTAATCCGTACCTAAATGCAGTTGGTTAATTCTTGGTTTGGTTGAGTTAGTCCGTGTTTCTAATTTAATATCTATTGCGAAGCGTTCATCGAATGGCACAACATCATCAATACTAAGAGTTTTAACCGCAACGCCGCCACCAACTGAAGTGCGAATATCACGATCTAGCATCGGGCTTTTTACTACGGTAATACTGCTGATCATATTAGGGTCTATATAGTTTCGGTTATTAGCCCCACTGTAGCCACGCCACACAGTGATAGCTTGCTCTGTACCATCTACCGTGACGGGTACACGTCCTTGCCCTTGAATACCGCGAACATTCGGGTCTAACGCGCCGCTATTACGCGCATCCCCGCTATACACGCCAATACCGTGATTAAGAACATCTGCGGGATTCGTTCCTTTGTAACGTTCTACCGCTTCTTTACTTATATAAATATTGGATTCATCTTTATCATATTGGTCATCCGTACCTTTTTGGTCACGTTGCTTAATAGTGTCTGTTCTATCTTTTACTTGTATATTGCCCACCTGTTCCCTTGAGCTGGCATAAGACGAAAGTGAAATGACACCCATAGTTAACCCTGTGACAACTTGCATTGCCACCACTGCTGTTACTTTCATATGAAATCTCAATACGAACTAAAACGTTTTACTTAAATTTAAACCCACTTCGCTTTTATTATAGGAATAGCTTATTTTTGCACTGCTATCATTGAATTTGTAATTAACATAAAGTGTTGGTGTTAATGATAAAAACTTGTGTCCTAATAGGGTTATTTGGCTATTTAACACCCATGACTCATCGTGTCGTTTTGTATTAAGTGCACTGTCAAAATCAAGAAAATAATGATTGCTGCTTGTTAATTTATTGATTAATTTATTCGAGCCAAATACATTGATTGAACCCACAGTTAACCCTGACACTTGATAGCTGTCACTTTTATATTGCTCAATATTTTTGCCACCATATAAATTTGAGAATACGCTCCATTGTGGATTAACCGAATAAATTGCTGTCATACTGTAATTAATATCGTAACCTGAACGCGATGCTCGTTTTCCGAAGAAAGTTTGATTTTTATACGTTAGGTTGGATAGCAAATAAAGCTTATTATTAGGAGAATATGCCCCCGTAATACTCGCGCCGACACTGTAATGGTCAAACAAATGTCCTCGCCAATTAATATCTACAATCGGTGAAAACGTGACCTTTTTATTCCCATAAAGATACTGATAGCTTACTGATGAATAACTTGAAAAGCGCCGTTTTGCTGAGCGATGTGGGTATTCCCATACATGTCCACCAAGGCTGGCTAACAGTGAATGTCCTCGATTCTGCCAAAGGACTTTATTGGCATTTCCTGAAAAGCCATACACCAAACCGGATTTAATTTCGCTACCTTGCATACACCACATTGCACTACATTGCTGTTCACCATTGCCATGAGCCTCGGTATAGTTCGTATCATATTTTAAATCAGCATTGAAATTTCCCTGCCAATGAGTGCGATTTTCTAATGCTGTAATTTCATTATCTATCTGTTTTATTCGCTCTTCAGATAGATTTACTCGGTATTTATCTTTTATCTCTTTATATAAAATTAATGCTTCACAGTGATAGTTATTTTTTATATAGACATGAGCCAATTTCATTTCAGAAAATATAGAGTTAGGGCTTTCATTAACTATTTTTAAGTAAAACTTAAGTGACAATGGGTAATCCCCATTAAAATAAGCTCTTTCTGCGGAAATATAATCCACCAGACCTTTATCGTGATTTTCATCATTTAGATAATCAGGTAATAACTCATCGATTTGTTCAAATCGCTGCCGATTGGTTAAATCATAAAGAATAAAGCCCAGGTCGTCGACAGTTTTATCAATTTTAAGTGGGATTATAATGGGTGATTTATTTCTTGTGTTATTTATTTCTGTTAAAACTTCAATTATCTGTTCATATTGTTGATGCCCATAATTTTGTTCAGAAAATGAATTTGCAGAAAACAATAATAGAATTAATACCTCAATATTGTTTATTATTTTTTTCATTTCTCTTTCCTGTTCTTTTTTCATAAAAATACAGGTAGGCAAAATCACTTTTGCCTACCTGATCAATATACAGCGCTAAATTAAAAGATTACTCTTGGTTCTGACTACCACCAAATGCAGTATCATATTGATGGTCACTGTTAAACACCGCGACCCCCGCCACATGCTCTGCATTCTCACCAAAGAAGCGGCCATAGTTCATACCCGTTACGGTATCATTGGCAATTGCTGAACCTGAGAATGAGCCTGCATCCTGTATTTTCCCCTCAAGAGCAATTTTTAGATCTTCGCCCTGTAATGAACCGGTGTAATCCTTATCACCGAAGTCGGCCTCAAATACACCAGAGAGTTGTTTCTCGCCATCATATTGGTTGATACCAGCAATAGTGTAAGTTGCTTTACCTTCGGTAGGGACTGCCGTTGTAGCGTCGAGACCAGAAAAGAATGCCGTATGTTTAGCATCGTCTTCCTTTCCAGTTTGTGACCAATCACCGTAGTAAACTTCAGCATCTGCTACCTTAGAAAATTGAAATTTACCCATATCGACATCACGGTGTGGAGTCCCGTTAATAACATAAACATTCCCCTCTTTTGGGAACATGATCATTTTAGTTAAGCCAGAAAATGATATTCGTTTCCCTTCGGATTTATAACGATAGCCAACACCAGGTGAGCCTTCCTCTCCACCAAACGGCCCGTGGGCTACTTGAGTTTCCCCTATTGTTATATCTGATCTTTCTGTTTCATATGTTTGACTCTGTGCAGATTCCGTTACCGCACTCGCACAAGTAGAAACCCCCACCAACATAGCAATTAATGTAAATTTAGTGCTTTTATTCATATTCAATTTCCTTATTTTGAAAATAAAAATTAAAAAGGAGATGATGCTTTTTTACCCGGTACTCTTGGACGTATTTGCGGGCCCACAAACTGGAAATGATTTTATGAGAATGAGTTTTATTTACAAATAGGGGTTTTATAATTCAATTAAAAATCATTGTATTAGAATGATATTTTTCTTTTTATTTTTCAATAAACTATAAAATAACCCTCCCCCTACAAATGTTAATCATCGCTGTAATGGGTTATTTTAAGTTCTATTTTTACTTATATTGGCTATTTTTTAAGAGTGATTACAGAATTGAAATGCATTAAATAATGCCATTAAGATTAAATATCGGTGTTATTTTTAGATTGGTGCTAAATAATAATCTTTATTATTTAAAGAAGAATAAATATTGAATATTGGCGGGATGAGAATAAAACTTATTGAAATGAGTAACAAAATACACAAGAAAAAAACACGTTGAGAATGGCATAAAGGCGCAAAATTATCGCTATTTTGCGCCTTTATTATGATTACGCTTGGCTAAGTAATTGGGTTAATGGGGCCTCCAGTAACCGGCCTCGCCAACCAGCAAGCAGTTCAGGCTGACAGGATTTCTCTTTTAGCCCCCAATGTACCGCTAATAACTGGTTAATTTGTCGACGAGAGGCTAATAACTCTGGGTTGAATTTTTCATTCTCGGCGATCTCTTTCACCACCCCTTTGATCTCTTTAAAAATACTTTTGTATTGGCTCTGCTCAGTAATATTCGCAACCGGTGCTGGATACTGGCTGGCATCCAGTTTCTTCGCTTCTTCGACAATACTTAATAAACGACGACCATGGCAACGAATTTCTTGTCCAGATAAACCAAGGGCATCCAACTCACCTAAAGAACTCGGTAAATAGCGCGCCACTTTCCACAGATTTTCTTCTTTAATCACGAAATTGATCGCCATATCCCGCGCTTTTGCTTGATCCAAACGCCATGCCGCCAGCAGCTGTAAGCAAGCAAGCTGTTCATCACGTAATTGCCACGCATTGGTGATATTTAAGTAGGCTTTTTCCGGTTTGACTGTTTTTTGACGACGAGCAACCACACGCTGGCACTCATCTTGGGCATCCGCTAAATAACCTGCTTCCGTCACTTTTTCCATCAGAATTTTAGCCAGCGGCAGTAAATAAAGCACATCCGCCATCGCATAATCACACTGCTTCGAACTTAAAGGACGGGCAAGCCAGTCTGTTCGCGATTCGCTTTTATCTAACTCGACACCCAGATGTTCCGCCACTAACGTAGCAAAACCACAAGAAATTGGATAACCTAAAAATGCAGCAACTACCTGGGTATCTATCATCGGCTCTGGCACGCAACCAAAATCATGTATAAACACTTCTAAATCTTCACTGCCTGCATGTAAAAATTTCAATTGGTTTGGATTGGTTAACAGCGCCTTAAATGGGCTAAAATCCGTCATTAATAACGGATCAATCAGTGAAACCTGCTTTCCATCATACAACTGCAATAAACCCAGCTGTGGGTAATAGGTTCTAGTGCGAACAAACTCAGTATCTAATGCTAACCACGGCGCATCACTGGCCTCTTGGCAGATTTGGGCTAATTCGCTATCTGTTGTGACTAAACGGTAATTCAAAACAAGTTTCTCTTTATTATAATTTGGTTAAGTGTATCTGATTGACACAGTAACGCCGGTAAAAACCGGCGTTACACACATTGCTTTTGTTAATTCATCGCCTAATTAGCTATTCATCGCTTACTCGCTATGACGGTGATTTTTCTCGTGCTTGCTGCTCTTCGGCCCGTAATTCTTTTCGCAGAATTTTTCCTACATTAGATTTCGGTAGCTCATCGCGAAACTCAAAAATTTTCGGTACTTTATACGCCGTTAATGAACGACGGCAAAATGTTTTTAGGTCTGCAGCAGTCAATGCTGAATTTTTGGTGACTACAAAAACCTTCACGGCTTCCCCAGTATTTTCGCTTGGCACCCCAATTGCAGCACATTCGATAACATCAGGATGCATGGAGATGACATCTTCGATTTCATTCGGGTAGACATTAAAACCAGAGACAATAATCATATCTTTTTTGCGATCAACAATACGAATATAGCCTTCGTCATCTATTTCGGCGATATCGCCAGTGGCTAACCAACCATCGACGATAGTTTCACTGGTCGCATCAGGGCGATTCCAATACCCTTTCATCACCTGCGGGCCTTTTACCCACATTTCCCCAGGAGTACCATGAGGAACTTCATACCCATCATCATCTAAAAACTTCACATCAGTTGATGGAACAGGTATCCCGATACTACCACTATAAGCTGTTAAATTATATGGGTTACCAGAAACTAATGGCGAACATTCCGTTAAGCCATAACCTTCAAGTAAATGCCGCCCAGTTAGCGCTTGCCACTTCTGAGCAACCGCTTTATGGACAGGCATTCCGCCTCCAACAGACAGCCTTAAACGGGAAAAATCAAGCTTCTGAAACTCAGGGTTTTGCAACCATGCATTAAAGAGTGTGTTAACACCCGTGATCGATGTAAATGGATAGCGGGATAATTGTTTTACCGTATCTGGCACATCTCGCGGGTTGGTGATAAGCAGATTCACTCCCCCCACACTAATAAACAATAAGCAGTTTACGGTAAGCGCAAAGACGTGATAAAGCGGCAGTGCCGTTACCACATATTCATGACCAAAATGTAAAACAGGCCCATAAGCGGCTCTAGCTTGGGCAATATTAGCTAGCATATTCCGATGCGTTAACATCGCACCTTTGGCTACCCCAGTCGTGCCACCGGTATATTGTAAGAATGCTAAATCTTCGCCACTAATATTCGGCTTAATATATTGCATTCGATAACCTTGATGCATGGCGCGACGAAACGAAATGGCATCCGGTAAATTGTATTTTGGAACCAACCGTTTTACATATTTCACCACAAAATCCACAATTGTGGCTTTCGGGCGCGGTAGCTGATCCCCTAAGCGGGTTAAAATAACGTGTTTAACTTTGGTATTAAAAACGATTTTCTCTAACGTATGCGCAAAGTTAGAAACGATGACAATCGCTGTCGTCCCGCTATCATTTAACTGATGCTCTAACTCTCGAGGGGTGTACAGTGGGTTAACATTAACCGCCACCATACCTGCACGTAAGATCCCAAACAGCGCAATAGGATACTGCAGCAAGTTTGGCATCATTAAAGCAACTCGGTCACCTTTTTTAAGACCTAATCCATTTTGTAGGTATGCGGCAAATGCACGGCTTCTCTCTTCAAGTTTACGGTAGGTCATCACAGCGCCCATATTAATGAACGCAGGCTGATCCGCATATTGAGAAACGGCATTTTCAAGTAACTCTGCTAATGACGCGAAGTCATCAGGACTTATTTCTTCAGGTACATCAGCAGGATAGTTTTTTAGCCAGATTTTTTCCAAAATGTTACTCCTGAATTTAGTGAGTTATTACTTTACACAACCCTTTAACAAATTATTAACTCATTGTACCAGTTTGAAAATTAGACAATGTTAAGGTTGAGAGCTATATCACTAAATAAATTTCATTCCTTCGAGATAAAAATAAGGCGGTCAATGCCGCCCTATTCTACTTATGATTAATTCATCAGAACTATAATCTGTTTATAACCCGTAATTATACACCGTTGACAGGAACTTTTGGAGAATTAAGCAGTTAATAGTCCACTTCCGCTCAGATTTTTATAAAAAAAATCCTAGCTTAACTAGGATTTTTAGTAAAATAATACTACGGCTTAATCTTCCGTTAAATACGTCTGCACTTGAGCTGGTCCCACTGGGTATCCATAGCCCCATCCCCAAGGGTGATTATAGTAATATGGGGAGCCATAATAACCGTAACCCCATGGACCTGCAGGCGGTGGCATCATCACGCTTTGTGCAATACTCCAACGTTGGAAGCCAGTGACATTCATTGTCACATACTGATAAGGTACCTCTCCAATTTTCCCAGCTTGTTCCCCAGTTATGTTACCCACAACAGTGACATAGCGGTTTTGAAAATCACTTGGCTCAACAAATCCGTTGATATAAGCATAGATACGACCAAGAGACGGAGAGTTTAATTCAGGGGCAGCGTCATATTTATTTAACGTCATGACGGCTATCTCAATCCGCGTTTTTTTCGGCTCATTAAAGACAGACAGCACTTTACCGCCAAAACGCGCTTCTTGGCCAATATACATCTCCGGCGCATTTTGTACCGACTTAAGATTATCTGCAGGATTAGGTACCGACCCTTTAATAGACTGAGGGATAGATACACAACCTGCCAACGCTAATATGCCCGCAAGTAACACCGTTTTCATTGCTGAGCGGTAGCTAAATTGAATTTTCATTTACCACCTCCAATTAGCAGTCATTATAAAGTGAGATAGTGCGTATTAAAACTACTGGTATTCCTGATCACATTATATGTGCAATCCAATTTTTATTAACGCTTATTTATTCAATAATAGCTCAATTAAACACCGATTCTATATCTTAGATTAAAAAAATAGCTATCGGTTTTACTCTGATAGCTATTTATTTCATTCGACAAAATGATGTCAATTCTATTTATTCGCAATCGGGTTATTCGCGACCTGGTAATTTTTTCCAAGTCACTTCATTACGCAAATAAGTCGGTTCGACATTTTCGACCGCTGTCACTTTCCCTGCCAGCCACAGTTGCTCTGCAATGGGTAGCATATCTTGTGCGGCAGGTAGTGTGATTAAACTGTCATTTAAGGATGAGCCTTCTAATAATTCAGGATAGGCAGCCCAACCCGTTCCAGCATAACTCCACTGCTCTTGCACTTCGGTAAATTGTACTTCGGTAAATTGTACTTCGGTAAATTGTACTTCGGTAAATTTTGCTTTGAAATCAGCGGGGAGCATCACAGCTTCAGTGTCTTCACCTAACCAAAAACCGCGTTCATCACGTTGATATTGAGCGCAATATATTTCTGACATGCGTGCATCAATCGCCACCAACACGCGGGAACTATTCGTTGTTCGATATACCCCTTGTGCCAGCGTCATCAGCGAGGAAACACCGACCATGGGTAAATCGGCACCCAGAGCTAAGCCTTGAGCAATACCCACACCAATTCGAACCCCAGTAAAACTACCCGGTCCACGTCCAAATGCTAATGCATCCAATTGATTTAGTTTAATGCCCGCTTGCGTCAGTACCTCTTCCACCATCGGTAATACTTTTTGAGTATGTTCGCGAGGAGAGATGGCAAAACGCGAAATAATTTCACCGTCGCACAGTAATGCGACAGAACAAGCTTCAGTGGCTGTATCAACAGCTAGAATACGACTCGACATGCCTAAACTCCGGCAAATATTAGGTTTTTTGTTGTCGCCTTATGACGGCAACCTGAAAGATGGGCGGTATCTTAACATAAACCGCCCACAGGATTGCATAAAATTAGTGTTTCTCAATCGCTTCCGCGCGCTTTGTTGCCAAAAATTCAATCGCTTTATTCAGATCTCGCGTACGTGGTGAAGGGGGCAAGCTTCGCAGAAACACCTCTCCATAAGGGCGTGTCACGAGTCGATTGTCACAAATCACAATTACACCGTAATCTTTTGTGTCGCGGATCAAGCGTCCAACCCCTTGCTTTAATGTGATGACAGCATCGGGTAATTGAACGTCGGCAAATGGGTCTCCACCTCGGAGTTCGCAGTCTTCAATCCTAGCCCGTAATAGCGGGTCATCCGGCGCAGTAAACGGGAGTTTATCGATGATCACGCAGGTCAGTTCATCGCCTCGGACATCGACCCCTTCCCAGAAACTGCTTGTAGCGACCAAAACGGCATTTCCTGCCGCAATAAACTGTGCCAACAATTTATTTTTACTGCTTTCCCCCTGCATAAGAACAGGCAATGTCAGCGACGCTTTAAACTCTTCGGCTAGCTCCCTCATCATTAAATGAGAGGTACATAAAAAGAAGCAGCGACCTCGGTTTTTTTCAATTAACGGGCGCAACATACTGGCAAGCTTTTGAGCGCTACCCCGTTGATTAGGTTCCGGTAGAAAGCGGGGTACACACAGCAAGGTTTGGCTTTCATAATCAAACGGGCTCGCGAGCAATAACGTTTTCGCAAAGCTGAGCCCTAAACGGTCAGTAAAGTGGCTCAATTTTTCGTTAACAGAAAGGGTTGCTGACGTGAATACCCAACTAGCTGGTGTACTCGCAATCATTTCACTGAATTTATCAGCCACAGTGAGTGGCGTTAAGGCTAATAAAAAGTGACGTCCGTAGCTCTCAAACCAGTAACTATAACCCGGAATGGTGACATCCTTTAAGCGGTTAAGACGGTTGCGGTAAATCGTCACGCGCTCGAAAATAGAATCCAAACTTTGGGAACGCCCTAATGACGTTTTGATAACTTCATAACAAAGTTCCAGTGCATCATCCAGTAACGTTAGCGCCCGTTGAACCTCAGATAACTTCAATAATTCCCGTAAATTCCCTCTAAAGCTGTTTTCCCCTAAGTTAAGGCGAAAATCCAGTGTACTTTGCGTCAGCCTATCGGCACTTTTTTGCAGTTGGGCTTGGTCTTTTAGCTCTGTCCGATACGTCATTATCATATCGCGAGCTAAATCTAACAGCTGCCGGCTACTGAGTTGCTGACCAAAATATTGGCTTGCAATATCAGGGATTTGATGGGCTTCATCGAAGATCATCACATCCGCTTGAGGGATTAATTCCCCAAAACCGGTATCTTTCACTACCCTGTCTGCCATAAAAAGATGGTGGTTAACGACCACTACATCTGCATCAAGGGCTTTACGACGTGCTTTGAGTACAAAGCACTCTTGATAGCGGGGGCAATCACTGCCTAAACAGTTATCGTTGGTGCTAGTGACTAACGGCCAAACGGGGCTATCTTCAGCAATATCATGGCAGGTACTGGTATCCCCCAGTTCTGATTCAATGGACCAACTGCGTAATCTCACAACCGCAGCAAGGATCTCAGGTTCAAGACTACCTCCGCCGAGGGATTGCTGATCTAACCGTTCAAGACACAGATAATTTGAGCGACCTTTTAGAAGCGCCGTTTTACCCCTGTAGTTCATCGCATCGATAATCGTAGGTAGGTCGCGGTGATAGAGTTGGTCTTGCAGGGCTTTCGACCCCGTAGAGACAATCACTTTTTTGCCGCTACGTAATGCAGGGACGAGGTACGCGTAGGTTTTTCCTGTTCCTGTCCCCGCTTCAGCCACCAGCACATGCTGCTGTTCAATGGATTGAGTGACCGCGTCAGACATGGTGACCTGCGCAGCGCGAGGTTGGAAACCGGGAATTGTTTTTGCTAGAAAGCCATCTGCTGAAAAGTCGTTAGACACTACGAACCTATATTGCTTACCGTTGATAGGCACACTTTACCATGAGTTCAAGATGGCTGCTGAGCTAATTATCGTTTCATCAATGAACTGATTTTCATCATAGTAGCAAACTGATATCCTTGGTCAGCATTGATAATAAGGAACAATTATGACTATTGAACGCATTGACCCAGATACCCGTTGGTCTGAAGCTGTTATCCACAATAACGTGGTCTATTACACTAGCGTCCCAGAAAAACTGGATGGCGACATTATTATTCAAACCGCAGATACCTTAGCCGCTATTGATGTTATGTTAGGCCGAGTAGGTTCTGATAAAAGTAAAATTTTAGATGCGACTATCTTCCTTGCCGATAAAGCGGATTTTGCTGGCATGAACCAAGCGTGGGATGCATGGGTTGTTGCGGGTAGCGCGCCTGTTCGTTGCACGGTGCAAGCGGCTCTGATGAAACCAGAATATAAAGTTGAGATCAAAATCGTTGCGGCGATTGATTGATGTATTTGATAAATATTTGAAGCTTGATTAAGACTTGAAGAAAGAGGGCTAAATGCCCTCTTTTTTTACTTATTTATTTTGAGCTTATTTATCACCAATGGTACGAATAGCTTAACCCTGCTTGAACACCATCATGGTTATAATCCGTTTTTTGCCATCCTGCATCGGCGCGTAATGTGGAGTTTTTCGTTACATTCACATTAACCCCTGCTGTCACATATGGCGTAACACTTTTCTCTGAGCCTTTATCATAGGCATAAGCGCCGATGTACGGTATATACCCAGTAAACGCATCACGGTCGCTATTCAATTTAAATGCGCTACCCACTTTTCCATCTAACGTGACTACGTCATTGAAATGGTGATCCACTCGAATACCAAGGTCGATATCTGTACGCTTGTTGCCCATACGCCCATATTGCGCAGCAAATTCCGCTTTTTTCGCTTCAGAATACCCACTGCGATTAATATCTTTATAGGTCAATGCCACTTCAGGTAGCAATTGAGTCTGAGGTGCAACGGAAATTCCGTAACCTGCACTTAAGCGTGCTTGATAGCCTTTGATAGTCGCGTTGCCTTCCCCACCTTCCGTATTTTGCAAGGTATCACGCGTGATCACTAAGCCTTGGCTCAGGTATGATGCCGACAAATCTGCATAGAGACCTTCATTATTACGGTTTTCTTGATAGCGAATATAACCGCCCACCGCAGGATGATTGCTACCACGAGTATCATAATTGCTAGTGAGTGTTGTGTTATTGGCAAAGTTCATCGCCACACCAACAGTCCAGTTTTCTGCTGGTAAACGCAGTGTTCCATTCAGTCCCGTAGCCACGCGATGGTTGCTTGATACGGTGTCATATTGAGTAAATAGCCCGACACAGTAGTCGTCCTGCCCTAATTGACAGCGACTTGAGCTGAGTGTCTCTAAGCTATTCTGGTAGAGATCGAGCACTTCAAATCCACGACTCGCGGTACGAGACATTGCGCGGCTGCTATTGGTCGCATCTACCGTCACAATCGTCGGTTTGGTCGGGTCGATTGGCTTAGTTGGGTCGACTGGTTTTGTTGGTGTACCTTTAATTTTCCACAAAACAGCATGGCTTTCACCACTGTCTGTGATTGAAGTTCCAGCTACCACCAAGCCATCATCCGATACCGAATACGCCGTTGCATTACCAAGGTTATCGGATTGCAATGTGCCCAAATTCACCATACCGGTTGCTTCAGTCCAGCGGAAAGCCTGCATATATTGATTAGAATCCGTATACGACTCCCCAACAATCACTGAACCATCACTTGAGAGATCATAAGCTTCTGAATGACCTGAATTGTCTGACTTTAATGTTCCCAGACCTTTCATACCTTCTTTTTCCGTCCAACGGAATGCCATTGTGGAATTGCTGTCATAATCAGAATCAGAATCCCCAACAACAACGGAGCCATCTCTGGATACATAGTCAGCACCTGAATGCCCAGAGTTATCGGCGCGTAACGTGCCTAAACCCACCATTCCTGTTTTTTCAGTCCAACGGAAAGCATGACCATCCCCACTGTCTGTATCAGAAGAACCCACGACGACTGAACCATTAGCAGATACGCCATTTGCTGATGAAATTCCTGAATTATCCGACGTTAGTATCCCCAAGTCAGTCATGCCCGTTTCTTTACGCCATCTGAAAGCATGCGTATTTCCTGAATGGGTACTTGCATCGCCCACCACAGTTGAACCATCAGCGGATAATCCATTAGGATCGGAAGTTCCTGTATTATCGCCTTTTAATGTTCCCAGCCCGACCATACCTGACTCTCGAGTCCAGATAAACGCGACAGAGCGCTTATCGTCCACTGACGCTTGCCCAGTAACTACCTTCCCATCATCAGAAACGGCTTGGGCATACGAACCGTTAATACCATCCGTACGTAAACTACCTAAGCCTTCCATTCCGCCACTTTCAGTCCAGATATATGCACTTCCTCGCCCATCATCTGTACTCGAATAACCAATAATCGTAGAACCATCCTTTGAAACACCATTGGTTGACGCGTGACCGCTGTTATCAGCTCGTAGCGTACCTAAATAAATAACGCCTTTATCTTGTGACCAACGGAAAACACCTCCTCCGAATTCATTTTTAGAGCGTTTATTTCCCGCAATAACCTTTCCGTCGCCTGAAATCGAAAGATCTTCAGAATCAACACCAGAACCAAGACCGATATCAATCTTTTTCTCAATTTCGAGCTTATTATTCGCAGAATATCCTTGAAACGTTAATAATGAAATTCCAACAGCTACTGCCAGACTTAATTTATTTAACTTCATAATATTTTTCGCATAATTTTGTTATTATGAGAATTTAAATTAATTATCAATTCTCACCATGAAATTCAATTGAAACCACCCATTTTTAAATCAGAGAGAATAGTATCACTTAAGAAGGATTAAATATATTATCAAAATCAAAAATTGAAATTAAATAGAACGATGATTAACACAACGAACAACACTCTTTAAATCACAACTATCCATTTGAAATATAATAATTTTTTATTTTATTATTCAATTTTAATTAATTATTGAATAAGTTGAATTAAAATATATTCTGATTTTAAGAATTTTCCGCAAAATATACAATCCATCATTCTCTATATAAATCCAATATAACTATAAAATTGAAATAAAATAATTGATTGATCGTGGAATGTTATACGTTTGTTTGAAGTGTAATATTCTATAAATGTACGGTTACTAAGTGTATTAAATTAAAGAGAGGAAAATTAAGTGAAGTCATTAGGCTGAATATAATTAAATATACCTAATGACTTCGTTAACAGTATGCCTTTGTTGAGCAAATTATCCGTTACGACATTTTAATCAGCACCATACCGATAAGCAGCAATACTAACCCACTCCAGCCTTTATAGTTTAGGCGTTGATTAAACAGGATCCAGCCGGCAGCGACTGTAGCGATTAAACCGAATGCTCCCCATAATGCATAAGCCACTGACAGTTCGATTCCCTTCACTGCCTGCGCCAATGCACTAAATGCCCCTAATACAGCGACGAGAGACAAAATCCCTAACCAATAACGTCTAAAACCATCCGACATTTTTAAAAATACGTTGGCAAGAATTTCCAGTACCACTGCGAGGATCAAAAATGCCGCATGCCACCACTCAAATTGACTGGCCATATTACACCTCCGATTTAGCGGTATTTGTCACTAAAGCTCGGGCTTTGGCGGAATCAACCGCGTTTTTTGCAGCTTGTTTGACTTTCTGAGCTGACTGGCTAACAGTCGCTTTTTTGGTCCCTGATTTGATCAAAGCAATACCCGTGATCAGGAAAACTAATCCACCAACTTTCATCGGTGACAGCGATTCCCCAAACCACAATACGCTGAACGTCGTAATTAACAGAACACCGACACCTTCCCACATGGCATAAGCAACACCCAATGCCACTTTTTTTACCGCAACCGCCAGTAAAATATAGGAAGTCGCAATCATCACATACATCACCGCCATACCCGTGAAATCACCGCTGACACTGGCATGTTTCATTGATAATGTACCAATGACTTCAGTCACGATAGCAAATGCTAAAAATATCCAATAAATCATTATAGTATCCCTCTAGATACAGCTTCGCCATAGCCTGTTTTTTGAACAAGATAGAAAGGCAATTAGCTTAGTGGTTAAGCTTTAAGCTGTTTAAATTCAAATAAAAACAAAAGAATGCTGATTTTATTCAGCAGATTGAATAATCTAGAAGGACGCTATAATGCGCCACACCAGTGATGCTCACTGGAAAGAATAGCGGAAAGGAAAAGCTTGTGTGTTGATCTTCTTTGGGACTTACTGATCTTTATGCTAGTCACGCTAAGCATGATATCTCATTCATTTCATCGGATGGACATCCATCCAAGTTACTCCGAACCCTCATATAATTGTTAGTTTCAAGCTATTTCTACCACGCTAAAATTATTAAGTCAATGAATGCAAACGTTTTTTAAATCACTCATCTTTATGCATAAATATTCATTAATATGCTAAGTAATACAGTGGTAGCGTCTATTTTGCGAATAATTCCGTTATTTTCCTCGCATTTATTTTTAGAAGATCTAAGCAAAAAAATTTTTTATTACCCTTTTTTATGCTGTTAGCATCCCATTCAATATGAATTTTTTCGGTTACCATTGACAATCAACGCCAACACGCTTCTTATCGTGTTATCCGTTAAAAAATAGCAATAATGAACACCAATAAGAGAGAGTCATGGATACCTTTACGCTCACGTCAAATAGCTTTCAAAACGCCG
This sequence comes from Providencia alcalifaciens, assembly GCF_020271745.1. Classification (NCBI taxonomy): domain Bacteria; kingdom Pseudomonadati; phylum Pseudomonadota; class Gammaproteobacteria; order Enterobacterales; family Morganellaceae; genus Providencia; species Providencia alcalifaciens. The sequence goes on along the minus strand of NZ_CP084296.1, from coordinate 3,320,280 downwards.
CCGATGCCACCCCATTACCTTATGATGTCGTCTCCATTCAATCACAAGTTGTGTATGGCAGTGTGGGTAATAGCATCGCTGTGCCGGCATTGACCAAACAGGGATTACGCGTTGCTGCCGTTCCCACCGTTATTCTAAGCAACACTCCCCACTATGCCACTTGTTATGGTGGAGAATTACCCGGTGAATGGTTTCGCGGTTATTTACAAGGCTTCGTTGAGCGCGGTAGCTTAAACAGCGTGAAAGCCATTTTAACGGGTTATTTAGGCTCCCCAGATAAAGCTCACGACCTTGCAAATTGGCTCGCCTCTGTGCGTGAGCAACACTCTAAAATGCCGGTTATTGTCGACCCTGTCATGGGAGATGAAGATAGTGGCTTTTATATTCCTCCAGCAATTGCCGATGTTTATCGTCATGAAGTCATCCCACTCGCGACGGGGATTATCCCGAACAAATTTGAACTTTCCACACTCAGCGGGCAAGAGATCAACAACCTAGACGATGCCACCCGTGCAGCGCGTTCATTGCTCAAAGGCCACACTCAGTGGGTCATTATTACGAGTGCTTTCCAACCTGATGATGAAAGCATTGAAGTGGTTTGTGTCACTAAACAGGATGTTGCCGTTATTCGTCACAAACGTTACCCTGTCACACCAAAAGGAACTGGCGACCTATTCGGTGCTGAGCTTACTGCTCAATTATTATCCGGCTTATCGGTTCCTGATGCAGCCAAAATGGCATGTTTGCGTATCGAGCAAGGTATCATTCATATGGCTGCGACGGGTCGAAGTGAATTAGTGCTTTAATTGAAAAGGTGCTTTATTAAATCAACGCGCCATTAAACAAATGCGTTAGTCTGAACAAAATCGATGGTTATCATGAATACTCTTCTCGATAACCATCACATTATTAAAGAAATATATCACGATACACGGCAGACTCTTCATTCAATAACACCATAATGAAGGGATTTAAAATGCCATTGACCTCCTGTTTTTCAAAACAAAAAACAACCTCAAATAACCCAACGATATGTCACTCAAGCATCAAACTAGTCGACCTCAAAATCATAAATGAATTAAAGAGTTATCCGATGCTTAAAATCACAAACTCATCGCTTTCATTTGAATTAAAACAGGGTGGAAAAACGTTAGTATTTAATCAACATGAAGTGAAGTGGTTAGCAGAAATTTCTATCGCGGAAAGAATAAAAAAAGATAAAGAAGAAAATATTAGCTAAAAAAATGGCGGGGATTCAGCCTCCCCGCCATTTCATGATTCTATTTTATAAAGATAAAATATTACTCAAACTCATTCCACGAGCGACCATCACGAGCAATCATTGCTACCGACGCAATTGGCCCCCAGGTTCCCGCTTGGTACGGCTTAGGCGCGTCGTTATCCATTGCCCATGCTTCCATAATAGAATCTACCCATTTCCATGCTTCTTCCACCTCATCACGACGCACAAACAATGCCTGAATACCGCGCATGGCTTCTAATAATAAACGCTCGTAAGCATCCGCAAGATGCGTTTGGTTGAAGGTTTCGGAGAAACTCAAGTCCAGTTTAGTGGTCTGTAAACGGTGTTTATGATCCAAGCCCGGCGCCTTGTTCATAATTTCAATATCGATCCCTTCATCTGGCTGTAAACGAATGGTCAATTTGTTTTGTGGTAAATCTTGGTAGCTTTCAGAGAAAATATTCAGTGCTGGCTTTTTAAAATAGACCACAACTTCTGAACATTTTGCAGGTAAACGCTTACCAGTGCGCAGGTAGAATGGGACACCTGCCCAGCGCCAATCATCAATATCCACACGCAAAGCCACGAAAGACTCCGTTTGGCTCTGCTTATTCGCGCCCTCTTCTTCTAAGTAGCCCGGTACTTTCTTACCTTGCACAAAGCCCGCGGTATATTGACCGCGTACCGCTTTCTCACGCACGTTTGTGTGGTCAATACGACGTAAAGAACGTAGCACTTTCACTTTTTCATCACGAATACGGTCAGTGGTTAAGTCTGCCGGCGGTGACATGGCGATCATCGTTAAGATCTGCAGTAAATGGTTTTGCACCATATCACGCATCTGGCCAGCTTGGTCAAAGTAACCCCAACGACCTTCGATACCTACCTCTTCCGCAACGGTGATCTGCACATGATCAATGGTACGATTATCCCAGTTATTGATAAACAGGGAGTTTGCAAAACGCAGTGCCAGTAAATTTAAAACCGTTTCTTTACCCAGATAGTGGTCAATTCGGTAAACTTGGCTTTCATCGAAATATTTAGCCACTTCGTTGTTGATCTGCTGGGATGAGGCTAAATCGGTGCCTAATGGCTTTTCCATTACCACGCGGTTAGGTTGCTTATTCAGCCCTGCATGACCCAGTCCCTGACACATTTCACCAAATGTGCTTGGTGGCATTGCGAAATAGTGGATAGCCGGTTGGGTATCTTGCTTAAGCATATCGGCTAAACGGACGAAGTTATCTGTTTCACTGACATCTAAATTGCAGAAATCTAAACGTGCACTTAAACGCTCCCACAAAGCAGGATCTAACTCTTCTTTCAAAAAGTCATTTAATGCTTTTTGCACAAATTCTACATAATCGCTCCGTTCCCATTGGGCACGACCAACGCCGATAATACGAGTATCTGGATGGATATAACCTGCTTTTTCCAATTGATACAGTGATGGAAGTAACTTGCGACGTGCTAGGTCACCTTTAGTGCCGAAAATAATCAGGTCACAAGCTTGAGCAGCATTATGTACCGCCATGTTGGTTCTCCTCAATCTGCGGAATTTAGAAACTATCTGATTAGAGCCCAGAGAAAAATAAGGGAGTAATTCACTCTAATGAGATAGGTTCTGAATGTCGTTTTATAAAAATACAATCGGTTGCCCGCTAATGTACCCGTTTGCTACTGCTCAGTAAATATTGATGACGCTGGTCACAGTTTTTATGATGAAAAATACAGCATACCCAGACATCAATAAAATTTTTTATCACTGAATGCTTCCAGCTTTGTTAGAAAATCACGGTTTATGTAGTGAGTTTACCAAGTTGAAAATTAGATACGGGTCATATTTTCGTAAAAAAGCCATTAGTTACGCTCAGTGGATAGATAGCTTACAGCCAACACGTAGTATATTTTCAGTCATATCCGGATGTTAATGCCACCATACTCTGATGGCAGAAATATTTCTCCTTTTGTTGAAATAGGCACTTTTGCTATATGAATATTTTAGAACAAATGAAAACTAGCCTCGATTTTTTGAGTAAATCAGAAAAAAAAGTGGCGGAAGTCATTTTAGGCATGCCCCAAAGTGCTATTCATCTCAGTATAGCGGCGTTAGCCCAACTGGCTGATGTCAGCGAGCCTACCGTCAACCGATTTTGTCGAAAAATGGAAACCAAAGGGTTTCCTGACTTTAAATTAAAACTAGCTCAAAATCTCGCCAATGGCACGCCTTATGTTAATCGCCATATCGAAGAGACTGACACCGTCAATACTTATACCCACAAAATTTTCGAGTCCGCGATGGCAGGGTTAGATAATGTCAAACATACCCTCGATACTCATGCCATTAATCGCGCGGTTGATTTACTCACTCAAGCGCGAAAAATCAGCTTTTTTGGGTTTGGTGCTTCTGCGGCAGTAGCCCACGATGCGATGAATAAATTTTTCCGTTTTAATATTCCAGTCATATACTTTGATGATATTGTCATGCAACGCATGAGCTGCATCAATAGTAGTGAGGGGGATGTGATTGTGTTGATTTCTCACACAGGACGCACAAAAGCCTTAGTCGATATGGCGCAACTCGCTCGCCATAATGATGCGACGGTCATCGCAATTACCTCGGAAGGCTCTCCTCTCGCCAAAGAAGCCAGTTTATCCATTATTATTGATGTCCCTGAAGATACGGATATGTACATGCCAATGGTCTCCAGAATGGCGCAGCTTGCCGTCATTGATGTATTAACCACTGGATTTACTTTGCGTAGAGGTGAAAAATTTAGAGATAACTTGAAACGGGTCAAAGAAGCATTACGCGATTCGCGGTTTGATAATGTCTGAAAGATGAAAATGACAATGTTAAAAGAGGTTTCTTAATTCTACCGGGCTCCAAAGAGTTTTTATTCTCCCGATGGCTTTAAGAAATTTGCTGTATATAATAGCTGTGCTCGTGTCAGCACCCCTATTTGCAGTAAATAGGTTTCGAAATGGAGTGAAATGGTTTCACTTATATTTGTACCATTACAGGTCACGGAGTAATACATGTCTAGACGGCTTAGAAGAACTAAAATTGTTACAACCCTTGGCCCAGCAACCGATCGTGATAATAATCTAGAAAAAATTATCAATGCTGGGGCTAACGTTGTTCGCCTTAACTTCTCTCACGGAACTCCTGAAGACCACATGGCTCGCGCAAATAAAGTGCGTGAGATTGCGGCTCGATTAGGGCGTCACGTCGCTATTCTTGGGGATCTACAAGGTCCGAAAATTCGTGTTTCTACTTTTAAAGACGGTAAAGTTTTCCTCAATGTTGGTGATAAATTCACGCTGGATGCCTCATTAGGTAAAGGTGAAGGCGACCAACATAAAGTGGGTATCGACTATAAAGGTCTGCCTGCTGACGTAGTGCCTGGCGATATTCTCCTACTGGATGATGGTCGCGTGCAGTTAAAAGTTCGTGAAGTGCAAGGCTTACAAGTCTTCACCGAAGTGACTGTCGGTGGGCAACTTTCCAACAATAAAGGCATCAACAAACTCGGTGGTGGTTTGTCCGCAGAGGCGCTGACAGAAAAAGACAAAGCCGACATAATTACCGCCGCTAAAATCAATGTGGATTTCTTAGCTGTCTCTTTCCCTCGCTCTGGTGAAGATCTGGCTTATGCTCGCCGTTTAGCACGTGATGCAGGCTGCGAATGCCAAATCGTCGCCAAAGTTGAACGTGCTGAAGCAGTCGCAACTGACGAGATCATGGACGAAGTGATCCTTGAGTCCGACGTTGTGATGGTCGCTCGTGGTGACTTAGGGGTTGAAATTGGTGACCCTGAACTAGTCGCTGTACAGAAAAAATTAATTCGTCGTTCCCGTCAATTGAACCGCGTGGTGATCACTGCAACTCAAATGATGGAATCCATGATCACCAACCCGATGCCAACCCGCGCAGAAGTGATGGACGTCGCAAACGCGGTCTTAGATGGCACTGATGCAGTGATGTTGTCGGCAGAAACAGCAGCAGGGCAATACCCAGCTGAAACCGTTGCCGCAATGGCGCAAGTCTGCTTCGGCGCAGAAAAAATGCCAGGACTAAATATTTCTAAACACCGTTTAGATACAGAGTTTGAAAACTCTGAAGATGCTATCGCAATGTCTACCATGTACGCTGCTAACCATCTGAAAGGTGTAAAAGCCATCATTGCGATGACTGAATCAGGTCGTACCGCACGCATTATGTCGCGAATCAGCTCAGGTTTGCCGATTTTTGCGATGTCTCGCCATGAAAAAACGCTCAATCAGTGTTCACTATACCGTGGTGTTACGCCAGTATTATGTAGCACACATACCGATGGAATTGCAGCAGCAAGTGAAGCTATCGCACGTCTACGAGACAATGGTTATTTAATGGTTGGCGATACAGTTATCGTGACACAAGGTGACCAAATGGGCACCATCGGCAGCACCAATACCTGCCGTATTTTAGTGGTTGAGTGATCGTTTAGCCGTTGAATGATCGTTTAGCCGTTGAATGATTGTGTAAGCGTTCTATTCATTGAGGGAGCTAAGGCTCCCTTTTATTTTGGCATCTCAATGATATTGCAGATTAAATTGCAGCGTTCCATCCGCCTTTCCACCGCGTGTTTTCTCTGCCGTTTGAATATAGGACGCTTCTAGCGGAATAATATAGTGTTGCGCCTTATTGGAACGGGAAATTTGCATCATTTGATTGAGTTTAATCGGCTTTCCTCTGTGTTTAATTTGAATACCGAAGCCTTTCGCCGTTTCTTGATGATTCGGATTATTGAGTGCAATCGTTCCTTCTAGCCCACTGGCGTCAGCCGTTCCCATAAAATGGATCTTTATTGGTGAAGACTCATCGCATTCAAGCTCAATTTTGAATCGTTTACGGCTATTCGCCACTGTCACCCCCACCTCATTTGCACCTGACTTTTCCACCTGACCAAACGCGACATTGATCACCCGATTTTTAACTTCACACCCATTGGCAATCACATTGATAGGTGACAACCAAATTTTTGGCTCAACATTTCCAAACACATCCTGAGTAATAAACTTGTTATTAAATACAATAAACATCGCAGCACTAGTTGCTTGTAATAATTGAGTATTCACTTGAGGACGGATTTTATAGAATGCCGCTTTCAAGGTAACACTGTAATTACCACTTGATTCGCTACTTGGGCACAGTAAGCGATTCGCTGGATTCCCATCACGGTGATTTTTACCATTCACATATCCCCTCGCTGAACACGGGCTATTAACTGAACCGTGTAATGCAAAGCCGATACCTGATAAGCCAATTTCCTTAATAGCACCGACCCCAGCAATCTGATAATGGTCGTCAAATATACCAGGTAAATTAATCCCCACTCGAGTTGTCCCCGACTCATTCCACCACACCCAGGGCGTATAAGTTCCCAGCTCTATTGTCGCAATATGTGTGTTGACGGGCATACTTTTGGGGACATACAGTGCTTGAGAGATAGGTACCGTGTAAGATGAAAATTCTGCTCGGTAATCTGCGAGAAGTCTTGGTGAGAACAGCAACATGATAGCGTAGATGGTGCCGGAGATAGCAAACTGTTTCATAAGCCTCCTTATTGGCAAGTCCCTTCAATAAATTGGATATTTGGATTATTCAAATCAATCTGAAGAGGAAATTTGCACTGCTGCGTATACACATCTCCCCACTTAACTTGAACGATGCTCTGCTCAGGAACACCACTTAAGTAGACTTCACCTTCATTCGCGACAATGCCCGATGAGACAATATGCTGCTGTGCGAGAATATTAACTTGGGTGCCAAACCCCAGTAACTGGTTATTTTTTTTCAGTTTTAATAACACTCGCCCACCACGCTTCGCTTTAAGATCCACCAAAACAATTGCACCGCTTGTGGGAATAACGGTCGCTGAGCTCAATTCCACATCATCATTACCCTTTAACGTCGAAGTATCCACGCTCACTTTATTACGTTCATAGCGCGTTAACATGGGGACCACTGCATACCCTTGCCCATTGGTATGCAATGAAGGCACGTTATTCACTTTCAAATGACCAATATCTTGGGCTTTAATCAGTCCAATGGCATCAGAAAATGCCCGTGAAGCAGTCACACCATCTTGATGAAATAACAGTGCTCCTGTCGCCGCAGCATGGGTAGTTTGATATTCAGAGGCATAATCCCAACCAGCGCCAAATTCACCATAAGAGGTTAAGTAATTACCACGAATACCATGACTGAGCTGTTGATTTTTATGATGATATTGTTGAGTGATATCATATTGTAATTGGTTGGAATTGAAGGCTGAGCCATTCAGGCTAAATGTACTTATTCCCCCGGCATTGTCGCTCGTGTTGTAGCTATAAACACCCCAATAAGCATTTTCTTTCCAACGAAATGGCATACTGCAATTAAAGGAAAACAACCTATCCACCCTATGGGGATTATTTTGCTCAGAATGGGAATAGGAAAAGCTGTAATTAATAGATTGATACTGAGAGCCAAAACTGACTGTAAGGTTATTATCGGAGCCTGACTGCCCCCAATACTTTTGCTGGTATCCATTAATATTTAAAGATCCCCATTTCCCTAAAGCTTGACTCAAAGCAATCTGTAACCGTTGTTTCTTGGGTATTCGATCAACGCCAATGGCTTGAAAAAAAGCATGGTTTATATCTGGCTCTAAAGCGTATTGAGCTGATAAATTCAGTCCCGTCGCTGTATTTTGAATATATTTAATATATTGAAAACGGTAGGTTTGCTCAGTCATCTTTGCATATTTCTGCCATTGTGCTTGTGAGTATTTCATATCCAGTGAAATACCTCCTAAATAACCTAAACTCAGTCCAGTTCCTAAAACATAAACTTGTTTATCTTCTGAAATAAGCGTGCCACCTAATAACGACACATTGCCATAATTAGCTAAATTGATTGGCAGACCATAGATCCCAGAAAATTGAATAAAATAAGGCTGTTGCCCTCCTTCTTCTTCCCGATATTTTCCAAGTTCAATGCTGTATTTTAATGAACCGTCCCTTTGCATAATGGGGGCATTGGAAAAAGGTTGGATAAATGTTCTTGTTGTTCCATTTGCTTCAGCGACCGTAACCTGTAAATCTCCACTGAACGACGTAGGATAAAGATCATTCAATATAAACTCACCAGCAGGTACCGACGTTTGATAAATAATCTGGCCATTTTGATGAACAGTGACCACAGCATTGGTATTTGCAACCCCATTAACTACTGGAGCAAATCCACGGCGACTTTGCGGTAACATGCTTTCTTCAGACATCAGCTTTATACCGCGATATTGAAAAGCATCCATGATCCCGTTATCAGACGCAGTTTCTCCAATAATTAAATGGCTTTTAAAATCTCGAATATCCCGTTCTAAGAAAGTTTGCAAGCTATGCAACATAACCTTTTCACTCGTATCATTGTAATAACTGTGATTACGTAACCTCCAAGCACCCCAGTTAATTCCATTTCGTAGGCCTACATAAATATTTTTTTGGCTGTTTGGCCTTCCCCAAGCTCGGTTAAACCGTGCGGAATAGTTAACAAACATCCCGTTGATCCCATCGTCCCATTCAGTGACGTCAATATAGCCTCTGCTCGCCATTTTCATAGCAATTTGAGGAATGCTAATATTCAATCTGTTTGAAAAGAAATCATGGCGAATGTCACTACCATCAATTGAATGCTTAATATCGAAAAATTTGTTGGTTGAGGAGATTTCATTTTCTTCTAATAACATTGAGGGTTTTACACCCCAACTAATTAGCTGTTCTTTTTTTATCTTAGGTTTTAGTTTCCCCTCTTCATTATCGTAAATAAATTCAATCCATTCGTCGGCGATTTTATTTCCATTAACATAAATATTAACCTGGTAGTTACCGGGAAGTTGCCCTTCTGTTTTAGATAGATAATTTAATAATGAAGGGTCAGATAGCTGATTTTCAATTCCTGTATTAATTGCATTGATATCGAAAACCTCACTCGCATAGAGGATTGATGAAAATCCAACGGATGAAAAAAATGTAATATTAATAAAAGCGATTTTTTTACTATAAAACCAATTTTTAATTAAATGGTGTTTTCCCATACACTAGCTCTTGGTTATTTTCTTTTCTACAATAGCACCATAGTCATTAATAAATTCGACAGTAACTGCATGCCCCTTATCCATTCTTTTTTTTAAAATATAATCATCTACCCATGGGTAGACCATTTTTGTTCCTTTTATGGATTCCCCATTAATTAAAATGCTTTTAATTGATAAATGATACGGTGTCTTATTGTTTATTTTTATACCATCACGCTCCTTTGTTAATATTACATTTTCCAAATTAAATGGTTCAATATCGTTTGAACGTAGGAAAAGTTTAAACTGGGAATTGATAATGATTTGCAATTCATTTTCAATACTCTCATCTTTAGGAGGTATTGACTTTATATTTAATAAAAATATTTTTTCTTGATTAGATGAAAGAGGCTGACCTAAATATGCAATTCTTGCCGCCCCGTAACTATTCGGTTCAATACGAAATAAAGCAGGAGTTGCAATAAATGGCGCTTTAATATTTTCATTAAACCCCGTCACCCAACTTTGAATTAAAAAAGGTTTTTTTTCATTACTATTAAATATTGGAACTGAAACTTCTCGTTTATTATCCATATAAACAAAACGAGTTCCGCCAACGCTAATTCCTGTAGCTAAAGATAAACTAGATGAAGAAACCAAATGAAAAAATAGAAAAAGAATAGCAAAAAAAATTTTCATATAAATGCCAAAATAGAAAGGAAATTAGGATGATTAAAATCACCCTAATTATTATTACTGATACTGAATACTATAAACTGCACTACTGTTTGCTTGGCCAGCTATTGCGACACCTGTTGCTTTATATGCCGCGACATATTCTAACTCTGCTGACTTTCCATCTAAAGCAACCTCTTGAGCATCTTCATACAGTTTTATCGGGGTAACCGCATTTTTTTCATATAATGCAATACCGATATTTTTTGCCATTCCATTACCTTCGTGTAATGCAAGAATATTATGGTCGACCGCATCACGAGTTCCAGCAAAATTAACCGTGACTTTGGTATCATTAGGGCAATCTACTAACTTAATAATGAAATTAGTTACCCCCGCGACCTCACCCTGTGAAGATAAACTTTTCGTTGATACACGACCAAGATCAACATTTAAAGTACGTGATTTACTGTCAACTGTACAAGCTTGCTCGATGACCTCTCCTGTAAAATTAATCACTCCTGAAGCAGATGCTGTTGATACTATGACCATCGATAAGCTTACGACTAATAAATTAAATTTTTTATTTAAAATACGCATGGGTTTTCCTATAAATAAAATATATATTTCTTGACTTGAATTTCATAAAAGAAATGTAACTGATATTTCTCGTTAGCCAGAAATATAACACTTTAACTTAATTAAGTTAATGAATGGTTATATTGAAATTTTAAAATTAAAATCAAAATTACTTATTAACTTTACAGGATAAATTTAAAACTGAAATCAATTAGTTTGGTAATCATTAAATAGGTAACTTATGATTATATCGTTTATTATTTGGTTTTTATTTTTATACATATAAAATTGATATTTTTCATTATAAATATCATTTTCAACTTCCTTCAGCAAGTTGTCATCTATTAATTCATGAATAATATTCTTAGGAAGCCAAGAGTACCCCACTGAGTTCCTCGTTAACTTAATAGCTATTTCTGTATTTGTAACTTTAACTATTTGACGACTTTTTGTTTTTTCTTGAAATGTTGAAGATAGCAAAATATGAGGTGTTATTTTTAACTTGCTTTCTATTTCATTTTGAGTGCATTTTTGAAGATAATGATTGGGCTCTGTGACTAATATTGCACTCACCTCCCCAATAAATATAGGGTTTAATGAACCTATATAATGATGAGAGATTAATAAATCAAACTCCTTGAATGAAAGAATTTCATCTCTATTAAGTAATGTTTTAGTTAATTCAATATCGTAATCCTTTCTATTTTTTATTAACCTCTCGATTTTATTTAATAGATCATCACTATCATACAATGAATCTATCACTATTTTTATTTTATTATTTATTTTCTTTGTTATGATTTTGGCGGCTATTTCCAACGCAATTGCTTTATTCGTCACTTCTCTTGATAATGCTAATAATTTTTCTCCTTGAGAGGTTAAGACTGCACGCCTTTTTTCCACTACAAAAATTTCCATATCCAACACTTGTTCTAATTTGTTAATCGTATAACTAATAGATGACTGTGTTTTATGTAATACTTCTGCTGCTTGAGCAAACCCCCCATAGTCAACTACAGCCTGTAATGTTACCCATTGATCTAGTGTTGTTCTTGTTTTATCCATATTTTCTCCAATCCATCGTATTCTCTATTTTTATTCTGCGAAGAATATAACAATGTATTTATAATATCGCTTCTCCGTTTTGCATTTTCAGTATTATTTATATCTATATAAAAAACAAAAGCCACGGATAATTATTACCGTGGCTTGTTATGATGCTAAAAAGATATCTAGCGATATAAATCCTTTCGTTGATAGGGCTCTATCTCACCTTCCTTGCGCGTTTTCAAGAGCTTAAGGATCCACGTATATTGCTCTGGATTAGGTTCAACTAAAAACTCTAACTCTTCATTCATTCTACGTGCAATATAGTTATCATCTTGACCATCAATATCATCCATTGGTTCACGAACATAGATATGCAATTGATGATTAACGTGATCGTACACCGGAAATAAAGGAACAATTTTCGCTTTACACACTTTCATTAATCTACCGATAGCGGGTAAGGTCGCTTTGTATGTGCCAAAAAAATCAACAAACTCACTATGCTCTTCCCCATGATCTTGATCCGGTAGATAAAAACCCCAGTAACCTTGTCTGACAGATGCAATAAAAGGTTTAATGCCTGCTTCGCGGGAATGAAGCCTTCCACCAAAATGGTAACGAGCCTTATTCCATAAATAATCTGCAACGGGATTTTTCTGGTGATGGAACATAGCGGCCATATTCTGCCCCATCGCAGCTAATAGCATGGCAGGAGCATCTACAGCCCAACCGTGAGGAACCATAAAAATCACATTGCTTTGCTGTTCCTGCAACTGGTCAATAATCTGTTTGTTATGCCACTGGGTACGCGCTAATGTACGTTCCGCACCACGTACACACAATTCAGCCAACATGACAAAAGATTGAGGTGCAGTTTCAAACATCCGATCAACCAACTCTTCTCTTTGTTGCTCTTTCATATTAGGAAAACAATAGAGTAAGTTAATTTTCGCTCGGCGACGGGCGCTCTTTGCTAATCGTCCAACCCATTTACCTATTTTTGCCAGCATAGGGTCGCGAACTTTAACGGGAATATAAGCAAGCGCAACGAAGAGTCCCGCACCTAACCAAACGCCCCAATATTTAGGTAATAAATAGGATTTATGAAACGTTGGCACATAGCCCTTTTTGCTATCGGTATCTTGTTCTTTATTCATGTTATACCCAAGAAATCACGGCTATTTTGATAACCAAAAATGAATGTGTAAGAGCATTACAAAAAAAACTGGCAGACACAAGTATCTGCCAGTTGTTGGATGAAGAAACTGAAATGGTTATTTCAATTTAAGCTGGGATTTGGTCTCTTTGACCAGCTCTAAATACTCTTTACGTTCTTTACCTGTTAAACCACCTGAGCTTGGTAATTTCGCAGTCAGTGGGTTGACAGCTTGCTGGTTAACCCACATTTCAAAATGGAGATGTGGTCCTGTCGAACGTCCAGTATTACCCGATAACGCAATGCGATCACCACGCTTCACTTTTTGCCCTGGTTTCACCAGCAATTGACGTAAATGCATATAACGCGTCGTATATTGGCGACCATGGCGAATCGCAATAAAGTTTCCTGCTGCACCACTGTATTTCGCCACAATCACTTCACCATCACCAACCGCTAATACAGGCGTACCCACTGGCATGGAAAAGTCGACCCCTTTATGTGGTGCAACACGGCCAGTTACAGGGTTAACACGGCGTGGGTTGAAGTGTGATGAAACCCTGAACTGTTTAACCGTTGGAAAACGCAAGAAACCGCGTTCTAAACCATTACCTTCACTGTCATAATAGCGACCATCTTCAGCACGAAAAGCGTAGTAATTTTTACCGCCAGACTGTAAACGCACACCAACTAGTTGGCTCTGTTCATGAGTCCCATTGAGCATCTCTCGCCCCATTAAAACGGTAAACTTATCGCCTTTTTTCAGCTTGTTAAAGTCCACCTGCCACTGTAATGCTTTGGTAACTTCACGGCCTTCTGTACGAGTCAAACCCGCTTTCTTCGTGCTTTGAGCAAACGTTCCATCGATAGAACCCGTCATCACGCTGTTTGTCCAATCGCCTTTACGGATCTCTTTCGTTTCTTCAAATTTGTTGGTTGCTCCAACGCGTTTGAAGATACGCGTTTCACGGCGAGAAACATCCCACGTTAAGGACTCTAATTCGCCATCAGTATTCAGTGTCCAGCTAAGGGTTTGACCGATTTTTAAGTTACGTAATGATTTATGTTGGTTTGAAAGTGTCGCAACATCACCAGCTTCAATACCAAACTGGGTCAAGATAGACGATAAGTTATCGCCACTTGAGACAACATATTCATGTGCGAGCGGTGTACCATCCGCATCTGATGCGTCGCTGTCTGCAACGCCTTCATCCGGTAACTGTTCACTACTATCTTGAATTAAATCATTACCTTCGGCTTCAATCGCTGATTGAGCAAAAGGAATAACCGTATCAGGAGAGCCATCACCTTCATGTGTGATAGGGATATGCACTGGCCGCCAAATCGCGACAGCCATGGTGGCTACAGTGAGCGTGCTCAACACAATTTTATGGGTCTTGGACAAGCCATTAAATGCCTGCACAATACCATTTGCCATTTGCTGCACTTTAAACTATTCCTCTATGCTTAATTCAGGCAGCTTGCGTATTGTTCTGATAGTTGAGTCAGAAACTTCATGTAGCTATCTGGTCCAATTGCCAGCCCACTACCGAGTGGGTCGAGAGTACCCATTTTGACTCCCGTATTTTTCGCTACGCTTTCAATAACCGCAGGTCTGAATTGTGGCTCAGCAAAAACGCATTGCGCTTTATGCTCAACCAGTTGTGTTCGTATTTGATGCAATTTTTGGGCACCGGGCTGAATCTCAGGGTTTATCGTAAAATGCCCTAATGGAGCGAGCTGATAGTGTTTTTCAAAGTAGCCATAAGCATCGTGAAAAACAAAATACCCTTTATTTTGAGCCGGTTTTAAAATACTAGCAATTTTCTTATTGTTTTGCGCCATGTTTTCTTTGAATTTACGAAGGTTTACGTCCAGCTTATCTTTCTGAGCAGGATAAACCTCTACTAAACGCGCGTAAATATCATCGGCTGCCAAATTTGCAATATCTGGAGACAACCAGATGTGCATATTATACTCACCATGGTGATGATGTTCGTGATCCGCATCATGGTTAGGTTCATCGGCATGTTGATGGCTATCTTCCTCCTCGTGGTTTTCAGCCATTAATAAGTTATGAATATTTTTCTGTTCAGCCAATGCTAGACGTTTATTCTGGTCTAACACATTGATTGGCTTCTCTAAAAACATTTCTAATTCAGGACCAACCCAAACAAATAAATCAGCCTGTTTTATCTTTTTTAAATCCGAAGGTTTCAGTGCATAATCATGCGGCGAAGCACCATCAGGAAGTAAAACTTGTGTATCAGTGACACCATCAGCGATCCCCGCCGCAATGAAGGCTAAAGGTCGAATCGATGTAACGACATCGGCATTGGCTATTGGCAACATCGATGCGGTTAAAACTGAGGCTAACGTAGCTTTGCAGATGAATTTACGGGTAATAAGTTTCGATTTGTGTATCATGAACATTTTTCCGTGATCTTAAAATTGAAATGTTATAATATAACACAACTTGATTTCTGCAAGATGTTTTCATATGCAACCACTACTATCTTTAAATAAAATCTCCGTCTCATTTGGCGATAAACCTGTATTAAAGGATGTCACTTTTGCGCTTAACAAAGGTGATATCGTGACGTTGTTGGGGCCTAATGGTGCCGGTAAATCCACGATTGTTCGCGTGGTATTGGGGCTATTAGCTCCCACATCAGGCACTATCAGCAGAGCCTCGTCACTCTCTATTGGTTATGTTCCACAAAAACTACATTTAGATACCACCCTGCCTCTAACCGTGAAGCGGTTTATGATGTTAAAGCAAGGTGTCCGTACGGAACATTTATTACCCGCCCTCGAACGGGTTAAAGCCACGCACCTTATTGACCAGCCAATGCAGAAACTCTCAGGCGGTGAAACCCAGCGCGTTCTGCTTGCGCGTGCCTTACTTAATAAACCTGATTTGTTGGTTCTCGATGAACCCGCCCAAGGCGTCGATATTAATGGCCAAGTTGCGTTGTATGACTTAATCAATCAATTAAGAACTGAACTTGGTTGCGCAGTTCTCATGGTCTCCCATGACCTGCATTTAGTCATGGCAAAAACAGACCAAGTTTTATGTATTAACGGACATATTTGTTGCTCTGGTACCCCTGACGTTGTCTCTAATCACCCTGAATTCGTCGCGATGTTTGGCTATCGAGGCGCACAGCAACTGGGGGTTTACCGTCATCAACACAATCACCAACATGATTTAGAAGGTAATGTGATCACATCCCACCAACACAGTAAGGATTGCCATCATGATTGAGTTACTGCTACCTGGTTGGATTGCAGGTATGTTACTCGCGATTGCTGCCGGCCCTTTAGGTTCCTTTGTGGTTTGGCGCCGTATGTCCTATTTTGGAGATACCCTCGCCCACGCATCTTTGCTAGGTGTTGCCTTCGGTTTGCTGCTAAATATTAATCCCTTTTACGCGGTGATCGCAGTGACTTTATTATTGGCCCTGATCCTCGTGTGGTTGGAAAAACGTCCTCAACTCGCCGTCGATACGTTACTCGGCATTATGGCTCACAGCTCCCTCTCTTTAGGGCTGGTTGTCGTCAGCCTAATGGCGAATGTCCGCGTCGACCTGATGGCCTATCTATTTGGTGATTTGTTATCAGTAACATACGAAGATATTATAACGATTTTAATTGGCGTGGTTGTCGTTTGTGGGTTGCTTTTTTATCGATGGCGGGCGCTTTTATCAATGACTGTCAGCTCAGAACTGGCTTTTGTGGATGGAATTAATCTCCAACGCTCCCGTTTATTATTGATGATGGTAACGGCATTAACTATCGGGATTGCAATGAAATTTGTTGGAGCGCTGATCATTACCTCTTTGCTGATCATTCCTGCTGCCACCGCCCGACGTTTTGCCAAAACCCCTGAACAAATGGCACTCACTGCGATTGGTATTGGCATGATTTCCGTTACTGGCGGGTTAACGTTGTCCGCCTTTTATGATACTCCTGCAGGCCCATCCGTTGTGCTCACCTCCGCTATTTTGTTTATCTTAAGTTTGTGCATAAAAACAAAAAACTAATCGCGACTGCAAATTACAGATCAACCAATACAAGTTAGCCTAAAACAAAAAGCCCTTGAGTCATTTTTCATGCTCAAGGGCTTTTTCGTGATACCACATTCAATTATCTTTGTATTAAAAGGATTTTTTCGGGTTTAAACCTCTTTTGGCGTTAAACCAAAGTGAGAATAGGCATGGGATGTTGCCATACGCCCTCTAGGCGTTCGTTGGATAAACCCTTGCTGAATAAGATAAGGCTCAAGCACATCTTCGATGGTTTCGCGTTCCTCTCCAATCGCTGCGGCAAGGTTATCAACCCCCACCGGTCCGCCCATAAACTTATCGATGATGGCCACCAGCAGTTTACGATCAAGATAGTCAAAACCCGCCGCATCCACATTCAACATATCCAGCGCTTGGCTCGCAATCAACTCATCAATACTGCCATTGCCTTTCACTTGGGCAAAGTCACGCACGCGCCGTAATAAACGGTTAGTGATCCGTGGTGTTCCACGAGAGCGCATTGCGACCTGCAAGGCCCCTTCTTCCGTGATATCCAGCCCCATATACTGAGCGCTACGCTTCACAATATGTTGCAAATCATCAACTTGGTAAAACTCTAATCGTTGTACAATTCCAAAACGGTCACGCAGTGGCGACGTTAAGGAGCCCGCTCGCGTAGTGGCACCGATCAACGTAAATGGCGGTAAATCGATTTTAATGGAACGTGCCGCAGGACCTTCGCCTATCATAATATCTAATTGATAGTCTTCCATGGCAGGATATAAAATCTCTTCGACTACTGGTGAAAGTCGATGAATTTCATCAATAAAAAGGACATCATGGGGTTCAAGGTTAGTCAGCATCGCAGCCAAATCCCCGGCCTTTTCTAACACTGGCCCTGACGTTGTCCGCAAATTAACCCCAAGCTCGTTGGCAACAATACCCGCTAATGTAGTTTTTCCTAACCCTGGGGGCCCAAAAATTAACAGATGGTCGAGCGCATCCCCTCGCATTTTGGCTGCCTGAATAAATATTTCCATTTGATGCTTAACTTGCGGTTGCCCAATATACTCATCCAGTAATTTAGGGCGGATCGCGCGATCAATGGCTTCTTCTTCAGAATGCAGCACTTCAGCAGTAATTAGGCGATCAGCTTCAATCATCGTAATAATCTCTCAATTAAAGTGCTGCGCGTAAGGCATCACGGATCAGAGTTTCAGAATCGCTATCAGGTTTCGCGACTTTACTCACCATACGGCTGGCTTCTTGCGGCTTATATCCCAAAGCAATCAAGGCAGCAGCAGCTTCGGCTTCGATATCTGCTTGGCTTGGTCCTTGGCTCTTCACACTTGGTAAATCAATATCGCTCACAGGGTTGAAAAGATCCCCATTCAGGCCTTTGAAACGGTCTTTCATTTCGACCACTAAACGCTCGGCAGTTTTCTTGCCGATACCCGGCAATTTCACCAACGAAGAAATCGCTTCTTGCTCAATGGCAGATACAAATTGTTGAGCCGACATACCGGATAAAATCGCAAGTGCCAGTTTAGGGCCCACGCCATTAACTTTAATCAGTTCTTTAAATAGTGCGCGCTCTTGTTTGTCATTGAAGCCATACAGTAATTGAGCATCTTCTCGCACCACAAAGTGGGTGAAAACAATAGCTTCTTGGCCAATTTCAGGTAATTCATAGAAACAGGTCATTGGCATATGAACTTCATAGCCAACACCTTGTAGCTCAAGTAACACAATGGGTGGTTGCTTTTCTAATACGATGCCACGTAAACGACCTATCACACTAAACCCCTTAAATTTGATTAGCGTCTTAAATTTTGACTCTGCTGTTTATACCACAAAAAATGCTGGATGCATATCCAGTCTTCATCTTAATCTTCCGCGGGTTAACACTAAACGCGGATCACCGACTTTCAGCAAGTTTTGATTAAAATGGCAATGGGTGATGGCAATTGCCAGCGCATCTGCGGCATCCGCTTGAGGGCTAGCCGATAATTTTAGAATAGATTTCACCATATGCTGGACTTGGCTTTTTTCTGCAGCTCCCGTTCCCACTACGGTTTGTTTAACTTGACGAGCCGCATATTCAAAAACGGGAATATTTTGGTTTGCTGCCGCGACAATCGCCACACCACGCGCTTGCCCCAGTTTCAGAGCCGAGTCCGCATTCTTCGCCATAAAGACTTGTTCGATAGATAAAACATCAGGTTGGTACTGGGTGATAATTTCCGAGACTCCCGCATAAATACGCTGCAGACGGCTTGGTAAATCATCAACTTGAGTACGAATACACCCACTTCCGAGATAGAGTAATTGCCTACCTTGTTGGCGAATAACACCGTATCCTGTGATCCGTGAACCAGGGTCGATACCCAGAATAATCGCCATATAAAACCTATAGTTGCCCTTTATTAATTTTCATATCATCTTATCCCCATCTAATGACAGCCACAATGGCAACAAGGGAATATCAGCGTTTCCACCGGAATTTCAGTGTAAATAGCATTCCTGCCATCATAAATATAGCAAATAAAAGAGAAGATGAAGATGGGAGAGGCGTTAGAGAAAACAGGCTGGACACAGCCTGCTTTCTCTACGCAGACATCGTCTTAATTACAGTTGCTCAGCAACTTCATCAGAGATATCACCGTTATGATAAACTTCTTGAACGTCGTCTGAGTCTTCTAACATGTCGATCAGGCGCATTAATTTTGGTGCCGTTTCAACATCAAGCTCTGCCGTAATCGATGGGATCATAGAAACTTCAGCGGCTTCGCTAGTGAAACCTGCAGCATCTAATGCGTCTTTAACCGCACCGAACGTTTCAAAGGTGGTGTAAACATCTATTGCACCATCATCGTACGTTTCAACGTCGTCAGCACCCGCTTCAAGTGCAGCTTCCATCAGCGCATCTTCATCCACGCCCGGTGCGTAAGTGATCACGCCACGTTTGGTGAATAAATAAGATACAGAGCCATCAGTCCCTAAGTTACCGCCCGTTTTAGTAAACGCGTGGCGAACTTCAGAAACGGTACGGTTACGGTTGTCACTTAAACATTCAACCATAACAGCTGTACCGCCAGGACCGTAACCTTCATAAATGATGGTTTCCATATTATCGTTGTCATCATTACCCACACCACGCGCAATCGCACGGTTTAATGTATCGCGAGTCATGTTGTTTGATAATGCTTTATCCACAGCAGCACGCAAACGTGGGTTAGTTGCGACATCGCCGCCGCCTAAACGCGCTGCAGTGACCAGCTCACGAATAATTTTAGTGAAAATCTTACCGCGCTTTGCGTCTTGCGCCGCTTTACGGTGTTTGGTGTTGGCCCATTTACTATGACCTGCCATGAAATATCTCCAAAAACGTCAATAAAATAATTAAACAGCAAATTCTAAAATAGCCTGGCTGTTGCTCCACGATTTTGTCAGCTCTGCTGCCTGTTGCGGTTCAAGCCAACAAAATTCAGTGTGTTCAGTCAGTAATGGCGTTTGTTCATCACTCAGCACCAATTTAAACCAATGTTCTTTACAGTGGGTTACATCTGGTGCATAACGATGCCTGAAATGCGGGAAAATTTCAAAGATGATACTTTTCGACAAATCATGTAACTGACTTGGTTGCGGGTTAAACCCCGTCTCTTCTTTGATTTCGCGAAGCGCTGCATCCGCAGCACTGGTTTCATGAAGTTCCAAACTTCCAGTTACTGATTGCCAGAAGTCTGGATCATCTTTACGCCGCATCATAAGCACCCGCCCCGTTTTTTCAGCCACCATAATGACTAATATCGATTCTGGGCGCTTATAACTTTTCATTACTCTTCTTCTTTCGCCACAACTGCAATCGCTAATTCAGTCAGTGAATCAGGGTTTGCATGACTTGGTGCATTGGTCATTAAACATGCCGCTGCGGTGGTTTTCGGGAATGCAATAACATCACGGATGTTATCAGTTCCAGTTAACAACATGACTAAGCGGTCTAAACCAAATGCTAAACCTGCATGTGGTGGCGTACCGTATTTCAGTGCATCTAACAGGAAGCCGAACTTCTCACGTTGTTCTTCTTCATTAATACCTAAAATACCGAATACGGTTTGTTGCATTTCGCTACGGTGAATACGGACAGAACCACCACCTACTTCGTAGCCATTAATAACCATATCGTAGGCATTCGCAACAGCATCTTCAGGGTTCTTCGCCAGATCTTCCGGTGTAAAATCTTTCGGTGAAGTAAATGGGTGGTGCATTGCTGTTAAACCACCTTCGCCATTTTCTTCAAACATTGGGAAGTCGATAACCCATAGTGGCTGCCAGCTATTTAAGTTTGTCAGCTCGAAGTCACGACCCACTTTCAGGCGTAATGCGCCCATTGAGTCAGTCACCACATTTTTTGCACCCGCACCAAACAAGATGATATCGCCATCAGCTGCGCCAGTACGTTCAATAATTTGCTCGATAATGTCTAAGCTTAGGAACTTCGCAACTGGGCTTTGAATACCTTCTAAGCCTTTCGCGCGTTCGTTGATTTTCATCCACGCTAAGCCTTTCGCACCATAGATGCCCACGAAATTGCCGTATTCGTCAATTTGTTTACGGGTCATTGCTGCGCCACCTGGCACTTTCAGCGCTGCAACACGACCTTTAGGGTCATTTGCTGGACCCGCAAATACTGCAAACTCAACATCTTTAACAATATCAGCAACATCAACCAATTCCATTGGGTTACGCAGGTCTGGTTTATCTGAACCGTAACGACGCATCGCTTCTGCAAAGGTCATGATTGGGAAATCGCCTAAATCAACGCCTTTCACCTCAAGCCATAGGTTGCGGATCATACGCTCCATCACTTCGCGAACTTGTTCCGCGCTCATGAACGAGGTTTCCACATCGATTTGGGTAAATTCAGGTTGACGGTCAGCTCGTAAATCTTCGTCACGGAAGCATTTTACGATTTGATAGTAACGATCAAAGCCAGACATCATCAGCAGTTGTTTGAACAGCTGTGGGGATTGCGGCAGTGCATAGAACTTACCTTTATGAACTCGGCTTGGTACTAAGTAGTCACGCGCCCCTTCTGGCGTCGCTTTGGTTAGCATTGGCGTTTCAACGTCCATAAAGCCTTCTTTGTCCATAAAATTACGAACAAAGCTGGTGATTTTCGCACGCGTACGTAGACGATCTGACATCTCCGGACGGCGTAAATCTAAATAGCGGTATTTTAAGCGACGCTCTTCTGTATTAGTTTGGTTGCTGTCTAGCGGCAGAGGTTCAGATTTGTTAAAGACTTCCAGACCTTCAGCAAAGATTTCAATTTCACCCGTTGCCATATCTTTGTTTTTCTGGCTATCTGGGCGCGCACGTACTGTACCTGTGATTTGGATGCAGAACTCGTTACGCAGTTCTGACGCTTTCTCAAATATGTCTTTACGCTCTGGATCAAAGAAAACTTGAACGATGCCTTCGCGGTCACGCATATCGATAAAAATCAAACCACCTAAGTCACGACGGCGGTTTACCCATCCACAAAGAGTGACCTTCTGGCCTTCATGAGCGATATTTAATTGCCCACAATAATTAGTACGCATACTCTATCCTTTTACTCAGCTTGTTGTTTACCCAGCGTAATTTATTTACTCAGCATACTGTGCTGTGGTTTGCTGCGGGAATTTGGCATTTTGCTGAACCCATTTGCTAAACGGTGTGTTTGCTTAACCTCATGTTTAGAAACATTGAATTTGCAAAACACAGAGCTGAAAATTCAGAATGTCAAAAAAGGCAGACATTATATAGGAAATTCTGTTAGACAAACAGTTTGCTATACAGCTTAACTGCGAAATTGATACAAAAAAACCATCTCCAATCAATAAAAATGGTTCTTATCTATTAAAATGATCTCAACTAATCTAAAAAAATCATACGCCCAATTGAGACTTCAAATTTGATTGTTTGTTAGATCATAATTTTTTTGGGAATAATTACCCGTCTCATTTTGCTATAATTACTCTCATTCAGACACTTTTGCCTGAAACTAGAGGAACCTTTATGAAAAAAATTCTACTCGCATCATCCCTTTTTGTTCTGCTTGCAGGATGCCAAAACGGAAATAATACCAACACGATGAAGCCCACCAACAGCAACAATAAAATCTTTTATATTGACTCCTCTCTGGCTGACTGTGTCGGCGTTGCACCTATGAAATGCATGAAAGTTAAAGAAAAACCAACTGATGATTGGCAATATTTTTACTCATCTATTCAAGGATTCAGCTACGAGCCGGGCTATAACTACGTGTTAGAGGTTCAACAATTTGATGTGCCTAACCCACCCGCCGATGCCCCAAGCATCCGTTATGAGTTAGTCAAAGTTATCGAGAAAAAATAATGTCGACGCAGGTGTAAAACCACCAGCTTTTTTCTATGATTGACAGTAACCTCTAACAGGTTAAGGTAAAAGATGAGCACTAAAATCATTGATAAATTAGGTTTAATTACCATTCAAAATGGCAAAGTTGCCATGGTTCGTTCCCATAATAAAACCCTATTTTATATTCCTGGCGGAAAACGTGAGCAGGGTGAAACTGACCAACAGGCGCTTTCTCGCGAAATCGATGAGGAACTCACATTAACCTTACTCCCTGAATCTATCCGGTTCTACGGAGAATTCACCGGATTGGCTGATGGCAAACAAGATGGTACGCAAGTTTGTATTCGTTGCTACCAAGCCGATTACGACGGCATCCCTCAACCTGCGGCTGAAATTGCTGAATTAGTGTGGTTGGATTCCAATGATGCAGACCGCTGCTCTATCACCGCCATTGCTGTCTTGGCGCAACTTAAAGCGGATAACCTCATTAAGTAATTCAAAAATGAATTATCAATAGCGATATATTTCTATTTGTAGATTTACTGATTAGGTCTTAAAATTTAGAAAATTTAATTTATCTCCATAGAGGTAGAATAAAAAATGGTCAGTTCTTTATACGCTGTACTAGGGGCCTTACTGATACTGAAACTATCACTCAATGTCGTAAAGCTAAGAAATCAGTACCGTGTTTCTGTTGGTGATGGTGGTTTTTCTGAACTGCAAACCGCTATCCGTGTGCATGGCAATGCCATCGAATACATTCCAGTTTCATTAATTTTATTACTGTTAATGGAGATGAATGGCGCCAAAGTTTGGATGATCCATGTTTGCGGCATTCTACTGATTGTAAGCCGCATGCTCCACTCTTACGGTTTAAAAAACCATGACTATTCACAACGACGAATGGGAATGATGGGAACGTATCTGGCACTCACCTTAATGATCATGGCCAATGCCTATTATCTACCATGGGTACAAATGGTGTCGTTCACCTTTTAATTTTCCCTTCCTTCTGTGCGGATTGGTTTTCAGGTTCTATTGTTTTCAAGTTATATTGTTTTCAAGTTATGTTGTTTTCAGGTTATATGGCTTTCTGCTACAATCCGCCACTACTTTTGTTCTGCTAATTAATACAAGTCTATGTCAAGTCAGGATCCAAACCATAAAGACAGCCTTTTCTCCGCGCCAATCGCCAATTTAGGTGACTGGAAGTTTGATGAAAAAGTAGCTGAAGTTTTCCCCGATATGATCCAACGTTCCGTACCGGGTTACTCCAATATCATCACCATGATTGGGATGCTAGCGGGGCGTTTTGTGACACCAAATAGCCAAGTCTATGATCTGGGATGTTCCCTTGGTGCCGCCACCCTGTCTGTTCGTCGAAATATTTCAGTGGAAAACTGCAAAATCATTTCTGTCGATAATTCACCCGCCATGGTCGAACGCTGCCGCCGTCATATTGATGCGTATAAAGCACAAACGCCCGTCGAGGTTATCGAAGGAGATATTCGCGATATTCATATTGAAAATGCGTCTATGGTTATCCTTAACTTCACATTGCAGTTTTTAAACCCCGATGATCGCGAGAAATTACTCACTAAAATTTACCAAGGGTTATTACCCGGCGGGATTTTAGTGTTATCTGAGAAGTTCAATTTTGAAGATAAGCAAATTGGTGAGTTACTATTCAACATGCACCATGATTTCAAACGCGCCAATGGGTATAGCGAACTCGAAATCAGCCAAAAACGCAGCATGCTCGAAAACGTCATGCTCACCGACTCTGTTGAAGCGCATAAAACTCGCCTAAAACGCGTCGGATTCACACATTGTGAAGTCTGGTTCCAATGTTTTAACTTCGGTTCATTATTAGCATTAAAAGAGGGGCTGCAATGATCGATTTCGGTCGTTTTTATCAACAAATTGCCGTTGGCCCTCTTAGCCATTGGTTAGAAACCTTGCCTGCTCAACTGGCAGCCTGGAAGAAAGAAGGACTACACGGTGGGTTCTCTTCATGGGAGAAAATGTTAGATAACCTGCCTGTCATGACGCCGACCCAGTTAGATATTAAAAATAGCGTTACTGCGACGCGCGACCCAGAATTAACCGAAGGCGAAACTCGCCGTTTAAACAATATCTTGGGGCAATTGAAACCATGGCGTAAAGGCCCATTTTCTCTATATGGCGTCAATATCGATACCGAATGGCGCTCAGATTGGAAATGGGATCGCGTTCTGCCACATATTTCCCCATTAAAAGGTCGTCATGTGTTAGATGTGGGCTGCGGAAGTGGTTATCACATGTGGCGTATGCTGGGCGAAGAAGCACAGTTTGTTGTCGGCATCGATCCTACTGAACTGTTTTTATGTCAGTTTGAAGCAGTTAGAAAACTGTTAGGTGATGACCAACGCGCACATTTATTACCATTAGGTATTGAACAACTGCCTGCCTTAAAAGCCTTTGATACCGTATTCTCGATGGGCGTTCTGTATCATCGTCGCTCCCCACTCGACCATTTATATCAATTAAAAGATCAATTAGTCAGTGAAGGAGAATTAGTGTTAGAAAGTTTGGTGATTGAAGGTGATGAATTCCAATGCCTGATCCCCGGCGACCGCTATGCACAAATGCGCAACGTTTATTTTATTCCTTCCGCCAAAATGCTCAAAGTGTGGCTAGAGAAATGCGGTTTTGTAGACGTACGCATTGTTGACCAAGCCGTGACCTCGTTAGACGAACAGCGTCGCACTGAATGGATGCAAACGGATTCGTTAGCGGAATTTTTAGACCCTAACGATCAAACCAAAACCATCGAAGGCTATCCAGCCCCTCTACGTGCGATTTTAGTGGCGAAAAAACCGTAATATTGTCAGGCGGCAATTCTCACAGACCGTACATGACAAACCCCCTAAAAGTTCATCGACAACTCGCGGGGGGTTTCATTGTTGTGCCACAAAAATAACGACTACAAATTACTCATCAAATACTCTTCAACGGCTTTTGCATCATTCGCAGAATCAAAATCCATTCCTAACGATAGCGTGCCATCTTTTAACTCAATCGCTCTAGGCTTGGTATAGGAATAGGTAATGTTTTTGATTTTCTCACCGACTGACTGTTTTGCGAGTTCAGAGTGTTCACAGACATTCGCTATCCCCTTAAGCATCTCTTTACTATAACCATCGATACCCATGGTTTCGAGTTGCTCTTTTGAAAAGGTAGCCCAGTCAAAATTCGCTTTAATGTCGGACCCACAGGTTTTATTTAATGTCGTGATTTGAGAGGAAACTTCCGTTTCATATTTTTGATGCTTCTCTTTTTCAGCTAATGAAAACGCAAACGAGGAAGTTGTGATGAGCAAAAGTGATGACGTTAATACAATTTTTTTCAGCATGATTTTTTCCTTAAAATTCATTTAGCTGTTTTTAGTTTTTATTCAGTTCAAAAATCTAAAAACAAAGGGAGGTATTTAGCCTCCCTTAGAACATTGACAAACCCATCAGGTTTGGAAATGGCTCTTTTGGGGTTGTAAAATTAACAAGGAAAATCAATTCATTGATTTTCGCCTGATAACACAAAGAGGGAAAAACCACGCTTTTATCCCTCTTTGTCATCAACCTCAGGGAGGTATTTAGCCTCCCTATCTTAACTCTCCCTATCATAAATTCAGTCAGTCCTATTCTGAATTTATGATTTATGCAGGTACTTTTTCCGTTATAGAAATAAAGTCCATCATCGCTTCCACCGTTGGTCCATCTACACAGTAGTGCGTGAACTCATCGGTTTCGCTGTTCGATGCCATCGTGACACCGACTTTGCGGTAATTCATACTGGAAGGGACGGTTTTCCCTGCGGAGCTGTGCACTTCCGTTAGACCAATTTCCATAAACTTGGTTATATTCGCCAACCGGACTCCCGCGCCAGCCATAATGATTGGGCCATTAATTTCGCGACTTTTTTCGTGTAACTCTTTCAATAGTGGCAAACCTAATTCAGCACTTTGCTGCTGACCGGATGTTAAAATACGCGCCACTCCAAGGTTTTTAAGTTGCTCTAATGCCAGTAATGGATTGATACACATATCAAAAGCACGATGGAAAGTAATTTCCATTCCATTCGCAATTTCCATTAAGGTCTGCATCCGTTCGATATCAATGCGCCCTTCTGTATCTAAGATCCCCACTACTGCGCCGGGAAACCCCATCTCCTTGATCATCTGTAAATCTTCACGGATCACATCAAATTCACTCACGTTATAGCAAAAATCGCCACCACGTGGACGAATAATAGGATGAACAGGAATGTGAAGTTTCTCTCTCGCCCGTTTTAAATAGCCGTAACTTGGTGTTAGCCCTCCATCTGCTGCCCCCGAACAGAGCTCAATACGATCTGCACCATATTCTTGCGCAACTTGGGCGCATTCTATACCAAAACAGCAAATTTCCAGTTTCGCCATGAAGATCTCCAAAATGGTCATAAGCTCAGTAGAATATGAGCTGAAATTGAGGGTTAAAACGTGCTTTTTATTAGGCATTCAACTAACTATGCCATTTTTTGTTAAATGTTATCTGCGTGATATCACACCATTTAGAGTTGACTCTGAATAATGATCAATAACGTTAATCGCATCACTTATTTTTCGCTTTCAACGATGTTTCTAAGGGAAAATGGATGATATTTGAGGGTAATCAAGCCGTTTGTCACGGCTAAAGTCGGATTTGGCAGTCTTTCTTGCTGACCTTTAGGTTGACTTACTTTATAAGAGTACCCTTCAGGTAAGGTATCCGGTAATAAACGGCGGGCTATCTCTGGCAATAATTCTGGCGCGACCTCAATCACCATTTCAATATGTTCCCAGCTCTCTTGAGGATAGATTTTATCTTTTGGAAAAGGCAGCTCAATAATATAAACATCTTGCCCAGCGACTTGAATGGGATTTTTCAGGTCATAAAGACGAATTGGGCGGCCGTTGATCACGTTATCAGAAAGTAACTCGGCGCATTGTAATAGCCCATCATGCCAACGCTCCGCCGTTGCCTGATGATGGCAACGCACGGAAATATGGTCAATCACATAATCTGTCAGAGACAAGCCAAGTGTATGCGCCATTGCCGTCACGTTTTTTTCAAAATTAGGCAGGTCACACCATAAATCATTTAACTGAGGGATTTTATCGAAATCTAACATTCATATAACTCTATAGATAAAAAACAAAGATAATAAAAAGTGAAACAAGCGCCAGACTGTAGCACGACTCCCCCAAAATATGGTATAAAACCTGCCGTTTTTTCTCTTCCACCTTTTAGTTACGCCCATGAAATGGCACAATGCGGTAACTATGTTCGTTATTTAAGGTAATCCGGTGAATATTCAGGCTATTCTTTCAGATAAAATCAGTGCTGCAATGCTAGCAGCGGGAGCTCCAGAAGGCTGTGACGCCCTTGTTCGTCAATCAGCTAAAGCGCAATTTGGTGACTATCAGGCTAACGGCGTGATGGGAGCTGCGAAAAAAATGGGTCTGCCTCCACGACAACTGGCCGAGCAAATTGTCAGCCAATTAGATCTCGAAGGTATCGCATCAAAAATTGAAATCGCCGGTCCCGGTTTCATCAATATTTTTATCGACCCTGCATGGATTGCCACTCACGCAGAAAACGCGCTGACCAGTGACCGTTTAGGGCTAGCACCTGTCAAAGCCGAAACCATCGTTATTGACTACTCCGCGCCTAACGTTGCAAAACAGATGCACGTCGGTCATTTACGCTCCACGATTATTGGTGATGCAGCCGCTCGTACCCAAGAATTTATCGGTCACAAAGTGATCCGCGCTAACCACGTAGGTGACTGGGGCACACAGTTCGGGATGCTGATTGCTTATTTAGAAAAAGTGCAAAATGAAGATGCCAGCGATATGGCACTTTCAGACCTCGAAGAATTCTACCGTGAAGCGAAAAAACATTACGACGAAGACGAAGACTTTGCCGTTCGTGCCCGTGGTTACGTGGTGAAATTACAATCTGGTGATGAATACTGCCGTAAAATGTGGCGTAAACTGGTTGATATCACCATGCAACAAAACCAAGAAACCTACCGCCGTTTAAACGTCACCTTGACGGAAGACGATGTGATGGGTGAAAGCCTATACAACAGTATGCTGCCAGGCATCGTTGCCGACCTGAAAGCCAAAGGTTTAGCCGTAGAAAGTGAAGGCGCAACGGTGGTTTTCCTTGATGAATTCAAAAACAAAGAAGGCGAACCGATGGGCGTTATCGTCCAGAAGAAAGATGGCGGTTTCCTATACACCACCACCGACATCGCCTGCGCTAAATACCGTTATGAAACCTTACATGCTGACCGCTCCTTGTATTACATCGACTCCCGCCAGCATCAACATTTAATGCAAGCTTGGACTATCGTCCGTAAAGCTGGCTATATCCCAGAATCTATGGCGCTTGAACACCATATGTTCGGAATGATGTTAGGAAAAGATGGTAAGCCATTCAAAACCCGTTCAGGGGGTACTGTTCGTCTGTCTGACCTGTTAGATGAAGCCGTTGAACGTGCCCAAACGCTAATCCGTGAGAAAAACCCGGATATGGCTGAAGATGAATTACTGAATCTTGCGAATGTCGTGGGTATTGGTGCAGTTAAATATGCTGACTTGTCTAAAAATCGTACTACTGACTACATTTTCGATTGGGACAATATGTTAGCCTTTGAAGGTAACACCGCGCCATATATGCAATATGCCTATACCCGCGTTGCCTCTATCTTCAAGAAAGCAGACATTACCGAAGCGGATTTAACCTTACCAATCGTGTTAGAAGCGCCACATGAAATGGCATTAGCAACACGTTTAATGCAGTTTGAAGAGACTATCTTGACTGTTGCACGTGAAGGTACGCCACACGTTATGTGCGCTTATCTGTATGACTTAGCGGGTCTGTTCTCTAGCTTCTATGAGCATTGCCCTATTTTGTCGGCAGACACAGATGCACAACGTCAAAGCCGTTTAAAACTGGCCTTATTAACGCAAAAAACGTTAAAAGCGGGTCTGGATACGTTAGGTATCGAAACCGTCGAAAGAATGTAAGTTTTATTATTTTGCTTAAAGCCCACTTTGCTGGGCTTTTTGCTTTTCACT
Organism: Providencia alcalifaciens; assembly: GCF_020271745.1. Classification (NCBI taxonomy): domain Bacteria; kingdom Pseudomonadati; phylum Pseudomonadota; class Gammaproteobacteria; order Enterobacterales; family Morganellaceae; genus Providencia; species Providencia alcalifaciens. The sequence continues at coordinate 3,289,922 of NZ_CP084296.1, read as the reverse complement.
CCCCACTCCCCACTTCCCTTTTTCACTTTCTTGCCTGCACTATTTTCGAACAATTTATTGTAATTGATATACGATTTGCACTTATTTGGTGAGCAACCTCTCATTATTTCTCGCATTTCAATGTATTACTCCCTAAAAACAAAAGATTAACATTTGGCACGATGCTTGCTTTATCTCTTTTGCCTTTTCAAAAAGACAGGGGAATTTATGAAGTACATCATCGCAATTATTAAACCGTTCAAATTAGAAGATGTTCGTGAAGCACTCACTGAATTAGGAATTCAAGGAATGACTATCTGTGAAGTTAAAGGATATGGCAGACAGAAAGGTCATTCAGAGCTTTACCGTGGTGCGGAATATGAAGTGAGTTTTCTACCCAAAACCAAAATGGAAATCGCTATCAGCGATGACCTACTGGAGCCAGTCCTCGATGCGATTATCCGTACCGCAGATACGGGGAAAGTGGGGGATGGAAAGCTATTTGTTTTTGAACTTCTACAGGCCGTTCGCATTCGTACCAGCGAATCCGGCGATGACGCACTCTAAGGGAGATAAACGATGAGACGACTCTGGTTACCTGCCGCACTCTTCGCCTTAAGTTATTTCGCACTTCCCGCCTATGCATCGGAAGTGAATGCCGTTGATAAAGCCGATAACGCCTTTATGTTGATCTGTACGGCATTGGTATTTTTTATGACCATCCCCGGCATTGCGCTGTTTTATGGCGGATTATTACGCAGCAAAAACGTGTTATCGCTGATCACCCAAGTGATGCTGATTTTTAGTGTGGTGATTATTCTTTGGTTTGTGTTTGGTTACAGCCTCGCCTTCACAGCCGGAAATAAAATCTTTGGGGATGGCTCTTTAACGTTTCTCAGTGCGATGTCCATCGATGATTTATCGGGTTCCATTAACCGATATATTCATGTTGCCTTCCAAGGTTCATTTGCGGTTATTACCCTCGCGTTAATTGTCGGAGCGCTGGGCGAACGAGTACGTTTCTCTGCACTTCTTATTTTTACTGTGATTTGGTTTACCTTCTCCTATGTGCCTATCGCACATATGGTATGGGCTGAAGGCGGATGGCTGTTCGATGATGGCGCCCTCGATTTTGCAGGGGGAACCGTAGTGCACATTAATGCCGCTGTCGCGGCTCTGGTTGGCGCCTATTTACTGGGTAAACGCAGTGACTACAGCCAAGTGGTGCTAAAGCCCCATAACTTACCGATGGTCTTTATGGGTACCGCCGTGCTGTACATTGGGTGGTTTGGCTTTAACGTAGGTTCTGCTGGCAGTGCCAATAATATTGCTGCACTGGCGCTTATCAACACGGTGATTGCAACGGCTGGCGCTATCCTTTCATGGACATTCACTGAATGGTTATTGCGAGGAAAGCCCTCCATGCTCGGAAGCTGCTCCGGTTGTATCTCAGGCTTAGTCGCTATTACGCCAGCGGCGGGTACAGTTGGTCCTATTGGTGCACTGATTATTGGTATTGTCGGGGGAATTATTGGGCTTTGGGGGGTTGTCGTCTTAAAACGTTGGTTAAAAGCCGATGATGTGTGTGATGTTTTTGGTATCCATGGCACCTGCGGTATTGTTGGCTGCATACTCACAGGCGTATTTACCTCAACACTATTTGGGGGACTCGGTTATCGTGACAACGTCACGTTATCCCACCAAGTCTTTGTTCAGCTTGAGAGCATTGTGGTCACCATTGTCTGGTCGGGTGTTGTGGCATTTATCGCCTTTAAACTGGCAGATAAGCTAGTTGGTCTGCGGGTTTCCCCAGAAGAAGAGTGCGATGGATTAGATATTACCACTCATGGCGAGTCCGCTTATCATCCGTAATTGTCTACTCCCCCTCGATTGAGGGGGGAGTTTGTTCGATATAAGGCTAATACATTAAATTCAGATGCAGAGATTAAGCACTACGCAATACTACGCTTCATAAAGTCACGTGGGCGGAAGCCTAATAGATACAGCGCCACAAAGTAGCTCCCTGCTCCCACAATCACCACCCCTATCAAACGTAACATGCGCATCAGCATATTGCCGTCTTGCCACGGAGGCATAAAGTACAGCACACCAAATAGCACCACCACCATCACCGCTAAGGCAACAAACAATTTAACTAAGAAAGCACGCCAGCCTGCTAACGGCTGAAAAATATCTTGCTTGCGTAATTGCCAATACAGAACACCTGCGTTAAAACACGCTGCCAGCCCAATAGACAGCGCTAAACCTGCATGTTGCAGAGGCCCAATAAACGCTAAGTTCATTAACTGAGTCAAGATCAAAGTGACTATCGCAATTCTTACCGGAGTACGAATATCTTGGCGAGAATAGAAGCCTGGCGCCAAAATCTTCACTAAGATCATTCCCGTTAAGCCCACACAATAGGCCATTAATGCATACTGGGTCATCAAAGAATCGTGAGCGGTAAATTTGTCATATTGAAAAAGTGAAACCGTTAACGCTTCAGATAATATCGCTAGCCCCACCGCACATGGCAGCGCCAGTAATAAACATAAACGTAATCCCCAATCCATTAAATGGCGATATTCTTGGTGATTTCCGCTGGTAAAACTTTTAGAGAGTGAGGGTAGTAAGATAGTACCCAGCGCGACACCAAGCACCCCAGAAGGTAACTCCATTAAGCGGTCAGCATAATACATCCATGATACCGAACCTGATTGCAGGAACGAGGCGAAAATCGTATTGATAATTAATGAAATTTGCGCAACGGACACCCCGATAATCGCCGGTCCCATCATCTTCATCACTCGCCAAACACCACTATCGTGGAACGATAAACGCGGTAACACCAACATACCAATTTTCTTTAAATGCGGTAATTGATAACCCAATTGCAGCACACCACCGACAAGAACCGCCCAAGCCAGAGACATAATCGGCGGGTCAAAATATGGCGCAGCAAACGCTGCAAAGAAAATCATACTGACGTTTAATAATGTCGGTGCAAACGCCGGTACCGAAAAACGGTTCCACGTATTAAGGATCGCACCCGCTAATGATGCTAATGAAATCAAGAAAATATAAGGGAACGTCACACGCAATAAATCTGTCGTTAGCGCAAATTTATCTGCATCCGTGGTAAAACCCGGCGCCGTCACATAAATGACCCATGGCGCAGCAAACATGCCGACAACCGTCACAATCGCTAATGCCAACGTAAGCATCCCCGAAATATAGGCCACAAACGTTCGCGTAGCTTCTTCGCCTTGCTGGTTTTTATATTCGGCAAGAATGGGAACAAACGCTTGAGAAAATGCCCCTTCTGCGAAAATTCGGCGTAATAAATTAGGGAGTTTGAAGGCAACAAAGAAGGCATCGGAAGCCGCCCCAGCACCAAATACACGGGCAATAATGGCGTCACGAATGAAGCCTAAAACCCGTGACATCATCGTCATCGAGCTGACTGCCGCTAAAGATTTTAATAAATTCATGATTGCTAGACTAAAAGAAGACAATCGCAGCAGTTTAACAGCGGATGGCAAGACTGACTACGATTGTAGAGTAAATGTTTAGGCTTTAGTCGACTTCCATTCGTTGTCAGTCAATGCCGTTAATACGTGGTCGCGCCATTCTCCATTAATTTCGAGATACTGCTTTGCATAACCTTCACGTTCAAAACCAAGGCGAGTTAACAAGTTACCGCTGCGCATATTATGGGGCATATAATTTGCCATGATGCGATGCATACCTTGGTGTTTTTGCATGTAACGAATAATTTGGGTTAGAGCTTCATACATCAGCCCCTGCCCCTGCCATTTTTCACCCAGCGAATAGCCCAGATAGCACGCGTGGAAGGAGCCACGTAAAATATTGCTAAAATTCGCGACGCCAATCACTTCGTTTTCATCTTTATCCAGTAAAAGGAAATGAAACGCACTGCCTTGGCGATGCATTTCGCTCATAGCATGTAGTCGGTTATTCCAGCCTGAAGGGTTAAAATGGGAGTTGTCACGGGTGGGTTCCCATGGCGTCAGGAATTCTTTGTTTAAGCTGTAATAGTCTGCAAGTCGGTAATTATCTCGTTCATAGGCTAAACGGATAATCATTCTGTCAGTCATTAGACGCACTTTGGGTTCATTTGAACGATAACCAAACATCGTTAGCCCTTAATTAGTAGTGTTACCAGTCTTACTTTCGATGCTTGAATTATAACTTAAATTTATCACTTAACTAATTCAATTCTCTCTATAATTAAGTCATTTTTTGAGCGGTTGAAGTATTTAAGTGCTGTTGATAAAAAAACAATCCACTATATATCATAAGGGGCTAAGACTAATGCGCGTAGCCAAAACCCCTATCATGGGAAATGTCCCCACCCCAAATCCTAAATAGTTCACATTAGAGGTAGGCGGCAAGCAAATGAGTCCCTTGGAGCATACACCAGTATGTGACGAGGGCAAGTGAGCGCAGCCAACACCCCTATAATGGGAAATACCCCACCCCAAATCCTAAATAGTTCACATTAGAGGTAGGCGGCAAGCAAATGAGTCCCTTGGAGCATACACCAGTATGTGACGAGGGCGAGTGAGCGCAGCCAACACCCCTATCATGGGAAATGTCCCCACCCCAAATCCTAAATAGTTCACATTAGAGGTAGGCGGCAAGCAAATGAGTCCCTTGGAGCATACACCAGTATGTGACGAGGGCGAGTGAGCGCAGCCAACACCCCTATAATGGGAAATATGACGGATTTATCGATAAAAAAATATCATGGTGCATATACCATCATTCCCGCCAAACTCCTGATACTATTAATAAGAATCATTCCTTCCGTTACTACTTTTTTATGGTGTTTCATGGCGCAGGTATCACGGGCAAGAAGCCTCGGCAAATATTTCCTTTTACTCGATAATATGCTGGTTGTTCTTGGCTTTTTCGTGGTTTTCCCTTTGATTTCAATTCGCTTTGTTGAGCAGCTTGGCTGGGCTGCTGTGGTGGTTGGGTTTGCCCTTGGACTTCGCCAATTTGTGCAGCAGGGATTTGGGATTTTTGGGGGAGCTATTGCCGACCGTTTTGGTGCAAAACCTTTAATTATTATTGGGATGCTGTTGCGTGCTGCGGGCTTTGTGTTGATGGCTTTGGCTTATGACCCTTGGGTGTTATGGCTTTCTTGTGTGTTGTCTGCCCTTGGCGGCACTTTGTTTGATCCTCCTCGCACGGCTTTAGTGATTAAATTGACCCGCCCTTACGAACGCGGACGTTTTTACTCCTTATTATTTATGCAGGACAGCGCTGGCGCGGTAATTGGGGCATTAATTGGTAGCTGGCTTTTACAATATGACTTCCACTATGTTTGCTGGGCTGGCGCGGCGGTGTTCGTGATTGCGGCTCTGCTTAATGCTTGGTTACTCCCTGCTTATCGCATCTCCACTATTAAAGCCCCTATTCGTGATGGGATGCGCCGTGTCTTGAAAGATACCCGTTTTGTGACCTATGTGATCACACTTTCTGGCTATTTTATGCTGTCAGTACAAGTGATGCTGATGTTTCCTATCGCCGTTAACGAATTGGCAGGAACACCAACGGCGGTGAAATGGATGTACGCCATTGAAGCGGCAATTTCCCTGACGTTGCTTTATCCGATTGCCCGTTGGAGCGAAAAACATTTCCGCTTAGAGCAACGTTTGATGGCCGGGCTATTTTTAATGAGCCTGAGCATGTTCCCTATCGGTATGACCACATCGGTCAATATTCTGTTTGTGTTGATTGGTATTTTCTATTTAGGCACTATCACCGCCGATCCTGCTCGTGAAACCTTGAGCGCATCCCTTGCCGACCCTCGCGCTCGTGGTAGTTACATGGGCTTTAGCCGACTCGGTCTTGCGCTTGGCGGCGCCGTTGGCTATACCGGTGGCGGTTGGATGTACGATATTGGGCACCAATGGAATATACCTCAGCTTCCTTGGTTCTTGCTCGGCACTATTGGTTTTATCACCTTGTGGGCGCTTCATCGCCAATTTAACCGTAAAAAAATTGAAACAGTCATGTTGAGCGGGCAGTAATACGTTACACTTGGGTTATTACTGTATAAAGGAGTGATTATGAAAAACATTTTCTTAGCATCTATCTTTGGATTGCTATTTATTCTCACGGGTTGTGACAAATTAACCGAATTTACTATCAGTGAATCACAAATTAACAGTTACCTTGCGACCAAGGTTAAGTACGAAAATAATATTGGTATTACTGGGTTTGCGGATGCGGATATCACCTTACATAACTTGCAATCAGAAATTGGTCGTAGCGAACCTGGCATTATTGCATTAAAAGGCGAAGCCACTGTCACAATGAATTCACTGCTGGGTACAGCCGCGGCCGATATTGCACTGACGTTAACCGCACGCCCTGTCTTTGATGCACAAACAGGCTCTATCTATTTAAAAGAGTTGAAAATTACCCAATATAAAATTACACCGGAAAATATGGAGACCGCCATTTCCGTGGTGATCCCCTATTTAAATAGCTCCCTTGATACCTTCTTTGCGACTCAGCCTGTTTACGTGCTCAACCCTGATAACAGCGCCGCAGAAGCCACTGCGAAAAAACTCGCGAAAGGTTTAGAAATCAAACCAGGTAAATTAGTTATTCCAATGGTTGATTAATTGACCATAAATATTTTTGATTGATAAATTGATAATCGAAAAATGAAAAAAGCAACCTTTTTGATAGGTTGCTTTTTTATTGAAACGTCATTTATCTTTAATGCTAAATAATCATTCGTAATAACTCGTTTTAATTAATCAGCAAGTGACAGTGTCACTTATTCATCATCATTTTCTGAGTCAGATTCTAATTCATCACGCAGTGCAATTACGGCATCGCGGGTAATTTGCGCTAATGTACGGTAAAACGGCGTTGTCGCGTGAGCCTCAACTTTCCCCAGAAATGCGCCATACCAGCTCAGAATATAGCTGTCGAAAAGCTCTTCTTGCGCGGCAGTTTCATCTTCAGCGGCTTGGTCCTCTAGCCATGATGCGGCTAACAGTAGCGCACCAAATGCATCCGTTGGGGCATCGGTTAAGGTCATTCCACGGGTCACTAGGAATTCGCGAATTTCCGCTTCAGTGATTTCTTCATCATAGCGGTGAGCAAAAGGTGGAACCGTTGGTTCACTACCAAACATCGATTGATAGTCTGCTGTGATAGCCTTGTGGTCAACTGCCTTCGCCATTCTTGCCCACAGCTCATCTTGCTCCAACGGCCATGAGGCTTTGAGCTTATCTTGCGCAATCATATCAATAAGAGGCTTCACAAGCGCATCGTCCGGAGAACGTTGAAATAAGGTACCTAAAATGCGGCAGACGATAGAGAATTCATTCATGGTTTTCTTCCTGTTGACGATTTTCCTGCAATCACTTTTTCGTGATCATTATGCGATGCAGTATACCTGAAAAAACAGAAAACCCACGCTTTGAGCAATACCATATATGACATAGTCCTATATATGGCGCTGATAGTCGCTAATGATGATTTCTTAAATAAAAAATCATTCGCTATAAAGCATCCTCAAAATAATTCGCGCTGTGGCTAGGCGTCAAACGAGGTTATCTCGGGGAGCATACAAAAGTATGTGACCCGAGTGACCGAGAGCAGACAACAACGCCACAGCGTGAAGTATGAAGAGGATTTAGTAGCCTTGGGCTAAATTGACTATCCCCTCTGGCTGCTCGCCCCTTTCAATCCGCTGAATATTACTCGCAATCATATCCATCGCTTCATTCGGCAACGTAAACGCGGCAACATGTGGTGTAATGGCGATACGCGGATGTGTCCAGAATGGGTGCATATGTGGCAGTGGCTCGGTGGCAAAAACATCGAGAGACGCGCCTGCGACTTGCCCTTTTTCTAATGCTTCCAACAAGTCTTGCTCGATTAAGTGCGCACCTCGGGCGAGGTTAATAATATAGGCGTTCTGTTCCAGCTGGCTGAATAATTGATGATTCAAAATACCAATTGTTTCTGGTGTGCTTGGCAGTAAGTTCACAATCGCACGGGTTCCTGATAAGAAATCCGCTAACTGGTCTTGCCCATAGTAACTTTTCACATTTGGGATCTGCTTTTCTGAGCGACTCCAGGTTCTGACTTTAAGACCAAAACTGGCTAAGCGTTTTGCCACTGCTTGACCTAACGCCCCTGCGCCCATCACGCCCACCACAAACTGGTCATGGGTGTAGGCTGGTAATTGTTTCCATTGACGCTGAGATTGCAACTGACGGTACTCATCCATGCGACGGAAGTAATACAATACTTTTGCAGTAGCATACTCTTCCATTTGGATAGCCATACCCGTGTCTTCTAAGCGCATCAGCGGAACGCCTGCCGGTAGTGTCCCCGGGTTATCTTGCTCTTGCTTTAGAATGGCATCCACACCCGCGCCTAATGCGAAAATCCCTTTTAAGTCTTGTCGACCCGCAAGGCATTCATAAGGAGGAAGCCATACCATGGCATAATCTGCCTGTTCGGTATCTCCCGGCTTCCATTGGCGAATATTGGCTTGAGGCAATCGAGCACGCATGCCTTCAATCCACTGATTGGCATCAAAAAATGGATGGTAAAATAAAATATTCATGGCAACTCCTTATAGGTTTCCACCAGAGTGTGCGTAATGGTGTTTATTTTCAAGTCAATACCACGTGTTTATATCCATAAGATGAGGATTTTGTTAAGGAGTTAACGGAATCTGGATTAATTGCTTGAAGTTTAAATAAACAATTTATTATCAATTCCTAATCAACAATAATTTTTTAAGATTAGAGAATAACCAAATTGATTTTTATTTAGCTAAACGATAGAAAAAAGTGGATTTTTATTTAATTGGGAGTTGACGGAGGGCGCTCTTTTCCCTATAGTAGCGCCCCGTTGAAGGACAAGTTATTTATAACAAATTCTACAACCACAATTTAGAAAAACGGTGAGGTGTCCGAGAGGCTGAAGGAGCACGCCTGGAAAGTGTGTATACGGCAACGTATCGAGGGTTCGAATCCCTCCCTCACCGCCATTTCTAATCTAACTTATTCTTCCTTAAGTAATTTCTCGCTTACCTTCCCAGAACCATCGATTTTATCAATCCCAACGCCTTTCGAATGATATTCACGACTGATTTCTTCCCATAATTCTGCGTTTTCTATACCTGCGACTTTCGGATCAAACACCGGGTCAACACCTAACTTGGTTTGTCTTTCAAAATCACGTAATGCTCTCAATGCAGGTTTCGATAAGAAGACAATCGCAATCAAGTTTAAGTAGCTCATGCTGCCGAAACCAATATCCCCGAGTCCCCACATAATACTGACTGACTGTACGCTTCCCATAAAGACAATCACGAGAAAAACGAATTTCAAAATCAGCTTGAGCACAGGGTATTTAAGCTTACGATCAAGGTAAACAATAGTGGTTTCTGCAATATAGTAGTAAGCCATGAGCGTTGTGAAGGCGAACAAGAATACTGCAATAGAAACGAAGCCGGAACCTGCTGAGGTAAACACCGTAGATACCGCCATTTGAGTCCATGCAGTTCCTGCTGCCACACCCGGCACATACTCCACAAGAGCGGTCGCTGAACCATCAGGGAATACGTTGTACATATTAGTGACTAAAATCATTAGCCCTGATGCCGTACACACGACAACTGTATCAATATAGATAGAAAACGCTTGGATAAGACCTTGCTTTACCGGATGGCTAACTTCTGCTGCTGCAGAACTGAACGTCGCCTCACCTGCTCCTGCCACGTTTGAAAACACGGCACGACGTACGCCCCAAGACACTGCAGTACCCACGATCCCACCAAATACCGCATCCATTCCCATCGCACTGCGGAAAATTAGGCTGAACATGCCTGGTACACTATCCCAGTGGCTGCCCAAAATGATCACCATCATCACGATATAAGCTAATGCCATGATAGGAACGATTTTATCGGCTGCACTCGCAATACGTTTCACGCCACCAAAAATCAACCACGCCATTAATACCGTCACTAATGCGCCTGTTGCCATTGGTGGAATATTAAATGCCGTTTGGAACGAATCCGCGATAGTATTGGCTTGAATACCCGGTACCAACACACCGTAAGATAAACAGATCACTGCCGCTACAAAGATAGCAAAAGGCTTTAATTTCAATCCTTTTTCAATATAGTACGGCGAACCACCACGATATTGTTCATCAGAACGCTGCTTATAAATCTGTGCCAGTGTAGACTCAATAAAGGCGCTCGCACCGCCAAGTAAGCCCATGACAACCATCCAAAAAATTGCACCAGGGCCACCTGCCGCAATCGCAGTTGCCACCCCTGCAATATTACCAACTCCAACGCGCCCCGATAATGCTAAACAGAAGGCTTGGAATGAGGATATCCCGTCTTTTGATGCTTTATTTTCTTTTAATAAACAGACCATTTTGACGATGTAACGAAACTGAACACCGCGTGTTGCTAATGTGAAATAGAGGCCGACACCCAGAGATAAGAATACGAGAGCATTACCCCAGATGTAACCAACGATGGTATTAACGATGGCTTCCATATGTACTCCTCGACTATTGTAATTGTATTTGTGTATTTGCAAGGGTCGAAACCTGAACCCCGCAAGGTTCAGGTCAATGTTATTTTACTGATTGATAAACCAGATAACTTTCGTTTGGGTGTATTGCTCAAAGGCTTCTAAGCCGTTGTCTTTTCCACCAAAACCTGATTGACGGAAACCACCAAATGGCGTGGTGATATTACCTTCGCTAAATCCGTTGACAGACACCGTCCCCGCATTGATACGACGAGCAATATTCATCACTCGATGGACATTTTGGCTATAAAACGATGCAGCCAATCCGTAGTGAGTGTCATTCGCTAAATTGACCGCCTCGTCATCAGTTTTAAACGATGTGACGGCTAAAATGGGACCAAATACTTCATGTCGAAAGAGAGACATTTCTGGCGTAATAGCATCAAAGATAGTCGGTTCGATGTACCATCCTGAGCCGAGATCACTGCGTATTTTTCCTCCTGTCACCAATTGTCCACCCTCTTTAACGGTGGTATCTAAAAACGACTTCACTTTGTCAAAATGCGCCTGTTCAATCATTGGGCCAATAGAGACCCCTGCCTCGCGAGGGTCACCCACTTGCCATGTTGATGCCGCAGTGGTTAACTTTTCGAGTAAGGATTTTTTGACATTTTCATGCACAATTAAACGCGAGCCACAGCTACAGTTTTCACTCATATTCCAGAACGCTGCCGCCATAATATGAGGAATAGCCGCATCTAAGTCAGCGTCCTCAAAAACCACTTGTGGACTTTTTCCGCCACATTCCAAGACAATCTCTTTTAGGTTACTTTCCGCGGAGTATTTCAGGAATAAACGCCCCACTTCTGTTGAACCCGTAAACGACACCACATCCACATCTGGATGGCGTCCTAAGGCTTCCCCGACTTTCTCACCCAGTCCACACACTAAACTTAACGCGCCTTTAGGTACGCCAGCTTCATAAGCCAGTTCCACCATGCGGTAGGCACTCAAGGAAGTTAACTCCGCGGGTTTGACGATCACTGAGTTCCCAACAGCCAAGGCTGGCGCCACTTTCCATGCAAACATTTGAGCAGGGAAGTTCCAAGGTAAAACTGCGCCTACAACGCCAATCGGCTCATGAACAATCAATCCCATTTCTTGGCGACCCGTTGGCGCAATTTTGCCAAACAACTTGTCGATAGCTTCCGCATACCAATAGAAGGTTTCCACTGTCGCAGGTAAGTCTGTATTCAGACACTCCGTGATGGGTTTCCCCGCATCCACACAATCTAACGCAGCCAACTCTTCACTGTGTTTTTCGATTAATTGTGCCCAGCGCAGCATCACTTGCTTACGTTCCTGTGGCGATAACCCGCTCCAACTACCCTCTTCAAAGGTTTCTCGGGCAATGTTCACTGCCGCATGAACATCTTGCGCACTGCCATCGGCAATATAACCAATCGCGCTATTATCAATAGGCGTATAATTTTTGAGTTTGGCACTGCCACTTTGGTAGCCAGCAATTAAGTTACCCGCCCACAGTTGGCTCTGTTTCGCTCGTTCAAATATCTGCTCTTTGGTGATCAACATAGTCAACCTCCCTACGGCTTGATCAGCGCAAGAAACTCATGACGTTCTTGCTGGCTAATATTTGACAGAGGCAAACGAACTGGCCCCACGTTAAAGGTGCCTTTTAAGCAACCCGCTTTGGCTTTTTGGTTATAATTACCTGACTCCATGGAATAAATGGCTGGGTAAATCTCTTGCATAATCTGCTTAGCCTTCGCCCAATCCCCTTTTTGCGCTGCGTTATAAATTGCTACTTGCTCGGCAGGGAAAACATTACCCGCACCGGCTATCCAGCTTTTCGAGCCCCAAAAGAAAAAGTCCACAGGTTGGTCATCACAACCGCAAATTACTTCAAAGTTTTTAAATGGCGTTTGTAACAAATGCAGAGCACGGCTAAAGCTCCCGCTGCTCTCTTTGATAGCCACTATATTGTCGATTTCAGCCAATTTCACCACGGTATCTAACTCAATTTCGATACCAATACGGGCTGGGAAGTTGTACATAATGATCGGTAACGAGGTGGACTTCGCCACTTTTTCGTAGTGAGCATAAACGCCGTTTTGATCCGGCAAGCTGTACGGTGGTGGCGACAACATTAGCCCTTCGTAACCCAGTTCTTTCGCTTGTGCTGCGCGTTTAATTGCGCCCTCGGTAGATAAATCGTTAATCCCTGCGATCAACGTCACACGCCCTTTGGCAATTTTACTGACCGTAGTTAATACGGTTTGGCGTTCATCTTCATTTAACGCGTAGTATTCACCCGTGGTGCCACAGACAACTAACCCAGTCACACCACTGGCGATCAGTTTTTCAGTTAACTCTGCTAACGCAGTGATATTCAATGAAAGGTCATCATGAAACGGAGTCACTAACGGAACAAGGATGCCATGGAAATTCATTATAATTCTCCTGAATTAAAGAAAGCGCTTAATCGAAAAAGGCGAGCAATCGAGCGGTGTCGGTTGCCCGTGGATCATGTTATTGACGATATCTGCGGTAATTGCCGCTTGAGTTAACCCTAAATGTTGATGCCCAAAAGCAAAAACATACGGGCCTTTTTGGTCTATGACCGGTAAGGAATCTGAGATTGTGGGACGGAACCCCATCCACTCACTGGTATTTTGGCTATCCAATGGCGTTTTTAGCATCGGGTTAGCCAACGGTAAAAAGTGACGAGCGCGCTGCATATTCGGCGGACGCTTTAATCCTGCGTATTCCACAGTGCCTGCAAGACGCAGTCCACCGTTCATCGGCGTCATAATAAAGCGACGATCCATACTGGAAATGGGGATAGATAAACGCCCTTTTTCATTCGGTAGCATCAAGTGATAACCGCGCTCCGTTTCTAACGGCACATTAATGCGGCTCACCATCTTCACTAAGGATTTCGAAAATGCGCCCCCCGCAATCACCACTTTATCGGCGATAAATGCGCCTTGTGATGTGGTCAAGCGTGCTTGGCTGGCTGATGACGAATCAATCGCCGTGACTTCACACTCAGTCAGCACTTTCCCCCCTAACTGTATGAATGCTTGGGTTAAGCGCTCATGCATTAAGGCGAGATCCACCACGTGCCCAGTCTCGGGGTAGAACAATCCACCAATTTGGTTATTGGCAAGCTCAGGTTGCTGCGCCAACAATTGGGACTGATCCAACAGCTGGTTATGCACTCCCATGCTATTTAAATACTCTCCGTGGCGACGTAATTTCTCGAGGGTTGGCTGTTTTTCAGCCACCAGCAGCGAACCTTGGATTTTGACTAAATCCTCAAGCTGCCACTGCTTCGAAAATGCCTGCCAAGCGCCTAATGACGCGCCATTGAGCATGGAAAGAACATGGTGAATATGCATAAACGGTTTGTGACGCATATTACCCAACAATTTCAGTAACCATGGTGTTAGCGGCAATATATAGCGCCAATCAATACGCAGTGCGCCTAACGGGTCGAGCAACATGCTAGGAATTGATTTCAAAACGGATGGGTCAGCCACAGGAAACACTTGCTCCGTGGCGATATGCCCTGCATTACCTAATGAGGCACCAGAACCAATTTGGTTTTTATCGACTAATAAAACGTCCGTGCCTTGATTCTGGACAGATAGCGCAATACTGAGCCCGATAATGCCACCACCCACCACAATCACAGAATATTTGTTCTCCATTGGCTTACCTCACTCCACCGTGATCCCAAAGCGGAACGGGTCGTTTTCATCAATCAACAAGGTATTTTCGCCACTGATATAGGCATTTCCGCGAATAGTCGGGATGATGCCGTTAGCATCGGCAATCTGATAACTCGCTTGGAATTGACTACCAATGACACTGGCCTGACGCCAAATTTTGCCTTCCGCGAGTTTGTTGTCTGCCGCAAGACACGCCAGCTTGGCACTCGTCCCTGTGCCACAAGGAGAACGGTCATAGGCACCACCCGGGCATAACACAAAACTTTGGCTATCTGCGTCTTCGCAATGACCAAACAGTTCGATGTGGTCGATTTCTTGGTTATCTTTACCAAAAATACCTTGGTCAACGAGAGCTTGTTTGATTTTCAAACAGATTTCAGTCAGCGCCTTCGCATTCCCATACTGGATAGCGAGTGGCGAATTTTCGACGAGGAAAAACCAGTTTCCGCCCCATGCAATATCCCCAGTGACTAGCCCAACCTCCGGTACGTTGACTTGAACGGCTTTGCGATAGCGGTATGCGTAGACGTTTTGAATGCTCACGCTACCATCTTCATGTAATTTAGCGGTCACATCCCCGACAGGAGTTTCAATTAAATGCTCTCCGAAACCTATGCGTCCTAAGTGATGCAATGATGCGACCAAACCAATGGTGCCGTGACCACACATGCCTAAGTAGCCTTCGTTATTAAAGAAAATCACCCCCGCGACGGCTTTCGGATTCACTGGCTTGCAAAGTAATGCGCCCACTAAAATATCATTTCCACGCGGTTCTAAAATTGTAGTACAGCGCCAATGGTCATATTCCGTACGTAATTTTTGCAGGCGCGATGCCATGTCTGCATTCCCTAAATCAGGAAAACCCTCAATCACTAAACGTGTCGGTTCCCCTGCGGTATGAGAGTCAATGACTTCAATTTTCTTATATTTATTCCGCATCAGTTTATCCTTATCAATATCATTTGTTAATAGAATGCTTGATTTATGTAAACAACTCTTGATATCTTTCGAATCAACCCATGCGTATTTCTGCACAATTTAAAAACATTTCAGATAACTATTAAAATTAGTTGAATGCATTGGAGCGCAATATGATTGATTTAAATAAACTGTTGTTGATTAGTCAGGAAAACATGCTCTTCCCCGTGGATAATATTAATAATTTGTTAAATCATCTTGGATTGGTGATGCCACTGATTAATACGCTTCCTAATGTGACTTTTTTCGTTAAAGACCGTAATGCCAAATACTTGCTTGCCAATGAAAACTTGGCTAAGCGGTGTAAAGTTGATCAACCAAATGGCGTGATAGGAAAAACGGCAGAAGATATCTTCCATGCAGATTTAGGTCAGAGTTATAGTTCCCAAGATTATTTGGTTATGCAGAAAAAAATAAGTGTTATCAATAAATTGGAATTGCATCTCTATAAGGCAGGATTATTAGGCTGGTGTTTAACAACCAAGGTGCCGATTTTTGATACAAAAAATCAGGTTATCGGTGTTGCGGGAATTTCAGTAGATTTGCAGGATGAAAAATCAGTAAGTCCCAAATTAAATGGCCAATTGGGGCGCGTTGAACACTATATTAGTCAGCATTTTGATACTGCCATTAAAATAACGACACTGGCTGAAATTTCAGGGTTGTCATTATCACAACTCAACCGTCAATTTAAAACTGTCTTTCATATTACTCCCCAACAATATATTCAAAAGAAACGCCTTGAACACGCGATTGAATTATTAGAAGAGGACTATTCGATTACGGATATTTCAATTAAATGTGCCTATGCCGATCACAGTGCATTCTGCCGTAAATTTAAAGAACTCACCAATATGACTCCAAGCCAGTTTAAACGCATGCGTTCTACTATTAATCATAAAGACAGTGATAACAAAAATAGTGATAGTAAAAACGTGGATAAAAAAGCCATTCATAAATTGGATGTCGCTTATTTTATTTAATCCCTCAGAAGACGCTCATTTTCTTTAAAGCCTGCGCGTCTTTTCTTTTTTGAAACACGCGAACTTTTTTCTATCCATTCCCTCTAAATTCTCAGTTGTTCTTTCAAAAAACAACCGTTGAGTCTCTTTTTGTTGTCACTATGAATTACTGTAACGATGAATAGTTGTAATGATAAATTGTTGCAACAATGAACTTAGGACAGCTCTTATTGCAGCTAAAACATTATCGCGTATTGATATAGCACTAAACTGCACGCTATGCGGTATATTTTAAGGATGAGTGAATGACCATTTATGATCTGAAGCCGAAGTTTCAGAATCTATTACGCCCTATCGTTCGTCAGCTGTTTGAGGCGGGAATTACAGCCAACCAAATTACCCTAGCAGCATTAGGGTTATCAATTATCGTTGGCGCGCTATTCGCCATTTTCCCTAGCCCTTATGTGTTTATCCTTCTGCCGTTTGTCCTTTTCATTCGCATGGCGCTCAATGCTATAGATGGCATGCTGGCACGCGAGCATAACCAAAAAAGCCACCTGGGCGCAATGCTAAATGAGCTAGGCGACGTCATTTCTGATGTTGCCTTATACCTACCTTTCGTGCTGATTTTTCCGCACGCATTTTGGTGGATTTTACTGATCCTCTTTCTCTCTATTTTGACTGAATTTATTGGCGTCATTGCTCAAGCGATTGGAGCATCTCGTCGTTATGATGGCCCCGTTGGTAAAAGTGATCGCGCTTTTATTTTTGGTGCGCTCGGGTTGTTTGTCTGTATTTTCCCGCAACTGATGACCGCAAGTTGGATTAATATCCTTTTCACCACCCTTGCCCTGCTGTTGCTCTACACCTGCTATAACCGTATTCGCCGCGCACTGACTGAATTAAGTGCAGTATCGGAAAATAATTAAGGAAGAATTATGAACGCTCACACTGACTATTCGACTCAACGTACCGTTGTCGAATCTCAATTTACCACCAGTGATCATACCAATTTGTTTTATCGTTATTGGCCAACTGAACAAATCACCGATAAAGCCATTATTCTGTTTCACCGTGGTCATGAGCACTCTGGTCGTGTCGCGCATTTAGTGGATGAATTGAACCTCCCTGATTTTGCTATGTTTGCGTGGGATGCTCGTGGACACGGTCGTAATGAGGGTCCGCGTGGCTACAGTCCATCGTTAGGCACTTCCATTCGTGATGTGGATGAATTTGTCCATTACGTATCAGAGCAATATCAGATCCCACTCGAAAATATTATTGTTATTGGCCAAAGTGTTGGGGCCGTTTTGGTCTCTACGTGGGTACATGACTATGCGCCTAAAATCCGTGGTATGGTGCTAGCTTCCCCGGCATTTAAGGTCAAACTGTACGTCCCATTTGCCCGTACAGGCTTAGGGTTAATGCAAAAAGTTCGTGGTTTGTTCTACGTAAATTCTTATGTAAAAGCCAAGTTTTTAACCCACGATGAGCAACGCATTCAATCGTTTAACAATGACCCACTGATCACGCGCCCAATTGCCGTGAACATTCTTCTGGAACTGTATACAACCGCAGACCGTGTGGTCGCGGATGCCGCAGCCATCACTTTACCGACCCAGTTGTTTATTTCAGGTAGCGACCATGTGGTTCACCATAAACCACAGCATCAGTTTTATGATCGCCTAAATACTCCAATTAAAGAGAAGCATATTCTTCCCGGTTTTTATCACGACACATTAGGTGAAAAAGACCGCCATATTCCTATCGAAATGATCCGTCAGTTTGTTGATAAATTATTTGCACTTCCACTGTATCAACATGATTACCAATTTGAAGATACCTGGAGCACCAGTGCCGATGCATTCCGCTCATTGAGTGTACCGCTGCCACAGTACTGTCCGAAAAATCTTGCTTATAAAATCATGAGCAAATCGATGAGTACATTAGGCAAAGCATCTGAAGGCGTACGTATTGGCTACGACAAAGGCTTTGATTCTGGTTCTACCCTCGACTATGTCTATCGTAACGAGGCGCAAGGTTCCGGTCTGTTTGGTCGTATTATCGATAGGCAGTACCTCAACAGCATTGGCTGGCAAGGGATACGCCAGCGCAAAGTCAACATTGAAAACATTATTCGCCAAGCTATTCGCGAACTGACTAATAATGGCAAGCCTGTTCGTATTATGGATATTGCCGCAGGCCAAGGCCGCTACATTTTTGATGCCATTAATGACTACGGAAAAGTCGACTCCGTTCTACTGCGTGACTACAGTCCAATTAACGTTGAGCAAGGTCGCTTGCACATCAAAGAGCGTTACTTAGAGGATAAAGTTCGCTTTGAAGAAGGTAACGCATTTGATGCCGACGATCTCGCGGCAGTTTCTCCTGCACCGACTTTAGGGATTGTCAGCGGCCTTTATGAACTCTTCCCAAGCAATGAGCTGATCCGCGCTTCCCTTAATGGGCTTTCGCGTGCCATTCCATCCGGTGGCCTACTCGTGTATACCTGCCAACCATGGCACCCACAGGTTGAGATGATTGCCCGAGTGCTACCAAGTCACCAAGGTGGGCAAGCGTGGGTAATGCGCTGCCGTAGTCAAGGCGAAATGGATGCTTTAGTCGAAGAAGCTGGCTTCGAAAAAATCACACAATCCATCGACAATTGGGGCATTTTTAGCGTTTCCCTTGCAAGGCGCCGTTAATAATTTATCTTTTTAACCAACAGGTTATTGGTATCATCACCAATAACCTGTATTTTACCTGCCCGGCTATCATTTAACTTTAGCCTGCAAATGGCTCACTTGGCTTGCCAATAACTTACTGGTGCACCTTCAGTGCATCAATATACGATTATTAAGGATAGGAACCGACCCCATGCTCCATTTAGCCCAAGATACGCGCCCGACATCACGACGCCAGATTTGGCTGTATGGGTTATTTTGGTTGCTATTCTTAGCCCCTTTTTTCTTTTTAACCTATGGACAAGTCAATAATTACACTGCGACACTGCCCAATGTGCCTTCTTATGTATACGGATGGGAAACACATATTCCATTTTTGCCATGGACCATTATTCCCTATTGGAGCATTGACCTGTTCTATGGGCTTTCCTTGTTTATTTGTGTCACCCGCCGTGAGCAGTGTATCCATGGTTTGCGCTTAGTGGCGGCTTCACTGATCGCCTGTGCTGGTTTTTTACTTTTTCCACTTAAATTCAGCTTTCCTCGCCCTGAAACCAATGGAGCATTCGGCTGGATGTTTGATAGCTTAGAGCTGTTTGACTTACCCTATAACCAAGCTCCTTCTCTGCATATTATTTTACTGTGGTTACTGTGGTTACGTTTCAGGGCGCATACTCCAACCCAATGGCGCTGGGTACTACACACTTGGTCAATCCTTATTTTGATCTCTGTTCTCACCACATGGCAGCACCATTTTATCGACGTGATCACTGGCTTCGCCGTTGGTGTCATCATCAGCTACTTGTTACCCATTAACACTCGCTGGCAATGGCGCTATACCGGTAGCCCCCGTAGCCTAAAAATAGCAAAAAACTATGGGGTTGGCGCTATCGCCTGCTTTGCTCTCGCCTTTCTCGTACAAGGTGCAGCATGGTGGCTTCTATGGCCGGCAATCGCCCTAACTTTGGTCACACTAGGCTATTTAGGTGCTGGTGCTTCGGTATTCCAGAAAACAGTCTCTGGGCACGTTTCTCCTTCTGCCACATTAGTTTTACTTCCTTATCGCCTAATTGCTTGGGGTACCTATCATTACTATGCCAAGCACTGCCAGCAACCCAGTATTGTGAACGAGAAAATTGTTTTGGGAGGACGCCCGTTATATCCGCTGCAAACTCAAGCCGTTCTCGATATGACTTGCGAGTGGCCTCGCAATAACTACAGCCAAGGTAAAAATTATTGTAGCCAGCCTCAGATTGATTTGTTACCTCTAAGTCCCGAGGATATTGAGAAAGCCGTTACGACTATGGACAGACTCGCCCAAAGCGGCTCGGTGTATGTTCACTGCAAGTTAGGTTATTCCCGTAGTGCAACAGTGGCTGTGGCTTGGATGGTACATCAAAACATGGCGAAAAATATCGATGAGGCAATCGCCCATGTGGAACAAGTTCGCCCTCAGGTTATTTTAAATTCAGCGACTGTTGAGCAGTTACATCACTGGTATCAGCAATTTCATGTACGGAGAACACACCAATGAGTTCACTGATGGATAAAAACCAAGGAGATGTGATTGTGGTATTCACCGCAAGTTGGCGCTATTTTGCCATAGGTGCCATCCTCGCGTTATTGGGGCAATTCGCCCTACTGTTTAATGGTGCGATATCACCCTTTAGCTTAGCTGTCAGTGTTGGGCTATTTTTTGTCAGCCAATACGTTATTTTCCGCCTATGGCTCGACCACCATTTCTTCACGCTGATTTATCGTCAGGGCGATACCCAAGCCTTCGATGAGGCCCTTGAGCTCCTATTTCCTCTGTCCTCAGCGAATCCAAATAGGGAAAACCGAAGCATGGAAAGTCGTTGGGAAGGTACTCGTAAATTATTTCAGCGTGCCAGTTATTGCGTAGCTCTCTTGTGGGGATGGTTATTATTTTCGCTTATTTTTTAGTTCATTTTGAATGATATTTAAATAAGCGGTAAATTTACTATTAATTAATTATCACACCTTTTAAATCGCTGTTTAAAATAGCAAATCGATAGTTAATAATTATTTTAAATACGTTTAATGATATTTAACGGAGTAAATAACGCTTTTTTACTTTTAATACTGAAAACGTTATGATAATTGTAGTTTCATTGATAAATAACACATTTTTTTGATTCAGTTAGGCGTATCCTCATATCTTCATTTCGTTTATTTTTCACCCTGTTATTCTGGTAGGGTTTTTTAATGAGTACAAAAAATATTAATAGATTGCGCCCTTTTAGCGCATTGATTGATTCCTGTTGGAAAGAGAAATACACCGTATCCCGCTTTATGAAGGATTTAATTGCGGGCATTACCGTTGGGATTATTGCAATTCCACTGGCTATGGCACTCGCTATAGCCAGTGGTGTTCCACCTCAATATGGTCTTTATACCGCAGCTATTGCGGGGATTGTCATTGCAATTTCGGGGGGTTCCCGTTACAGCGTTTCTGGGCCAACTGCGGCCTTTGTGGTTATCTTATACCCCGTATCTCAACAATATGGGCTCAGTGGCTTATTAGTCGCGACATTAATGTCAGGGATTATCTTACTGGCGATGGGCTTTGCTCGCTTCGGTAAGTTTATCGAATACATTCCCGTGTCCGTCACTCTTGGCTTTACATCAGGGATTGCGATTACGATTGCCACCATGCAAATCAAAGATTTTTTTGGTCTGCATATGGAGCATGTCCCTGAAAACTATGTCGACAAAGTGATTGCGCTGACTAAGGCATTTCCAACCTTGCAATACAGTGATACCTTGATTGGGCTTGCAACTTTATTGGTGCTAATTTTCTGGCCTAAACTCAAAGTTCGCCTACCGGGACACTTGCCTGCAATTATTGTCGGCACCCTGATCATGTGGTTGCTAACCCTGTTTGATATTCATGTGGAAACTATCGGTTCTAAATTTAGCTATTTATTACCGGATGGAACCCAAGGTAACGGTATTCCACCTATTTTGCCGCAGTTTATATTGCCTTGGGAGTTACCAGGTAGTGCACCAATCAGTTGGTCGATGATCACCGCACTGATGCCTGCCGCTTTGTCGATGGCTGTTCTTGGTGCAATTGAATCCCTATTGTGTGCCGTCGTGCTCGATAACATGACGGGGAAAAAACACCATTCTAACAGTGAACTTATTGGTCAAGGGTTAGGGAATATTGCTGCTCCATTCTTTGGTGGGATCACCGCGACTGCGGCGATTGCCCGTTCGGCTGCAAACGTCCGCGCGGGTGCAACATCCCCTATTTCTGCCATTGTGCACTCTATCTTAGTGTTGCTGACCCTGCTTATTTTAGCGCCGTTGCTCTCCTATTTACCGCTCGCTGCTATGTCCTCACTGCTGCTGATTGTGGCGTGGAATATGAGCGCCGCTGGCAAAGTGTTTACGTTGATCCGCCGCGCGCCAAAAGATGACATTATTGTTTTACTGCTGTGTATGTCATTGACTGTCCTATTCGACATGGTTATTGCTATCACTGTCGGGATTGTTATCGCATCACTGCTGTTTATGCGCCGAATTGCCAACATGACACGCGTGACTCAGTTACCAGAGACTCAAGAAGATAAAAGCCTACTGGTTGTGCGAGTGAATGGTCCCCTGTTCTTTGCCGCCGCAGAGCGTATTTTTGATGAGCTGCGGGTAAAAAGTCACGGTTATGAAACGATTGTGATGCAGTGGGATGCTGTACCGGTATTTGATGCTGGGGGACTAGAAGCCTTCCATAAATTTATTGATATCGTTCGTAAAGACACCCACATTATTGTGTGTGACATTCCATTCCAACCACTGAAAACATTAGCCCGTGCCAATGTTCGTCCGATTGATGGTGTGCTCAGCTTCCAAAATTCACTGAAAAGTGCATTGGAAGAGGTTCATCAGATTCAGGAAAATAAAAAGCAGCTTAAATCATAACAGCGCTACCGTGTTATTAGATTAACGCTGACAATAAAAATGCTGCACTTACTGAACAAGGGCGGCATTTTTAATTCCATCATGTACGCTAAAAATCAGTAGCAGTACATTTCGTTACCTTCGGTTTTACCTAATTCACAAGCCATTGCGCGGAGTTTTGTCGCTTTCTGCTCGTCATCTCTGACGGCACCATTGTTACCATCATTAAATTGAAATGAAGCCATACCTTCTGCAAAGCCAGCGAAGGTTAATGCATCGGCTTTCGCAAACCATTCCAAGGCTTTTTTCTCATCTTGCGGCACCCCATTACCATCATAATAAATGATGCCTAACCATAAAGGTGCATTAAAATACTCTTTGTCATTTAACGCACTAACTTCCTCAAGTAGCGTAATAGCGCGCGGGTAATCAACGTCACCCGACTCAGGAGTAATCAACGTTTCAGCTAAACTTATCTTCCCTCGAATACTCCCACCAGCAACGGCTTTAGTTGCATACTCACGGGCTTTGACAAACTCCTCAGTAAACGCCCTGTCTCCACTAATTAACGTAATATCCGCCAATAATGAATATGCATCTGCATTGCCAGCTTGTGCTGATTTTTCTGCCCATAACTTAGCATTGTTTTGGTTTTGCAATACACCAATTCCCGACAAATACATTCCAGCTAATTCATATTGCGCTTTAGCGTCATTGTTTTGAGCCGCCGTTTTGGTTTGCTCAAATATTTTCTTATCTTCAGGCGTAATATCGTATTGCGCCATTGCATGTAGTGAGAACATAAAGCCCACCACGCCTAAGCAAAACTGGCGGCTGGTATTTTTAATAGCAGAGAGGATTGGGTACATAGGTGCCTTATTATTATTTATAAAAGTTAATACATATGAATAAACGATACTTTTAAAACGGTTCTTGAGACGCTATAACGCGGAGCCTTGCCCACCATTAGCGAGCAAATACTGGTACAAACTGTTCATGCCTACCCAACGGTTTTCACACCATTGTGGCGCTAATAGTGTCGGTTTTCTCGCACTGGCACTGATACGATGGTACAAAATATCGATTGGCGTATGGCGGATCATCTCACCCGCAGTTGCAGTATATTCTTCTAAAGATAGGGTTTCTAAGCGGCCTGCCCGCCAACTTTTTGCCATAATGCTACCTTCAACAATATGCAACGGGTGCAGCTTAATACCATCCGTGCCACACGCCAAAACCGCCTCTAATGTCTGCATATTCATTGCTGCATTTTCGTTTGGCAGACCGCAAATCAAATGGGTACAAACCTTGAGTCCTAGCGCACGGGCTTTTTGGGTAGTCACTTGATAAGCGGCAAAGTCATGACCGCGATTGATGCGATGCAATGTTTTGTCATGAGCGGTTTGTAAGCCGAGTTCTAACCAAATTTCATAGCCTTGTTGACGATAATCCGCCAGTAAAGATAATACCGCTTCAGGCACGCAATCAGGGCGAGTGCCTACACATAGACCAACCATATCGGCCTGTTGTAACGCTTCTTCATACAGCTGTTTTAAGCGGTGTACTTCGTCGTAAGTACTGGTATAGGCTTGAAAATACGCCAGATAGCGATTAGCGCGAGAGATTCGGGAAATTTGTTGTTGGATTTGGAGGGTAATGGGTTGTTCTGACTGTTTTTCATCACTGAAGGATGACACATTACAAAACGTGCAGCCACCTCGCCCCAACGTGCCATCACGGTTTGGGCAGCTAAAGCCACCATGTAAGGTGACTTTATGAATTTTTTCACCATATCGGCGCTGAAGATCAGCGCCGAACATGGAAACAACATCATTTAATTGCATTTGAAACGATGATTAGCTGTTGGTGTCCAACGCAGGGAAGCTTTTTACAACTTCGTCAATAGCTTTAACTTGTTGTAAGAATGGCTCTAATTTGTTTAACGGCAATGCAGAAGGGCCATCACAACGTGCGTTATCTGGATCTGGATGAGCTTCAAGGAATAGGCCTGCTAGCCCTACCGCCATTCCTGCTCTTGCCAATTCAGCCACTTGACCACGACGACCACCCGATGCAGCGCCAAATGGGTCACGGCATTGCAGAGAATGTGTTACGTCAAAAATAACTGGGCAACCGTTAGAGGCTTGCATCATGACATTAAAACCAAGCATATCAACTACTAAGTTGTCATAGCCAAAATTTGCGCCGCGGTCACACAAGATAATTTTATCGTTACCACCTTCGATAAATTTCTCAACGATATTGCCGATTTGCCCCGGGCTGATGAATTGAGGTTTTTTGATATTAATGACCGCATCGGTTTTCGCCATCGCCGCAACTAAGTCAGTTTGACGCGCTAAGAATGCAGGCAGTTGGATAACATCAACCACTTCTGCAGCTGGCTGAGCTTGTTCTGGAGTATGAACATCAGTAATGATTTTCACACCAAAGGTCTGTTTAATTTCTTGGAAGATTTTCAGCCCTTCTTCCAGACCCGGTCCACGATAAGAGTGAATAGATGATCGGTTAGCTTTATCAAAAGAGGCTTTAAATACATACGGAATGCCTAATTTTTGTGTCACAGTGACGTAGTGCTCACACACTTTCATCGCCATATCGCGAGACTCAAGTACGTTCATGCCACCAAACAGAACAAATGGCAGATCGTTTGCGACCTTAATATCACCGATACTGACTACTTTCTGTTGCATACTCTTACCCTTTATAGGAAGACAAAAACTGTCTATACGTTAATCAATGCAGTACAACTGGAAGATTATCCAGCGAATAAATTTGAATTTTAATCATTTCCGACACAGGGTCTTCTGGACAGTGCTCAACAAAATAGTTAAGGTCACTCAGCGCCACATGATTACAATCTAAGTGCGCGAGGATAAGTCCTCGGTCGCGAATTTCATATGGGTCTTCAGGATCGAGGATCAGCAATGTTTCACAGACTTTTAATGCCATCTCCATTTTTTTCTCTTCCATCAGCGCCGCTTTTAACGTGTCGAAAATTTTGCGAACAATAATGCTATGTTCAGCCACATCCAATTCATCAAAGGTAAATTCGGAGTATGGATCAACGGTCCCTTTTAGCCACATAGTTAATGTGTGTTGTGATAAGGTTTCGCCGCTAACTGGGTTAATAAACCACTGGGAATCATCGCGTTTTGTCGAGACAAAAAGTAATTGAGTCGGAAAAATTGCAGCTTCAATCTCTAAATCGAGCTGCTCAGCAATAAATAAAAAAATTGAGCCAAGAGAGACTGGCGTGCCTTGCTTAGAGGCTAAAACTTTATCCAACCACAGCATATCAGATAGTGCGTAAACACCGTTCGCCGCACCAAATTTCCACTCACCATAAAACAGTGCAATCAGCTGCTCTATCTTTGACTGGTTATCAGCAGTCAAATCCATTGCTTCACGCGCTTTAGCGACGAAATTATCTAATTGCGTTTGTACCTGCATAAAGGGAAAATCGGCTCGAATGATGTTAGAAACCATCATAATGCCTTCACTTAACGGTAGCTGATTAAACTCAATATTTGCTATTGTTTTCATTACAATTCCACTGCAATTGCCCGCTTAACCATTCCATTGACCAAGGGAAATTCGCTCTTTACCACCATAATCCAGACAGGTCTCGACATTGGTGTACCCATTTTCATTCAATAGCTCTCGCACAGTTAAACCTTGCTGCCAACCATGCTCAAGCAGCAGCCACCCTTGTTGTTTTAGGTATTGTTTTGATGTGGCAATAATGTGTGCTAAATCAGAAAAACCTTGATTATCAGCAATCAACGCCGTTGATGGCTCAAAACGCACATCACCTTGGCTCAAGTGAACATCACTTTCATCAATATAAGGCGGATTACTCACAATCATATCAAATAGTTCATTTGGTAGTGAAGTAAACCAATCACTTTGTGAAAATTGAATATTTGAAATGGCTAAGCGTTGTTGATTTCGTTGCGCTAACACTACCGCATCGGGGTTAAAATCCACGCCTATTACGTGACTATTTGGTAACTCTGACGCCAAAGCTAGCCCAATAGCCCCCGTTCCTGTGCCAAGATCCAAAATACGAGACGCTTCTTGAGGAAGGCGCGCTAACGCTTGCTCAACAAGGCATTCGGTATCTGGACGAGGGATCAAGGTTGCGGGTGATACATACAGTGGCAGTGACCAGAATTCACGTTCACCCACAATGTAGGCAATCGGCTCCCCTTGTTCACGGCGGGCTAATAACCCCTCTAATTGCTGCTGTTCATGAGGGGTCAGTTCGGTTTCATCGAAAGCGAGGATATAGGTACGGCTGCGCCCTGTGGTATGCTGCAACAGGATCTGCGCATCTCGTTTAGCGCTATCACTGGCAGACAGTCTAACGACTGCCTGCTGTAACCATTCGCTATAACGCATTAGTCCTGCTCAGATAACGCAGAAAGCTGGTCAGCTTGGTATTCGTTGATGATAGGCTGAATTAATGTATCCAGTTTGCCTTCCATCACTTCGTCCAAACGGTACAGCGTAAGGTTGATACGGTGATCAGTAACTCGACCTTGCGGGAAATTATAAGTACGAATACGGTCAGAACGGTCACCGGAACCTAATAAGTTACGGCGTTCAGAGGCTTCCGCTGCATAGCGTTTATCCATTTCAGCTTGGCGAATACGTGCACCCAACACAGACATCGCTTTCGCTTTGTTTTTGTGTTGTGAACGTTCATCCTGACATTCAACCACAATTCCCGTTGGTAAGTGGGTAATACGAATTGCAGAGTCGGTGGTGTTAACGTGCTGACCACCCGCGCCCGATGAACGGAACGTATCGATACGTAAATCCGCTGGGCTAATTTCCGGTAATTCCGCTTCTGGCAGCTCAGGTAAGATAGCAATAGTACATGCGGAGGTATGAATACGACCTTGTGATTCCGTCTCAGGAACACGCTGTACGCGGTGACCGCCGGATTCAAACTTCAATCGACCATACACACTATCGCCCGAAATTTTTGCAATAACTTCTTTGTATCCACCGTGCTCACCATCACTGGTGCTCATCAGTTCAACGCGCCAGCGGTTACTTTCCGCATAACGGCTGTACATACGGAATAAATCACCCGCAAAAATTGCCGCTTCATCGCCACCCGCACCCGCGCGGATTTCCACAAAGCAGTTATATTCATCATCAGGATCTTTTGGAAGTAACAACAACTGTAATTGCTGTTCCAGCTCTTCATTGCGCTCTTTGGCTTCTTTTAGTTCTTCTTGAGCCATTTCTTTCATTTCAGGATCGTCCAACAGCATTTGCGCTGTTTCGATATCATCCTGAACAGTACGCCATGCAGTAAAACACTTAGCGACATCCGTTAACTGAGCATATTCTTTTGATAAAGCACGAAAACGGTCTTGATCAGCAATCACACCCGCATCAGCAAGGTGCGCTTCAATTTCTTCGTAGCGTTCTTGTAATGCTTCTAGTTTTGCGACAATAGAAGGCTTCATTCGTTATATCAGACCTATGATTAAAAAGTGGTTATTGATGGTCCAGCCCTAAGCTGTCCCTAAGTAGATTTAGACGCTCAACATCCCCATTTCCCGCAGCTTGCTGCAAAGATTTAGTCGGAGCGTGGATCAGGCGGTTGGTTAACTGTTGTGATAGCTGCATAATCACTTGCTCAGGGTTGGCACCTTGGGCAATGGCTGCAAGTGCTTTCTCGGTCATGCTTGCCCGAATTGCTTCCGCCTGCTCTCTGTATTCGCGAATTGTAGAGACTCCGGCTTGTGAGCGCAACCAATCCATAAAATGGCTGCTTTCTTGCTCAACAATAAATTCCGCTTCAACCGCGGCAGCTTTACGTTGTGCCAAGTTTTGGGCAATGATGGATTCCAAATCATCAACAGTATAGAGATAAACATCTCTGAGTTTTTCTACATCCTGCTCGATATCACGAGGAACTGCGATATCAATCAATAACATAGGTTTACTACGGCGTGCTTTCATTGCACGCTCGACCATCCCTTTACCAATAATTGGCAATGGGCTAGCCGTTGAACTAATCACAATATCCGCTTCAGCTAAACGGTTATCGATATCTGCTAATGAGATAACTTGAGCGTTCACTTCTTTGGCGAGAAGTTCGGCACGTTCTAGCGTTCGGTTAGCTATCATCATTTTTTGCACGCCATGCTCACGCAAATGACGCGCCACTAATTCGATGGTTTCCCCTGCACCGACTAACAAAATATTCAAATGTTTGAGTGATTCGAAAATTTGCCTTGCTAGCGTACAAGCTGCAAATGCGACAGAAACCGCATTCGCCCCGATATCAGTTTCGGTTCGCACACGTTTAGCCACGGAAAACGATTTTTGGAATAAGCGCTCTAATTCGCTAGATAGAGAATGAGTATCTTGCGAAAGCGCAAACGCCTTTTTCACTTGACCGAGGATTTGCGGCTCACCTAGAACCAACGAATCTAACCCACTGGCCACACGCATAAGATGGCTGACTGCGCGCGCATCTTGGTGCCAATAAAGGCTAGGTTGGAGATCTTTGGCGGTGATCCCGTGAAAATCACATAACCATTTAGTTAACTGTTCCTGCGCTTTTTCTTGGGATTCAAGGCTGAGATACAGTTCAGTTCGGTTACAGGTAGACAGCACAACGCCGCCACTCACTTGAGGCTGTTTCAGTAACTCCTCAAGTGCGTGGTCGATTTTTTCAGGACCAAAAGCGACTTGCTCACGCAAAGCCACTGGTGCCGTTTTATGATTAATGCCTAAGGCTAATAGGGTCATTGTGCTTACGACTTACTCACATTGCTCACATTGCTAATTTATTTGTCAGAATGATACTAGCAACCTAGCTCATTACTGCGATTTATATTCGTATATTGTAGATGATTAACGCGTCTGTTTCTACGGGTAGCCTATCATCAACAATCAGAAAGATGATGCATACCAAAATTTACGTTGATTATCGGACTGTCTGATATCAATATCAATGAGATGCATCAAGGATGCCGCTATTTGGCACAGAAAGCAAATTCCCTATTTTTTAGTATGTTTTCATTGATAACCACTACAGATTAGCGCAATATTCCTGAAAATTATCTTTTGAGAACCGATATGCAACTTTCTTCAGCTCTGTCGTTTATGCGCCCAGCCAGAAACTTTTGGCGATTAATGCCCCTTTCCTGCTTGCTGCTGACTGCCTGTGTGACTACCTCTCAAGACACCACGAAAGGCACTTCATCTTCAACAGATGCACAGTGGACTGCCCACCAATCACAAGTGATTGAACTGCGTGATTATCAAACTCGCGGCTCCTTTGTGTACATTGGGGGTCAAGGTACCGGAACAGAAACCAAAACTTACGCGAAGTTTTTCTGGCAGCAATATACTCCAGAAAAATACCGTTTATTGCTGACTAATCCATTAGGCTCGCGTGAACTGGAACTCAGTGTAGAACCTGATTTAGCCAAATTAACCACTAAAGATGGGCAAACTCACATGAGTGATGTGCCAAGTGAATTAATTTATCAGTTAACAGGTATGGATATCCCCATTGATGATCTCACCGCTTGGTTAGTCGGTTCACCGGGGCGAGCCACTGAATACACTCTCGACAGCAACCACCTGCTCAAATCCGTGACGTTTAAAATCAATGGCGAAACATGGAAATTGGATTATCTCTCTTACGATACCAAAACCTCGCCGATGCTGCCAAACCACATGGAGCTCAAGCAAGGGGATAAAGTCATCAAGTTAAAAATGGATAGTTGGACACTGAAAAAATGACGTTAACGTGGCCATCACCGGCAAAACTGAATCTTTTTTTGTACATTACTGGGCAGCGAGCTGATGGTTATCATGAGCTACAGACTCTGTTTCAATTTTTAGATTATGGTGATGAAATCACCTTTAGTACTCGTTCGGATGATCAGATTAATTTGCTCACCCCGATGCCGGGAGTGGATGTCGAAAAAAACTTAATCATTCGTGCAGCGAAAAGCTTGCAAACCTATTGTCGCGAGACCCTCAATCATCAAGGGGCGTTAGGTGCAGATATTCGCATCAACAAAGTACTGCCTATGGGTGGCGGAATTGGCGGTGGATCGTCAAACGCGGCGACAACACTGATTGCACTTAACGAGCATTGGGGAACTCACGTTTCTGATGAGGTTTTAGCCGAATTAGGTAAACACCTCGGTGCCGATGTCCCCGTTTTTGTTCGCGGTCATGCCGCCTTTGCCGAAGGCATTGGCGAAATTTTAACACCCGCAGAGCCAAAAGAGCGTTGGTATTTAGTCGCGCACCCCGGAATTGAAATCTCAACCCCGATGATCTTCACAGATCCAGAATTAAATAGAAATTCTCCAAAACGCTCTTTAGCCGCATTATTACTGGCTCCGTATGCAAATGACTGTGAACCGATCGCAAGAAAACGTTTTCGTGAGGTTGAACAGCTCGTTTCTTGGCTGTTAGAATATGCTCCGTCTCGCCTAACAGGAACAGGCGCTTGTGTGTTTTCTGAATTTGAAACCCAAGCGGATGCCCTGAAGGTGTTAAATAAATCCCCATCGTGGGTGCAAGGATTCGTCGCTCAAGGAGCGAATGTTTCTCCTGTGCACAAATTCCGCGCTGGGATAACCCGTGTATTGCACCGATAGTGATGACTTATCCATCATTGCTGTTGGTCAACAATATCTCTCTGGACGCAAGCCTGAGGTTTTTCTCGTGCCCGATATGAAGCTTTTTGCTGGTAACGCTACACCGGAACTAGCACAACGTGTTGCTAACCGCCTTTACACTAATCTTGGAGACGCGGCTGTTGGTCGTTTTAGCGACGGCGAAGTCAGTGTTCAAATTAATGAAAATGTTCGCGGTGGTGATATTTTTATCATCCAGTCAACTTGCGCACCAACCAATGACAACCTGATGGAACTGGTTGTTATGGTCGATGCCCTGCGCCGTGCATCTGCTGGTCGTATTACCGCTGTTATCCCTTACTTCGGTTATGCAAGACAGGATCGTCGCGTACGTTCTGCCCGTGTACCAATCACCGCTAAAGTTGTTGCCGATTTTCTGTCAAGTGTGGGTGTTGACCGTGTTCTTACTGTTGACTTACACGCAGAGCAGATCCAGGGCTTCTTTGATGTTCCTGTAGATAACGTATTTGGTAGCCCAATCCTTCTGGAAGATATGTTGCAGAAAGATTTAGAAAACCCAATCGTTGTTTCTCCAGACATCGGCGGCGTCGTTCGTGCTAGAGCAATCGCGAAATTACTGAACGATACTGATATGGCAATCATTGACAAACGTCGCCCACGCGCAAACGTTTCTCAAGTGATGCACATCATCGGTGACGTTTCTGGTCGTGACTGTATCTTAGTTGACGATATGATTGATACTGGTGGCACACTGTGTAAAGCAGCTGAAGCACTGAAAGAACGTGGAGCTAAGCGTGTATTTGCTTACGCAACTCACCCAATCTTCTCAGGTAATGCTGTAGACAACATCAAAAACTCTGTGATTGATGAAGTCATTGTTTGTGACACAATTCCTCTTTCTCCTGAAATCAAGGCGCTGAACAAAGTTCGCACCCTGACCCTTTCAGGCATGCTGGCCGAAGCTATCCGCCGTATCAGCAATGAAGAGTCAATTTCTGCAATGTTCGAGCACTAATTCTAAAGCGGGGTCTTAATGACCCCGTTTTAACATGCTAGTTTCAGTCGTTTTTCATTAAATTATTGAGACGAGATATGTGCTTCATTGCACCACATTCATTGTGGTCACGATACAAAATTTATAAGTAGCGCCCCTACGGTTGTTCATCAACCGTAGGGGCTTTATTTTTTGGTCAGTTTCGCTTAGCGTGGCTTTAGACAAAAAATAAGAGTGAAATCATTTATGTCGAATTTCACTCTTATTTATATTTAATCTATTTCCCAATAACGCACTTATCCAATAACGCACTTATCCAATGACGCACTTCTGTTCATTGATGGCGTTTATTGATGAACTTCAGACTAACTGGTTATGGGTAACGGTGATTATCATTACGGGAATGAAATTGACGTTTCACCAAACAGTAACGGTCTTCTACTTTTTCTTTACCGCCCATTCTTGCGCCGACTAACCACACTAACGCACCGATAAAGATCCCAAACAGTGAGCCGTTGATGATGTCATCGGACAACCCTAAGTCAACAATATGAGAAAACAGGTTTAAACCGATACTTCCCCCCATCACAGCCATACCTAAACCCATCAAACCATTACCAATGAGAGTAACCATTTTCCGTTTCATATCTACCTCCAATATCAGTAAACTGATACGCAAGCATTAAAGAAAAGTTCGATAAAACTTTATATTTATGTAAAGAGTATAGCTCTTTAAGTAAAATTATTTGCGATAGGCTTCACATGTATAGAAGAGTTTAAGGATATCTACTCAAAAAGTGCTTTTTATCAATTTAACAACTGATAATAGTATTGACGAATAATTCATAAGCTAATTATCACTATCGCAATCTTATCAATGACAATTTTGTACATCCATCCCGACACGAGGTAAACTAGTCGCCAATTTCTATACATTGACAGTGAAAAAGTCCCCGTGAGTAAAATAAAATTAATTGTTGGATTAGCCAATCCGGGCGCTGAATATGCGCAAACCCGCCATAACGCTGGTGCGTGGTATGTTGATTTACTGGCACAACGCCACAATCAATCGTTAAAAGAAGAGCCTAAATTTTTTGGATATACGGCTCGTATCAATCTTAATGGCAATGATATTCGCTTGCTGGTTCCGACTACC
The DNA here is from genome assembly GCF_020271745.1 of Providencia alcalifaciens. NCBI lineage: Bacteria > Pseudomonadati > Pseudomonadota > Gammaproteobacteria > Enterobacterales > Morganellaceae > Providencia > Providencia alcalifaciens. The sequence continues at coordinate 3,256,259 of NZ_CP084296.1, read as the reverse complement.
TTTATGAACTTGAGCGGTAAATCCGTCGCGGCAGTTGCCAATTTTTATCGCATTAATCCGGATGAAATTTTAGTCGCCCATGATGAGCTTGATTTACCACCGGGTGTGGCCAAAATGAAACTGGGTGGCAGCAACGGTGGACATAACGGCTTAAAAGATATTCAAAGTAAATTTGCCAATAACCCGAACTTTTACCGCTTACGCATTGGTATTGGACATCCAGGCGATAAAAACAAAGTTGTTGGTTTCGTTTTAGGCAAGCCACCGCTATCAGAACAAAAGCTTATTGATGATGCAATTGATGAATCTGTGCGCTGCACAGACATCCTGTTATCCGACGGAATGGACAAAGCTATCAATCGCTTACATGGTTTTAAAGCCACAGCCTAAGAGTTGATTTCATCAAACACGAGTTTTTGTGTATAATCAGCGCCAATTTTCTAAACATTAGGGGCAGCACTTGCCTGCCCCCGCTATTAAGGTGAGAAACATATGGGTTTTAAATGCGGTATCGTTGGTCTGCCTAACGTGGGTAAATCCACTCTGTTTAATGCATTGACCAAAGCCGGCATCGAAGCAGCCAACTTCCCTTTCTGTACAATTGAACCAAACACGGGTGTTGTGCCAATGCCAGACCCACGTCTTGATCAATTAGCTGAAATTGTGAAGCCTCAGCGCATCCTACCAACCACGATGGAATTCGTTGATATCGCGGGTCTGGTAAAAGGCGCATCGAAAGGTGAAGGTCTTGGTAACCAATTTTTGACTAACATTCGTGAAACAGAAGCGATTGGTCACGTTGTTCGTTGTTTCGAAAATGACAATATCATCCACGTTGCTGGTCAAGTTGACCCAGCAGCTGATATCGAAGTGATCAACACTGAATTAGCACTGTCTGACTTAGATACTTGTGAGCGTGCTATTCACCGCGTACAAAAACGCGCAAAAGGCGGCGATAAAGACGCAAAAGCGGAATTAGAAGCACTGGAAAAATGCCTGCCACACTTAGAACAAGCTGGTATGCTGCGTTCATTAGATTTAACCGCTGAAGATAAAGCCGCAATCCGTTATTTAAGCTTCTTAACCCTGAAGCCAACCATGTACATTGCTAACGTCAATGAAGATGGTTTTGAAAATAACCCATACTTAGACAAAGTCTACGAAATCGCTAAAGCCGAAGGTTCGGTTGTTGTGCCTGTTTGCGCCGCTATCGAATCTGATATCGCCGAGCTGGACGATGAAGAGCGTGATGAGTTTATGGCTGATTTAGGTATTGAAGAACCAGGTCTGAACCGTGTGATCCGCGCAGGTTACGAATTATTAAACCTGCAAACTTATTTCACCGCTGGCGTGAAAGAAGTCCGGGCATGGACAATCCCTGTTGGTGCAACTGCTCCACAAGCAGCAGGTAAAATTCACACAGACTTCGAAAAAGGCTTTATCCGCGCACAAACTATCGCATTCGAAGATTTCATCAAATTCCGTGGCGAACAAGGCGCGAAAGAAGCGGGTAAAATGCGTGCGGAAGGTAAAGATTACATCGTTAAAGATGGCGATGTGTTGAATTTCTTGTTTAATGTGTAATTGATTTAGCCCATTATAGGGCATCGTTCGATGCCCTATATGAAATAAAGCCTTTTGAAATCCATGCAATTGTATGGATTTTTCTTTTGGTTGTGTCTCAGCTTTTCCCAAAATTCAAGCTACATTAATCTAGCTGGTCTTTTCAACTTTCAGTTGAAACAGGCTTTTTTCATCATGACCACTGCAAGTTTTAGGGTAAAAAAACTAATTGTAATCATCATGGTCTTTCAGCTGCTTTTAACCATGTATCCACTTCATCAACACCTAAAATCAACATCGTATCTTGCAAAGCAACTACTCGATGTAGCATTTCTCCATCATCCGATTCTTCCTGCTCTTCTGCTTGTATAAATAAGCGAGTCAATAACTGCACTAAATGGTTATTGTAATCATGTAAGTAGGCTTTTACTGTACGAATATATTCAAAATAAATCTCAGTAGCTTTTAATGCATACAAAGGGTCTATACATGAAACAATATTTAGCCATGCACCGAAATCGAATAAACCAATTCTGGATGCTTCAGAACTCGTAGATATTAGTGAAAAATAGCGCTCTAACATTTGCATAGGTAAAATAACAACAGATTCTTTTTCTCTAAAAAGACTACCCATCGACTCTACTAATATAGAGGGGTATTGATTATCATCACTTAACGCCGCAGATAAACCCGCAAGACATAAATTAGAATGTTGTTTAAAATTTTCACAATGTGTCCAAACATCTATCGCTCCTTTCCATGCATCACTATCATTTAACTCTTTTATTTGTTTTATAAAATCACAACTTTCTATTTTTCCTGACAATACAGCTAATGCAGATATTCTTCCCCATGCTTGAAATCCATCCTTAATGCCTTCAGACACAATCACATTTAACCATGGAGAAACCCTATCATACTCATGATGATAAGAATAATAGAGACAACGCTCAGCCATATCCCAAAGCCCTTCACTACCTTTCCGCATTATTAATTCAAATACTATCCAACCAACTTCAGGCAAAATATGCTGTAAATGAGGTAAACGGCGTAATACTACAGCTCTCACCGCCGGATGATCGTTAGTAGCAAATTGATGTAATGTAGGTAATAACAACTCAGGCAAAGAGATATGTTCTTCATGTAACCTTATTATCATGACCATAAGAGTATCAGCAATATGACCTTTAATCATATTAATACCTATTGAAATATAAGTGACACCATCTCCTGATATAGGGTCTTTTTCTTCCACTGTTAAATAGGGAATAGATAAAAAAGTTACTCGTTTTGCGTTATTTATATTTCTCACTATATGTGAACACCCTTGTAACACTTCAGAAGCAGAGCGGTTTTGTCTCCAATACACAGAATGCCGCTCCAATTCATCCAAAAGATCGTTAATTAAGATATCAATATTTGGCTCATTAACTGGTTTCCAATCATTACTTGGATGAAAATTTCCATAGCGATAATTCAAATAATTCGCAATCCCATGCATGATATGATTTCGAAAATCTTCATTTATATCCTGCCAGTAAGAAGACAAAAAACTCAAAAAACGTAATGGGTCTCTTGATGATGCCTCACTTAATTGACGAGCAACTTGCTCCTCCCCACCAATTAACATGTCGCTAAATGCATCTCGTCCATATCCATTATAGTGTTCAAGAATACTGCGAATACCTTCATTACTCAGCTCATTAAAAACCTCAAATGAGAATGGAGCTCTTACAATTCCGCTCCATCCATTAATATCTGGTTTATGCTCAAGAGGCCAATTTGAACGATTATATTCATCTAAAATACTTACGCATGACGATGAACGTAAATGACATGGAATACAAATAATAAGCTTGGCCTGATCTATAAGAATATATTCCCTATACTCAGGGCTATCAGCATATTTCAGAGAAAGAGAAAGTATTATTGACTGTATTGCATCTTGGAATTCTGAACTCAAATAAATAAAAACTTTCTGCACTAAAGTGCCCAGTTCATGTGAAAGCTCGGACTCTAAAAAATCCACTTTCGATAACAGTCGAGAAGATATATCAAGATTAGTTAGCGGAGAGTTAATACATGCTAACAATGCAAAATAACGAAGTGAACCTTCCCGATTAAAGCATAAACGTTCACTGTTGTTTTGCCACCACTCTGAATTGATCTTAGCATGATGAATAATAGCAACTTCTAATGCATCCATTAGGATACGTTGACTATCTTTATGCTCAAAGTCTCTCATTCTTCGGTCGTCCGAATGAGATGTTTCACTTAGGAAACCACTTATATAATTATGTTTTCCTTGATATCTAGAGCTTCGTACTTCACTCCATTTTTCAATTGTTGATATAGCTAGCTCTAATAAAGTAATAGAATTAATCATTCTATCTGAAAGAAATTTGCTATCCTTAGCACCAAACTCGTGTGGTCGGCAATTAAGTTTATTTTCAAATCTGTAGGATAGGATGTCTTCATCTTTAACATCAATAATGATGTAATCCCAAAGAACTACATCATCTATTCCCCCTACAGCAAAACATCGAGCAAGGGCTCTACCTAAAAAACTATATTCTTCCCGTGGAAATTTAAACAATTCCAGCAATAGAGGAGACATTAAATATGCATGTTCTCTCTTTATATCTGATATAAAAACAGTAATCTTACTTATCAAACGAGACTTATCTATCCAATCTGATCTTAATGTTTCCATCCAAAAATCAACGACACCTGATGGATCTAAATTTAACCAATGAGCAATACGGTAAGAGTGGGCTTCTATACCATCAACATCACGCATAGTTTTTAAAACTGGCACAAGGTTTCTTAACCAAAAATAATGCCATTCAACTTGTGAAGCTCTGCTATAAATAATTTGGAAAACATCTCGATGCGTATTACGTAAATCACGTAACATTGGCCAATCATCATCTTGAGGTAATTGTTCAGCAAAACACTCAGCGACTAGGCGACGTAAATGAAAAGCATAAGTTCCGGTAAGCACTGTCCGTAGCTGTTTTCTAAACTCTTGTCTTTCCTCTGTAACAAGCTGTGCAATAAAGCTACGAATAGATGGGCGGACAAACGGTACTGGAGGAAGAGTCTTTATAAAATCATTTAAAGTTAATCCATGACGAACTGCCCTACTAATAACTAGTACATCAAGTAGTGTTTGATGCCCAAATGTTAATTTATTACCCTCAGTTTCATGTAAAACATTATGACTAAGCAGTACTCTACGAATGTCATCTGAAGCTGTAAATCGCTGGGTTGGTATCGACAAGCTACGAAGCCTTAACATCTCTGTAGCCATATTTTCAAGTGCTATTTTCCCTTCATCACCTAACGATGGATTCGTTAACATAATCGAATCAACATAGCGTTGAGCTAGCGCTTGGCTAGTCACTATATTAAAACTGCCGCCTCTTTGAGCAAGATTTATAAATAGAGCTAACTCACGTGGATTGCTAATTAAATGTCGAGTTGTATTATCAATAGCTGATGAATCGATTGAGAGCTTTCCAAGCAACGGCATGATTTCGCTTTCCCAATCTAATACTTGGCACTTAAACTCTTTATTCCATGAACGCTGAGATATACGTCTATCGTAATGTCTATCAAACTCTCTACAAGCCGTAATAACAGTAACATTTGGAATTAATAATAGCTGATCTATTTGCGCTAAAAAATACGTTAGCACCGTATGTTCTCGAGCTATAGCAAGTACATCAAGTGAATCAATTGTGACTATTACATGATAGCTGTCAGCTACACGCGCAATCTTTTCAATCCATTGCTCATCTAGTCCTAGAGATTGTCGTTCCTGTGCAGTTTCTAAATCAGCAAACTCTCGCGATTGAATGAATAGCGGTAACATAGCGCTATCAGATTGCACCAATTGTTCTAATTTCTCCTGCAATTCAAGTAGAATACAGGTTTTCCCTGACCCTGGCCCCCCAGTCACTAATATGGAATGGCTTTTACTTTTGATAGCTTCAATTAATTCACCAACCAAAAGTGTATCAATACGGTGGCCACCAATATCTCGTTGCCATGAACGACCAATGGATGATGTTTTTCTAAATGAATTAAAGGTAGATTGAATGTCTATCGGAGGAGAAATAATACAACCTGACTGAGAAAGGAGATTTATAAGGTCAGCTTTCGTTAAACGAGAGCTAGATGATAGTTTATTATCTTGTGTATCATTAACCCTCATTCCTTGATAATCAAGACAAGTCCAAAGTGAATTAAAAGCAGAAATAGAATTACTCACCAAATATTGCAAGCGCTCTTCCAGAGCTTCTCTCATCCGCTCATGAATATCACTAGTAATAAATTGGGTTCTAGATAAAAACTCGTAACTATTAAAATCAGAAGATGTTTTTTTAATTAGTTCACTAAGCTTTCTATCAATCGCCTTGTGTACCTTTATCTCTTTTAAAGCAGCATGATAAGCATATGCATCAGGAAAATTATTACTAAACTCTTGTAATAAAGCTAGCTCACCAAAAGGGGTACGAGAGTAGAATCTAACTGTCGTAGAAGGATCTTGTATAAGCGTTTTAATGGCTTTATCTAGCTCATCATTAAGGTCGGAGAATGACCATGCCCGAAATGTTTTTTGATTTTTTTTGCACTGACAACAAATTTTTGTACCATCAGCCCGTCCTATCACAACGTCATCAACTAGCCACCTAACTGAATCCGTCTCTACCCATTGATAGTTAGGATCAGATAGCACTGTCAAAGCCCAGTCAAACGCTACTAACGTTTGATACCCATCCCCCCTATTAGACTGAATACCAGCTTTACTCAATTCTTAACTCCTTTCGATAGTAAATGAGATAAGTCACCTATACTGGCTTCACTAAATCACATCATTTTTCACACTCGATTTCGTTTCTCGCGCAGATGGCGTAAATAAAACAATCAACGAAAAAATGAGTTGAATAGCCATAAAAATCATCAAGAAACTAGACTGATTGATAAACGTTAGTGGCGTGATAAACAATGATGAACATGTAAAGGCAAGAGCAATGATCAATGGATATTTAATGCCAATATCCCGAATTCGTTGCGTAAGAATAAGAGAGAAAATATATATTTGAACAACCGCCGATACTACTTCCATTAGCCCAAACAAGCTAAAAGAAAATTGATAATAAAAATTACTTTTAAACACTAATTCAACATCTTCAGGATGTGAATCCAAATACCATTGATAGACTAATACCTGAATGATACTCAGAACGATTATCCAAAAAATTTCCGCACCTAGGAAAGATAGTCTTGCTCGTCTTTTATATTTCCATTGATAAATTAGTTTTGATTGCATGGTAAATCCCTTCACATGTTAAAAAATACTGATTTTCTTAGTTTTTACTCTCATCTCTTTGAATTGGTAATGCCAATCCAGTAACAAAAAAAAGCAAAAAGACCAGTAACATATTCATATAGTCGGTAACGCCATTTTTTTGCGTGATTTTAGGTTTAGCTTCCTCATCCTCACCTTCATCTGTGATCGCAAATTTACCTTGGTACAGTTTATCCAAGACATTTAATGCATTCTCTAACTCGCATTTTGGTACCAATAATTTAACGCCACCAATAGCTTGGGCATACATTTGGTTATTCCAGACTATGTTTTCGTCTAATAATAGAGAATCAATTCCTTCAGAGTTGAGCAAACCCGCATCTATTCTTGCTTCTAGAGGAGAAAGGTACTGTGACAGTAATGTGTATTGAGCCCGAGTCGGATGGATATACCACATTACAACCTCCCTGCAGGATCGATTTTAGCGAATAGTCTAGAATAATCGATTTATCAGAATCGATGAACAAGTCTTATCCTAAATTGTTCATTCAAAATATGATCCCATCATAATAGGACTAATGATTCACTATAGTATTAACCCCGCCCATTCTTATGCGCCACTATGTCCGCCATAATCGCTAACGCAATCTCTGGTGGCGTTTTACTGCCAATTGGAATACCGATAGGCGCATGGATCTGGTCTAGCATTTCAAGCGTTAATCCCCCTGAATTTAACAAACGCTCTCGGCGCTTAGCACTTGTTCGGGTTGAGCCCATTGCGCCAATATAAAATGCAGATGTATTCACTGCTTCCATTAATGTTAAATCATCAATGCGAGGGTCGTGAGTCAAAGACACAATAGCGGTATTGGATGCGCTTGGATTCTCTTCTAAAAAGCGTGCGGGGAATATTTTTTTAATCTCAACTTGTTCTGTAATTTGCCCAGCAAAGCGCAACAATTCGTCATCGCGATGCTCACAAATAATCACTTCAAAGCCTAATGTGACTGCAAAATTAGCACAGTAGACGCCGACATTGGAAATACCCGCAACGATTAGCTTGGGTGGCGCCATGATATAAAATTGGATTTCATCGCCATTGCGCTCAATATGCGTGGGATGCTGTGAGTTTGGCACCGTCGTGATTTCACTTCGCTGGGGTAACGTCAATTTTTTGATGATGGCGGTATAACCGAGCAGTGCTGTTTGAATCTGTGAGAGGTATTGATGGGAATGCGGGTTACAGGGTAAATATTCGATAAGAACATCTAAACTCCCTTCACAAGGTAAATTGACTTTGGCTTCCACTCCACCTTGGCCATAGCGAACAACTTGGCTATCTTTTAAATAATGACCTTGCTGAATTCGTTGCAGAAAATCCTCTTCAATACAACCGCCAGAGAGAGAGCCTACGTACATCCCATCCCCTTTAGCGACCAATAAAGAGCCAGGGCTTCGCGGCGATGAACCATACGTATTCAGCACAGTGCATAGCCAAACAGGCTCATCCGTTGCCCACTTCATTGCTTGAGTAATCACGGAAACATCTTCACGCAGCATATTCAGTCCCTATTGGTTTTTATTCTTGGTTTTTATTCGGAAGATGATCAATATCTTTAATGATATTCTCATCATTTATCTGTATTTCGTAAACCAATTGATGCCGTAATATTGATTTTGCGCCATCATCTCCCGATAAATGAAGTAAACTTTGCCGATATTTTGCTGATATTCCGACAGGATGCCCCGGTATGTTTTTATATACAGGTCGCACTAATGAATAATTTTCTAATTCACTCGCAACTCGAGTAAATATATCGTGAGAAATATATGGCATATCCCCCAATTGAATTAACCAGCCGCTCCAATTAAAGGTATTTTTTACACCTAAAGCAATCGATTCCCCTAGCCCATGACTATTTAATAAGGAAAATGGAATATTAAAATGTAAACAATTGTTAATAACACCAACATTATCAGCACGAGTGACCACATGAATAGGCAATCCACTATTCATTGAATTTATAAGCGTTTTTTCGAATACGGTTTGTTGGTCAATTCGGTAATTCAATTTACTTCCCTTACCGCCACTACGTTGAAAACGCTCACTTTTTCCTGCGGCTAATATCAATATTCCTATATTCATGGTTTACATTATACATAATTAAATTTATTCTTTATATTATAAATAATAATATAAAGATTATACTGTTAATCACAGTTTTTATAATTTATCCAATTCTAATCATATTTCGATTAAAATTATTGGATATATGAGTGCTTACATTACGACACTGGCAGTGAAATAAAAAATAATAATTGAAGCAATGAAAATAAGTGTAAGGGTATATTATGAGCAATAATCATGTCGGACTATCCCGCAGACACTTTCTCAAATGTGCTGTTGTTGCAGGGATCTCTTGTTATATCGCCCCTTTGTATAGCCGAGCTTTTGATGTGCTATTCGAGGAAAAAATTCTTCAGGCTCCCGACTGGAACCCTGTCGATAAAAAAATCAAATTCCGAATTGATGGCTATGCCAAAGTGCAAGGTGAAAAAGTCTTTGCAAGAGATATTCGAGCCCGCGATATCCCTCACTGGCCCAAACAACAAGGACATGCCTTTCTTCTACGCGTCACCCAAGCCGATAAAATCTACGAGGGTTTTAACCTCGAACGACTTAATGATGGCTTAATGCCTGACCGTATTGTCACCGCCAGTGATTTAGAAAAAGACGGCGTTGCCTTCCCTGAATTCTATGGTGAAGATTTACTGTTACCGACAGGCAAAACCCCTGCTTATTTAGGGCAAGCCGTCGCGTTACTGATTTATCATGATTTTGCCAAGTTTAGTTTTGCCAAAGAGACACTCAAATTCCACGATGATGTCATCCAATATGGTGCTTACACGGGACCATTACAACGAGATCCTTGGGGAACTTATCGTGGAGTTCGTATCGGCGGAGAAACACCGTTCTCCCCTGATACATACTCCAGCATGAAAGATATGCCCATCTCCCCGATTGGTATGAAAAAGCATCTCCCTATCTGGCCTGAAGGTCGTGAAGGTGGAAAGCTGGATCAAGAAGGTATGTATTATGCGGATGAACTTGCAAAGCAGTTAGAAAATCCACCGGAAGATTGGCTGGTTATCAAACGTAAATATTTTTCGCAATCTATTGATACCTCTGCGCTCGAACCCGATAACGCCAATGGCTGGTACGATGCAAAAACACAATCTTTCCATTTAGTGATCCCAACACAGTCCCCGCAAGAAGTTGCGGCATCACTGCCTGAAATGCTCGCAAAATCCACATTCCCGATTAAGCAAATATTCTTACATCCATGCTTTACAGTGGGTTATGGTTCTAAGGATCACACTCCATTCCCTTATTATGGTGCGATGGCAACCCTGTATGGTGATGGCGTTCCGATCCGCTTAGCCAACGACCGTTATGAACAGTTCCAATCCACCATCAAACGCCATGCGTTTGATATGGATTACACCCTCGCCGTTAATAAGAAAACCCATAAAATTGAAGCACTTTCCGCCTCATTTCTTGGAGATGGCGGCGGTCGATGTAACTTTACACCTTCCGTTGTGATGGTTGCGGCCACTGGCGCCCAAGCCATCTACTATATTCCTCGTAGTGATTTATCGGCTGTGGGTATCGCTTCTCGCGCGGTTGATGCGGGCTCTGCCCGTGGTTATGGTACGTTACAGGCCATGGCTGCCACTGACATGCTTATGGAAGAAGCCGCCAAATTACTCAAGGCCGACCCTATTGAGTTTCGCCTGAATAACATCATCAAGTCAGGAATGAAAAATACCCAAGGGGCTATCCCTGGTGGTGCAATTCGTGCGGATGAAGTGCTAACCCGTTGCGCTGAGCACCCAATGTGGAAAGAAAGAGCGAAACGTAAAGCGGACTTTGAAGCTAAAAATGCAGGAAAATTATTTGGTACCGGCATTTCTTGCGTTCAAAAAGACTTCGGTACGGGGGCTGAATCCTCCTTTGCACGCGTTGAACTCACCCCTGAAGGTAAAATAGCCATTTATCATAGTGGTGCAGAGATTGGTACGGGGATGTCCACATCTCAAGCTGTGGTCTGTGCCAAGTGGTTAGGTAAGCCTGCGGAAGAAGCCCATTTTTCGGTTGTGGATTGGTCAGTTCTGCCGATGATTTCGACAGGAAATCCGTTTGCAATGGCGCAAGATGAACAAGAACGCCTCGGCACTAACCCGCTCTGGACACCGAATTACTGCTCCCCAGCCAGCGCCAGTAACTCCGCTTATTATTTCACCCACAGTACTGAAGAAGCCGCTCGATTAGTCTTTGAATATGGTCTGTGGCCTGCGGCAATGTCAATTTGGCAAGAAGGTATTGGTGGTGGGCAAGCAGCGCCGCTCGTGGTTCGTCGTGAAGATGCCCGTTGGGTTGCCAATGGTCTCACCGCTGATGGGCTAGAAGTGCTTAGTTTACAACGCTTAATCGACCGTACATTTGAGATGGGTGGCTTAACGGGTGCAGTTTGCCATGTCTTTAACCGCTGGGAATGGGCTGAAGCTGATTTCAAAATTAATGATGAAACCCGCCGCCTTCCTGTTGATGGTCTTTCCCTACGATTTGCAGACAAAGATTATCAAGTATGGCATCGCGAAAAAGCTTATTACCCTGATACTCAAAGAAACAATGCTGGCGTTACCTATTACAGCGCCGTCGCTACCTTATCTGAACTTGCCATTGATAAAGCCACTGGTCATGTCGAATTGCTCAACCATCACTCCGTGGTTGAATGTGGAAACTTAATTGTTCCTCAATTGGTTTCAGGGCAAATTCAAGGTGGATTAGCGATGGGCATTGGTCATGCGCTCCATGAATATTTACCTCTCTACGAAGATGGACCAGGAAATGGAACGTGGAACTTTAACCGTTACCATTTACCCCTCGCAAATGATGTTGCGGTTTGGAAACAAACTAGCGAAATCCTGCCGGGGTTATCCGATACCGACCCACCAAAAGGGGTCGCTGAAGTTGTTATGATCCCTGTCGTTTCTTCTATCGTCAATGCGATTGCTGATGCAACAGGGCACCATTTCTTGAGTCTTCCTGTTCGTCCTAACGATATTTTAGAGGTATTATCATGAGCCTAAATTTTCTACCACTCACCATTAACATTAACGGTCAACAGTATGGGCCGATGGATGTTCCTGAAGGTCTCATGATGATTGATTTTCTTCATGAGTATGTTGACCTTACGGGGTCACGACTTGGCTGCGGTCAAGGTATTTGCCACGCTTGTGTGGTGATTTTGGATAATCCATCTGGCACAAGTGAAGAAGTTCGTACCTGCATTACAGGTGCACACTTTTTCAACAATAAAAGCATTCGTACCATTGAAGGGGCTGCCACCAAAGAAGAAAACGGTGACGTTAAATTATCCCCTGTGCAAGAAGCGTTTATCGACCACTTTAGTTTCCAATGTGGTTACTGCACCCCAGGCTTTGTCAATGCAGCGACGATTTTTGTTGAAGAATTGCAGCGCAACCCGATTGCTGAGGAAGAGCTAGAAGAAGCCATCAAAACGGCTTTAAATAATCACATTTGCCGCTGTACGGGTTATGTTCGTTATTATGAAGCGGTGCGGGATGTCGTGATGAGTACTCCGGGGCTAATCAAGGAGACGATAAAATGATCAAACGCATTATTTTATGGTTGATAGCCATAGCTATTGTCGTCTGGGCGATTCTGTATTGGTATGAGAGTCGCAAACCGGACGGTCCTGTGCAAAAAGTCACCGCTAGCACTGAGGAAATTGAGCGAGGTCGTTACTTAACGCTTGCAGGTGACTGCGCGGCATGCCATACCAGTGCAAACGGAGCACCTTTAGCTGGCGGCTTTCCTCTCGATACCCCTTTTGGCACTATTTATAGCAGTAACTTAACGCCTTCTGCTGATTATGGGATTGGCCGTTGGACAAAAGAAGAGTTCCATAAAGCATTAACTGAAGGCATTTCGCCACCAAGCAAAAACCTCTACCCTGCGATGCCATATACCTCCTATAAAGGGATAACTCGCAGTGATTCTGACGCTATCTACAGTTATTTAATGAGCCGCCCAGCGGTAGATGTCGCACCGCCAGAAAACTCTCTGCCTTTCCCGTTAAACCAGCGTATGGCGATGATTGGCTGGAACCTATTGTTTTTCAATGACAAACCATTGCCGAACAGCTCCCAAGGCAGTTCTCCTGAATGGGAACGAGGAAAGTATTTAGTCAATGTGCTTGAACACTGCTCTGAATGTCATACACCAAGAGGCGCACTTGGCGAAATGGAGTTAGATAAGTATATGAAAGGTGGCGCATTAGGTCGTTTCACTGCCCCTGACATTACCCCTGATGCCCTCGCCGCCCGTGGTTGGACAAAAGAAGATCTTCAGCAGTTCTTCATGACTGGGTTAGCACCGCAAGGTTCAGCCTACAGCGATATGCATCCGGTTATTTACCTCAGCACGCAACATTTAACCCCGGAAGATAATAAAGCCATTGCTACCTACCTAATGGGTGATAATCCACCAGCCACATTACCGCTCAAGATGGGTGATGGTAACGCAGCAGGTAAACAGGTTTATCTGGAAAGTTGCTCTGGTTGCCACTCCTATGATGGCAGCGGTAAACCTAATGTGGCAGTGGCGATGAAAGGTAACTCGACCCTGCGTGATGTGGACAGTACCAATCTCATTAATGCCGTATTGGATGGTTTGCCGGAGCAAGCGTTCCCAAATAACCAAAACATGCAAAGTATGCCAGGTTTCGCCGACAAGCTTAACGACCAGCAAATTGCCGATTTAGTCAACTTCCTACGCGTTCAATGGGGTGGACAAGCTGATGATGTGACGCCTGAGCAAGTTAAAGCCCTGCGTAAATAAACCATTTTGCTCTTAAATAAAAGCTTACCGAGATGATTCGGTAAGCTTTATTTTATAGACCCCTTCCACACCTAATCTTATTATTCTCTCTTATTTTCTTGCCTTTATTTCCGGGTTTAAAAACCAATGGATAATCGAGTTTTTGGCTAGAAATAACGCTAACGTAATGGTGAAAAGCGTGAGCAAAATTAAGAGGGGTAAACCCGCTTCGATATGGAACGAACTTAACCCTGTCAATAGTAAGAAACAGATGATCGGATGAATTAAATACACTCCCAGTGCGTTATTGGCTATTTTCACAAATCGCTCAGTCGATAATGCAATACAAATAACCGCAATTGAAATTAACACGCCCATTAGAAATGCAAAAACATGTACAACGAAATGATAAGCAAATAGATTTTTACCTAAAACCTTTATTAATTCAGATTCAGTATCAGCTGAGGTATAAATATAAATCGCAACCAAGGCGATGACTGCTGATACGATAAAAAATACATTCTTCCTAAGCCAAATTATTTTTTTATCATCACAAAAGTACGCCATAACAAAAAATGGGAAATACTGAGGAATCGCCGAAAACCCAGTAATATCAGACAAGTATATTTTAGAGAAAAACGCAATAATAATGGATAACAGCAAGGTGATGAACACTCCCCCCGCATTGTTTTTTATAAATGAGGGGAGTAATAAAAAAATGGCTTGCCATATCGGTACCGCTAAGAAGAACCAAACACCATTTTGAGGGAACAGTAAATATTCTTCTATAGTTAATCGGTTTGTAAAATAAAGCGGAATCGCATCTATCGTTTGAAACGTGAAATAGATAATTAGAGGTGGGATTAAATGGGCTCGCCAACCTTGCCATAAAATCCCTTTACTTAAATATGCCGCGATAAAAACAAACATCGGGATTAATACCCAATCAAAGACTTCAATCAATATTGAATAATCGGATTTCACAGCTGGATTAACATTTAAATAAAAATTAAAGACAATTAAAGAACTCAATATTAATTTTAATGTTTGCCAATTTGGTAAATGACGATTTTTTACCTGCATAGCAAGAGTTCCATCACGCATATTTCACCCTGTATTATCATTATTCGATTAGCACCCACGTGCTTTAAAATTACTCCCCTAATTTAACAAACGCCATAGTAATAATCTAATCCTTGCCGAAAATCTGAGAAATATTTTTCATTTACCAGCCGTATTGGTGCATTTCGTCTAATGTTGATAACACATCAAACTAACCAAGATAGGATTTTCCTGTGAATCATTTTGTAAGAAATCCCGAAGATATACCCTTATCCTTTGAATTCGCGTGGAATAACCATAATATGGATGCCTTTGGTGAACTATTTCATTCTGATGCCACTTTTGTGAATCGATTTGGACATTATGTAAAAGGCGTCAATGAAATTATTGAGATGCATATTACCCTTCACAAAACTATCTATCGCGATTCAACCATAAAGAATGAGCTTATTGATATTATTCCCTGAAGTGAAGAGATCATGATCACTCATTTTTGGAGTCGACTATCAGCTGGAGATGCACACCCTATTGGTCCGCATAATGTTGATACTGTGATTATGGCG
This sequence comes from Providencia alcalifaciens, assembly GCF_020271745.1. Classification (NCBI taxonomy): domain Bacteria; kingdom Pseudomonadati; phylum Pseudomonadota; class Gammaproteobacteria; order Enterobacterales; family Morganellaceae; genus Providencia; species Providencia alcalifaciens. The sequence goes on along the minus strand of NZ_CP084296.1, from coordinate 3,240,847 downwards.
GTTCTAGTCAAGCAAAATGAAGAGTGGCGGATCCGCGTACTGGAAAACGTAACGTTAGTTAATCCGAGGACTGGTCATATCAAGCTGAGGAATGTGGAATGAAAAACGCTCAATTGAGCGTTTAAATTAAAGCGATTTTAGGGTGACACAAGCAACAAACTTTGGTTGCTCCATAACCCTGCTTTTTCGTATTTCTGATAACATGATTTACATTCATAGAATTTCCAAAATATTCTCTTTGAACGGTTGGCATTACTATAAGTGCTCATAATTTGAGTACTTATAGTCTTTTATGTAAAAAGCTAAAATTCTAATTTTCTTTAATCATATTTAATGTTTCATCAATTACATGACAAAGATCCGAAAATGCATTCTCATAGCTAGTATACTTCCACCCATACCACCATTCTGATAATTTAAATCCACCATCTAGAATAATTGTACTTATCTTTTTCATTTCAGCATTTAGCTCGTTATCTTCTGTGAAATGTTTCCCTAATCCAAAATAAATAGAACTATTATTTTTCTCAATCAATGCAGATATTTTATTACCTTTAAAATTAAAGATAACCCCAACTTTTGTTAACTGATCCCCCTCATTTTTCCTAACATCTAGTTCGGGATAATTATTTTTCAAACTATCAAACCAGTCATCAAAAATTGATTCTTTTTGTTCTTGAAGCAATCGATTCAATCTATTTTGTAGATCCGAGATAACATTAACATCCTCTTGTAACTTAATGATATTCTGTTCTTTGTTATTGATATCCAGCTGCATAGATTCAAAAATATAATCATTTAATTTCATATTGATACTTTCATCCTTTTTTCTTATGGAATAAATGCCTTTTAAATGGTCAATATATTGGTTGATAAAGTAATATAACTGTTCATCCTTTTCCTGAACATTAGGTGCAACATCGTTTTCTATCCACGAAAGTATATCAGTATGAAATGATGCAACTCGTAGACGGTCTTTAAAAGATTCATAGTAATGGGAAAGGCTTTCTTTAGGGTAATAGTCTGACTTGTTTCCCTGAATGTAGATAAGATAAATATTTTCGTCTTTATACCTATAATGCTTTGCAATATCAATATAACGCCTCAGTTGTTCATGTTGGTCACAGGCACCGTGTATTTTATTTTCAATAATCAATACCTTTTTATCATCTCTTATCATGATATCGATACGGTGTTTTTCTACTGTAATTTTAATTTTCTTATCATTAAAATCTAACGGCTGCTGTAGGAGACGGTAAATAAATGACGGAATAAACTCATTAACACCATCATGTTTAAACTGCAAAATCTTCCCAATAATTGCACTATGCCCATTTTCACTAACACCTAAAATATCCAGTAAATTTGCATTATAAGGCTGTAAATAACTGAGCTGTGCCTTCATTTTTCTGACATCAACAGCTAATTTTTTTATAGATTTATGCTTATTACACACCCCATAATAAACTTGTTTTCTGATCTCTTTATATTTCTGATAGTTATGATCAAATTCCAATATATTCATGCATCCATCCCCAAAACTCATTCATTTCCTAAATTCATTTTATTCTATCGGATTTATTTTAAATGCTAAACTCTCTCTTGAGCATCTGAATACGATGCCGATAACATCAATATTGATAACTCTTTTTTGGTAGGGATCCCATGAAACTTCGTCGTACACTGCTTGCTCTAGTATTACCTGTACTCATGTCTGCCCCAGCGCTGGCTAATTCACACACAGTGACTGTATTTCAATGCGTTAACAAAAATGACCGTCAGGTCAAAGTGACGTTGATGGATGGTCAGTATCAGTACCAATTTGGAAAATTAAATCAACAGCCTGATATTGAAATAACCCGTAGTCCTGAACAACTTACACAAGGCTTTTTCCAAACCCGCTATGCTGATACGGATACTGGATATGCGGCTTCTCAAGAAATTGATTTTAAAAACGGCACTTATACCTATACCATTTTTACAACTCATTCAGGTTCTAAAATAGAATCAGGGGTTGAGGTTTTTAACAAAGGTAAGCAACTGACAAAGATTGTTTGTGCACCAAATACCGTTGTCGACAATATTTATGAGCACCTTTCTGACATTCCTGAGCGCCCAGAATAATATTTCTGCGCGATATTGATTAACTGAGAAGTAATCAATACAAATCAGTAAGCTGCTCAATAATGTCCATTGAAATTATTGAGCAGTATAAAATGGTAAATAGATAAATTTTGTAAGCTTATAAAGGCAATGCATACGTAACTTTGACTGTCTCCATCGGCACTTCCGTTTTAATGCTCTGCACACTACTTATTTGTGTCAAATAGTTGGCGTGAAAACGGCGATAAGAAGCCATATCCTCCGTCACAATACGGATCAGCGCATCACACTCCCCCGCCATTAAATGGCACTCCACCACTTCCGGCATTTGCTGAATATCGGTCACAAATCGATTAATGGTTTGCGCATCTTGCGTTTTAAACCAAATACGTGCGAACAGAGACAAGCCAGCACCAATCTTTGCACCATCCAACACCGCAACATAACGTTTAATTACACCCGCATCTTCCAGCAATTTAACGCGCCTTAAGCAAGGTGACGGGGATAAGCCGACTTCTTTTGCCAGCTCAACATTTTGGATTTTTCCATCACGTTGCAGCACTTGCAAAATATGTTTATCAATCGCATCTAGTTTGATAGCGGATGAACTGCTGTGTTCTAGCTCATGCTTTTCTGCATAATACGAGCCAGTAGTCTTTGGCATGCGAACCTCTTTTTCTTTTATTTTTTGATATTAAATGTCAAATAAACACCCATGATAAGCAACAAAACAACCAAATTTCAACGGAAAATAGCTATAATAACCAAACTTTTTATCTTTATAAGAAAATAATAATAAATAGAGGTGTTTGGATGGATCTACAAACGTTATTGCTGTTTAGTGCAACTGTCATTCCTTTAATTTGCACACCAGGTCCCGATATTTTATTTATCTCATCACAAGGGTTATCAGGCGGTATCGCTGCTGCGTGGAAAGCCAATTTAGGTATCATCCTCGGCTATGCGACTCATGCCATTTTAGCGGCACTTGGACTCGCGGCTATTGTTGCAGCTTCACCGATTATCTTCCAAACCATCAAATGGGTAGGGGTCGCCTATGTCGCTTACTTAGCTGTCCGTATGCTGTTATCCGCCATGAAATCGAGAAAGTTCCAGATTAACGCCGCTTCCACGCAAGCTGTGCTTGGCAAAGCATTTCTCACTAGCTTCCTTAACCCTAAGGGGTTACTAGTTTATTTTGCAATTTTGCCTAATTTTATCCATGTTTCTGAAAGTGTTGCAATACAATCTTTAATCTTATCAGCGACTTTTATCACATCATGCATCATTATTTATGGTGCCATCGGCATGATATTCGCATCAATGCATAATCGCCAACAATATAGTGATAAAAAACGTCGCATTACAGAAGGCGTTGCTGGTGGAATGTTAACCTTTGCAGCCATCGGGCTTGCAAGCAGCTAATCAACTATCTAGGGTGAGCGCACCTTCCCCCTCACCCTATTTTCCCTATTTAAGCCCAGTTAATCGATGGCATAAACGCCCTAAAACTTGCATCGCCTGTTCAAGCCTGTCATTCCATGCAAATGACGCATTCAAGCGAAATGCATGATTGAATTGATCACTGGTAGAGAACATGCTCCCCGGCGCGATGCTAATCCCTTCCTTCAACGCCAATTGATACAGTTGGATGGCGTTAAATGGCGGTTCAAATTCCAACCATAAAAAATAACCGCCTTTTGGGGTATTCACTTTAACGGTGGACGGCATATATTTAGCGATGGCGCTCAGCATTATATGCTGCCGCTGCTCCATGGTTTGGCGCAGTTTGCGCAGATGGTTATCATACCCCCCTTGAGATAAGTATTCCGCAATCGCCAATTGAGTTGGTACGCTGGCAGAAACGGTGCTCATCATTTGTAAATGCTGAATTTTGCTCGCATGATGACCCGCAGCCACCCACCCGACACGGTATCCCGGCGCTAAACATTTCGAAAATGATGAACAGTGGAAAAAATTCCCTTGTGAATCGAGTGATTTTGCAGGAATAGGTTGCTGATTGCCAAAGTAAAGCTCGCCATACACATCATCTTCGATCAACACAATTTTGTGTTTGTTCAAAATATTCACTAACCGCTTTTTATTGGCTGGAGGCATCGTGCCACCTAATGGGTTTTGATAGTGTGTCATCAACCAGCAAGCTTTGATCGGGTATTTATCCGCAATGTCCTCTAATGCATCGAGATCAATCCCAAATAATGGGTCAGTTTTGATGGCAATCGCTTTAAGTTTTAGGCGCTCTATCGCCTGCAAGGAACCATAAAATGCAGGGGATTCAATCACTACCCAATCCCCCGGTTGAGTAACCGCTTGTAGGCTCAGCACCAAAGATTCCATCGCCCCTGCCGTGATCACGATTTCATCAGGAGCGACGTGGATCCCTTGAGTGGCATAGCGCTGGGCGATATTGCGGCGCAGCTGTTCATTCCCCGGCGGTAAGTTGGTGGTGGTATTAGTTTTTGATAAACGACGTGCTACCGAAGCGAGAGATTTGGCTAATTTTGGGTCATCCAGTAAGGCGGGCTCAGGGAAAGCAGAACCGAATGGGATAATATCCGGGTCTTTACAAGCTTGTAGTACACCGAAAATAGAGGCGTTAATCTCCACATTTTCATTTAAATGGAGCCCTTTTCCCCCTTTTGCCGCGGCAAATGCATTATTGCGATTTGCAACATAATAGCCAGATTGCGGACGCGCAGCGACCCACCCTTGACTTTCCAGTAATTGATAAGCTTGCACCACTGTCATTAAGCTTAAACCCGACTGCTTAACGCTCTCTCTCAGTGAAGGTAGCCTGTCACCTACTTGCCAAATATTATCTTCAATCTGTTGACGAATTTGTGCTGCTAACTGTTCGTATCTCGTCATCCCTGCCTCACTGTTATAGGTGATTTGCTAAAAATTGTTACTATTATAGTTTATCGTCTCATGTTCTACTTATCCACACATTCACCTGACTTTTTTTAACTATAACCACAAAACATTTTTAGTTGGATTTATGAGTGTTAACAATCCAGCGAAATCAATTATTTATTGCTAAGGAACAGCCCACAATTGCTTCGCAATGGCTGGAAATGTGGCGTGTCGAAATCAATTCCATTCAGGGGTCAATATGTTTGGACTAACTGCGCTGGAACTTGCCCGTATTCAATTCGCGTTTACGGTATCGTTCCATATTATCTTCCCTGCCATCACCATCGGGCTTGCCAGTTTTTTGGCTGTTCTCGAAGGTTTATGGCTCAAAACCCGCGATACTGACTATATAAAACTGTTCCAGTTTTGGTCAAAAGTGTTTGCTGTCAATTTCGGTATGGGTGTCGTTTCTGGATTGGTAATGGCATACCAATTTGGGACTAACTGGAGTTTCTTCTCGGATTTTGCAGGTGGCATCACCGGCCCACTCTTAACTTATGAAGTGCTCACCGCCTTCTTCTTAGAAGCAGGCTTCCTCGGTGTCATGCTATTTGGTATGAACCGTGTGGGGGAAAAGCTTCACTACTTTGCGACGTGCATGGTTGCACTTGGTACCATCATTTCAACCTTCTGGATCCTTGCATCCAATAGTTTTATGCAAACACCTCAAGGTTTTGAAATTATCGATGGGCGAATTGTCCCTGTCGATTGGTTAGCGGTGATCTTTAACCCCTCATTCCCATACCGCTTACTCCACATGACCACTGCGGCATTCTTGGCAGCGGCGTTTTTTATTGGTGCATCCGGCGCATGGCATTTACTCAAAGGCAATAAATCCTCCGCCATGAAGAAAATGTTCTCCATGTCCTTGTGGTTGATCCTGATTTTGGCTCCAATCCAAGCTTTAATAGGTGATGCTCACGGATTAAATACTCTAAAACATCAACCAGTTAAAGTTGCGGCAATGGAAGGTCATTGGGAAAACAAACCCGGCGAAGCCACACCGTTGATCCTCTTCGGTATTCCAAATATGGAAAAAGAAAAAACCGAATATGCCATTGAAATTCCCTACATGGCGAGCCTGATTTTGACGCACAGCACCACCAAACAGGTTCCAGCCCTTAAAGAGTTTCCACCGGAAGATAGACCCAATGTGTTTATGGTGTTCTGGTCATTCCGCGTGATGGTGGGCTTAGGCATGTTAATGATTGCCGCTGGTGTTTGGGGGTTATGGCTGCGTTCGCGTAAAAAGCTGTATGAATCCAAACTGTTCCTGCGTTTTATGTTCGTCATGGCGCCATCAGGTTTAATCGCCATTTTAGCCGGTTGGTTTACCACCGAAATCGGTCGCCAGCCTTGGGTTGTCTACGGGTTACAACGTACCGCAGATGCCGTGAGCGCCCATGGTGAAATGCACATGAGTGTGAGCTTGCTGGCCTTCTTTGTGGTATACGGCGGCGTATTTGGCATCGGCTACATGTACATGATGAAATTAATTCGTAAAGGTATCTCCGAGGAGGCAGCTCATGGGCATTGATTTACCACTAATTTGGTTTGTCATCATCGTCTTCAGTATGTTGATGTATATCGTGATGGACGGTTTTGACCTAGGCATTGGTATTTTGTACCCAGCCTTAAAAGAGAGCCAAGACCGAGATTTAATGATGAACAGCGTGGCACCTGTTTGGGATGGTAACGAAACGTGGTTAGTGCTTGGTGGTGCGGCGCTATTTGGGGCATTCCCATTAGCCTATGCCATTGTTTTAGATGCGCTATCTATCCCACTTACCTTTATGTTACTGGCATTGATTTTTCGCGGGGTTGCCTTCGAGTTTCGCTTCCGAGCCGATGAATCTCATCGCCGCCGCTGGGATCACGCCTTTATTTGGGGCTCGATTCTTACCACATTTTCCCAAGGGATTGTGATCGGCGCGTTTATTCAAGGCTTCCACGTTGAAAACCGCGTGTATATGGGCGGCTATTTTGACTGGTTCGCTCCTTTCCCTCTATTTTGTGGATTCGGTTTAGTCATCGCTTACGCCTTACTGGCATGTGGCTGGTTGATCATGAAAACGGAAGGACACCTACGCAAAACCATGTATCGCGTGTTAACCCCATTAACACTGATTATGTTAGCAGTGATTGGCGCTATCAGTTTATGGACACCAATACTAAATGATGCCGTTTATGCACGTTGGTTTAGCTTACCGAACCTATTTTTCTTCTTACCGGTTCCTTTACTCGTGCTTGGCTGTGTGTGGACCATTTTAAAAAGTGCCAAACATCAACGTCACGATAGCGTGCCATTTCTCGCCGCACTACTGCTGATTTTTTTAGGATTTACAGGATTAGGCATCAGCGTTTGGCCAAGTTTAATTCCGCCAGCAATTACATTCCGCGATGCAGCAGGCCCTTCAGAAAGCCTAGGCTTTATGCTGGTTGGCGCCCTGTTCATCATCCCTGTTATTTTGGTTTATACCTATTGGAGTTACTATGTCTTCAGAGGAAAAATTACCCCAGACCAAGGCTATCACTGATACAACTATCCGCTCACCCTGGTGGAAAAAACTCGGTTGGATGGCGGCAATTTGGCTAGGAAGTGTATTGGCACTATTCGCCTTTTCTTCCTTATTTAGATTGTTGATGACCGCCGCCGGCATGAAAGTGAAGTAAGCCCTTTGCCGCAGCATTAAAATGTTGCGGCATGTTTATGATTAAAGACTCAATAATCCTGCATCTTTTGAATGGTTTTTCTATAAACATTCATGATATGATAATGATAATAATTAACATATAATAATATTATCATTAAGAAAGGAGACGGTTAGTGGCTAGTGAACAGACTGTTGAAAAAAATATCTCCCGCCCAGCACCCCCACAGCTTATTCAAGTTAAATCCATTGTCGATATTAGCCCCTCTATTCGCAGCATCACATTTACGGGTGAAAAGTTAGCCAGTTACCCAGCGAAGTGTGAGGGTGGCCATCTCAAAATTTTTATTGCTCCTGACCATCAAAGCCAACCTGCGCTTCCTTTTCTCACGGAAAAAGGTCGTAGCTGGCCAGAAGATAAGCCTCGCCCTTTTGTACGAACTTACACCGTTCGCGCTATTCGCCCTGAACTCAACGAAATCGATATTGAGTTTGCCATGCACGAAGGGGTGACAGGCCCTGCTTATCTGTTTGCTCGTGATGCAAAACCGGGTTATTGGCTGGGGATCACAAGCCCTGGAGGGCCTGATCCACTATTACCTATCCGCGCCCATTACTTTATGGCGGGTGATTCAAGTTCGTTACCCGCAATAGCGGCGTTACTGGAAAAAATGCCAGCTACCGCAACGGGACGTGTTGTTTTACGCCTTGACCATCAAGAGGATATTCGCGATTTAGCCAAGCCAGCTGGCATTGAAATTGATTGGCTTTGTGGCGATATTCACCAAACCACCAATCTGATTAATACATTCAAATCGTGGGATATTCCAGAGTCCGATGTGGGCTTTTGGATTGCAGGTGAAGACCAAATTATCCGTGAATTACGCCGCTTTATTCGACGTGAAAAAGGTTTTGGTCGCGATGATATCTACGCAATTCCTTACTGGCGATATGGCTATGATGAGGAAGGTTATCATCATGAACGTCACGCCGTCATGGATAACCCCGACGACTAACTAAAAAAACTGCCCCTAAGCTGGGGCAGTTTCATGCATTAATTAACCTGTGTAGTGGGTTAAACTCGTTATTAGTCATTGTAAGCCAGCAGTGCTTTGTGACACAGCTGAGATCTCACACAGTCATCAATCGTGAAGTTGACCATTGAGACCATTTCATCGCTGCTAAAGCGCTGTAACGCATCACCTAAACCTGACTGAACCCCACTTGGTAAATCACATTGGGTTACGTCACCGTTCACAATTACCGTCACATTTTCACCCAAGCGGGTTAAAAACATCTTCATTTGAGTAACAGTGACGTTTTGTGCTTCATCGAGGATCACAATGGCATTTTCGAATGTGCGACCACGCATATAAGCAAACGGTGCTATTTCGACTTTAGCAATCTCAGGGCGTAAACAATATTGTAGGAACGAAGCGCCTAATCGCTTCATTAATACGTCATAAACGGGTCGGAAATAAGGCGCAAACTTTTCAGACATATCTCCCGGCAAAAACCCAAGATCTTCCTCCGCTTGCAATACCGGTCTGGTAACAATGATTTTACTGATTTCCTTGTTAATCAAGGCATCTGCGGCTAACGCAGTACTGATATAGGTTTTACCGCACCCTGCCTCACCGTTAGCGAAAATCAACTGCTTATGCTTGATGGAATTAATATAGAGCTTCTGGGCTTCATTACGTGGTGTTATCGGAGTTTCATCGCGACGTTCTTTCGCCATACCTATCGGCTCAATGCCAGTAAATTCAGCGAAGGAGGTAACGTTGTTCATATCATACCTCCCTGAACGGTCTTTGCGTGATGTACGTTTCATTTCACGACGTGCTTTTGTTGCAGCTTTCTGTCTACTCATAGTATTAACCCTTCCAGGTATCGATGATGTCAATATCAGATGACGAACTATTCAAAACAGAGAGGAGCTCCCTTCAAGCTCTTGTGTAACTTAGGTTGATAATTTGGGTATAAAAAAACCGGTTAGCAATCTCATCATGTCAGTTTCATGATGGAGTGGTAACCGGTCTCGCACATTGATTAACAAACACTTAGTTCTCATTAGTTTCTCCTATACAGGTGATACTCGTAAACTAAAGAATCTGTATGACAATATTATGACAACACAAAAAATAATTTGCTCGCACTATAAATATTATATTGACCCGAATATCATCAACCTACAACGTTTCCTTATATTAAATATAGCGCGTGTTTTTTTCGAATTGCAACATTAAATTAACAGAAAATCTGTAAATCCACTTATCCATCAGATAAAATGTGAGAAATATCATATAAAAGCTGCAATAATCCACCTGCTTTATTCCATTATTACAGCTTAAATTTGATTAACGCGGTTTACAGTTACCTGCAAGCTGATAACCTTTTGCTAGAGCGTCCGCTTCATTGGTAAATAATTCAGCATTTTTATCCGACAAGGTTTTAAATCCTGAACAGTGAGATAAATGGTATTTCTTTGAATTACGGTTACCTTTTACCTGCGTCTCGCCTTCCTTATTTGGGGTAGACTGAGGTATTGGCTGAGGGACTATTTCACTAGGCTTATCACTCATATTTAAGCCATCTCCGCTATTTTTGTGCCCTAAACTCCATGTCCTTTCACCCGTCACAAATGGGTTATGGTGCCCCATCAATTTAGCAATGCGCTGGTCACGTTTTTGTTCCCATTCATCCACTGGATACTGTTTATCCCACGCCATAAATAACTGCTGCTGTTGGCGTGACATGGATAAATTATAGCGGTCATGCATATAGAAATAGACCCGAGCAACCTGCCCTTTCACCTCATCACGTGGCTCAAAGATTTTCTGTTTGAAATCAATGCGGCTACGACATGCACCGTAAGAATAAGGCGCATTAGCAGGTAACTGCCCATAGCTCCAATTACTGCGGTCACCGTTCACTTCCCCAATTGAAGGCGCGAGGTTATGCATATCTGCCTCCATTCGAGAAAACACAGGGTCAGTTGAGACGCAATTTTTACGACCGCCATTCTGCCAGCACTGTCTTTGATGACCAAATACCCAAGCAGGAACAATATGTTCCCACTCAATTCGCTCTGCACGGCTCTGTTGCTTACGAACTTGGTAGCCGCAGGAGGCTAGATCAACTTGCCCACCACTTTTACTTGCCCACTCCCACTCACAGCCACAATATAGCGTTCCTTGTCCTTGATGATTTTGATCACCATAAACGAGGCTTTTGCTGGACGTTTTCGCTTCAGTGAAATTGCTAGGTGCAGCATAAACGGAAGAGATAAATAACGAGGAAAAACATATTAACGCAATGATCATGCGCGAAAAATAAAAAATCTGTTTCAAAATAACACCATTGATAGGAAAAAAAGCAATTTATTAAATACAACACGTAAGTTATTCATGCAAAACTTGCTGAATGTGCTATGTATACTCGCTAGTTGGATGAAATATAAGTCTTTTTGATATCAATTGATACTCAATTTTATTACATCAAAAGCAATATCGGAATTTGTGCAATAATATATAAAAAATAGATAACAAGCTTTGTTAACAAAAAGCGTTAATCACTATCAATTAACGCTTTGGCTATTCCGTGGTTTATTACTTAATGGGTTCTAGCAATAAAATATTATTTAGCATCAAACACTTGGCTTTTTGCGATATAGCCACAATCCCGGTAACGAAATGCCGATAGAAAGCGCCCCCACAATAAAAGATGCCCTTAAAAAGTTAGTAACCAGCGTTTCCATTAACTCTGGGGTATAGCCATATTGGGAAATTTTCACCACAGAAATCATTGCGATATAGGCGCTGATCCCCGGAAACATAGGAATAACCGCTGCAACGGTAAAAACTTTTGGATGCGCCAGCCACCAACGTGACCACTGGATCCCAATCATGCCAATTAAAATCGCGGCAAGAAAACTCGCCCATTCAATTTGCAAACCCAGTGACATTAAAATCATTCGTGAACCATAACCAATCGCACCTAATAACCCACAATATTTCAGCGCCCTCACTGGCACATTAAACACCATTGCAAAACCGACAGCAGGGACAGCCGCTAAGACCATTTTCTCAATTAGCTCAATGAAAAACATTAGGCCCACTCCCTCAAATTCCAAATGGTCATCGCCAGCACCACACCGATACAGGTTGCCAGCGTTAATAAACTCGCCATCATCCAACGAGCAATCCCTGTATTCACATGGCCTTTGAACATATCTGCCACCGCATTAATTAATGGAAATCCGGGAACTAATAGCAGCACGCTTGCCGCCATTGCAATGGTTTCAGCCACATTTAAATAGGGTACTTTGAGTAATAAGCCCGAAACTGATGTTGCGACAAATGCAGTAATACAGAAGTTAATCAATGGGTTAATCTGGCGAGATGTTAACACTTGCCGGATATACATCGCACAGCCACTCGCCATAAAGGTTATCAACGCACTTTCCCAACCACCTCCGTTAAGGGAACTGAAGCAAGCACAAGAAAGCGCCACCATCACCACCATTAGCCAGCGGGGATAACGTAATGGTTTGATACCTGATAATTTTTTTTGTAGTTGTTTACGGTCAAGTAAATGGTGTTCAACGAGGATCACGGCATGCTGAACTTCAGTCACTACATGCATATTAATGCCACGGTCAATAATCCGCCGAGTCGATGTTAAACAGCGCCCATCGATGATTGTAGTTAATACGATTGAGTTAGATGAAATCGCACTATCTACCTGACTAGCGCCCAAAGCAATGCCTAAACGTGTTGTTAACTGCTCAACCAGCATACTTTCAGCCCCATGCTGTAATAACAGCAAACCGCATTCAATACACAGCTTTGTCATTTCTCTCTGTGCATCAACAACCTTTTCTTCTCCCTGCGTTTTTTGATCAGCGATGCAATCCTTCATTCTCTCCCCCAAGGATTTGACAAAAATTCAGATATTCATTTAAACATGATAATATTCATATACATCATAGAGGAAAATAACAAACTGAATTATGACCTCTTTCAGATAATTTAGCCTCGTGCCGCCATTTTGTTAGGAAATCGATTTCATGAACCAAACAAGTTCAGCCAAAACACCAAAAGGACAGCGTCGCCATCAAGCGCTTATTACGGCTGCGGCGGATATTTTTCTGCAATACGGTTTTGAAGGCACGACATTAGATATGATTATCGAACGCGCGGGAGGCTCCCGTTCGACGTTATATAAAAACTTTGGGGATAAAGAAGGTTTATTTGCCGCAGTCGTGGCACATATGATAGACGATATTTTTACCGAACCAGACCATAAAGAGCCACCTTTAGACAACATTGAAGCGGTATTATCGTTTTATGGTTCGCGTTTTTTAGTCAATGTGATTAAACCACAATCCATCGGGCTATATCGTCTAATACTGGGAGAATACAACCGCTTCCCTGATATTAGCCAGCTCTTTTTCGAACAAGGCCCTGTACAAAGCTATCAGCGCCTTGCTGAAAAGCTTGCACAAATTCCGACTGTAAAAGTCGATGAGGCTACACTGTTAAGTATTTCATCCCGTTATCTAGAGATGCTAAAAGCAGATGTTTTTATCAAAACCTTCTGTGTCAAAAACTTTAAACCTAGTGATGAATTTATCCATCAACAGATCGGGCTCTCCGCGGATATCATCGCTAGCTATATTCGCAAAATTAGTGCCAGTAAATCATAATCTATTTAAAATTTCAGTGGCTCGCTGTTGTGCAGCTTGAGAACTTTCCACTAAAAAAACCTCAGGTCCATATAGCGATGAAATAACAGGTGCAGTACGCCCCATTTCATCTTTATCCCTCCCATCTGGCTGCAATATGATCACCATAGCTCGACAATATTCGGCCATCGCCTCTCTTCCATCTTTCAACCAACGACGCACAAATTTCATACACTCCATGTCTTCTGCAGTTGGTTTCCCTTTCGATTCCATTGGTGGATAGATTAAAACGAATGGTGTCTTTTTTGCTAATAATTGCTCAAGTTCCGATAACCATGACTGAGTTTCCATCATTGTTGTTGGAAAGGTATTCATCACACAGACAGGCCAGTTCTGAGTATTAATCATAATACTGTTATTCATTATCATTCCTTACGTTGGATTGTTAACTCAATAAAGTGTACTGAAATGTACACTTTATTATTGCACGCAGTCAAGAATGATTCTCATTTATAGTTTGCAATTTATGCTATAGCTACTCCCTGTAATATTGGTATTATTTATTTGATAAATATTAAAACTCACTGAAATATTCATCATTGGCCGATGTCTTTTTAAAAAATGGGATGCTATGCTGGTCGAAATATGACTTTTGAAAGTGAAAATATGATGAAAAATATTCTGCCAATTGCATTGGGTCTATTTGTTTCGCTGACTGCATTAAATGCAAATGCAGGACAAGTTTGTGACAAATATTTCAAAGAAATGAATGCGCTAGTTCAACAAGCGGAAGAACAATATAAGAATGAGCCTAATGCGAGCGAACAAATCGCATTAATGAAATCACAATTAGAAGAGGCGAGAAAAACCCTCGCAAGTTATCCTGAAGATACACAAGAGCAAGCATGTGGCCAAGCATTAACAGCTATTGAACAAGCTAAAGAAACAGTAAATAAATCCTAATCCTCCCAAAAAAGACCTGATGACTCAGGTCTTTTTTATAAATCCCGTCGGTATATTAAACAATGAAACTATCTTACGACTAAAACGGATATTTTTGCATAAGAGACGATCCCTGAAGCATTCGAACCTAATAAATGAGTTGAAATACTTGGGTTGCGCGAGCCAACCACAATAAGGTCGGCATGAACTTTCTCAGCTTCCTCTAATACTTTTTCTCTTGGAGAACCAAACTCCACTTTATAAGAGATCCTATCTGCTGGGAAATCCATATCTTTCACAATGTGATTAACCAGCTCAACAAGCTGTTCTTCTGAACGCTCAATGGCCTTTTTCGTAAATGATGCAAGCAAATCATAATGATAACTATAACTCATCGAAAATCTTGAAACATCTGGTACTGAGTGAAATAGATGGATGTTAGCGTTATCCATTTTTGCTAAATGAATGGCTTGCTTTAACGCTTTATCGGTCAATGCATCTTCAGAAATATCAACGGGAACCAAAATAGTTTTATTCATATAAGCCCCTCTCAAGGATGTATCTCTCATTCAATTTATTCGTTTTTTGAATAGATGAGATAGCGGTTTAATGGTTATTTTTTGCCAAGAAAAGTATAGTCTGAATAAAATGAAAATGTCGTGAACTGGTTTACTAATCTGAAAATCAATTCAGTAAAATAACCACAACATTTGGCAACTTATTCAACCTAATCCTCTTCTAAATGCCACTTATGTAATATGCGATGAATAAACGGCGTGACGATTAAGCCAATACTAATAATGAATACACTTTGTAAAAATAAACCATAAATAGCGATAAAGAAGCGACCTGTTTGGGTGATCGGTGCAGGCTCAATCGCTTGGCCACTCAGCATTGATAATGCGTTTAGCATAGACTCCATTATCGAATGCCCTTCAATAAAATAAAAACCAATAATCCCAGGCAATAAGCCAATAAAAAACACTAATAACGCTAAAAAATAAAAACGCAGAACTCGCAAAGCAAAATGTTCCATGCGCATTAATTCTTTAGTAAATTTCTCCATAAAAATCCTACTCAGTCCGTACCGATATGCCAATTCAACAATGATCTTGTAAACGACATAAAAAAACCTATGCAACATTATGGGAACTTCATTGCATAGGTTTTAAAAAAGAATAAATTAACGAACAACCAGTACAGATGTTTCCGCGTAACGAACAATTCCTGCCGCAGTAGAACCTAACAAGTGAGTCGTAATATTTGGACGGCGAGAGCCAATCACAATAATATCAGCATTAATATCTTTTGCGGTATTAATCACTTCATCACGAGGTGAACCAAACGTGATAGTGTAACTGACATCATCATGAGGAAGATCAATCGAATCCATCAGCATTTTCATATCTTCTTCTGCTTTCACTGTCGCTCGGTCTTTAATTTCCATATAACCCAACGCATACGCATTGATAATTGCCGAAGAGATAGGCAATACGTGGATCAAATGAATTTTTGCGCCCGATTGTTTCGCTAAATTTACCGCATGACGAACCGCTTTGCTGGTCAACTCTTCTTCAGTGAGATCGATAGGGACCAAAATCGTTTTGTACATAAGCCCTCCTGATAAATTATCGAATAAACATTAACAATAAAATTATAATCAACTGTACGTAAATGTCTCTTATCTCAAAAGATAAATGAGATCTCCAGCTACAAATTCACAACATTATTTCTTTATCAGCACTTAAATTCACTTCATCACTCGGAGAAAAAGCAAAAAATGTTAAATATTTTTCGCCGGAATAAAATGAGATTTCAGTAAAAAAAAGCAATAAAGCTATTAACCAATTTGTTTTTTAAGCATTTTTTTGATTTTCGATGGAAAAAAAATTTTAATAGTTATATGAAAAAAGGGGTTGATTTCTTAAATGAGAATAGTTATCTTTTACTTCGTGAATAGTTGAGTAAATTACTTGGTCTTTTCACAACGACATTGCTCACATTGCTTCCAATTTAGCTGGCCAACTCATTTGAGTTGGCCTTTTTTTATTTCATGGCAAACAATATTTCATCAAAACTTCGCCTGCAATATCCCATCACTTATTGAGGATCGCCCCCCCAAAGCTCCAACTTTTTAAATGTCCAACATAGGTTAAACGCTCTGTCGGCATAAAGGTAGGCACATCCCCTGAACGCATATGCAAAATATCAGCAGGCGTAATCCATGATGAGTTCCCCTCAAATAACGGCACACCGGCATATTTATATGCATCTAGGACAAACTGTGAACAAAAGAAACCGTTGGCTTGTTCAATATCATCCCCTAATTGCACTGTAGCCAGTGTTTTAAGACAAAAATTACGGATAGTTTCTCCAATCAGTGGTAATTCGCAGACGCGTTTTGTCAGCATCCACGGCGCAATCATGATGATCCCTTTCATGTTGTATTTACCTCCGTCATTAGCAGTAGAAAACTCACGCAATTTTTCTGCATGAAATGACGTTAATAAATTATGCCGTAATACAACCATATTATTCGAATCCGTGATTGCTTGGTCGAGAGGAATAATTCTGACCCCACTCCCAACCGATTCAGCGACCTGGCCAAACCCTAAATAAATAGAAGCGTGACTCACTCCGCTCACGCTAAATAAGCGGATCCCCCACGAGTTCATCCCCGTAGCTGAAGACAAAAGAATATCTCCCGGCAGCATATCTGCCACCGTCAATGTTTCAACTGAATCCTTAATCGGAATTGTGTTAGCGTGCTGAATACTAAATTTCAGCTTATTTGAATCATCGTCAGTTTTAAATTGTGTTGAACAACCATTTATAAATAGAAAACAAAAAAATAGCATCCATTGACATAATTTCATCTACAAATATCCATTTTAGGTGTATTTATCATTATTCTCGTTCTCGATTTTATCGAGAGAATATGACTATCACACTATTTTATTTTCTTTAATAGATAGAAATTTAGTAGCGATCACAAAAATCGTTGAATGATCATGAACCATTCTAATGATAAAATACCACCAGATAATTCAAAAAAAGATATGACTATATGAAGAGAGCGTTTTATTATGACACATAAACCCTCTAGTCAATCTAGAGGGTCACATTTTATCCAGAAATTAACTTAGATATATTCTGGATAAAACACGCTGACAGAATGATAGGTTTTCTTTTCTGTGGCTTTATTTTTCTGTACCGCAACAAATGGCTTATCTTGCAGTTTTTCAGGTAAAGACCTAGCATTTTCCTTTGCAATCACAGAAACTTGAATATTACGCTTAGAACGACTTAATTTGAACGGCATCCCTAATAAACGACGAGCTTGGTTATTACTTACCATCATAAACTCCTTAACTAAAAAATTTAAATTCATAAACTGAACATCAAAAAATAGCCAGTGTAGGTCACTAGGTTTATTTTATTTCCACATTATCTAGAAAATAAAATAAGTAACTTTAGTAGTATAGCAGCAATTAAATATTATTTAATGAAGAATTCCTGAACAGTCTCAGCACGTTACCAATTAATTCATCAAAAAAAACAAAAAATAAAATTCTAATATTCTATTAATTAGAGAAATATAACTTCAATATTAAAACTAATAAGATAGATATCAGTTAAAAATAAGATCAACTTTATTTATATTATCGATAAAAACTGATATTAACAGATTGACTCCCTATAAATATGATCAGTATAGTAAGAAAAAAATACATATAAGGTACTTATCAATGAAGACGATTGGACTTATCGGGGGAATGAGCTGGGAATCCACCCAACTCTATTATCAGCAAATAAATGAAGGTATTAAGCAGAAACTTGGCGGGTTACATTCCGCTAAGATTATTTTATACAGCGTTGATTTTGCTGAAGTTGAACATTTTCAATCTCATGGTCAATGGGATCTTGCTGCTAACCATTTAGCGAAAGCAGGAATGAGCTTACAAGCTGCTGGCGCTGATTTTTTAGTTTTGTGTACAAATACGATGCACAAAGTTGCCCCCCAAATCGAAGAAAAATCCAACCTTCCTCTCCTTCACATTGCAGATGCAACAGGTGAACAAATAATACAATCAGGCATTAAAACTATTGGGTTGTTAGGTACTGCATTTACCATGGAGCAAGCTTTTTATAAAGATCGTCTGATTGATAAATTTAACTTAAGAGTAGTCACACCAAATGAGGCAGACAGAAAGATCGTTCACGATATTATCTATAATGAGCTGTGTTTAGGGGTTATCTCTGAGTCTTCACGAACTGAGTATCAACGCATTATGACATCACTTGTTGAACAAGGTGCCGAAGGTATTATTCTTGGATGTACTGAAATTACGTTGCTGGTAAATGAAGATGATACGTCCGTTCCCGTCTTTGATACCACCGCAATTCATGCGCAAAGTGCGATTAAATACGCACTAAAAAACCAATAATTGAGAGCTATCCTACATTAGGATAATTATTATAAAATTATCCTATCATCACCAAAATACAGATACTTCCCTATTAACGTTTAACATATCTATGTTATTTATTGTTCACCACTAATTTTAGGGCTGTACCGATGAACGAAATAAAACTTAACAACCTCTCTTTAGGTCAATTCATCAAAAAACAGCGTCTCGCTCGTCAAATGACTGTCACCGAGATAGCCCAAGCCATTTCAGTTTCAGAGCGCACATACTCCCGATATGAAGAAGGTTCCTCGTCTATATATGTTGCGCATCTTATTGCACTAAGCTTAGTATTAAATATTGAACTTCGAACACTGCTCGACGCTTATTTAAACCCAGAACAATAATATTTATACTATCCTCTTAGCATAAAGTCCCTAGCTTTCACTTTATGCTAATTATCGTTTATTGATGCATCTGTGAACGCCCATTAGGGTTGAATATAAAATGCACTCATCATAAATATTTCCGCTATTTTTCCACTATAAAGTAGATATTCCACAGGCGTTGCAATCATACTGATAGTGCCCATCATCGCTTCTGCAATCATTTCTATTGGGTTAAATACAGGCATATATTCTCCTTTTTAGACACACTATCTTAGCTAAGTAAATCCGCCTATAGGATTAAGTGCAAATTGCTTCTAATGAAATCAATAAAAAGCCCCACACTTGGCGAGGCTATACATTGTCGTAATCTACCGAATTAACTCAGTTCTGGTGGATTTTTAAGTATTTGATGTATTTCTTCTTTGAGGCGAAGTTTTTCTTTTTTTAACTCTATAACATCAGCGCCATACCCTCTTCTGTCTGGATGCTCCAGTCTAGCTATTTCATGATCGAGTTGATTATGCCTATTAAATAAAGCTCTAAAATCAGGATCTGACTGACGAAGTTGCGAGATTAAATCACGATACTCTGGGAACATAAGAAATTACTCCATTAGCTGATTAATACGCACGATCCAGTGTCACGTAGATTGAAAATGAAGTCACTTTACTTATTGTAAATATAGGACAAGTATCACTAATATTAACCTGCAATTCGACTAGGGAATAAGGCGGCTATAATTACGGCTTCACTTTGTAACGACTCGCGATAGCAATGCGATTAAAAGAACCAATGATGATAGATACCCATTCAATTAATGCCAATTGTTCATCGTTCCAGTATTCAGCCGCTTTTTCATAAACATCATTAGGTATATGCCCAGCATGAACCATATTGACTGACTCAGCCAACAAGAACGCTGCCTTTTCTTTTTCTGAAAAATAGTCAGCCTCTTCCCACACTGCGACCAAGGCGATTTTATCAATGCTCACATTATTTTTTTGAGCGTCTTGAGTATGAAGCCGCACACAAAAAGCACACCCATTAATCTGAGATATTCTCAATTTAAGTAGATGAATAAACCCTTCTTCCAATCCTAGTAATACTGCTTGCTGATCAATATGATTGCTAATCTCAATCAATTTGTTATACGCATCAGGAGAACTTTTAGATAATGACGCTCTGTTCATATACACTCCAAGTTATATTGCAATGAATATATATAACCAGTTTCAATAAAACTCATCTATCGATTTAGTGTTACTCAATCACTGGCTAAGCTTACCTTCAAATCGAGAAGAGCATAAACGCGAGATAGAACCTTTTTCACTAACCTGTATCAAAAATCCTTATCCATCTGCTCTGCTATTATGTGCCCCTGCCCCCCATAGATGGTTAGATTGGCTTCTATGTAACTTTTATTTAAATTCATGCCATATTGCTCTAAAATTTCATTTTCCAATATTCGTCACTAACCAGATAACCTTTAAACACGCAAAGGATTATTAACATGCTTAGAAAATTGACACTCATCGCAACCCTTTTCATCGCAGCCAATGCTCATGCTAGCAATGAGTTAACTATCAGTAAGTTAGCTAGTGATGCAAATACTAAAACAGCATTCCTTCACGTTGTAAAAAATAACGACCTCCCATCATGGATCTTAACTGGTGGTACTGAATCCCCATCAAAAACTGTAACTTTAAATGGTAATGAATACCAAGTAGCAACAGCGTGCAAACCTCACAATTGCCCAGCAGAGCGAATTGCGATTATGTACTCTAAAGAAAAAAATGTTATGGCCGGTGTATTCTCTTCAAATGATGAAAAGAACAATACTGAGGATTTACTCTGGTTTAATATCACCGATGACTTATCAATCGATGGGAAAACGGTTTTATTTGCAGCTCTTACGGGTAGCCTCGATAATCACCCTAATGACTTCAACTATAACTAATTAAAATTAAAGTGGTTATTTTCAAAAATAGCCCACCGATGCCAATAGAATGACGTTAAAATAGAAGCCCAAGGATGGGCCAGATTAATTACTTTGCCGTCAATTTGTAACTCTCATCAATCAACGCTTTAAGCTCATCTTCAGGAAATCCACTGTCCAACTTTATAGTAATCCAGTGCTCTTTATTCATGTGATATGCTGGATATACCCCTTCCTTTAACCTCAACGAACCCACTAATTCAGGAGGAGATTTGAGGTTTATAATATTTACCATCTCATCACTCTCGCTTTCGTATAATCTGTTTGATGAAATCGTCAGAATGGCAGCAAACCACTTTGCGTTATTTTTATGCCTATAAATGATGTAACTAGGAAACTTAGCCCATGGGTACTCAGCGACAGCACCATAATTACTCTGGATATACTCCATAAGTTCATTTTTGTTCATCTCACCATTCCACTAATAAGTTTCAGTTATGCTAACTTGGCGAGAATATAAATTGCAACAAACGAAAAAACGACCGGCGTTTCTTATGTCAGCGTATAACGCATAGTTCGAGCTAAAAATGTTAATGCTATTTTGCAGGTAATAGTTTCTTCTCTCATAGTCAAGCTCCCCTATTTTTACACCGAGTTTTTCTACTTCAGCGGAACGAGCAATTACACAGCCATCATTATTACTCAGAACAATTACTGGTTTCCTGCTAGGTCTGGCCTGAAAACTTTCTCACAGCTCGCACAAAACGAATTTACATCAACTAAGGCAAACATTACTGAGCCTTGTGAATAACAAAACCCGCGCTAGGCGGGTTATCTCTTGCAGTGATTACCTTTTTACTTTTCAATAAATTAATGTCGCAACAAATAATCGACTTGTTATCCTATTGAAATATCAATACTCTTTGTCTGTCAAAACCATTAACGCTAGCAAAGCTAAGGTATTCATCTAAACGTTCTGGCGGCATAGTTGGTGTACGCGATAATACCCATAAGTAATCTTTATTAGGCCCCACCACTAGTGAATACTGATAGTCGTCATCAAGCTTAATAATGTTATAGCCGCCGTAAAAAGGACCGAAAAAAGACACTTTCAAGGCACCTATATCCGTAGATTCAACAAAATAAGCCTTTCCTATACTCTCTTTCCATTTTTTCCCTTTTGAATCCCATCCTCTGTTGACTACCTTCACACCACCATCATTGCGTAGAGAATAGTTTGCAGAAACTTTACTTAGTCCCTTTTCAAATCGATTATCTATTCTAGCCACTTCATACCATTCACCAAGATAACGGGATACTTCAAAATGCTTAACAGGTGTGATGTCATCTGGCACTTTAACACTACACCCATTAAGTAACAGCATACTTACAAACATAAAAACCGACTTTATCTGCATTACAACCCCACAATAAATTGATCTATAAAATACTTTCGCATAAAAAAGTCCGAGGCGACTATCGTAATTTAGTATTTTGTAACTATAGAACCCTAGTATTTAAATAAAGTCATTGCCGCGTTAACTCAGATTACCCTAACCAGAGTGGTAAAGCGATTAATGATAATATTAAAAGAATACCGACTAACAAGCATTGAAAAACATTAAGCATACGGATAAATATCTCTTCTAATATCATAGAATGTACCCTTCATTGTTAATGTTGATTGATAGCGAAATGAGTGTTAGTACTTAAAGTATTAACACTAAAAATATAGCAGCGCATTTTCATTTGTCAGATATCAATGACCTTATGATTCAACATCAATGATAGAAGTTAATATTAATATGGTAGCTACATGCAAATGAAAATATCAATCAAGTTATTCTGCTATAATTAAAAATGATCTTTTGTAACTTATAACTTCACACCTAAAAGGAAGAAAATATGTTGAAAAAAATCAGTTTCCTCATTTGCTCATTAGCTGTTGTTTTCACATTAACTGCCTGTAACACCACTAAAGGTGTTGGTGAAGACATAGAGGCTGGAGGTAAGGCAATACAGAGAATAGCCCAGTAAAAACCTACATTTAACAGATTAATAAAACACTAGCGGGTTAGAGATAAAGATATCTTCTATTGTTTACTACTATCAATGGATAGCTTTAAATATTTAATTTAAGTATACTTATTAAGCTTTTTTAAAAGAATTTCTATTAACTGACTCCAGCTTATAAGGGATATTGCATATGAAAAGAAGAATAATTATTGCTACATTAATAACATTATTTATTCCAGCCATTGCGAGTGCTTCATGCGAAAGCGTTGTTGAAGAAATTACGCAAAAAATTATTAACAATGGCGTGTCTGAAGAGAGCTTTACCATTACCGTCGTTTCAAATGAAGAAGCAGCCTCACAACAAGGTACTGTTGTAGGTAACTGTTCTAATGAAACACAAAAAATTATTTATACAAAAAAATAATTCTCCCCAAAAGGGCTTATTGCAAAGCCCTTTCATTTCTCATTGCCAATTTAATAAGACGCAATCATCTTCCAGAAAATGGCCACCAACCACAAATTGATTTGTGTTAATTGCATTTGTAGAGTTCGCTGCCACTATCGCGATTGTAGTCAAGGCTGATCCGCCTTAAGTCAAATTTTTCGGCCCGCTATGGAGTGATATCTGTGCATTGGTGAAATTTTTATATTAATTGTTAGCACATTAACAATTTAAGCAAGTTGTTGCTCAATTTCCCATATTGCTTTCCTGTTAAAAATATACTTTACTATTGGATAAAATTTTCATTACATGAGAGAGCGATATCGATATATATGTATACTAACCCCATTACTCTCTTACTCATATTTATCCCTGCCCTTGCCTGCATCCTATTCATTATTATTCAAGATAAAAAACAACCAGATATAATGACACTTTTTTTAAAATTCTCTATCTACTTGTTAAGCACTCTGACTTTCATAAATTTAATTTTTTTTGCAAGAGCATTTACTAATTGGTATTAACGTAAACACTTCGTTCTAATGTCATCTTGCAAACCAAGTATCATTTGCTTGAACTTAGCGATTCGTTGTCTGAGTAGCCAATAATTGCGGATAACGGGGTCAGTAGGTCGGACAGTGATTGCATCATCCAAGCCGGTGGCGGTAACAATTTTGGCTTTTTACAGCTGGCTTTGATGTACTCTGCACTAACAAGTATTAGACGAAAAAAAAACCCGTCATTACTGACGGGTTAGAGAATACAGAAAAATTATTTTTTATCTTTATTTTCAATAGCTATAATTCGAGGTTTCTCTTCTTCCGGGATTTCATATTCAATATTTAATATTAACAAACCGCTTGATAATTCCGCACTTTCAATTTTTACATTCTTACCGAGATTAAATTCAAGAGAAAACTTATTTTGTGTTATCCCTTGATGGATCCATTTCTCTGAATCATTAACTAATTCAGTTGATTGCTCACCTTGTACATAAAGTTTCCCACCTTTTAAGGATACGCTTAAATCATCCTCCTTATAACCAGGAACACTGACAGTTAATTGATAATTTGATTCATTTATTTGTTTTAAATTATATGGATGCTCTGAGGTTAATGGTCGGTTACCAGTTAATTGGCTGAATAAACGATCCATTTGGTCAAACCTGCTAGAAAGCATATTATCAGATAATGCTGGAAATAATGAAAAAGATCTAATGTTAGACATAATTTCTCCTTCAATATCAAACTAACTACCTACCTATTACATAAGCACCATTAGCCATTCGCCCGTATGGATTAACTCTATCTTGGTGCATAACTTATATGGTATCGCTAGTGAAAATTTCAATCCAATGCTTACAATTCTTTACATTAAATATAAGCAAGCATAAAAAAACCCCGCCATAGCGAGGTTTTTAATAATAACCAATCCGATAACTAACACGTCTAAGCTTTCAGAGTACTTTTGCAAAAAATACATTTAGTACCGGAAGGGTTACTTTTGATTGCTTCAAAATGGTAGCGTCTGTATGAGGGCCTTTACAGCAAGGACATCTCATAAAGAGATCGTCCTTAAAGTGCGACCACATTAACAGCAGCAGGACCTTTTGCGCCATTTTCTACCGAAAAGCTGACTTTTTGCCCTTCGTTAAGGGTTTTGAAGCTATCGCTTTGGATTGCAGAAAAGTGAACAAACACATCTTTGCTTCCATCTTCAGGAGAAATAAAGCCAAAGCCTTTAGATTCGTTAAACCATTTTACTAAACCAGTCATTGTATTAGACATATTGAATTCCTTTGAATTTTTAATTGTTGCCACATGGCATATAGGTTTGATTTTTCTTGATACTTATGGAACTAATTAGAAGGAATTCACTACGAATGGATATCTATGGGATAACACTAAACGGGGGGAACTTTTCAAAACTTACTTTCATAAATAGGTCTGTACTTCCAAACCAGTGGAATTATTAAGCCACACAAACACAGGGATAGCAAATTTAATTTTCACTTTCACTGCAAAAGGGGGGTTTTATTTAGTGCGTCATACATTCATTATCAATAATTTCTTTAAAAAATTCATATGGATAGATAGCTTCTTATCAATCTAATTGTTTTTACAATCGTATTGATTGGATTAGGTTAACTGAGGTTACATATGAAAAAGCCCCATTCCAGACTTTTTATTACCATTGCCAACAGAATCATATACTCGAACCCTTTCCAAGCCACAGCTAGGTGAGTTTTTACATAGCCACCTTATATGAAATCAGTTATATACCAAATTGATTTATAGTAATAATTGGAATTCATATTAGTAACATTGCACTTTATTTACTAGCTTTATAAACCACAATTCTACACTCTAATAAAATAAACAAACAAAAAACCCAAAAATGTGAGTCTTTTAAGCTGCCGACGTTGCAGTCATTCTTATCACGATATCAGCATAATTATATGTCTTACATAATAAAATACATATTGATTTAATTATTCATTAATAAAAATTACTATCATTTAAATAGATTGCATTCTAATAAAACTCAGTTGTTTTATTCGAAACTGTCATATTAAGATGATCCCAGCAGTATTATTCACTTTCTTGTCTAAATCCCTTTACTCGTTCTTGATATATCAATACAGATACCCATACTATTCATGTAACTTACTGAGCTATCTGATATTAGCCATTAAATTGCGAAAAAATTAAATCGAAATAAAGCAATCTTATAATGCGTGACTAAAAAATATTTTATTTACTTCCTTTGCTCATAATAAAAACCCTAAAAATATAATCAGGGAGCACACTATGTCGGGTCATATTTCTAGACGTAACTTCATCAAACTAGGCACTATTGCGGGCATTGCAGTGATGGTGGGTAAACTCCCTTTTGCGATAGCAATGGAGCTCGATTCTGACTCTCCATCAACCGATTGGATAGGTCAAAATGGTAAAGCACGCTTTCGTTGGGATGGCGTTGAAAAGGTCACTGGCCGTAAAAATTTTGCTCGTGATTACCGCGCTAAAGACATCCCCGGCTGGCCTAAAAAACAAAGCTATGCCTTTATGTTAAAAGCAACAGAGGCAGATAAAACCTTTGAAGGCATTGATATTTCAATGTTAGGTCCAAATTTACAGCCTGATAAAGTTGTTTTACAAGAAGACCTTATCCGTGATGGCTTAAATATCCCTCAAGACACCAGTATGGGAAAAGGCTTCTATGGCACCAATATTTTAGTGCCCCTAGGGGATACTCCACCGATTATTGGCCACCCTGTTGCCATCTTGATTTATCATGATTTCGATAAATACAGCGCAGCGCAGCGGATGTTACGTTTTGCGACAAACACCGTAAAATATGGAACGGTGACTGGACCAAAACCACCCGCTAACTATGGTGCAGCGCGATACGTACGTATCGGTGGTGACACCCCACTTTCGCCTTCTATCTTTTCCCCTTATCAAGATTCAGGTATTAAAGGTGGGTTCGATGGCAATACACCTATTTGGCCACCTTATGACCCCAAACACGCCATTTCTATTCCACCAGTGATCCGTAAAGATCGTGGTGGTGGTTTTATTCAAGCCCTTCATCAAGCAGAAAAAAGCCCTGATAAACAAGAAAAAGCGATGGATTACGCACGGCAAATTGAACAAGAAATCGCAGCAGCTCGCCAGAATCCCGATAAGTTTGTGATTGAGCGCCATGGTTTTTCACAATCCATTGACCCTTGCGCAATGGAGCCTGATAACTGTAATACTTGGTATGACGCACAAACTAAAACACTGCATATTTTAACCGCAACACAGTCTCCTGCAGGAGTCGTCAACGCCGCAGCTGAGTTATCGAAGCACAACAAACATTTTTCTGTCGAGAACATTGTGTTATTAACCGGCTCTACCGTCGGTTATGGCTCAAAAGACTATTCGGTTTTTCCTTTCTACTCGATGGTCGCCAGTTTCTATGCTGATGGCTTACCTGTTCGCATGGCAAATGACCGCTATGAACAATTCCAAATGGGAATGAAACGCCACTCTATTGAGATGGATGTCACCATTATCGGTGATAAAAAAACGGGCAAATTTGATGTATTAAAAGGGACTTATAACTGTAATGGTGGAGGTCGTGAAAACCTCTCGGTTGCCGTATCACACGTTGCGGTACGGGGCGCCCAATCTATTTATTATTTCCCTAAATCTGACCTCACCGCTCTCGCCATGGCCACCCCGGCTGTCGAAGCTGGCTCAATGCGTGGCTTTGGTTCCTTACAGTCGATGGCAGTCACTGAATTGATGGTCGATGAAATCGCTCACAACCTCAATATTGACCCAATTGAACTGCGCCGCCGTAATGCCATATTAGAAGGTTATCCGAATACACAAGGTGGTGTAATAGCGGGAGACCCCCGCAATGTCGAAATGTTAAATCTTGCGGAAAAACACCCTATTTGGGTCAATCGTGAGAAAAATAAAATCGATTATGAAGCGAAAAACCCCGGTAAGTTATACGGCGTTGGCTTTGCGCAAGTGCAGCAAGTTTATGGTTCTAGCGGTGTTCCAACGATTCTTTCTCTTGAATTTGATGAGAATGGCAAGCTAACAATGCGCCATTGCATGCAAGAGATTGGTACCGGAGGCACAACCGCACAGCAAGTCATGGTGTGGCAAGCACTCAGCAAAGCCCCTGATGTCGTTGAATTTGGGGTAACTGAATTTGCAGAACTGCCACTCAAAACCAGTTGGGCAGATCAGAAAAAACAAGATGAACTGTCAAAAACTGATCCCTATTGGACACCTGCGCTGATCCCTGACATGAGTTCATCGAGCGGCGTTTATTACATTGGATTTGGTACACGCCAAGCGGGTCATTTTTTATTAGAAAATACCCTATGGCCCGCAGCCAAAAGCATTTGGAGTGAAGGCCCCGGCGGAGGTGCTTTCAATGGCTTAAATGTTGAATTTGCAGACATTCGTGTCGGGCCAGATGGTATTGGCGGCGGAGGAATGAAGCCCATTCCTTTTGATATTTTAGCCAAAAGAGCCCATGAGATGGGGCTCATCACCGGAGTCGCTGTTCACGGCTATTCAAGCTGGCAGTGGGCTCGCGCAGAGTTCGATATCCCAACTGTGGGCTTGAAAAATCTCCCTCTCGATGCAATATCCGTTCGTTATGGCGAGGGTGCTCCACAAGAACTGAAAAAGCAGATGACAACTGGCGGTTACCATTTTATTAAACGTAAAATTGCCTATTACCCACCAACACAACGCGCAAAAGCTGACCCAACTACGGTTACACCAGCTTCCTGCCTCGTCGAGCTCAACGTCAATACCATGACGGGTGAGGTCGATATCATGCGCCACCATATGATTATGGACCCCGGTACGATGATTGTCCCTGAATTGGTTTCAGGCCAAATTCAAGGGGGCACCGCGATGGGTATTGGCCACGCATTGATGGAAGAATTGCCACTGTATGAAGATGGGCCAGGTAATGGAACATGGAACTTTAATCGCTATGTTCTGCCACGCGCAAAAGATGTTGCTGTTTGGCAACAAACCATTGATTACTTACCTCCCCTATCAGAAACTTCGCCACCAAAAGGTATGGCAGAACTGGGAATGATCCCTATCTTACCTGCGACGAGTAACGCATTAACCCATGCGACAGGTAAGCGTTTCTATGAATTTCCTATCACGGTAGATAAAATTAAAAAGGCACTCTCATGAAAATCAACAATGCCGTTCCGATTATTGAGCGCAAGCCACTAACACTGACCATTAACGGCCAGAAAATTGGTCCTATTGACGTCCCTGTTGGGATGCCAATGATTGAGTTTTTACATGAATACCTTGACCTCACAGGCACCCACTTTGGTTGCGGGCAAGGGATCTGCCATGCTTGCACCATTATGGAAATTCAGCCCGATGGCTCAACGGTTGAAAGCCGTACCTGTATCTTTGGTGCCCATTATTTCAACAATAAAAATATTGTTACCATCGAAGGGCAAGCCAAACTGGATGAACAAGGCAAAGTCGTTGAATTAACGCCAATTCAACAAGCTTTTATCGAAAACTTTTCGTTCCAGTGTGGCTATTGCGCCCCCGGTTTCGTCACGGGTGCGACGGTATTTCTTGATAAACTGAAGAAAAACCCAGTGAAACGAGACCAACTCGAATATGCGATTGAAGAAGCTCTCAATGAGCATATTTGCCGTTGTACAGGCTATGTTCGCTATTATGAAGCTGTGAGGAAAGTCGCTCTCGACACTCCTGGCTGCGTGATCGACTAGGGAGAAACCTCATGGCTAAATCCAGCTCTCTACGTAAAAGCATTTATATTATTATCTTATTATTCATCATATTAATGCTTGCGATCCTATTTGGTGCTTTTCGTACCTCCAGTATCGGTCCTGATTTAGATAAACCGCTGACTTCAGAAGAAGTCGCCAAATTGCTGCCAAGAGGGCAAGAATTGGCAACTGCTGGAGATTGCTTTGGTTGTCACTCATTACCTGAAGGACCATTGGCGGCGGGTGGGCGTGCTATCGGAACCCCTTTTGGTACCATTTATTCCACAAATATCACACCTGATAAGCAATTTGGTATCGGTAACTATACCCGTGCTGATTTCCATCGTGCTTT
The DNA here is from genome assembly GCF_020271745.1 of Providencia alcalifaciens. Classification (NCBI taxonomy): domain Bacteria; kingdom Pseudomonadati; phylum Pseudomonadota; class Gammaproteobacteria; order Enterobacterales; family Morganellaceae; genus Providencia; species Providencia alcalifaciens. The sequence continues at coordinate 3,210,692 of NZ_CP084296.1, read as the reverse complement.
GAAAGACGGAATTGGCAAAGAAAGAGGCAATCTCTACCCTGCCATGCCGTTTGTATTTACCCATATGACGACATCGGATGATATTGATGCCCTGTATGCTTATGTGATGTCACTTCCGCCAATCAATGTACCAAACAAAGAAAATACAGGTGTATTTGTCCTACCCGTTCGCCCATTTATGAACTTCTGGACTTTGCTCAATTTCCCTAAACAAAATGCGCCTCATGACCCACAACGTTCTGCCGAATGGAACCGAGGTGCTTATATTGTTGAAGGTCTAGCGCACTGTGGCGCTTGTCACTCACCACGTAATTTAATGATGGGTGTCGAGTTTTCACGGTCACTTCAAGGGGGTGAAGAAGCCGGTTTAGCGATCCCTGATATTACAGCCGAAGCGCTTTCCAAACATGGGTACGATACCGCCTCTTTGCGCCAATTCCTGCTTACAGGGAATGCTCCGCAAGGTTCTGCATTTGCAGATATGAGTACAGTGACTCATTTTTCTACTAGTCAGATGAATAAAAGCGATGTTGATGACATGGCAATTTATTTGATGACGGATAAACAAGGAAAAATACTTGGGGCCAAAGCTCCGCCTGCTCCATTGCCCGAGGCAAACTCACCAGACGTGGGTGATGTCAGCCAAATCATGGAAACAGGTCGCTTAATGTATATGTCTACCTGCGCAGGCTGCCACGGGATCACTGGAGAAGGTGTACCTAATGGCATTCCCGCGTTAAAAGGTAACGCCATCTTAGCTATGGATAGCCCCGAAACCTTTATCAGTGTCGTGTTAACGGGTATTCCAACCACCACTTTCCCTAATGGGCAGCGTATGTATGCTATGCCAAGCTTTGCCGATGATTTAACGCCACAAGAAATGGCAGATTTAATATCATGGGCGCGTGCCGAATGGGGAGGACAAGGTAAACCTGTCACCGCCGAACAAGTTGAAAAACTGAAAAAGGCGGCTCAGTAATCATTCGTCGCTTCTCTTCAAATCACTTATTTATTGAAGGGAAGCGACATTATTATTTTCATTACGATATGTGAGTAAAATCCCCATTAATATTATTATCTAAACGCCTATCTTGAGTTAATCTCACATGCAGGTTTTCGAAATGCTCTCTTTGATAAATACTGAAACCATCGACAATGTTTAACTTCAGCATAAAAATCAATGACAGATCTTGGGTAATGACTGACAACTCAAAATTAGATTTTAATATCAGAGCTAAAGTGCTAATAAGTCACTATAATAAAGATGAATATCGTGAACAATCAGGAATGATTTGTATATGAATTTTTATGGAATAGATTATTTATAATCGCAGTCTAATATAAATGATTATTTTAAATGCATAATTATTTTTGGCATTTTATTTTCTTTAATCGTTTTTTTCATCCTATATATGCGTCATCGCCTACAAACTAAATATCGGGATTTAACGATTATCGCCTTCCTATTCTTACTCTTCACTCACGCCTGTTTTAGTGATAATTCAGGATATTATCCTACTTAACTGACCTTCAAATCGATAAGAGTATGACCATGAGATAGAACCTTTTTCACTAACCTGTATCAAAAATCCTCATCCATCTGCTATCATGTGCCCCTGAAAACTTCACCCCCATAAATGAGCTTCTGTTTTTTATCTGTTTCGTAAATGCCTTTATGCATCGTGGCTTTGTCTCTATAGGCCTTAGTCTGAAAAGCAATAACAGAAAAAACAAAATTTCTTTTATTTTTTATAAAGTTAAATACTCAGCGACAACACAGAATAGTACAGAATGAATACACAGAAAGAACAATACAACTTAAACAAACTCCAAAAAAGAATCCGCCGTGATGTTGGGCAAGCCATCGCCGATTTTAATATGATCGAAGAAGGCGACCGTATCATGGTCTGCCTGTCTGGGGGGAAAGATAGCTATACCCTGCTGTCTATTTTGCAAAGCCTGCAAAAAAGTGCCCCAATTTCATTCTCTTTGGTCGCTGTTAACTTAGACCAAAAACAACCAGGCTTCCCTGAACACATTTTGCCAGCTTACTTAGACGAACTCGGTGTTGAGTATAAAATTGTCGAAGAAAACACTTATGGCATCGTAAAAGAAAAAATTCCTGAAGGGAAAACTACCTGTTCCCTGTGCTCTCGTTTACGTCGCGGCATCTTATATCGTACCGCGACAGAGTTAGGCGCGACCAAAATTGCACTCGGTCATCACCGTGACGATATTTTACAGACCCTGTTTTTAAACATGTTCTACGGCGGTAAATTAAAAGGCATGCCACCAAAATTGATGAGTGACGATGGTAAGCACATTGTTATCCGCCCTCTCGCCTATTGCCGCGAAAAAGATATTGAGCGTTTTGCTGAAGCAAAAGGATTCCCTATCATCCCTTGTAACTTGTGTGGATCTCAGCCTAATTTACAGCGCCAAGTCATTAAAGAGATGCTGCGTGATTGGGATAAGCGTTACCCTGGGCGTATTGAAACCATGTTTAGAGCAACTCAGAACGTCGTATCATCTCACTTATGTGATACTGAACTATTTGATTTTAAAAATATTTCACATGGCGATGCAGTGATCAACGGTGGCGATATGGCTTTTGACCGCGAAGAATTGCCTGCTCAGCCAATGGTTGATGAAGATGATCAGCCAGACTACAGTGCTGACCGCTTAGATGTGATTGAAGTTAAGTAAGATAATAAAAATTGATCCGCTACCTCTGGGTAAACTCAGGGGTGGCATCAGATTTTATGCAAAAAAAAGCCGATGTAAAATACATCGGCATTACAGTGGTCAATTATTCTGTATAAGAACTCAATATGAGAAAAACTACAATTATGGAGCACAACGTTCATCGCTCAACGTTGCATTCACCTGCGGGAGTAATATTGCCTTAAAACCCTATACCCTTTATTGATTTATCTCAAACTAGCACCCATTATCCAGAACAATTCACCTTTCTTATAGCCATCGACTTCTTTTTAACCACCAAAATACCGTAGCGATTAAGCAGGCAAGTAATAAACAGAACGCACTAAAGGCAAACTTGAATTCATTTCCAGGGATACCCCCTAAGTTCACACCAAATAAACCGGTTAAAAATGTGGTTGGTAAAAATATCATCGCCATTAATGACATGGTATAGATTCGGCGATTCATCATTTCCGTCATCATATTTGTAATTTCATCAGACATAATGGCAGTACGAGCAATAAAACCATCTAAATCTTCAATACAACGCCCTAATCTATCTGAAATCTCTTGTAAACGACGTCTATCGTTATCATCTAGCCATAATAATCTTTCAGCGGTTAATCGAGAAAACATATCCCGCTGCGGTGCCATATAACGGCGCACGACAATAATCTGTTTACGCAGTAACGCTAATTCCCCGCGTTCAGGAATTTCGCCATGTAATATCACATCTTCCATTTCAATAAGACGTTCATGAAGAGAATCGGTGAAATCACTAATTTCATCAGTCATTGCATCCGTGACATCGGCAAGCCATTCACCAGTACTCTGTGCACCGACGCCTTCTTTAAGATCATCAATGACAGAATCCAATGAGTGAACGCGACGGTGACGGCATGAAACAATCAAACGGCTATTCATAAAAATACGAAATGCCACCAATTGTTCTGGGCGCTGGCCTGCAGTGTTATTCAGGGTTTGTAATGTTAGCAGAACGCCATCACCAATACGCACCATCCGCATACGATTCATTTTGCCCGTCAGTGACGATTTCACTTGGTCATTAAACAAATCAGTCTGTTGGATCCAGCTAGACGTTTCTTTATTTTTATAATCGTAATGCAGCCAAAATGGAGATTGTTGTGTTGCAGTGGCATTTAAATCAATAGGAAGAACACCGCCATCTCCATCTAACTGAAAGGCATGAACGGGGTTAGAGTGTTGAAATTGCGATCCATAGGTCGACGCCATGCAATTATCTCCTTAATTTGAAAAGTAAGGTATTTTTAGTTGATCAAAGGGAATATTGCAATAATTTCAATAACAAAATCAAAACACAAAGTTTAAGTCGGTGTTAAGCAAAGGAAAATAAAAGCATAAAAGTAAGATGTTATGCACGATTTATAGCCCAATGAAATTTCTTAATTTTTGCCAGAGTGCTCCCATTTGATTGACACAAATTAGCAATAAAACAGCAAAGTTTTTCCTTATTATTAGCCCTGTAGTGTTTATTCCTTTTTGGTCCTCCTTCTGACTCTCCAGTGGAAGGAGTTTTTTTTATTTTGGACCTCAAAAATTTAGCCAGCACCCTGTACTGGCTAAACATTATTCTTAATGCTTAATCATATAGAAGCTATGGCTGTATGCCACATCCTCTGGATTTTCGATCGGATAACCTTTTAACCACGGTTTAATCAAACGCGCATTCGTATATTGATAGATTGGCGCAATTGGTGCTTCTTTTGCAATAATGGCTTCGGCTTGGTTGTAATACACATTACGCTGAGCATCATTCGTTTCAATGCTGGCTGAAGTCATTAATGCGTCATATTGCGGATTATTAAACTTAGGAATATTGCCACTATGTTGAGAAGTTAGCAGTGATAAGAATGTAGATGGCTCATTAAAATCACCAATCCAAGAAGCACGGATCACATCAAAATTTCCGGTGTTACGGCTATCAATATAGGTTTTCCACTCTTGGTTGACTAATTTAACTTGTACCCCAAGTTTTTTCTTCCACATAGAAGCAATCGCGATGGCAATTTTTTGATGGTTTTCCGAGCTGTTATACAACAACGTCAATTCCAAAGGATGCGCTTCACTGTAGCCTGCTTGCTTCAATAACGTTTTGGCTTGTTGATCTAACTCTTTTTGTTTATGAGTCTGATATAGCCCTTTTTGCGGCTTAAAACCTGCCGTCACATCGGGTGTAAAATAATTAGCGGGTTTTTCCCCTGTCCCTAAGACTTTGCTAGCAATCAATTGGCGGTCAATTGCCATTGATAATGCCTGACGAACCCTGACATCATTGGTTGGCGCGCGCTGGGTATTAAATGCGTAGTAATAGGTACCTAGTTGATCCGGCGTAAAAACTTCGTTCGGAATATCTTGTAATAATTTTTGATAGCGCTGCTTTGGAAAGGATTCCGTAATATCTAAATCCCCTGCCAAATAGCGGTTAGTCGCATGAGACTCTTGGTTGATGGGAACAAAAGTCACTTTGGTGATCACCGTATTTTTATGATCCCAATAGTACGGATTTGGTGTTAACACGATTTTTTCATTCACAACGCGATCATTAAGTTTAAACGCACCGTTTCCAACCAAATTGCCGACTTTAATCCAATCTGCACCATATTGTTCGATGGTTCCGCGATGAACTGGAAATAAGCTGAAGTTTGCGGTTAATGATGGGAAATAAGGGACTGGTTTATTTAACACAATTTTCAATGTGTATTTATCGACAGCTTCCACCCCTAACTGTTCTGGTGGCAACTTACCATCGATAATATCCTGCGCATTATCAATTCCCGCTAATGCGGCAAACCAAGCAAATGGCGAAGTATTGACTGGCGTGACTAAACGACGCCAACTGTAAACGAAATCGTCGGCGGTAACAGGTTCACCATTCGACCATGCCGCTTCAGGGCGTAACTGAAAAATCCAAGTACGATTATCATCGGTGTGCCAATTTAGTGCGGCACCCGGTACTGGCTTTCCATGATTATCTTGATTAACTAAGCCTTCAAACAAATCACGCATCACTTGAGCTTCAGTCAGCCCAACAGATTTTATCGGATCTAACGATGCTGGCTCATCTTTCAGATGGCGCACAACCTCTTGATTTTCAGCTAAAACAGTACCAGCAGGAACCGTAGCGCTGATAACCGGTGTAGAAAGGAAAAGTGATGAAATGAATACAGCTAAAGAGGTCAATGAACGTTTATGCATATTATTATTTCTATCTATTAATAAAAAGAAGATCGCTCAGCGTTATACGCTAAGCTTTGATGAATTAACCCATTACAAACTGCTAAATCGACATTTGACAAGCCAAAGCATTAACTGCGATAACCGAATAATCCATTGACTTGATTATCAGTTTAAAACTAGCGTTCACTTCATCATATAACAAGTAAAACACGGCACAAAGCGCTCTTTTTATCGTGTTGAATATGGTATTTTAGAATGATACATAATAAAAAACATAAACTCTTAATAGAGCTTATTACTTGTATAATACCGCGTAACCTTCTTACTTATCACGCTGAGAAGGTAACAATGCAATTCGGTCAATAATAGTATTTAAAAGCAGAAAGTTTGGAATGTGAAATTACATAATGATTTGATTTTTAAAATTATTTAATATTTTTACCTTCTGTAACTCAACCTATAAACGGGAGAAAAACGAATGTCTCAGACAGTAAAACTCAAAGGCAATAGCATTTCACTTGCAGGTACTTTTTTACAAGTGGGTTCACAAGCTAAACCTTTCACTTTAGTTGCTAAAGATTTAAGTGAAGCAACCTTAGAAACTTACCAAGGTAAGCGCAAAGTTTTGAATATTTTCCCAAGTGTAGATACCGGTGTTTGCGCTGCTTCTGTGCGTAAATTCAATCAATTAGCCAACGGTTTAGACAATACTGTTGTGTTATGTATCTCTGCTGACCTACCTTTTGCTCAAGCGCGTTTTTGTGGTGCTGAAGGCTTAGATAATGTGGTGACATTATCTTCATTCCGTAGTGATTTTGCCCAAGATTACGGCGTTGCCATGATCACAGGTCCATTAAAAGGTTTAACAGCTCGTTCTGTCGTGGTATTAGATGAGAACGACAAAGTGATTTACAGCCAATTAGTATCTGAAATTACTGAAGAACCTGATTATGACAATGCGCTAAATAGCCTGAAATAATCTTATTTTATGATAAACCACAATCGCCGATACTTTCGGTGATTGTGGCCTCATTTGATAGGGTTTAAGAGGTTATCAATCATGCTTTAATCAACATAGGCCCAAAATAGTGGTTTGTGATTTTTCGCGTTGACCACATTCGTAAAAATTATATTTTCTTTCATCATGCTCACTAACGAGTGCGACAACGTACTTAATATCCGTTGAGCCTGCTCTTGGGTAACAGGGCAACAAGATGTGAGAATATCAATGATCAAGTCCCGTGGTTTAACGCCATTTTTGACTAACACATCCCACGTAAAACGATTTTTTTTCGCTAAATAATTCGCAGCTGCCTTGTTCATTAAATAAAGTTCTGCGGCGGTATTCGCGGATTCAAACATATCGCCTTGATAGTGACATTTAGACATATACTCACGTAGCTTGAAATTGACAATAAAATTAATCGTAAATTGTTCCATTGCAACTCCTTAAAGGTATAAAACCCTCGTTGCTAGTATTAATAATAAATGCACAACTTAAGCATTTTTTTATCGTTAATTTAGAAATTAAAGCTTTGCTCACCATTTTTATAGCAGAAAAAACAACCAATCTGCAATGATCAAGACGTCCTTTTACGATGAAAAAGATGTAAATTTAATTTAATCGAGTTAGCTCACTCAATTCTTTTAACTGATTTTGAATGAGTGAGCTTATTTATGTGGCATGTTTAATTGATAGTGACTGAATGGGCATTAATCAGGAAAATATCTTATTTCGAGCGAAGTATCTTTATTATCTTGAATAAATTGGAGATACGTTTCTCCTCCAGGAAAACTTTGCTCAATCTCTAATTTTTGATCCCCGCTCCATCGATAAATGATCGCTTGGCAGTTATCATCTGAGCAAATCACTTCCTTGTTTTTATTTGGTTCTAACTTAGCCTCTAAAAACTTTTTATCATCACCGAGCAGGTTTCGATATTCTTGATAAGCGCTAAGTAGTGAACTATTCGGGAAATGGCATTGCGTTAATGCGCCATTTTCATACACGTCTTCCATGGATTGCTCTGCATTTTTACAGAGTTTATCAATCAGCTTATTATTTGGCTTTTCTTGTGCAACAGCACCAACACTTATACTCATTAATACGCTAAGTAGGCACAATTTAAACAGCTTTTTCATCATCTTAATCTTGCTCTTTCTTGGTACTGAGCCCGTATTCTCGCAATTTGTTCGCAATAGCGGTATGAGAAATATCTAAACGTTTGGCCAATTTACGCGTACTCGGATAATCACGATATAATCTCGCCAATACCGAGGCTTCATAGCGTTTGGTTATTTCATCCAGTGACCCATTTAATGTATCTAAAGCAATCGCAGGTGCGTTAACTGCATCAGGAAGTTGGATATCATCAACATCCAGAATATCGCCATTAAATTGCGACAATCCCTGGTATAACGCATTGCGTAATTGTCTAACATTACCCGGCCAATAATAAGAGTTGAGTGATTCAATTAATGCGGGTGAGATTTTTGGCTCATCAATGTTCAATTCTTTAGCAAAATTAGACACAAAGACTTTCGTGAGCGGTTTAATATCTTCGCTTCGTTCTCTTAATGGAGGGATCGTGAGCGTTATGACATTCAAGCGGTAATAGAGATCTTCACGGAATTTTTTCTGTTCCACTAACTCAGGTAAATTTTTCTGTGTCGCACAAATCACGCGCACATTGACTTTAACTTCATGCTCTTCGCCAACACGTCTGAAAGTTCCGTCGTTCAGAAAACGTAACAGTTTAATTTGCATTTGAGGGGACATTTCAGCAATTTCATCCAGCAAGACGGTACCGCCATTCGCTTGCTCAAAAAAGCCTTTTTTCCCTTCAACCGCATTTGGATAAGCCCCTGCTGCATAACCAAATAATTCACTTTCAACGACATCATCAGGCATAGAGGCACAATTCAACCCTAAAAATGGCGCATTGCCACGAGCACTGTGTATATGGCACGCTTTTGCCAGAATATCTTTACCCGTTCCAGTTTCCCCAACGAGCAGCAATGGCTCATCCAGCATTGCAACGCGTTTAGCTCGCTCAACGACTTGGGTCATCGCAGCACTGACCGCCACAATCTGGCTAAATCCACGGTTTTCAATATCAACTTCAACCACTTGTTTATGTTGATTTTCGAGAATTGCCACGGATTTAAGTAAGATCACCGCACCTGTACAGTGAGATTTTCCATCTTCATCGGCGAGAATAATTGGCGTGACCTGCATTAAATAGTCGCTGCCTTTGACCGAAATTCGTTCAGTGCAAGGTTCTGGTGACTCACGTTCAAACCAACGGTGTAAACCATGATTAGGGATTAACTGTGAGAAGGATTTTTGTTTGATTTTAGTTTCATCAACCCCAAAAAGTTGCAAACTCATTGGGTTAACCAGCTCAATATTCAGTTTATTATCAATGGATAAAACTGGCTCAGGGAAAGAGTTGAGTAAAGCCCACACCGCTTTATGCTCACGTTCGGATGGCATAAAGTAGATGCGGCGAACATCAATTACCCCGTTTATGCGGCGGATCTCTGCCATTAACGTACTAAAAACCTGAAAGTCTACAGGTGTAAAGTTCAGGTAAATCCGACGTTGAGCTGAAATTTCAATGCCTTTTAAGTCAATGTTTTGTAAGACTAAAAGATCAAGTAATTCACGCGTTAAACCGATACGGTCTTGACAGGTCACTTCGAGGCGCATGATGAAACCTTTTGTAGAAAACATAATTACCGATATTTTAGCGTTAAACAGGCCAGTAATACAGAGCCGTGTCACATATTGTTGACACTCGTCTAGTTTCTAATAAATATCAGCAGCATTTTTTTCTTTAATACGAGGATTGTTGATTAATTCGACAGGGAATTTCCCTTTTAGGTATCACTGACAGGATGATTAACGCTGTCAACTCATCCTGCCAGCAAAATTTACAGCTTATGAATTCTCTTTCTTTGAGGGAATGGCATTTTTCAGTTGGCCAATTAATTGACGGCGAAAATCACCTAATTTCGGTTTGTCTTCTATCCAAGGTAATGGGCGGCACAACTCCATAGCCTTAATGCCTAATCGAGCAGTCAGAAGCCCGGCGCCGATTCCTTGCGCTGCGCGTGTCGACAATCGTGCGGTAATATCCTGAGATAGCCAATCCATCCCGACTTCACGAATAAGCTCAGAAGCGCCTGCAAATGCAATATTAATCAGCACCATACGAAATAATCGGATCCGACTATAGTAGCCCAGTTCGATACCATAAATGGCTGCAATGCGGTTGATTAAACGAATGTTGCGCCACGCGATAAATGCCATGTCGACAATCGCTAGTGGGCTAACCGCTATCATCAAGGCAGATTCTGCCGATGAGCGACTGATCTCTTTGCGTGCTTGCTCATCAAGGATCGGTTGTACTAATTTGCTATACAGTTCAATAACCTCGCGGTCATTATGCGAATCGTGAACCGTTGCTTGCCAGCTTTGAATAGCAGGGTGTTGCACCGGTAATGCAGACTGTTTGGCGAGCTTTTCACAGAATGCTTTACCCTTCCCCATACCGTGGCTATGAAGTAATTCACGCGCAAAATCACGCTCCTCTGCACGTTCTCTGAGCCGATACAAGCGGCGCCATTCGCCGATGACTGATCCTACACCAGCCACTACAATTAAGCCCCCTGCTGCCGCTGTGCCTAACGCCGTCCAGTCTTGAGTTATCCATGATTGATGGATCCAAAGGCCTAATTGAGCGACAACGCTCACTCCAAAAATACCTACGGCAGCACCGACTAGCTTGCGCCAGAAACTGCGTTTAGGTTTTAACGCTTCGTTGATAAGACTTTCAACTTCGCCATCTTGGCTATCTTGTTCTTCTTGTATATCGACCGGCACAAATTTTTCAAACGCTTTTTCATCAAAGGTTTGCGCTTGTTTTAATGATTCCATGGTCGGCTTATCGGCTTTATCGGTAAAGTCCACGCGCTGTTTTAGAGGTTCACTCATTTCAGTTTATCTCCTAACAAAAATTCCAAAGCACTGTCCATGCGAATATGTGGCAGCGGTTGATCTAACGGTGTTGCCCGAGGACGGAAATTTTCAAATTGAAAGCCTTGCTTCTGCCAAAACTGTTCATTAGGCAAGCGTTTAGGGACATCCCCTGGATAGAACGTTAAAGGTTGCCCATCGCTGAGTCGCTCACCTTTTAAAGCCGGTAATTTTTCACCCTTGTAGTCCACAATGCCACTTTCGGTCGCTTGAATAGAAGCCAGCCCCACACAGTCCATACTGATCCCTTCAAATGCAGCATTTTGCCAAGCATCTTGGACTAATTGCTGCAATAACGAGACTAAATTTGCATGTTGGTCTGGTGTGACGTGATCCGATTTACTGGCAGCAAAGAGTAGCTTATCAATGCATGGTGAAAACATGCGTCTAAGCAATGTGCGTTTTCCATAATGAAAGCTGCGCATTAACTGAGTGAGCGCCATTCGCATATCGTTGAAGGCGTCAGCGCCACTATTTAAAGGCTGCAAACAGTCCACCAGCACAATTTGCCGGTCAAAACGCTGGAAATGATCCTTATAAAACCCTTTCACCACATGGTCACAATAGTATTGATAACGACGTTGCAATGCGCCGATATTGGTGTTTTTATCCGCTTGTGCTAACTGTTTTTCACCATATTTTTCGATATCTGGCCATGGGAAGAATTGTAATGCTGGCGCTCCCGCTAACTCTCCGGGTAAAACAAATCGCCCAGGCTGAATAAAATGTTGTCCTTGTTGCTTACATTCATGCAGATATGCAGTATAAGCATTGGAAATTTCAGCTAATAAATTTTCATCGACGGGGGCTAATGGATCACATTTTTGGCAAAGTTGTAGCCATTCATTAGCTAACTCCCCACGCTTACCTTTAAGTAGTACTTTCATTTGGCTAGACCATGTTAAATAGTTCAGATCCAGCATCGGTAAATCCAGTAGCCACTCCCCCGGATAATCGACGATTTCTAAGTACAGGGAGGAGTTATCAACAAAATGTCGAACAAACGAATCATTCGAACGATAATGAATTTTTAAGCGAATTTCGCTCACCCCACGGGTAGGCGTCGGCCATTGCGGCGGATCGCCATAAAGCGATGCAATTCCCTCATCATAAGCAAAACGTGGGATTGACATATCGCGCTGTGGAATGCGTTTTACCCCTAAAATTCGTTTGTCTCTCGCCGCCGAAAATAGCGGAAGACGTGCCCCCGTGGTGGTGTTCAGAAGTTGGTTAACGAGAGAAGTGATGAATGCGGTTTTACCACTGCGACTTAGTCCAGTGACAGCAAGCCTTACATGGCGGTCAACGCTACGGTTCATTAAGTCAGTTAATTCATTTTGTAGCCGTTTCATAGTGCTCCTAGTTCTCGCTCTCCCAATAAAAATTATAAAGGGAATACAGTTATTAAACTCTATTCCCATTTATGTGATGGTGCAAATCAGTTGTTATAGATGACGAAACTTGCTGTTAACGGTATAAGTGTCCGAGGTGACATAGCGCTCCATTTGGCGCAGCTTCATTTCCCCAGCTTGTAGCTGAGCATCAATTTGGTTTAATAGTGTTGTCACTTCTGGTCCAATATCCTGCTCGCTTCGGTAACCGCTTGGCGCAGCTTCCACAAAGAAACACATCACCACATAGACAATCAGGGTCAATCCAAAACTCATAAACAGGGCAAGTACAGCTAATGCTCTGACCAAAGCAACCGGTAACTCTAAATATTCAGCGAGACCGGAACAAACACCACCAAAAACACGTTTATCCGTTAAGCGATATAACTTGCGGTTGCGAAAATTAGTCATTATTTTTGCCTCCAATTTGGGTGCTCGGCATCTAAAATATCTTCCAGCGTTTTGATACGTTGCTGCATACGCGATGACTGCTCTGCCAATTGCATCAAACGTTGTACTTCATTTTCAGTAAGCTGACTTCCCTGCCCATTGTTTTTCTTACCATAATGGAGCCACAACCAAATCGGCAGAACAAAAATGACAAAAATGATTAATACGAGAGACAGTAAAACGTAGCCCATCACATTTCCTTATTTATGGTTATTTAGCCTAGCGCATTGGCGCAATGAAATCACTGCGCCTTGCGTGTTGAATATTATTCGTCTTTATTGATTTTAGCTTTAAGCGCGGCTAACTGTGCACTAATTTCGTCATCTGCTTTTAACTCAGCAAATTGCTGTTCTAAAGAGCGTTGTTTACCAATACCGTAGCTTTGCGCTTCGCCTTCCATATGGTCAATGCGACGTTCGAACTGTTCAAAACGCGCCATTGCTTCATCCAGTTTACCACTGTCTAACTGGCGACGAACATTACGGCTTGACTGTGCCGCTTCTAAACGTACGGTCATTGATTGCTGTTTTGCACGCGTTTCTTGCAATTTATTTTCTAATTCCGTGATTTCGCCTTTTAAGCGAGTCAGCGTTTCATCAACAATAATCAGTTCATGTTTTAGCGTATCGACCATGGCACTGACTTTTTGTTTTTCAATCAATGCAGCGCGAGCTAAATCTTCTTTATCTTTGATTAATGCCAGTTCCGCTTTTTCTTGCCATTCTGCAATTTGTTTTTCGCCCATTTCGACGCGGCGCTCTAAACTTTTTTTCTCCGCTAAGGTACGTGCTGAAGTGGAACGGATTTCCACTAACATGTCTTCCATTTCCTGAATCATCAGGCGGATCATTTTCTGCGGATCTTCAGCTTTATCAAGCAGTGAAGCAATGTTGGCATTAATGATGTCGGCAAAACGTGAAAAAATACCCATAATTTATATCCTCTTGATGGATGTTATCTTTCTGTAGAGCCTCAACCCGATGTTGGCGTCCAACCAATACGTGATGCTCCATGAATATAAAATTGAAATTATTAAACCGATAATTATTTCAATCAAAATCTTTTACAACTCTAAGATAGCAATTGGCGTGCCAACTTTTTTAAAGTCACATAACCAACTAATAAATAACAAAATATTATTTCGATGTCTATCGGTGGTTATTTGTACTATAGTTAATTGCAGGTAAAGTTAACCAAAATTTGGTAAAAATAACCATGAAAGAGACTAATAATACTATTCTTGGTGTATCGAGTAATTTCCTCGATGTCCTAGAACGTGCTTCCGAACTTGCCAAGCTAAATAAACCTGTCCTTGTTATTGGCGAACGAGGAACGGGTAAAGAGTTAATCGCAGATCGCCTTCACTATCTATCTCCCCGCTGGCAAGAGCCTTTTATCTCCTTAAATTGCAGCGGACTCAATGAGAACTTGCTGGATTCTGAATTATTTGGACATGAAGCAGGATCGTTTACAGGGGCGCAGAAACGCCATCAAGGTCGCTTTGAACGTGCAGATAAAGGCACGTTATTCCTTGATGAACTGGCAACCGCACCGATGTCTGTGCAAGAAAAACTTTTACGTGTCATTGAGTATGGCGAATTAGAGCGCGTGGGTGGCAGTCAGTCATTAAAAGTGGATGTTCGTTTGGTCTGTGCCACTAACGCCAATCTTCCAGAATTGGCTCGCCAAGGGCTTTTTCGCGCTGACTTACTGGACAGAATTTCCTTTGAAGTGCTCCGCATGCCGCCATTACGTGAACGGATTCCTGACATCTTATTATTAGCTGAGCACTTTGCTATCGGCATGGTGCGTGAGCTAAAACGCGCTTATTTCACCGGGTTTTCTGACAACGCTCAGCAAACGCTTATGCGCTATTCTTGGCCAGGTAATATTCGTGAACTGAAAAATGTTGTCGAGCGTTCCGTTTATCGACATGGGGAAAGTGACTTACCGGTGGATACGATTATTTTAGATCCCTTTGGTGAGAAGCTAGCAGAGCTTCATGAGATGCCAGCGACCTCATCAGAAAACCCCAAATTGGCCCCTGTTTTTCCCTTTGACTTACGCCAATGGCAATTGGAGTCAGAAAAACAGTATGTGGAAGCGGCGCTACGCCAAGCCAATTTTAATCAACGCAAAGCGGCCCAATGCCTATCGCTGAGCTATGATCAATTTCGAGGATTGATAAGGAAACATCAAATTAGCTTGGAAAGCTGATTTTTACGCAAAAAAAAGCCAGCACCCGAGCTGGCTATATAACTAAAACACTGAAAGCAATAAAACACTGGAAGCAATGTGAGCAATGTCATGCCTTGTCTGCTAAAGCTAAGCACTCAAGAGACTGGAGTTGATGATAATAGTTATTAGTATCATTTGTAAAGCATTTTAATGCGATTATTTCTCATTAAGATTGAATTGAAAATAATAGTAGCTATTACAATTAGATAGAGATTTATTGATTCTCATTTACCGTTTAAAACTTTCACTCCGCCTACAGCATGAACAAAATATCACCACAAATTTTGCTTATACCCAGTTACCCTATTTTTACGCTACAATAAGGCAATTCAGGTCAACGATATTAGCTCTATGCGCCTTTTAACTCTTTGGTTTTTATTTACTGTTTCTCTTTCAGCATTGGCAGAGCAAACAGACATAAGCTACAAAGACACCATTGCCAATGATGTCCCAGCCGATATTCGCCAAAATGGCTTTATTTACTGCGTCAATGGCATTGTCACCACATTTAACCCTCAACTCGCCAGTAGCGGGTTAATTATTGATCCCCTAGGCGCACAACTGTATGACCGCTTACTGGATGTTGACCCCTTTACCTATCGCCTGATCCCTGAGTTGGCTTCCCGTTGGGAGGTTTTAGATCATGGTGCGACCTATCGGTTATATCTGAGAAAAGACGTCAAGTTCCAAACCACACCTTGGTTTACACCAACGCGCAATATGAATGCCGATGATGTGGTATTCAGTTTTTCTCGTATGTTTGAAACCAGCAATCCTTACCATTTCATTAATGGCGGGCGCTACCCCTATTTTGACAGCTTGCAATTTGCGAGCAGCGTCGAAAGTATTAAAAAACTGAATAACTACACGGTGGAGTTTCGATTAAAATCCCCAGATGCATCATTCTTATGGCATTTGGCGACTCACTACGCGCCCGTTTTATCTGCAGAATATGCGGATGAACTTTCTGCTAGCAATCGCCAAGAGATGATTGATTGGCGCCCTGTAGGTACTGGTCCATTCTCTTTTGATGATTACCAAGCTGGGCAGTTTGTCCGTTTATTGCGTAATAAAGATTACTGGAAGGGGGAACCACGCATGGAAGAAGTGGTGGTGGATATGGGAGCAGGTGGTACCGGACGCATTTCTAAGCTGCTCACTGGTGAGTGCGATGTCCTCGCCTACCCCGCCGCAAGTCAGTTAAAAGTGCTACGTGATGACCCTCGCCTGCGTATTTCCATGCGTTCGGGAATGAATATCGCGTATCTTGCGTTTAATACCAGTAAACCGCCTCTCAACCAACTCAAGGTTCGCCAAGCCATTTCTTATGCAATTAATAATGAGCGGCTCATGCAGTCCATTTATTATGGTACCGCAGAGACGGCATCATCGATTCTCCCCCGTGCATCTTGGGCATTTGATAATCAAACAAAAATAACCGATTACAATCCTGAACTTGCTAAACAAATGCTGCAAGAAATGGGGTTAGAAAAATTAAAATTGGAATTATGGGTGCCTGTCGCCTCCCAATCTTATAACCCTAGCCCATTAAAAATGGCGGAATTAATCCAAGCAGACCTCGCCCAAGTAGGTATCGTCATGAGTATCCGTTCAGTTGAAGGTCGTTTCCAAGAAAATCAATTAATGGATCGCTCCCACGATATGACATTAGCGGGCTGGACAACGGACAGTAATGACCCAGATAGTTTCTTCCGCCCACTGCTCAGTTGCGCCGCCATTGGCTCACAAACCAACTTAAGCCATTGGTGTGATTCTAAATTTGATGACGTTTTGCATAAAGCCTTACTGACGCAAGAGCTGGCTGACCGCATTGATTACTATCATCAAGCGCAACAAATTCTCGCGGAAGAACTGCCCATATTGCCACTAGCTTACTCCCTGCGTTTACAAGCTTATCGTTTTGATATGAAAGGATTAGTGATCAGCGCATTCGGCAACACCTCATTTGCTGGCGTTTATCGCGAAATGCAGGAGCCGAAAAAAGCACCACCTCGGCAGCAGGAGCCGCAACCATGATCATCTACTCACTAAGACGATTTCTGCTATTACTGGTGACGGTCTTCTTTTTGTCGCTGGTCAGTTTCAGCTTAAGCTACTTCACGCCAAATGCGCCTCTTAGCGGTGCATCACTCATTGATGCGTATATCTTCTATTTTGATGGCTTATTGCATTTCGATTTCGGCGTCTCTAGCATTAACGGAGAGCCTATCACCGACCAACTTAAAGACACATTCCCTGCCACCATGGAACTGTGCATTCTCGCCTTTTTGTTCGCATTGTTTGTCGGGATCCCACTAGGAATGATTGCCTCATTCTGGCGAAGCAAACCCATTGATATTGCTATCAGTACGTTTGCCCTACTGGGCTTTTCGGTGCCTGTCTTCGTTTTAGCGTTAGTACTAACCTTATTTTTCTCTCTTCACTTAGGATGGCTGCCCGTTTCTGGGCGAATCGATCTACTTTATAACTTGAAGCCAGTGACAGGCTTTGCTCTTGTGGATGCTTGGCTTTCGGATTCTCCATACCGTAAAGATATGATTATCAATGTGTTAGAACATATGATCCTGCCAGTACTCACCCTCGCATTAGCACCAACCACAGAAGTCATTCGCTTAGTCCGTATCAGTACGGATGAAGTGGCTAGCAGTAACTACGTCAAAGCCGCTGCCACTCGTGGGCTTTCTCGCTTTAAAATTATTCGCCGCCATATTTTTCATAACGCCATACCGCCGATTATCCCGAAATTAGGGCTACAATTCTCCACGATGCTAACATTAACCATGGTGACAGAATTAGTGTTTAACTGGCCGGGATTAGGTCGCTGGTTGGTCACTGCAATCCGCCAAGGAGACTACTCGGCGATTTCTGCAGGCGTGATGTTAATTGGCGCATTGGTGATCACCGTGAACGTGTTATCTGATATTTTAGGCGCGATGATGGACCCGTTAAAACATAAGGATTGGTATGTCCTCAGATAATTTTTATCGTGAACAGAAAATGCCATCCCCTACACGGGTGGTGTGGAATATTTTCTCCTCCGACGTACTGGCAATGATCGGCTTTTTTGGGGTGATTTTTTTAATCGTCCTCTGTTTTGTAGGCCCTTATTTAGCACCTTATGCCATCGACCAACAATTTTTGGGTTACCAAATTACGCCGCCATCATGGTCACACTATGGTGAGGTGGCATTCTTCTTTGGTACGGATGATTTAGGACGTGATATTTTAAGCCGTCTCTTGATTGGTACTAAATCCACATTCGGCTCAGCCTTGTTGGTCACTGCGATTGCGACGATAATCGGTTTAGTATTAGGCTGCCTTGCGGGCATGACCCGTGGACTCAAATCCGCTGTCTTTAACCACGTTTTGGATACCTTGCTATCGATTCCTTCTTTACTACTGGCGATCATCGTAGTGGCATTTATGGGTGCCAGCTTAACCAATGCGATGCTCGCAATTTGCCTTGCACTGATCCCTCGTATGGTACGTACCATCTACGTTGCCGTACATGATGAGTTAGATAAAGAGTATATTGTGGCCGCGCGTTTGGATGGCGCCTCAAACATCTTTATTTTGTGGTACACCGTACTACCCAACATTACGCCTATTTTGGTCACTGAATTGACCCGCGCCCTCTCCATTGCGATTTTGGATATTGCCGCATTAGGCTTTTTAGATTTAGGGGCGCAACTCCCATCATCAGAATGGGGGGCTATGCTAGGCGATACGTTAGAATTGATTTATGTGGCACCGTGGACAGTCATTTTGCCCGGTGTTGCGATTATGTCGAGTGTCTTGTTTGTGAACTTACTGGGTGATGGACTACACCGAGCGATTAATTCGGGGGTGGAATAATGCCATTACTTGATATTCGTAATTTAACCATTGAATTTATGACAGCTAACGGTCCCGTCAAAGCCGTTGACCGCGTCTCCATGACCTTATCTGAAGGTGAGGTTCGTGGCTTAGTGGGTGAGTCGGGTTCTGGTAAAAGCTTAATTGCTAAAGCCATTTGTGGGATCACCAAGGATAATATCCGCGTGACTGCGGACCGCTTTCGCTTCCAAGATATTGACCTATTAAAACTCAGCCCACGTAAGCGTCGCCGCCTGATTGGTCATAATATTTCGATGATTTTCCAAGAGCCGCAATCGTGTCTTGACCCGGCAGCTGATATAGAGAAACAGCTGATCCAATCAATCCCTGGCTGGACATACAAAGGGCGTTGGTGGCAACGCTTCAACTGGCGTAAACGTCGCGCAATTGAATTATTGCACCGTGTGGGTATCAAAGATCACAAAGACATCATGCGCAGTTATCCGTACGAACTGACCGATGGTGAATGCCAAAAAGTGATGATCGCCATTGCGATTGCTAACCAACCTCGCTTGTTGATTGCAGATGAACCCACCAACGCGATGGAATCCACCACGCAGGCACAAATTTTCCGCTTATTGGATAAATTAAACCAAAACAATAATATGGGAATTTTGTTGATCAGCCATGACATGGAAATGATGTCAAAATTAGTTGATCGAATTAATGTCCTGTATTGCGGCCAGACAGTAGAGAGTGCCACACCGAATGATATTTTACAGCGCCCTCGCCATCCTTATACGCAAGCATTAATTCGCTCTATTCCTGATTTTGAAAGTCCGATCCCGCATAAAGGTCGTTTAAATACGCTCCCTGGGGCTATCCCTTCATTGGAACATTTACCGGTTGGCTGTCGTTTGGGGCCTCGTTGCCCTTACGCGCAACGAACCTGTATCGATGCACCACCACTACGTAGTATTAAGGGACATCTAGTTGCCTGCCATTATCCACTGAATACCGAGGAACAACCCTAATGGAAACGTTACTTGAGGTACGTAACCTGACAAAAACGTTCCGTTTTCGTGAAGGGTTATTTCGTCGCCATGAATTACAAGCCGTCAAACCCTTAAGTTTTAACCTACAAGCTGGGCAGACTTTAGCCATAATTGGTGCTAACGGCTCAGGGAAATCCACTCTTGCTCGAATGTTATCCGGAGTAACCGAACCTTCTGGCGGAGAGATTTTGATCCGTGGTCAACGGTTAAGTTTTGGTGATTATAGCTACCGAAGCCAACGTATTCGCATGATATTTCAGGATCCAAGTACCTCCTTAAACCCACGCCAGCGTATTGGTCAAACCCTAGAATTACCCTTAAAACTGAATACTAGCCTTACCGGTATTGAACGGGAAAGACGTATTATCCAGACATTACGCCAAGTAGGATTACTGGCCGATCACGCAGAATATTACCCACACATGCTAGCATCGGGTCAAAAACAGCGGATCGCCCTCGCCCGTGCGTTAATTCTGCAACCAGAAATTATCGTGGCTGACGAAGCACTTGCCTCTCTGGATATGTCAATGCGTTCACAGATCATCAACTTGATGCTCGATTTACAAGCTAAGCAAGATATCGCTTATATTTACGTTACCCAGCATTTAGGCATGATGAAGCATATTAGTGACAAAATGCTCGTGATGGATAAAGGCGAGGTGGTTGAGCGAGGAAATACAGCGGAAGTTTTAGCGGCTCCACTTCATGACGTAACGCGTCGTCTGATTGAAAGCCACTTTGGAGAGCCACTATCCATTGATGCGTGGCGCCAAGATTTGTAATGACCAAAAGACGGGGGAAATAGCCTCCGTCTTTAACAAAAAATTCGTTGTTAGCGCGCTATGGATACACAACGTTTTATGTGTTTGAGATGCACCACAATTGTGAAAGTCACGATCACCAGTAATGACCATGCCCCCCACTTCCCTGCATGTACCATCGACCATGCTCCGATTTGATTTGGATATTGCCAAACACCAAAGAACGTTCCGAAGTTTTCCGCCAGCCAAATGAAGAATCCTATCAGCATAAATGCAAGCAATAGCGGCATTTTACGTTCTTTATCTAACGGGGTATAAAACACCACACTACGGGCATACAAACCAAATATAAATGCCGTTAAGTACCAACGATAATCATCAATATAGTGATGGCTAAAAAAGTTAATATAAATGGCTAAAGCCACTAATGTCGCCATCCAATAAGGTGGATAATGTTCAATTCTGACATTAAAAAAACGCCAAGATTGAATAATATAGCTGCCAACTGCTGCATACATAAACCCAGTGAACAGTGGCACTCCCCAAAGTTTGGTATACGCCTCATCAGGATATTGCCATGAACCAATTGTCGCAGAGGTTTTAAATAATTCCATCATAAAACCCACTAAATGGAATACACAAATAGCTTTTAGCTCATCCCACGTTTCTAACTTTGACCATACCAAAACCACTTGAAAAGAGACTGCGAAAACCAACAAAACATCATAACGAGGAATACCTAAAATACCTTTCGCAGGCACTAGGAATAAAGCCAAAAAGAAGAAACCAGCAAACAGACAAGAACGAGCATTAATTAAGCCAAAAAACCAAAATTCAAGAATAAAGCGTTTTAACCCTTTACTACTATTCGGTTTATGAGCCATTAAGATGGCATCTAGCTTGGTTAAGTAATTCAGATTGTGAAAAATGGATGCCATTTTGACAGCTCATAAAATGTGGCTAAGGATTGAGAGAGTAACTCAATGTGAGACAAAACTATAACAGAACCCTCTCAGGTACCTCTCCTGTAACATTCTTAATTTTAATGGATTATCAATTAAATAGATAATTTTCCTAAAAAATACTCGTCTATCGTAAGCTTGCCATATATTAGCGTGATTTTAGATATTGAGAGCCATCCCGCATCCTTTGGCAATTCTCTTTTTAAATCTGGTGTATACTTGGAAGAACAATAACGATGACCATTCTATGACTTAGGAGTTTTATGATGAAATTGTATTACGCTCCCGGTGCCTGCTCACTTTCTCCTCATATCATTCTGCGTGAAGCAGGGTTAGATTTCAGTATTGTCCGTGTTAACTTAAAAGAAAAAAGCACAGAAACGGGTCAAAACTTCTTAGAAATTAACCCTAAAGGTCAAGTTCCTACTCTCGTTTTAGATGATGATGAGCAATTAACTGAAGGTGCTGTGATTGTGCAATATATTGCAGATCAAAACCCAAATAGAAACTTAATTGCCCTGCCAGGTTCAATGAAACGCTACCATCAGTTAGAAGCGCTAAACTTCATTTCCACTGAGCTGCATAAGAATTTTGGCCCATTATTTGCGCCAAATACCCCTGAAGAATATAAAGATGTTGTTCGCGCAAATTTACTGAAAAAATTCCAGTACGTGAATGATGTTCTGAAAAATCAGCCTTACTTTGTCGCTAAAAGTGATTTCTGTGTTGCAGATGCGTATCTGTTTACGGTTACCAACTGGACTCGCTTAGTTGGCGTTGATATCAGTGCATTGAGCCATCTGAACGAATATTGTGAGAAGATTGCGAAGCGACCAAAAGTACAAGAGGCATTAGAAGCGGAAGGGTTACTGAAGAAGTAATCTATTGTATGAATTGTATTTACAAAAACAGCGCCGGTTGGCGCTGTGAGGTTGCTGACAAAGAGGGATAAAAGCGTAGTTTTTCCCTCTTTGTGTTATCAGGCGAAAATCAATAAATTGATTTTCCTTGTTAATTTTACAACCCGAAAGAGCCATTTCCAAACCTGATGGGTTTGTCAATGGTCTGACAGCGCCATTCGGCGCTGTTTTTATTATTACGCTCAATTAGTCTAACTGAGTGGCGCAAAATTTATGTTGAGGGCTAACCATCAAATCTTGAGCAGCGACTAACTGAAGTTCATATTCACCCATTTCTTTGGTTTTCAGCATTACTTCATAAACTGCCGCAGCAACATGCTCTAAGCCTTTATCTAGTGGCTCGCCTTTTAAAATGTTAACCAACATTAAACCACTCGTTAAATCACCGACTCCTACAGGCTGTTTTTCACCAAAATCCACTAATGGGCGGCTAACATGCCAGCTGTGTTCCGCAGTGACTAAAATCATTTCAAAGCGGTCTGCACGGTAACCCGCATGGTTTAAATGCTTAACTAATACAGTTTTAGGTCCTTGCTGACATAATCGGCGAGCAGCTTGAACGGCTTGCTCTACGGTCGTGATTTTTTCATTCGCTAAAGTTTCTAACTCTAATAAGTTAGGCGCAATCACATCACTCGCCGCTAACGCTTGTTGGCAAAGAAACTCAGCGACACCTGGTGCAACGATGCATCCTTTCTCTGGATGCCCCATCACCGGGTCACAAAAATAGATAGCCTGCGGATTCGCTGCTTTGACTTTTTGGACAATCGCTAGAATATCATTGCCTTGCTCAGCAGAACCAATATAGCCACTTAACACGGCATTACAGATTGCTAGTTTATGGATTTTTGCTAATCCTTCGACAATGTCTGTCAAATGCTGAGCGGGAAATACTGAACCCGTCCATTGTGGATACTGAGTATGGTTGGAGAATTGCACTGTATTAAGTGGCCACACATCTACGCCCATACGGCACATAGGGAATGCAGCAGCACTGTTTCCTGCATGGCCGAAAACAACATGGGATTGAATTGATAATACGCTTTTCATTGGAAACCCAGAGAATTGTTATGTCGAATGAAGAGAAATCAGTGAGTAGCCATTTGCCAATATGAATAGCCCGGAGATTTCCGGGCTATATATTACAAAGGTTCGTCAGAGCTATTTCCAGTTAACTAAGCAGTCATTTTTCTTACCGCGGCGGATAAGTGTATAACGGCCAAATAAACGGTCAGCATCAGTGAATACATACATTGGTTCAGTTTGTTTCTGACCATTGACAGAGACTGCATTTGAGCTGATTGCCGTTCTTGCTTGACCACGAGAAGGTACCAGTTCTGAATCAACTAATGCTTGCTGGAGATCTGCACCATCTTCTAGGGTGATGCATGGCATACCGTCTTGTGCTAACTGTTCAAAGTCAGCTTCAGTTAAATCAGATACTGCGCCGGAGAATAAGCTTTCAGTAATGCGTTTTGCAGCCGCGAGCCCCGCTTCACCGTGAACTAATTTAGTCACTTCTTCTGCTAATACATACTGTGCACGTGGTGCTTTACCGCTATTTTTGTCTTCTTCTTCCAATGCGTCAATTTCGCTTAATTCCATGAAAGTAAAGAATTTCAGGAAACGATAAACGTCAGCATCCGCTGTGTTAATCCAGAATTGGTAGAATTTATATTGGCTGGTTTTCTTCGGATCTAACCACACTGCACCACCTTCGGTTTTACCAAACTTGGTACCATCTGTTTTGGTGATCAGTGGAACAGTTAAACCAAACACTTGGTTTTGATGCAGACGACGAGTTAAATCAATACCAGATGTAATGTTACCCCATTGGTCTGAACCACCAATTTGTAACTCAACACCCATCTCTTTATTCATGTTCGCAAAATCGTAACCTTGTAATAGGTTATAGGCGAATTCAGTGAAAGAGATCCCGACATCATCACGGTTTAAACGCTGCTTAACAGACTCACGGTTGATCATTTGGTTAACGGAGAAGTGTTTACCAATATCACGTAAGAATGTCAGCACGTCCATTTTGCCAAACCAATCATAGTTGTTAGCTAGACGTGCGCTGCTTTCACCACAATCAAAACTAAGGAATGGTGAAACTTGGTTACGAATTTTTTCTACCCACTCTTGAACGGTTTCTGTGGTGTTTAATTTACGTTCAGTAGCTTTAAAGCTCGGGTCGCCAATAAGACCCGTTGCGCCACCGACCAACGCCACAGGCTTGTGCCCGGCTAGTTGGAATCGTTTTAAACACAGCAAAGGAACCAGATGTCCCAAGTGCAAGCTATCGGCGGTAGGGTCGAAGCCACAATAGAGAGAGATAGGGCCCTGCGCCAGTCTCTCTGCTAACGCATCCTCATCCGTTACCTGGGCAACGAGGCCCCGCTCTTGCAATTGTTTAATCAGGTTATTGCTAGACATCAATGACTCCATCGGTTGAATTTTGTCTATCTATTTTAATGTAAAAAATTGGCAGAATAAGACTTCGCTTAAAGGCTCGTCAGTATGATTTGTCAATTTTCTTAAACGAGGCTATAGCATAAAGCGCATATCAATTAAGTGCCAGCTAAAAAACCATTTATTACGGGGCTAATCGGTCAATTACCCAACCGTCCCCTTCTCTTTGGTATAGAAAGCGGTCATGCAGGCGATGAGCGCCACCTTGCCAAAATTCGACACTGTTAAAAACTACGCGATACCCCCCCCAAAAACTTGGTAATGGAACCTCGCCGTTTTGGAATTTCTGCTTAAGTTCTAAAAATTTCCCTTCTAAGATTCCACGAGCCGAAATCCGCGAAGATTGAGCAGATGCCCAAGCCGCGATTTGGCTATCTTTTGGGCGGCTATGAAAATATTTTAGTACCTCAATAGGGCTTAAACGCTCAGCAATACCAGTAAAATGAACTTGGCGTTCTAATTGATACCATGGAAAATGCAGACTAATTTTATTGTTATGCTCTAAATGCTGCGCTTTACGGCTTCCTAAATTGGTATAAAAGACTAATCCGTTTTCATCGAAATGTTTTAATAATACAATCCGTTGATAAGGCTGCCCTGTTTCATCGACTGTTGCCACGCACATTGCTGTTGGGTCAGTTAATCGCGCTTCACAAGCTTGCTTTAACCAGCGCTCAAACAATGGAATAGGATCTGGCGTTAAATCTTTGCGTCTCAATCCACCTTTTGTATATTCACGTCGTACCGCAGCAAGATCGATTTCTTCAAGTTCGTTCATTTTACTGTCCTTTCAAGCGGTTATTTTATATCAATATTTGCGGGGTATATCGCACCTAATACGCTATCTCTGCTAGCACCCGTTACAGATGCAAGGCTACCTGATAAGCCTGAAACTGTGCGAGCGGCAAGCCAAGCAAATGCCAGTGCTTCCATATCATCACCACTCAGTCCAAATTTATCACTTGGTGCGACTTCAATCCCCGGCAGTAATGTCGCTAATCGCAACATTAAGAATTTATTTTGAGCGCCGCCGCCACAAACAATTAAACGCTCACAGCCACCACAGAGCTTAACTTGATCCACGATAGATACAGCGGTCAATTCACACAATGTTGCTTGTACGTCTTCAGGAGATAACAATTGAAAATGCGCCAAATGCTGTTCTAGCCATTGCATATTAAAATATTCACGCCCAGTACTTTTAGGCGCTGAACGTTTAAAATAGCTATCATTAAGCATCGCATTTAATAATGCCTGATTCACCGTTCCTGTTTTTGCCCATTCACCATCTTTATCATACGCTTGTTGCTTGTTACGCCAGATCCAAGTGTCCATTAACATATTACCAGGCCCTGTGTCATAGCCTTTTACATATGCGTTTGGCAGCAATGCAGTAACATTCGCAATCCCGCCAATATTAAGCACAATGCGTTTTTCAGTCGGATGCCCTAATACGGCTAAATGAAATGCAGGAACTAACGGAGCACCTTGTCCACCATAGGCCATGTCTCTGCGGCGGAAATCCCCCACAGTCGTTATTCCCGTTAACGCCGCTATACGGTTGTTATCACCAATCTGCATAGTAAACGGTGTTTCACTATCGGGTTCATGCCAAACCGTTTGTCCGTGACAACCAATTGCAATAATATCTTCAGGAGATAGGCCCGTTTGATGAAGAAGCTGATTAATGGCATCGGCATATATTGTGCCAAGTTCTCTATCTATTTTTCCCAATTCAGAAAGTGTTGTTTCTTGCCCTTGGCAAATATTGAGAATGCGCTTTTTCAGTTCAATCGGAAATGCGGCGCTCAAGCTAGCTTGCTCTGCAACAAACTTATCGTTAATTGCAGCTAATACGACATCAACACCATCTAGGCTGGTTCCTGACATAACACCGATATAGCGACCCGATTTAATCATCATTATTCCCTTTAACGTGTCTATTCACTCGATGAGATAAACTAGGAAAGATTGTGCTGTGAGAGAAGAATTTGTCAACTTCTTGATTCAATTTCTCGTAGCGCTTCGCAGGAATAATAAATAATTGATAGAGGAGATGAAAATAGTGAGCAAAATAGCAACAATGAATCGCTTTTCTATCTCTCATTTATTTAATTTGATTTATAATGGTTCATTCTGTAATTATCTGCTACACCTTATGGTGGGTAGTTTTTATTACAGATGAAAATCCCTTATTTAGTCTTTGCTATAACTTGATGTTCTAAAATAGTCAAAAGATAGATAGTTCTTTAGCAAAGGGTGCCTTAAGTGGGGGATTTAGGGTGGAATTTGAGATATTTTACCTAGTGTTGATGCATTATTTAATTCAAAATTAGTAGTCTAGGCTCTGTTATCTAAAATAAATTTTTGATGTTGTTGTGCTTATGGTAAGAACAAATCTTCGATGCTACGTTACTGCCACAAACAGC
This sequence comes from Providencia alcalifaciens, assembly GCF_020271745.1. NCBI lineage: Bacteria > Pseudomonadati > Pseudomonadota > Gammaproteobacteria > Enterobacterales > Morganellaceae > Providencia > Providencia alcalifaciens. Next base: position 3,183,214 of record NZ_CP084296.1, on the reverse strand, counting down.
AAGTCTCATAGGAGTTATTATGCTTAAGAAAGTTTTTGTAGGTGTTGCTGCGGTTGTTGCGTTATCTGGCTGTGTCAATACAAGTACGCTTTCTGGTGATACTATTTCAGCTCAAGATGCTAAACAAGTCCAAACTGTGACTTACGGTACGGTACTAAACGCTCGCCCAGTTACCATTCAAGCGGGTGAGGATGGTAACGTGATTGGTGCAATTGGTGGCGCAGTTATCGGTGGCCTGTTAGGTAATACTGTCGGTGGTGGTACTGGTAAAACGCTAGCAACAGCGGCTGGTGCAATCGCAGGTGGTTTAGCGGGTCAACAAGCACAAGGTGCCCTAAACAAAAGCCAAGGTGTGCAGCTTGAAATCCGTTTAGACAGTGGTAAAAACATCGTTGTTGTTCAGAAACAAGATCCTACCGCTTTCCGTGTAGGTCAGCGTGTTATGATAGCAAACAGCGGAAATACAGTTACTGTATCACCTCGCTAATTTGACATAAATTAAAAATAAAATGCGTTCACCGACTAATTAATCGATGAACGCATTTTTTATTTAAATCATGTTTAGTATTTGTTTTTTAGCTTATTAGTAATAATGTTTTTATCGAACCTGAGTACTTTACTATCTTTTTGTTTATTATTCCCATAACAGAAATTTATTGAATGATTGTGATTGATATCATTCTAGTAAAATGTAATTTATGCAATGAGTGTTCTCTATCTTTCTTGACTGATGTTTATTATTCATATTTGTACACCTTAATGTCCCATTTTTTAATAATTAATCCATAGTAATAGAATACAAAGCCGCCTCACGTAAGAAATCATGCATCCATATAGAAATACATATTACGTGCACGGTGGCTATAGTTATTAGTTTAATATATATTTATGCAATTATATTCATAGCAATAAAATCTCATTAGAAATAAAAATTATTAGCCTATGAATCATTTTGTAAGCGTAGAATATTTTTTTCCAGCTTTAATAGCAATAAAGATAATTGGCTTAGCTCGTCATGACTAATATTACTTAAAATTTCTGTCCGCGTATTATTAATCACTTGATCAACCGTTTTGATAAAAGGCTCCGATTCCTCTGTGAGTTTGATTCTCTTGGCACGTCGGTCATTCGCACATGTATGACGAGAAATGAGCCTTTTTTCTTCTAATTGATCTAATGTCCTGACTAGAGAAGGTTGCTCAATACCGATTGCTTTTGCCAATTGAATCTGTGACTGTTCGGGCGGTAACTGGCTAATATTATGCAGTGTTACCCAGTGTGTTTGCGTGAGTTTAAGTGGCTTGAGGCGATAGTCGATCAATGCTCGCCACATACGGACTACACGAGATAATTCAGTTCCAATTTGAGATTCCAATTTACCCTCCTTTATATAATTATAATGTCTAAAAAATATACCAAACACATATTATTTTTTAAATTATATATTAATTCCCTTTTATCTTTACAACCTTTTATTGAGCCAATACCTAATAAATACCTATATATAGTGAGCATCAATAAATTATTGGGTGATATATATCTTGTTTTCTTCAATGATTTTTCATATAGAAATAATATAATCACTTAATAAGACAATCTATCAGTTACCTTATTAATAAGAATAGCCTTACTCTTCTTTCGAATCTATCTATTTTAACCCTTATAGTAATTACGACTAACAATAAAAAATGCAATAGCAAATAAATCCTTTAAAAACAAAGTAATATAGTTATTCTTAAAATTATGTCATTTACAGCTGATTTACATGAATTTCATCATCATTTTGAATAAATAAAATTTTATTGAAATGTAACCACTGAAATTAATTTAAATAAATTGATTTTTGATTGAATTATTTAATTTGAAATAATTTTATTATCAATCAAAACAGAGACTGTTGAGGATCATTCGTGCTTTCTTGAACTGCTTTCTTATTATTTGCCCTTAAAAATCGCTGGCGACATAAACGGATGACATGACGTTTCTCAGCGTTAGTTAGCTGTAACCAGCCAAAACGTTCATCTCGAGTTCGATAGCAACCTCGGCAATACCCCTGCTCATTGGTCTGACATATTCCACGGCAAGGGCTTGGAATGTCAAAAAACTCAAGTTGTTCTGCCATCGTTAACCACCCGTAATATAAACATAAAATTATGATATACTCCCTCAAATTGAGTATAACCATGATGTGACTAAAAAATAAACCTCAATCACTGTATTTAGTCATATTGTCACGTTATATTGATAGATAAATCGATTCGACTTTAAGCATTATTATCTGAAGAATTTATAGGGAAACGACTATTATGCGCTTACTACATACCATGCTCCGTGTTACCGACATGCAACGCTCCATTGATTTTTATACCAAAGTATTGGGTATGCGCTTACTGCGTACGAGCGAAAATACAGAATACAAATATTCTTTAGCGTTCGTCGGTTACAGCGATGAAAGTGAAGGTGCTGTTATCGAGTTAACTTATAACTGGGGCGTAACCGAATATGATTTAGGTAATGCTTATGGTCATATTGCATTAGGTGTTGATGATGTCGCTAAAACCTGTGAGGACATTCGTCAAGCAGGTGGAAACGTCACTCGTGAAGCAGGTCCAGTCAAAGGCGGTACAACCGTTATCGCATTTGTTGAAGATCCAGATGGTTATAAAATTGAGCTTATCGAAAACAAAAGTGCAAGCAAAGGATTAGGCGATTAATCCCTCACATACATTTTATATTTTAGGTGGTGATAACCATCACCTAAAATTTCTTCAGTATCTACCTGCAAAAATGTATTCCCTTTGGCATAATGAAAGCCAACCAGAAACTGTAAATTGAAAGCCTAATGTCTGAAAAAAATAATCCTAATTCACTGGTTAACCGCTTCCGGGGTTACTACCCTGTCGTTATTGATGTCGAAACTGGTGGGTTCAACCCCAAAACTGATGGCCTATTAGAGATAGCAGCCATTACACTCAAAATGGACAAAGATGGCTGGCTAGCCATTGATGAAACGCTGCATTTTCATGTTGAACCATTTGAAGGGGCGAATTTGGAGCCCTCTGCGCTGGAGTTCACTGGTATTGATCCCACTAACCCCCTGCGTGGTGCAGTAAGCGAATATGAAGCATTGCATGCCATTTTTAAAACAATTCGAAAAGGCATGAAGAATACCGATTGCAATCGCGCGATCATGGTGGCTCATAACGCAAATTTTGATCACAGCTTTGTTATGAATGCGGCGGAGCGTTCAGGGTTAAAACGAAATCCTTTTCATCCCTTTGCAACCTTTGATACTGCCGCACTAAGCGGATTAGTCTTTGGACAAACCATTCTTGCAAAAGCGTGTGTCACCGCAGGTATTCCATTTGATGGTAAGCAAGCCCACGGTGCCCTATACGATACTAACCGTACCGCGCTATTATTTTGCGAACTCGTCAATAAATGGAAAAAATTGGGCGGATGGCCACTACCTAGTGAACCACAGTAATTTAGTTTTAATTCCTCAGATATAAAAAAACCGTATTAGTTTTACGCTAATACGGTTTTCATCGATATAAGCATGAAAGCTTATTCAACCATTTGATTACTCAGTGATGGTTTCATCTGCTGGACGGTATTTGTCCGCAGTTTCTTTGATCAGAGCTTGTAATTCGCCGCGTTGGAACATCTCAACGATAATGTCACAACCGCCAACTAACTCTCCATCAACCCATAACTGTGGGAATGTTGGCCAATTTGCATATTTTGGCAGTTCCGCACGAATGTCTGGGTTTTGTAAAATATCTACGTAAGCAAAACGCTCACCGCAAGAAGACAGAGCTTGAACAGCTTGAGCAGAAAAACCGCAGTTAGGCAATTTTGGAGAGCCTTTCATGTATAATAAAATTGGATTTTCTTTAACTTGGCGCTCAATTTTTTCGATTGTTGTCATTTTATATCCTAAAACGTGGGTGCTGATTTTGCAGTCACTGAGCCACTTTGAATCATTTGCAAGGCAACTCATTAGACAGAACACATTGACCGGTGTAATCGCCGGCATAGTCAAAACATCGCAAATTATTCCGTGATTGTTTCATACAATATGCCAGTTTTATAAGTTGAATACTATAGCACTCCTATTTGCCGTACTCAAAAGGTGAAAAGCAAATAGCAACGTTTTCTTTTTACTATAAAAAATTCACTATGGGCGTTTTTGCCGTGTAATCATGGGAGTTATTTGTTAATATATTAGCAAATTAATAACACTTGATGCATTTCCCTGATCTCAATGACTATAACGACATGCAGTGGAATACTTATTATGCAACTTACTAACAATTAAGGCATAGATAGCATCATGAAACAGGTATGTTCTGACTGTAACCTGTATTCTGTTATGATAAATACATGACTATAATAGAAGTAGATTAATTAATAGTAGTACACTTAATTTCGCTCATTTTACGAGCAAACACCCTAAACACTGAATAAAAGCAATCAAGGAGTACGCAATGTCTTTTGAATTACCAGCTCTACCTTATGCTAAAGATGCTTTAGAACCTCATATCTCTGCTGAAACCTTAGAATACCACTACGGTAAGCACCACAACACCTATGTTGTTAACCTGAATAACCTGATTAAAGGCACCAAATTTGAAGGTCTATCTTTAGAAGAGATCATCAAAACTTCTGACGCTGGCGTATTCAATAACGCGGCTCAAGTTTGGAATCACACTTTCTACTGGCACTGCCTAGCGCCAAATGCAGGTGGTGAGCCAACGGGTAAAGTTGCAGACGCTATCAACAAAGCATTCGGTTCATTTGCTCAGTTCAAAGAGCAATTCACTGATGCCGCAGTTAAAAACTTCGGTGCTGGTTGGACTTGGTTAGTGAAGAAAGCAGACGGCAGCCTAGCTATCGTTAACACGTCTAACGCGGCAACACCAATTTCTGGTGACGACAAGCCAGTTCTGACAGTTGATATCTGGGAACACGCTTACTACATCGACTACCGTAACGCTCGTCCAAAATACTTAGAAAACTTCTGGGCGCTGGTTAACTGGAAATTTGTTGAAGAAAATCTGGCTTAATTTTAGTTCAGATCTAAAATGACTAAGGGCGAGTATTATACTCGCCCTTAATTATTTCTCATCCTTAGTCGATAGGATGGAAATGAAATCAGAAAATGTGCACAGCAAACAAAATAATTACAGCTAAAGAGCCAAGCGCAGCTAGCAATCCATATTTAAAATCTGTATCCATGAGACCCTCTCATATAAAGAAATTGAATTATCAAATAACCATAAAATAAAAAGGTTATTTCAGTATACATGCACAAAAATGTAAAACCAGTGTCTATATCACATGTTATAACATCAATTATTTCTTTCGTTTTTGCGCTAGATCAGACAAAATCGACAACAAATCGCTAAATTATTGCCAGCAAAGGTACTATGCATCAATATGCAGGTAATTATTTAACTAGAATTATTTTAGAGACCAAGTTTTGGTTAGGAGTTTTTTCTTCTCATGGCAACAATTAAAGATGTGGCGAAACGTGCGGGCGTCTCTACCACAACCGTCTCCCATGTTATCAACAAGACGCGTTTTGTCGCTGATGATACAAAAACAGCCGTTTGGGCCGCCATCAAAGAGCTCAATTATTCTCCGAGTGCGGTTGCGCGTAGTTTAAAAGTCAATCACACCAAATCAATTGGTCTGTTGGCAACATCAAGTGAAGCCCCCTATTTCGCAGAAGTGATCGAGTCTGTCGAGAATAGTTGCTATGAGAAAGGCTATACTCTAATTTTATGTAACTCTCACAATAATTTAGGTAAGCAAAAAGCTTACTTGCAAATGTTGGCACAAAAACGTGTCGATGGGCTACTTGTGATGTGTTCAGAATATCCCGACACCTTGATTGGTATGTTGGAAGATTACCGAAATATTCCAATGGTTGTCATGGACTGGGGTACCTCTCGCGGTGATTTCACTGACAGCATTATTGATAACTCTTTCCACGGTGGCTATTTAGCGGGTCGTTATCTTATTGACCGTGGTCATCGTGAAATTGGCGTCATCCCAGGCTCCCTTGAAAGAAATACAGGCATTGGGCGTTTAACGGGCTTCAAAAAAGCCATGGAAGAAGCCAAAGTCACGTTGAAAGATGAATGGATTGTTCAAGGGGATTTCGAGCCAGAATCAGGCTATAAAGCGATGATGCAGATCCTCAGTAACAAACACCGCCCTACTGCTGTCTTCTGTGGTGGAGATATCATGGCGATGGGGGCAATCTGTGCGGCTGACGAGATGGGATTACGTGTCCCTCAAGACATTTCTATTATTGGCTATGATAACGTGCGTAATGCACGCTATTTCACCCCTGCATTAACCACAATCCACCAGCCAAAAGAGCGTTTAGGTCAGATGGCGTTTGCGATGTTGCTCGATCGTATTGTGAATAAACGCGAAGATGCCCAAACGATTGAAGTTCACCCGCGTTTAGTTGAGCGTCGTTCCGTAGCTGACGGTCCATTTATTGATTATCGCCGCTAAGTTTATCTCAGCATATTAGCTCGCAAACCACTCCGCGTTGAGCGTTTCGCTATCACCAAGATAGTCAAGAAGCCACCTCAGCGCTGGAGATGTATCATTCTCAACCCACGTTAGGCAGCAAGGGCTTTCAGGAAACGGCTGCGCTAATTCCAGCTCAACTAGCTTGCCTTCTGCACATAACGGTGCGGCACGGTGCTCTGGAACCATCCCCACACATAGACCATTTGCCAAACACGCTAAACCACTTTCCCAGTAAGGTACAACTAAACGACGTTGGTTATCCAGCGCCCAAGTGTCCCTTTTTGGTAGGCTTCTTGAGGTATCTTCTAAGCACAAACTTGGATATTCACGCATTTGATCATCCGTCAATTTACCCTGAATTTTTGCTAATGGGTGATCGGGGCTCGCAACACAACGCCATGACATAAAGCCCATGTCGCGGAAGCTATAGCGTTCTCCAATGGGTGAAGCACGGGTCGCTCCAATCGCGACATCTACGCGCCCATCCGCTAAAGCATCCCAAACTCCATTAAACACTTCAGGGTGGATATACAGCTCAATATCAGGAAAATGACGATAAAAATCCAAAATCAGCTGTTCCGTACGCTGCGGTTTTACAATGCAATCAACAGCAATACTGAACTGTCCACGCCACCCATTGGCGACTTGTTGGCATTGATGTCGAGTATCAATCATTTTTTTGATAACACTTCGACTTTCTTTAATAAAAATAACTCCTGCTTCCGTCAATACCACATCACGGTGACGACGTTCGAATAGCGGAACTGCTAGCCATTCTTCGACTTGTTTTACGGTGTAACTGATCGCTGAAGGGACTCGATGCAGCTCATCCGCAGCACCACTAAAGCTTCCCGTTCGAGCAACTGCGTCTATGACTTCAAGTGCATGAGCTGACCACATTTTCTTTCCCTTCAAATTATTTGATAGCAGAGTCCAAATATTACCGTTTCACAACGTAAAAAAATAGCCTATACAATAAGATAACTATTAACATTATTTTAAATATAAATTAAGCAAAAACTATGACAAATACTGCGACAAAAAACTCCTCTGGATTTTTGATTTACCTTGCCGGCTTAAGCATGCTGGGGTTTTTAGCCATCGATATGTATCTGCCTGCCTTTGGTTCAATGCAAACATCCTTAAATACGACTGAAGGCGCTATCAGCGCATCATTGAGTATCTTTCTAGCGGGCTTTGCTTTTGCCCAGCTGCTATGGGGGCCCCTTTCAGATAAATTAGGGCGCAAGCCTATCCTCATTGTGGGGCTTTCCCTGTTTATTGTTAGCTGTTTAGCCATGATTTGGGTCACCGATGCCACTCAGTTATTAATCCTTCGATTCTTACAGGCCGTTGGCGTTTGTTCTGCTGCGGTTTTATGGCAAGCCCTGGTTATCGACCGCTATAACGAAGCTGACACCCAAAAAGTATTTGCCTCCATCATGCCTTTAGTCGCACTTTCTCCAGCATTAGCGCCTCTCTTAGGTGCCTGGGTGCTTGAACACAAAAACTGGGAATTTATCTTCATTGTGCTGATGATGGTGGGTGTTTTACTCCTGTTACCTACCTTGATGCTAAAAAAAGTTGCACCGAAAATCACAGCAGAAGAAAACCAACCACAAACCAAAATTTCCTTTGCCACCTTGTTAAGTTCCCCGATTTTCAGTGGTAACGTACTTGTGTACGCTGCATGTAGCGCGGGTTTTTTTGCATGGTTAACAGGTTCACCGTTTATTCTACGCAATATGGGCTTTAACCCTGCGGATATCGGCCTAAGTTATATCCCTCAAACACTGGCATTTATTGTCGGGGGATACGGCTGCCGCTTCGTATTAGCTAAAGTTCGCGCTGAAACGCTGTTCCCCATTTTGCTAGCAGGTTATGCCGTTAGCATGGTTATTCTCTTCGTGATGGCGATTTATACTCAGCCAACATTAACCATGATTTTGGTTCCATTCTGTTTTATGGCAGCAATGAACGGAGCATCATACCCAATTGCAGTAGCCAAAGCCCTCAACACATTCCCATCTGCTAGTGGTAAAGCCGCTGCACTACAGAATGCATTACAATTAGGTCTATGTTTCTTAGCCAGTTTATTAGTGTCTACCCTCACCTTTGACCCTTTACTTGCTACTACTGGCGTGATGGCATTCACTGTGATCCCAATGATTATAGGTTATTTCATGCAGCGTTGTACCAGCAAATCAAATAATGCGATTAAGCACACTGAATATCAGCATGACTAATCATTAATTAACGTTATTTTTTAGTATCACAATAATCAGTTCCGTTACTATTATATTAATAACGGAACTGTTTTTTTTAATGAATATGTTATCTTGATAAATAACTTATTTGATGAATATATAGTTTATAGAGTTAATTTTTTTCCTATAACAGGCTATTATTAACATATTCAATTATGACGTTTGAAGAGCCATGCTGAAACAGTATTATCCTCCTGATGAATTAAAAGAATTTGTTAGTTCAGTTTTGATTATCAAGAAATTTACTGATGCTATTAAGATCTTCCCAGGCACAGGTGCTGAAATATGGGTTTCGACTGAAAATATCAGTATGTCGACTCACGAACATACATCAGTCAATCCATTTCAATTAATCATCCCCAGAGTCAATATATTTACGGCTATCCCGAATAATGCCAGTGTGATGGTTCTGCGTATTCGCCACGATGCCTTACGTTTTTTACTCCCTCAACGCACTTTAAATTATACAGATATCCCCACTCCGCTTAACCAAGTTTGGAGTGATAACTGGTTTAAATCCTTGGCCAATTCATCTTTTAAAGAGTTGCATTCGTGTTTTTATGTCACTAAAGCAACCAAGAAAAATCATTTTATTGATCAAGTTATTGATTCCCTTTATCGCAATCCAAATAAAAAAATTACCGAAATTGCCGATGATATTGGCTACAGCGCACGCTTAGTTCAAAAAGAGTTTTTAAAAGAATTTGGGATCACGCCAAAACGGTACCAGATCAATTGCCGCTTAGAGCAAGTGATGAAAACCATGGTGAAAGAACAAGATACTTATCGTTGGTTTGAAACGGGCTATTATGATCAATCCCACTTTTATCGTGATTTTAAGCGTTACTTTACTATGACACCGTCGGCGTTTTTAAAGTCAAACTATTCGCTTTTTTACAATACAAAAACAAAGTCTCCATTAAGATAGTTCTTAGTACATAAGGAGAATGGTATGAGTATTGTTGTATATGCCCAAATCACTACCGAAAAAAAGGATGGGTATTTAACGAAGAAAATCGTTAGCGAAATTGCCAAACGCAGTCGGATGGAAAAAGGATGTTTGCAGTATGATCTGATGGCAAAAGAAAATGGCTACATTGTGTTTGAAGAGTGGGAAGATGCTCAAGCATTAGAGATGTATCAAAAAAGCACTCATTTCAAACAACTTGTTGACGCCATTGAACGTGACAATGCCACTTTTTCAGCCAATTTTAGTGAGAAGTAATAGAATATTCCGGTGAATTAATCACCTACCGACTCAACAGGTTATAGCTCTGCATAGAGCTATAACCTTATTAACTAAACACTAGATTGATGATTTTTCGTTGTCTACAGAATCCTCACCTTCTTGTTTCTGCTTCAATAACATTTCTTGCTCTTTCTGATGCAAAACACGTTCAACAGTATCAACAATTGCTTGAGTTTGTGGGTCAATCTCAATGTTGACTTTATGGCCCAATCGCTTGCTACCCAGTGTTGTTCTCGCCAACGTTTCTGGGATCAGATGCACACAAAAACGGTTGTTGATAACATCCCCGACCGTTAAGCTGATTCCGTCAATCGCCACAAATCCCTTATGTAAGATATATTTCATCAAGGCTTTATCATAAATAGATAGCCAAACTTGATGATTATCTTCAGAGGTGAAAATCTTGCTAATTTCCGCTGTGGTTACAATATGACCAGAAACCACATGCCCGCCAATTTCATCACCATATTTCGCAGCACGTTCAATATTAACCACGTCCCCTTCTTTTAACTCACCTAAATTAGTGAGGCGCAATGTCTCTTTGATTAAATCAAAGCTAACGTTCTCCCCCTCAATTTTTGTCACGGTTAAACAGCAACCGTTATGCGCAACGGATGCACCCGTTTCTAAACCCACTAATAATTCTGGCGTGAATTTCATGACATGAGTACGGAAATTAGCTCTTTCCGTGATTGAGATAATTGGAGCGGTTCCTTGAACAATGCCTGTAAACATAATGACTCTCAGTGCAGTGAATTAATGAACTCAGTTTACCTAAGAATTTTCAGAGATCTATCTTATTTGAGTGGTTATATTTATTCTGCCATTACAAAAAATTTAAACCATTTCTATACAAATCTGCTGTTTCATTATTCTTATCTATAACTATGTTGGATTGATTACATAAAAGAGATAGAATAAGAGGTTAGCATTAACTATCTGATTTTTTAGTAAATCATAGATTTTCATTCCGCTTTTTTCTTTTTTTAATTCGAAACTTATTGTGAAGGTGTATGCGTGCAGAAATATATTACAGAAGCGCGTAGCTTGTTGGCTCTCGGTATCCCTATCTTCTTCGCCCAATTTTCCCAAACCGCAATGGGGTTTGTGGACACCATTATGGCGGGAAGTGTTAGCGAAATCGAAATGTCAGCTGTGGCTGTTGGTTTTTCTATTTGGTTGCCTGCTATTTTATTAGGGCAAGGTATTCTCATGGCACTCACGCCAATCATTGCTCAAATGAACGGTTCAGGTCGCAGAAACCTGATTGGCGACCAAGTTCAACAAGGCTTGTGGTTAGCCTTTATTTTGGGCGTTAGCATCATGTTGCTGTTGTATAACAGTAAACTGATCATCAGTAACATGCCTCATATTGACCAAGAGTTAGCCGATAAATCGGTTCGTTTTCTACACGCGATTATGTGGGGAGCCCCGGGTTACCTATTTTATCAAGTGTACCGTAGCCAGTGTGAAGGGTTATCAAAAACCAAACCCGGTATGGTGATTGGTTTTCTTGGTTTAATGGTCAATATTCCTGTGAACTATATCTTCATTTATGGTCACTTTGGCGCACCTGCCTTAGGTGGTGTTGGTTGCGGCGTGGCGACAGCAACGGTGTATTGGGCAATGTGCCTGATGATGAGATGGTATGTTAAACACGCACCAAATCAGAGAGATATTCGCCCTGCTCAGCCATTAGGCGCACCAAATCCAGATATTCTGAAACGCATTATTGTGCTCGGAACACCGATTGGTCTGGCGTTGTTTTTTGAAGTCACCCTGTTTGCCGTTGTTGCCCTATTAGTCGCTCCTTTAGGGGTTGTTGCGGTCGCAGGTCACCAAGTGGCGCTTAACTTTAGCTCTGTGATGTTTATGTTCCCGTTATCAATGGGTATCGCCGTCACTATTCGAGTTGGCTATAACTTGGGACGTCAGTCTATCGAAGCCGCAAAAGTCTCTTCCTATACTGGTTTAGCGGTAGGATTAAGTTTAGCTTGCTTAACGGCCATCTTTACCAGCACGTTCCGCGAACCTATCGCCATGATGTATAACAAGAATCCTGAAGTGGTTGTTTTGGCCTCTAGCTTGATGCTCTATGCCGCGCTTTATCAGCTTTCAGATTCTATTCAAGTCATTGGTGCCGGTGTGTTGCGTGGATATAAAGATACTCGCTCGATCTTCTTTATTACCTTTACCGCGTATTGGATTTTAGGTTTACCGTCTGGCTATATTTTGGCGTTAACCGACTTCATTACCGAACCGATGGGGCCAAAAGGTTTCTGGTTAGGATTTATAATCGGACTCACCGCTGCGGCTATTGGTATGGCAACACGAATTTTGTGGATCCATCGCCAACCTGACAGCGTCGTTTTATTACGTTCAACGCGATAATTGGCGTAATTTTCAGCATTTTATGGCAAGGCGGCAAATGTTTTTCTGCGAATAGTTTTAAATACGAGCAAACTCTCGCAAAATTACATTTTCCCCTTGCCAGATTGACAGCAGAACGTTAATATTCGTCCCCGTCGTTAAAGCAGTAATGATTGATATGCGTCCGTAGCTCAGTTGGTTAGAGCACCACCTTGACATGGTGGGGGTCGGTAGTTCGAGTCTACTCGGACGCACCATTTAAATTCATCACTAACGACAAACAAAGTTTCACCTCAGTGCGTCCGTAGCTCAGTTGGTTAGAGCACCACCTTGACATGGTGGGGGTCGGTAGTTCGAGTCTACTCGGACGCACCATTTAAATTTGTCATCAGTGACAAACCAAGCTTCATCTCAGTGCGTCCGTAGCTCAGTTGGTTAGAGCACCACCTTGACATGGTGGGGGTCGGTAGTTCGAGTCTACTCGGACGCACCATTCTACTTATTCCGAATCATTATTTATCCTGAGCCCTACTTACCCTGATTAAAGTACTTTTTTCAAATATCATATTTATCTTGATTGTGATTTTGTTTTCCCTTATTTTGTTGCGCAACCCACTTTCAACTGAAAATCTCGTTGTTGTTTGATCTTAATTACTTCTGCATCAAATTTAGCAAAATTTGATTTGTCTCACAGTTTGATGTTGTTTATAATGATCCCACAAGCTGAAAGGTTTCAACAAAGACAAATCAGCATGTTAGCTTTAATGGAAAATGTCATCTACACTATAATAAAAGTCAAAAAGTGACGTTTTTTAAATAACCAGATTTTGTATACCAAACTGTCGCCTATTCTTATAAATGAGTTGCGCAACATAGACTATCTTGCGCATTAAGCATCGGCGGCAATACCGATTTCCTTTATAACCATTAGATAGACTGCCATGAAAAAAACCAAAATTGTTTGTACCATCGGTCCAAAAACCGAATCAGAAGAGAAATTAACTCAGTTATTGGATGCAGGCATGAATGTCATGCGCCTTAACTTCTCCCACGGTGACTATGAAGAACACGGTCAACGTATCAACAACCTTCGCTCAGTCTGTGCAAAAACCGGTAAACAAGCAGCTATTCTGCTGGACACTAAAGGTCCAGAAATCCGTACTATGAAACTGGAAGGCGGCAATGATGTTTCTCTCGTTGCTGGTCAAACTTTCACTTTCACAACAGATACTTCCGTTGTCGGCAACCAAGAACGCGTTGCGGTCACTTACCCTGGTCTGACCAAAGACCTGAAAGTGGGTGATACCGTTTTAGTTGATGATGGTTTAATCGGCATGACTGTAACCAACATCACTGCAACTGAAGTGATTTGCCAAGTATTAAATAATGGCGATCTCGGCGAGAAAAAAGGTGTTAACTTACCGGGCGTTTCTATCGGCTTACCTGCACTGGCAGAAAAAGATAAAGAAGACCTCGTTTTCGGTTGCCAACAAGGTGTTGATTTTGTTGCAGCTTCATTTATCCGTAAACGTTCAGACGTTGAAGAAATTCGCGCTCACCTGAAAAAACATGGCGGCGAAAATATTCAAATCATCTCTAAAATCGAAAACCAAGAAGGTTTAAATAACTTCGACGAAATCCTTGAAGCCTCTGACGGTATCATGGTTGCTCGTGGTGACTTAGGGGTTGAGATCCCAGTAGAAGAAGTGATCTTCGCCCAAAAAATGATGATTGAAAAATGCGTTAAGGCGCGCAAAGTCGTTATCACTGCGACTCAAATGCTAGATTCAATGATCAAAAACCCACGCCCTACCCGTGCAGAAGCGGGTGACGTTGCAAACGCTATCTTAGATGGTACAGATGCCGTTATGCTGTCTGGGGAAAGTGCGAAAGGTAAGTATCCAATTGAAGCTGTGACTATCATGGCAACTATCTGTGAACGTACTGACCGTGTTATGCCAACGCGTGTGGAGAATCAAAAACCAACCCAGCGCTTACGTGTGACTGAAGCTGTCTGCCGTGGCGCCGTTGAGATGTCTGAAAAACTCGATGTACCATTAATCGTTGTTGCAACTTATGGTGGTAAATCTGCAAAATCAGTACGTAAATATTTCCCTACTGCGCCGATTCTGGCTCTGACAACTAACGAAGAAACCGCTCGTCAATTACTGTTAGTAAAAGGTGTTATTCCGATGATCGTGGGTCCTTTCGAATCAACCGATGATTTCTATCGTGAAGGTAAACGTGCAGCGTTGGAAAGCGGATTAGCGGTAGAAGGTGATGCAGTCGTGATGGTATCCGGTGCATTAGTACAAAGTGGTACAACAAATACCTCATCAGTACATGTTCTGTAATTGCCTTGCATAACAGTTGTCCTGCATAATCTAGCGTGACATTAACCCTATTGCTTCACGGCAGTAGGGTTTTTATTATCTGGAATAACTAAAATTCAGCAATCCGTGCGAAATATAATTTCAATAAGTTACGTTATGATCCGTGAAGATATAATTCATCTAGATTTTGATTACAAAGCATTTACAAAATAAATCATAAAATGATAACCATTCGCTCAAATTTCAAACTAAACAACCTTTAATTGAAATTTTTATTCGTTTTCCCCCTGTTAAATATAAAGTATTTCTAGCAAAACTTTGAATTACGTACTAGCATAAGACTTAGTAAGTACCATACCCTAATTTACATTAGGTTGTTTTAAAGGGATAGAGGTAGCTTTAAGATAACGCTCTTAAGTCTATTTTTTGGTTACTTGCTTTTATATTTTCAAGATAAATCAATCTAGAGGGTAAAATAATGATTCGTACTAAAATTGTACTGGGCTCTATCGTATTAGCTTCAGCATTACTGGCGGGTTGTTCTAACAGCACTGAAGTGCAAAAGCTCTCTTCAGACGTGCAAACTCTGAACGGTAAAGTTGACCAACTGAGCAACGATGTTCAGTCACTGCGTTCTGATGTACAAACTGCACAAGAAGAAGCAGCTCGTGCAAACCAACGTCTGGACAACCAAGTACGTACTTACAAAAAATAAGTTCGGCTTGATGTTATCTAGAAAAGCTTAATAGCTGAATTATTGTTGAGGGCCTATTTTATAGGCCCTTATTTTTTACTTCGAAACTCATTTAAGGCTGGAAGCCATTAGCTTTTAAATGACTGATATTTCGCAGGAATAGAAGACTTCACTTCCCCTTCAAACACAGGTTGTGGTTGAGTAATAGTGAATGGCGCAATGGGTTTTAATTGCTGATAATCGCGTTTCATCGATTCTGAATCATCCCCAACATTCACCCTCACTGGCAATCCTGAACGTCTAGACAACTCAGCTTGAACTTTCGCTTTATCAATGCCTGGGTTACTCGCTAAAAATGCTTGGAAATCTTCAGTCAGCTTGATTGGCATTGTCTGTGGGTCATCACTGCCTTTACGTGACAATGGCTGATGCACTTCAATGTAATAGCTACCATCTGGCTCTTTTGCATATTTAACTGGTTGATCGATAACTTGAACACGCGTTCCTTTTGGTACGTTAGTAAACAATGCTTTGATATCATCTGGGCGTAAACGAATACAACCAGAGCTAACACGCATACCAATACCAAAATTGGCGTTAGTACCGTGGATCAAGTATTCCCCACGACCATAAGACAAGCGTAACGCATACAGCCCCATCGGGTTTTCTGGGCCAGCAGGCACCACCGCAGGGAGTGTGATCCCCTGCTGCGCATAATGTTTACGGATATTGGTGGTTGGTGTCCATGTAGGGTCTTTAATCAATTGGCTAATGGACGTCACCATTTCAGGTGTGTCTCTCCCTAGCTGACCAATACCAATAGGATACACAGCCACTTTATGGCTATTTTCAGGATAATAATAAAGACGCATTTCCGCCAAGTTAATCACGATACCGGTACGCGGTGTCGAAGGTAATAACATTTGAGCAGGAATAATCAGTGGTTTACCCACTTCAGGCAAATAAGGGTCTGTCCCTGGATTCGCCTCTAACATCGCCAACAAACCAATCTGATAGTCGCTCGCGATAGCTTCCAGTGGGCGCCCATCATTAGGCACCACATAGGTGATATTTTCCCCGATCAGGCGTGTGTTGTTATTGGGTAATGGATAATCTTTAGCCTGCGCGGGTGCCAGCACCGCACTCATGACAAACAGACTTACCGCCGTCAAAACTCTTTTCATACCGACTCCAAGGAAAATAAGATTCATTACAAAATTCAAACAATATCGCTCATAATAGCAACTATCTCGAATATCTTTAATACTTAATAAATATTTTAGTCTGCTAATAATTTGAATATGAGCTAACTTTGTCTCATTATTGTTATTTTAACAATAAAATACAGTAAGTTACTGAGGAATATTTTCTAGGATAAGAATAATAAGAAGGAAAGAAAAATGTGGGAAATTCCGAAGATTTCCCACAGAACACTTAAAGAAGTTGGTGCGCTCGCGCTAAAATCGACTTGATCATGCCATTTAAACCTTGAGTTCGAGAAGGTGTAAGATGTTGTTCAAGCGCCAATTGCTGGAAAAAGTGTTTTACATCCACTGCAAGGATCTGTTCAGGTGTTTTTCCTTGAAATAGAATAATCACAATCGCCACTAACCCTTTAACAATCGCAGCATCACTATCTCCAGCAAGAACAACATGACCATCCGGTTGTTTTTGCATATCAATCCACACTTGGCTTTGGCAACCCGCTATCAAGTTATCATCCACCTGTTGAGCTTCAGATAGCGCAGGTAATCGCCCGCCCAGTTCAATCATATACAAATAGCGCTCTTCCCAATCTTGGCAACGTGCAAAATTGCGTAATAGCTTCGCTTCATCGGGTAACGCCGACATAATATTTCCTTCTCTCTATTTACTACAATCTCTATTTGCTGCAATACGGTTGCTTCGATATACCTTCGGTGTCTAGCCGAGTAATTGTTTAACGCGCAATAACGCATTATACAAAGCATCGATATCCTGCTTAGTCGTATAAACACCAATAGACGCCCGGCACATCGCTGGAACTTGATAATGCTCCATTAATGGCATCGCGCAGTGATGCCCTGTACGAATGGCAATCCCATATCTATCCAGAAATGCGCCAACATCATAGGCATGATGTTCACCTAAATTAAAGGCTATCACACCTTCACGTTGGTCATTACCATATAAACGAAGGGAAGGCACTTGTTTAAGCAAATCCGTCGCATATTGCATCAATTGCTTTTCATACGCAAAGGCTTCGCTTAATCCTAGCCCATTGAGATAGTCTAAAGCTGCGCCTAAACCAATCATACCGCTGATATTCGGGGTACCGGCTTCAAATCGCCATGGTGCATCGGCAAATGTAATCCCTTTTTTTAGACTAACTTGACGGATCATCGCCCCACCACCTTCCCAAGGTGGCATTTTCTCAAGCAATGCCTTTTTGCCGTAGAGGATCCCAATACCTGTTGGTCCATATAGCTTATGCCCTGAACAAACATAAAAATCGCAATCCAGCGCTTGTACATCAACCTGCTGATGCATCGCCCCTTGCGCACCATCCACGAGGATAGTCAGTGTATTTTCATACTGCCCTGCAATTTCACGCGCTTGTGAAATCAATTTTTGCACCGGATTAACGGTACCAAGCACATTGGAAATATGAGTAAAACTGAATAGTTTTGTACGCGCATCGATGAGCTGTGCGAGCTGAGTGGTATCGAGGGTACCGTCCTCAAGGATAGGTAGGATTCGTACTTCAAAACCACGCTCTTGCGCCAACATAAACCAAGGAACAATGTTCGCATGGTGCTCCATTTCAGTGATAATAATATTATCACCTTGCTGGATAAACTGGCGCCCAAAGCTGTTAGCAACAAGGTTGATCCCTTCCGTCGTCCCTTTGACAAACACTATCTCTTCAGGGGAAGGCGCATGCAAAAAATCCGCGGCTTTTTGGCGAACATTTTCCACCAACGTGGTTGCATTCGCGCTTAGCGTATGTATCCCACGATGCACTGCCGCATATTGATGCAACGTAAACTGACTCTCAGTATCTACAACCTGCTGAGGTTTTTGAGCACTCGCCGCGCTATCTAAATAGACCAATGGATGGTTATTCACTGATTGCGCTAAGGCAGGAAAATCCTGCCTGACCGCTTCAACATCAAATGGCATCGGTTTACACCCCCGCTAAGCGTTGGTGAATACTCGCCATCACGGCCTGTTTTAACCCATCGATAGTAATAGATTCGGTTAACTCAGCAGCGAATGCATTGATAATCATTTGTTTAGCAGCTTGGCTATCAATCCCTCTAGAGCGTAGATAAAAGAGTTGCTCATCATCGATACGCCCAACCGTTGCTCCATGCCCACATTTCACATCATCGGCATAGATTTCCAGTTGAGGCTTCGTGTCAATTTCCGCTTTTTCACCCAGTAATAAGGTATTGTTGGTCATTTGACCGTCTGTTTTCAGCGCGTTAGGGTCAACTTTGATCATGCCGTTGAATACCGCTTTGCTGCTATCCATGGCGATCACTTTATGCAACTGTCGGCTATTACAATAACCCGCATTGTGCTCAAGATAGCAGCGAGAGTCGGCTATTTCATTACCTTGCGGTAACAACAGGCTGTTTAACTCAAATTCCGTATTTTCACCATCAAGACGGCTACTGGTATGATGACGAGTTAGCCCTGCACCTAATAAAAAGCTGCTACTTTTCACTTGGCTATCACGTCCCACCACAATGTCATTGTGGGCAAAGTGCTGCGCCTGTGGGTTTTCTGTCATCAGCTTGAAATGGGTAAACTGAGCATTATCACCCACTTCGACCGTTAAACGCCCACCAGTAAGATGCGGTTGGTCATTTAAGCTAACAAAGTGCTCAATCACTTGAGATTGGCTATTGTTCCCCAGTGTCAAATGGTAGCGATATTGGCTCATGTTCATCGCGTTTGAGTCATGGCTACCACTAGAGATATTCAATAAATAGAGTGGTTTAGCAGCAACTTTATTGGCAGCTAACTGGATGATAAGCGGTTGAGCCGCTAGGCATTCCGTTAAATGTAAGAAAATCTCGCTATTCACCGCATCAGGGAGCCAATCTTGGCTATCGAGCAAAGAAACTTGAAACTCTCCCGTATCGACAGAACTCAGTTCCGCATTGTAGCGCCCATCCACCAGCACAACGCGATAGGCATCGATAGCTAATGCGAGTGAGTCACTTAGCGGTATCTGCTGTTCTTGCGAGCTAAAACGGTATTGGGTATTTAACACGCTATTTAACGGAGTATAGTGCCAATCTTCATGACGAAAAGCGGGCAGCCCAACGTGTTTAGCGAGGCTCCAATGGGTTTGAGCGTGCTGAGATTTCCCACCTACCCCTTGTTCATATAGCGTTTCAAAACGGCGCATTGCCTGCTGATTTAAAGCATCAACCGCAGCGCGTTTTTCCGCTCTTTCACTGTTGGTCAATAAGCCAGCCATAGCCTTGCTCCTCCAGTTTTTTCGCTAAACTGAAATCACCGGATTTGATGATTTTCCCTTGATACAGGACGTGAACAAAATCAGGTTTTACATAGTCCAAAATACGCTGATAGTGGGTCACGATAATAAATGAACGCTCGGGTGTGCGCAGTGAATTCACACCATTGGAGACGATTTTTAGCGCATCGATATCTAAACCAGAATCGGTTTCATCTAAAATACATAACTTAGGTTCTAACGCCGCCATCTGCAAAATATCATTACGTTTCTTCTCTCCACCGGAGAAACCCACGTTAACTGAACGGGTGAGCAGGTCTTGTGGCATATCCAATAATTCGATTTTATCTTCGATAAAATCTTGGAAATCAAAGCGGTCTAACGCCTCTTGCTGGCGATACTCACGCACCGCATTCACTGACGTTTGCAGGAAAAATTGATTACTCACACCCGGAATTTCAACCGGATATTGGAATGCAAGAAAAATCCCCTCACCCGCACGTTCTTCAGGGTCTAACTCAAGTAAATCCTTACCATTGAACGTCACTTCACCACTGTCAATTTGGTAATCTTCACGGCCTGCGAGGGTTGCAGACAAGGTACTTTTACCTGAACCATTTGGTCCCATAATGGCATGAACTTCCCCCGGTTTAATTTCCAGAGATAGCCCTTTTAAGATTTCATTACCTTCTACACTTACATGTAAATCTTTAATACTTAACATATCAACATGCCTTTAGCGCTCAAGCGCAACTAAACTCGGTTAGGATCAGCCCACACTGTGTTCTAAGCTGATAGCCAATAATTTTTGTGCCTCAACGGCAAACTCTAATGGCAACTCTGAGAAAACATCTTTACAGAAGCCGTTAACAATCATTGAGATAGCGTCATCTTCGCTGATCCCACGTTGCAAGCAATAAAACAGCTGGTCTTCACCAATACGCGAAGTTGTCGCTTCATGTTCCAATTGCGCAGTATTGTTCTTCACTTCCACATACGGGAAGGTATGAGCGCCACATTGGGTGCCAATCAGCATGGAATCACACTGGGTAAAGTTACGAGCGTTATGGGCACTTGGGAGTATTTTGACGAGCCCACGATAACTATTTTGGCTTTTACCTGCCGAGATCCCTTTCGAGATAATCGTTGAGCGGGTGTTTTTGCCTATGTGGATCATTTTAGTGCCCG
Source organism: Providencia alcalifaciens (assembly GCF_020271745.1). Lineage (NCBI taxonomy): Bacteria > Pseudomonadati > Pseudomonadota > Gammaproteobacteria > Enterobacterales > Morganellaceae > Providencia > Providencia alcalifaciens. The sequence continues at coordinate 3,162,087 of NZ_CP084296.1, read as the reverse complement.
TATCCGCTTGTTGGTTACCGTTGGTCAACGCGACAGAGAAAAATTCCCCGACAGAGTTATCCCCTTTTAAAATCACGCTTGGGTATTTCCATGTAATGGCTGAACCCGTTTCGGATTGAGTCCATGACATTTTGGAATTTTCCCCTTCACACAGGGCACGCTTAGTAACGAAATTAAGAATTCCTCCCGTTTCGCTATCACCACCTGAGAACCAGTTTTGAACTGTCGAGTACTTCACTTCCGCATCTTTATGGATAATCACTTCCACAACAGCAGCGTGCAATTGATAGCTATCCCTCACAGGTGCTGAACACCCTTCGATGTAGCTCACATAACTGCCTTCATCGGCAATTAAAATTGTGCGTTCAAATTGCCCTGTTTTTGCCGCATTAATACGGAAATAGGTCGACAACTCCATAGGACAACGCACCCCTTTCGGGATGTAAACAAAGGTTCCATCCGATGCCACAGCCGCATTCAGTGCAGCAAAAAAGTTATCGTGACTGGAGACAACGCTACCTAAATATTTTTGAACCAGTTCAGGATATTCTTGAATTGCTTCGCTGAACGAGCAGAAAATAATCCCGTGTTTAGCTAAATCGCCACGGTAGGTTGTCGATACAGAAACGGAGTCAAAAATCGCATCTACCGCAACTTTGCTGCCTTCACGGACAGGCACGCCAAGCTGGTTGAATGCATCTTCGACTTCACTCGTCAGGTAATTCGCTTCTTCCGCAGCGCCAGTTGATTGCATCGCGCCTGGTTGTGAACCACAGGCATCATCACACGACCCACAAGATGGCGCGGAATAATAGCTATAATCTTGGTAATCCAAATTTGGATAATGGGCTTTCAGCCAGTGTGGCTCTTCCATGCCTTTCCAGTGATTAAAGGCATCAAGACGAAATTGCAGCATCCACTCAGGTTCATTACGCTTCGCAGAAATAGCACGAACCACATCTTCATTTAGCCCTTTCGCCATCTCATCGGTGGCAACTTGGGTAAAAAAGCCTTCTTTATAACGTTTTTCATCAAGCCAGCTTTGAACATCTTCGCCAACTTCTACATTGCTCTGAGACATAATCTAGCTTCACAAGTTAAACGCCGAAGCTTTCACCACACCCACAGGCATGTTGAGCTTTCGGGTTATTAAATTTAAAAATATGGTTAAGCCCTTCTTGGACATAATCCACTACCGTGCCATCAATGAATGGCATTGCTTTTTTAGGCACATACAAGTGTGCACCATCGAGTTCAAACACTAAGTGGTCATCGGTTGGGTTTTCAATCATCTCGAAGACGTATCCAAAACCTGCACATCCCGACTGTTTCACGCCGAGGGATAAACCTTTGCTATTGGGTGTTTGAAGAACCAATTTGTTGATCTGTTTAGCGGCACTTGGGGTTAGGCTGACGCCCTGCCATGAATTTTCATCCAATGAAAACGTTTCTACACCACCAGTCATTTTGACCTCACTTTTTTTATGGTTTTTCAGCCTGTTATCAGCGATTTCTTCTCTAGATGACATGGTAATGATTACCCATATGACTTCAACCATTTGTTTTAAGAGGTTATAGCGATGAGAATGGTTTATTGACAGGATTTTAGTTCATGAAAATATCTAACCAATTAATAATTAAGAAATAAATTTCATTCATGATAATGTTTTTTGTGTATTGTTGAGTACATAAAAATAACACAAATTAATAAAAAGATATTCAGTTTAAGACCACACTCATAGAATAAGAATAAATAAATTAGATAGGTTGCAACGAATTGATATGATGGATAAATATATGATTGATACCCTCAAATAAACTGAGGGTATCAGAGGAAATAAACTGCTGATTATTCAAACAATACGGCAGTCGTTAAACGGGAAGTGCAACACAATTGGTCTTTCTCGTTAAAAATTTCGATATTCCACACTTGCTGACGACGTCCCAGATGAATCGGTTTGCATACGCCTCTCACCACACCTTCTCGCGCTGCACGAATATGGTTAGCGTTAATTTCCACGCCAACTACACGTTGATCTCCTTCACTGCATAGGTAGCCTGCGATTGAACCTAAGGATTCAGCCAACACAACCGAGGCACCGCCGTGTAGCAAACCAAAAGGCTGTTTGGTGCGATGGTCCACTGGCATGGTACCTTCAAGGTAGTCATCACCGAAGCCTGTAATTTCAATCCCTATATGGCCTAACATACAGCTTTCAGCCATCGCTGCCATTTGTTGCAAGTTAAATTGACGCTTCCAAATCATGAAACAATCTCCAGTAAGGCTTGAATTGGGTGTTTGATTGTCGTTTTTTCCATTCGTTTTACTTGGCTACGACAGGAATATCCCGAGCTTAAGCAGCGTTCTAGGGGCAGTTTTTCTATCGCAGGTTTCCACGACAGGTTGTAAATACCTTTTGAATTTTCAAGGTTAGCGACTTCATGGCCATAAGTTCCCGCCATTCCGCAACATCCAACACTCACGTTAGTGAGTTTACGCCCGTAACGAGAAAACAGTGCAGCCCATTGGTTGGCACTATTTGGTAATGCTGTTGATTCGGTGCAGTGGCCAAAGAGATACCAAGGCTGCTCATCCATTCCGTCATTTTTGGGTTGTTCTGGTAATGAAATCAGCCATTCATGGGCCAGCATTACCGTAAATTGGCACTGCTGCTCACCTAAAATTTCGTGGTACTCATCACGATAACATAGCACCAATGCAGGATCGACACCTACCATTGGTAATTGCAGTTTAGCAACGCGATTTAAAAAATCCGATGTTTTACGTGCGGTTTTCGCAAAACGACTTAAAAAACCTTTGATATGTTGTGCTTTACCATTCGGTGAGAATGGGAGTAATACAGGTTTATAGCCCAACTTTTCAATCAAACGAACAAAATCCACTACCACTTTTGCATCGTAGTAACTTGTGAAGGGGTCTTGCACCACGAGCACATGTTTTTCACGCTGGCTGGCAGACATTCCTTCAAGTTGTTCCAAAGTCAGAGAGATCGCTGCATGCCCTGATAACTCCTGTTTCAGCGTCGGTTGAGAAAATAACGGTAAATCCACCATACCAATGGTATGTTCGCTCAGTTTCTGAACTACCGTTTGACGCAAGAAGAAGTTAAAAACGCCCGGCGCTTTTGACATTAACGGTGCACTGGCTTCCACATTCGCCACAATATGGTCACGAACAGGTCGCAAGTAACGGCTATGGTAGAGTGCGAGGAATTTTGCGCGGAAAGACGGCACATCAATTTTAATTGGGCATTGAGTCGAGCACGCCTTACAGGCTAAACACCCAGACATCGACTCTTTCACTTCATGGGAAAAATCATAATCTCCCTGCTTCGCCCGCCATGAGTTACGGGTTTTTTCAATCAATCCACGTAACGATGGAGACTCACTTTTCACGCCTTTTTCAATTTGTTCAGGTGTGACGCCTTGCTCAGCTAATAAACGCAGCCATTCACGAACCAACGTCGCACGACCTTTCGGTGAGTGCACACGCTGACGGCTAATTTTCATCGATGGGCACATTTGACTTTTTACATCAAAGTTAAAACAGAGCCCATTGCCGTTGCAATCCATCGCCCCACGGAACTCTTGGCGTATTTGAATAGGGATTTGGCGGTCGTATGTGCCGCGTTTAGCTGCATCCACCTGTTTCATTGGGGCATCGATACCCGCTGGTGGACAAATTTTTCCGGGGTTCAAGCGGTTATCTGGGTCAAATGCCGCCTTAATATTACGCAGCTCACCGTAAAGAACTTCACCAAAGAATTCTGGGCTATATTGCGCTCTGAAGCCTTTACCGTGTTCCCCCCACAGTAAACCGCCATATTTTGCAGTCAAAGCAACAATTTCATCCGAAATTTGCTTCATTAACATTTCTTGCTGAGGATCGCACATATCTAATGCTGGACGAACGTGTAAAACCCCCGCATCCACGTGACCAAACATCCCGTAATTCAGTTTATGGCTATCCAGTAGCGCCCTGAACTCCGCAATATAATCCGCTAGATGCTCTGGTGGTACGCAGGTATCCTCAACAAATGGGATGGGTTTCGCAGCGCCTTTGCTGTTGCCCAATAATCCCACTGCTTTTTTACGCATATTATAGATACGGATAATATCAGCAAGGTCATGACAAACTTGGTAGCCAATCACCCCCGCTTGATGGCTCGCCATCAATTCATCAAGGCGTTGGCATAAACTATCAGTCAAACGATTGATTTCGTCTTCATCATCGCCACTAAACTCAACAATGTTCAGCCCAAGCATCTCTTTATTCGGCACATCCGTGATCAGCGATTTTACGGAGTGCCAAACAATATCTTCTTTCGCGAGATTCAGAACTTTCGAATCGACGGTTTCTACCGAGAGCGCTTGCGCCTGTACCATAAATGGCGCGTTACGTAACGCTGATTCAAATGAATCATATTTAACGTTCACCAAACGGCGCACTTTCGGTAGTGGCGTGATATCCAGTGTGGCTTCCGTAATAAACGCCAGCGATCCTTCAGACCCCGTTAAAATTCGCGTTAAATCAAACTGAGTAAGGTCATCATTAAAAACATGACGTAAGTCATAACCCGTTAAAAATCGGTTTAGTTTTGGAAATTTTTCTTCGATTAGCGGGCGTTGTTCTAAGCAGCGTTCAAGGACGGTTTTATAGATTCGTCCTTCGACTGAATCCTCTAACGCAATCGTTTGGGCGAGTTCGATAGGCATAGCGCGAGTATCGAGGCAAGCTCCCCCTAAAACCATCGCTTTGACACCTAAAACATGGTCTGACGTTTTGCCATACACTAATGATCCCTGTCCAGACGCATCTGTGTTGATCATTCCGCCCAATGTCGCGCGGTTACTTGTGGATAGTTCAGGAGAGAAAAAGTAGCCATACGGTTTTAGAAATTGGTTGAGTTGGTCTTTAATCACGCCAGCTTCAACTTTTACCCATCCCTGTTCTGGGTTGATTTCTAAAATTCGGTTCATATAGCGGGACATGTCCACTACAATCCCTTCGGTGAGCGATTGCCCATTGGTGCCCGTTCCCCCGCCGCGTGGCGTGAAACTTAATTCGCGGTATTTGTCTTGCCCTGCAACGCGTGTAATGATTTGTACGTCAGCGCTGGAACGCGGGAAGATGACAGCTTGTGGTAACAGTTGGTAAATGCTGTTGTCAGTAGACATGGATAAGCGTTCAGCATAACTGGTGCCAGTATCACCAGTAAAACCTTGCTGTTGTAGCTCGTGCAGAAATTGGATAGCTAGCTGACTAAGATGTGGTGCTTCAGATATACGCGGGATCATTATTAATCATGACTCTTGTTGTTGAGTAATCGCATTTGTCGTTATGTACTATCTTTAGTTTAAGTAGCACAATAGGCACAAGGTTTATTGGAGTGTTTCCTCGCAGCCTGTAAAGATAGCGCATCTGCCGGTGACATTGTCAGTAAAACCATATCACAATATCGTTTCTTTTAAGCATGAAAAATAATTACGTTATTTTCACCTGTAAAAGCCCTAACCCCACAGAATTTTCATTTGTTAAGGATTGATCATTAATGGAAAAATCGCAAAAACGTTTGGATTTACCCAAACTCGTCCTTGGACTGCTCTCCATTATCTTTATGATAGCGACCTGTTTTTGGGTCTTAAGCCCATTTATTTTAGGATTCGTATGGGCGGGGATGATGGTGATTGCTACTTGGCCAATTCTCTTACGACTACAAGCACGCCTTTGGAATAAGCGCTGGCTTGCTTCGCTGACCATGGTTCTACTGATCTTCCTGCTTTTTGTTATTCCAACCAGTATTTTGATTGGCAGCATTATTCAAAATAGTGCACCGCTTATCGAATTAGCGAAGTCACCAGCCAGTATCACCTTGCCGGATTTAGAGTGGCTGAATCAAGTACCCATGGTCGGAGAAAAATTGTATTACGCTTGGCACAGTTTGGTGGCGAGTGGGGGTAACGCGTTATTAGCTAAAGTTCAACCTTATTTCGGTCAAGCCGCGGGATGGTTTGCAACGCAGGCCGTTAGTGCCAGCCGCTTCTTATTCCACCTCTTATTAATGCTGCTGTTTAGTGGACTGCTCTATTATAAAGGTGAGCTAGTAACAATCGGTGTTCGTCACTTTGCCGTACGTCTTGCGGGCATTCGTGGCGATGCAGCGGTGGTACTCGCAGCACAATCTATTCGCGCAGTCGCACTTGGTGTGGTTGTGACTGCATTAATTCAAGCCATTGTCGGTGGCGTCGGTTTAGCGCTATCCGGTATTAGCTATGCTGCTATTCTGACAGTCTTGATTTTTATCTGCTGCGTCGCACAACTTGGCCCACTATTAGTCATGGTCCCTTCCGTTCTGTGGCTATTTTGGACGGGGGATACCACCTGGGCAATTATTCTCGGTGTCTGGGCAGCGGTTGTTGCTACTATGGATGGCGTGTTGCGACCTTGGCTAATTAAAATGGGTGCCGATCTTCCTATGGTGCTTATTTTAGTGGGTGTTATCGGCGGTATCTTGTCCTTCGGTATGATTGGCTTATTCATTGGTCCTGTGGTGCTGGCTGTTTCTTATAGTCTGCTCAAAGCGTGGATGAATGAAGTGGCGCCACCCAGTGAAAATTTAGATGCCACCGAAAAATTCCTTGAAGAAGAATTCTTAATGAAAAAATAAATTCCATTTAATTCGAGAAAACATGTTTCATTTTGAACATGTTTTCTCGACCATCTATTCTCATTAATATTTAGAAACAATATTTAACACACTACTGTTAGTTTTTATCTTTAATTATGTTAATATTCTCCTCATCGAATGAATAATCATTTGGGAACAACAAGTAATATCTTATTAAGAGTGTTCCGAGTGATTAACTTATTTAAACAGTTTAGCATATCCCTGTTAATATCTCGTCGATAACGAATTAATAAGTTATGTTATTTAATTTCCAACGTGACTTATTTAACCAAATTGCTGTGTGTAGTCTTTGCCTGTCAGCCCATGATAGGCTTTTTTTTTATCTCTATATCATCCCTCCATACCCCAACTTACACTATTACATAGGTAATATAATACTCTAATTACTCTCTCTATACGTGATTACTCATAATTGGAGTAATGTGTTTAATGGTTTTAATTATTTAATAACTTTTCATTTAACATTAATAAAGAATCTATTTATGAGACTGTAGTTTTATTTTGCTGAAAATCTGAATAATATATTATGAATTTTTACGTAAATTAAACTTAAATTAAGTTTAATTCTATTCCTGCAATACCTTGTCCCTATATATAAATAAAGGTCGGTAAATAATAGTTATTTACCGACCTTCTTATAATGAATAATCTAAAAGTGAATAATTAAATTATTGATTTTCAGCGATTGTTAGCCAAGTTTGCACCACAGTGTCTGGGTTCAAGGATAAGCTATCAATGCCCTCATCCACCAGCCATTGTGCGAAATCTTGGTGGTCTGATGGACCTTGGCCACAAATACCGACATATTTGTTCTGACGCTTCGCAGCCTTGATTGCCATTGATAACATCGCCTTAACCGCATCATTACGCTCATCAAACAATTCAGATACAACACCAGAGTCTCTATCAAGACCTAGGGTTAACTGAGTCATGTCGTTAGAACCAATGGAGAAGCCATCAAAATGCTCAAGGAACTGGTCAGCTAGCAGTGCGTTAGATGGGATTTCACACATCATAATCACTTTTAAGCCATTCTCACCACGTTTCAAGTCATGTTTTGCCAGCTCAGCAACCACTGACTCGGCTTGTGCTACTGTACGAACAAACGGAATCATCACTTCAACGTTAGTCAGACCCATCTTGTTACGAACGCGCTTCACGGCTTCACACTCCAGCGCAAAACATGCACGGAAGCTATCTGACACATAACGCCCAGCCCCACGGAAGCCCAGCATTGGGTTTTCTTCTTCAGGTTCATAAATATCCCCACCGACTAAGTTGGCATATTCATTAGATTTAAAGTCAGATAAACGGACGATCACGCGTTTTGGCCAGAATGCCGCCGCGAGTGTTGAAATTCCTTCCGTCAGCTTGCTAACGTAGAATTCAACAGGGTCGTCATAACCGACCATCATATTACGGATTTCTGCTTGCAATTCTGGAGTTTGAGCATCGAACTCTAACAGCGCTCTTGGGTGAACACCGATCATTCGGTTGATAATAAATTCGAGTCTCGCTAAGCCGACACCTTCATTTGGTAAACAAGCAAAATCAAATGCACGATCTGGGTTACCCACGTTCATCATGATTTTGACATTCAAATCAGGCATGTTATCCACTTCGGAGCTGTGAATCTCAAAATCTAATTTGCCATCATAAACGAAGCCAGTATCCCCTTCAGCACAAGAAATCGTGACTTCTTGGTCTTCTTTCAAGCGCTCAGTTGCATCTCCACAACCAACAACTGCTGGGATCCCAAGTTCACGCGCGATAATCGCCGCATGGCAAGTACGACCGCCACGGTTTGTTACGATAGCAGCGGCTTTTTTCATGATAGGTTCCCAATCAGGATCCGTCATGTCCGTCACTAATACGTCACCCGGCTGAATTCTATCCATCTCACTCAAGTTATGGATAACTTTGACCGAACCAGCACCAATACGATGACCGATTGCACGACCTTCAACTAAGACCTGCCCTTGGCCTTTCAGTTGATAACGTTCCATAACCTGCTGGTTAGAACGAACGGTTTCCGGACGCGCTTGAACAATATACAGACGACCATTATGACCATCTTTTGCCCATTCGATATCCATTGGACGACCGTAGTGTTTTTCGATCTGTAAAGCTTGGCGAGCCAGCTCTTCCACTTCGTGATCGGCTAAAGAGAAACGATTGCGTAATGCTTCTGGCACATCTTCAATCTTCACTTGTTTACCGTGCTCTTTACTGTCGGCATAGACCATCTGCAATTTTTTAGAACCTAATGTACGACGTACAATCGCAGGCTTATTATTTTGCAGGGTTGGTTTATGGACGTAGAATTCATCCGGGTTTACCGCGCCTTGTACGACCATCTCACCAAGACCATAAGCGGAGGTAATAAAGACGACTTGGTCAAAACCAGACTCAGTATCGATAGTAAACATAACACCGGAAGAAGCGAGGTCAGAACGCACCATTCTTTGCACACCCGCAGATAGCGCGACGCCACGATGGTCGTAGCCTTGGTGTACACGGTAAGAAATAGCACGGTCATTAAACAGCGACGCAAAAACATGTTTAATGGCAACCAATACCGCATCAATCCCTTGAACGTTGAGGAATGTCTCTTGCTGCCCAGCAAATGAGGCATCAGGCATATCTTCAGCGGTTGCTGATGAGCGAACAGCGAATGACGCTTCGGCTTCACCTTCAGACAATTGAAGGAAAGCTTCACGAATATCCTGCTCTAATGCTGGCGTCAATGGGGTATCAATCACCCATTGGCGGATCTGAGCACCGGCTGTCGCCAGTTGGTTCACATCATCAATATCCGTTTCATCTAGCAGGTTGTAAATACGCTGGTTTACACCGCTCTGCTCCAGAAAATCATTAAACGCCTGTGCGGTTGTCGCAAAACCGTTTGGTACGGATACACCAAGATCGGACAAGTTGGTGATCATTTCACCGAGGGAAGCGTTTTTACCTCCAACACGGTCAACATCATTCATCCCTAATTGGTTATACCAAAGTACATTAGACGGAGTAAGGCCATTTGTGGACATTGAAAGCGATCCTTTTATAGCAATTTAGTGACAGACAACAAATCGTAAAAAATCTCGTTGGCGAAAATTCGCCTCGCGAATAGACTAGCACAGACGTTATGGGAAGATGGACTGGTGAATCGTTCCATCAATTAATAAAAATTTTTTGTTCTACGAATTGTTCAAAATATGCCTATACTTCCTCTCATAAACTATTTTTTAAACTTTAATCGATTACAATATTTCAACAATCTGGCAATAAAAACGATAAAAGAAATCACCTATGAGCGAACTAAATTCAATGAATAACACTGCCAACCAAGCCCAACGAACAGTTTTTTTTATTTCCGATGGCACTGCAATTACAGCTGAAACGTTAGGGCATGCGGTACTTTCTCAGTTTCCTTTAGCTTTTACTTCCTACACCTTACCTTTTGTAACTTCGGAAGCTCGAGCATTAGAAATTAAGCAAAAAATTGATACTATCTATATCGAAACCAATATGCGCCCGCTAGTGTTCTATTCAATCATCTCTCCTCAAGTAAAAGAGATAATTACGCAAAGCTCCGGCTTTTGTCAGGATATTGTGCAAAGTTTGGTCGCCCCAATACAGCGAGAAGTCGGCTTAGAACCGGAGCCAAAACTTAATCGTACTCACGGGTTATCCATGCAAAATATGAATCAATATGATGCTCGTATTGCTGCAATTGAATATACCCTCGCTCACGATGATGGAATTTCATTGCGTAACCTTGAACAAGCGCAAGTGATCTTAATTGGTGTCTCTCGCTGTGGTAAAACACCAACAAGCTTATATTTAGCAATGCAATTTGGCATACAAGCCGCCAACTACCCGTTCACTGCCGATGATATGGACAATTTGCAGCTACCTGCCGCATTACGCCCCTATACCCATAAACTTTTTGGTTTAACCATCAGCCCTGAACGACTCGCGGCAATTCGTGAAGAGCGACGTGAAAACAGCCGTTACGCCTCACTTCGTCAGTGTCGTATTGAAATTGCTGAAGTAGAAGCCCTATTTAGGCAGAATAAAATCAATTACTTAAATACTACCAACTACTCTGTTGAAGAAATTTCAGCGAAAGTGATTGATACGATGGGATTACAGCGTCGTATTTTTTAACAAAATAAAATATAAAAAATTATTCATTCAACCCAAGTTGGTGGTTTGAATTTGAGCCAGTTTCGTTTATTGTGACCTTAGTCACTAATACGGCTGTACGAAATGGCTCAGCCGAGTAAAAGTTTTGAGAAACAAAATGCATAAAACAGATGAGTTACGAACTCAGCGAGTGGACAGTTTAATTACACCACAAGCGCTCGCTGAGGAATTTCCGATATCCCAAGCAATCGCCAATAACGTGACAGCGTCACGTAAACGAATAGAAAAGATCTTATCCGGTGAAGACCCGCGTTTGCTGGTGATTGTAGGTCCTTGCTCTATTCATGACATTGATGCCGCAATTGAATACGCTAATAAGCTAAATACGTTACGTCAAAAATATCAAGATCGCTTAGAAATTGTCATGCGCACCTATTTTGAAAAACCGCGTACCGTTGTGGGCTGGAAAGGCTTAATTTCTGACCCACATCTTGATAACTCATGCCAAGTGAACACTGGCATTCGCTTAGCACGTAAGCTTTTGATTGAAGTTAATCAATTAGGGTTAGCAACTGCCACCGAATTTCTCGATATGGTGACGGGACAATATATTGCAGACTTAATTAGCTGGGGAGCGATTGGCGCTCGTACCACTGAAAGCCAGATCCACCGTGAAATGGCATCGGCGCTCTCCTGCCCTGTGGGTTTTAAAAATGGGACAGACGGCAATATCAATATCGCTATTGATGCTATTCGTGCCGCCAAAGCGCAACATATGTTTTTATCGCCAGATAAGAACGGACAGATGACAATCTACCAAACTAGTGGTAATCCTCATGGGCATATCATCATGCGTGGTGGTAAACAGCCTAACTATGAGGCGCAGTACATTTCACAAGCTTGTGAAAAATTAAATGAATTTGGTTTAGCTGAGCATTTAGTGGTGGACTTCAGCCATGGTAACTGCCAGAAAATTCATCGTCGCCAATTAGATGTGGCGCAAGATATCGCTCAACAAATTAAGCAAGGCTCCACAGCAATTAGCGGTGTGATGGCAGAAAGCTTCTTAAAAGAAGGCAATCAAAAAATCTGTGCAGACCAAGCTCTCGTTTATGGTCAATCGATTACCGATCCATGTTTAGGTTGGGAAGATACCGAACAGTTGATTGAAATTCTGGCTGACGCCGTTAACTTCCGCTTTAAATAATCCATTTCATCCAAAGATGACACCTGCGCTTTAGGTTATTTTCAATCTAAAGCGCTTATTTTCATTTCCCTTCTAAATAACACACCACCAACACATTCACACTTGCATATAATTAACTGATTATTTTAAGTAAAATAATATTATTAACTAAAAAATACTTGATACCGCCACTTTATTAACGATAATGATTCTCGATTTCAATTATGAGCCACCCATGGATTTTTTATCCTTAAGGTAGCTAGAATCATATTAATCAGGAAAGGATTTCCGATGGCAATCACATTATTATCTGCATTAAAACCATCTGCATTAAAACCATCTGCTTCAAATGCAGATACTTCACACAGTAAAGTATTTTCTTTATCAACATTAACCGTCGCTCTTGCCATGACAGGGGCTAGCACTGCAAGTTTTGCCACTGACGATATTATTCACGTCACCTCAACCCCATTGAGCAACGAAAAATTTGCCGTTGCTGAACAATTTGAGGTGATTGACGCCACTGCACCAGAACAACAAACTGCATCATCCGCCCTCGATTTATTAAAGGGTCAAGCTGGTATTTTTGTAACGGGTGCAGGCAGTACCTATGGGCAGTCAGTACAGATGCGAGGCTACGACTCCCGTGGTGTCAAAATTATGGTGGATAATGTGGTTCAGGATTTTAATTCTGGCTTATTCGATGCCACACTGATTGACCCCTCAATGATCAGTAAGGCCTATGTACATAAAGGCGCATCCTCTGTACAACATGGCAGCGGCGCCCTTGCCGGTGTTATTTCCTTTAAAACCCTCAGCGCTTCAGAAGTGTTAGCACCCGGAAAAAATCTCGGAGGGCGCTTATTTAGTGGTATCAACCGTAATGATCATGGTTATTATGCGGGGGGAACATTACTTGGACGCAGTGATTCTGTTGATGCCCTACTCAGCTATAGCCAACGCAAAAAGTATTTGATGCCGTCTCAAGAATCAGCAGCTTTTGATAACCAAGAGAAGATCCACAGTTGGATGTTTAAAACTACCTGGATGGCGAACCCTGCTTATCACGTTGGTTTGCAGCTTCGTGAATATCGTAATGATGGCTTGAGTCTAAAACAGCCTGCGCAGATTAAAAATAAATTCAAGAATGACCCTACAGAGCGTAATGCTCATCAGCGTGATATTCTAATTAATCAATTATTTAAGCCTGAAAATCGGCTTCAATGGGAAGGTGAATGGGATATTTATTATACTGATCTCAGCCTGAGCCAATTAGATTTGGTTAAAGCAGAAAAAAAACCAAAAGAATATGGTGCAGAAAGTCGTAATCAATATACTTATGGCTCTAAGTTTTCAAACCACTTTACTTTACCTGTATCAAGCTGGGCATACAGCAATATTCAAAGCGGTATTGAACACTACCAACAGAAACAAAAACCTAATCAATACGCAATTAGTTACCCACCTACTGAGCTATCCAATACCTCAGGCTGGCTGAATAATGATCTTACATTTGCCCATGTGCCTGTGACCCTTTCAGCGGGAACTCGTTTTACGCAATATCATGTTAATCGTGATGACTTTGCTAAAAGTAAACATACCAATTGGTCTTCGCGTTTTGCCGTTAGTGCGACCCCAACACATTGGCTAAATCTTCATTCCTCTTATGCTGAAGGCTATCGTACGCCAAGAATGGCTGAGCTGTATAATAACTCCATGCATTTTGAAACACCTATATATGGTAACTCCATTTTTAGAACATCCCCTGATTTAAAACCAGAAACCAATAAAACTTTGGAAGCTGGATTAAAACTGAGTTTCGATGATTTCGTCGTTAATGGGGATACCCTACAGCTTGGCGCAACGTACTTTAATACTAAGGCTCAAAATTATATTGCAATGGAGAGTGAATATAAAAGAGTTGTTGGGCGAGATATGTATTATCAATGGTTCCCTCGTGAGGTTTACTATATTAATGTTCCATCTGCAACAATATCAGGGTTTGATAGCTTTATTCATTACCAGTCGCCATGGTTTGATTTAAGCCTTAATCATAATGTTACGACAGGTAAAGAGGATTTAGAAAATCATGCTCTCTCCTCTATTCGACCTGAATCAATGATGATTAAATTCAAGGCCCCCGTGGCTAATACAGGGTTCAATGTGGGTTGGACTGGAGAGTTTGCGGCAAGAACCAAAATTACGGGAGATAACACCTATAAACTGCCCGATAGAAAAAACTCTAACGATCTAGACCGCTACCGTCGTGAGATTTTCCAGCAGGCTGGTTATGGCGTTCATGATTTTTACGTCAATTACAAAGCCGACCAATTTGTTAAAGGGTTAAATACTACACTAACCCTAAAAAATGCCTTTGATAGAGAATATGTTTCTTCTCTGGGTGTACCGCAGGAAGGTCGTAATTTTTATTGGAGTGTTAACTATCGTTGGTAATTAACGAATAGCAATACGTTAAAATAAGGTTCATTTATCACAATTTTAGGCTTTAATGGATAAATGAACCTTTCACCGCACTACTACATCACTTAAAAAACAATTCACCTCGGAATTTCCTGTTAATTATTCTATTTCACCCCACCACATTGCTCATTATTAAGTCAAATAAAATTTCAATAATTTACTTGGTTAATAAAATAGAACAGTATCAACAATAAATTTGAACAAGCTTGCATTCACCTTGATTTTTCACATTTCACGCTTGGAGAATAAATATAATTTATTGTATTAAAACAATTTTTAACATTCATTTGTGTATGTTTAGTTTTTTGAATTTCAATAAAAACTATCGTAGCAATAGTTATTCGCATTTAAAAACCGCACGATTAGCCTAGCGATATATCGGAAAAAAAGGAAGAATAGACCATAATTTCATGAGTTATTATTAGTTATTAATGAACAATAGCCTACTAAAGTAGGAGGTAGATATGTCAGAAAGTGTAGTCAATGAAATTGTTAGATGGCTTGAAAGCCAATTACAACGCAATGAAGGCATCAAAATCGATACTATCGCGGACAAAAGCGGATATTCGAAATGGCATTTACAGCGCGTATTTAAAGAGCTTAAGGGCTGTACCCTTGGTGAATACGTTCGCAAACGTCGCCTATTAGAAGCCGCTAAATCATTACGCGAAGGCAACTTACCTATTCTAGACATTGCATTGCAATATGGCTTTAGTTCACAAGCAACATTTACACGTATATTTAAAAAACACTTTGATACCACCCCGGCTAAATTCCGTCAAGCGGGTGAATTACCAGA
The DNA here is from genome assembly GCF_020271745.1 of Providencia alcalifaciens. Classification (NCBI taxonomy): domain Bacteria; kingdom Pseudomonadati; phylum Pseudomonadota; class Gammaproteobacteria; order Enterobacterales; family Morganellaceae; genus Providencia; species Providencia alcalifaciens. Next base: position 3,146,762 of record NZ_CP084296.1, on the reverse strand, counting down.
ATGTAAAACCTTTATGACCTGCAATTGTCATCATTAACAGTGCATTAGATTTTCGTTACACCCTCAAACACCCATTTCAACGAAATCTATATTTTGAGCCGATATCTATCGGCTCTTTTTTTATCTCAGTTCGTTAACGAGCCAATTTTCTAAATCTGCAAATTGCTCAGTCAATTCTGGCCACAATACGACCATTTGTACCATTAACTGACGGACAGTTTCCGTTTGATAAGCTTGCCCAACCAGTTGCTGGCTTAACCACTCTAATGGGGATGGATCGAGGCTGTCGGTAAAAAATTGGCAACGCGTGATCACCCCTTTTTCAATATCAAAATGAAATTCAATACCGCCCCATGGGAATCGGGTATCTGCCATGTGACTAAAAGCAGGCGCTTGTCCAAAATTCCATTCCCAACTACTTTGCTTCGCGAATGTTTCTGCAAAATTGGGTAAATCAGGGAGTTTTTCCGGTGAGATATATTCTGCTTCCACTGTTTCACCGTAGTAGCTAAAGAAGCTATTTACAATCCCCTCACATACCTTTTCGTGCGAAATATCAGGGACTAGTTCATTCAAGTTGGCAACACGAGAGCGGACTGAAGTGATCCCTTTGGCTTGCAATTTTTTAGGATCGGGATTGAGGTAATTTGCTAAACGACTTAAATCGGTATTAATCAGTAAAGTGCCGTGGTGGAAGCCGCGATCTTTAGTTTCACGGTACGCTGAGCCTGAAATTTTTCGTGGGCCATTTTCAGTTTCGAGGACTAAATCGTTGCGGCCAGATATTTCAGCGTGGATCCCGACTTTTGCTAGCCCATCCACAATAATTTGCGTTGAGATGGTTTTATCATATTCGGGTTTTCCTGCCATAAAGGTAAAACAAGTATTGCCCAAATCTTGAAATACAGCTCCGCCACCACTGCTACGACGCGCTAATCTAACATTATCTTGTTCCATTTTACGAGTGTTACACTCTTTCCATGGGTTTTGAGCACGCCCGATAACCACGGTATCGGCATTACGCCATAAGAACATAACTCGTTGGTCGGCTGACATTTGGCGGAAAATAGTCTCTTCAACCGCTAAATTAAACCATGGATCAAAAGACTCTGAAATAAATAAACGTAATGTAGACATTTGACTATCCTAAAAGCAAAACTTGCTCCTAAGATAGCATAATCACTGAAGAATTAATGAGGAATGAAGCGAAATTAGATGCGCCGAGCTTGCCAAAACACTTTTCGCCAATAGCTATTATCCATCGATGAGCGTATTACGCCTTTGCTGGTGGATGCATGGATGAATGTGTTATCAGTATCATAAATACCAACATGCAGGCCGTTTTCCCCTGATCCCGTTTTGAAGAATACCAAGTCACCCGGCATTAAATCCGATTTATCAATGCGTGTCCCTAAACGCGTTTGGTCAACAGTCGTACGCGGGACTTCAATCGCAAAACGATCACTAAATGTTCGATAGACAAAGCCCGAACAATCCACACCATTTTGGCTCATGCCACCATAGTGATACGGCGTGCCATACCATTGGCTTAGTTGGTCCTTGAGCTGAGCGATAGTCATGATGGGATCAGACAATTGGGTTTTCATTGGTGGTGCTGACGTCCGTTTTACGGATGAAGAGCAGCCAATCAACACGAGGCAACACAGCAATGGTAGGTATTTGAAATTCACTATCATAGCGTACCTTATAGATAACCTGTGGATATAGATAACCCCAAAAGAATCACCTTAAGTGATATCTTAATACGCGAGACTATAATGTACAACGCGTGAAAAATAAACACCTAAGGCTAATTATCTGATGCTATTTAGCTTTTTTCGTTAAAGGCTTGGAAGGTCGACTGATCAGCCATACCCCTAACAGAATAAATGCGATCCCCGCAGCTTTTAACGCCGTTGCGGGTTCATTGAACCATGGCAACACTACCGCCAGTATGTAAACAAACACATAGCTCAGGCTGATAAGCGGATAAGCTTTATTGAGCGCAATATATTTTAACGCAAATAGCCAGCACAGCATCGATAGCGCATAGCAGACTAACCCAACAAAGATAATCCCTAAGCTTGCCGCATTATCTGCCAGCCATTCTAGCTGCAACCAATGCCAACCTAGAGAGAACGAAGGAAGTTCCACAACACCTGCTTTCAGGCTGAGTTGTGCGACGGTAACTAATAGCGCACTACCGAGTACCCATAAGTATCCTTTATTCATACACTTATACTCATCAGTAGTATTCCTATCATGATTGAGGCAACCCCGAGCCAGTGGTTTAGTCCAGTTTGCTCATGGTAGACAAATTGCCCTATCAATGTGACCAAGACGAAATTAATACTGAGCATCGGGTAGGCAATACTGAGCGGCATGGTTTCCAACAACTTTAGCCAAAACAGCATCCCCAACCCTAGCATTAATACTGCCAACATCAGCCAACGAATGGCGGATGCGGCTTTATTAAGTTTGTCTCCTTGCCAAGCGACGACGGCTTGCTTTTGGGCTATTTGCCCAATGCAAGTCAACACGCTGACAAAGAGTAACAGAAGTAATTGCGCTATCATTGTTTATGGTAAACCACTATCGCCATACGGGAGTTCTTTATGACTTCATCTGGCTTAGGAATGTCTGGTAAACCTTCTTTTTTACCTAATAAGAACACCACGGTAACCTGTCCTTCTTGGCGCGCTTTTGCCAGCCATGCAGCAAATTCATCCGGTTTAATCAAACGATGCGCACTATCTGGGTATTTCAAGCCATAGGTTAATTCACCGCTACTATTATAGAGATAAATATTGGAATTTTTGGTTTCCCATGCTAGCCCCGCAGCAACGCCCACATTACTTGCCATCAGATAGCGGCTATTCATCAAAAGATCATGATTTTGATGAATAAAATTCTGTGGTAACTTCGAGTCAATGGTGTTATTTGGCAATGCACTGCCAATACATAAACTAACGGCTAGTGAGCAAGATGCTGCCCACAACCAATATTTTGCATTTAATACAGTGCAGAGATAGCCAATGATTGCCCAAATCGAAAATGCAACAACCCCTAGCACCATTTTTGACCATTCATCATGTTCATATAATGGTTTTTTAATCACACTGCTCACGATAATCACAGCGATCACCGCTGCAACTCCGATAACAATGTTGATAATACCGTTAGCTTTCAATCCTTTCATGGTGCCATTACGCACACAATCGACACCATATTTCGCCATTAATAGCGCTAATGGCGCCATAAACGGCAACATATAGGTTGGCAATTTTCCGCGGGAGATACTAAAGAAAATCACAGGTACGACAAACCAGCACAGTAAGAAAAACATATCCGGACTAGACTTACGCTCTTTCCAACCTTTAATGAGTGCGCCTGGTAATAAGCCGGTCCATGGGATAGCACCTAACAAGATGATGGGGATATAGTACCAAAATGGCTCAAGATGCTGAGCGTCATCGGCAGTAAAACGCTTAATATGTTCAATCCAGAAGAAATAATTCCAGTAATCCGGCTCTTGTTTGGCTATTGCCAACGCCCATGGCAAGCTGATGATCACCGCGGTGATAATGGCTAATGGGCCATATTTGAGCATTTCAAGGAAACGTTTTTGATACAAGGTAATAGGTAGCATCACGATAACCGGAATGGCTAAAGCTAAAAAACCTTTGGTCATAAATGCCATACCACAGGCTAACCCAAGAGCTCCCCACGCGGCGAGTTTGGTCTTAACCTCTCGAGCTTTCATTGCCCATAAGCAACAAAACATACTGGCGGCTATCCATAACGATAGCATCGGGTCGAGAACGCTATATGTTCCTACTGCAAACACCAAGAACATCGAGATATAGATGAAGCTTGCCACATAAGCAACATGGCTATTACGCCACATCATTTTTGCCATGCGGTAAACTAGCAAAGTGCTTAATAAAATACAGAAGACTGAACCAAAACGAACGGCAAAGTTTGTGTCACCAAAAATCATTTGGCTAATATTGTTGATCCAATACCCCGCCACTGGCTTCTCAAAGTAACGAATATCCAGCATGTACGGCACGATCCAGTCACCGCGTTGTAGCATTTCGCGACTGATTTCTGCATAACGGGTTTCATCCGGCTGCCAAAGTAAACGGCTGTTTAACGGCAACAAATAGGTCAAGACAAAAAAAAGAGCCAGCAGAGAGGCTCCTACTTTGCTCGCTCGGTTATTCAACATGGGTATTTTATTCCTCTTCTTGGCAGCCCAGCCAACCTTCTCGTCCCGGGAATGGGGCGCGAACCACTCTTCCTTTTGGAAGCGTATTGATGTCTTCAGGCAACAATTCACTCAATGTACAGAATTGGATTTCTTCTTGCTTAATTCGTTCCAATAATTGTGAAAATTGTTGTGACTTTGACATTCCTTCCACTTCCGTATGGATAGTGTAAACAGGAACACCTAGGTCATCTTTTATTGCTTGAAGAATAAAATCATTAAATTCTTCATCTGTCACTACTGTGCCAACAACTTCATCATAAGTCGGTAACGTCACAGGAATTTGTACTGTTCCCAAAGAACCATCACGTAGAATAGGTCTAAATGGAAACTTCCCACGGCAGTCACTGTTGTAGTCGAAATTAAACCCTTGTTTAACTTCGAGTACTCGCTCATCACCACGCCAGCCTGCTACCGCAGAACAAGTAACTCGTTGGCCAGTCGCGTGTTGCAATGCATCGACCCCTAGTTTCACTTGTTCAGTGAGTTGAGCCTCGCTCCATTTAGCCACTTTGGCTTGCCATCCTTGATGATCCCACGCATGTAAGCCGACTTCATGCCCAGCTTCCAAGGTTTGTTTCATCAAATAGCCTAAATCTTTGGCGATTTTTTTACCCGGCCACGCCGTACCTGCCAGTAAAATATCTAAACCATACAAAGATGCCGCATTCGACCGTAGCATTTTCCACAGAAATTTAGGACGCAAAAGGCGCCATAAATGGCGCCCCATATTATCGGGTCCTACACTGAAGAAAAAGCTGGCCTGAATATCATGCTCTTTGAGCACTTTAAGTAATTGAGGAACCCCTTTCAATGTACCTTGATAGGTGTCCACATCGATTCTCAAGCCAACTTTTTTCATTATTTTTTGCTTTCCAGCTCTTCTACAGCACCCTGTAAGAAGAAGTCTAATGTTTCTTCAATGGTATCTTTCATATCGATAGTCGGAACCCAGTCAAGTAAACGACGTGCGTTTTCAACACTTGGTTTACGATGCTCAACGTCTTGGTAACCTTGACCATAGTAGCTAGCGCTTTCGATTTCACGGAAGCCTGCAAATGGAGGGAACTTGCTACGAGCTGGGTGTTTTTCGAAGCTTTCTAACAGCATTTCCGCTAACTGACGAATACTTGCTTCGTTAGTTGGGTTACCGATGTTGATGATTTGACCATCACATTTGCCGTCTTTGTTTTCAATGATGCGGAACAGTGCTTCGATACCATCTTTGATATCCGTGAAGCAACGTTTTTGTGCACCGCCATCGACTAACTTGATTGGTGAACCTTCAACTAAGTTCAGGATAAGCTGAGTGATTGCGCGTGAGCTACCAATACGTGCAGAGTTCAGGCTGTCTAAACGTGGTCCCATCCAGTTAAATGGACGGAATAAGGTGAATTTCAGACCTTCTTTCGCGCCATATGCCCAGATAACTCGGTCAAGTAACTGTTTAGATACAGAGTAAATCCAACGTTGTTTATTGATTGGACCAACGATCAGACGAGATTCGTCTTCATCAAACTCTTTATCATCACACATACCATAAACTTCAGAAGTTGATGGGAAAATGATGCGTTTGTTGTATTTCACGCAGTAACGAACAACTTTTAAGTTTTCTTCAAAGTCTAATTCGAATACACGCAGTGGGTTACGGGTATATTCGATTGGTGTCGCAATAGCAACCAGTGGCAGAATAACGTCACATTTTTTGATGTGATATTCAATCCACTCAGTATGGATGCTTACGTCACCTTCGATGAAGTGGAAACGTGGGTTACCAATGAAGCGCTCAATTGCAGACGAACCGATATCCATACCATAGATATCATAGTTATCATCTTGTAACAGACGCTCAGTTAAGTGGTTACCGATAAAGCCGTTTACGCCTAAGATCAGAACACGTTTACGACGCTTAACTTGTGCAGTTGGTTTAGCACCAACGCGAACGTCAGTCACGATACCCATTTCGTTAGCTAGGCGGTTGCCTTGCATGTATAAACCGGTTTCGCTTTGACCGCTAACGATTTCCAGTGCGCCTTGGCCGCATGCGATACGCAGTGGGTCGCTAGATAATACAGTACCCGCAGCTTTACCTTGGTTATCGTCTAATACACGAGCACGCCATACTACCATTTTACGTGCACCTAAATAGGTGAACGCGCCTGGATATGGTTCAGTGACTGCGCGGATCAGGCAGTTAATTTCTTTCGCACTGCGACTCCAGTCGATTTGACCGTCATCAGCACAACGACGACCGAAGTAGCTTGCTTGGCTCTCATCTTGAGCAACCGTTTTGTAACTGCCAGCTTCGATTAATGGCAGAGTTTTATCTAACAGGACTTCTGCTGCTTCACGTACTTTCGCATGCAGAGTCAGGGCAGTATCAGTATCAGTGATAGCCACTTTTTCTTGCGCTACGATATCGCCAGCATCCGCTTTAGCGACCATTTTGTGCAGCGTTACGCCAGTTTCGCTTTCACCATTTAACAGTGCCCAGTTGATTGGTGCACGACCACGGTATTTAGGCAGTAAAGAACCATGCAGATTGAAAGCGCCTTTCGGTGCTAATGCTAACAGTTCTTCGCTTAACATATCGCGATAGTAGAAAGAGAAAATCACATCAGGTTTCATCTCACGAATACGTTCAATCCACAGTGGATGGTTAACGTTTTCTGGAGCGAAAACAGGAAGTTCCATATCTGCGCTGACACGAGCTACAGAAGAGTAAAAGTGGTTTTCATTTGGATCATCAGTGTGCGTAAATACTGCCTGAATATCAAAACCCGCTTTCTCAAGCGCTTTTATCCCTACACAGCCAATATCATGATAGGCAAAAACAATAGCTTTCATTAGTTTTCTTCCTGATTTTTGTCGGTTTTAAGGTCTGCACCGACGACTTTTTGAATAAAATAACGAGGTCTCGCGCGCACATCATTATAGATCCTACCGATGTATTCGCCCAATAATCCCATAGCAACAAACTGCGCGCCGATAAACATAAAGAGTATCGCAAACAGTGTAAATACGCCGTCAGCTGCCCAGTCAGAGCCGAACAGTAAACGTAAAACAATTAACAACACTGCCAGCACAAAGCCACCAGCAGCGATAATGCTACCAACCACGCTTAACAAACGCAGAGGCGCAGTCGTTAAACAAGTTAATAAGTCATACATTAAATTAATCAGCTTCATAAAGCTGTATTTTGAATCACCAAACTCGCGTTCAGCATGCGCTACATCAATTTCGATGGTTCTACGCGCAAATGTATTCGCTAAAATAGGAATAAATGTGCTGCGCTCATGGCATTGCAGCATCGCTTCAATGATGTGACGGCGATAAGCCCGTAGCATACAACCGTAGTCACCCATTGAACGACCGGTCGCCTTAGTGATCATCGCATTGATCATTTTTGACGCCGTTTTGCGGAACCATGAATCTTGACGATTAGCACGACGAGTTCCAACAACATCATAGCCTTGAGCCGCTGTTTGCACTAAACGAGGGATCTCTTCCGGTGGGTTTTGTAAGTCCGCATCAAGAGTGATAACTAAGTCGCCATCTGCTTGATTGAAACCCGCCATAATCGCAGAGTGTTGACCATAGTTGCGGTTTAAAATGATCGCAATCACATGGTTATCTGGGTTTTCAGCCGCTTCAACCAACATTTTTGCAGAACGGTCGCTACTTCCATCGTCAACTAAAATTAACTCATAAGCTTGAGTCAGTTGTTTACAGGACTTAATCGTACGCTCTAACAACTGAGGCAAACTTTGCTCTTCGTTATAAACAGGGATTACCACTGAGACTTTTTTAATCTCATCAAATTCATCAGCTAATGACACTATTTTGACTCCAAAAGGACTGTATTAATTGCACTCACTACCCGTTCAACATCCGCGTCAGTCATGTCTGGGAACAGAGGCAATGAACAAAGCGTTGCACTATTCCATGTTGATTCTGGCAATGACAGCTCTGGGTATTTTTCGCGGTAATATTTTTGTGTATGAGCCGCACGGAAATGTAATCCCGTGCCAATATTATGCTCTTTTAACTTCTCCATAAATGTATCGCGGTCAATGCCACACACAGACTCATCAACACGCACCATAAATAGGTGATTAGCGTGTAAATGTAGATATTCTGGTACAGATAACATCTGTAATGGAGAGTCTTTCAGTAACTCACGGTAGCGTGCCGTCAGTTCAGCTCGACGCTGGTTTAAATACTCAACGCGGGACAATTGAACAACTGCAATCGCAGCGTGAATATCTGATAAGTTATACTTGAAGCCAGGTTCAACCACTTCAGCTTGCGGTTTACGCCCTTGCATTTGGCGATCAAACGCATCTACGCCTAAACCATGGAATTTTAACGCACGAACGCGCTGAGCGAGCGCATCGTCGTCAGTAGCGACTAAACCACCTTCCGCACAGGTCACGTTTTTGATTGCATGAAATGAAAAGATGGCAGTGCCCTTCTCACCAATCCATTCATTTTTATAACGTGTTCCGACCGCATGAGCTGCATCTTCAATGAGGAAAACACCCGCTTTTTGTGCGATGGCACGTAGGCCATCTAAATCACAAGGAGCACCAGCATAATGAACAGGGATAATTGCCTTCGTTTTGCTAGTTAAGGCTTTTTCTACCGCTTCAGGCTGAATCATGAGGGTATCACGATCAACATCAATCATAACGGGCGTTGCACCTAGCAACTCAATCATATTGATCGTTGAAACCCATGTTTGTGACGGAGTGATAACTTCATCGCCTGGACCGATACCCAGCGCCATCAAAACAACATGCATACCTGCTGTTGCCGATGCAAGGGCAATCGCATGCTTGCAACCATAACGTTTGCAAAAATCTTCTTCTAATTGATGATTCTGTGGGCCTGTCGTGATCCAGCCTGAACGCAGAACGTTTTCTACTGCCTTAACCTCTTCATCCCCGATTGATGGTTTTGAAAACGGAAGGAAATTGCTCATATTGTTTGTAGCCTAGTTTCATTATGAATAGGATATTCTAGTTAAAATTACTTTAACCGAACCTCAACACCAGTCATCATTGCTGCAATAATTGCCGTGATACGGGCAATAAGAACACAATTAGCTAATTAGTACGATCGTTAATTTGCCATACTTTATTCAATGAGCTCTGATTGAGTTTTATATCAGCCATAAATACATCTGACAACTGCCTTTCTGTCATGACATTGTCAGGCTCACCTTCATAAATAATTGCGCCTTTCTTCATCATCCAAATTCGACTTGCATTTTTATAAGAATGACTAAGATTATGTCCACTCATTATAACTGTTCCTGCGCAATGACAAAAACATTTCACCCATTTATCTAGCATTCCTTGCTGAATAATATCTAAATTGTTTATTGGTTCATCAAATAAGATTATTTTTTCGCTTAAATAATCTCTATCCCATACCTGCAAAAATACAGCAACTATCCTAATTCGCTGCCATTCTCCACCAGATAATTGATTAATAGGCTTAGATAATAATGATGAAAGTTGAAAGTCTTCGCATAATTCGCTAAAAATCGAGGGAGGAACAATATGTTGCTCAATAAACAAAGATAAGTATTGAAACACTTTTAAACTCGGCAAAATCCCAGTTTGCTGTGTTAGATAAGAACGATACCTTGCAACATCCTGAACAGCATAATCTTTCAGATTAATATGATTAAAAAAAATCGTTCCTTTGTAAGATGTGCAACCACTCAACACTGAAAGTAATGTGCTTTTTCCTGCCCCATTGGCACCTAATAGGTGTATCTGCTCCCCTGCAAAAACGGATTGGTTGATAGCCCGTAACCGGTTTTCTACAGTCAAATTTTGCATTTCAAGCATCACTGTTTTATTCATATTATTGTCGCCATGTATGATTTTTGACGAGAAGATAAATAAAAATAGGGGCACCCAAAGTTGCGGTAATCACGCCAATCGGAATTTCAGCATTGTCTATCAATAATCGGGATAACAAATCTGCAATTAATAAGCATAGCGCCCCAGCAATTGCACAAGCTGGTAATAAAAAACGGTTATCGGTGATCCCACTTAGCCTTAAGATATGGGGAATCACTAATCCTATAAAACTAATTGCCCCCGCAATTGCTACACTGAGCCCAATTAATATTCCAGTAATAATAATTAATATTAATCGCCAACGATGCGTTGAAATACCCAATTGATAGGCTTGAATATCACCCAGTAATAAATAATTTAACATTCTTCCCAGAGTTATTAACCAAAATAAAAATGGGAGGCAGGCAATAACTAATCCTATTTGACGCCAATCAACACCGCTGAAACTGCCCATCATCCAATATAGCAATTGGCGTAAATCTAAATTACTGCTCATGTATACCATCCATGTCATGCACGCACCACTGATCACACCAAGCGCAACACCAACTAATAATAAGCTGGCATTATTCAAATGCTGATGACGAGCAAAGTAGAGTAAAACAGCAGTGAGGACTAAAGCGCCAATAATGGCACTCATGCTAACTAACCAATAGTAGGTAACTCCTGATGAGATCAATACGGTAAAAACAACCGCAACTCCAGCACCATTACTGATCCCCAGTAATCCCGGTTCCGCTAATGGATTCTCAAATAACGCTTGCATGATAGCGCCCGTTACTGCCAATGATGCTCCAATGGTGACAACCGCAAGGAGTCGAGGTAAGCGAATTTGCCAGACAAATAACTGTGCGGAATCATCCATCCATTGGTTCGGCCAATACCAAATTTCCCCAGCACTGAGTGATAGCATTGCAATGATTAAAAGACTCAATAACAGCAAAAAAATCACCCTCATATCGGATTGATATTGCTGTTTTTGTAATTGTTTCAAGGAAATAGTCATTACATTTACAATAATTATCTTTCATTAAAAAAATAAGCGCGTTTTATATAAGAGAGAGCATAAGAAAAAATTTAAACTGCTGCCAATTTTAATTCTACTTTTAACCACAATGAGGGTTTACACATGGCACTAAATACAGTTAACCATTCTCCCAAACCACAACTCTCTGCATACAACGCAAAAGAGACTGACCAAACTGAGAATAAGGCTAGTAGTCATTTTAAAGCATCGCTAAAAAAAGTAACTCAATCATTTATGAGCTTTTGCTCTTTACTTTTTAGTTGCCAAAGCAAACAAGCAAGCAAAAAAAACGTTTCAGATAAATCCTTTGTTATGATTAGCCGTCCAAACAAGGATGCATCGGTACGCGCAGTTTCCTTTGCCGATGAAACTTCCCCAAAAAACTTATCATCTAAAGATGAAATCATTCCCAATGCAGGTTTAACCGGGAATCCCCGAGTTGATGCTGCACGAATGGCTGCATTACACGTCGTCGCTCAACATAAAGCCCTGCGCGCAGAAAAAACACGAAAAAACGACATCACTAAATTACAACAAAGCAATGTGGAGCTCATTAATAATTACGACCGCCTTTCTGACATAGATAGAGAGAAAAACCGTGTAATTAACCTGCTAGGTTGTGCGATTCTTAAACATAACGAGTATGCAACAAGTGAAGGCATACTTCGTACTGAAGGCAGCAAAAATGCCGTCAGTGAATTTGTTAATAAGGCAAATGATCCTAATTACCATCTTACAGAACTTGAGCGCTATCCTTTAAAAATATTAACCAGCGCGTTTAAAAAAATAGCAGGAGAATCACTCAAAAAAGCTAGCAATATCGACTTCAAATCAGATATTTCATTTGATGATTTACACATTTGTGCTGATGCAGTAAAAAATAAAGAAGATGTGACCCAACAAATTAAAAGTAACGGGCAATTAAAAAATAAAGCCCCTTCGATTTTAAAAAACTGTGACAATAGGATCCACAGCGCATTGAGTCGCCTGGCACCACCGCCTTTAACATTGCGACTTGTTACTCGCTTTTGTGCTCTTATTTCCAATGATGAAGCATCCCATAAAATGTCCATTAGAAATTTAGCTATGATTTTTGCGCCGCACTTGATGAACACAAGCAACACACCGCAACATAATAGTTTGGATCCTCTTGCTGAGACCCGAAAAGAAGTTGAAGCGACTAAACTAGCTGAAAATTATATTGCCGCGTTAATCCACCAAGAGAAAAGTCTATTTCATCGGATTTAAAAAGTATTTTTTACTTAAAAACAAAGACCGCCAAGGGCGGTCTTTTTTATTACTCTGCTATTCAGAGAATAGGATTACTCTTTTGGCGTTGCTTTTTCCACACGGCTTTTTAATTTTTGGCCTGGGCGGAAAGTAACAACACGACGAGCAGTAATTGGAATATCTTCCCCAGTTTTAGGGTTACGACCGGGACGTTGATTTTTATCACGTAAATCAAAGTTACCGAATCCAGATAATTTAACTTGCTCACCGTTTTCTAAGGAAAGGCGAACCTCTTCAAAGAAAGTTTCAACAAGGTCTTTCGCATCACGTTTGCTAACACCTAGTTTTTCAAACAAATTTTCTGACATTTCAGCTTTAGTAAGCGCCATAAGTTTAGTCCCTCAAGGAGGCTTGGAATCGCTGTTTTAACGCAGCAACACACAGATCAACGGTCGCGGTAATCTCTTCTTCTTCCATGGTACGCTGGGTATCTTGGAAGACGAGACTGATAGCGAGACTCTTATAACCTTCTGCTATCCCCTCACCACAATACACATCAAATAAGTTTATGCCAACTATATGATTTATGCCAACTTTTTTACATTCTGCTAAAACTTCGGCAGCTGCTACAGTTTCTGGCACAACCACAGCAATGTCACGACGGTTCGACGGATAACGCGAAATCGCTTTCGCTTCTGGAATAACACGCTGTGCGATTGCATCAGTACGAACTTCAAACACGACTGTACGACCATTTAAATCGAGTTTACGTTCTAGTTCTGGGTGAACAACACCGATAAAGCCAATATGTTCATTTTCCAGATAAATCCCAGCACTTTGCCCAGGATGTAGTGCTGGATGTGCTTCAGATTTAAATGTAATTTGATTTAGTTTTCCAGTCAATTCAAAAACAGCTTCAAGATCACCTTTTAAATCAAAGAAGTCAACAACTTGTTTATCTAACGACCAATGTTCATCGAATTTGTTGCCCGTGATCACACCCGCCAGCATGTTTTCCTGACGAATACCATATTCTGCTTGATTATCAGGCGTAAAGCGCAGACCCGTCTCAAATAAACGAATTCTGTTTTGTTGACGATTTTGATTATAGACCACGGTGCCTAATAAACCAGTCAACAGAGACAGGCGCATTGCGGACATGTCAGCTGAAATTGGGTTTGGCAAGGAAAGCACTTCTTCCTGCGGGTGTAATAAGCTCTGAATTTTAGGGTCTACGAAGCTATAAGTAATCGCTTCTTGATAACCACGGTCAACTAACATCGCTTTAATACGTTTCAGCGGCAAATTAGCTTCTTTATGGTCAGTCATAATCAAATCAGCACGCAGCGGTACGTCTGGGATATTGTTATATCCGTATACGCGAGCGACTTCTTCAACTAAATCTTCTTCGATTTGCATATCGAAACGCCAGCTTGGTGCCACAACATCCCAGCAATCAGCTGAAACTTGCACTTGGCAACCTAAACGCGTCAGAATATCGGTCACAGTTTCGTCTGCAATCACATGACCGATTAAACGGTCTAACTTTTTACGCGTTAACTTAATATTTGCCTGTTTCGGTAAATGTGCTTCGCTAGAAATATCAATAATGTCGCCAACTTCGCCGCCACAAATCTCCACAACCAATGCAGTTGCTCGTTCCATCGCTTTAAATTGCAGCTGAGAGTCAACACCGCGTTCAAAACGGTGAGAAGCATCAGTGTGCAGACCGTAATTACGAGCACGGCCAGTGATAGCCAGAGGTTCGAAGAATGCACATTCTAATAAAATGTTCTTGGTTTCAGTGTTAACACCTGAGTGCGCACCACCAAAGATGCCCGCGATACCCAAAGCTTGAGTTTCATCGGCAATAACCAGCGTATCAGATTTCAAAGTGGCTTCGGTACCATCTAACAGTACTAGTTTCTCTTCATCTTTCGCCATACGCACAACGATTGCGCCATTTAAACGATCTAAATCGTAAGCGTGTTGTGGCTGACCTAATTCCAACAGAACATAGTTTGTGATATCAACTACAGCATCGATAGAACGAACACCGCCACGACGCAGTTTTTCTTTCATCCACATTGGCGTTGGTGCACTAACATCGATATTTTTGATAACACGACCTAAGAAACGTGGACATGCAGCAGGTGCTTCAACACGAATTGGGAATGTGTCTTTAATTGTGCTTGCCACTGGGCTGATTGCAGGTTCAACTAAATCTAATTTGTTGATAACCGCCACATCACGTGCCACACCTAGGATACTTAAGCAATCTGCACGGTTTGGTGTAATGCTGATTTCAATCGCGTGATCATCTAATTTTAGGTATTCACGGATGTCAGTACCGATAATAGCGTCTTGCGGTAATTCAATAATGCCACTATGGTCATCAGAAATACCTAGCTCAGAGTATGAGCACAGCATGCCTTCAGAGGGTTCACCGCGTAATTTCGCCGCTTTAATCTTGAAATCACCCGGCAATACAGCGCCGACGGTTGCAACGGCAACTCGTAAGCCTTGACGGCAGTTTGGTGCGCCACATACGATATCTAATAAGCGTTCGCCACCGACATTCACTTTCGTGACACGCAGTTTATCTGCGTTAGGGTGTTGTCCGCATTCCACAACTTCACCCACAACAACACCGTGGAATTGACCCGCAACGGTTTCAACGCCATCAACTTCGAGACCTGCCATGGTGATTTGGTCTGATAATTCTTCACTGCTTACCGCCGGGTTCACCCATTCGCGTAACCATAGTTCACTGAATTTCATGAGATAGACCCGCCTTATTTAAACTGTTTGAGGAAACGAAGATCGTTTTCGAAGAATGCACGAAGGTCAGAAACACCATAACGCAACATAGTTAAGCGCTCCATTCCCATACCGAATGCAAATCCAGAGTAGACCTCAGGGTCAATACCGACATTGCGTAATACATTAGGGTGGACCATACCGCAGCCTAATACTTCCAGCCATTTACCATTTTTACCCATAACATCAACTTCAGCAGAAGGCTCTGTGAACGGGAAATAAGAAGGACGGAAACGAACTTGAACTTCTTCTTCAAAGAAGTTATTCAGGAAGTCATGAAGTGTACCTTTTAAGTTGGTAAAGCTAATGTCTTTATCAACAATCAGGCCTTCAGTTTGGTGGAACATTGGGGTATGAGTCTGGTCGTAGTCATTACGATAAACGCGACCTGGTGCAATAATGCGGATTGGTGGTTGCTGACCATTCATTGTACGGATCTGCACACCGGATGTTTGAGTACGTAATAAACGTTTTGCATCAAACCAAAAAGTATCGTGATCAGCACGCGCTGGGTGATGAGCAGGAATGTTTAGTGCGTCAAAGTTATGATAGTCATCTTCGATTTCAGGTCCTGTCTCAACAGAGAAACCTAATTCACCAAAAAATTCTTCAATTCGCTGAATGGTGCGAGTTACTGGGTGTAATCCACCATTTTCCATACGGCGACCCGGTAATGAAACGTCGATTTTTTCTGATGCTAAACGCGCATTCAGAATATCGGCTTGCATTGCATCTTTACGGGCGTTCAGTGCATCTTGAACTTGGACTTTAGCTTCATTAATCACAGCCCCTGCTGCTGGGCGTTCATCCGCAGGCAGATCACGCAACGTTTTCATCTGGAGTGTGAAGTGGCCGCTTTTGCCTAAAAATTCAACACGCACTGACTCTAACGTCGCAACATCTTGGGCCTGTTCAATGGCTGCTTTTGCCTGTGCAACCAATTCAGCGAGATGTGGCATTGTTTCCCCTTTATGACCACTCGGTCTTTTGCTAGTTATTCACTAAATTTATCAAATTTCACAAATCATATTAATAAGATGTGAATACCTGACTGATTTTACTGTATTTTCTATCAAACCAAAAACAAAAAAGCCTCCTGACGGAGGCTTTAGCGTAACTTTTCGTTTCTATTCTACTCGCTATACGCAAAAGCCCCCGAAATTCAGGTGCTAAAGTAAAAAAAGAAACGAAAAACAACGTTGTTCATTAAAAGATTCTCAAAAAACAAGATTAAGGTTACTAATATACACTGAAAGTATTAACACAAGCTGATTTTTAATACAAACATTATAAATGAAAAGAGGAAGTTTCCTTCCTCTCTTCAAGCAAACATTAAGCTAAAGCGCCTTTTGCTTTTTCAACTAAAGCAGTGAATGCTGCTTTATCGAAAACTGCGATGTCTGCTAAGATCTTACGGTCGATTTCAATTGAAGCTTTTTTCAAGCCATTGATGAAACGGCTGTAAGACAGACCGTTCTGACGAGCCGCAGCGTTGATACGCGCGATCCACAGTTGACGGAACTGACGTTTACGTTGACGGCGGTCACGGTAAGCATATTGACCAGCTTTGATTACCGCTTGAAATGCTACGCGGTAAACACGTGAACGTGCACCATAGTAACCTTTCGCCTGTTTCATGATTTTTTTGTGACGTGCACGTGCGATTACACCACGTTTTGCGCGAGCCATAGCTATCTCCTATCGTCTTTATTCTTAATTAACTAAATGTTTACTTATGCGTAAGGCAGGCAAGCAACAACCAGACCCAGATCGCCCTTAGATACCATTCCTTTCGGACGTAAATGGCGTTTACGCTTAGTAGACTTTTTAGTCAGAATGTGACGAAGGTTTGCATGCTTACGCTTAAAGCCACCGCCTGCAGTTTTTTTAAAGCGCTTTGCTGCGCCACGTACAGTTTTAATCTTTGGCATTTCTTTTATTTCCAACTTCGCATTGTGATTAACTACGAATTAATTAGGCGAATAATACTCACATTACTGTGAAACTATTACTTGGTTGCCTAATTATTTCTTCTTCGGTGCCAGCACCATAATCATTTGGCGCCCTTCAATTTTCGAAGGGAATGATTCAACAGATGCTAACTCTTCCAAATCAGATTTGATGCGGTTAAGCATTTCCATACCGATTTGCTGGTGAGCCATTTCACGACCACGAAAACGCAGTGTTACTTTCGCTTTATCACCATCTTCTAGAAAGCGAATCAGGTTGCGTAGTTTGACCTGATAATCACCTTCATCTGTACCAGGGCGGAATTTAATTTCCTTCACCTGAACAACTTTTTGTTTCTTTTTCTGTTCTTTTTGAGATTTGCTCTTCTCATAAAGGAATTTGCCGTAATCCATAATACGACAAACTGGCGGTTCAGCATTTGGGCTGATTTCAACGAGGTCTACACCTGCTTCTTCAGCTTTTTCAAGCGCTTCACGTGCGCTCATGATGCCTAACTGTTCGCCGTCTAAACCGGTTAAACGGACTTCAGGAACACGAATTTCATCATTAATACGATTTGGCCGTGTTGATGGGATTCTTTTTCCGCCTTTAATACTTCATTCCTCCAACTGGATAAAGAGATTTGCTACATTCTCTAAAGCAAGCGCCTCGGTAATGTCTTTTTAAACAACCTATTACCCAAACGCGATATTCTTTTTTGGCTTTAACTCGAACAAGACGAGCTTTACAAAGCGATTCGACCGCGGATTTTACTGCTTATTGTGAGATTACTCAAGCAGATATTCAAATTATTCGCAAAGGATCATGTAAATAGCCAAGTCTATCAATAAAAAAACGCGAGTGAGGTGCAATCCCCCACTCGCGTTCTTAATCATGACCTATTATTTTTTCTTAGGTCCCATCACCATGATCATTTGGCGCCCTTCAATACGTGAAGGGAATGATTCAACGACAGCTAGCTCTTCCAAATCAGCCTTGATGCGGTTAAGCATCTCCATACCAATTTGTTGGTGAGCCATTTCACGACCACGGAAACGCAGTGTGATTTTCGCTTTATCACCATCTTCTAAGAAACGAATGAGGCTACGTAATTTAACTTGGTAGTCCCCTTCATCTGTCCCAGGACGGAATTTAATTTCCTTCACTTGAACAACTTTTTGTTTCTTTTTCTGCTCTTTCTGAGATTTACTCTTCTCATAAAGATACTTGCCGTAATCCATGATTCGACAAACTGGTGGCTCTGCGTTTGGGCTGATTTCAACTAAATCAACACCAGCTTCTTCCGCTTTGGCAAGTGCGTCACGCACACTCATTACACCAAGTTGTTCACCGTCAATGCCAGTGACACGGATTTCAGTTGCACGGATCTCTTCGTTAATACGATTCGGACGTGCTGTTGGGAGTTTTTTTCCGCCTTTAATACCTTATTCCTCCATCTGATTGAGCTGACGACTGCGAATTTCTTCCAGTAGTTTAGTCATGAATTCGTTAACATCAAGGCTGCCTAAATCCTTACCACGACGGGTACGAACAGATACTTTACCTGATTCAACTTCTTTCTCACCACAAACCAACATGTAAGGAACACGACGCAGGGTGTGTTCGCGGATCTTAAAGCCGATTTTCTCGTTACGTAAGTCCGCTTTCGCACGAATGCCAACACTTTGCAGCTTGCTAACTAATTCTTGAACATAGTCTGCTTGACTATCTGTAATGTTCATCACAACAACTTGTTGTGGTGCTAACCATGTTGGGAAGAAACCTGCATATTCTTCCGTTAAGATACCGATAAAGCGCTCTAGTGAACCCAGAACCGCACGGTGGATCATAACTGGCGTAATACGCTCATTATTTTCGCCAACATAAGAAGCATTTAGACGACCCGGTAAGAAGAAGTCTAATTGTACAGTACCGCATTGCCATGCACGGTCAAGGCAGTCATACAGTGTAAATTCAATTTTCGGACCGTAGAATGCACCTTCGCCCGGCTGGTATTCAAACTCAATACCTTTTGACTTCAGCGCATTGGCTAAGTCTGCTTCTGCTGTATCCCACATATCGTCTGTACCGATACGTTTTTCAGGACGAGTAGACAGTTTTACAACGATTTTTTCGAAACCAAAAGTGCTGTAAACGTCATAAATCATCTCAATACAGCTAGTCACTTCACCCAGAATTTGATCTTCAGTACAGAAGATATGGGCGTCGTCTTGGGTAAAACCGCGTACGCGCATTAAACCATGCAGTGCACCTGATGGCTCATTACGGTGACAGCTACCAAATTCTGCCATACGTAGTGGCAAATCACGGTAAGATTTTAACCCTTGGTTAAAGATCTGAACATGACCTGGGCAGTTCATTGGTTTAACACAATATTCACGGTTCTCAGATGAGGTCGTGAACATTGCATCTTTGTAGTTTTCCCAGTGACCTGTTCTTTCCCACAATACGCGGTCCATCATAAATGGGCCTTTAACTTCTTGGTAATTGTAGGATTTTAGTTTGGTACGTACAAAGGTTTCCAGTTCACGGAAAATTGTCCAACCATCGTTATGCCAGAACGCCATACCCGGCGCTTCTTCCTGCATATGATATAAATCTAATTGCTTACCAATTTTACGGTGATCACGCTTCGCCGCTTCTTCTAAGCGCAGCAGATACGCAGCAAGCTGCTTTTTATCTGCCCATGCAGTACCGTAAATGCGTTGCAGCATTTTATTGTCGCTGTTACCGCGCCAGTATGCCCCTGCTACTTTTTGTAATTTAAAGTGGTGACAGAAACGCATATTTGGTACGTGTGGACCGCGACACATATCAATATATTCTTGGTGGTGATATAAACCTGGGCGATCATCTTGGCTAATATTTTGATCCAAGATTTCAACTTTATAATCTTCGCCACGGTTTACAAATGTTTCACGAGCTTCAGCCCAAGAAACACGTTTTTTAACCACGTCATAATCTGTTTTGGCAAGTTCAAGCATACGCTTTTCTAGCTTGTCCAAATCTTCCTGGGTCAACGTATAGTCAAGGTCAATATCATAATAGAAACCGTTGTCGATAACCGGACCGATTGCCATCTTGGTATTTGGCCACAATTGTTTAATTGCATGACCTAATAAGTGAGCACAAGAGTGGCGAATGATTTCTAGACCTTCATCATCTTTACTCGTGATAATTGACAGGTTTGCATCATGCTCGATCAGTTCACAAGCATCCACCAGCTCACCATTAACACGACCAGCTATACATGCTTTTGCTAGACCGGCGCCGATATCGCGAGCTACATCCATGACAGAAACTGCATGGTCGAATTGACGCTGACTTCCATCAGGAAGAGTAATAACAGGCATTAAAAAATCCTTATCAGCAGTGGTGACCCACACGAAAGATCACTTGCTTGATTATTCCAAAGTTTATAAATCAATACGTTGCTCACGATTTCTCACTTCACTATGCGAGATAGGTACACAACTATGTACACACTATATAAGCCGAAACAGATATAATCGATAACGCAATTATGCACATCGCTAGCAACTCAACTCGTAATCATAACACAGACATATTTTATGGCGATAGCCAGTTGTTGATTATTCTAGCGCTAAAATTACTGCTGCTCTGGGCTAATTGACGCGTAATCCGCCGTCATAATAAGAACATTATTACCATAGCCATTACAATCCGTTCTCACCGCATATTCAGGTAACCATGCGATACGTGATTTTGAACGCGATAATGAAAGATTCAGGGTTGTGGGATTCTCTAATGCGCTAATAAGATAGACTAAATCTACGGTGGCTGAACAGAGTTCAAAGTTAATATGATCAGCATAAATAGCATGCCAATCCTCATGATACGGGACACCTTGCTTATTGATAATTGCATTCATTTCATCTGCGGTATAAACAAGCCGTGCAGAGGAACTCGGTATCAGTAACACAAAGGTTAATAACGCCAATAACGTGGTAATTATTCCTTTTTTCATCTCTCACCACACTTTTTTACGATAAATCGTTAAGGGGAGAAAAATACCATTCCATCATTTTGCGAAAAACGATGAAAAGGCTACCCAACATGACTTTGAATAGCCTTATTAAAACAACGCGTTACCAACAACCTCGATGATTACCGCGTCCCCCCCACCCACCATCACGATATGGACGGTTATAGTGTTTGCCTTCTTCATTTCGAAGTTGCAGTGATAAATCATCAAGCTCTTTCACCAGCGCTTTCACTTTCGTATCGTCATCGCTGGCACCCGCATCGTACAGTTTGTTCAGTTCAAAACGCTTATCATCAAACTCTTTCGCTAACTTAGCGATTTCATTGTTTTGGCGATAATTGTTTTGATAACGGTGATCATAGTTTCCATTGCAGTAAGGGCATGCTGTAGCCGATGCCGAATACAGTAATACTGAAGAAACGATAGCACCTAACAACACTTTTTTGTTCACGGCAATAACCTCACAAATCCATGGGTTATACCAGTTTACATTTACCTGACTGAAACTGCCTTGGGCAACATCAAAAAAAACACACCAAAAGCTAAATTAACATAAAATAATACCAACAATAAGCAAAAATATAGGTAGAATCGCCTATTAAAAATAGATAACCAACAGATTAAATCAATAAAAATCACAGCCAGCGCCGTGTTTGCTGAATATAAGCACGCCACTCCTCTTTAAAACGTTCAGATAAGAATTTTTCTTCTTGGGGAATGGTGTACAAGTCAGTAATTAACCAAAAGACCAGACCTGAAACCAAGAAATAAGGCGAATGGGAAAATAAAGCAAAGCTTAAACTCAGAGAGGTAAAAGCAAGGTATAACGGATTACGAGATAACCGATAAGGGCCTCTAGTAATAAGAGAGGATGCCGAGCTAATAGGATTCGGCGAGGTTTTTTGCTGAACAAAATAATATAAACTTGCGCCAATCCAACCTAAAGCCTCTAAGGCAATCAGGATGCCGATAATGCCCATCCAACCAGAAAAACTCCAGAAAAAGCCCTCTTTGATATGCAGATAATAAGCAGCAAATCCATTGAGCGCTAACCAATTCACAAATGGAAGTTTAAAAATGCTCATCACAGATCCTAAATTAATATTCATCTGGCAAGCATATCATGGATAAAACGATAAAAATTGGCGCCGAAGTCAATAATATTCAATAACACAAAGTGAATGAATACTCTGTTATTTTATGATCGGTATCCTAAAGAAAAAACGCTTTTTAGCCCTTCAAGATTGGCATACTCTTGTTGGCATACTGAATTACGCACATCGCTGGGTAAATTATTCAATCTAGCTTGGATATTAGCAATTTGCTCTTCTAATCCATTCATTCCCTTCACTTCGACAACGTCTGCATTTGCTTGCAGGTAATCTGTAAAGCTTCTTAAATTATTTTCTAAATTATCGCACACATTATTTGCCAATCCGTTTTGTACCATAAAAGAATTGACTGAAGCGGGTAATAATTGAGAAAGCGAAGGGTAAATAGATTGTTTCCACATTTGTGGGAACAGGATCAGCACGGCAGCAATAGCCAAAACAAGCAACATTGATGAAGTAACTAACGGTGACAGTAACTTTCTCATTGGCTATCCTAAAATTCTATTTAACATGAAATTTAGAATACACAATAAACCGTAAAGCAGTTTTTAAAATAAAAAAGAGTTTGTAAAGAATATTCCAATTATATTACCAAGAAATAATATTATCGCCTGACAATAATCTTTTAACGAATTTACATAACCTGTCAGTAAAACAGATAGTACTGTATATACTTAATAACAAATGAACATAAACCCCCTCTAGCAATAATGCCCTTGACCTTTTTATCTCACATAAAAAGGTTTTTTTTTGCTCAAAATATTGAATGTTTTTAATCCAGCACCATACTCCATTGTTATTCAACAAATAATTACACTTATTCACACATGAATAGGGATGTTATCCACAGTTAATGTGAACAACTTTGTTACTCATTAAGTAAAAACATTACGCAATTTCACGTTAAAAAATCTCTTTATCCTAAATTTGGTGGGAGAATACCCTTCTGATTCCACAAATTAGTAACAATGTTTGTTATAGTTCCAACGAGAAGCCATTCTAGATTAATTTGGAGGGTATTTTTCGACATGCAAGATATTTTACAACTTTTTCAAGCCGTTGGCCTTGGCTTAGTATTACTCCTTCCACTGGCTAACCCACTGACCGCCATTGCCGTGATGCTCAGTATTTCGGCCAACATGACCAAAGAACAACGTGACCACCAATCACGTCTGGCTGCAATTTATGTCTTTTGTATCATGCTCGTCGCTTTTTATGCGGGCCAATTAGTCATGAACACCTTCGGAATTTCCATTCCCGGGCTGCGTATTGCAGGGGGGCTTATTGTGGCCTTTATTGGTTTTGGGATGCTATTTCCTAATTCAGAAAATAGTGAAGACAACAGTAATGTTTCCACTGACGATTTAAGTGTTCCCAAAAAACGTCAAGGTAACCAAAATATTGCCTTCGTTCCCCTCGCGATGCCAAGTACCGCAGGTCCAGGTACCATCGCGATCATTATTAGTTCCACCGCCTCTTTGCAAGGGGATATTGGTTTTACGCCATGGGTTATCACTGTCGCACCCATTATTGTTTTTCTGATTGCCAGTGTGATTGTTTGGATTGGGTTACGGGGCGCAACGTCAATTATGAAATGGCTAGGAAACAGTGGGATTGATGCAATTGGGCGGATAATGGGGTTTTTATTAATTTGTATGGGAGTGCAATTCGTCATTAACGGAATCGTTGAAATTATCGCGCAACTCCCACACTTAATGATGGAATATCAGTAACTCACCGCTAATGCATTATACGCATTCTTCACTTTCCACAAATAGCGTGGAGCCTGCGGTGCTGGGTGTTTAGACTGAACATGTTGATAGAACTCTTCTGGCGATAAATTATTTATCATCGCGATAGCTTTAGTTTTATCATTATCAAATGTTCTTAATAATGCCCCAGCCCCATTCACGTAAGCCACAACGGTCGCATAATACATGGTCTGCGGGTGGCTAATACCCGCCAAATGTTGCTCTTTGAGAATACGAATATAGGTTGTACCGATATCAATATTTTTACGTGGATCTTTTAAATCGCTAGAACTTGGCTCACCAGAACGTCCTTGATAACGATATGCATCACGTCCGGCTGTTGACGCTTTAATTTGCATTAAACCAATGGCATTCGATTTACTCACCACTTCAGGTCGGAAATTAGACTCTACTTCAATAATGGCTCTGATCAGTGTTTCATCCACACTATAGCGATTCGCAGATTCACGAATAAACTCATCATAAGGAGTTCGCGGATAACTCGTATTGGCTACCGTATTTGGTATTTGATTACGGTTATCTAACATTCTAGTTCTGTTCGCGGTTTTATTGGGATCACTTGAGCAACCTGCCAATAGCAAAAGTACAAGCGCACTGCCAACCATTTTTTTCACTGTTGTATCCTCTGCAAATTAAAACACCAAAAGAATAGCTAATCTTTAGAAAAATAATACATTTTTTACTTAACTTTTACTTCTGGACGTGTTTTAGTCATGTTAAATAATTAATGGTAACCGGCATCCCATCGATTATAAAAATACCTCTCTTACCATTTAACGGGATTTTTCATAACTGATATTGATAATCATTATCAATTGGGATATAAATACTATCAGCCCGAAAGACCATACTCATTGTAGAGTCAAATAGGTCAATATAAATGAGAAGATATATTCAAACCCAACAACGTACTTATTTAGATTAACCATTTAATGAGATTAATTTAGTTAATAGAGCTCGTGACCCAACGTTAGGATCTATTTTATGACAAACTTTTTATTCCGATTATCAACGCCATTACGTACCATATTCATTGCATTAGCTGCCGTTTTATTTGTCAGCCAACCTGCTTTGGCTAAAAAATTTAAAGTGGTCACCACATTTACTATAATACAAGACATTGCTCAAAATGTAGCCGGTGATGCCGCAATTGTCGAATCCATCACTAAACCGGGTGCTGAAATTCACGGTTATCAACCAACACCAAAAGATATTATGAAAGCCTATGATGCTAACCTTATCTTATGGAATGGAATGAATCTGGAAGTTTGGTTTCAGCGTTTCTTTGAAAACCTTAAGGATGTACCTGCGGTTGTAGTCACTGAAGGCATTGAGCCGATGCCAATCCGTGAAGGGGAATATAAAGATAACCCTAATCCTCACGCTTGGATGTCTCCTGCTAATGCACAAATCTATATCGAAAACATCCGTAAGGCGTTGGTGAAATATGACCCAGAAAACGCTGATACTTATAATGCGAACGCTAAAAAATATTCCCAAGAAATTGCGTCACTTGATGCACCTTTACGTGAACGTTTAAATCGTATTCCTGAAGATAAGCGTTGGTTGGTGACCAGTGAAGGCGCATTTAGCTACCTCACTAAAGATTATGGCTTTAAAGAAGTCTATTTGTGGCCCATCAATGCTGAAGAGCAAGGCTCACCAATGCAAGTTAAAAAAGTGATTGATACCGTTCGTGAGCACAACATTCCCGTTGTTTTCAGCGAAAGCACCATTTCAGACAAGCCAGCTCTGCAGGTCAGTAAAGAGACTGGTGCAAAATACGGCGGAGTATTATACGTCGATTCACTATCAACCGCTGAAGGCCCTGTACCAACCTATATAGACCTGTTGAACACAACCGTCGATACCATCGCAAAAGGATTTTCACAGTAAATGAGACATACAAATCAATTTGAACATCCGACTCTGGTTGTTGATGACGCAACTGTCACCTACAACAATGGTCATACCGCGATTTATGATGCAAGTTTCAATATTCACGGTGGTTCCATTTGCGCCCTTGTGGGCGTAAACGGAAGTGGTAAATCAACGCTGTTTAAAACCATTATGGGGTTAGTGACGCCATCATCCGGTAGTGTAACCCTCAATGATCAGCCAATTAAAGCGGCATTAAAAGAGAATATTATTGCCTACGTTCCACAAACAGAAGAAGTCGATTGGAATTTCCCAGTGCTAGTTTCTGATGTGGTTATGATGGGGCGTTACGGCAAAATGGGTTTCTTTCGTATTCCTAAAAAAGAAGACAAAGAAGCCGTCAAAATAGCTTTAGAACGCGTAGATTTAGCGGGTTTGGAACACCGCCAAATTGGTGAGCTTTCAGGCGGTCAGAAAAAACGGGTATTTTTGGCTCGCGCCCTCGCCCAGCAAGGTAAAGTTTTATTACTTGACGAACCCTTTACGGGGGTCGATGTAAAAACAGAAAATGCCATTATTGACCTACTCCGCAGCCTGCGCGATGAAGGGCATTTAATTCTAGTCTCAACCCATAACTTGGGAAGTGTACCTGAATTTTGTGACCATGTGATTTTAATAAACCGCACTGTACTGGCGAGTGGTCCAACGGAAACCACCTTTACCCAACGAAATCTGCAAAAAGCATTTGGGGGCGTGCTGCGTCATATTAACCTATCTGGTCAAGAGCTTCACGACGATGATGACCCACGCTCTGTCACGGTTATTACTGATGATGAACGTGCCGCCGTCTTCTATGGTCACGATCACGATGCACCGGTTAGAAAAAATCAGCCTAAGGAATCTGAATGATTGAGTTGTTACTGCAACCCTTTGAGTACAACTTTATGGTTAAAGCTATTTGGGTGAGTGCCATTGTCGGAGCCGTGTGCGCTTTCTTATCAGCTTATTTAATGCTCAAAGGTTGGTCGCTGATGGGAGATGCCCTCTCCCACTCTGTTGTTCCTGGTGTGGCGGGCGCTTATGCGCTTGGATTACCTTACGCCGCGGGGGCCTTTTTTACCGGTATTCTCGCCGCCCTCGCCATGACGTTTGTTAAACATCTTACCCGCTTACGAGAAGATGCCGTTATTGGCTTTATCTTCTCCACCTTTTTTGCGGCGGGGTTATTGATTGTTTCGTTGAACCCAACCTCCGTGAACGTACAAAGTATTATCTTCGGTAATATTTTGGGGATCGCCGATGCTGACGTGCTTCAAGTCGAAATTATCATCGCGGTTTCTTTTGTTGTCCTGATGTGCCTATGGAAAGATTTACTGGCAGTGTTTTTTGATGAAAGCCACGCGCGCTCTATCGGTTTAAATCCACTGCGCCTAAAAATTATTTTCTTCACCTTATTAAGCGCATGTACCGTTGCCGCACTGCAAACCGTTGGGGCGATATTGGTCATTGCGATGGTGGTCACTCCGGGTGCAACTGCCTATTTACTGACAGATAAATTTAAAACATTGCTGATCATTTCCGTCTCTATCGGTACAGCCACCAGCGCCATCGGTGCCTACCTCAGCTACTTTTTAAATGGAGCAACAGGTGGGCTGATCGTCACGTTCCAAACGGTAATTTTCTTACTGGCGTTCTTCTTTGCACCAAAACACGGGCTGTTCGCCTCTCGACGCAAAGCACGCCGTGAGGTTGCTGACTTGCATCACAGTAAACAGCAAGGAGCGAGCCATGAATGATTTTATGGATTTACTGATGGCTCCTTTCGCATTCCCATTTATGCAAAAAGCCCTGATTACGGCGATTGTTACCGGTACTGTCTGTGCCATTTTGTCCTGCTTTTTAGTCTTGAAAGGCTGGTCATTGATGGGAGATGCCATTTCCCATGCGGTATTACCCGGTATTATCATTGCGTCTCTGATTGGTATTCCACTCGCTATTGGTGCTTTTGTTTCGGGGCTATTTTGCGCCGTTGCTACTGGTTATTTAAAAGAGAACAGTCGAATAAAAGAAGACACCGTCATGGGTATTGTCTTCTCAGGTATGTTTGCTGTCGGTTTAGTGATGTTCGCAAAAATCGATACTGAGCAACATCTTACCCATATTTTATTCGGGGATATTTTGGGGATCACTGACAAAGAATTTAAACAAATTTTACTGTTTGCAGGGATCACCATTGCGATTATCTTACTCAAACGTAAAGACTTTATGTTGTACTGCTTTGACCCAAACCAAGCCCGTGTTATCGGTTTGCCGGTTAAATGGCTACATTACGGATTACTTTCACTATTGGCTTTAACTATCGTCGCATCACTGCAAGCTGTCGGGATCATTCTGGTGATTGCAATGTTGATTTCACCGGGGATCATCGCCTTTGTACTGTGTCGGAGCTTTGGTTGGATGTTGGTGGTAGCAATTATCGCCTCAGTCACCTCCAGTGTACTGGGTACGATCGTCAGCTTCCATATTAATGCGACAACTGGCCCAACCATTGTGGTTATCCAAGCGGGCTACTTTGTTATCGCCTTGCTCTATAGCAAATTAATCCTCGCACGACGTAAATCCCATACATCACGCCAAGATTTGCATACTGCCTAATGATAAAAAGCTGAATACGGTGAAAACCTATTCAGCTTTTCCGTTCTTCTATTTTACTCTCTTCTATCTTGACCCTTGCTCTATATAAAAGAAGAAACACGATATCCATTCGTTATCGCCAAAAACAATTCCCCCTCCCAATTCTTGAACAAAATCAGCCATCAATCATTTCGGAATAAGGCGCAATTATTAAACAATGATCACTGTTAATTCCTAAATTGACGCTATAGTATGGTATGAGTGAAGACCAAATCACAGCGAGGTGGATCATGTGGCAAGCGATGAATCGTTTATTAATTGAACACTTTGGTGAGGCAGAGCTGCGAAATAAAGTGATTCTTTCTGGTGGGGATATTCATCACACTTTAAGAATCGATTATGGCGAGCATACGGTGTTCGTAAAACAAAATCGCCGCGAATTTCTCCCTCTTTTTAAACAAGAGGCAGAACAGCTTGAAATGCTAGCGAAAAGCCAAACTATCACCGTTCCCAAAGTCTACGGATTGGGTAGCAACAAGCACCATAGCTTTCTTCTCCTCGAATATTTCCCGTTAAAACATTTTGATAGCACCAATGCCTGGCATTTTGGTCAACAGTTGGCACGATTACATCAATGGGAAGAACAGCCGAGCTATGGGTTCGATTTTGATACTATGCTCAGTACCATTGTTCAACCTAATGGGTGGGAAAAACGTTGGAATGCATTCTTTGCAGAAAAGCGTATTGGTCTTCAATTACAAATTGCATCTGAGAAAGGTATGGTTTTTGGCAATATTCAAAAACTCGTGGATATTGTTAAACACCGCTTATCTGGCCATCAACCTCAACCCTCTTTATTACATGGGGATCTGTGGCCTGCAAACTGCGCAGTCACCAACCAAATGGATGGCGTACTCTATGACCCTGCCTGTTATTGGGGTGATCGGGAATGTGATATCGCCATGTTGCCATTATATAAAGAAATTCCGATTCAAATTATTGATGGTTACCAAAGCGTTTGGCCATTACCAACGGGCTTCTTAGACAGACAACCACTCTATCAGCTCTATTTCTTACTCAATCAAGCTAATATGTTCGGTAATGAGCAAAGCTATCTGCACGCTCGCAGTATTATTGATAATTTACTAGACGACGAATAGACGAAAATATGCACAGCAGCGGAATAAACACCGATGCTGTGCATTTGTCATGATGGGGAATCACCAACATGGTGAAAAACTACCAATTCAAAAGTTTCAATGCAAAATAAATGGCGACCCCTAAAACAATCGGCCAGAAATACATCAAAAAGAACTGTTTGAAAATAGTATGTCGAGGAATAGTGACTTTAGCTTCTAACTCTTCTTTGGTCACTTCACTGCCTTTCGCATTTTCAAGAATGACATGATCTTCAATACTTTCACGGATGAATTTGATTTGTCGATACATGCGTAAGCCCGATGCGCTTAAAGCAAGCCCCACGAAGATAAAAATAAAAATAACAAAAAATCCGATGCAGCTACCTGAAAAGCCATGACTCACTTCAGGGACAGGTGAATTATTCCAAAATACATTGAGAAACGGCGTACCTTGTCGAGTCATCTCCGCCATTAATTTAACAAAATCATTGGCAACCGCATTAATTCCTTCGCCTTGAATTCCTTTCAGAGCCGCTAATTTAATTAACGATGTCAATGTGGAAATTAACGCCACAAAAAATACGATCCAGCCCAAAATACGTTTGCCAATCGCAAGAGAATTTGCCTTGTGGTAATTCATTACAACTATTCCTTAAAGTATTTTTCTACGCTAATCATAGCCGATAATATTTGCTGGCTCCAAATATCTATAAAAAAATGATAGTTAAAAACTGAGTTTCAGATTATTCAAAGACTGAATCGAATTTATATCAATCACTAAACTCAAATTTCCAATAAAATCATGTGATAGCACATATATCGCTATAACCCCAAGTCATGGCTTGTTAGAATAGTTTCAGAAACCAAAATGACTGTGATTAAAGTACAGCGACAATCCCCATACCCTATTTTTAATCGGGTATCTAAATGAATGGAGTTTGCTATGTATCATAAATTACCTATCCAATCTGTCATTTTTGACATGGATGGTTTGCTGATTGACTCGGAACCTTTTTGGGAACAAGGCGAAGATGAAGTTTTTGCAGAGTTAGGCGTCGATTTATCCGTTAAGCACACTCTTCCTGACACCCTCGGTTTACGTATCGACCACGTTGTTGAACTTTGGTACAACGCATCTCCTTGGCAGGGTTGTAGTTTAGAAGCAACAAAACAGCGTATTATTGACCGCGTTATTGGTTTAGTGGAAGAAAAACGCCCATTACTGCCCGGTGTACAGCATGCACTTGAACTATGCCGCTCAATGGACCTAAACATCGCTTTAGCGTCTGCATCACCGGATTATATGCTGGAAAAAGTACTAAACTTATTTGATATCCGTCATTATTTTTCTGCCGTAGTTTCAGCCGCAGACTTACCATTAAGTAAGCCTCATCCCGAAGTTTATTTAAAAGCCGCCGCTGAGTTATCCACCAAGCCTATCCATTGTGCTTCTTTAGAAGACTCCTTTAATGGAATGATTTCTGCTAAAGCGGCAAGAATGCGCTCTATCGTCGTGCCTGATAGTAAGCATTTCAATGATCCACGCTGGGGCCTGGCTGATGTTAAAATCGCCTCATTGAACGATTTACGCCCAGAAAATTTACGCTAATCTTAACTAAGTTAACGAAACTCGATTTCCCTTACGTTTTTCACGTAGGGGAAATTTAAAAAAAGTATAAAAACCTACGGTTATTAACTAATAAATAAGAGTTTTTTTAACTCTTCCCTACTACCATATTTTCTACAAACCCTTTATACTGCCCGCCTACTGTATAGATAAACAGATGGTATTTTATCCACCATGACTGCTGAAGGGCATCTGCTTTTTTCCGTCGCCTCACTTGTAATGGCTCATAAATTGCAAATTACCCCAGAGTTCGCTCAGGGTGATTGGTTGCATATGGTGCCAGGGGTATTGCTAGGTGCCTTATTACCTGATATTGACCACCCTTCATCTATCCTCGGGCGGCTTTTTCGCATTATTTCACTTCCTATATCAAAACTGTGCGGACATCGCGGATTCACTCACAGCCTGATTGCTTGGCTCATTTTACTGATTAGCAGCTACCAGTGGCTGCCTCACTATTGGGACTTACCTACCGACCTTATCCAAGCATTTTTACTCGGTTATATGAGCCATTTAGTGGCTGATATGCTAACGCCATCCGGGGTTCCCTTTTTATGGCCTCTACCAACACGTTTCTGTTTTCCTATCTTGCGCGGCAAGTCCAGTAAACGAGGGGAGCGCTTTATTGCCGTGCTTTTGACCGTCTGTGCTGTCTTCATTCCAACAGCCCATCCTGCTGATTGGTTCCAGCAAATCGAAAGCGCGCTAAATTATTTTAATAATCAGATAAATATACACTTACCGACAAAAAGCTAACTTTTGTAATATACTGTAAGCATCAATCAACCTAAATTATAACTTTTGATTATAAGTAATGACTAACTTCAACTGATATCATATAACCAGTTGTTAGAAGAAATGAAATCCTTATACCTATTAAGGATTAACAACAAGAATCATTATGTAAAATAATTACAATTTGGAGTACGGAATGAATATTCCTCTGGTTATCAATGTGCTCGTTTTCGTAGCACTTTTAATACTGTTAGCAAAACTCGGATCGAATGGTTGGAGCCTGTCTAAAAAAGTTTTACTGGGTCTCGTATTCGGTGTTGCTTATGGTGTCGGTCTTCACCTTGTGTATGGTTCCGGTCACCAAACGGTAAAAGACTCCATTCTTTGGTTTAATATCGTCGGTAATGGTTACGTTCAACTATTACAAATGGTGATTATGCCTCTGGTGTTCGCCTCCATTCTGAGTGCCGTCGCTCGACTCCATAAGGCATCTTCTTTAGGGAAAATTAGCTTTTTAACCATTGGCACACTGCTGTTTACCACAGCCATTGCTGCTTTAGTGGGTATCTTGATCGCAAACCTGTTCGGCTTAACCGCTGAAGGTCTGGTTCAAGGTCAATCTGAAACTGCACGTCTAGCGGCCATTGAAACAAATTATATTGGTAAAGTTTCGGATTTAACGGTTCCTCAGTTGATCCTGTCCTTTATCCCGAAAAACCCGTTTGCTGATTTAACGGGTGCAAGCCCGACATCTATCATTAGTGTGGTGATTTTTGCTGCCTTCTTAGGGGTAGCTGCACTGCAACTGTTTAAAGATGATAAAGAACGCGGAGAAAAAGCATTAGCGGCTATCGATGTGATGCAAGCATGGGCAATGAAACTCGTTCGATTAGTCATGCGTTTAACCCCTTACGGTGTAATGGCGCTGATGATCAAAGTGGTCGCAAGCTCTAACTTAGCCGATATCATTAACTTAGGAACTTTCGTCGTCGCGTCCTATGTCGCGCTAGCGATTATGTTTGTGGTTCACGGTATCTTAGTTGCTACAACTGGCTTAAACCCAATCAAGTTCTTTAAGAAAGCGGGCCCAGTACTGACATTTGCATTCACCAGCCGTTCGAGCGCAGCCAGTATTCCACTGAATATTGAAACGCAGACTCGTCGTTTTGGTGTGCCAGAATCAATTGCAAGCTTCTCGGCTTCTTTCGGTGCAACTATCGGTCAAAACGGTTGTGCGGGTATCTACCCTGCGATGTTAGCAGTGATGGTCGCACCAACGATGGGGATCAACCCATTTGACCCACTGTGGATTGCAACCTTAGTCTGCATTGTGACAATTAGCTCTGCCGGTGTTGCTGGTGTGGGTGGCGGTGCAACCTTTGCTGCACTGATTGTTCTGCCTGCAATGGGATTACCAGTCACGTTAGTTGCGCTGTTAATTTCAGTCGAACCGCTGATTGATATGGGCCGTACTGCTCTGAACGTAAGTGGCTCCATGACAGCGGGTACCGTCACTAGCCAGTTAATGGGCGAAACGGACAAGTCAATCTTCAACCAAGATGATGACGGTGATTTAAAACACGTTTAATCGTCCTAATCTCCTAACACTCATTGAAACCTGCCCGTCAAACGGCAGGTTTTTTTGTGTCTGCTAGTGTCTGTGCTCGATATTTTATCAAACTGCAACAGGTTGAAATTTTTTACTTTATTTTGACTTGATGGGAAATACTGGATTTTTACTCTAAAAAATATTGCCAACATATAAAGCTGCGTAACATAATAAAGGCCGAGCAACATTTTCTTAGGCCTCCTGCCTGTGTTGCGTCTCCCGTTTCCTACGGGAACTATCAACTTCATTGTTAGATTTTTTATATGACCAATATTATTCATATACTAAAAACTGATCCTTCAGATAACCCCTGTGTCAGCTGTGGAGCTTGTTGTGCTTACTTTCGCGTCTCATTTTATTGGGCAGAAGCCGAGGCTGGCGGTGGTTCGGTGCCTCAACATTTAACAGAGCAAATCACCCCCTTTATGAGCTGTATGCAAGGTACAAATCAAAAACCTAACACCCGCTGTACCGCACTTGGAGGCACCGTCGGGAAATGTGTTTCTTGCTCTATTTATGAACAACGCCCAACACCATGTCGAGAATTCGAACAATCGTGGCACAACGGCATCCACAATGAGGCCTGCGATCGTGCTCGCGCAGCCTATGGTTTACCCCCGCTCGAGCCACAGCAACCGCAAATCGCGTGCTAACCGTCAATGACCCAGAGATTTTTCTGGGTTATCTTCTTTACCCTTTCACAACTCTTCCTACGTAAAATAATCTCATTATTTTCAATAAAATGTGTAAAGAAAGGATAAAACGTGCAGGAAATATGGAGCTTCAGTCAAAGCAGGTAAAAGCCATTGCGAGAGAAATCTAATTGATGAATTATCCTCTCATCACGTTAATGAGGAGATAAAAGATGAACAAATTAAACCAAGGTTTGCTTGCTGCTGTTTTACTGTCTGTCGGCTTTGCTGCCGCAGCCGCTAATGTTGATATGAACAAATCACCACGCCATCACGGTGGAAATCATCATAATATGGTGTATAGCGTGACTGAACAAACCACCAAGCCTAATGAAACCCTGAAAAAACTGGCAAACGATACGCCTAAAATTGAAGATGGCAAACGCTACATGGTGAAGATGTCTGTGGTGGAAGTGCCTGAATTCAAACCAGCACAACCAATGCCAATGCCTGTCCCTGCTACAGCGCCCGCAGCTAAATAATGAATGAGCCAATCTAAACCATAGGCTGTGCCTGTTACACTGATAATGCTAACCTTTTGGCATTGTTACTTAAAAATCAGTATCTTAATGGACACAATAACGTTTAGGTATATCCCTAATTTTAGCCCCTAATGCCATAGGGGCTTTTTTTTAACTAAAATAACCCGCGTAATACCGCGGTGACTATCGCCGCCGACAAAACAATCACAATAAATGGCTTGCGGTACCAAGTCAGAATACCTGCGACCACTACCCCAATTATTTTCGGTAAATCCGATAATTCATTGCCTGAAAAGAGCGTTGAAGTCATCGCGACTGAAAATAAAATCACAATGGCGGCAGCTAAAATAGGGCTTTATTTTGTTCTGTTAAATTGACCCGCCCTTTCAGCAATGCGCCGGATGCCCGCATTAAGTACGTTCCAACTGCTAAAATGAAAATCCCACTGACGATTAACCAAGGATGTTCCATCATCATGATTTCCTTATATAGATAACTAAACTCAACAAAGCCAGTAAAACGGGGATCCCCACCGGTAATACAGGTGTTGTTACCACAGCAACCACAGCCCCGACTATCGCAGCGAGTCTTAAACGCTTATCTTTCAACGCGGGTAAACTCAGCGCTAAGATAATAGCGGGAAACATGGCATCCATCCCTAACGCTTGGGTATCTTGAATAAAGCTTCCCAGAATTTCTCCGATAACCACACCAACAGGCCAGCAGATTAAAATTCCTAATCCGCACAACCAAAATGCGGCGGTTTTCTCGCGTTCGCTATCTTGCGCCAAGCCAAAAACCACACTTTCATCATTCATAATGTGATATCCCAGCAGTGATTTTGCTCCTTTTCCCGTTAACTCGCTGACGGCAAAACTAAATGGAATATGGCGCGAGTTGACTAATAGCCCAGCTAAGGCAGCTGACAGAGGGCTTCCCCCTGAAAATACTACGCCAATAAACAGAAACTCGGATGCACCCGCTAGCACAAAAATAGACAGCATCAACGGCACCCACCAATCAAAACCTTGTGAATGGGCTAATGCACCATAGGAGATCCCCACAATTAAGTCTGCAATACACACCAGTGCAATATTTTTCACTGTGCTATTATGGAGAATAGAAAACTGAAGTGTAGATGTTCGCATAGAACGACCGTTCGATATAAAAAACATTCGTTCATTATGTCGATACTTTAGGCCAAGTGCAATCAATTAAGTTCAATCAATTAAATTCAATCAATTAAGTGCAATCAAATAGGATGTTAAAGTTGACCTTATTCACGCCCCCTATCGAATTAATCTCAAAATCATTGGCTTGTGAAAGGCAAAAAAGTGGACTTTCTCTCTCTGAACTTGCGCGTAAAGCGGGGATCGCCAAATCCACATTATCCCAATTGGAAGCTGGTAGCGGCAATCCCAGCATTGAAACCCTATGGGCATTATGTGTTGCGCTGGATATTCCTTTTTCCCGTTTAATTGAAGAAAAACGTGCAGCAGTGACAGTGATCCGACATGGCGAAGGTACCCCTGTGAGTGCAGAACATGCCAACTATTTGGTCTATTTGCTCTCTTCTGCACCTGCTAATTCTCAGCGGGATATTTATACGGTTGTTGCACAGCCGGGCCGAGATCGCGTTTCAGAACCCCATATGCATGATGTCACTGAGCATATTATTTTAATGTCAGGCAGAGCATTAGTGGGTCCACTCGACAACCCGGTTGAGCTCAATGTCGGTGACTATATTCACTACCGAGGTGATGAACCCCACATTATGCGCGCGCTTGAACCAAACACCATGGCAGTCATGGTGATCGATAAACAGAATTAATTAGCCCAATAAGCTGGAGGATTTACTGTGAATTACTATCAAGAAATAACAAACAAAGTCGCTTTATTACTAGATGAAAACTCCGTTCATAATATGAATGAAATGCTAATGCAGCTTTCTCATGATGATAAGCTTACTCAAGAACAACGCTTTGAGCTGCAACAACGCCTTAGAGACGCCATTTTTGTTCACCATAATTCGTAATAAAATTCCTAGCCAACCTTTAATTAAATAGAATTTGGTGGTCAATATCTTGATTTAAATTACAAAAGAAAAGCCTGAGCAATGTATTTATTGCTCAGGCTTGATTCAATAATCTATTATAACGATGTAAAACTCAAACAGACTATTCCTGCATTTAATCCTATTCTTTTATTAAAACTTATCTTGCTGCAAATAAGACCATGCATATTGCGCATACAGTTCTGCGCCTGATGCCATTACATCTTCATCAATGTTAAAACAACCGTGGTGATGTGCCCATTGAGTATCTTTTTCTGGGTTACCTGAACCTAAAAGCGCAAAACAACCCGGAATATTTTCCATATAGAAACTAAA
Organism: Providencia alcalifaciens; assembly: GCF_020271745.1. Taxonomy (NCBI): domain Bacteria; kingdom Pseudomonadati; phylum Pseudomonadota; class Gammaproteobacteria; order Enterobacterales; family Morganellaceae; genus Providencia; species Providencia alcalifaciens. The sequence continues at coordinate 3,109,493 of NZ_CP084296.1, read as the reverse complement.
ATCTTCCCCACCCGGTGTTGGTCTTTCTGCCATTAATGCATTCTCACCAAACGCTTCGCTGATCACCGACTGTGCCAGTAATGCACTGCGCTCTTCGTTAATCACCGGCAGCGTACCGTAGATATAATCCACTTCGGCAGTGGCGCCATACATCGCGGCAGTATGTTCGGCATAACGTCGGATCGCCGCTTCAATGCGGGTACGGGTTTCAATGTCAAAACAACGTACCGTTCCATCCAGTACCGCATTTTCTGCAATCACGTTAAATCGGGTGCCTACTTCCATTTTGCCGATAGTCACAACGGCTGAGTCTAGCGAGGAAGTTTCACGGGAAACCACCGCCTGTAAATTCATCACAAATGACGAGGCAACGATTGCGGCATCAACGGTCGCTTCCGGCATCGAACCGTGTCCACCGCGCCCTTTAAATTTCACAACCAACAAATCCGCAGAAGCAAATGTCCCGCCTACATTACACGATACTTTTCCTGATGGCGTCGTAGACCAAATGTGCATACCAAACACGTTGTCCACATTGTCCACTGCACCTTGTTTCACCATCGCTTTCGCACCTTGTGCTATTTCCTCAGCTGGTTGAAAAATCAGGCGAATATTTCCTTTTAATTCATCGCGCACTTCATATAACGCTTTGGCTGCGGTTAATAACATCGCTGTATGCGCATCATGCCCACATGCGTGCATCTTCCCTTGATTTGTCGATTTGTACTCAAGGGAATCATTCAATTCCTGAACGGGCAATGCATCGATATCTGCTCGTAAGGCGACCGTCTTTCCGGGTTGGCCCCCTTTAATGTCCGCGATGATTCCGGTAGGTTCAGTGAGGCGATACTCAATACCAATTTTTGCCAACTCTTGTGCAATACGCTGCGTGGTTCTCACTTCCTCAAAAGGCAATTCTGGATGTGCATGAAGGTCACGACGAAAAGCAATCATCGCTTCTGTGTGTTTTTTAATGGATGCTGTGATGCTGTTATTGACCATTTTTCTGTCCTTTTTCTATTCTTTTCGCTTTCTTAAACTATTATTTTTCAGCGTGTTAAATTCTAATATTCAATTTATCGTTATGCCGCAACAGGCACAATGTAGGCGACCATGATGCCCGCCAATACCACGGAAACCATCGTGACAGAGATAAAACCGCCAACTAACATTGGCCCTAACATATGGCTAGTTAAAATCTGACGCTCTTTTTCATCTTTGGTCAGTGCGTTAATGGCTTCATTGGTAATAATATAATCCGCAGGGAAACCGTACAGAGCCGTCAATGAGACCGCGAAAGCCATCTCTTTTGATACCCCTAGAATTTTTCCAACAATCCAAGACGCGATAAACATGCCAATGACCGCAGCCACGATCAACACCACCATTGGGTAGACCAATCTCAACAGCATATCCGGTGTCGCATGATTTAATGTATCAAAGATAAACAACATTAATGCCATGATAGCAAAGCCAAAACCGTTCGCTTTTTGCAGTGGTTGTCTTTCTAAAAAGCCCATCGACGAAGCAATAACACCAAATAATAAGCACAAAACAAACGGGCTGATGCTGACATAAGGTGCGACAATAGTAGAGGTTAAATAGGCAAGATACCCCACCACCACTAAGCGTAAAAATTGAAAATAACTGGTGTTATAGTGGCTCGGAATTCGCTTGAACATACGAGGCATTGCACTTTCAGATGCTAGTGTTTTAACTTCGACATCATCCGCACCATCAACCGCCAATGACTCTTTCCATGTACCATTGCGATATTGTTTAAGCACTCGGCGACCTTCACGTTTCAACATGATGGCCGTTAGTGGATAACCAGCAAAACCTTGCATCACATAAATTAAGATGGCAAATACCGAGAGATCCACCAGCCCAGCTTCTGCGGCACCTTTTGACATAATTAATGAAGAGACAATGCCACCGACTAATGGCGGAATTGCCACTAATACCGTATTTAAATCAAATAACGCCAGACCTACCCCATAAATAAAGACAATGATCCCCAAAATACTGGATAACGAAATTAAGATAGTCTTCCATTGGTGTAAAAGTTCTTTCAATGACAGCAATGTACCCATATTGGTAATGAGTAAATACATCAACATCACGGCGACAACTGTTGGTATTCCCGCAATACTCACAATATCTTTAGGAAAGAATGTCCAATAACCTAAAAGAAATAATACAGCGCAAACAAACACCGATGGGATCCACGCTTTTGTTCGTACTGCAATGGCATCCCCGATGTACAGTATCCCGACAATTAATAACAGAGCTAACATTTGTGACATAAGTTTTTCCCCGTATTTATTATTTTTATCTATTTATTTTTTAGTTATTTAATCTGTTAATTTTGGTATGTCAGATTTATTTGGTCAAAATAAAGAACAGAATAAAGCCAACCAGCATATATCCGTCCAAGCCATTACATTTAAACAACAATTTCATCATAACACTGAATAAATAGATGTATAGATTGAGTTACAGTGTAATGCTGAAAATACACCAACAAAAAATCGTAGATTAAAAAGTCATATATGAGGAGGGAGAGTGAAAATACAGAGCGATAGTTTTGCATTCAGCTCTATTTTTAATAGGATATGTTTTATACTTTATATTTGATGATAATTCATACTTCTTCAGTGTAGGAAAAACGATAAATTTATAATCTATTGCCCTGCTATATATTTTTATGCTTTCACCATTTTGATGTCGTTATATCATGATAAAAATGGTTCATTATCACAGTTAGTAATATATTCTGCTTTATTTTGCCATTCTCTTTTTTTGCTCAAAATAGAAACAAAAATAGCCTATTCACACCTGAAAATAGACTATTAATCGTACGAAAACAATGAATGGAAAATAAATACTTTATTAGAGTCTATTATCCTTGAGATAGCATGTTATGACATAGCATACCGAGTAGCGTAAATAATAAAGCGCCAAGAACATGAATCGCGATCGTGCTAAATGCCACCGCCAATTTTCCTTCTTGCAGCATCACCAACACCTCCAACGAAAATGTCGAAAAAGTCGTAAACGCCCCACAAAAGCCCGTAACAATAAACAGTTTATAGGCAGGATTGATATTGGCGCTAGCAAAGTAAGAGACAGCAAAGCCAATGATAAAGCCGCCAATTAAATTAACGAAAACAGTACCAAATGGAATGTGAGGATGTAAGTTATTCAGCTTTAAGCCAATCAACCATCTTAACCAGCCACCTAAAACGGAGCCTAAAGCAATAGAAATGAGGGATGCGTACATTGCCACTTTCCTTACAAGTTGGATGGGAATAAATGCAAGGAAAAGCTCCTGCAGACATTTATGCCCTAACTTCGGGCACATAACCCACGTGCCCATTCAAATGAAAAGGTTTACGTAGGCATCATCAGTCCACATCAAGGACGGTTAAACTAGGAGGAATGCCATCTCCTAACGAGACGTTGATTAAAATAATAAGGCAACTATTTTTTTCATGCAAATCTAATTTGCCAAATCTATCCCAGATAACTCGGTGTCTATTTACCCTAAATTGGCGCATAATATCCGTAATATCGATAATAGAATTAGATGGATTAGGTCAAATATGGAAACAAAACAGCCCTTATTACAACTTAAGAATATCGGTTTTCAGGTTGCTCAGAAGATAATTTTAGATAATGTGCAGATCGACCTATACCCCGGTGAATTTAAATTGATCACGGGGCCTTCTGGTTGTGGGAAAAGTACATTATTAAAAATTGTCTCTTCACTCATCCCGCCAAGTTGTGGTGAAATTCTCTTTGCTGGCGAAAATATCAACACAATTGCACCAGAGAAATATCGTCAACAAGTCTCCTATTGCACGCAAACGCCCGCACTCTTTGGCAATACCGTGTATGACAACCTCTTTTTTCCTTATCAAATACGGAATCAGCCATTTAATAAACAAAAAATCCTCGATGATTTAAGCTATTTTTCACTGCCAGACACCATCCTAGAAAAAGGCATTAATGAGCTTTCAGGCGGAGAAAAACAGCGGGTCTCATTGATCCGTAATTTGCAATTCTTGCCGCAAATTTTATTACTGGATGAAATCACTAGTGCCTTAGATGAGCAAAATAAAATCAAAGTGAATGAGCTTATTCATCAATTAGCCGTCAACAATAATATTGCCGTCCTCTGGGTAACTCATGATCAAGATGAAATTGGTCATGCTGACGATATTATTACCCTTCCCGTACACCATAGCGAAAAATAGGAATTAACTGTGCATCAACCTACTATTTCCAATGAGTCGCTCGCATTTTCTATCATGTTAGTCTTAGTGGCTATTTTTATTAGCCATAAAGAGAAGCTCTCTCTTGAGAAAGATATTATTTGGAGTACGTGCCGCGCCATTGTCCAATTATTAATTGCCGGTTATATCCTCAAATATATTTTTCACGTTGATCATAAGGCACTCACTGTTTTATTGGTGTTGTTTATCTGCTTTAACGCCGCATGGAATGCGAAAAAGCGCAGTAAATACCTCGATAAGCTATTTCCAACCGCGTTAATTGCGATTACTTCAGGAACGTTTTTAACCTTACTGGTATTAATTCTCACTGAAGCCATCGCGTTTACCCCAATGCAAGTGATCCCAATTACCGGGATGATTGCAGGGAATGCCATGATTGCCGTCGGGCTCTGCTTCAATAACTTAGGGCAGCGCTTTAATAGCCAACAACAGCAAATTCAAGAAATGCTCAGCTTGGGCGCCACACCTAAAATTGCTTCTGCCTCGATTATTCGTGAAAGTATTCGAGCATCATTAATTCCTACGGTGGATTCTGCCAAAACGGTTGGGATCGTGAGTTTGCCCGGTATGATGTCAGGGCTAATTTTTGCGGGAGTCGACCCTTTACAGGCAGTTAAATACCAAATTATGGTGACATTTATGCTATTAGCAACGGCAAGTCTCTCCACGATTTTGGCGGGGTATTTAACCTACGTTAAATTTTATAATCAGCGCTATCAATTACGTTTAGATGCTTTGAATAAAAATATTAAGTAGACCAGTGATCAGGCTTAACATTTCTGCTTTAAGCCTGATTTAATTTTATCCTGTTTTTCCAACCATAATAGGCATCACCTCAATAATCTGAGGCTGGCTTTCTCCCGATTCTATTAATGTGAAAATTTGCTCTAGCATGGCGGGAACATCCTGTTTAACCATCTCAATATCATTCCCAAGCAGTGCGACAAATGGATCCCAGTCAAAACATCCCATCGGCGGCTGATGTGCTCCTGTATGCCCCTCCTTCATTAACCATCTCATCACCCCCTCCAATGAAATTGTTGAGTTAACAAACAACCCACAAAGTTCAATATATTTAGGGTCTTGCGATGCTTCTTTTTGTAGAAATGAATACTGAGAAGAATACGTCGAGAGTGCCCGTTCGGCTTTTTCTGGTGCATAACCACAAGTCAAAATATGGTGTTGAGGAACCTCTATATTCAAAGAATTGTGAGCATCGATAAACCCTCGAATTCGCTCTCGAGTGTTATGCTCCTCTTCCCGTCCTCCCACAAACACCAGCGATTCTGACGATGCGGCTCGTTGTTGCCTTTTGCGTAAAATATTGAGCGTTAACTGCTTTGCACCATGGTAGTTATCGGAAATCACCGAAGGCGCCAATGTACCGGGTAAGTCCAAATTGAGTGTCGGCACACCTGATGTATGGCAGATTTGCGTAATTTTATCAGGATCGGTTGCCCCCGTTGAAATTAACCAATCCACTTGATATGAAAGCATTGCTTTTGCGGCTTCCAACTCTAATTGAGGATCCCGACGTGTACAGGTAATGATAGGAAATAACCCGCGTTCACGCGCCATCTCCTCGAAATGCTCCACTATCGACCCAAAATAACGGTTGTCATATTTAGGAACCAACATCCCAATGATTTTGGATTTATTACTGCGTAATAGGCTCGCTTGCTTATTCACCGAATAGTTTTGCTCTTGCGCTATTCGTATAATTTTTTCAGCCAATTGGGCGCTAATACGTCTTTTTTGCCAATTTCCATTCAATACAGCGCTAACGGCACTGGCTGAAACCCCTGCCAATTCTGCAAGGTCATAGATCGTGGTTTTCTTTTTTTGTCTGATCTTGCTCACAAATTTATGCCTCCATTTTTTCCTAGCTTGACACCAAAGCGTAAAAGTCGCAATACTGCTCCATCGATTGAGCGACATCGAAATTAACCTAGAATCGAGTTGATATGGCGATTTGCCTGCATTCACACTCACTGAATACATTCCGCCAAATTTCCTCGTAACTTATTAAAATTACATTAATTTCTAATACTCAGTTTGACTTCCTTATTGATTAACTAACTTATCCGGAGTGAACATCATGGCTATCTCATTAGAAAACAAAGTTGCCGCTATCACGGGTGCGGCTTCTGGTATTGGACTTGAGTGTGCACGTACCCTACTCAAAGCTGGCGCGAAAGTTGTTTTAATTGACCGTGCTGAAGAGCGATTAAATCAGTTAGTTGCCGAATTAGGCGACAACGCTATTCCTCTGGTTATTGATTTAATGAAACCAGAACAAGTGGATGGCATGTTAGATGCCATTTTAGCCAAAGCAGGTCGCTTAGATATTTTCCACGCTAACGCAGGTGCTTATATCGGTGGCCCTGTTGCAGAAGGCGACCCAGATGTTTGGGATAAAGTATTAAACCTCAACATCAATGCTGCATTTCGTAGCGTGCGCGCCGTTCTCCCACACTTTATTGAGCAAAAATCAGGGGATGTCCTGTTTACTAGCTCAATCGCAGGTATGGTGCCCGTGATTTGGGAACCTATTTACACAGCGTCTAAATTTGCAGTTCAAGCGTTTGTCCATTCAACTCGCCGCCAAGTATCTCAACACGGTGTTCGCGTTGGTGCTGTATTACCGGGCCCTGTTGTCACTGCATTACTGGATGACTGGCCAAAAGAAAAAATGGAAGAAGCATTAGCCAATGGCAGCTTAATGCAACCTATCGAAGTCGCTGAAGCGGTTCTATTTATGCTAACTCGACCAAGAAATATCACTATCCGTGATCTTGTGATCCTGCCAAACAGCGTTGACCTCTAGTTTTTACCGATAAATATAAAGATTGTGGGAGGACACATGAACAGCCCTACGCAAAGTAAAAATGACGACGTCGTCATTGGTATTGATGTCGGCACAGGCAGCGCGCGTGCAGGTATTTTTGATCTGCATGGCAACATGCTTGCGTCAGCTAAACACGATATTACGCTCTACCGTGATGGTGCCAACTTCGCAGAGCAATCAAGTAACGAAATTTGGAATGCCGTTTGTTATTGTGTGAAACATGCAATGACAGATGCCAATATTGATGCAAAGCGCGTCGCAGGAATTGGTTTTGATGCGACCTGCTCTCTGGTTGTTTTAGACGAAAACCAGCAACCTATTTCTGTCAGCCCGAGTGAAGATCCTGAACGCAATATTATTGTTTGGATGGATCACCGCGCCACAGAACAAGCTGAGCGCATCAATAGCCTAAAACACCCAGTATTGAATTATGTTGGGGGTAAAATTTCCCCTGAAATGGAAACCCCAAAAATTCTTTGGCTGAAAGAAAATCGCCGCCAAACTTATGATAATGCGTGGCAATTTTTTGATTTGGCAGATTTCCTAACGTGGAAATCAACGGGTTCTTTAGCGCGTTCTACATGCACAGTAACCTGCAAGTGGACTTACTTAGCCCATGAAAAACGCTGGGATGCTGACTATTTTCGCCAAATTGGTCTCGCTGAATTAGCAGACGAAAATTTTGCTCGCATTGGTCAGGAAATTGTCGAGCCTGGCACACCAAACGGAAGCGGCTTAACCGCCCAAGCTGCTGAACAAATGGGACTGTTAGTTGGGACGCCTGTTGCCGCAGGGATGATTGATGCTCATGCTGGTGGAATTGGTACAGTTGGGGTGAATGGTGATGCTACTGCAAATATGGCGTATGTTTTCGGTACGTCTTCCTGCACGATGACCACCACCCAAGAACCCGTGTTTATCCCTGGCGTTTGGGGTCCTTATTATTCTGCAATGGTACCGGGGATGTGGCTCAACGAAGGGGGACAAAGTGCTGCTGGTGCGGCAATTGACCAACTACTTTCGTTACACCCGATGGCCGCACAAGCCAAAGTCATGGCGAAAGAGCAAGGCAAATCATTACCCGTTATGCTGGCGGATAAAGTATTAGAAAAATCAGGCACACCATCTCAAGCAGTTGAATTAGCTAAAGGTATTCATATTGTTCCTGAATTTTTAGGCAATAGAGCCCCCTTCGCTGATCCCCACGCGAAAGCCATCATTGCAGGCTTAACCATGGATAACAGCTTTGATAACTTACTTGCCTTCTATACCGCTGGCGTTTGCAGTATTGGCTATGGATTACGACAAATCATTGATGCTCAAGCACAATCAGGCGCTGTTATCCAAAATATCGCTATCAGTGGTGGCGCCGGCCAGCACCCGCTTATTCGCCAACTTCTAGCCGACACCTGTGGTGTTCCTGTGATTTCAACTCAAGCGGATGAACCTGTATTATTGGGCTCTGCAATCTTAGGAGCTGTCGCGGGAGGAGTTTGTGAGAATGTGGCACAAGCGATGGCACAATTCGCGAATATTGATTTAACGTATCAACCTAATGAGCAGTTTAAATTACATCATCAAACTCGATTTACTTCTTTCCAGCATTTACAACAATGCGCTAGAGAACTAAAAGGTTAATTGCTCATTTAAATTATCAAACAAAGGGATAAGTTTTATTTATCCCTTTTTATTATCTTTAATAAAAAATTAAATAATATTAAAATAAAACGCAAATAAATAATTAATAACAAACCTTAGAGTTAATTATAATAATTAAAATAAAAAAATATAAATGATCATTAGCTACATATGAAATAAACAGGCTAATGCGTAATAGAGAGTCTTGCAAACATGCCTTTTACACGTAGAAAGCAAGGGAAACCTCAGGTTTACTAGAGAGATCATCTAATAAGATATTTATATTCATATTTTTTAATATGATACAATTCCATTAACCTTTATAAGGGTTAAATTATGACTTTCACCCAACAACATTCTTTCCAAGAAATAAATTGCTAACGTAATGATATAATGGAAAATACGATTTTAGGTTTAATTTAAAAACCAAAAACTAAAATTATCCGACTAATTTTGATAAAAGATTTATAGCAACTTGTGTACTATTTTAAAAAACAAAAATAGGACCCATCATGACAAATACACAACTACTGTTGCTGGCAACCAACAACATCAAAAATAATACCGAACTCAGCCATTCTCAAGAGTCCTATGTTTATCAATTTTACTATGAAAACGTCGCCAATAAATTCTCAACAATTAAAGAATTTATGCATGAATTCATTGCATCAACTAAACCTGCCTTAGAAAGTGAAGCGGATTTTCACGCATTAAGCTCACGCATTTACGCCGCCATTGAAGAGTACTTAGGAATCGCTCAAGTCCGCTATATTCAGCGTCAAAAATTACTACAAAAGTAAGTGATTCAAACAAAAACAGACCTCAAATAGAGGCCTGTCGACTATTCGATTAACTTACTGTTCTTGCAGCTCAAGTTCTGCAATAACAGTCAAATGGTCACTGGCTTTTGACCATTTTAATCACTATATTCAAGTTAAACAAAGTCACTATCTCTACATAAAATCCGAACATGCACGATAGATATAATAAGGAAATTAGCACACAAAGATAAATAAACAGTGGTCTCTATGACATTTTTATTTCGAGATTAAAAATAACTTTTAGACTTTACGTAATTCTGTGACTCGCTACACAGTGAAGTGCAACAAATACAGTGAGTTCTAGCCACTTTGCCTTGCCTCAAATTTATAAGGAAAGACAATTTCATCCTGAATACCAGCAAAGCTTTCTTCCGTATCCCCTAACCATTTTAAGAGTTTTTTCGCGGTCTCCCGCGCCATTTTACTGTAATCAATGCGTACGGATGTTAGCGATGGATGAATATGATCGCAATTTTCCGACCCTTCAACACACACCACAGCCAACATCTTCGGAATTTTGATTAGCCTCCGCTGACATTCAAACATAACCCCTAAGGCTATCATTTCATGGCTACAAATCACGGCTTCTAATTCTGGTTGGCGTGTTAACATTTCACTAATCGCCTGCCGACCAAAGTCCATTGTGGCCACATAAGGTGTAGTAATACTTTGCTCAGCACTCAAGTTATGCTTTAGCAGCGTGTTATTCCAACCACTCAGTTGTTGGCCTTGCATTTTACTGTCCATTTGCGCACCAATATAACCAATACGCTGATGACCTTTTTGCAGCAAATAGTGTGTGAGGAAACTGACCGCTTCCCCTAAATTGTTTTTTATATTGAGTGTAAAACGATGAGCGGGATCCCCCGTCGCATTAATGACGGGTATCGGCAAATTATTCAGAGTAATCAAAGCACTTTCAGAATTCATTGCACCAAAAATCACCAATGCTGCGGGGCTACTTTGCAATAGCGTGAGTAGCACCTCAGACTCTTTTTTATGCTGATAATCGTGACTACCAATTACCACTTGATAATTATTTTTATTCAAGACTTCTTGTAACGCTTGCAGAAAAACTGAGCTTGCATTGTCTCGTAATGATGGGATCAATACTGCAATTGTTCGACTTTGACCTGACGCTAAAATGCCTGCTGCGGAATTGGGAATGTAACCGAGCTCCTCAACCGCTTCATTGATTTTTTCTCTCAATTTATCCGAGACTAACTCCGGTGTCCGCAAGGCGCGCGATACCGTCATTGAACCGACCCCTGCATATTTCGCGACGTCTTGTAATGTGACTCTACCTGTATTCTTTCTTTTTCGGGTTTTCTGCATGAAATTACTTTGTTTAGTCTAAACTTATTATTCAACGACGATAACTTATCACAGCTCCGATTTGTTAATTAACTGCCAAATGCACTAAAAATGATTTTATTAACGATATTTAGCCAAAATGATAGCGCTATCACGAAAATGAATAATTCAGCTAGATAGCGCTACCATAGATCACTACTATTCATTCCATTACTAAAACATCTAATAAAATTTCTTTTTTACCAGGAGCCAAACCAATGCTAACTACGTTATTAACCCCGAATGTGGTTCAGGTGGTTGACAGCGCCAATGACTGGCGTGATGCGATAAAAATCGCCTGTAATCCCTTAATTAATAATAAGTTCATCGAACCTCGCTATATTGATGCCATCATTCAATCCCACGAAAAAATCGGCCCTTACTATGTATTGGGACCTGGCATTGCAATGCCACATGCCCGCCCTGAAGACGGAGTTAACCAGTTATCTCTCGGTTTAACGGTCATCAAACAAGGGGTTGAGTTTGGTTCCGAAGGTAACGATCCAATTAAGTTATTGATTGTTCTTGCAGCAACAGACAGCAACAGCCATATCGGTGCGATTGCAAAACTGGCTGAACTTTTTGATAACCAAGAAGATATTGATAGCATCATGCAATCAGAAAACGTAGATGACATCCTTAACATCATCGCTAAATATGAATAATTGAGTCATAGGTAAATATTATGAAAATCACTGTTGTTTGTGGAAATGGTTTAGGTACAAGTCTGATGATGGAAATGAGCATCAAGACAATTTTAAAAGACTTGCAAGTTGCGGCAGATGTTGACCACGTTGACTTAGGTTCAGCCAAAGGCACTGTGAGTGATATTTTTGTCGGTACCACCGATATCGCTGAACAATTAGTTGCTCAACAAGTTGGCGGCGAAATTGTTGCTCTGGAAAATATGATTGATAAAGTCGCGATGAAAGAACGTCTGAGCGTGACTTTACAGAAACTCGGCGCGATGTAACCGGAGGCTTCATGGAATTCTTTCGTTTTCTGATGCAAGATGTGCTTTCTGAACCGGCGGTACTCGTCGGTCTGATCGCACTTATCGGTCTGATTGCTCAAAAGAAACCTGTCACGGAATGCATTAAAGGCACTATCAAAACCATCATGGGTTTTGTAATTTTAGGTGCTGGTGCAGGGCTAGTTGTCAGCTCTTTAGGTGATTTTTCAGCGATTTTCCAACACGCATTTGGTATCAATGGTGTCGTGCCGAACAACGAAGCAATTGTGTCTATTGCACAAAAAAGCTTCGGTCGTGAAATGGCAATGATCATGTTCTTTGCGATGTTAATCAATATCTTGATTGCTCGCCTGACCCCATGGAAATTTATCTTCCTAACAGGTCACCATACTTTATTCATGTCTATGATGATTGCGGTTATCTTAGCGACCGCAGGTATGGAAGGAACCATGCTCGTGGCTGTTGGTTCACTGATTGTGGGTTTCTGTATGGTGTTCTTCCCTGCGATTGCACACCCATACATGAAGAAAGTCACCGGTTCAGATGATGTCGCAATTGGTCACTTCTCCACTATTTCTTATGTGTTAGCGGGTTTTATCGGTAGCAAATTTGGTAATAAAGAACATTCTACTGAAGATATGAATGTACCAAAAAGCTTACTGTTCCTGCGTGATACGCCAGTGGCTATTTCGTTTACTATGTTCATTATCTTTATCATTACTTGTTTGTTTGCAGGTAGTGATTTTGTTCGTGAAGTGAGCGGTGGTAAAAACTGGTTCATGTTCTCGTTGATGCAGTCCATTACTTTCGCAGCGGGTGTTTACATCATTCTGCAAGGTGTGCGCATGGTTATCGCCGAAATCGTTCCTGCATTTAAAGGGATCTCCGACAAATTGGTGCCAAATGCAAAACCTGCATTAGACTGCCCAGTGGTCTTCCCTTACGCGCCGAATGCGGTGTTAGTTGGCTTCTTAAGCAGCTTTGCAGCGGGTGTATTAGGCATGTTTGTTCTGTATGCACTGAACATGACGGTAATTATTCCGGGTGTTGTACCACACTTCTTCGTGGGTGCAGCGGCTGGGGTATTCGGTAATGCAACAGGTGGACGCCGTGGTGCGATTCTTGGTGCCTTTGCTCAAGGTCTGTTAATTACCTTCTTACCTGTGTTCTTGCTGCCAGTCCTCGGCGACATCGGCATTGCCAATACTACCTTTAGTGATGCTGACTTCGGCGCTATCGGAATTTTATTAGGTATTATCGTTCGATAATCCTTCAACCCTCTGAGTTTATACTCAGAGGGTTTTCCTTCATTCCTGCACTGCCTAGCTTACTTTCCCAGCCAAGCACCATCCTTAAATAAGAAGTCCTGCAATAAAAGTAAATCGTCTGGCGTAACGTGGATCACCCCTTCTCCTGGGATATCAATTTCTGCAATCATAAACAGTGCCAATGTTGTCAAAGATGGCAAAATAACAATGAGCCAGTTTTTACCTTTTGTTCCTCGAATGTTATAGCCTATTAAAACATTCGAGCAGACAGCGAAAAATATCAGTAAGAACCAAGCTGCATTTGGGATTTGGTGTCGCCAGCTAGCCATAGTTTTTTGTTGGGAAACATATAAATCACCAAATGCCGATAAAACTGAAGAGACCACAGGATTCGGCGATTCTTGAGCCTGTTTCACGCCAATTTCCCAAAGTTGCCCTTGTTTAGTCAGCGATGTCATCCGCCATTGGCTGTTTTCATCACTGACCCCAGATTTAAAAAACTCGATACGCGCTTCAAGATATTGTTGAATAAGCAATGAGGCTTCCGCCCGCTCATCCCCACTAAGTAATTGTGCTCGCTGATAGGCATTACCAATCGCAATTGCTTCGTTTTCTTCTGTTTGTTGGCGGTTGTTATAGCCATTGATAGAAATCGATAATACAAAGCCAATCAACAGACCCAATAACGATAAAATCGCGCCTAAAATAATTTTTGCCTCATCATCCGCTAGCTCTTCATGAGCACTACGGCGTTTAAAAATATATTTTCCAATATAAGCAGAAATAATTAATAAAACGAAGGTAACAATAAATAAAAGAATAGAATCAATGGGCGTATCGTTAATTAATTCAGAGAAGTTAAACATGCGAGGCACCTGAAAAGTTTATTTGCCGATATATAACACAATCAAATGCGTAATATCTATGTAAATTACCTTTGGGGTGGGTATTTTAGTAATAAGCTTCAGGTCGCTTATCCAATAACGATAAACTAAGTTAAAATAACATCAATAAATGAATAATTTCAGAACTTAAGCATTAAATTTAACTTAATTGAAAATATCGCCATATTCCATTTATAGTGAATATGGCGATTTTCAGTATCAGAAGTAGACAGTATTAGAACTAAATCGAATTATAGCTAAGTCCGATTAGCGCTCTTCGTCACGCAGAGTCAGTACTTCATAACCATCTTTAGTGACCAAAACGGTGTGTTCTGACTGCGCGGAAAGCTTTTTATCTCGTGTCACAACAGTCCAACCATCCTTTTTGGTTTTTATTTTCATGCCACCTTGGTTGATCATCGGCTCAATGGTGAATGTCATACCTTCTTTTAGAACTACACCGCGCCCACGGGTTCCATAATGTAATACTTGCGGGTCTTCATGCATTTTTCGGCCAATGCCGTGCCCGCAATATTCACGAACGACGCTATAACCGTTTGATTCCGCATGATGTTGGATAGCAGATCCAATATCACCTAATGTCGCACCCGGTTTTACTTGCTTGATCCCTTCCCACATTGCATTGTAGGTGTCTTTCACTAATTTTCTGGCAAGCGGAGGCGCTTCTGGCATCACATACATTTTACTTGAATCAGCAATAAAGCCATTTTTCTCAAGGGTTATATCCACGTTGATAATGTCTTTTGGCTTTAAGATTTCATCGACCTTTGGCACACCATGGCACACGACTTCGTTAATTGATGTATTTAGAACATATTGATAACCATATTGGCCTTTACTGGCAGGGCGCGCTTGAAGTTCATTCACAATATAATTTTCGACTTTGTCGTTAATTTCCATTGTGGATATTCCTGGAACGATAAACTCATCCAACATTTTAAAAACGCGAGCAAGCAATCGGCCAGATTCTCGCATTAATTCTATCTCTTCAACATT
Organism: Providencia alcalifaciens; assembly: GCF_020271745.1. Classification (NCBI taxonomy): domain Bacteria; kingdom Pseudomonadati; phylum Pseudomonadota; class Gammaproteobacteria; order Enterobacterales; family Morganellaceae; genus Providencia; species Providencia alcalifaciens. The sequence continues at coordinate 3,094,393 of NZ_CP084296.1, read as the reverse complement.
TTTAATCGTGATATTGTCCATTGAGTTTCCTTTAAACCGCCGTTCAGGTATTCGATTTTTCATTAAATAACGCGCTAAAAATCTTACTTAACATAAATTGGCTATACATATAAATTGGTATGATCATAGCGTATCAACTCATACCATTAAAGTACTCCATTATTGAAAGGCACAAAACGGCATAAAATAAATAAGTGATGATTTGTTAAGCTTCAAGGATTGTCTTAGTTACAGCTAGAATCATTGCTGCTAGATTATTAAGCAGAAAATTTAAATTTCTTATGTTATTTATCGGTTATTGAGGCTAATTTGAGGGAGCAAATGAAAAAATATTTACTGAGTATTAGCTTAGTGGCAAATATTGTCTTACTCGCTGCGTTGATCATCGTCGCTGTGATGCTATTTAATTTAAAAGCGAAGGTGGATAACGCAATTCAACAAGTAAAAGACGGTGAATATATTGAGTTGGCCAAAGATAATATTTTACCTGACTCTTTAAAAGATCTATCTAAGATTGATGTCACAGATAAACCTTGCGACTATTTTTATCAGAATGTGGATGTGTTTATCGAATATTTGAAAGATAACCCAGACATTGCAGGCGCAGATATTTATGCCAATCAAATTACTGCCTTAAAACGTAAAATTGAAAAAGCCCCTTCCGTTTTTCAAGATAAAGCCTGTGAAAAAGGGATTTCTGGGCTTAATTTTATGATTGAAACTATCTCACCAACTGAATAACAGATACTAACCACCCCCATTTTCATTGAGGGTGGTTTTGCAAATAATCCTAGCGGCACGCTAATTACTTTAGCTAACTTCCATCACTTGAATTTGCTCTAACCATTCATAATCTCCAATGATTGGCCGCCCCTCTAACCAACGGGATAACATATCCAACATCAACATCACGCTAACCTGCTGTTTTTCGAGTTCCGAGTGATTGCGAGGTAAATAATTTACGCACTGAGCATAACTGCCAGTTGGGGTGGATAATGCTAAAGATAAGGTTCCATCATAATATTCGCCAATGACTAAACCAATCTCACACTGATTTAGCGATCGACTATTTTTTGCAGTTTGGACTAACGCGGCCAAATCTGAATGCGTTGCCAATTTCTCAATATTCCCTTGGCTGATAGGCGCTTTCGCTGCATTCAATGTCCAATAGAGTAAACCCGCGCTGAACCGTTCGTGTGTCACAACCGAAAACTGTCGTTGTTCAAGTGATTCCCGCACTAACGCGCCAATACCGTCGGTTCCTTCGAATACTTTATTATCACCGACACCCGCTTTCACGACTTGCCAAACTTTCGCCATCGCATCACGTTGACTCGCAGGTCCTGTCAATTTTAACTCAATGATTGGCATTGAAGAGCGATAACCCAGCACGCACTCTTTTGGTAACTCAAGTGGGTCAAACTGCCTTGCAAGACTACTTTCACTGCGACCAAAACTGGTTAGACGTAAACAAACTGGTGGTTCTGGTAACGTAAGATTTTGACGTAAACGAGGAATGATCTGTTCCTTGACCATGACTTTAAACTCAGAAGGGACGCCTGGCGTAAAAAAGAACCAACAATCATTAAGATGCAGAGCAAAACCACAAGCGGTTCCGACAGGATTATCGATAAGCTCTGCATTAGCGGGTAACATAGCCTGTTTGCGATTGGTAGCCGGCATTTCACGCCCTCGTGCAGTGAAATAACTTTCCATTACCGCAATCCATTCAGGATGCTCAATCAGTGGCACCCCCGTAGCCGTTGCAGCCGCTAAGGCACTGAGATCATCACTCGTGGGACCTAATCCACCATTAACAATAACCACATCTGCATGATGACTACGCTCGATAAATGTTTCCACTAAGCTATCAAGAGAGTCACCGACCGTTGTACGACCATGCAGTGGTAATCCTTGCTGAAACAAGCAATCCGCCAGCCAAGCCGCATTGGTATCAATAATTTGCCCATGCAGTACTTCATCACCAGTACTTAACATTTCTACAATCAACATCCCAGTTACTCCCTTTTTGAGATCCATTATAAAACGTCAATTTACTCATTATTATCCTAGAGCATAAAAAATAAAACCCCGAGAACCGGTTTACCAGTGCTCGGGGTTTTCAGCGAAATAGATAGTTATCTATTAAACTAATTCTTTCACTTCAAAATTAGCTTCGCCGCTTAAGTCTGCTTCGTAATCAACGCCATCTAAGCCAAAGCCGAATAAACGTAAGAATTCAGCTTTGTAGCCTTGATAATCAGTCAGTGCATTGATGTTGTCGTCGTTAAGCTGTTTCCAGATTTGACGACAGGTTTCTTGCACATCATCACGCAGTTCCCAGTCATCCAGACGTAGACGGTTTTTCTCGTCAGTTTCTGGTGTTTCACCGCTGAATAATTTCGTTGCGAACAGACGTTGAATTTGCTCGATACAGCCTTCATGGATGCCTTGCTCTTTCATGATTTTGAACACGATTGAGATATAAAGAGGCATAACAGGAATTGCTGAAGATGCTTGAGTGACCACAGATTTCAGTACAGCAACGTGTGCCGAACCGCCTTTCTGCGCCATTTTTTCGTTGATGGCATGGGCTGCGCGATCTAAATCTTCTTTCGCTTTACCTAATGTACCGTGCCAGTAGATTGGCCACGTTAAATCAGTACCGATATAGGAGTAAGCAACGGATTGTGCATTGTCAGCCAGAACGCCAGCGTCCGCTAATGCATTCATCCACAATTCCCAATCTTGACCGCCCATCACTTTCACGGTGTCTTCGATTTCTTGCTCGTTGGCAGGTTCCACAACGGCTTCGATCAGCACATCTTTGTTGGTATCCAGCGCAACAGATTTATACGGTTCGCCAATTGGTTTCAATGCTGAACGTACAACCTCACCCGTTTCAGGCATTTTACGCACTGGAGAAGCCAGTGAATAAACCACTAAATCGATTTGACCTAAATCTTGTTTAATCAAGTCGATTACGGTTTGACGGCACTCATTGGAGAATGCATCACCGTTGATGCTTTTCGCATACAGACCCGCTTCTTTGGCTGCTTTGTCAAAACCAGCGGCGTTGTACCAGCCTGCGGAACCTGTTTTGCTCTCACTGCCCGGTTTTTCAAAGAAAACACCGATGGTCGCTGCACCGCTGCCAAAAGCTGCATTGATGCGTGAAGCTAGACCATAACCAGTGGATGCACCAATTACCAGAACCTTTTTCGGTCCATTTTTCAGTTCACCACGAGATTTCACATAGGCAATTTGCTCACGAACATGGGCTTCGCAGCCTGCTGGATGAGCTGTAGTGCAGATAAAACCACGAATTTTAGGTTTGATAATCATAGTAATTTTTCTTGGTAGCTTACAATCGAACACTAATATACCTGATATTCACCATATACTTAAGATGTATAGGTAAGAAACATAGTGAACAGACCAGTTTATTTAGGATTTTGACTCTTTTCGTGCTGTTCTACTTGAGAAAAAGCAAGCGCTTTCAACCAATCCGCAAGTAATGGCGTGGTTTTTATCGCATCTAACATCGCACGCTCATGCTTCGTTAAGCGGACAACCACAATTTCAGTTTTCATATTAGACATCACCCTCTCCTTTTTCTAAAACGCTGATATTGGCACAGTTCAAGGTGGGAGAGGTCTGACTTACTTATTTTTACTTAGTCCTTCAGAATCTTGAGAAAAATGGGAGAAAAATGACAAAAAAGGTGGATACATAAACCCCATTGAAAATAGATAATTATTGTTATATTCAAACGCAAAAAAGCCACCCATTGGGTGGCTTTTTCTTTTTCTAACTTACTGATTAAACTCAGTGAAGTTTTGTATGGTGCCCAGGGCGGGACTTGAACCCGCACAGCCTTACAGCCGAGGGATTTTAAATCCCTTGTGTCTACCGATTTCACCACCTGGGCCAAATTTTTAATACTGCTTTACTGCTCGTCTAGTTACTAACTTTTATTAATTAACTAGTTTAAATCTTTAAAGTAAAATGGACTTATTTGTCCACTCACTGAATATGGTGCCCAGGGCGGGACTTGAACCCGCACAGCCTTACAGCCGAGGGATTTTAAATCCCTTGTGTCTACCGATTTCACCACCTGGGCTAGAATTGGAGGCGCGTCCCGGAGTCGAACCGAGCTACACGGATTTGCAATCCGGTGCATAACCGCTTTGCTAACGCGCCTTACACCCTAGTCTTTTTCAAGATTTGGAGCGGGAAACGAGACTCGAACTCGCGACCCCGACCTTGGCAAGGTCGTGCTCTACCAACTGAGCTATTCCCGCTTAAGCTTCACTTTTCAGTTTCTGCTCTCAAACTGGCTGATTTACTTATTTATTTTCGTAAACCACGTTGCCGTTCGATGCGTTGCATTCTACTGATTTCACCTATCGAGTCAATACAATTATTGAAATAATTGGATCGTTCGCTGTTTTTTCAATCATTTCGATCACGCTTCGCTCAAATCGCCCCACGCAGCCTTTAAATATTGAAACATTGACCAGAAAGTCAGAATTGCAGCCACATATAAAAGTGCAATAGACAGATGTTCGATCAGCGGATTTGGACGCCATAATAAGCCCACCAGCGACATCATTTGCGCGGTAGTTTTGAATTTACCAATCCAAGATACCGCCACACTGCTACGTTTACCTATTTCTGCCATCCACTCTCTGAGTGACGAGATAATGATTTCACGGGCAATCATGGTTGCTGCGGGTAAAGTTACATACCAAACATCATAACTTTCAGTCACTAAGACTAAAGCTGTCGCAACCATAACCTTGTCTGCAACAGGATCGAGGAAAGCACCGAACTTGGTCGTTTGCTTCCATAGACGCGCTAAAAATCCGTCGAACCAATCCGTCACGGCGGCGATCACAAAAATCAGCGCACAAGCAAAAGGTCCCCAACTGACGGGAAGATAAAACGCTAATACAAAAAACGGTATCAGGATGACACGAAATAAGGTCAACCACGTCGGTATATTTAATTTCATCGCGCTCACTAACTCTTTGTCCAAGACGGATACCTTAGTATGTTGCCCTAAGATACCTACTGTTTCAATGCATTATAAATCTTTTCTGCCAGTGCGTATGAGATCGAGGGCACTTTTGCGATCTCTTCTATGCTCGCATTACGCAAAGGTTGCAATCCCCCCATGTATTTCAATAACATTTGGCGACGTTTTGGCCCTACCCCTTCGATAGATTCAAGTGCACTGGTATTTTTCACTTTCGCGCGGCGCTGGCGATGCCCTGTAATCGCATGGTTATGCGACTCATCACGAATATGCTGGATCACATGCAATGCTGGCGAATCCGGGGGAAGTGCAAAGCCTTCACCTTCAGGTTTTAAAAATAGCGTTTCCAACCCTGCTTTACGATCGCTACCTTTAGCAACCCCAATTAATAAAGGATGGTTTTTATCCCAATCCACTTCAAGGGAATTAAATACATCCCGCGCTTGGCCTAGTTGCCCTTTGCCACCATCAATAAAGATAATATCGGGAACTTTGCTCTCATCCAGATGTTTACCATAACGGCGAGTCAGCACTTGGTGCATCGCCGCATAGTCATCCCCTGGCGTGATCCCCGTAATATTGTATCGACGATATTCTGACTTCACGGGACCCGTTTTATCAAATACCACGCAGGAAGCCACAGTTTGCTCCCCCATCGTGTGGGAAATATCGAAACACTCCATGCGAGAAATATTCTCTATATTCACCACTTTTGACAGCGCCGCCATGCGTTGTTGAATCGTCGACTGCTGCGCCAGTTTGGTGGAGAGTGCGATAGAGGCATTGGTTCGAGCCAGTTTTAAATAACGCGCTCGAGTACCTCGAGGCTGGCTTTGGATATTAATTTTACGACCCGCTATCCCAGACAACGATTCCGCCAATAACTCTTTTTCCGTTAATGGAAAATCAATTAATATTTCCCCTGGCAATGTACGGTTTTCACTGCCTTGTAAATAAAACTGCCCTAAGAAGGTTTGAACCACTTCTTCTAATAGAGTCCCCGCCGGAATTTTTGGATAGTAGCTTCGACTTCCCAAAACCTTTCCTTGGCGAATAAATAGAACATGAACACAAGCCAAACCCGAATCGAATGCAACCCCGATAACGTCGAGGTCATCATCACCGCCGGAGACATATTGCTCTTCTGTTACCGCACGCACGGCTTGAATTTGGTCACGAAAACGCGCCGCATCTTCAAAACGTAGCTCTTGGCTAGCTTTTTCCATGCGCTCGACCAACCCAGTTAAGACTTGCTTATCCTTACCCGTTAAGAAAAGACGGACATAGTTGACTTGCTGGTCATACTCTTCATCCGTCACTAAACCTTTCACGCACGGCCCTAAACAGCGACCAATTTGATATTGTAAACAAGGTCTTGAACGATTTTTATAAACGCTATCTTCACACTGGCGAATGGGAAACAGCTTTTGCATCACCGCTAAGGTTTCACGCACCGCATAAGAACTTGGGAATGGACCGAAATACTCCCCTTTTCCGTGTTTCGCGCCACGGTGACTTGAAATTCTGGGGTGTTTTTCGCTACTCAGAAAAATATAGGGATAAGATTTATCATCTCGTAGCAAGACGTTATAACGAGGCTGATACAACTTTATATAATTATGTTCCAGCAGTAGCGCCTCAGTTTCAGTATGGGTTACCGTCACATCGATAGAGGCGATATGCTTGACGAGTTGCTCTGTTTTACGGCTACCAACATTCTCACGGAAATAGCTCGATAGCCTTTTTTTCAGATCTTTCGCTTTCCCAACATAAATCACAGTTCCCCCAGCGTCATACATACGATAAACGCCGGGTTGGTTTGTGACTGTTTTTAAGAAAACTTTTGGATCAAACTGTTGTTCCACCCTGATGAACCCTGTTTTGCGGTAATTAAACCATAACCGATTGCTATATGTGTTAATTCTACATCACTACAGATATTAAGTTTACCAAACATTCGATATCGATAAGTATTTACCGTTTTAGGGCTTAAAGATAATGCATCCGCAATATGCTTAACCGGAAGCCCTCTTGTGATCATGAGCATAATTTCGAGCTCTCTTGCAGAAAGCAGTTCATATATATCTAGCTGTTCACGTTGGTTTAATCTTTGTAAAGCCAACTGTTGAGCAATATCAGGAGAGATAATTCGTTGACGCGCATTCACGATTTGCAGAGCTTCAATAAGCTCTTCTTCTGCAATACTGGCGCTCAGTATGCCGAAAATACCAATATCCAACGCCTTCACAACAAACATATCATTATGACGAACATTGAAGATAATTAGCCCAACATCGGGTTGAGTACGGCGGATTGTCGTGAAGGTTTTCAATGAATCAAAATGGCAATGTTCCCGATTAATCAAAATAATATTTGCTTTATTTTGTCGGTTCCATGTGATCACGGGATCTAAAGAAGGAAACGTTGCGACAACTTTATAGCGAGTATTTCGAGTCAGTATTGCTTCAATACCTCGAATCGAAATATTACTATCATCAATAATTATTATATTAATCAAATACCTCTCCTATTACTTGCTGCCATAATGGGAGGATAATAAATGAAAAAATCAATAAGTCATATCTTCTTTTTAAATCAAGATTTAAAACTATTATCCTAATGATAATTAATTAAGTAATATTTAAAACTTGAATAAGTTAATTTCAAAAAAAATAGCCGCTAAATAATTAGCAGCTATCTGTTTTAATGCACTTACTTTTAACGCACTAAGGCTAAATCAGTGTATAAACTACTTTTGCCCAACAAGGCGGCAAATAGTTTCAGACACTAAATAACTCTTCTCGAATGAAGTTATTGGTAAAAATTCAAAGCGAGAATGGAAGTTATGCGCACCCGTAAAATAGTTTGGTGTCACAATTCCGCGAGCAGACAGCGCTGACCCGTCAGTGCCCCCACGCATTGGAATGATATTTGGCTCGATATTATGAATTTTTAACGCTTCGAGAATAATATCTACCGCAGTACGATCTTCGCCGATTGAATCACTGATATTGCTATACACATCATCAATTTTGAATTCCACTTTTGCGCGTGGATGACGAGTGCGAATCAGTTCAATACTTTCAGCAATGAAACGCTTACGGGCTTCAAAACTTGGGCGGTCAAAATCACGGATCGCCATCTTGATTTTTGCTTCATTCGGGTTTGCAGCTAAATCTGTAATATAAAAGTAGCCTTCACGGTGTTCAGTGTGTTCCGGCGTATCAAAACGGTCGAAACAACCAATAAAATCATGGGCCACACGAATTGGGTTTAACAATACGTTTTTCGCTGACATTGGGTGAGCTGTGATCCCCTTAATTTCCACTTCAATAGAAGCCGCATTAAAGGTTTCAAAAACCACTTCACCGAGCGCGCAGCAATCAATGGTGTAAGCAAAATCCACTTTGAAGCGAGAAAGATCCATGATTTTGGAGCCACGAAGACCAATTTCCTCATCTGGCACAAATGCTACATAGATATCGCCACAGTCAAAATCTGTATTTTGCAGTTTATCCATCAACTCCATGACAACTGTAATGGCCGCTTTATCATCGGCACCCAGAACACTGGTTCCGTCACTGAAAATAATTTCATCGCCCACATAAGCTGCCGCTTCTGGGTGTTCAGCGGTTTTAAACCACACATCTTCCTGTGCATTCAGGCATAAATCAGCACCTTCATACTTCAAAGTTTGCGGCTTAATCACCGGAGATAAACCTACATCCACAGTATCTAAATGAGCCACAAAACCAATTTTAGGTGCATTAGGCTTATTACCTGGGCGCATCCCATATAAAATGGCATGTTCATCAACATACACATCTTTCAAACCATAACTTTCTAATTCTTTCGCCAGAAGATTTGCCAACTCACGCTGACCTTCGGTGCTTGGTACAACAGAGCTTGCCGCATCACTTTGGCTTTCAATTGCCACATAGCGATAAAAACGCGCTTCTAACTTTTTACCTAATTCTTTCATTTTACATACCTTTTACTTATTGCGCAGGCTGCCATGTATAACCGCTGTCAAAACCGATTGGAATATCGAATGCCCAGAACAGATATAGTGTTGCTGTTAAGGTAATTAATAAACCTATGGTGAATGGGATCATCATGGAACATAAGGTTCCGATACCTGCATTTTTATAATATTTCTGGCAATACATTAAAATCAGCGGATAGAACGGGAACATTGGCGTACTCACGTTCATCGCAGAATCACTCACTCGGAATGCCGCTTGGGTTAATTCTGGCGAAATTCCGACAGCCATTAACATTGGCACTAAAACAGGCGCCATAATAGCCCATTTCGAGGTCGCTGACGTGATCATGATATTTAACACGGCAGTTAATAAAATCACCCCAAATACCGTCATTCCCGATGGCATATCTAAAGTTCGCAGTAATTCCGCACCCGATAACGCTAATAATGTACCTAAGTTAGAGTGTTGGAAAGAATACAGAAATTGCGCCGCAAAGAAAGCAAACACAATAAATGGGATCAGTGACTTGGTAATATTTTCCATCGCCTTAACCACATCTTTGGTCGAGGTGAAAGATTTGGTCATATACCCGTACACAATGCCCGGAAGTGCAAAGAAGATGAACAATAGTGGCACAACAATCTGCATGATTGGTGCTTTCGGGCTAGTTAAGCTGCCGTCTGGGCCACGTAGCGGTGAACTTTCAGGCCATAACAGCGCAAATAATCCCACGCCTAATGCAATTACCATTAATCCAGCCACACGAAATGCGCGATGCTCTTGTAGGGTGATTTTACCTAAATCTTGCTCTGCATCGGTATCAACGTCAGATTTATTGATTGGTGCGTTTTTATTTAACCACGGCTCAACGATTTTTTCGGTGATAAACCAGCAAGTGAAAATAACGCCGAAGGTTCCGCCCAAGCTAAAGAAATAGTTACACAGCACGTTCACACTGTAGCCCGGCGCTAACATTTGCGCGGCATCTTGTGTGAAGCTCTGCATAATCGGGTCAATAATCGATGGTGTATAACTTGCCGTGAATCCCCCCGCCAAGCCGGCGAATGCCGCTGCAATACCCGCTAAAGGATGGCGGCCACTGGCATAGAACATCATTGCCGCGACTGGCATCAAAATAACGTAGGCTGAATCAGAAGCAACGTGAGATACGATCCCGACGAAAACAACTGTTGGAGTCAACATTTTAGGTGAAATGAAAGAAAGCATTTTTTTCAGTGCAGTATTAATAAAGCCGCTACTTTCTGCAATCCCAATACCTAAGGTGGCAACAATTGTTATGCCGAGAGGAGGGAAATTAATAAAATTTTTAACCGCTGATGTCACAAATAATATGATTTCTTCATACTGAAACATATTAATAACGGAAATTTTTTCTTTAGAAATAGGATGGTGATAACTGAAATCTACAAATGAGAGTAGATAGGATAAAAACCAACATATTACTAGGGCGTAAACAAATAACATTGTCACATCAGGCATAACGTTACCGATGCGCTCAACACGATTTAAAAAACCCTTTTTCTGAGGTAGTGTTTTAGTTGTCATAGTTGCAAGTTACTTATGTTATTAAAATAGAAACTTTATCACAGTAAATAACCCATTTAGAAAAGTAAAACACTTTCTTACTTTATTTTAACAGAATAAAAAACAGACAATCACTCTAGTTAACAATGCTTATATTATTAGTTTTATTCTAAAACCAACTCTCTAAAATTTTATTTTAGCTTATATTTACTCTCGCTTTATATTGTTTAAGTCATTTTTTTATTTATTTAAGCTCACACTAAAAGAAATGATTATTATTCCCTTTAGTGTGATTGATAAATTAATCTAACGATTATTATTCTCGTTTTAGTTTTTCAGTATTAGCAATATAAAGCGCAATAACTAAAACTAAGATAGCGCCAGCGTGTAACAACGTTGTCATCGGATCACTATGGTCAACAATGATCAGGCGGATAATTGCCGTGATACCAATGTAGATAAAATAACGTAATGGGAAATGATAACCTGACATAAAATACTTTATAATCAAAGCGATAAACTCAAAGTACAGAAAGTAAATGACGATTCCTTCTAAAAGCTCATACGCTTTAGCTTCTTGGTTTCCTCCAAACATTAACGATGCCATGGTAAATGTTTCTTTTGCTAAAAAGAAAACTAACACCGCAGCAAGCACAATTAAACCTGCGTTAAGAACCCATTGTAATACCCAAGCTATATTACTAGCGTGACGCATTCCTTTCATATTATTCATTAATCATCCCTCAGGTTACTCTTCCTACGTTTAAAATAGATAAATTATCTTTTTTATTTACCTTAGACTAAGCATAACCTTTCAGCGTTATGTAAAAAAACAGAATGGCTTAATTATAATTGAAATTTTTGACGTTGACATTATAAATGAATGTTTAGATTACCTTAAGATAAATAGCAGGTAATAATACCTGATATCGGATTGCTATTTTGAATTATTCACATAGATATTTAATATATCTTGCTCAGTTAGCATTGGTGTTTTCTCAGCAAAATTATAATAATTCGGCTTACAATCAATATAAATCTGCGTTCCCATTTTAGCATTCTTGCTTTCATCAAATAGCTGAGCTGAAATGTAATACGTTGATGGTGTATGCAAGTGATAAAATAGATGGGTGCCACACTGCTTACAGAAAGCCCTTTCAGCCCATTCCGATGAAGCGAAACGAGTAATAAACTCGCTGCCTTCAATTTTAGGTTCACCCTCATAGCCGATGGTCATTCCGGGACCACCATTCCATTTTAGGCACATCCCACAATGGCAAACATGAACGGTATCGATAGGCTGATTGATAGTCAATTTAACTGCCCCACATAAGCATTGTCCTTTCGGCATGATCCTGTCCTCTCTTGATGCGGTTAGATTCAAAAAAAGGAACCTCAGGTTCCTTTTTCAGTTAAAAATCATCTGGGTTAGATTTATTTGATGACCCAATCTCTTTGAAAAGATACCAGCAGAAATAAAGCAGCGCGAAAATACCGACAACAAGTAATACCCATAATGCAATGATCATCCAATGTAACCCTTTTTCCACGGGCTTATCTTGGATTTTTTTCTCCACACCACCTAAATTCAATACTTTACCCGTTGTTGTGATTTCAGGGAAATCATCCATCACGTTCTCAACGCTTTCATTTTTACCAATAAGTTGAGTGTAGTTAACATTATCTAAAGTGGCTTGTTTATTTCCCCACACTAGCAAGTAAGGCGAAGCACCTTGTATATTCACAATCAGATTCACAGCATCACGTAACCCATAAATCGTAGGTGGCAGCTCATCCCAACTGCCTTTTAATGCAGTTATTCTGAGTCCTTTAATTTGCTTATCGTGGATCATTAAATTCGGATTGCTGGCTTTATCACCATCATTGATTTGGTTGAAAACCATCACATTCGCCAACAATTTCCATTCATCATCACTATTGGCAATATATTCTATTTTAAGCGGTATCACGCGATTTGATTGTTGTAACTTAATACTGATTTCATTTAATGGCTGCGGAGTTGGCAAGCGATAAATCACTTGTTCTCGAGTGATACCATCGTTCGTCACTTCAAAGAGAAAAGATTCCTGACGGTGGAAAGAGTTCATAACATACTGCAATCCTGTCACAGATTGAAGAAGTGGAATTTCATGCTCTGGCGTGCTCACCGTTACTAACATTAGGTATGGTGCAACAAACCCAGTACTTTCCCCTCTTAATAACTCAATGGTATTACTCGCCACAACTCCTGAGTCTAATTTCAGGCTCATGACAGGCTGATTCGACGCAATATTTACCCAGTTTTTCTTATCGGTACTAAAATAAACAAAAACTTTGGCTTGCCAGTCCTGATTGTTCTGATCCCAACCTAAATTTAAAGTCGATAAAACACCGTTCTCTTTGAGTTGATCACGCGTCAATAAATAGGCTTGATAATTGGTTTTATCTTTTCGTTGTAAATTCGGCAATTCAATACGGGTTGTTTTTCCTGGCTCTGCTTCTACCAGTATATATTGGCTATCAAATTGAGCATCATCGTTAGGATTCACATTATCTGCACGAGTAACTAAGCGTTGAAAATTAAATTTAACATTGGTCGTCGCAACAGATTTATTGGTATCGAAAAATAGCGCCGTCGGAATTTCATTCCCTGTTCCATTGAAAACACGAATATCTTGCAGAGTATCTGGATACGCAGATCCCATATAGGCAGCCGCAGGTAACTCTAGCCAGTAGAACGGGCTGCTCCTATCCGGTGTAGTAAGCTCTTTTCCTTGATAAAAATCATAAGGGCTTACTTGCGTAGAATCAGTAGCTCTAGAGCCATTGGTTTTAGAGTCGCTAGCATAGCTTCCAAATGATAATAAGCATATTGAGGAAAAGAAAGCGCCCCATGCACATAATATTGTTATGTTTTTCACGGCTATTTTCATGCAGTTCATAACGATTTATCCTGTACCTCAATGTCCATTTTATGCTTTGGTGGTAATGGGGAGAAATACCCCACAACCAAGATCAACACCGCTACGGCAATAAAGGAGACCGCACGGGAAATGCCATCCTGCCCATACACATCAATAAGAAATAGTTTTGCAATCACACAAGCAAAAATCGCTGCACCACCAAACCACCATGTTCGACTTTTCTTCACAGCAGCAATCACCATGCAGAATAGTGCAGCTATTGCCCAGCTAATGGAAAGAACCGTTTGCACGAGACGCGAATCAAATAAGATATTCTCATTCCAAGGAATATTCGCAAAATCAGCCGTCGCACGAAGAATGATGCCGTTATACCAGAAGATAGCTAATCCAATGATCACCACCATCAGACCTTTCATCACCCCAATTTCAATAGGCGTTATTTTTCTTATCTTCGCGATAAAACCTTTGCGCATCAATAACAGCGCTGCAATGCTAAACAGTCCCGCTTCATCTAGCGGGTTAACTAATGGGACGTAACTCCAAAACGTGAGTTTTCCATCTTCAAAGTTAGACCAATATGAAAGTGCCACCAATACTGCCATAAGTGGCAATAAACTATACCAATACAGCAAGCCTTTACGGCGCATTGGTACAAATTTGTTATGTTGCAGCAAGTAGAGGATTAATACCACTAAGGTTATCGACATAATGTAAATGAAGTAACCCAGTTCGTGCATTCCCCACGGTAGATTAGCAACAAACCAGTTAACTTGTGTCGCACCAAATCCAATAATTAACCATAGATTGGCAACGTACATTCCACGTCGAATATACAAGTTTTGGATACTATAAGCGTGCATCACATACAGAACTGAACTGCCCAAGATCACAGGCCAAATCAACGAACCTTCTCCACGCCCCATCGGATTTTCTGCATAAATAAAATCTAATGTTAAATAGTAATAAGCCACTGCCCATAATGAGAACTGGCATAAAACTAATGGTATCCAATTGATTTTTTGACCACCAATACGCCAACACCACGCAGAGATAAGCACTATCGCTAAAATAATTAAGCTTTCCGTTTCACTGTTCCATGAAAGCATGTCAGTAAATTCTGGCACCCAGATGAACCAGACAACTAACCCTAGGATCAAAAATGCATAACTGAGCGCAATAAAATAGCTCGCGTCTTTCTGGCGCACATGAAATAACCCGCCCGCAAAGAAGCAAGCAGCTATCAGGCTTGGTAGCATGTAAATAACATTGTTACTCCAATAATGATAAGGATAGTCACTTAATATCATTAAAGCACTCACAGCAATGAGCAGTGACGAGAGCAACGCTAATTTTTTATGCCCTTGATTGAGGGCAAACCACAGCATGGCTAAGCCTTGTAATGACCAAACAATCGTCGTCCATTCAAATGACAAGGCGAGCGGCACCGCCAATGTTACGAAGCTAGCGCCAATAATGATGTTACCTAGAGCCATATTCTTGCCTGCGGTATTAAAGCGTTTATGAAGCTGTAAACTGGCAATGAGATACAGTAAGCCGATAAGCAGAGAAATAAATGCTGGCAATAATCCGATGCCATCCGAAATAGCAAATTGCAAAGCAATGCTCATTAATGGTGGGAAAAATAATAGGGTATTATCGACAACGAGCTGTTTATTATGCTCAAAACGCAAGGCAAATAACTGAGTTAATGCATTGAATACAACCAAGTTAGCAATAATAAATAGCTGGCATGATAGATAATAATCATAATGATAATTGTCCATTCCCCATAATATTGCCACACCATAGGTCATAAACATGCCGACTAAATTTAACGGGCGCCATGCTTGCCAGAAACTGATGACTAAAATACCTATCGACAACATTAAGTAATAGGAGAATAAAACAATGTGGCTACCGCCTCCAGTGGACAGTAATATTGGCGCTAAATAACCACCTAAAGACGCTAAAATCGCTAAGCTAATCGTACGCTGTAATAACGCCAACCCAATACTCGCACAGCAGATGATTAGCATCGCCACAAATGCAAACCCATAAGGGATCATGGTGTATAACTTGAAAGCAGCAAAAACTGTAATGTATAAGCAGCCGATTGCACCGCCTTGTAATATCAGGCCAAATAATGCTTTTTTCGTGCGAAGCCACCAACCTATACCTAATAAAACTAAACAACCCGCAGCACTGAAGACGAGCCTTAACTCAGGTGAAATAATTTCATTCTGTACGCTATAATTCAGTAAATAGGCAACGCCTAAAAATAATAATAAAATTCCTATCTTAGCCAGCGGATTACCTGTTATTAACCACGTAAAGAAATGGGCAAAAATGGATTTATCTTCAGCTTTATTCTGAGATGATGCAGGCTGGCTTGGTTTCGGCTTATCAAAACGATTTGGATTAACTGCTATCGGGTTAACTGCATTAACTTGTTTGTCACTGGACACAGCCACCGGCTGCGACATAATTTGAGGTGTTTGAGGCTTAGGATCTTGGATTGCAATTTTAAGTGCATCCACTTGATACTTATTATGTTGGATGTCACCTTGATGGGATATTGGATTTTCTTCATCCATATCAATAGCGTGAACAGGCTGAAGGCCGTTATCACGGGCTATTTCGGCTTCTAGAGAGGCAACCTTTTGGTTCAACTGGTTAATTTGGTATTGCATTCGACCAGTGCGATTAATCGCAATGATAGCTAGCACAGGGGCAACTATCACAAACGCAATAAAAATGAGCCCTAGGAGTATCCATGTATCCACAAATAGGTTTCCTTCTTTAATCCAATGCCAGTAACCCAAGATTAGTTAACAGGATCTTAGAATACACAGTATCAATCGATATTATTCAATAACCGTCCTAGTTTAGAGACGAATAACTAAATTGCCAACAGAGAGTAACAAACTGTTACAAAATAACTCATTTTAAGAGTATTCACAGTATGATTTATTCTATCATCTTATTATTTAAGCATCATAAAATGATAGTACATTTTTAGGTGAGAAAAATAAATTTTTAAATATTTATTTTTCTCACCTCTAAATCCTCTATGACTTTATTAATAACTTATTAATTTCAATAATCCATTTTTGATACTTTCTATTTATTATAGAAAATATGCAGATAATAGGTGTTTTTTCTTATGATTATGTTATTAATTTATAGACAAATTCACCAATACGTTATTTAACAAATAGTGACTGTCTTTTATTGATATATTTAAAAATATGTATTGTCCTAAATAACGCAAAGGAATTCCTATGCTATTACACATAATACTTGAAGCCCTAAGTCCCATCGTACTCGGTCTTGCCGTAGGGTGGTTATCGGGTAAATATGGTTTCGTGAAACGAGAATATTCGCAAGCATTTGCTGACTTTGTTGTCAAAATCGCCTTACCATTTGCATTATTCCTTGCAGCCGTTCAAGCCCCACCTTCAGTTTTACTGAATGTTGATTATTTGATAGCGCTAGCAGTTGGGTTAATTGCATCCTATGTCATTGGTTTTGTGGTCGGTAAAGTATTTTTCCGTCACAATAAAACCGATGCTGCGATGCAAGCATTGTCTGTTTCATTCCCGGATATGGCGTACTGTGGACCACCAGTTTTACTGGCAACCGTCGGTTCATCCGGTTTAATTGCCATGGTACTCGGTAACTTAATTTATACCGTCATCATCATTCCATTTACCTTATTGATGATCAGCGGATCAGCGAATGGTAATGGTATTCTGAAATCTATCGGTAAAGCCGTCATTCAGCCATTAGTTTTCCTGCCTGTTTTAGGGGCAATTCTGGCAATTTGTGGCGTGAAATTACCTGAAATTCTACAAAACTCAGTCAATGAACTCGGAAAAACTGCAGGTGGTGTGGCCCTCTTCTTCCTTGGTTTATTACTTTCAGGTATTAAACTCACAATCAATAAAGAAATTGTCTTTAACGTTTTTGTGAAAAACTTTGTACAGGCGGCACTTATTCTTGGAACCGGCCTCGCATTAGGGTTACAAAGTGATTTATTAAAAGCGGCATTTATTATCGGTGTGTTACCGACGGCAACGGCTGTACCAGCGTTAGCTATCAGTAATAAAGCCTATACTGAAACCTCCGCGGGAACCGTATTACTCAGTACTATTGCGGCATTGATTTCAATTATTGGTGGGATCACCATCGTCGAAATGCTGTAACTTTATGTTGGCGGAGCTCACTCCGCCCTTTCCATCTGCTTAATTACTCTCTCCAACCTCAATTAAACGCCGCTTTATTCGCCAAAAAATTACCAAGTTGATCACAAAAAACGTATCATAGGCGCGATAATTTTTTAGTCCTAGGAATAACACCAAAATGAAAATTAGCGATGAACTCGCGTCTGCTATCGCGTCAGTGACGGAAGTTGCTGCCATTGCCGCGTTTGAATGGGTCGGGAAACAAGATAAAAATGCAGCGGATAACGCTGCGGTTGAAGCCATGCGAAATCGACTCAATGAAATTGATTTTCATGGGAAAATCGTAATTGGTGAAGGGGAAATTGACGAAGCACCAATGCTGTATATTGGCGAGCAAGTCGGCAAACAATCTAGCGAACATCATTTAGATATTGCGGTCGACCCTATTGATGGGACCCGCATGGTGGCATGTAATGAGCACAATGCCATTGCAGTTTTGGCGGCAGCACCAACAGGAACATTACTGCAAGCCCCCGATATGTATATGGAAAAAATGGTCGTCGGTACAGCCGCAAAAGATGCCGTTCACCTAAAAAATCCATTAGAGAAGAATCTTGAGTTTCTCTCTGCAGCATTGGATAAACCAATTTCCATGCTCAACATTGCCATTCTCGATAAACCTCGCCACCAGCACATTATTAAAACTATCCGTAACTTTGGTGCCAATGTTATCACTATTCCTGATGGAGATGTTCTTGCATCACTGCTAACAATCTTACCTGAGCACCCTATTGATATGATGTATGGCATCGGCGGTGCACCAGAAGGCATTATTAGTGCAGCCATTGCACGCGCATTAGGTGGAGACATGCAAGCACGCCTTGTACCGCGCAATAAAGCCAAAGAAGACACCGAACAAAATAAACTGTTAGCGGCGCAAGAAGCCATTCGTTGCCAGCAGATGGGTATCGAAATTGGGGAGATTTTAACGTTGGATATGATGGTGAATACGTCTGATGTCATTTTCTCTGCCACCGCTATCACCCCAACGGTGCTGATGAATGGTATCTCGAATGATCTGCATAGCCGCAGCGCGAGCACCATTTTAGTCAACGGCAATAACCGTTCCATGAAGCTAATTAGCAATCGGTATTTTAAATAGCAAATACATTGAATCACGAATGCTTTAAATAATCATGCATTAAAAAAGGGCGATATTTCTATCGCCCTTTTCAATTTTATGACTAACAGAACAAATTAATGTTGTTCTTGCGTCATACGGTTTAATAACGGCGCCGTGAATACCATCACAATGGCAATAGCCCCCGTCACCAGACCAATCTTCATAAAGACATCGCTGTAAACAGCCAGAGATTCAACTTTGCTGGTGATTTCGCCTTGAGGTGCAGCCGCCATAGAAGCAACATAACCCGCGATAAATGCCGCAGCAGAGTTAGTTAAGAACCATGCGCCCATGATAAAGCCCATCAGACGTTGTGGAACTAACTGTGCCACCATCGCCAGACCCAGACCAGAAATCATCAGCTCACCGATACTTTGGAAACCGTAGCAGATAACTAACCATTGAACAGAAACGATACCCGCTTCGTTCGCGAATTTTGCCCCTAATGGCAGCACTAAGAACGCCGCAGAGCACAGTAACATTCCGATAGCGAATTTATGTGGCATCGGTAAGTTATCGCCCATTTTGTTATAGATTGCCGCCAAAATTGGGCTACCAATCATGATCCATAATGGGTTTAATGCTTGATACTGAGCGGGCTCAATCGCAAAACCGAAAATTTCATGCTCCACGTTATGCAGTGCGAAGAAGTTCAGTGAGGTTGGCATTTGGCTATAAAGTACGAAGAAAACAACAGCTTCGAGCATCAGGATCAACGCGACTGCCATACGGCGGCGAGCAATACCTTTAAGCGCCATCATCTCTTTGATAAAGATAACTAAAATACCCAGAGAAATCACCGCCAGTGCCGCACGCGCAATGCCTAAGTTGTACAGTAGCCAGTTTGAAATCGCAATCAGAGCAACCACACCGACGATAGTCATCAGTAATTTGGAGATAACAACAGGCGCAAAGTCCGGTTTTGAACCGTGGTCAGCAACCCATTTTTTGCACATATAAAAGTTAATTAAGGTGATGATCAGGCCCACTACGCTGAGGGAGAATGCGACATCCCAGCCGTAATGTTTTGCTAACCATGGCGTTGCCAACATTGAAAAGAATGAACCAATGTTAACGGACATATAGTACATGGTGAATGCACCGTCCAAACGTGGGTCATTTTTGTCATAACAGGTGGATAACAATGATGATGGGTTCGCTTTAAACAGACCGTTACCTACCGCGATGGTAGCAAGGCCGAGGTAAACCATCGACACATCATGCCCAGAGAAGGCAACGAAGGAATAACCGACAATTAATACTACCGTTCCAAGGACAATCGCGCGCTTAGTTCCTAGAACTTTATCCCCTAACCAACCACCGATGGCAACGAAGCCATAAACCAGCGCAGAGAAGGCCGCGAACAGCGTAATAGATTCCGCTTCCGACATGCCAAGCACTTGGCTGAGATAAATTGGGAGGATCCCCTGAAGACCGTAGTAACCAAAACGTTCCCAGAGTTCGATAGAAAAGATGAGATAGAATGAACGAGGTTGCTTAAACGCGTTAAGACTGACTTCCTCTTTGTTATTTGTTGTGGACACAAGTTACCTCTAATACAACCTGTACGTATGCAAAAAAACCACGGGGCGCTGTCTGCACCCTCGCATTGTTATGGTCTCAAGAATTCAAGCTTTAGAAGATTCACTTTTGGTAGGAGGAGTATCAATCCCTGACCTCAAAACAAACAAAACTGTGTGTAAATATTGTTTATGAATCACGAACATAAAATTCAATGAGTTAAAGCATATTTGATTATTTATTCAGCATTACAGCGAATATATGCCAAGCCAAACAAAATAATCAGTTAAGCAATATATGCTATTTATGCACCAAAACTAATAATTTAGCCAGCATTAATTACCATGCTTATAGATGCATATCGTGATTAACTTCAATTTTTTACAAAATCATGAAATTATTATCGCCCATTAAATAACCACTTGTTCACTATATGTTAAGCATATTGTTCTATCTTTAATCATTTTACTCGCTGAGTAACACCCTATAAACACCACAAATATACCGTGCGGTATCCTGCTAATATTTCGTCTTGGTGATAATAAAAACTGAATAGAAATGAATTTAGATAGGTGATTATTTATTAATGTCACTATTGTGTGTTTATTTATCGAACGAAATAGCGGTGTGAGATAAAAATAAAGCGGTATTTGCAGGAAGAGTCATATTTTATGCAAAAAAAAGCCCAGCGACTAAAACTGGGCATAATGCATTCTATTAAGGATCGTACTACTAATTCAAACTACACTACATAGATGCATTATTGCATTACTTCATGTAAAGAAATGAATGTTGAGGGTAAATATATGAATGTTTACACAAGCAAACAGTGATATATATGTAATTAAGACCCTTGATAACCTCAAAAGGTTCATCTTTTTTTTAATTATTTTTATTCTTTTTTATAACATCATGATTTATCGTCTTTTAATACGTAAAAATAATTTTCAAAATAGCAAGAATGGCAATTGTGCCGCTAACAGCAACCCGTTAACCTACCCATTAGGAATAAATGGCTAAAATTCATCCCAAGGAAGCTCAGTGAAACAGTTTACCCTCCCCTTAATTATCTTTTGCTTGCTTTTTATTAACGTGAGCTATGCTAAAACTGTCGCTCCTGCTGCACCCTCTTCGATTGTGGATGAAAAAACGCTCACGCAATTAGCCGATAGTGGGCAAGCCGAAGCTCAGTTTAATTTAGCGATGTTTTATCAATCTCACGGTCAGCTAGATAAAGCCGCATATTGGTATAAGCTTTCCGCCAGCCAACATTTTACCAAGGCACAAATCAACCTCGCCCTGATGTACCAGCAAGGGGCTGGCATCGGTAAAAATCCCAAAGAGATGTTGCATTGGATGGAAGCGGCAGCCAATGCTGGCGACCCTATTGGCCAAATGAATATGGCCGAATATACCCTAGAAGGCATCCCAAACCTGTTAGAGAAAAATCCACAACAAGCATTAAGTTGGCTAGAAAAAGCCGCGGCGCAACAGTTACCCGCAGCGCAGCTAACTTTAGCTTATTGGTATGAAAAAGGTGTGGTCGGAGATAAAGCCCCTCAAAAAGCCAATCAAATCTACCTCGCATTGGCTGAAAAAAATCACCCACAAGCGCTCTATTTATTAGGTTATCAAGCGGCAACGGGGATGTATGACAAAATAAATTACCCCGCAGCTTTTCAATATTTTACACGTTCTGCGGAGTTAGGATTTTCCCCCGCACAAAATAGCCTAGGCATGCTCTACTTAGCAGGGCAAGGTACCAAGCGCGATACTGCTTCGGCTATTAAGTGGCTAACCCTCGCCGCTCAGCAAGGGGAAGTTTCCGCCCAGTTTAATTTAGCGTTAATTTACGCACGAGGTGATGGCATCACCGCCAACCAAGCTAAAGCCTGCCAATGGTTTATCAAGGCCGCCAATCAACGCAGCCGTGATGCACAGTATGCCAGCGGAGCGTGTTATCAATATGGAATGGGCGTACCGCAAGATGACACGAAAGCCTTATATTGGTATCGACTCGCCGCCAAGCAAGGCGACGAACGCGCCCAGAAGAAAGTGATGATTATGGAAAATGAGTTGCAGAATTCGGGGAAAGGGAAATAGCCTCAGATAATTTGCATGAAATAGGCTCAAATTAACGAGCACTCAAATGCCAAGTGCGGCAACAATCGCCGCTTCCATTTTTTCGGGGGTCGTGAACGGTGCAAAGCGCTTGAGCGGCTTACCATCCCGTCCAATCAGGAATTTAGTGAAGTTCCACATAATTCGACCACCCAGCAGCCCAGGTAACTCGCTTTTTAGATAACGAAATACTGGGTGTGCGGCGCTTCCATTGACGTCTATTTTCTCGAACATCGGAAAGCTCACACCGTAGTTAATGTAGCAAGTTTGCCCGATTTCCTCTGCGCCGCCGGGTTCCTGCTTCCCAAATTGATTGCAAGGGAAACCCAGCACCACCAAACCCTGCTCTGCATATTTTTTGTAGAGTGCTTCAAGACCTTCATATTGCGGTGTAAAACCACAATGGCTGGCGGTATTCACGACGAGAACCACTTTACCCGCGTAGTCCGCCATAAAAATAGACTGACCGCTAAGGCTTGTTGCGGTTAGTTGATAAAAGGTGGTCATCGTAAAGCCCTCAAAGATCAAATATTATGAAATAAGTGAATATGCGATTGATTCTACTTCTTTAATGTTTCCAAATGATCGCATTCTTAACGCAAGATTCCACTTGCTCAATATATGTGCATTACGCACCAACTGTTCTCGAGCCTGAATGCCTTTACTGTCGAGGCGACCGCTATCATTCAACCATTTAGCAACTTCTGACCAATCCCAAAGTGGTGATTGGCCACTAATACGTTGGATAGGACAAGGGAAATTGCCTTTACCTCGTGAGCCGTCTTTTAGTAAAGCAATGGCTTGGCGAGTTAAACCGGAAAGTTGGGCAATATCACTCAAACCAACTAGAGCTGAGTCCACCGACTCAACGACAGCCCCAATACCTGCCGTTTCAATGTCATTAATCGCTGATTTGATTGCCAAGTCTAAACTTTCTGCCTCTCGGTCAAATTCTATATACACTGAGCTACCGTAGTAGCAAATTAGCGCATCATCACAGCCGTTGGTATACAGAGCATCCGCAAGCCCCTCTGTCTCCATTTGAACGCCTGATAGCGTCAGTGTGAAATTGTAGAGTTCCATTCCGCTCTCCTCATCAAAAAGGCGGTTGCCCACCTTGGCCTAAAATACCGAATCAATCCTTAGATTTCTTCGGGGTACAGCGGTCAACCATTCTACGGATTTGCTTTGCGTGCTCTAACAATATGCAGTTTGTTGACTCTCGTCAACACTCATTAATGACCTTAGTGTTACGTAATGCAATTGAAGGCTTATACTTGAGAAAACAGATGAGATAGGGTTGATGGTACTGAACCTATAAAAAGAGCCTTTTTATAGGCTCCAAATATGTCTGGAAAGCATATGCAATATTCCTCACAGCGACTTAAAGCCGAAAACAGAACTCCCGCTCCTCAAACATCAGCGGCTCATCCTCTTCAAGTAATTGGCGAATACTAGGACCTAGTAGATCCTGCTCACCATCGAGCGGTGTCGGTAAGGTTCCTTGAAAACGCAGTTTATTGGCACTGACTTTCTCCAATATTTGGCGGTCTTGACGGAGGATCACGCGGAATAACTTGCTCAATACATAACGTTTAATGACTGCCGGAAGCTTGCCGCGCCGAGTGGCAATTCGTGCAAACAGGCGTAACTGACCACTTCCACAAGGTACTAGCCAAGCACTGACCAGCAAATTGAGCTCGTCACGACGATCGCGATACTCAATTTCTGCCAGACACGGCAGACGAAAGCGCCCCATACTAATTCCGCGCTCACGCTCAAACAGTCGCGAAATAATCCCTGACTGTTTGCCCTCTTCGCTATACACGGCTTCGACACCATCTGCCAGTGGGCGAACTCGAGCGCTGATTTGTTGCCGTTCCCTGTCGTGACGTATCCAGCCAGAATGAACAAAATGCGTGTGAAAACCATCAAGAAAATTCTCTGCGGCGTCTTGCAGGGAACACTGCACTTCATCGGTGATCCAAAACGTATCGACTCTCTGCAAACTATCAGAGGGCGCAACTGGCGGGATCAGCGGCCATTCCGTACTCAGGCTAACCCAGACTAGCCCGTGGGCTTCGCAACAAGGGAAACTCTCAAGCAGCGGCTTACTTCCCGCCACAAGGTTGGTACCGGGCACTCGAGTACACCGCCCGTCGGCAGAAAACCGCCAGCCATGATAAGGACACTCAATCTGCCCATCACACACTTTACCCGCACTCAATGGCGCAAAACGGTGCGGACAACGATCGGGCAGTGCAGCAGCACGCCCGTCACTGTCGCGAAACAGCACGAGTGGAGTGTCATGTAACTGACACGCCACAGGTTGGTTTCGCAATTTGTCGCTGATAGCCACAGGCCACCATTGATGTGCAAACAGCTTCACAGTTTTAGCTTCCTCATCATCGGCACACCGATACCATGTAACAGAAAACTCAGCACCTTCCATACTAGGCGTCGCCCCCAAGATAAATGGGCGACGTAGACTAGGCTGTATTCTATCTGCGGCTGGCCACCCCGCAAGCGCTTAAACTCGGCAGCGCCAGAGCTAAAATTCAATATCTGACGGCGTTCAGCCGCTTCTTGTAGGCACAGACGGGTCAATTGTCGATACAATCCAAGCCGTTGAGGCAATGCAGTGTCATAGCCCACTATTGGGGTGCTGATCACGGAGGAAGATGAGAACCAGCCCAACGCGCCGTCAATACGCCCTTCTGCGTTGCGCAAAGCTCGGAACTCTAACCAGCCTTCACGTTGCCCCTGCTGCATCCATTGCGCACTATAATGGGGGTTCAACGTGCAATATTTATCCAAATAAAGCAGGTTATAAAGGTGCTCTATTCTCTTGAAATCGCTATCATTCAATTCGCTACCGGATACAACGGTATACGGGCTTCGCCGTAATAAAGTGGCATCCATCCGAGTATTATGGTGCTGGAGAAACGGCGCTTCCTTCCCTGCCCGACCATCAAACAAATAGACTTGCCGGCTAGGAATACTCAAATAACCGTGTTTTTGCAGGCTTTGGCGCAATGCATGGTTACTGAAATCATTAAGTGAACGAAAACCAATCCCATGCTCAGGAAAGTTTTGTCTCAGCAGTGCCGTGATCGCCGGTAATTCAGTGACGTCCCAATCATCAGGATACAGATTGGTCGATAGCAGCCAGTTGTTGACCTGCACCAATTTGTTGACCTTACCCACATTTAGCAAGCGTTCGACAGCTTGAGTCAGCAACTTTAACGGCCAAGTCAGATAAGGTCGTCCGAGGCGTTTGATTTCTTCGCGGGCATAACCGCTATAGGCTGTTTGGGGGGATACCACATAGCAGTTGTCATCGGGTTCGTTACCGTCTGTGATACTGACCGGAAATTGCTGTGTCCCCGTATCGAGCAGCGCCATTTTCGTGCTGACATTACCTATCAAGCACTCACTGGCACAGGCTCGCACATAGTGCCGAGCCAAACTGTCATTCGGGCTGGCGCTCTCACTAACAATTTGATCTTCGCACAATAATTTCATCATGTACGCTCGTCTAGCGGCTGACCGTTCCATTCGATATCTGCCGTAGACGCCGTTAATAATCCACAGCGTCGAGATACCGCCCGAGCAACGATTTCCGTAAGGCTTCCGACTTGTGCTATCAACGGCCACCAATCACTTTTTTGTACGATAACATCGTGGGCGGCGGCATAATCACGCCAGAATGTCGGGCTCAGGGCGCGTCGTGGTGCGGCAAAGAGCAGCATCGCCAATGCGATCATTCGAGGCTCTAATGTTGGTTCAAGGATCTGCTCAAGTGGATGGCTCAAGCTATTCACTAATAATTGTCGCTGATTATCAAATAGATGCACACCGCTGGTCCCCCTTGGGTTGCACTCCAGCACATGAAACCGACCGTTTTTGTCTTGAATAAAATCGAAGCCTACTTGCCCGTTATAGCCAGTCTCGCGACCAAAATGCTCAAGAAATTGGCGTACCGGTTCTGGTGCACTCGGTTGAAAATAGATCCCCGAACCACGACCGACTCGGTAGCACGGGTGATAACAGCTGTGGGCGCGCAACTCACCGTCAATTAAAACACTAAAACTGCAAAACTCCCGCCCTTCGATAAATCGCTGCGCAACCCAAGGCTCGGCTTGAGTAGGCTGCACGTTATTAAGCTGTTGGGCTGACGGACGGATTAAGGTTTGTGAGGCAAAGCGTGAATACGCGGGTTTGAACACCCAGCTTGCAGCATCCTCCGCGAATGTGAGCAATGCTTGGCTGTCTGTCAGTAGATGAGTTTCAGGGGCAGCTAAAGACCAGCCTTCCGTCATGGCTGCAAAATGCCCCTTATGGTGCAGGCGGTGCAACAGCGAAAAGTCACTGGTTAACACCCGACACAACGGTTGCAAGCGTTCAAGGCCATGAGCCAAATAAAACACTTCTTCGCACGTTGGTAGCAGCAGGTCGATATGTTGATTTTCGATCGCCGTCGCAAGGGCTTCAACCCAAGCAGTCGGGTTCTGTCGAGGTTCAGGCAAGCGGACATAATGTTGCACAGAGCAACTAAAGCGGCTCAGCGGCTGACTGAGCGAATCACCAACGCTGACAGTCCATCCTGCCTCATTAAACGCTCGCGCCCATTCTAGGCAGGCTGGCGCACGGGCGCCAAGGATCAGTACATTCATAACAACCTTTTTGGACATTGGCGCAAACACATTCATACAGACTTCAATCGTCTACCTACAGCAACTAATGACTTCCTCGATATATCCGCTGGGGGCGCCCGACTTTGCCGTATTCAATTTCCGCTTCAATCTTACGTTGGGCTAAACAATACTCTAAATAACGGCGGGCGGTGGTGCGACTTAATTTTATGGTTTCTGCAATTGTCTCTGCCGTATATTCCGCATCGGGTACTGCAAATAACGCGAGCACTTTATCAAGCGTAATAGCATCAATCCCCGTCGGTAGCTCTTCCTTACTCTCACCGCGAGCATAGGTATTAAACATGTCATCAATCTGGCTTTGATTGGTTTTATTGGCCCCCTGCAAAACCGCTTTACGCTGAATATAGCGATCTAACGTTTGCCCTAAACGCTCATACGCTATCGGTTTAACCAGATAATCAAATACGCCGAGGCGAATCGCCTCAGAGACGGTTTCCATATCACTGGCGGCGGTGGTGAACACAATATCCGCACCATTGCGTTCCTGAAGCAGTTCATGAACTAAATCAATCCCTTTGCCATCAGGTAAATAGTTATCCAACAAAATCAAGTCAGGCTTCATGTACTCAATCATTTTTCTTGCTTCTGCAAGATTGCCCGCAAGCCAGACTTTATCACAAGCAGGATAAGCTTTAATGTACTCCGCGTGCATCTCCGCAAGGAGCAGTTCATCTTCGACAATGAGGATTTTTATCTTAGCCATTTTGCGTCTTCACTTTCGGTATAAATGTCGATTATAAACCAATCCCTTTGATTTTATTAAACATAATAATCCAAGGCATAAATTAGGTACAAGCTCAGGTACAAGCAAAACACGGGCTATAAATCATTAAAGGTCATTCTAAAGAGAACATGTCATGCCGTATATTGCTATATTTGAAATAAAAGTCATTAATATTGCAGATAATGAAACACCGACCAGAAATAACCCTGCCCTTGTTTTTCACTGCCTCCGTTTCAAACGGAATGAGTGATTATCACTAATGCGATTTCAAATGACGGCAGTGATTATTTGCACACATCAATATGAGTTATACAAAATAGAATAGGTAGGCTGGTGGACTTATTCGAACTGCCCCGATATTTTCGGGTTAGTTAAAGGTAGGCAACTAATTGTGGGTTAGCTTAAAGAGGTGAAATGTCCTCTTTGGATTTCCTGATTTCAAATCGGCTTATTGATACTAACATTTACTAACAGGTAACTATCTGCGCCCCCGTTAGCTGATAACCATTAAACCATTCATAGCGACCTGTAGCCGTGACTTTGTTTCCTTTCTGGCAGGTCATTAGCTCCAGCGCGTTAATATCGAATGCCACTATCTTTAATGGGTACGGGCTACGCTTGTCACTCTCAGCCTGAATAGTCATCGTAGCCATAACTTTACCTGTGGCTGTTTTAACTCGCTCAGGGGCTTTTATTACCGTTCCTGATGTGGTGATCCTAATTGATTTTGCTTTTCTCATATCTGGTTTATTCATCTTAATACCATCGTAATATAAGCTACTGATTAAAATAAAATGCTGGTGAGATTCAGGAAAATAAGATAATAGTTCCAATTTCTAATGAGATCTAAACGTTAATTTATCCATGATGATACGGGATAATCCCGTATGTATCTATAGGCTATTGATTATGCTTAATTCCGGCAAATCGACGGAATCAAAATATAACTGATTGATAATGTTTAATTCTGTCACAAAACCAGAATAGCGGCATTGGTTATCGTTTCAGTGACCATTGTTAAGAGGTGGCAATACATTGTTTTTATTACTAACGGTCAAATTGACCGCCTGAAACCTTATATAAACCTTATGGCTAATACCTTGCCGTAATCTTGCCATAGTCGTTGTTGTCGCTACCTATCTTTCCCCCATTCGTGAGGGTAACATCAATTTTTAAATTTTGCGGTAACTTATTGATTTTTATTCAGAGTGCTTATTTGCATTGTGGGATTAATTCCCAGAGGACAAATTAGTCCTGTGGTTACTTTTATTTCATGAACATTGTTAAAACATTGCCAGCCAGTGACGAGCCTCCAATTTCAGAGCCTCATGTCTCCTTGTATACCTGTATACCGTCGCACTTTTTAGTGCTTCGCTTAACATTTAACCATTGCGATTACCATCGCATCAGCGTTTTGATGCTGGCTTAGTCCATTGGTAGGTAGGTGCGGTCATTCTGCGCCTGTGCCGCTCTTTAGCCTGTATTGTCTGGGCTACACCAGTTCTAATAGCTAACCTATCGCGTCCGTTTAGTGCTTGCCCTTGCTGGTGGGCTAACTCCATCATGACGGCTTCTGTTGTTTCACGCTGTAACATGGCTATACCTTGATTGTGCTGAATTGGAACAATCGACATCGATGCGAATAATATCATTTTGCTGCGTACCTTTTCGCGTACTGTTCACGAAAGTCTGGATTTTATTTAATTATAACCAATAGTTAGCATCAATTAAGTACCTACTGCGTACCTAAAATAAAAAACGATGTCTGGTTTTGTGAGGTTCGAATAGTCAAATAAACCACCGTGATTCTTTTTGGTATCACTGTAATAACACCGTAATTAATAATTATTGTTGTTAGCTGTAGTAGCTAATATTTAGCTGCTTTGGCTAAAGGCACTAATTTGTGGTTTTGGTGCATAGGTAGCATTTCAACTGTTGCGATAATCACAACGGTTGATACAAGCTCAAAAATGAGCCGATTGATTCTATTGGTAAAATTAGACTGTGCTCAAATTTGAGCTTTGCCATGTGTTCAGTTAGTTACAAGGCGCAATAATACGCTTTGCTTGTTTTACAGTAAGTTACCCTGACTTTGTTATATTAAGTTATACAATTACTCATCAAATCCACCAGCAATTTTATATTTTCTTATCTGTATAACAGCGTTATACGCTGATATAATAAGCACTCATTGAGTTAATAACGGACTATTATCATGAGCAAATCTAATCTTATTGCCTTTCGTCTACCTGCTGAACTCCAAGCACTGTTTAATGATGCTGTATCGAACTCTGCCACTGATAAAACAGCGTGGATAGTCTCGGCTATCAAAGAGAAGTTAAACCGCCCAGACAGTAATCCAGACGCTCGTATGCTGTCGCTGGTGGAACGCCTAGAATCGTCTGTAGCATCTTTGATTGCTGGTAAGGCAGATATCCCACCTTATACCTATAATGAGTCTGCTGTCGTTTCTGTGGTTAATTTGGTGCTATCAGAGGGGATAGATAACGGGCGCATTATCGCTGAACGGATTAACGAGGCTGGCTATCAAACGAAAGGCGGTAAAGCATGGGATAAGGATATTTATTCAGCGTGGAAGCGTCACAAGGATATTGCTGGGAAGCTAAATTAAATAAGGTATCAACGGGCGGTTTTAGTAAACCAACTCGCCCGTTTAACATAAAGGGATTATGAGAACTCATTTAAGGTGAATAATGATTAATATTAATAAATATGGTTTTGAGCGAGTATTAAAAGCTCAAAGAATACGACAAGTAGCAATTGAAGGTATTAGCGATCTAAACAGCAGGATTGCTAGAGAAGCTGCTTGGGATGCTTTTTTAAGTGACCAATTAGATTTGAATTCAAGCAGAGATGTTATGAAAGCCGTTGCCAGAGTTAAATTTGTTGAGGCTGAGAGGATTCATCCCGATCTTGAACTTGATATGGATTGGTTTGTTTTTTATTTTTGTGATGAAGTAGTTAAGATTATTACTTCAATTACAAAAAAAACAGCCCGATGGTTTTTTCTCGGTCTGTTTTTATTCATCGCATTAATTGGCATTACAATTTTAAGCAAATAATCGTCTAATTCCCGAATGTAGTGCTAATTATAAAGGAGTGAAAGGTATCGTATGACTATTTTTCACTCTGTCAATAATAACCTCACCACACCTTAAGCCATGCAACCACCTTACCAATCCTTATTATCTGTAATGTTATCAACATGGCAGCATTTACCCTTAAGAAACCTTAAGATTTGTTAAGATTTATGTATGAGGCTTCGAGTCGGTATTAACTGAAATACGTTAGCAAATGTTAGCATCTGAACGTTTACAATTGTTAACATCCAACCAGTAATAATCTTAGGATTTCTTAGGAGTTAATCAAAAATATCCTTGATTGAGCGCGTCTCTACTTTCACATTAGCACTTAAATCAACCAGAACCTTATCCAGCCCTGTCAATCTGGCTTTCCCCATCGTTGCCGCTACTGCTGCCGATGCTTGAGGCGTGTCAGCATTCAGGGCTTTCAATCTAGCCGCTTCCAGCTCGTCCAATAACATCATAACGGTAATATCGTGCTTTGTTCTAATATCTTGCTGTAGCTCGTTCACCCTTGCCGTAATCTTGCCGTTGTCCAATAGCTCTTTAGCTTTCCTGTTGATTGATTCAGGCTTCATTTTTGCCGTGTCGTATGCCGTTCTATAGGCTTCGCTTGCGTTGCCCGTCTCAATATAGGCAAGGCAGAAATTTTCTTGTTTAGTTGTTAGCATCTAGCCCCCTCATTTAATGTCTATATTTGTCGCTAATTCAGCCCTTTTTTATGGACTCCATTAATCATCAAAGTTACTTTTTACGATACGAATAAATAACCGCTAACGTGCCCGAAAATCATCATTCCCTCGCGCGCGCGTACTGGTCTCGAAAGTCTGGATTTTCTCGCGCGTGCGCGTACTTCTCCATTAATCATCAAAGTTCACGCTGTAACTTCTCAATTATCGCCTGTCTCACGAACTCTGCACGATTGCCAGCCCTGATATAGTTTATCAATATATGCTCGTCTACTGCGTCAATAACGGATTGCTCACACGTTACGATTAGGCGCGTTGTCGGCGTACCGTTAAAGTAGCGATTGCGTTTTTTCTTAATGCTTTGCTGCATGTTTCACCTTGTTAGCACTATTACATAATCTAATTATTGCTTTTTATTTCCACTGGTAGTTTTAACGATATTGTTAAGCCCCGAAGGGCTTGTTAGCTACTTGGTATTTTTAGCGGAGCAATTCCTAATTAAAGTACTGGCTTCGATGTTGTTACTTTTGGCGTTAATTACCAATATCAATCCAGTTTGAGGTGTTGATATTATTTGGTATTTCTCATCATCGGAACTATATCCATATGAAGCGGATTTACCATTACCTTGATAAAACTGTAGTTGAGGTATAGATATTAAAACAGTGTCAGACAAAGTTGCGGTGACAAGCAATTTGCCTCCATCTATGTTCTTCACATGAATTATTGCGCTACCTTCCTTATCAATTCTATCTGTATTAGCTAGACCAGTGCTTTTATCTATAGGAAAGAAGTCACAATCAAATACACCATCATTAATGACTATTTTATCTTCCGTATTAGCCTGTGTGGATGTGGAGTTTCCTGCAAGTGCCAAAAAAGGCAAGAAAACCAGCATAGCAATTATCTTTTTTAACATACCAACCTCTATATTTTGTTTAGGTGATTACACGGTCTGATTTGAGTTAATTACAGAAACTCTTAGCTAAGTGACGGAACGAGTTGATAAACTCGTCTTGTCGATTCCTCGGCTGCCGCCTCATTTACTCCTGATAATGTAGTAGCGGTAGTGTGGACGGTTATACCTCCCACATTAACATCTGTTTTGTTATTCGTAATTCTTTGGGCTTGTGATTTAAGCGCGTTCGATTGGTCTAAAAATCCCTTAGTCAAACCATTCACACCTGCTGCAAAAGGTGTTGATATCTGTTTGTTAAATGATTGAATATTACTAATAGCATTCTGCATAGGGTCGCCAGTACCTTGAATGGCTGCCATAGATAAGGCTTCAGAATACGGATATTTATTATTATTCTCTACTTTAGACATTTCTTTAATCAATGAGAACATGACTGCCGGATTATTCAAATCTAAAACAGAATCAACATTAACCCCCATCCTACCTGCTACGATCTTTGAATATGACGCTGGGTCATTCTTGCCATGACCTTTTGGAGCCCATTTATGGATAATATCCCAGACAGTCTGTAACTTTTTATACTCCGCGGCTGCTGATGTTCCATTGTAGTACATCATTAGCTGTCTAGAACTGGCTCTTATTCCATCATAAGGGCGATCAAACTTAGCCCATCCTTCCCCGTCATTTGATGCTCCATTCTGTTTTGCATAAGCCAAATTTAGCGGACTATTATACCTTAACCCTCTTTCTCCATGCTTTGATGAAACACTGTCATCATTGCTATTCGCTGTATCTTCTTTCCCACCAATTACACCGTTTTTTAATAACTGTTGCTTTCTGCCAATTGTCGTATTTTGGTTTAAGTCGTCCTCTGTTGGCTCTGGCATTTCACCTGAGATCGTCATTCTTAGTATTTCATTAGTAACGTCAATTTCAGTGTATGGCTTACCTGACTTATTCAAGTTAGTCATCGCATGATTGCGGTAGAAATTATCCCTATTAGAATTTCGAGTGGCATTATCTTCTTGTTCTGTGGTAGCTGTTTGCTCTGAATAAAGCATGAGTAGCCACGGGTTTTTGGCTAAAAACTTCGTTGCTGATGCTGTGATTGACGCAAACGCCCGAGTAAGACTCAAAGCCCATTGAGTAGCACCTAGAGATAAACTAGCGAACCCCCCTAATATTTTTGCAACCCATTTTACGCCGAACCAAGTAGCAAATCCTGTTAACGCTAATTTCCAACCCTCAATATCGCCGTTTTGGTCAGTAAACCATTTGCCGATAGTGGTGTCTTTAAACCATGTTTCCAACTCGTCCAGCTTTTTAAGAATAAACGTGATTGAGCCATCCCACTCTTCCCAATCAAATAAGGACTTTCCGCCCTCTTTCCACGTTTTATAGTCATCATATAAGGCGGCTATTGCTGCCGCGAGTAAGAGAACCAAGCCAACGCCACCGAATAACGGGGCAAACATCCCCATAAATGCGGCTCCAGCTTTCAGGGCTAACGGGATCAGCGTCAAGCCTATCACCGCCCCCATAGCTTTAAACACCATGACGGCGGTATCTCGGTTCTTATTCAGGTAATTCAGGAAGCCAGACACTAGCTCAGAGAATTTCAGCGCATAAGGGATAACATAATTAGCCAGTAGCGTCTTTAACCCCTCCCATTGCTGACCTACTAGCGCATTTTGCTTATTCAGTTGCCGGCTAATCTCTAGCTCTTGTTCAGACGAAACCACGATGTCTTTTTGTAAGGCTAGATATTCCTCTACCTCTTTCCGCCCCTGCAGTAACATATTTATCGTGCCTTCGTCAAAGCCCATATTCTTAGCGAAGTTATAGGCTTGAGGTCTGGTCATCTGAGACAGGCTATCGGCAACATCCAGCAAGATATCATCGAGGTTTCTCAACTCTCCGCTATTTTTCATCACCCCCACGTTCAGCGCGTTAAAATAGGGCAGGATAGAGGTATCACCCACCGTCACCAAATCCCACAATGATTTGCTTAATCCGCCCATACTGGCAGCCATGCCCTCTGCGCTGCCTCCTGCCATTTCTGCCGCACCTTGCCAGCGTTTAACGGTAGTCGCATTTACGCCGAGGTTTTTACTTAGAAAATTAAGCTGATCGTTAGCTTTGGCGGTATCGTCAATGAGTTTTTGCAACCCTGATGAAACTAAGATTGTGCTAAATAGTGTGGCGAGGGCTTTAATTCCGTTATTGACTGACTTGGCGAACTCGTCTGTTTGCTCTTTCGCTTTTTTCTGCTGCTCTTTTGTACCCTTGAGCGTTTCGTTAACGTCGCCGAGTACGTCATTTAATGAATCGATAGATTTCGATAACCGATCATTCTCATTCGTCGCTTTCTTCGCATCGGCGGCAAAACTTGCCGAATCCAGCTTTAGCGATACTAGCAATGTATCTATTAACGTTGCCATTTATACCCCCTCACGGCGTAAAGCCTCATTGAGTAGCCCTCTAATTAGTTGCGTCATCGGAGCTTCATTAATTAAATAGTCCTTTTCCGCGCGTTGTTGGCGAAACTTCTCTATGCGTTCCAAAATCTCGCTATCAATTGATACGGCTTTGAACGTTCTTTTTTGTTTGCTCATGGTTATTTATCCACCCTGTTTTTATATACACTATAATTTTAATTCAGATTAAAAAATAAACAACAAATTATTGCTATGATTAGACGCATAAATAGAAATATCTTCTACTAACGCTCGATACCATGGAAATAAGACAACAAAAAACCGACTATTTGAGTCGGCTTTCGTCTTGTATGTGATGATTGATTTTGAATTGGGGTATTAATTCCCGTTCCATTCCGCCAGCGTTTGTTCTGCTATGGCTTGCTGTTCTGGTGTGATTTCTCCGTTAGGTTGCCCGTGCATATCAAACCGATTGCCGCCCAGAGTAAGAGCTTTCAAATACGCCTTGCGGCTGATGTATGACCGTAATCCCTGTTTAATGTGGCTCTCTGGGATATCTAGCCCTTTATCTTTAACCTCAGCAATCATAGCTTCCTTGATGCCAATCATTAGCGGCTTGGCTTCTGGTTCACTGAATAGCGTCCAGTGCTTCGCTATACGGTCTATGCGGTGCTGTTTCTTCTTCGCGTGAACATCTGCCTTATTTTTCTTCTTCGGTTGCTGTGAGGCTTCCTGTGGCGTTTTACCTTGTATGCTTTTGGGTGTGTTCGTCGCTGGTGGATTTTTGCGTTTTAGTGTCAGTGTTTGAGTGCTCATTATACCCCGCCCTCCTTAACAATTGCCCATGAGTAAACGCAAGGCTCACCCATATGAATAAATCTATCATCAGGCAAATAAAGCATTTCACTATAAGCCTCATCTGGGTGTAATGGCTCCATACCAGACTCCCCTGTCAATACAGGCAAGATTTGAGTATATACTTTCGACTCTTTTTCATAGCGCACATCACATAACGCCCATGCTGCTACAGGCGAGTACCATTCAGTTTTATCTGCGTCATTATCGGTGATTTTAACCCACCAACCAGAGATAGCAGGTGTCAGGCTTTTAATGGTCAATTTGTTACTCATTTAAATATCTCTCTATAGGCGAAAAATGATTTTTCTTTGGGATAACGGGATAAGTTGATTATTTCTATTTAATATCATAAAGTTAACTTATCCCAAACACCCTATTTTCTTATCCCAGACTTTTTATTTTTGGGATAATTTTGATTTTTAATTAACATTTATAACAATTAATTATCATTTCATTTGGGATAACTTGGGATAACATGGGATAAATAGAAGTAACCTAACTTAATAATACTGTTATCTTTTTTAGTTCTTATCCCGTTATCCCACTTATCCCAACGCTTTTGATTCATCACAGGAGTTCTGTTCTGGCTGGCTACTCTTCTTCGCTATCAATTAAGACAACAAATCGCTGCTGACTCCCGTTAATGCTGATGGTTTTACCGTCTACACGCCCTGATTCGGGTCTGACTAAAATACCTGCCTCGTCGAGTGCCTCTGCCCCCAGTTTCTTTTGAATGCCTGAGAGTATTTCATCTTCGAATACTGACGGGATAATGTGATATTCGTCCTTGCCGTCCTCTCTGCGTCCAGAAACCAAATAGCCCGCAAGGTTTGTTATCCTGCCTGCGTAAGTTCGGTCTAGATCCCCGTTACGCTTGCCATAGGTGTACGGTTGAAAGCGATTCAATCCATAGCGTTGAATAAAATCCCTTGCCCGTTTGACGACTTGGTATTTTTCGCGGTTCCCTGTGCCATAGTTCTCCAGCCACTCATTGAAGCTATTACGAATAAAACGGCTACATTCGGCAATATCCCAACCTGTGATTGATGTTGCTAACTCTGCGGTAGCGTCCAACATGGCAAAACGGGTAGCGACTCGTTTAACCTGTGGCGATGCTTCTTCGGGTAAACTCGATAACCATTCGTTTTCTTTAAAGGTTACTTTCTGGTTGGCGATATCCTGATTGTTGGCTAAATACTCAATCCATGCTCTACCGACAGCCCCGCAATGCTGCGTTGATGCGCGCTTGATGGCTCGTGAATGTAAATCACCATCATCAAGGCTGTGAAACTCGACAGTATCGGTAAATGGCACACTAACCAACCGCACTAATTGCCCCGCTTTTGGGGTGACACCATTACGAATGAGATAAGTTTCAAAATCTTCCTCACCCGTTGATAACGCAACAATCGCCCAACGTAAAACGGCTTTATTTCCACCGTCTTTATTACCTTGAATGCGCCCCGTACCATTGAATAAGCTGTAGGCACTTCCTGCGACATGCCGCACATCGTTACCCTGTCCAATTTCATCAATCGGCATAAACCCGTCATTTCGTGAAGCGGCTTCAATCGTTAGCCCGTACTTTGTCGCATCCCATGTTAATTTCAGTTCATCGGGTACACCGTAGATACTTGAGGCGGCTTCTACCGTGGTGGTTTTCCCTGCTGAGGACTGAGCGAATAAGTGAATGCCAAATGAGCTACCACCTGATAACGAGTTCAGCGGGGCAGCTAACGCGACTAACCCACCTAAAATCATAGATTGGTTGCCTTTCATTAAATTACCGACATTCTTCCGCCAGCTTTCATCTGTTCCCCTGACGACATAACCCGCAACGGCAGACGTTCCACCACAAAAGGCAACGGGGCGGCTAGGTGTACCAATAATATGACCATCTGGCATCACGTATGCCCCATCATGCCAACCAGCGGTATGGGTGATCGTCCATTCGTCACGCTTTCCTTTTCGCTGAAGATAGTTAGCCAGTAAATCCAATTGACCGCGCTTTGTTGTGATATTAACGCCACGGGAGCGCAATCTTCCCCACCCTTGAGGTGAGCCTAGTTCACGCCTTGGAATGGCTTCATAAATTATGCGGTTGCTGCCCTCTTGCTTCATCTGGATAACCAAATAACTGTCTTTACCGTCAGAGCCAATGCCTACCGTCGCCATTTCATCCGAAAACCATGTTTCTTTTTCGTCAATCTCGCCTGTCGTGTTATTTTGCTTGCGTTCGATGTAATACAAGCCACCGTGACGCTTATCAAAAAATGGGGCTAAATCATCGTGGGGTCTAACTTTCTTTTTCGCGTCAATGTGGATCACGTTGTCCTCTTTCATTGCCATATTGTCCTGTGGCTGATACATTCCCTCGCTGAAAGCAGAGGCGGCGGCTTCCCTCTCTCTGGATTGCAGGTAATCGTTCCAATCTCCCTGACAAGGTGGAATTGAAACATAGCCGCTAACTTCTCTCGCTGCGGCTTCTGCTTTCACCTTCCCCGTATTGACCTCATTTTTACTGTCATTATCTCCAGCAATGATAATTTGGCTCTCTGGGTACTTCGTCCGCATCACCTTAGCCACATGAGTTAAGTTACCCGCATCAATTGCCGCGACTGTGTGCGCTTCTGGTTGGATTAACTGGCACGTCATGGCGGTTGCCAATCCCTCGGCAATAATCACCGTAGAAACGTTGACAGGCTCATTGATAGGGTAATAGCTACCATTCTTCGCACTATCGAGTAATAGCCTTTTCTCGCCAGTGGGTTTAATGGTTTGCGCGGCTGTAATTGTGCCGTCAGCGTCCATCAATGGGATAATCAACGAACCATCGGTTAATAGGGTCACGGTGTTACTATCAAAGCCTTTCGCTTTTAGGTACTCAGATTCGCCCTGTTTAGCATTGGCAACAGTGCGGCTGTATCGCGCTGTAAAGCGTTTATGCTTCTCTATCTGCTCGTTAGCTTGGTTCTGAGCTTGCTGTGCTTTCAATGCGTCCTGTTGCGCTTTCACCTCATGGCTACGGTAGGCTGGTGGATTATCTGAACGGGTATCAATTCCAATCATGCCAGCCACTTCATACGCTGCCTCAGTCACGCTGCCACCAAGAACACGCTGAACTAAGTCCAACCCATCACCCGAGCCGCACTGACTACAAATAAACGTGCCGTTGCCGTCTTTATCGTCAAATCTAAAACGGTCTTTACCACCACAATGGGGGCAAGCCGTGTGCGTGTTTAGGGGCACTTCCACTCCAAGGTTAGATAATATGTTTTGCCATTGCCCGTTGGCTTTCAGCTTCACATCACGGATAACATCTATCGGCTTCATTGAAACTCTCCTTGTTCGGCTAAGGTATTACCCATGTCATTAATCATGCTTTTCCATATTTCGCGCCCGTAGCCTGTAATAACGCCATTTATCACGCAAACTTTTAAGACTTGTACGGTGGCTTTTTTCCATGCTTTTTTTTCTTGTTTCAAGGCGTTCAATAAGTAACTGTCTACCAGCAAGCGAACACTTTTAGCACCGTCGCTAATAGCGACCTCAATCACTTTATTACCCACGTTCATTGTGAAGTAATCGCCACCATTACTGGCTTTAATATCCTGATAGATAGCCTCTGCGTAACGGTTTGCCAGTGAATTAACTTTAAAGGTTGTGATTATCATGTCATTGGCTCCCTAGTGAACGGTAACGGTGTCTTTAAAGTCACCATCTTCTATTATTCGAATGAGATCATCGTGAAGCATCGATAGCCCCTCTCGACCTCTATCTGATAGCCGACAGCCTTGTTTTGGCTCAAGATTGATAAAATCACGATACATGCGTAAAGCCATTGCAGGAGCATACTTAGGCTCATAATGCTCATAAGCGATACTCTCAACATGATTTGCTAATAACATGCGCTCACTGGAGGCATAAATAGTTAAAGCGGCGTGCTCATTGCGATACACTGCGGCGGTAACCACTCCGCCTTTCCCATCGTCAGCATAATGAAACCCGTTGTGATCGGCTTGTTCCATAACAAACGAGGCTGCGACAATCCAACGCCAAAGAATGACCGTTTGCTCAATCGTAGATTTAAAGAAGCCGTTAACCTCTCCCTTACTAATAGCGAGAACTAACTCAAAACCCAAAATCAAATTGCCATCAAAGATGCCATTATTCAGTGCGTCCAATGCTTCGCTGTAGCTGATAGCCTCTTGATTCGCTGCGTCAGTAATGAGAATTACACCGTGTTCGCTGTGCTCGAATGCGTTGATATTGGTGATATTCATCGGTTCGCCTCCGCTACTGCTACCTTGTAAGCTCGCAACACATGCGAGGACTTACCTGTAATCACTGTTTTAATCACTAAACCGCGCTTTGTGCTGGCTGTTACATGGGTTTTGAGTAGCACCGTATCCACAACGCGACGATATTTTTTATATTGAAATAGATTGCTGGTTACGGTGATTTTGGCGACTGCGCCACTGTCAAAATAATTGAGTTTCATTATTTGCCCTCCATAGCAGAATCAATAGCCTTAACAGCATCACTCACCATAGAGAAAACAACATCTATCATGTGGGCGGTTTCCTCGTCCTGATTCGCCTCTTGCCAAACGCTTAACAGTGTCAACACTCGGTTTACTTTCATGCGTGGTACTTCCAGTGATAAAACCATCTCTTTGTTAGCCATTACTTCACCTCACGCACATAGTTAATTCGGATATCGGTCAAACCGTCACGTTGCGCTTCTCGCATCACTTGCGATTGAGCATCTTTCTGGGTGGCAGATATCACACGCTTGCTAATACCTAGCGTTAACCCTTTCGGTGTTGTGCCATACCCTGCGATTTGAAACGTTCTCATGAGCGATAATCCCCCATATCCTGAATGTGTAGCTGTGAGGCTTGTTCAATAGCCATTACCATTGGTTTTAGTGCTTTCTTCTCCTTGCGACGTAGGTTCATGGCATAACTACCGCGCCTACCGTGACCTTGATAAGAATCAGCTTCTAAACTGCTAATCAAGTTCTGAGCCTCACCAATTGGCATGGCTTCAAGCTCCGCCAGCGTGGGGATTTGAATATGTTTAATTTCGGGAAACTCAGACAAACGAAAGTAGCTGTTAACCATTGAGCGTTGAACCTGCCACGACAAATCATCGGTAAATGGCTTGGCAACCATCAAATAACCTGACTCAGTGATAAGCATTAACTCTTTTGCCTTGCCGCCTATCTCTAGTTCGGGTAACTCGGTACGTATTACGTACTTAGTGAGCAAAAAGTAATCTACCCCATCAATGAAGTGCTTTTTATGCGTGTTGAATGTGCGCTTTGCTGTACCTTTCGGGCGTTGATGTACCTCGTCAATCATGGCAAAGGTAACTACTCGCTTACCTTGATACATGAATGGGCTTAGGCTGGTGGCATTGATAGTGACTTGTCTCATTTCATCACCTCCGCTAACCGAGTAATTTCTTTCCCTTGAGCATGTACAAGGCGATTAACTGCTCTTAGTAGAAAATGTGTATCTGTATCAGCCTCATTCTCTACAGCCGTTAACAGTGGGATTAACAACGCTTGGAGCCCCTCGTTGATATGCTCGACTTCTTCCAAGGTAGATAAGTGACCAACTTTTAATTTGATTGTTTTCATTTGGTCGCCTCCTCGAGCGATTCGCATATTTCCGCGTTGAAGTCATACGCAATAGAAACGAGGTCGATTAACTCACGCGAACAATCGCTACTCACTTGCTCCAAGATAACGGCAAGCAATGAATTGTTTTGCTGTGCCTTGTATGCGGCTCTGTCTAATGGAGTCGGCTTACTCATGCTTCCCCTCCGATTTAGCGTCTACGGCTTCCGCGTCACTAATACGGTTAATAGCTTCCAACCAGTAATAGAGTTCTTGTTTTTTTGGATCATCAATCTGAGGGAATACCTCACAAAGAATATGAGCCATACCTTTTCGAACCCTAAGCAAACGGTCACGGCTACGTTCTTCTGAGTGTAAAGGGGTGTTATTGCCTAACATGTCCGCGATTTCAGCTTGAATACGCTGATAGTTATCAGGATATAAACGACTCATAATTAAGCCCTCCCTGCATAGGTGTATTCGTTGCTGAACTGGCTTAATGGAACAATGACAGGACTATCAAAGCCGTCTCGCTGAAAGGTCACACGGTTGAATTGAACCGATAAAACTTTGACAGTTTCACCATTGTTTTTGTGGGTGTAGAAATCATTAGGTTGAGGGTTACGCATGATGTTTACCTCCAATAGCAGGTAAGCGACCAGCGAATATCAGCATGTAATCACGTACAAGCATCAGTCTTGCACTGTTTTCATTCGGTGCTGTAACAGCAATACGGCAAGGTTTAGCGGTGTAATCGCTACGGTTTAACGCGAGGAATAACCATCTGTACGATTGGTTAGGGGTGAGACTAGTCCGCCCTGTGACGGGTGTGTTAAACTTACTCATAGTTACCTCGATAAATAGACTATCGTTGGTGATTAGAAGCCTCGATAGTGTTGACCGCACTTCGGGGCTTCGTTGTTTTACATTACTGCCAAAAGTGTTATACACTGTCTGACACAAACAACATACACTCTGAGTATTACACATGTCAAACACAAAATTACCTAGAGGCAATAAACAAATAGCTTTCAGGGTTGAGCCGCAATTAGAGCTATCTATGAGGAAAGCAATGGAAGCTGATGGAGATGAGTCAATATCAGCTTGGATTAAACGCATCATCAGAAAAGAACTACAAGCACGAGGCATTGAGCCTAAAAACTGATATTTGCCATACCAGAGAAGTAAGCTAATATTAATATTCTCACTTGCTCGGTATTTTATATCGACGTTTCCAAGGGTAGCCGATTGGCTGCCCTTTTTTATGGACTCCAAAAACTCAATTCTTTCTTTTTTTATGGTGTCTAATAACTCAATTTTCCCATTTTTTGAGATGAACGAATTCAAATAGCGGGATTTCCCGACTTTAGAAAGGCGAGAAAAATCACCTTTAGCTAATGGTGTAAATTCTCCACGTTTTAGGTTCTCGCCGCTATCCCATCCTCCTGCGGTGGTTAGGGTTGATTGATTGGCAAAATGTTTTGCTGATTGACCTGAGAAATATTCCCCAGAT
Organism: Providencia alcalifaciens; assembly: GCF_020271745.1. NCBI lineage: Bacteria > Pseudomonadati > Pseudomonadota > Gammaproteobacteria > Enterobacterales > Morganellaceae > Providencia > Providencia alcalifaciens. The sequence goes on along the minus strand of NZ_CP084296.1, from coordinate 3,051,300 downwards.
TGATTTCCCGTAAATTTGGGTGATTGATTGGCGTAAATTTTCGCTGATACATCGGCTAAAGTTTTAGCCAGTTGCTGAGCCAAAATATTGACCGAGTAACCAGACGAAAGTTTGTCTGATTGGTTGCCAGTAATACCGCAGTTTAAAGCTACGGTAATCGGCTGATTAGTGTAAGTTGAACATACGTTATTACCTGCCAGTAGAGAATCATTCTCTTGGTAGGCAATATTCCCCAACTCTGGGGATAATTGATTAATATTTGAACTTTGATTCCCCCGATTTGGGGTATCAAACATTGCTTTAGTCGCATTCATCATATTAGCCACCAATCCGCACAGTAGGACTCATTAAACTAGCGAACTGCTCAATGCGTTTGCTAACCTCTCGCAATGCCTGAGTAGCTGATAACCCCGAATCAATCGCGTCCTGAAATGCTGCCTGTTCGATTTTTTGCATACAGACTAATAAACCTAATTGTTGCTCGTCTGCGCTGGCACGTTCGCCAGTGAGTAAGCCTGTTAATCGGTTCTCTGTACGGGCTAGGTTGATGTAATGATATTTCTCTGCGCCTAAGTCTCTGAGTGCGTCGCGTGACTCATGGTAATGAGGCAGATATTCGCGGCGGATAGGTTCAGCGGCGCGTTTCTTACTGAATGCTTTGGTTACATCTAGCTTGAATTGCGTCATCTGTTCATGATTACGACCACGAACAATACGGCACATAAAATCAAATTGGTTTTCATTGAGTAGAGCGTATTTATTAATACTCGCACCCGTTGAATGTGAGCACGTCTCCGTTTGAAACGGAAGCGTGCCAAATTGACGTAAATTCTTTGCATTCTTTTTTACTAATTCAAAAAGGTTCTTATGTTTAATTCCGATGCGTTTAGCAAACAGGCGGCTATCTATTCTCGGCTCAGTTCTGTGTTGAATTAAAATAGGCTCGTCGCTGAATTTAGGGTGAGCGAATCCACCAGCATTTAAGCTGTTATTTTTTAGTTTCATTTTCTTATTCCGTTATTTTGTCGGGTAGAGGCTTAAAATATTATTTACGTGTGCTTTATCCAGTGTTTGGTAATTACCCTGTTCAGCGCGTTCATTAATTAAATTGATAACCTTCTGCGCGTCCTGAGCCGTCTTAAAGCGGTAACGGTAGTGTGACCCGATACCATCAGGATTAGGCTCATCAATGCGATCCAGCGTAATATCCAACTTGCGCTCTAACTCCGAGGCGTAATTTCTTGCTGACGATAAGCGGCAATGAATTAATATTTCATTCTCTGTAAATCCATTAATGCCTGTACCTAACATATATAAACGGGCACGGTGTTTTTTCGGTGGGTTCTTTGATAGAATAGATGCTGTCGCGTTATCCTGAGAAGCCACCTGTAGCGGGTGGTTTTTCTTTTCCATTATGCTACCCCGCTTTGTGATTTCTTAGCTTCAACCCATGCGCGAATCTCTTTCGCATCATAGACAAAAAAGCCTTTCTCAATCTCAAATGACTTAGGTAATTTACCGTCACGCTCCCAGCGATAACGGGTAGCATCAGAAATGCCTAGAAAGTCGGCTGTATGACGTAGACGGGCGTAACCGTCCATAGGGTATGGTGTACTGATTTTAGCGCGAGGCTTGCGCTTAGGTGATTTCTTTTCCATGTGTATGACTCCTTGTGAATGTCATACACATTAAATCTAAATTGACTGGATAAAAAAACAGGAGTAATACTTCATTCAGGTAGATTAAACGTTCAGTCAGGTAACTTATTCATCGCTATTCCACCCTAATTCCTTTAGATACTCCCCAATAGCTTCAAGTAAAGTATCGCGATCTTTCAATGGCAATTCTCCACTATCAAATAGTGTCGATTCATGATTGTTAAGAATATCTGCAATTTTTGCTTTTATCAGCTTCCCGTTTTTTGTTCTGTAACACATATCTTTATCTTCTGGGGTTGAAGGGTAGATTGCCAATAATTTATTAATAGCTTTTTTTATTAGCTTTCTATCTTCTACTGCTTTTATTATCTTATAGTGGGATTTTTCAATATCGCGCGTATTACTAGAAATTTTCTCTATTTTTTTTACTTTTATATTACTTCCAATCGCGTCGTATATACGTTCCATTCCAGACTGATTTATAAATATGTTTTCTTTATTTTGTAATTCTAAAGCAATATTGTAGCTATGACTTCCATCTACTTTTAACTCTATCTCAACCCCGTCACCAACCAGACAATAGAAATCTGCTGAATAGACATATACGTTTCTCTTTAGAAGAAAAAATGACTCAATAATCCTTGGATTGATAGCCCATAAACCAGACGCCACGCCAAACGCCTCAACTTTAATGTTATTTTCTATATACATCAGCTCATATCTAACATTTGAATCACCTTCTTTGGCCTGCTGATAATCGTTGTACTCTCCTCCTGATTTTTTATTTAGATAATTATTTTCATCATTATTTACCCACTCATAATTCCCTTGAAATGATGAAGTCGTTAAACTCGCAAACATACTATCATCTATAAACTTTAATAAGTGTGATTTGTTAGCATTCGACGTGCTTACATAGCAATCAATATCATCTAGATATAAGTACAATTCAATCTGTCTATAGGCTGCCCACTGCAATATATCGTCAACCTCACAATTTAAAAGATGCGCAGCCCTATCTATACGGCACCAATTAATTGATGGAATTTTTTTGTCAGACCAAATTTTTGTTGTCTTAACTTTGCTCATCACGTCACCTTTAACGTGCCTTAAAGAATACCGTATCAGATAGGTAAGGTTTCCCACTTTTCGCCCCGTCGAGCTAGATACGGTTTAAACTTGTTATGCTTTCTTACTCATTGGTACAACATTATAGTCAGAACCGCTTTCTAATGCTGTAAGCAAATCAGCCCATTGTGATAATGCGGCTTTTCGTTCATCAAAGTAATCATGGCGGTTATACACCCCTTCAATACCTTTTACCCTGTGATTTAAGCACCTTTCAGCTATCTGTGGCTCAACACCTAATGCTGATAGATGAGTTCGCATTGTCCTTCGTAGGTCATGGATGCTGAACTGAATAAACGACTCAGGCAACGATGAAAGAATACTTTCAAGGTTCTTATTTAACGTTGTCTTATTTATCGTTTTATTTTTTCCTGTGCCTGTTCTTCTGGCAGGTAATACATATTTACTACCGCAAGCCATTACCTTTAATTGATTAAACCACTCTATAACAGGCTTACTCAAAGGGATATCTATAGCGTCACCAGTTTTGCTTCTCTCTGATGGGAAGTGCCATACCGCATTATCTAAATCAATCTCGCACCATTTAGCCTCGCATAATTCCATCTTACGCAAGCCAACAGCTAGAATTATTTTAAATGCTATTTTGTTAGATTCTGGCAATGTCGAACTATTCAGCGTTGAAAGGAATAATGTCAGCTCATCACGGGTTAACCATCGTTCGCGTTTACTTTCCATTCCGCCAGCATCAGAAATACCAAAGGCCGAGGCTGGATTGCTATCTATCATCTGTCTACGAACTGCATAATCAAAAATACGCTTTAACCAACGTAGCGATTCATCAGCGGTAAATGGTGAGCCTCTATCCACGATGGACTTTATTAATAGATCAACATCTTTTGGCTTCACATCCTCAATTTTCATTGAACCAATAACAGCCGTGATATTTTTATCTATCAGCTTTTTAGATTCCTCATGTTTTTTTCTTTTTGGCTTTATTTGTCGCTCGTAAAACTCATCAATCAGCCCAAACACTTTAACCGCTTTATCTTCGCGCTGTATTCTCTCTAACGCCTCGGCTTTTTGTCGCTTTATATCTCCAGCAACATCAACACCTAAAATAACCTTTGCTGATAACTCTCTAGCAATTTCACGCGCTTTCATTAGGGTGATATTGGGGTATGTCCCTATAGAGACTATTCGGGCTTTTTTATTGAAACTATATCTAAATCTCCAGCTTGGATTTTTATCATTCTTTGAATATCTAAGATAAAGTCCGTTTCCGTCAGCTTTACCTTCGAATCGTTCATTAGAATTTATCCAAGCCTTAATTTGTCTATCGTTTAAGTTTGGCATTTTGTGCAATTTCCAATCAATCGATAACTTTTATAAAAAGCTATTAATTTCTACAACTTAAAACACTGTATGTTTTTTAGTCGTTTTTAGGTACAAGCTCAGGTACAAGCAAAAACGGCTATTACGTGACTACTTCTGATTGCCCGTGAATTGCATTATTAATCATTATCAATGAGTTAGATTGTTAGTTGATATACTCTGATATGCTAAGAATGCCTATTCAACACTTTCGGTATAAAAATAGAGAATACAGTACCATACGGTTGATTATCTTCAATGATCACCGCCCCATTACATCGATTAACATAGGAGGCCACCAAAAATAGCCCTATGCCATGCCCATCGACAGCATCCGTTTTTGTTGTTGTTCCGCGTTCAAACCATTTATCTTGCAGCTCAAGAGGAAAACCACATCCTTGATCAGCAACTTCAATCACAATCTCATTATTTTCATCTGAGATATACAATTCTACCTGCTTATTACCCGCTTCGTTCTTTAAACTGGCCTCGAAGGCATTATCTAATAAATTTCCTAATACAGCACATAATTCCGTGCTATTTAATGAGCAAGGTAATTCACGGAGTTGGCAACCCGGCACAAAAATAAGCTGCAATCCCAATTCTCTCGCACGGTGATATTTACCAAATAACAACCCTGCCACTTGTTTATCTGCAAATTGTTCACGCAATGAATCTATTAATTGTTGCCGAGATTCCGACTCACCCTTAATTAACGCTAAGGCTTGGTCATACTCTTTCATTTGCAACAAGCCGCTTAACGTAGAGATCCAATTTAAATGTTCATGGCGCAATGTGCGCAAATTATCCACATATTGGCGAACCTGAGAAAGCTGCGCATTTAAGGATTCAATATCATTTTGGCTACGGAAGCTGATCACCGCTCCCGCAAGCAACTCACCATCCATAATAGCAACTCGGCTGGCTATCACATTCAACCCATTGAATTCGCAAACTATATCATGATGGTTTTTCGTGATTTCTTTCGTAAAAAAACCTACGGGAGAAACGTAATCAGAAATTGGTTTACCGATTAACTGTTTTGCTGACTCACTCAGCGCTAACATTTTTCTGGCGTTATGGTTGATATTGATAATTTTCCCATAACGGTCGACGGCAATAATTCCTTCAAACACCGCATCAAAAATCCCTTTTTGCACCAAAACCAATTGGGTTATTTCTTCAGGTTCCATGCCAAGCATTTGCCGTTGAATTAAGCGGGCAAATGCCCAAGATAGAAATAGCAAAATCACCAACACCCCTAAAAATGTTGCTGACGTTTGCACAAATACCTCAGCTAACGAGGTATCTATTTTGGTGGTGAAATAACCGATAGAAACAACCCCAATGACTTTGCCGTTTTCATCAAAGATAGGCGTTTTTGCACGTACCGCATTCCCCATGGAGCCCTCGCCTTTAATAAAATAGCTTTCACCATTTTCTAGCGCCCCCGGTTTATTCCATTGCATTGGGTAGCCAATCTTTTCGCTATTCGGATGATATAAACGAACAGAATGTTCATCGCCAATAACGACATAGTCATAACTGGAATCTTGATTGAGCTTATCGGCAATAACTTTTAACTTAGGAATATCTTTATCTTTTACAGTACTGACGATGCCATCCAATGAAGCGATCATTTTGGCTTGGCTCATGGCGAGCACGCGAATGTTCGCCATCATGCGGTTTTCGGTGGTATCCGTAAAATATTTTCCTAAACCAAACGTCAATAATACTGAAGCCAGTAACAATAGAAGAAAGACTCTTCCAGAGAATGAAAAAATATTCCCTTTTTTAAATGGGATCTGTGAAAACTCTGTTTTCATTTCGTCTCTCTATAACTCGCTAAAAAAGTGAAATTATTGTTACACACTAAAATACCAATAATGAAGATAAAAGATAACGTAGTCCGCTTAGTAATGCACATATTATTAATTAAACACATTAAAACCACTGAGTAAAGTTCATAACTCTTAATTAAAAACATTAAAACCATTAAACAAATACAAACTCATTTTAGAAACATGAAATAGGTCAAATATATTATATGCAGGGTATTTAATATAAATATTGAAAAGGGTAATTAAATAAAAATTGAGAACTTAGGTAATTAACGGTAAGCCAAAAATATTTATTTAATTAACTTTAACATTAGCAACATTTTTAATACATCTCTAAATGAGATGCAGGATACCATTATGTTCGACAGCATAACGTTTAACCAAGTAAAACGTCATGAGAACAGAAAACTCAATGATATCACTCAATTTTTGAAAGAAAATGACTTAGACATTGATGCTAGCGTTGACATCTTTATTACGATCACACGTAACGAAAAATTAATTGCTTGTGGTGGTCTCGCTAAGAATGTCATTAAATGCGTTGCTATTAGCGATGAAGTTCGTGGTGAAGGTTTGGCCTTAAAATTAGCGACTGAATTGGTGAACCTCGCTTATGAAAATAATACCACGCACCTATTTATTTATACCAAATACCAAAATGAAGATCTGTTTCATCAATGCGGATTTCATACTATTGCTACTGTGCCCAATGTAATGGTTTTAATGGAAAATAGCTGCTGTTATTTAAATCGCTATATTAAAAGTTTAAAATCTCAGTATAAAGCTGGGAAAAAAATTGGTGCTATCGTGATGAATGCCAATCCATTCACATTGGGGCATCGCTACTTAATTGAACAAGCTTCAAAGAACTGTGATTGGCTACATTTATTTGTTGTCAAAGAAGATACTTCCCGTTTTCCATATAAAGTTCGCCTGAAATTAATTGAAGAAGGCACAAAGGGAATTAATAACCTCACTATTCATAAAGGTTCAGAATACATTATTTCACGGGCTACATTCCCTTGTTATTTTATTAAAGATATTACTGTAGCCAACAACTGTTATACAGAAATCGATATTAAGATTTTTCGCCAATATATTGCTCCGGCGCTGGGAATTACCCATCGTTTCGTCGGCTCAGAGCCATTTTGCCAAGTCACTAACCAATATAACCAAGACATGCGCTACTGGCTGGAAACCGACGAAATGCCATTCCCCCCCATTGAACTGGTCGAATTCCCGCGGACAGTGATCGACGGCACGGCGGTTTCCGCCTCGCAAGTTCGAAAACTGCTCGCAAAAAAAGATCTTGCGGCGATCAAGCCGATTGTGCCCCCTGCCACGTATCACTATTTACAAGAGATGCTAGCAGCCCAGACACCGTCGCCTACCCCCGCACTACAAGCTTGAATTAGTTATAGGTGAAATATGAAGATACTACACGCAGCGGTTGCCGGCACACTCGAATCCAGTGATGTCATGGTACGAATCGAACCTCTTGAAGACACTCTCGAGGTCTCATTGCAGATCACCAGCAGTGTTGAAAAACAATTTGGTGATGCCATCAATGCCATCGTGCTTGAAATGATTGAAAAATACGATATTCAAGGCGCTGAAATTGTGGTGGATGACAAAGGTGCATTGGAGTGCGTATTACGTGCTCGCCTTGAGGCCTTACTGGCTCGTGCCTGTGATCTCGATGCTCTGCCATGGGAGAATAAATAATGACACCGGAAAGAAAAAACCGCACTCGCAGAAGTATGCTGTTCGTCCCGGGTTCCAACGCCGCGATGCTCAGTAACTCCTTTATTTATAAAGCCGATGCCCTGATGTTTGACCTCGAAGACTCCGTCACCATTCGAGAAAAAGACACAGCACGTCGCTTGGTATACCACGCACTGCAACACCCGTTATATCAAGATATTGAAACCATCGTGCGCGTTAACGCCCTCGATTCTGCTTATGGGGTTGCTGACCTCGAAGCCGTCGTTCGCGGTGGTGCTGATATTGTCCGCTTACCGAAAACCGATACCGCACAAGATATTATTGATATTGAAAGCGAAATTCTACGCATTGAAAAAAGCTGTGGGCGCGAAGAAGGCAGCACTGGGTTACTCGCGGCTATCGAATCCCCGATGGGGATCACCCAAGTGGTGAATATTGCTCACGCTTCACCAAGATTAATAGGCATCGCATTAGGTGCCGAGGACTATGTCCGCAATTTGCGCACCGAGCGGTCTCCAGACGGCATTGAACTCCTCTATGCTCGGTGCGCCATTTTACAAGCTGCACGTTCTGCCGGTATTCAAGCCTTTGATACCGTCTATTCTGACGCCAACAATGAAGAAGGCTTCCTCAAAGAAGCCGCACTCATTAAGCAGCTTGGTTTTGATGGCAAATCATTAATTAACCCAAGACAAATTGAGTTACTGCATAACTTATATGCCCCAACCCAAAAAGAAGTCGACCATGCGCAGCGCGTCGTGGATGCCGCTGATGCCGCAGAGCGAGAAGGAAAAGGTGTCGTGTCCCTCAACGGCAAAATGGTAGACAGCCCTGTAATCGAAAGAGCCCGCTTGGTGTTATCGCGCGCGGCATTATCAGGCATTCGGGAAGAGTGAGGCAGAACATTATGACAACCAATACATTGCGTCAGGCTCGCGTATCAGCCTACTTAGCACCTAAAGACGATGAATTACTGCGTGAATTCAAAGATATCGGCAAAGTTCAACAGCAAGTTCAAAAACCACGCAACCGCAAACTGTGTGATGACCTGCAAGTGGCTATTCGCCGTTCAGGATTAAAAGATGGCATGACCATCTCTTTCCACCACGCTTTTCGTGGCGGTGACTTAACCATCAACATGGTGATGCAAGTGATTGCCGAAATGGGCTTTCGCAACCTCACCTTGGCATCCAGCTCACTCAGCGCGTGCCACTCGCCACTGGTTGAACATATACGCCATGGGGTCGTCACCAAGATTTACACCTCTGGGTTACGTGGACCATTAGCCGAAGCCATTTCTCGTGGTGAATTAGCGGAACCTGTGCAAGTTCACTCCCATGGCGGACGAGCCAACCTTGTCCATAGCGGTGAATTAAAAATTGACGTGGCCTTTATCGGTGTTCCGTCTTGCGACGAATACGGTAATGCGAACGGATACACAGGTAATGCGAGCTGTGGCTCACTGGGTTATGCCAAAATCGACGCGGAAAATGCCAAAAAAGTGGTCATGTTGACCGAAGAATTTCTGCCTTACCCACATAACCCATCCAGCATTAAGCAAGATGAAGTGGACTATATTGTCAAAGTCAAACGTGTGGGGGATGCCGACAAAATTGGTGCCGATGCCACTCGCATGACCTCCAACCCACGTGAGTTATTGATCGCGCGTACCGCCGCGGATGTGATTGAAAAATCAGGATTCTTCAAAGAAGGATTTTCACTGCAAACCGGTACTGGCGGAGCTTCACTGGCAGTCACTCGCTTCCTCGAAGATAAAATGCGCCGTCATAATATCCATGCAGGCTTCGCATTAGGTGGGATCACCTCTACCATCGTTGATCTCCACGAAAAAGGCTTAATTAAAAAATTACTCGATGTGCAAAGCTTTGACCGCGCTGCTGCCGAGTCTCTCGCGCGTAACCCAAATCACATTGAAATCAGTGCCAACCAATATGCTTGCTTTGATTCCAAAGGCGCCTCAGTGGACATGCTCGATGTGGTGGTACTCAGTGCTTTAGAGATTGATACTCGCTTTAATGTCAATGTGTTAACCGGCTCCGATGGGGTTATTCGTGGTGCATCCGGTGGGCACAGTGATACAGCAGTGGCGGCGAAACTGTCTATCATCGTCGCGCCGTTAGTGCGCGGCCGTATCCCAACGTTGGTGGACGATGTGCTGACTTGCGTTACACCGGGTTCTAGCGTCGATATTTTAGTGACCGATCATGGTATTGCCGTTAATCCAGCACGCCCTGAGCTAAAGCAACAGCTGGAAAACCAAGGCATCAAAACCGTTTCTATTCAATGGTTACGTGAACGCGCCCAATTATTAACAGGCACACCAAACCCTATCGAATTTACCGATAAAGTGGTGGCTGTGGTGCGTTACCGTGACGGTTCCGTGATTGATGTTGTCCATCAAGTGAAGGAGTAGAACATGTTTTACCCACTGCCTGATACCCAAGAGCAACTTGATATTTCCTTACCTGACTTGCTGGCGAGCCGTGATGCCCGTCAGGCTCGTCAGCAAGAGTGGATTGGTCTCCATCAGGTAACCTTGATTTCATTTACTGTCGTTTTTCCGGGACCGGTTAAAGACAATCAACTGGTCAGAGACATTTTTAATCAAGGCTTAAATGCGCTTAAGCAAGTTGCTTCATGCAGGCAGTGGGTACTTTTATCACAACAATCATTCCCTTTCGTTACCGGACCGGAGTGTTTAGTTGCCGTCAATGCCGATGCCCTTGAGGTCAAAAAAGCCTTAATGGAAGCAGAAGAATTATCCCCCGTTGGTCGACTTTGGGACTTTGATGTTTTTGATGCAAATGGCGTTTTATATTCTCGCAGCCAATTCAATTTACCGACCAGGCGCTGCTTGATTTGTGACAATGAAGCCAAGGTGTGCGCGCGCCAACGCAGCCATTCCCTTGAAGAAATTTTGCGTCGTATCGAGGAGTTAGCGTATGTTTCAGCAACGAATTGATCAGCAAGCTATCGTTCAACAAAACACGTTAAATGATGATGTGGTGAATCACTACAGCCAACTGGCTTGGCAAGCGATGCTTGCTGAAGTGAATTTAACCCCTAAACCGGGTTTAGTGGATAAATGTAACACTGGTGCCCATAAAGATATGGCGCTGACCGATTTTCATTTAAGTGCCAATGCGATTGCAAAATTCTTTCCACACTTTTTGCAAGCGGGTTATCAATATTATCAATTACCTATTAATCAGTTACTTAGTCAAATTCGTGGTATCGGTATCGCTTGTGAAAAAGCAATGTTTCGCGCGACTCAAGGGGTGAATACCCACAAAGGTTCAGTTTTTTCATTAGGTTTAGTGCTCACTGCGGTGGGGCGTTTATTAGGGCTACAGCAACGAGTTACGCCCAACGCAATCAGCCAAGTTGTTTCTGATATGTGCCAAGGATTAACCACAGAATTGCAACAGCCCGCAGAACATCCAACAGCAGGGCAACGTTTATTCCAAGAGTATGGATTCACTGGCGCCCGAGGGGAAGCGGAGCACGGTTATCAATTGGTGATTGCCCATGCACTGCCCCACTACTTGAAACAGCTGGCTGATGGTAAACAGGCCGATATCGCCCTACTCGATACGCTAATTTTGCTGATGAGCCTCAATGACGATACCAACATCGCCAATCGCGGTGGCATAACGGGGCTTCAGTGGGTAAAACAGCAAGCAAACAGCCTATTACAGCAAGGGATTCAAGACGAACAGGATTTAAGCAAAGTTCAACAATTTGACTTGCAGTGTATTGAAAAGAATTTAAGCCCCGGAGGCAGCGCAGATTTATTAATTCTCACGTGGTTTTTTGCGCGATTACCTACGAATGCTTATTTAGCTTCATAAATAAAAATAACTTAAATGTTAATTAACAAAGGAATAAAAATCACAAAATTGATTAATTAAAACCAGAGAAAATAATTTTTTAAATAAAAACCGACTTTGCTTTTCAATCATTAATAATATTTCTGTTAATAAGCGTTAACCAATAGTTTTATTAAAAAAATAACACTATTCAAGATACCGCTATATCCAGAAATAGGTTTCCACACATTTTAGATATTCGTTTTATGTGATTTAAAAAATTTAAAGTTTTATATTCTTGAAGGATTAGCCTATGCAAAAAGATAAAATATGGAAGCTATTAATTTTAATAGCCATTCCGATAATCATAGCCTTAATACCGACGCCCACCGGGCTACCGAGTATTGCATGGCTGTTATTTGGTTTGTACCTTGCCGCTATTGTGGGGCTAGTATTAAAACCTTACTCCGAGCCAGTGATCTTGTTAGCAACCATCGCTGCTAGTGCGGTCATTATCGGTGTCACAGGAACCAAAGATGTGAAAGCTGGCGAAGTGCTCAGTGGCTACTCTTCAGGAACAACATGGCTGGTATTCGCCGCGTTCACCTTGAGTGCTGCGTTCGTCATCACTGGTTTGGGTAAACGTCTCTCTTATATTCTGATTGGGAAACTAGGTGGAACAACGCTCGGGCTCGGCTATGTCACCGCTATCCTTGACTTGATTATCGCCCCAGCAACGCCTTCTAATACCGCGCGTGCTGGCGGGATTGTCTTCCCTATCATCAACAGTGTGGCAGTTGCATTAGGTTCTGATCCTGAAAAAAGCCCCCGTAAAGCAGGTCACTATTTGCTAGTGAACGTGTATATGGTGACCAAAACCACCAGCTATATGTTTTTAACGGCGATGGCACCAAATGCGCTGGCATTAGCGATGATGACCGACATTATGGGCATCCATTTAAGTTGGGGGGGCTGGGCATTAGCCGCTGCGGTTCCCGGCTTGATCATGTTGATCCTCACTCCGCTGATTATCTACAAACTGTATCCACCTGAATTGAAAAAGGTGAATAACAAAGAAATTGCAGCGAAAGGTTTAGCGGATTTAGGTCCAATGACCATGCGTGAAAAACTGCTCAGCATTATCTTTGTGCTGGCGTTATCCGGCTGGATATTTGCAGATAAAATCGGTGTGAGCGCCTCAAGCGTCGCCATTGCCGTGATGGCATTAACGCTGATCCTCGGTGTCGTGACTTGGGATGATGTGTTGAAGAACAAAGGTGGCTGGAACACCCTGATTTGGTACGGTGGTATTATCGGGATGTCCGGCGTGCTCACCAAAGCAGGCTTCTTCAAATGGTTAGCCGATGTGATGAGCGAACACCTCTCCTTCGGTGACCAAGCGATGTTAGCGTTCTTTGTCATCATGTTTATCAGTGTCGCGATTCGTTACCTGTTCGCCTCTGGTGGTGCCTATGTAGCGGCGATGGTTCCTGTTTTTGCCACCGTTGGTATGGTTGCAGGCGCACCGCCGATGCTGTTAGCGCTGGGTCTGCTGTTCTCTAACGCTTACGGCGGCAGCTTAACCCATTACGGAGGCGCGGCTGCGCCAATCGTCTTCGGTGCAGGCTATAACGATATTCGTTCTTGGTGGATCATTGGTGGGATTATCGCGTTCCTCAGCTTATTAGTTCACATGACTATTGGTTTAGGTTGGTGGGAAATTCTTATCAATATGGGCTTAATCTAATCGCCCTTACCCCATAAAAAAGATGGAGTGCAATATAACGCACTCCATTTTTCTTACAGTAAGGCGTTCAAAAGGAAGCGTGATGAAACAAATTCCTTGTACATTAATGCGCGGAGGCACATCAAAAGGTGTTTTTCTCCTCGCTGACTCTCTCCCGACCGACATTCAACAACGTGATGAGCTGATTTTAGCCATTATGGGGTCCGGTCATCCATTACAAATCGATGGTATTGGTGGCGGTAGCCCGCAAACCAGTAAAGTTGCCATTATTAGCCCATCGACACACCCAGATGCGGATGTTGACTACCTTTTTGCCCAAGTCGCCATTACTGAGCGCATCGTCGATACTGCCCCTAACTGCGGTAATATTCTGTGTGCGGTCGGGTCATTCTCGTTAGAAAAAGGGTTAGTTCCTATCACCGGAGATGTGACCACCGTCAGGGTGCGTAACGTCAACACCAATACCTTTATCAACGCCACCATTCAAACCCCCAATGGACAAGTAGAATACAATGGTAATGTAACTATTGCCGGTGTTCCCGGTCATGCAGCCCCTGTTGGTTTAACTTTTCTTAATGCGAGTGGAACCAAAACAGGGAAATTATTCCCCACCGAAAATGTGGTCGATATCATTGATGGTATTGAAGTTTCTTGCCTCGATATGGCGACGCCTGTGGTGCTTATCGATGCCCCACAACTGAATAAAACAGGATATGAAACGGCGGAGCAACTTGAAGGCGATAGCGAGTTTATGCAAACGCTGGAGCATCTTCGTCTGCAAGCTGGCGCAATGATGGGGTTAGGGGATGTGAGCAAAAAAGTGATCCCCAAACCGATTTTGGTCTCCCCCGCCATTCACGGCGGCACCATAAATGTGCGCTACTTTATGCCCCATAAATGCCATGGCGCACTAGCAGTAACGGGCGCAATTGCTATTGCCACCGGCTGCGTGATTTCTGGTACCGTTATCGAGCGTTATCTGCAAGGAGATGTGGATATGCAGAAGATTGCCATTGAGCATCTCAGTGGTAAATTTGAAGTGGCGCTAAGTAATCCGACGGATAAACCGGAAGGCATTCAAGCTTCTATTATTCGTACTGCTAGAAAATTATTTGAAGGAAAGGTTTTTGTGCCATGATGGCGAACTGATTGTCCTGCCTCTTTGACAGAGGCAGGATGATAAAACTTACTTCACCGGCTCACTCAAAAATTCACCATTGATATAATAAGAAACTTGGTGAGCTTCATCAGGGGTCGGAATTTCCAGTTTCCCCGCCATTCTTTCCATCACATTTTCCGATACCGCATATTTGCGCTGACGATTTTGCTGCTGCCACTGCTTATACGGCACTTCCAGATAAATCAAATGCACCTTGGCTTGGTAGCGAGCAAATAGGCTAATCATGCTTTCACGCAATGAAGCGCTTAGCGATGTCGCATTCCAAATGAAATCTTGTTTGCTACGCAAATAGACTTTCGCCTGTTCTTTCGCTTGCTGTGCGACCCAGCCTTGGGCATTTTTATCCGCTGGGCTGATTTTATGCATTCGGCGAATTTCATCTAAGCATACCATCGGCGTTTGCGGATAATGTTGTTGAATAAAATGGTCTTTTCCCATTCCTGGCAGACCACACAACATAATCACGTCGCTACCATCTTCATCAAACGGTTGATAATCCGGCGTCCCGCGCTGAGTGTGGAAATAGTGAAAACGCCCCGCCAATGACGCGAAGGTTTTCGGCTGATCCCAGCAATCATGTTCACGGCAAAACAGTTCAAACAGCTCGATGCGCGCTAATAAATCCGCTTTGTCTTCACATTCACGACCAATCGCATCCGCTTTCGCTAGCATACACAACAAGGACATTTCGACTCGTAATGAGGCCGCGTATAAGGTTCGCTCTGGATCTGGCTTATCCATCAACCATAATGGTAAACCGTGAAAGCGCACTAATGCAGCAATCTGCTCGCGGATAGCAAATGGTGTTTCCACTTCACGAAACAAAATATGGCGAGCGGATAACTCCCCTTTTTTTGCATGCCCCGGCGAGCGAATGCGCCCCTCTTCTTCTCGGGTGGTGCTGCGCTTTTCCACATCGTGCAAGAGCGCCGCTGTCCAGACAATCTGCTGTTGCGCTTCAGGCAATTGCTGATATTCCGGTAAGCCTTCCAGCGCAGCTAATACCATTTGGGTATGGATAGCCACATCCCCTTCAGCATGGTGCAGTGAATCTTGGGGGACGCCATGCATATCACGCACAAATTCAAATTGATCAGCAAGTTGCGACCATTCCCGTTGTTTTGTCAGTTGCCAACTCATTGGTCACCTCCTTGCATCTCAAATGCTAATTTCGCGCGCTGCCAATTTCGTTTCCAATGGATATCAGTTTTGACATGGTTTTTGCGTACATATTTAAATACGTGCTGCATAAAATCATCCACGGCAAAACCTTGGCGATTGCGCGTTACAATGCCTTCCATGCTGCACGGTTTTCCGGTGTGGGTATCTCGTGCAATAAATTGGCTATCTTCCCCTGCCGCGGCGATTAGACCGCAGCTGTATTGCTGAGCTGTAAGGGTTTTGTCGATATCCAAATGAAGCTCGGGTACGGTCGGAAAATCAAACAATGAGGCGTAAAACTTCACTTCATCCCAACTGAGCCAATCATCCCCTTGGCGCACGGCGAACACGTAAAAATAATCTTCGATATGTTGGTATTCAATGGAATGCACGGCATACAGATTTTCGCCAAACAATTCGATATCACCCAGATCGTCTTTAATTAATTGCCAGCGCTGACGAATTTGTTGCGACCATGCCGACTGAGTCGGAGCACCATGGGAACGAGCAAATACGCCATGACGATTCAGGCAATTATTTTCACCATCGAGTTTTTCAGTATGAACCAGTTGTTCAATATTTTGGATGTGCGCCCACCAATCGCTATTAATACGATCGTCGCTGGTGGTACCCGGTGAGAACGGATAGTGATACGTTCTACCATACTTCCTTGATTGCATATTCATTATGCTTTCTCTACAGAAATAACAAAACACAACAAATCTTGTGCAAGATTTGCCTCTGCGATAATTGAGAAATCAAGTGTTGGTATTACATATCTAGTCCGCGAGACGGCCTCATTTTGGGTGTTTTATCAGAAAAACAGCAAGAAATAACTTAGTTGAGGGGATTCTACACTAATCAGAGTAGAATCCAACTGGTTTGGAGGCTGACGATAACGTATTGGATATTAAACCTTGTGCTGACAGCCATCTATATAACGTGGCTAAATGGCCGCCAACTTAGTTTAAATCTGATACATTCGAGGAAAATACTCACTGATTCTATCGTTATCCAGCAGTCTATCTTTTGTGAAATCAATCGTACTTGAAACAACAATATATTGTCTCAAAGGAAGTGGAATATCCTCTATCGTTGAGAAAACAGTTGGGACAATAAAACGATAATAGTCTCCCATTTTTGTTTCACCATCATAACCTATGGGGTAGTTATCACCTTCCGAAGGTAACTCTAAAGCTTCATAACAAAACATTCCCATTTTAGTAGCAAGTGAAGCAATACAATTTTTATTACTTTCAAGTCTAGAATTGAAACTTTTTATTAACTCATGCTTATTTTTGTATGATTCATAAGAATAGCTTGAGTATAAATCAATTGTATAACTACCATTTAAATTTGTTTCGTTAATATAATCTGTTGATTCCCCATCTATATATTCACATAAAAGATTAATATCATTTTTGCTAATAGATGAGTTAAGTAAAACCGTTGGTAGCCAACCATAGCCATTACTTAACATCAAAGATATCAAGCCATTTTTATCTCCGGCGACCCAAGTATGATTTTTTGCTGAATCTGGTTTCCAATTTAAATCTAAATCCATGCTAAATCCCCTCTAGTTCTTTTTGAATACTTCTAATAGAAATATAAACCACCGTGCATTTTATAATTAAAATCACTACTCATAAGAACAAAAAATCAGCAGATAAAACCAAATTTAGAATTTAATAATTAGAATAGCACTAATAATAACTCATATAATGAATATTATTAGCTATTTATGAACAAAAAGTAAGCTCACGCAAATACCATGAGTTGACAATTAAATCATTTAACTTAAATTTTTATTTTATGAGGTTTTCTTTTTTTTATTAAAGTGAATTTAATGCAGCATATTATTTTGTATGATATCAAAGTATAAATATGATACTTGAGTATTTAATAATACCGTCATCTATTTTCTATTTAAAATAATAAAAAACATTCTTTTTAAAATAACTTACACGATTATCACAATTACGTATTACCCCACGTCACTCAATTGAGATTCATCCAGTGGGTATTTCACTACCACTTTATTACGGTATAAACAGCGGTTGCTGAGTGTGAGCGGCTCTTGTCCTTTGGTGGTGATTTGCTGCCAGATTTCATTATGACGATAAATCACACCGCGCTCTCTAACAAACTTATGGTTATGTTGGTAAATATGGTATTTATTTTCGCGGGGTTCTGAGCACAGTAGCTCCCCTTCAATTTGGTGTTCGCCAATTTTAAACACTAACTGAAATGTCGCTTGAGTGGGGTTATACAATACAAGGTCGATATAGTTATAGAAGATAGCGGCACCCGATCCAAATGGCAGTACTCGCCCTTCATCCGGAAATGGGTCAAAACTGTGGTTAGCGCGTTCCACCACTTGCAATGGAGAATGCAGCGCCATCCAGTGGATTAAATTGCTGAGTTGGCAAATTCCGCCGCCAATCCCACTGCGAGCTTCTCCGTAGGAAAGTTCCATTCCTTCCACAAATCCACGTTTGGCTGTGGGTTTTCCCACAAGGCGACAAAATGAGAAGTATTCCCCCGGTGCGATAGTAATGCCGTTCATCGTTTCAATCGCAATTCCGAGGTTTATCACTTTGTTATGTTGCAACCGAAGATCTGATTGACCCAACTTGCGGATAAGGCGCGATGTGTGTTTATGGTAACGGTATTCCAGCGGTTGCTCCGCTAAATTGCGGGTATATTTGCGCCCTGAAAATACCCAGTGCCAGCGCCTAAGTAGCCGTTTTTGATTCACGCGCAGCCAATACAAGATAGGATGATAGGAAGAAAGAGGTCTGCGCATGTCGAGCCTTATAGGTTTCAGATAATAAAGGTATCTTCACATAATTCCCTCATCATCAATATAGTCACAGTCCGATAATCGATGTTCCACTTAGCAACTATTTTATCTCACTGTTTTTTATCTTTTCAGACTTCAGACTTCAGACTTCAGACTTCAGACTTCAGACTTCAAATTTCAGATTCTAGCTTTTAGCATTTTCTTTAGCTTTCCCAAACATTGGCTCTATGGATTTTGCGCCGTAACTAGGCGGCAAAAAAGAAAATCCCTAGGAGCATACATAAGTATGTGACTAGGGTTAGTAAGCGAAGCCAACACCGCTACAGCGCAAAAGACGACGAGCAATTCAACTTCCAAACATTGGTTCTATGGATTTTGCGCCGTAACTAGGCGGCAAAAAAGAAAATCCCCAGCGGCGTTGCTACTAGGGATACAAGTTTGATTTTAAAATTAATTCTTAGAATTTAAGTTTTCGTATTTAGCTTTTAACTTCCAAACTATGGCTCTATGGATTTTGTGCTGTAGCAAGGCGACAAGTGCAGCTAATCCCTGGGAGCATACATAAGTATGTGACTAGGGTTTTCTTTTGAAGCCAACAACGTTACGACGTAAAAGACGACGAGCGATTAATACAATCCAAGAACCGCCCCGACGGCTAGCGTGAAAAAGCTGAACACCCAAATCCACCCGAACGAGTACCGCAAATGACGCCCCATATCAATCCCTGCCAGCCCCATTGCCAGCCACGCTGCCGGTGAGAATGGACTCACAAACGTACCGGCGTTATTCCCAATCGCCATGGCGTACACCACCGCTGAAGGATCAACCCCTGCCGTTGCAGCAATCTGTTGAATAATCGGCAACAATGCAAAATAGTAAGCGTCTGTACTGGTGAAGATATCCATTGGTACACCGAGGATACCCACAAAAATATGTATTTTTGATACCCATTCCGTTGGCAGAATTGATGTCAGGTCCATCGCGATAGATTTCAACATTCCACCATCGGATAAAATCCCCAAAAATGCCCCTGCGGCAAGAATAATTGCCACCATACCTAACGCCTGTGGTGCGTGCAGGGAAAGTACCTTCATCTGCTCTCTTGGATTTGGATAGTTAATTAATAACGCTAAAGAAAGTGCAATCATGAACACATACGGCGCTGAAAGTAGCCCGAATGCTAAACAGATTATCGCCCCTACAATTAATCCACCATTAATTAATGGTTTTTTAGGCTTATGGACAGTGTCAACCATATCTGTGGTTTGCTCACTCTCATTTAACAGTGAATCCATTTGATACGGCGTAGTGCCATTTAACGCAGCCGCAGCAATGCGACGCTTTTCACGCATTCCCATAATGATGGCAAATACCACCGCGCCGCCCATACCAATCAA
This sequence comes from Providencia alcalifaciens, assembly GCF_020271745.1. Taxonomy (NCBI): domain Bacteria; kingdom Pseudomonadati; phylum Pseudomonadota; class Gammaproteobacteria; order Enterobacterales; family Morganellaceae; genus Providencia; species Providencia alcalifaciens. Next base: position 3,031,498 of record NZ_CP084296.1, on the reverse strand, counting down.
TTGCACGGGAATTAAGCCTTGCCACAATGTGGAGGCATCAATGCCTGTTACCGCTGAAGCGCGACCTAATGGACCACCCCACGGTACCATATTCATAATCCCCATACTTGCGCACATCAGCAACAACATAAGGTATGGGCTCATGCCTAATTGCCGGTATAGCGGTAATAATGCAGGAATAATGATTAAAAACGTTGCAGCACCAGAGCCATCTAAATGTACAACCCCCGCTATCAGCGTGGTCATAATACAGACGATAATCACATTACCACGGGTCATTTTGACCATCATGCGGATCAGTGGGTCAAAAATATGTAATTCCTTCATCATACTGAAGAATAAAATGGCAAATAAAAACATCGCTGCCACTTTTGCCACTTTATTAATGCCGCTTTCGAAGAAGACCGAGATTTCACCAATGGAATATCCCGCTAGTAGCGCACCAATAAAAGGAATACAAGACATTGCAATAATTGGGCTAGCTTTACCCATCATCAGTAAAGTGACGATTGTCACGATGATTAAAATACCAATAATTGTTAACACATTGACCTTCCTTTTTAGAATTATATTTTCACAGGCTAATACACGTTGTAGAAAATAAATCAGCTACACTTTTACAGTTCTAATTTTATTTTCATCTCCATTGCTCTTTTTACATAAAACCAATATTACGCAGGGGGATTTATTGCTTATATAAAGCCCTTATTTAGGTTGCAAGATGAAAATTGTTTTTTTGCGGCAGAAATATTGATTTCAAGGTAAAGAAAATCACTTAATAAAATAGAAACTCAGTGTGAAAACCTATTAGCACCATAAAAACCATAAAACTAAATTAAGTTTATTCTACTTAATTTATCATCGAGTTAACAAAGAAAAGTACACTAAGCGAGTATTTATCATGATTTGAAATGGCACATTGTAATATATCTACATTCTGTCTCTGGTTCTTTTATTTATAATAAAAAATAGCAAGCAGAGATTTATACTTTTTATTCTTTTTCTCAAAATTATCTCTGTGTTATTGCTTTTTCGACTTACTTATAACGAAAAAATTTTTTGATTACCTAAATTTACCGCTTTATCACAAGAATGGTCGTTCTTTTTTTGTATACTGTCAGAATTATCTTAAGTTTCGTTATAAGGAAAAAGGAATGAGTTACCTATTTTCACCTGCTAGCTTAGGCCAAGTTCAGCTAACTAACCGCATTATTGTTCCACCCATGTGCCAATATTCCGCACATGAAGGTCTCATCAGTCCTTGGCATCAGGCTCATTATATGAACCTTGCCTTATCCGGCGCTTCCCTTGTGATTGTCGAAGCTAGCGCTGTCAATCCCGATGGGCGAATTACTTATCAAGATTTAGGTTTATGGAATGACTCTCAGATGCAGGCGTTTAAAACCCTGCTAACGAACATCAAAAGTTTTGCCAATGCAAAATTAGGTATTCAAATCGCTCATGCAGGTAGAAAAGCATCCTGCGCACTACCGTGGGAAGGCGGACAAAACTTAGCACCAGAAAATCTACATGGTTGGCAAACGGTCGCACCATCTGCCCTGCCTTTTGGTGACAGCTATTCACCGAAAGCTCTCACTGTAAATGAGATCCACCAAATCACTCAACAGTTTGTAGATTCTGCAAAACGTGCTGAACAAGCGGGTTTTGATTTAATTGAAATTCACGCAGCTCATGGTTATTTACTGCATGAGTTCCTATCTCCTATCGCTAATCAACGACAAGATGAATATGGTGGCAGTTTTGCTAACCGTACTCGATTTTTAGTGGATGTATTTCGTGAAGTACGTGCAGCGGTCAGCCCAAATATTGCTGTCGGTATCCGTATTTCAGCGACAGATTGGGTTGCAGGTGGCTGGGATCTGACTCAATCCATCGAACTCACTGAGGCGCTAGAAGAATTTGGATGCGATTATATCCACGTTTCTTCAGGCGGATTATCAGACAAGCAGCAGATCCCGGTCAGCCCAAATTACCAAGTGCCACTGGCACAAGCTATTCATGAACATACCGATATGCCAGTGATTGCGGTGGGACTTATCACCGAGCCTAACCAAGCGGAAGCAATTATTGCGACTGGACAAGCTGATTTTATTGCGATTGGTCGCGGCATTTTATATGAACCGCGCTGGCCATGGCGTGCCGCCAGTGTGCTCAATGAACAAATTAATGTGGCACCACAATATTTACGCTGTGCACCACATCAATTTAAGCAGCTATTTAAATAAGCGTTAATTTAAAATTAGTCCTAAAAACAGCAAAGCCACGGGTCTTTTCATCACCGTGGCTTTATTTAACAATGACTAAAGCTATTCAATTAACGCGCGTTAGTTGCACATTCTTGAACAAATGAAATCATAGTTTGTTGGAATTCAGGCGCAGCAGCTGGTGATTTTTGCAATTCGCTGTCTAAACGTTTAAATTCTTTTAAACCATATTTTTCAATAGTTTTATCGTAAGCACAGCCACAGATTGCGCTAATAGCTTGTGCTGTTTCTGCATCAGATTCACCCGCTGCTTTTACACAGTTGTTTACGAACTCAGAACGATACTCAGCAGTCTCTTTTTTCTCGTCTGAACACGCTGACAACAATGCCATCATACCCGCCATACCCAATACTAATGCTGTCTTTTTCATTTTTAACCTATTTATCTTTGTTTATATCAGATGACCATTAAAACCCTACAACATGCCTTAGTATTAATCATAGCTGCTTTAAATTAAAAAATCTTGTTTCCATTAAATATTTAATTGCTTTATTTATTTCAATAAATTCACCAATTTAAGGTTTAAATATTATGATTTCCCGCTCAGTAAAATATAATTTTATTCACTGTCGATAGAGGACAAAAAAGCCGGAAGATAATTCCGGCTTTTGGTGAACAAGTATTTTCAATTAATATTCAACCGTATTACCAGTAACCCAGGAATTTCCACCAAATACTCCCTAAACTGATCCAAATAATTAAGTTAACTACGCTCATCACAAAGCCCGCTTTCCACCATTCGCCTAGGGTCGCATAGCCTGAACCGAAGATAATCGGTGCGGTACCCGTACCGTAGTGAGTTAATGACATCATTAAGGATGAGGAGAATGCTAAGGTTAAACCTAACAGCATTGGTGGTGCACCTAATGCGAGACCCGCCGCAAAGAAAGCCCCGAACATTGCAGTAATGTGTGCGGTTGTACTGGCGAAGAAATAGTGGGAGTAAACATAGATCAACACCAAAATTAAGGTGCCCCACACCCAACTAATTCCCATACTGTCTATGGAGCCGCCTACGGTAACAGACATCCACTTAATAAGACCTAATTTACCTAAGAAGCTGGCCATCATCACCAATGCGGCGAACCAAACAACGGTATCCCATGCCCCTTTATTTTTCAGGACGTCATCCCAGTTAATGACTCCAGTGCCTAACAATACGCTCAGGCCAATAAAGGCAGCTGTCGTTGCATTCACACTGAATGAAGGACCAAACAGCATTTCAGGAACCCCGGCCCACATCATTAATAACAGGATAAACACCCCTAATGTGATCATTTCTGGCAGTGAAATTGGTCCTAATTGCTGTAAACGCTCTTTGGCAAAATTAGGTGCATCTGGTGTAGAGGTAATTTCTGGCTTATACATAAAGTAAATAACCAGAGGCATTAAAATCAGAGAAACAATCGCGGGTACGAATGCCGCAATCGCCCACATCCCCCACGTTAGCTCATTACCTTTACCCGCTTCGCTGACAATTAAGCTTACAATCAATGGGTTAGGTGCCGTTGCTGTAATAAACATTGCAGAGGTAATTGGGTTGATATTGTAGTTCACTAAGGAGAGGTAGCGCCCTATCCTTCCTGAAGTACCGTCTTCCGCCTTAGATCCAAAACTGTCTGAAATCGAACGCATAATCGGGTGAATAATTCCCCCGCCTCGCGCAGTGTTACTTGGTGTCACAGGCGCAAGAATGGTTTCTGCAATAGCCAATGAGTATGCAATTCCAATGGTTTTTTTACCAAACAGAGAAATAACGTAATAACCGATACGCGCTCCCAGCCCCGTTTTATTCAAGCTCATGGAGACCATAATGGAAATACCAATCAGCCAAATCAGGTCATTGGAAAAACCACTTAATGCATCTGCAATCGCCCCTTTCGTGGATTCAGGATTGGTGACACCAGTTGCGGCCACCAATGAAATCGCAACGATAGAAACACCACCAATCGGTAACGCTTTACCGATAATCGCGGCAATGGTTCCGACAAACAGGGCTAATAAATGCCATGCATTCGGATTAACACCTTCAGGAACAGGAATAGCAAACCAGATAATTAACGTAATCGCGATGGCGATTAAGGTAGGTATCGGTTTTAACGGGGTCAGTTTATTCATAAGGGTATCCATACAGTTTTTAAGATGGAATGACAGAGAAAGTGCAATATATATTTTTTTATTCTCAGTTGATGTTAGCAAATAATCACCTGAAAATATTGATCGTTATCATTTGGTTACTGATTTTCATATGAATTTCAAGCCATTGTGTAACAAAATGTAATTGAAATTCACAAGCAGCCATACTCCCTTAAGGGAGGTTAAAAGTAACTGTAAAATAAAAACGAGTAACAGTTATACGTAAAAACGTCACTAACTCTTCCATCGGATTAAAGCGATTAAATATTAAAATATTTCCCAAAACTCAATTAATATACAAAAATTCAATAATTATTGATATTTATCTATCTAAAACTTAATGCTGAATCGAATTACTCATAATTAATCAAGAATAGCAATAAAGTACCTTGTAAATAGATTTACTTTCGTTTAATGGGGTGATTAAAAATCAAACAAGCCAATTGATTAATGAAATTATTTAGCTCAAGCTTAAGCTATTAGAGTAAATATATTGCTATCTCATGGGCAGCCAATTCATTACCCAATAAGATAATCGTTATAAGTAATAATCACCTCCACATTAATAACGCACTTCTCTATTTGTATCATTATGTGGCTACGTTTTCTTATGGGCAGCTAAACTAGAATGAATCAGGCCACTCATTTAAATAAGCCCTTTAAATAAAGGAGATTAAAATGACATTTGACGATACTCATTATAAGAGCCAGCAACAACCTTGCATCGTTTTAAGCACGACTAATAGCCAAGAAAGTGCGATAAAAATTGCACAGCACCTGTTGAATAACCACCTTGCTGCCTGTGTTTCATTATTACCAGAAATGAAATCAGTCTATTTGTGGAAAGGAAATGTGACAGAAGATAATGAAATTCTATTACTGATAAAAAGCACGATTGGTAATCAACACGCGTTATTTGATGCTATCAAGGAAATTCATCCCTATGAAATTCCTGAATTAATTCGGTTAGACCCTAATCAAGTTGAGGACAACTATTTACAGTGGTTGGTTAATTCTGTCCGTTAATATTCATACTTACCATATTATTTTCAGTTTATATTCCTTTTTCATATAGCAAATTATGATCATTTTTATTAGCTGGTCAGCTTTGGTAAATACAAAATTAATGCTATATAAGTAGTCTCGCTTAATATTTATTTTCCTCCTTCGTTTGGAGGATTTTTTTGTCAAATTGACACCGATAGTGTTAAATTTTAGATTACACATCCAAACATGAACCTTTCAATTCAATACACCACCATTTATTAAATAAAAAGTATAAATATTTTTTATGTCTTATTTCGAATATTTCTCCTTGCTCAATGACACCCTTACATTATATTTAAATATATATTATCAAATCACATAATGTAAAAAGAGGAAACAATGCCAAAATTTACTGAAATCAATCAGAACCTACTGCAAACTATGCCAGAGTTGGCTCAATTTATTCCTGAAGTTATGACGCATTTTTCCAACTTAATTACCGCGGCCTCGATAGAGGGAGTTCTGGATAAAAAAACCAAAGAGCTGATTGCGATTGGTATTGCGGTTGCCAACCGCTGTGATGGCTGTATTGCCTTTCATACAAAAAGCTTGGTTGATTTAGGTATAACTCAGCAAGAGCTTGCTGAAGCTTTAGCTGTTGCCATTTTTATGGGGGGAGGCCCTTCTGTTATGTACGCAACACAGACATGGAATGCGTATAAAGAGTTTACCTGCCATTGCGAATAAGCATGTACAAAGGGGGAGGACGTCTCTTCCCCCATAAACGACGTTTTAGCCCGCTCTAGCCCCCTGAACACCGGCTTTATAATAGGAAGCCTGACTGGGTGCTAATGGCTCCCGACCGCGAATTTTATCCGCCATTTTTTCTGCAATCATAATGGTTGTGGCATTTAAATTGCCCGTAATAATCAGCGGCATAATGGACGCATCAATCACCCGCAGATTATCAATACCATGAACACGCCCTTCTCCATCGACGACCGCCATTGCATCCGAGCCCATTTTGCACGTTCCACAAGGATGAAACGCAGTTTCCGCGCGTTCTCGCACAAACTGATCAAGTTGTTCATCGGTGACAATGTGCTTACCGGGGCTGATCTCTTCACCTCGATATGGGTCTAACGCTGGCTGAGCCATAATTTCCCGCGTGATACGGATCGCAGCACGGAACTCTTCCCAATCCTGCTCACAAGACATGTAATTGAACAAGATACTAGGGTGTTGGTGCGGGTCACGCGATTTTATCTGCACTCGACCTCGGCTAGGTGAACGCATAGACCCTACATGAGCCTGAAAACCGTGCTGATTCACCGCATTGCTGCCATTGTAGTTAATCGCCACGGGCAGAAAGTGAAATTGAATATTTGGCCATGCAAATTTTTCACTGCTGCGAATAAACCCACCCGCTTCAAACTGATTACTCGCACCAATGCCCGTACCTTTAAATAACCACTGTGCACCAATCATCGGCTGATTAAACCATTTCAATGCGGGATACAGGGAAACAGGTTGCTTGCATTCATACTGCAAGTACATTTCCAGGTGATCTTGCAAGTTTTCTCCAACCCCTTCCAGATAATGAACGGGAGGGATCTCACATTGCGCTAACACCGCTTTAGGGCCAACACCGGAGCGCTGCAAAATTTGTGGGGATGCGATAGCCCCTGCGCATAACAAAACTTCTTTGCGCGCCTTCGCCACATGGACTTGCTGATTTTTTCCTAAATAATATTTCACAGAAACTGCTTTTTTCCCTTCAAACTCGATGGTGTCCGTGGTTGCATGAGTGATTATCGTTAAGTTTTTACGGGCGCGAGCTTGGTCTAAATACCCTCTGGCGGTACTCGCACGACGACCTTTTGGCGTCACCGTGCGATCCATCGGACCAAACCCTTCTTGCTGGTAACCGTTTAAATCATCCGTTTTCGGATAACCCGCTTGAACACCCGCTTCAACCATCGCGTGGAATAGCACATTATTTTTGGGTTTTGGCGTCGTCACACTCACGGGACCTTGGTCGCCATGGTAATCATTTCCACCAATATCGCGAGTTTCTGCTTTACGGAAATATGGCAAACAGTTGGCATAAGCCCAATCTTCAAGCCCCGGCGCTTGCGCCCAGCCATCAAAGTCCATGGCATTTCCACGGATATAGCACATACCGTTAATCAATGAAGAGCCACCAAGCCCTTTACCGCGCCCACATTCCATACGGCGGTTGTTCATATGAGGCTCAGGCTCTGTTTCATACGCCCAGTTATAACGGCGTCCCTGAAGTGGGTAAGCTAATGCCGCTGGCATTTGTGTGCGAAAGTCGAACCGGTGATCCGGTCCTCCTGCTTCAAGGAGCAGCACAGTAACATCAGTATCTTCTGTCAGGCGGGTAGCAAGAACGTTACCGGCTGAACCAGCACCGATAATAATGTAGTCATAGACCATTGTTATCTCCTCTGTTTCAGTCAAATTAAGTGATTAAAAAATGGATGAAAACTCTCCGAGTTCTACTTGAATGGATTTGATTTGAGTGTAATTTTGTAGCGTCACCAGACCATTTTCACGCCCTACACCCGAGTGCTTATACCCCCCCACTGGCATTTGTGCAGGGGATTCCCCCCAGGTGTTGATCCAGCAAATTCCCGCTTCCAATTGGTGAATAACGCGATGAGCGCGGGCAAGATCTTGCGTGACAATCCCTGCGGCTAAACCGTAAATCGAGTGATTCGCTCGCTCAATCACCTCGTCTTCTGTGCGGTAGCTTAAAATACTCATCACAGGGCCAAAAATCTCTTCTTGGGTGATTTGCATCTCATCAGTGCAATTGGTAAACACTGTTGGAGCCACATAAGCGCCGTTTGCCAGTGATTCCGTCATAAGGCGCTCACCGCCACACAACACTGTCGCCCCTTGCTTCTTGCCAATTTCGATATAACGCAGCACATTGTCCAGATGCTTGAAGCTGACCAAAGGACCAAAATTGGTCTTTTCTTCGGTTGGAGAGCCAATACGGATGCGTGCAACACGCTCCGCGATTTTGGCTTCAAAGGCGGCTTTCAGATTTTCTGGGATAAATACTCGCGTCCCGTTGGTGCACACTTGTCCAGAGCTGTAAAAATTCGCCATCATGGCGATATCAGCGGCTTTGTCTAAATCGGCATCATCGAAAATAATCAGCGGTGATTTTCCACCCAGCTCCATGGTGACCTCTTTAAGGCTTGAGCTAGAAGCATTGGACATCACTTTTTTCCCTGTTGGGACACCGCCGGTAAATGAGATTTTGGCGATATCAGGATGTTCCGTTAGCCATTGACCCACGTCACTTCCCATGCCCGTTACCACGTTAAACACCCCCGCAGGTAAACCCGCTTCCGTGTAGATTTCCGCCAGCTTTAATGCGGTTAATGAGGTAACTTCGCTGGGTTTAAATACCATGGCGTTACCCGCCGCCAGTGCCGGTGCAGATTTCCATAACGCAATTTGAATGGGATAGTTCCATGCGCCAATCCCCGCAACAACCCCCAATGGTTCACGGCGAGTATAGACAAACGAGGTTTCACGTAGCGGAATTTGCTGCCCTTCTAGAGCGGGGATCAAGCCTGCATAGTATTCAAGCACATCCGCGCCCGTCACAATATCCACAAAGCGCGTTTCAGAAAGTGGTTTCCCCGTATCAAGGGTTTCTAAATAGGCGAGTTCATCATTACGTTCACGTAAAATATCCACAGCACGGCGCAAAATACGCGAACGCTCCATCGCAGGCATTGCCGCCCAAATTTTTTGCCCCTGTTTTGCACTTTCCACCGCCCAGTGAATATCGTCGATGCTAGCTGATTGCAAATGGGCAATCACGTCACCAGTAGCGGGGTTTATTGCCTCAAACTGCCCGCATTCAGGTTGTGAACTGTCGACATATCCGCCATGAATGTAAAGCTTATGAATCGGTGGATGTTGCATAACGTCTCCTTTGAAAAATAGTTAGGTCGAATGGTCTCCTGCCCGTGCCAATTGCATATCGATATATTCGTTAGTGATGCTGAGCGCTTCCCTCACAGGAAAAGGCTCGTTACTCAGCGCACTACGTAGCCATAAGCCATCAATCAAAGCAGCCAGACCTTTAGCAGCACGACGTGCGGCAGGTTGACTTAGCGCTCTCCCAAACTCATAGCTTAGGTTTGAATATAAGCGACGGTCATTCACTCGCTGTAAGCGATTCAAATTTGGCTGGTGCATACTGCTCGCCCAAAATGCCAACCACGTTTTCATTGCAGCTTCACTGATTTGGGTGGAGTCAAAGTTCCCTTCCACAATCGCTTGAATTCGCGCTTTAGGCGGTTCACCGCTCAACATTCTTAAACGCATCGCAATACCAAACCCTAATTGATACTGAATATGGCGCATGGTGGCTTCTAATAAACCGTTTTTATCACGGAAATAGTGGCTAATAATCCCAGTAGATACCCCCGCTTTACGGGCGATCAGCACAAAGCTAGCTTCTTGCATTCCCACTTCGTTGATGACAGCTAAAGTGGCCTGAATTAACTGCTGTTTACGTATCGATTGAACGCCTATTTTCGGCATGGCATGAAGACCTAATAAGACCATTGAACCCATTCATTAAACGATTTTTTAATTGAATGTTCAATCAATATTAACTATGGTTTACAACAATTCATTCACAAATTACTCGAGGAGATACCCGTGAAATTTTAAATATTTACTAATAATTCAATGAATTAGTAAATAATGTAACTTTAAATTTTCATCCAGATAAAACTGTGGAACTGCCAATGACAAATTCAAAAAGTCCAAAAAATGGGCAGAAAGACCAACTTAATCACGTTGTTTTTTTTACCTCCGCCGCCTTAATACTGGCGTTTTCTTTTTTCACCATTCTGATGACTGACACCGCAAATCAATGGATTGTTACAACACTGGGTTGGGTATCAAAAACCTTCGGCTGGTATTACTTACTCGCCGCCACCTTATATATCGTTTTTGTGATTTTTATCGCCACCTCACGCTTTGGGAATATCAAACTGGGACCGGAGCAATCCAAACCAGAATTTAGTTTGCTCAGCTGGTCGGCGATGCTGTTTGCCGCGGGGATCGGCATTGATTTGATGTTTTTCTCGGTGGCTGAACCGGTCACTCAATATATGTTACCGCCAACGGGTGAAGGCGAAACCCTTGAAGCGGCTCGTCAGTCGATGGTGTGGACACTGTTTCACTATGGACTCACGGGCTGGTCAATGTACGCCTTGATGGGCATCGCGCTCGGGTACTTTAGTTATCGTTATAATTTGCCGTTAACCATCCGTTCGGCGTTATACCCTATTTTTGGCAATCGCATTAACGGACCGATTGGTCATACCGTCGATATTGCTGCCGTGCTCGGGACTATTTTTGGTATCGCCACCACCCTCGGTATTGGTGTGGTGCAGCTCAATTACGGGCTAAAAGTGCTGTTTGACCTTCCCCAAGGGCTAACGGTGCAAGGCGGGCTGATTTTCCTTTCGGTGATCATGGCGGTAGTTTCCGCCACATCCGGAGTCAATAAAGGGATCCGTATTCTCTCGGAACTCAATGTGTTGCTGGCCTTGGGATTGATCCTATTTATCTTATTTGTGGGAGATACTGAATTTCTGCTCAATGCGCTGGTGCTCAACGTCGGAGATTATGTGAACCGTTTTATGGGGATGACTCTGAACAGTTTTGCGTTCGATAGACCGACCGACTGGATGAATAGCTGGACGCTGTTTTTCTGGGCATGGTGGGTCGCTTGGTCGCCTTTTGTTGGTCTATTTTTGGCACGAATTTCCCGTGGCCGCACCATTCGCCAGTTTGTGATTGGCACGCTGATCATCCCGTTTGTCTTCACGCTACTTTGGTTATCTATCTTTGGAAACAGTGCTTTATATGAAATTATTCATGGCAACAAAGCGTTAGCCGAAACCGTGTTAGAAGCGCCTGAAAAAGGGTTTTATTCCTTACTCGCGTTATATCCGGGGTTCGGATTAACCGCCTCTGTCGCCACCATTACAGGGTTACTGTTTTACGTGACGTCCGCGGATTCCGGCTCGTTAGTGCTGGGAAATTTCACCTCAAAACTGAGCGATATTAATCACGATTCCCCTAATTGGCTGCGAATTTTCTGGTCAGTGGCCATTGGTTTACTCACCCTTGGGATGTTAATGACCGATGGGGTGCCCGCCCTGCAAAATACCACCGTGATTATGGGGCTGCCGTTTAGTTTTGTGATCTTCTTTATTATGGCGGGGCTATATAAGTCATTGCGGTTTGAAGATTATCGCCGCGTCAGTGCCATTAATACTAATGCCCCTGCGCCGCTGTATGGTAACGAGCCAATTAAGTGGAAGCAGCGTTTGGGACGCGTGATGAATTTCCCGGGCACCACCTATACCCAACGGATGTTAGATTTAGTCTGTATTCCTGCAATGCAAGATGTGGCGAAAGAGCTGGAATTGCGTGGCGCTAAGGTGGAATTTGCGATCCACCCTCTTGCCGAAGAAGAGCGACTTAATCATTTAGAGTTAGTGGTCGATTTAGAAGAAGAGCAAAGCTTTATCTACCAAATCTGGCCGCGTCGCTATACAGTGCCAAGCTTTACCTACCGCGCTCGCTCCGGTAAATCACACTATTACCGCCTTGAAACTTATTTATGGGAAGGCACCCAAGCTAACGATTTAATGGATTACACCAAAGAGCAGGTGATCAGCGATATCCTCGACCAGTATGAGAAACATTTGAATTTTATTCATTTAAGCCGCGAAGCACCGGGGGCGACATTGACCTTTCCCGAAGGAAATTGATAGGGAGCTGATTATTTAAACAATGCAAAAGGCGCCCAATAAGCGCCTTTTGTTTGCAACACGAGGAATGCTAATTATTCATTCTGATATTTTTGCTCTAGCATGGATTGAAGCTCGCGCGGGTTATTCATCCACGATAAATGCCCCGGACAGCCTGCTGCCGTTGGGTTGATATCACAAGGGCGGATGTGATTGAGCAAGGATTTTTCATCTTCATCCCGCTGTTCGAGTAGCGATTGGTAGCTACGATCTTGCTGGGCAATTTTTAATTTCGGGTCAAATTTGAACTTCTGCTCTTCCCGCAGTGAGTCCATTCCTTGGTAATTTTCATGATATAAGCGATCAACGGGTGATTTTTCTTTAAATGACAAGTCGGTGGCAAAGCCAAAAGGAGCACAGAAAACAAGAAAAAAGACAACAATAACCTTTTTGAACATATGGATACCTACTGTAAATGCATAATTTGGCATTATATGCACTTACAACCTATCGGTGTAGAAAATATATTTTTGATTTTTAAATTTTATTGTTTATTAATCAGTTATGAATAATTAGATATAAAATCAATTGATTGAATACTTACTAATATCCATAGTAATTATTTCTGCATTTTTATCTATTGCTTTCATTACTCTCCATCAAATAGCGCAATGTCATCACGCAAAAATACAAACAAAAACAGGCAATTTTCATGATTTCGAGCTAAAACTATATTAGCGTTTTTATTTATGAGGGAATGACATGGAGCCAGTGAATAGCCACATCACCTATAAAGTGAACCATTCGATTTCAGTGGATGATTTTTTGAATTTATTGAAGCAATCTCCACTGGATACGTTTGTGCCCACTGACGATGTCGCGTTGCTGGATTCGATGTTAAATAATGCAGATTTGTTGATCAGTGCTTGGGTGGATGAGCAGGTGGTGGGTTTCGCTCGCGCGATCACGGATTTTAGTTTTTGCTGCTATATCTCTGAAATTGCGGTAGATACTCAGTATCTTCACCAAGGTGTCGGTAAGCATTTGCTGCGCCTCACCGCCGAGGAGCTTCCCCCCGAGTGTCATTTAATTTTTCGCTCCACCCCCGACTCCCAAAACACCTACCCCAAACTCGGCTTCAATCCCTGCCCCAACACATGGCATATCTCCGCCAAAAGCTTTCTAGACAAAATGAAATCCTAAAATACCGAGACTTTTTTGCCCTTGTTTTTGCTTTGGTTTTGGTTTTTCCCTTGACCTTACCCAAACATAGCTCTAAATAATTCGAATTCACAGCTAGGCGGCAAGCGAAGATATCCCGATGAGCATACATAAGTATGTGATTCGGGTAGCTGAGAGCAGCCAACAACGCTGTGGTTCGAAGTATGACGAGCTACGAACGTAATTTTGATCGTAGTCTTTTAATGGCTTGACTGTGAAGCTGACTGACTCTTGACTCCCCCACCTCCAACACCGCACCAATCTCCTTCAAATTCAGCTCTTCTTGGTAATACAGCGTCAGTACCATTTTTTCGCGCTCAGGCAATTGTTCTATTGCCGCCACGATTTGGTCTTTCAGGCTGGATTCCATCAGTAAGCTCAGTGGGTTGCCGCCATCGTCTTCATCCATTGAAGGTTCGCAGCTTTCCCCATGCACTTCGTGCCATTCATCGTAGGAGAACAGTTGGCTATTGTTGGTATCTAGCAGCACTTGGCGATATTCCGATAGATCAATATCCAGCGCCTTGGCAATTTCTGGTTCTGTCGCACTGCGCCCAAGGCTTTGCTCAAGTTCACCAATGGCTTTGGTCATTTCTCGCGCTTGGCGACGCACGCTACGAGGAACCCAGTCACGGCTACGCAGTTCATCAAGCATAGATCCGCGGATCCGCTGCACAGCGTATGTGGCAAAAGAGGCACCTAATGAGGCATCGAAACGTTCTAATGCGTGGAGTAGCCCGATGCCACCCGCTTGGATTAGGTCATCGATATCAACGCTGGCAGGAAGTCGGACTTGCAGTTTCAGGGCTTCATGGCGTATTAGAGGGTAATAACGCTCCCATAGGCTATTTTTATTAATGACACCTTCGGCAGTATATAAATCACTCACAACCTGAATCACCCTTCAAGTTTTAACTAAAGTTAGCCATTATCTGTGTTACGCGTAATTTCAATCCGCAGAGTAAGGCACTAAATCAGCCGTTATTCTTTTTATCCTAAATAAATTTGATGGAGCCCAATATTTTTTGATTCTATTTTTTGCTTTTTCTTTTGACCTTGCCCTTGCCTTTGACCTTGTTTTTGATCTTTGTTTTGACCTTAACAATGCCAAAGCGCGCCCTAAATAATTCGTGTTGCAGCTAGGCGGCAAGCTGGATTATCCCTAGGAGCATACAGAAGTATGTGACTAGGGTAATTTAGTGCAGCCAACAACGCTGCAATACGAAGAATGACGGGCAAAAAAAAGACCAGCAAAGCTGGTCTTTAATAAAAAGCTCGATCACGAATTAACGTAACAGGCTTAACACACCTTGTGGAACCTGGTTAGCTTGCGCTAACACAGCAGTACCTGCTTGTTGCAGAATCTGACCACGGCTCATGTTAGAAACTTCTGTAGCGAAGTCAGCATCTTGGATACGGCTACGTGCTGCGCTCAGGTTGTTAACAGAGTTGTTCAGGTTGTTGATAGTCGACTGCATACGGTTTTGGATAGCACCTAAGTCTGAACGCAGGCTATCAACTGTTGCTAATGCTTTGTCTAAAGTACCCAGAGGACCTTTACCCTCCAGTGCTTTCTTATCAGCTGCGCCTAACTCAGAAGTAGCACCAAAAACTAATGTCGCAGCAGTAGCACCAGCTGTACCAGCTGTACCAGAAGCAGGGGTTGCTGTGACGGTTGCTTTTAGTGTAACACTTTTACCGTCCACTGTGCCTTGAATATAGACATTATCCTTATCTTCTGTACCATCAGCATTAGTCTGATAAGAAACCTTAGCACCTTCAATGTCCTTACCTTTGAACTGTAGGCCATCAAGAGCTGTCTGTGCAACAGCTTTAGCGGCAGTAGTGTCAGCAGCTGTACCTTTTAAATCGGCAGCAAAGTCATCAGCAGACAAAGTTTTACCAAAACTGCTACTGCTTGCATCAAAGCCTTTCAGGCCTAATACTTCGCTGTCGATTTTTTTCAAGTTAATAGCGATAGTTTCAGAATCGTTAGTACCAACCTGAATTTTCATTGAAGTATCTTCGCTAAGCACTTTCACGCCGTTAAACTGAGTTTGTTCAGAAATACGGTTGATTTCGTCCATACGCGCGGTAACTTCTTTATTGATGGACTCGATATCGCTCTTAGAGTTAGTGCCGTTTTGTGCTTGAACAGTCAGTTCACGAATACGTTGTAAGTTATCGTTGATTTCGTTAACTGCGCCTTCAGCGGTTTGTGCGATAGAAATACCGTCGTTTGCGTTACGTGCTGCTTGAGTTAAACCCTTAACGTTTGCAGTGAAACGGTTAGCGATTGCTTGACCTGCAGCGTCATCTTTTGCGCTGTTGATACGTGAACCAGAAGATAAACGCTCAATCGCAGTACCCAGTACGCCTTGAGAACGGTTTAAGTTGTTCTGAGTCGTCAGAGACAGAATGTTGGTATTAATAACCTGTGCCATAATGTATGTCCTTTTTATCTTAATAGTCGATTAAGCACGCTGGCTTAACTCGGTAAATGTTGTCAGCAATAACATTATCGGCGGCACCCAAAACCCCTTTAGCCATTTTTATAAAAATTTTTCACGAGTAACGACAAAAGCGCACTGGAATCAGCTTTTTTCACACTAAATTTTTTATTAAACCCTTCGATTATGGTTAATGTCCTTATCATTTTTATTCAATAAGCCTAATTACCTGCTTTTTACGGTTTAACTCCTTCCATTATTATTTCTCAGAATAGTCTAATATTTTTCCCCAATTCGCCGATAAAGGACTAAATACGAATTTATTTTCAGGGTTTATATTCAGGAGAGATTTATGGCAGGCATATCCACACTCGGTATCGGGGCTAACTTAGACTTAAATGTGCAAATGGATCAATTAGAGGCAATGGAAAGGCGTCGTCTCGACCCACTAACACAACAGAAAGCCAGCTATGATGCGCAAATCAGTGTATTTGGTAAGATGCAATCTTCATTAGAAAAACTGAAAAAAGCGGCGGAAGATCTCAAAAAATATCAAGATATCAGCACCACTAAAGTGAGTGGTGAATATAAAGCCTTTGATGTAAAAACTGATGGTAAGGCTATTGCGGGTGTACATGATGTTAAAGTCAATCAACTGGCAAAAGCACAAACTATTGCAACAAAAGGTGTTGATGATAATAAAAAATTATTAGGTAACGGCGCAACAGAACGAACGATTACCATTACCCAACCTTCACAAAAAGAAGATAAAGATAAAATTGTTATCAAACTCGATAATGAACATACTTCATTAATCGAAATTGCGGACGCCATTAATAAAACCGATAAAGGCGTTTCAGCTTCCGTTATTAAAGATAAAGACAATCAATACCACTTAGTGGTCACTTCGAAAAAAGCCGGAACCGATAACCGAATTAGCATCAATGTGGAAGGTGATAGTAATTTAGCCGCCATGTTAAACGTTCAATCTGAAATTGATACAAATGGCAAAGTGACATTAAACACTGATGCTACTACGGGTATGGATCAGAAAGTTCCACCGCAAAATGCACTATTAACTATCGATGGTTTTGATCTTGAGTCACAAACTAATGAAGCGAAAGACCTATTTCCTGGTTTAACCCTGTCTTTAAAGAAAGAGAGTGAAGATGGTAAATCAGAACATTTAATTATCTCTGAAGATATTGAACCGGCTAAAGGCAAAATTAAAGCGTGGGTGGATGCCTATAATGAATTCCAAACCTTAGCCAAAGAGCTCACTAAATATACCCCTACTGAAAAAGGTACTGCACCGGATAAAACTAATGGTCCATTAATTGGTGATTCCACTTTGCGTGCAATTCAAAGCACCTTACGTACCCAAGTGCGTAGTCCACAAGATAGCGGCGAATTAAACCTGCTGAATAAAATGGGGATTAAACAAAAACTGGACGGTACGTTAGAAATCGACAATAAAAAACTCGATGCTGCCCTAAAAGATAACCCATCAAGCGTAAAAGTTTTCTTTGCCGGCGATGGTGAAAAAACTGGGTTTGCGACCGAAAACTTTAATTTCTTAAAGGATACCTTAGATAGCAAAGAAGGCACGCTGCATAACGCCACTGATGGCGTACAGAAGAAAAAGAAAAGCATCGATAAACGTATTGAACAAACCAATAAACAAATTGAAAACACCATGGATATCTATCGTCGTCAGTTCCAAAACCTCGATAAGATGATGAGTTCACTGAACAGCACAAGCAGTTCATTAGGCAGACTTTTAGGTTAACCGCATGTATCAACGTAAAGCTAATCAAGCCTATCAGCAGGTCAGTTTGGAGAGTGAAATCGCCAATGCGACCCCGTATCAACTGATCCAAATCCTGTTTAAAGGGGCCTTAAGTGCCCTTAAACGGGGAGAGATTTTTATGGAGCAGGGAAACATTGCTGAAAAGGGTAAAGAAATCTCAAAAGCAATCGACATCATTGACACGGGATTAAAACAATCGCTAAATTACGAGGCTGGTGGCGAACTTGCTGAAAATTTAGCAAGTTTGTATGAATACATGACGCGGCAATTGCTCCGCGCCAACATAGAAAACAACGTGACTTATGTCCAAGAAGTTTACCAATTACTCTCCGATATCGCCTCTGCATGGCAACAAATCGGTGCAAATGTGGATGAAAGATAACCAGGTGGACAATAAAAATCCTCTCTATTTACTTGAAATATATCGTAATGTCTTAATATTAAGTGAAAACTTAGTTTCGCTCGCACAATCAGGGGAATGGGAGTCATTAATCTCCCGAGAAACTGAATATGTCCTTGCCGTTGAGAATTTAACGGCTCTGACTCAAGAATATGAGCAGGAACAACCTATTACTGACGACTTTGTGCAGTTACTACACCAGATCATTGAAAACGAACGAGTGACAAAAGAACACTTACAAAATCATTTGAATTTTTTAAGTAAAGAAATCAAACAGCTCGACCAACAAAAGGTATTGAATAATAGCTACGGCCAATTTGATCAACCCGATGCTCCAAGGGTTATTAAACTTCTCGAGTAAACGGTAAAGTGTCAGGCAGTTCACCTGACGCTTAACTTAATAGGACAACTCAATTGGCACCAAGAACACAATAGCAGCTCCCCGAATCACACTTGTTGGGTCTCGGGAAGCCGTAAAATAGACGGGAAATGCTGTTACTTTAATTTTTACTGCTGTTTTAATCTCTGCTGCTTTTTAAGCTTTTTCAACAACATATTGCGCTTTAACGTGGATAAGTGGTCGATGAACACTTTACCGTTTAAATGGTCAATTTCATGTTGCATGACAATCGCTAAAAACTCGTCACTGTCGACAACAAACTCCTTGCCGTCACGGTCAAACGCCTTCACCTTCACACGCAAAAAGCGTGGCACATCCGCATAAACATCCGGTACGGATAAACACCCCTCTTGATAGCTTGTCTCCCCTTCGCTCTCAATAATTTCAGGGTTGATAAATACCATTGGCTCATTACGTTCTTCTGAAATATCAATCACCATAATGGCTTTGGTTTCGGCGATTTGCGTTGCCGCCAACCCGATACCATTATCAGTGCTGTACATGGTTTCAATTAAGTCATCGACCAATGTTTGTACTGCTGCGAAATCCGTAACGGGACTGCACTGAATACGCAATCTTTCATCTGGAATTTCAATAATTTCTCTTACTGCCATAGCTAAAGTCCTGTTGATTCAATTACTTTTACTCAAGCCCATGCTCTTTCATACAAATTTATGTATTAAAGTATCGTCCTTTTTTTACCCACAAAAGATGCAAAAAATGGCAAAGTGGCTTGGAGATGAAAATTTCACAGAAAAATAACATGATCTAAGACAAAATACATCTGAAATCACCAGAAAATTCTCCGTATAACCCCTGTCTACAGGCAAAACCCAACACATTTTATCGAAATCGGACAATCCGCAAAAAATAGTATTTGTAAATTTTTCATGGAAAACCGACCAAAATATAAATCTGAATTAACACTGATTAGATAGCTTAGCTATAATTTTATTTCGACTTTCTATTTAATACTGTTTTTAACAGAAAAATTACATGGGATAAGCCGAGTTTTGTTTGCTGATACCTTCTTTTCTTTAAATACATAACCCAACGTAAGCTTACGTTTTTAATACTTAATCATAATTCTTATCTTTGCTTTGTTCGCTGTTTAATTAATGATGAAGACCTGTTCGATTTTGTTACTCACATTTCTAATCTTAATAAATGGAGTTCTTATGAAATTAAAACCGATTATTGCCGCCCTGATTGTGATGTCCACCACTGCTGCTTTTACGGCTCAAGCTAACTCAACGGCACCTGTTGCAAAGCAAGCCGTTAGCGCGAAAAAAGCCAATGCCTATGAAGAAATTATGATTGATAAAGTCTGGGTAACTACTCAAGCTGTCGATCAAGATAAAAAAGAGGTGCCTGCAACAGATAAACAAGTGGCAAACTTCTTTGGGCTTGCAGAGTATTACCCTGATGGCACGTTTAAGATGCTAACCCTTGAGGGTGCGCCTAAAATGCAGGGTGATTGGTCATTCAGCGAAGATGGTAAAACCCGTTCATTAACAGCCAAAGATGACAAAGGTGAAGTGCTGTTTACTCGTGTGGTTGAAAACGTGACTGTGACACCGGACGAGTATACTTACCGCATCTACCCATCACAGGATGATAAAACCAAATATTTTGATATCGTCCATAAAGTGAAAAAATAGTTTATACCATGATTGGGGAATGTATTTAATATTCCCCTTTTTCTAAATTATTAGCCTAGTAAAAATTAATCTTTAAATTGCTTTAAAACATCTAAGCATTACACTTTATTCCCCTCATCAATCCCATTGTATTAATCTTCATCCAACACGATTTTCCCGAGTTAATTAAAAATAAAAACGGATTTTATTTTTTAAAACATCCAAATTATTATTTCAACGTTTTTTCTTAAGAATAATTTACCTCAATTATTCCTTTCTGATTTTTATTCGTTATATGGAAATTTCGTTATGAAAAATAAATTACTATTAAGTACTTTAAGTATGGTTATCCTCACGTCCTTATCTTCTCAATCCCTTGCTTTAACTGGTTATCAAGATGCGATTAATGCACCTTATGATTATCCAGAACACCGGCATGAAGATAATCGAAATATCATCGATATTCAAAAAGCTAAAATAAAAAAATATGCCAATATCGTTGAGGAAATGGCCCCTATCATTGACATCAGCACCTTTGCTGCAGAAAGCTTATCGCCAATGATGCAACAGTCAGCACCACAAACACCAAGTCGTTCACCTACCTCAACATTACCCGTCTCTACCCCTCCATCTCCTCCCTACTCTCACGCTGGCTCGCCAATTGGCCAATTATACTATCCACCAATATCGCCGGATAATAATCCACCCATATTCTTACAAAGCAACTCAAATTCTCTCGATGAAAGAGTTAGAAATAACACTGATGAAATTAATATGTTAAACATATCAATTTCTGATTTAAATAATACTAGTAGCATCAATGAAAAAATAAACCTTGAAAATCAAATGAAAACACTTGATTCCATTAAGGAATTAGAAAATTCCGTCTCTGTACTTGAGGGGAATATTAAAAACAATGAAATAAAAAGCAAAAAATATACTGACAAAGAATTATTTAATAGTGAAGTGGTTATGAACTCTCTAATTAATGATGTCAGTGAAAAAAACCTTGAAGAAACCAAACGACTTAATGCAGAAATAAAGAAACTCGATAAAGAAATCCAAGAGAGCAATACAGCAACCCTTCAGAATATTGAAGAAGCAGAAGTAAATAGCAAAGCTCATGCTGATTTAATTTTACGTAATCAGCAAATGCTGAATATTGATCGTTTTGATAAACTCGATAAACAAGACAAATTACATACTCAACACTTTAAGCAAATTGATTCTAGATTTGAAAGAATGGAAAGTAAAATCAACCAAACTGCTCGTGATGCCAATGCAGGTATTGCCTCTGTTGCTGCAATGAGCAATATTCCCTATATTACCGGCAACCGTTTTAGTATGGGTTTAGGCGCAGGTAACTTTAAGAATGGTAAAGCCATTGCCGCGGGCGCTCAATATCAAATCAAACAAAATTTAAACGTTCGTAGCTCTATTTCTTGGAATAATTCTGATAGCGCAGTTATTGGCGCAGGTATTGCTTACGGTTGGTGATTTCCATACAATAATTATCTTTATTCTTCTTGCCATATTTATTAGCATCAATGTAAATTGATGCTAATTTTTATTTAACGATTAATTATCAATATATCTATTCAATTTTCTAAAATTGATTTCAAATCATCCATAGCACTTTTAACTTATACATTATGTCTTTTCTCCACAATGATTATCCATCATTTAATTGCAACAATTAAAATCCCTCTATACAATGCTCAGCTTTCTCAAATTTGTTATCTTAACTTATTCATGAAGTACGCATTGTGAAACTACTTTTTTCTCTATCATTAACGACTGCAATTCTTTCTGGGTTATGGGCATGGGTTGCTGATCTCTTTGGCTTGATCAGTTGGGCAGGCTTTTTAGGCTGCACGGCTTATTTTGCTTATCCCAAAGAAGGGATAAAGGGATTGCTTGTCACTGCACTGACGGCTTTAAGTGGTGTTGTTTGGGGATTAGTCATTATTCATAGCGATAAGCTCACCCATGACCTACCTAATTTTTCAGGCTACTTTGTGACCACGATTATCGCTTTTATCATGTGCTTTCAAGCCCAAAAATCGTGGCTGGCCTATATTCCAGGAACCTTTATCGGCGCCTGTGCAACCTTTGCAGCGCAAGGCAATTGGCAACTGACTATCCCATCGCTTATTGTCGGCGTTTTATTTGGCTACGCAATGAAACAAAGTGGTCTCTGGTTAGTCAAAAAACTGGATAGTACTTCCTGATGTATAAAGTAAATATATTTTTATATCAGGAAGATCTAAAAGAATTATAAAAAATGAGGGTATTGATTACCCTCTAGCTATCAAAACAACTGATTTTTTATTTATAGGCTATTGAAGCACCTGCAATTTTATTGAGTTCACAACGCGTTATTTTAATATTTGAATTTGATAAATATGCAGTGTTCATCAGCTGGAACATTGCTCTACCATACTCGTTCCCAACCGATTCCAATATAGATATTTCTTTTGTGTCTGAATCACCATCACGTAGAGTTATTGTGAAAAATGCTCTTTTGTTAAATACATCTTGTTCACCTAATGTGATAGTCGAAATTCTTTTTTCTTTATTGATGTAGGTATTACAATTATCTGAAAATGCCCTATTAATATTAATTTTTTCCGCCATGGATAAACTTGATAACAACATACAACTTAGTAAAATTATTTTTTTATTCATTGCATAAACCTTATTTAGAAAAATTATTTATTAAATGATTCACACATCCTGTTGAATAAGAAAAAATAGTATGAACTGATAAATCAGGAAGAATAGCCATATACACAAAACCATCATCGTCGTAACTCAGGTTACAAAGAAAATAATCATTAGTTTTATATTTGTATCCAGATGCTGTTTCTATCTCAACAGTCCAGTAATCAAAGTGGGATAAAAAGCCTGTTTCATATGGAAATGAATATCCCAATTTAGTTGTGTTCATATTTTTTAGGTTACTGTAATCAGCAGTAATATGAAGCATGCTATGAGGATAATCTGTAGAATGTGTGACACTAACAGATTGTAGCTCCTGTAAAGAGCAGTTCATCACATAAAAATAACCAGTATGGTTAGTTGAAATCGCTTTTTCTATTACGTTATCCATTTGTCTCCAATCTTTATTGAAAAATTAACTATGGCAACCACCTGAATTCGAAAATTTTATAAGCAATTTAAAATTCTTAACTATATTAATAATCACAATACCATTATCCCAATGCCGGATATTACAGGCTTGTTTTCTATAAGATATGATTTTTCCTGTTGATATTTTAAAATCAACATCCCAATAGTCCGTATGACTCCACGCCATTACAGTGTACGTAAATTCACATCCAGACTCTGCCATTTCTAAATGCTCTAGCTTGTTAATTCGTTGTGTCGTTTTATTTCCTTTCAACCCAGAATAATAACTTACAACAATAGAATTAATGGTTTCACCACTACTGTTTAATATAAAAAACGCACCTTTTTTAATGACACTTTCATATTCTCTTTTATTAATAAAACTATTCCGCTCGTGACTTTCACTAATATCGCCATTCATAAAACATTCACCATTATTGAGTTCATAAAATAAATGCTGATTTAGTGTATTACCTATTTGCCCTATATTAATAGAGAGATGGATATATTTAAAATAGTAAAGGAAAATATAAGAGATTAACTTATTTATTGATGCATGTTTCACAATTTAAAAGCCAATAAAAAACGCAGGATTACCTGCGTTTCGTAGCAATACATAAGTATTAGAGAATGGTAATCACACGGGCATTGACATGATTTCTTGATACGCTGCCACCAGTTTATTACGCACCTGAATGCCCATTTGCAGGCTTAAGCTGGATTTTTGCATATTCACCATCACATCATTTAATGAAACATCCGGTTTGCCGAGGGTGAAATCCTGCACTTTTTGCGTAGATTGCACACGGGTTTCATTGATTTGGTTCACGGATGCCACTAAATGATCGGCAAAACCCACTGGCTCTACAACGGGTTTAGTGTTATGTGCCGCTTGAGTTGCTACCACATTTAATTGGGAAACCACCCCTTCAATCGCTTGAATCGTCATTCTGTTCTCTTCGGTTAATCTCAGTTTTTCGGTAAATTGAGCAAAAAATTGCCATCATGAATTTTAGTTTGCCTACCCTACCACACCGTTTTTTACTTGAAGCCGATAAATAACACCAAAATTATAGGCTGATTCCGTCATTAGATTGCATCAAGACAATAAATAATAGCAGCGTAAAAAAATGAGGTTACGAAGAGGGAAATAAGATTGTTTCACCAAACGTATATTCATCCGTTTAGTTTGCATAGCAGGGAATATTTATGAGTACCGCATCTAAAGATACGGGGGAGGCCAAAAAAGGTTTTGCCTCACTGATCGAAAGCATCAAAGCCGACCCGAAAATACCATTAATTATTGCCGGTGCTGCTGCGATATCTATTATTGTCGCCCTGCTCCTCTGGTTCCGTAGCCCTGACTATCGCGTGCTGCTGAGTAACCTGAGTGCAAAAGATGGTGGCGATATTGTCGGTCAATTGACCCAGATGAACGTCCCTTATCAAATCGCGGATAACGGCAGCGCTATTCTTGTGCCTGCTGATAAAGTCCATGAATTACGTTTGAAACTGGCGCAATCAGGTCTACCGAAAGGTGGCAATACCGGTTTTGAACTGCTTGATAAAGAACAATTTGGTATCAGCCAATTTAGCGAACAAATCAACTATCAGCGCGCCCTTGAAGGTGAGTTATCTCGTACCATCGAATCCCTCAGCCCAGTTCAAAGCGCGCGAGTCCATTTGGCTATCCCTAAACCAACCTTATTTGTCCGCGAACAAAAATTGCCGACCGCCTCGGTCACTGTCGGTTTATTGCCGGGCAGAATGTTAGATGAAGGGCAAATTAGCGCTATCGTTCATATGGTTTCAAGCAGCGTAACTGGCTTAACCGCCGCCAATGTGATTATTGTTGACCAAACGGGTCGCCTGCTAACCAATAACGACAACAGCCAGCAATCTGCCAATAGCGCACAAATCAAAATGACCAAAGAGATGGAAGCCCATCTTAAAGAGCGCATTGAAAATATTCTGTCCCCATTAGTCGGTCGTGCCAATATTCATGCGCAAGTCACCGCACAAATGGATTTTTCAAAAGTAGAGCAGACTTCCGAAGAGTACAAGCCAAACCAAACACCCGATGCGGCCGCGGTTCGTTCTCGCCAGAACAGCGAAAGCCAGCAAAACAGCAACGGGGGTCCAAGTGGCGTACCAGGTGCCTTATCTAACCAACCCGTGAGTGCACCAAGCGCACCTATTGATGCTAATAATAAAGAAAGCACTGATGGGAAAAACGCAGAGAATACCCGTAATGGCGCCCTCAATACTCAGCGTGATGAAACCACAAACTACGAAGTGGATCGCAAAATCAGTCACACACAGCGCCAAATTGGTGTTGTTGATCGGCTGTCTGTTGCGGTGATCGTCAATTACCAATCCCAAGAAGGTGAGAAAGGCCCAGAAATGAAGCCGCTCCCACCGGAAATGTTGCAACAAATTGATGCATTAACCCGTGAAGCGATGGGCTATTCCGCGCAGCGTGGTGACTCCATCAATATTACCAACTCCTTATTTACTGACGATACGCCAGTGGTTGAAGAGCCATCGTTATTGAATAACCCACAGGTGATTGGTCAAGCCTTAGATTACGGCAAAATCTTACTTATCGCGTTGATTACTTGGTTTATGTGGCGCTTCGGTATCAAACCTCAGTGGGTGAAATACCGTAAAACCCAACAAGCGCAAATCGACGCTGAAATGTCCCTTGCTAATGCATCTCAAGTCAAAGCGCCGTTCGTGGTGGAAGAAGAAATTAGTGAAGATATGGACGAGAAAACCCGTCGCCGTCTTACTCGCCAACGTGTTAGCGCTGAAATTCAAAGCCAGCGTATTCGTGAAATGGCAGAGAAAGACCCACAAGTCGTGGCAATGGTTATCCGTCAGTGGTTAGGAAAATCCCAATGAATTTAACTGGAACAGAAAAAAGCGCCGTAATGTTAATGACACTCGGCGAAGATCAGGCAGCGGAAGTGTTTAAGCACCTGAATCCCAAAGAAGTTCAGCAGTTGAGTATGGCAGTGTCCAACATGCGCCAAATCTCCAACAACGAACTGGCGGAAGTACTCACTGAGTTTGAAGAGTCGGCAATTCAGTTTGCCGCCTTAAATATCAACACCAACGACTACCTGCGTTCGGTATTGGTCAAAGCCCTTGGGGAAGAGCGTGCAGCCAGCCTGTTGGAAGATATTTTCGAGAAACAAGAGACCACCTCTGGTATCGAAAGCCTCAACTATATGGAACCACAAACGGTTGCCGATATTATTCGCGACGAGCATCCACAGATCATCGCCACGATTTTGGTTCACTTAAAACGCAACTTAGCGGCCGATGTTTTAGAGCTGTTCGAAGAGCGTCAGCGTAACGACATTATGCTGCGTATTGCCACCTTTGGTGGCGTTCAGCCAGCGGCATTAGCTGAACTGACCGAAGTTCTGAACAACCTGCTAGACGGTCAGAACCTCAAGCGCAGCAAAATGGGTGGCATAAGAACCGCGGCAGAAATTATCAACCTGATGAAAAATCAGCAAGAAGAAAGCGTTATCGATGCTATGCGTGATTACGATGGTGAGCTGGCTCAGCGCATTATCGACGAAATGTTCCTGTTCGAAAACCTTATCGAAGTGGACAACCGCAGCATTCAGCGCATTCTGCAAGATGTGTCTACCGACTCGCTGGTTATTGCTCTCAAAGGCAGCAACCAAGCTCTACGCGACCATTTCCTCAACAATATGGCGGCGCGTGCAGCCGAGATTGTTCGCGACGACCTGGAATCTCGAGCGCCAGTCCGTATGTCACAAGTGGAAACCGAGCAGAAGGCTATTTTGATGATTGTTCGCCGCTTAATGGAAAAAGGCGAAATAGCGATTGGTGGTGGAGACGACGTGTATGTCTAATACATCCAAAAATAATCAGCAGTGGCAGCCTTGGCAGTTACGGGAACTTAATCAATGGGATCTGAATTCATCGGCCATTCCACCATTGAATGAGATTCCTGAACCGAACACGCCGAAAGTCCCCTGCTTAGAGCCAAAAGAAGTGCTCGAGCAGATCAACTTACTGGATAACATCAAAGAAGATGCCCAGAAAACGGGCTTCCAACAAGGCTTTGAAAAAGGTCAAAAAGAAGGTTATCAAGCCGGTTTTACGGAAGGTTTACGTTCTGGTGAGCAGCAAGGGAGCGAGCAAGCCCTCGCCCTTCAGCAACCGGTGATTGAAACGTGGCAGAAACTGTTATCCGAATTTCACTATTCGCTGGATACCTTTGACACCGTCGTCACCACCAAATTACTGCAAATCGCGCTAACCGCCGCGAAGCAAGTGTTGGGGCAATCTACTGTGTGCGATGGCACCGCGCTGTTAGAAGAAATTAGCCATTTAATGCAACAAAAACCAATCTTTGCGAGCCAGCCTGAACTGCATGTAAACCCGAATCATGTGGCGCTTATCGAGCAACATTTAGGCTCGCTGTTAGACTTAAATGGCTGGCGCTTAGTCGCCGACCCAAGTCTGCATATGGGTGGTTGTCGC
This sequence comes from Providencia alcalifaciens, assembly GCF_020271745.1. Lineage (NCBI taxonomy): Bacteria > Pseudomonadati > Pseudomonadota > Gammaproteobacteria > Enterobacterales > Morganellaceae > Providencia > Providencia alcalifaciens. Next base: position 3,003,682 of record NZ_CP084296.1, on the reverse strand, counting down.
GTGGTCGCTGAAGATGGTGAAATTGATATGACAGTCGCCACTCGCTGGCAAGAATTATGCCGTCTGTATGCACCGGAGAGCTTGTCATGACTGCGAGACTCGCCCGTTGGATAGCGTCTCTTGATGACCTAGAATCACGCATGAAAGGCATTCCGATGGTGCGCCGCTACGGACGTTTAACCAAAATTACCGGTCTCGTGATGGAAGCCGAAGGCATTAAAATGCCTTTAGGGGCCACCTGCTATATCGAACGCATTATTAATGGTGGCACTGACGAAGTTGTCTGCGAAGTGGTTGGTTTTAACGGGCCCCGCATGCTATTGATGCCGCTCTCCGACCTCGAAGGTATTTCTCCAGGCGCGCGTGTGTATGCGCAGACTTCTGGGGATGACGGACAAACGAGTCGCCTGCTGCCACTCGGCAATGAATTACTTGGGCGCGTATTAGATGCCCAAGGGACTCCGTTAGATGGCAAAGGACCGTTGGAAACTAAACAACGTGCGCCGCTGATTACTCCCTCCATCAACCCGCTGGAGCGCACCCCAATACACGATATTTTAGATGTGGGCGTACGAGCGATTAACTCACTGTTAACTGTCGGTCGCGGCCAACGTATGGGGCTGTTTGCAGGTTCCGGCGTCGGTAAAAGCGTCTTACTCGGCATGATGGCGCGTTTTACCCAAGCAGACATTATTGTGGTCGGGCTTATCGGTGAGCGTGGACGCGAAGTTAAAGACTTTATCGAAAATATCTTAGGCGCGGACGGTTTACGCCGTGCCGTGGTCGTCGCTGCGCCTGCCGATGTTTCACCGCTATTGAGAATGCAAGGGGCCTCTTACGCTACCCGTATCGCGGAATATTTCCGTGACCAAGGCAAAAGCGTATTGCTGATTATGGATTCACTCACTCGCTACAGCATGGCACAGCGTGAAATCGCACTTGCTGTCGGTGAACCGCCGGCAACCAAAGGCTATCCACCATCAGTGTTTGCGAAATTACCTGCATTGGTTGAGCGTGCCGGTAACGGTAAAAACGGCGGCTCGATTACCGCCTTTTATACCGTATTGACTGAAGGGGATGACCAACAAGACCCGATTGCAGACTCCGCGCGCGCCATTTTAGATGGACACATTGTTCTGTCACGATCATTGGCAGAATCAGGACACTACCCTGCCATTGATATTGAAGCCTCAATTAGCCGTGCAATGACGGAGCTCATCGCCAAAGAACACTATCGTAAGATCCAGCGCTTTAAACAGCTCACATCCAGCTATCAACGCAACCGTGACCTGATTAACGTTGGCGCTTATGCCATGGGTAGCGACCCAATGCTCGATACTGCTATCCAGTATTACCCAAGAATGTCGAAATTTTTACAGCAAGATATTGATGAACGTTGTGATTATCAAACCGCTTGCGAACAACTGGATCATGTTGTTCCCAATGAATAACGAGGAATTCGATGTCCAATAGTCATGCATTAGCGACCTTACTGAACTTAGCAGAAGATGCCTCAGAGGAAGCGGCTAAAGTCCTTGCTCAAGTTCGTCAAACACACACGCAAATGGCAGAACAGTTGCACATGTTGGAAAATTATCAGTCGGAATATCGGCAGAAATTAAACCAAACGTTGCACACGGGCATGGACTCAGACAAATGGCAAAACTATCAGCAATTTTTAGTTACCTTAGAGCTCACGATTGAGCAGCAGCAACAGCAGCTAACGCTTTGGGAACAGCGTGTCAGTGACGCCAATCGTCATTGGCAAGAAAAACAGCAGCGCGTCAACGCATTCGATACGTTGATTCAGCGTGCGCAGCACACTCAAAACCAACGTCAAAATCGCTTAGAGCAGAAACAGATGGATGAATTTGCTCAACGCGCGACTTTACGGAGAACCCAATAAATGGACGTCAATGCAAACCTGTTGCCGGTCACCCCTGCCGCTAATACCGCAAAGGAGCAGCCGCGAGACACGCAAATTGATGAAAACCAAGCACCCGCCGTCCCCTTTCAGGCTGTGCTGGAAAACCAGCAATTGCCTGAAAAAAATAGCGATAGCGCCGCGACGCTCAATAGCCGTGCTAACGAACCCTCTTTGAACCAACAGATCAGTGAGCAAAAACAATCTGATGCAGCCACTACCGCCTCAGAGAAACCCACTGACGCACCATTAGCAACGGATAACATCGCGACCACAGAAAATCAGTTAGCTGAAAAACAGTCAGTCCAAAATCAGTTAGTTCAAAAACAACAAGCTGAAAATACCTTAGCGCAGCTGAATTTCCGTCGTGATCTTAATGCACAATCGCCACTGCAAGCGGAGCTATTAACGGGTAAACAAGGCGAGGAACACGCCTTAATCAGCCAATTAAAACAAGCCATGGATGAGCGCCTTCACGCGGCGTCTAACCCGCAAGCCAGTGCGGAAAAACCCTCTGCAACTCCGTTCACACAAACGCTGCAACAACTGACAGATGTGGCGCGTAACGTGACGCCATTTGATGACAAGACCTTAGCAGGTGCACAGTCTCAACTTGCCGGGGAAGCCGATGAACCGACACTCGCTTTAATGAGCAAGAAAGAGGTGGGCGAGCGTCGTGACCAGGCTCTATTTGCATTAGATAATCCACGCGCAATCCCAACGAAAGATCTGAATCAAGATGCGATGTCGCTCGGTAAAAAAGCGCCGGGCACAGAATCTCTGTCACAAATCGCCAGTGCGACGGCTGAAAATACCCAGAATCTGCAAAATAGCGCTAAAGGCGCTTTTAGCGTTCAAGCTGAAAGTGGCGCATTTAACAATACCGCGACGCCTTCAGTCACCCATGTGGCGGGTATTATGGCGACACCATCGGCCACACAAATGCCAACGGCAACACCTGCGATGCCAACGCCAACCATGAACTTTGCAGCTCCGTTTGGTACTGAAGCTTGGCAGCAACAACTTAGCCAACAAATGCTGTTTTTCTCTCGCCAAGGGGTTTCTCAAGCACAAATTCGCTTACATCCTGAAGAGTTAGGTTCCCTAAATGTGCATTTACGTATCGAAGATAATCAAGCCGTGATGCACTTTGTTTCTCCACATAGCCATGTTCGTGCTGCGATGGAAAGCATGATGCCAGTCCTGCGCAGTGCATTGCAGGAAAGCGGTATTCATTTGGCGCAAGGCTCCGTGGGACAAGATAATTTTAGCGGTCAATCACACGCTGATCAGCAATCTCGCCAACATGATGGGCAAATTCAGCCAACCCATCCATCAATGGGCGCGGTTGGCATCAGTGAATCTCATGCCAGCGTGAGTGGGATTAAATTACCAACACATCAAGGCGGAATTAACACCTTTGCCTAAGAAATAACCTAATGGCGGTAATTTCAAGTCTAAAGCGTCGAGTTACCGCCTTTTTGTTTCGTTTTTCACTCCTTTAACTCTTCCCAATCTAGGGATAATGCTAGAGATCATAAAGTATAAAACTCCGTATGGGTTTGGCATTTACAACAGGAATTTTGCAACATGTCGTCTTCACGCAATCAATCTAAACGTTCGAACAAAGGGTTAATTTTGCTGTTTGCCCTCATCGCCTTAGCCGGTGCAGGTTTCGGTGGTTACAGCTGGTGGACGACAAAACAAGAGGCGCAGAACACTGCAAATGGGGAAGAAAAACGCCCAAATATGCCTCAACCGATTTTTATGGAGTTAGAACCGTTTACCATTAACCTTCCTGGGTTAAATAATGCGGCAGATCGCGTGCTCTATATCCACATCACCTTACGTCTAGCGAATGAAAAATCGCGTAAGCAACTTCATGAATATCTGCCAGAAGTGCGTAGCCGCCTACTGTTATTACTGTCAGAACAGCAATCTAAAAACATGGGTACCCACGAGGGTAAGTTGCAGTTAATGAAAGATATTAAGGGGACGCTTACCCCTACCCTGATCCCGGGAGATTCTGATCAGGATATTTCAGACGTGTTGTTCACTACTTTTATTCTGCGGTAAGACCCATGAGCGATAATATTTTATCTCAGGCTGAAATTGATGCACTACTCAATGATGATGCGCCATCAAGCGACCAGCCATCCACGGAGCTCCAAGGCAAAGACAACGTTCGCCCTTATGACCCGAATACCCAACGTCGGGTATTTCGTGAACGTATGCAGTCCTTGGAAATTATTAATGAGCGTTTTGCCCGCCAGTTTCGTATGGGGTTGTTTAACATGTTGCGCCGCAGCCCGGATATCACGGTTGGCGCCATCAAAATCGAACCTTATCATGAATTTGCGCGTAATTTACCTGTTCCAACTAACCTGAACTTGATCCACATGCCACCGCTTCGCGGTACCGCACTGTTCACTTTCGAACCTGCGTTAGTGTATATCGCCGTGGATAACCTGTTTGGCGGAGATGGTCGATTCCCTGTTCGTTCAGAAGGCAAAGAGTTTACCAATACAGAACAACGCATTATCAACCGTATGCTGAAGCTAGCTTTAGGCGCTTATCGTGATGCGTGGAAGCCGATTGCTGACTTGGAAGTCGAGTATGTGCGTTCTGAAATTCAAGTTAAATTCACCAACATCACCACATCCCCGAACGATATCGTGGTTACGACCCCGTTCTTAGTGGAAATTGGTAATACCATCGGTGAGTTCAGTATTTGTATTCCTATTGCCATGATTGAACCATTGCGTGAACGGTTAATTAACCCACCAATGGAACAAGGGCATCAAGAAAATGAAGCGTGGGTAAATAATTTAGTCACGCAAGTAAAACGTTCAGAACTTGAACTGATTGCCAATTTGGTTGAGATCCCGCTGCGTATTTCTCGTTTATTGCAGTTACAAAAAGGGGATGTGCTCCCTATCGAGAAACCTGACCGTCTTATTGTCCATGTTGATGGCGTGCCAGTATTAACCAGTCAATACGGTACCCAAAACGGTCAGTATGCGCTGCGTGTGGAACATTTGATTAATCCTGTTTTAAACACTCTAGATGAGGAAAGTACCAATGAGTGAGGCGAAGAATTCTCTTGATGCATCAACCAACCACAATGAAGAGGATCTGTGGGCTGAGGCGCTGGAACAGCAAAAGCAAGCGGAATCCGCCTCCGCCGGTATGCAAAATTTCGATAATTTCGACGGACAAAATCCATTAAATCAGTTATCTGATGTCGATATGATCATGGATATTCCGGTTCGCCTATCAGTGGAACTGGGTCGCACCAAAATGACGATTAAAAAATTACTGAGCCTGTCTCAAGGTTCTGTGGTTTCTTTAGATGGATTAGCGGGTGAACCGTTGGATATCCTGATCAACGGTTATTTGATTGCCCAAGGTGAAGTGGTCGTGGTGTCTGACAATTATGGGATTCGTATCACTGACATCATCACGCCATCAGAACGTATGCGCCGCTTGAGCCGCTAAAAATGTCTGACGAAACAGCGGTATCTTTGCAAACCGAGGCATCCTTGCAGACACCACCTTCACAGATTGATTCGGCGCACACTCAAAAACCCTTTTTGACCAGCACCGTCAGCAGTGAAGGTAACTCCGCACAAGCTATCAACCAAAATGATAGCTTAGCGCAGATCTCAGGGGCACTTGGCGGGATCATTTTACTGATCTTGCTAGGTGCATGGCTGTTTAAGACATTTGGGTTTGGACGTAATCCGCTCGTTAAGCAGCAACTGATTAATGTGAAAGGCCGTTGCACCCTCGGGGGCAAAGAGCGCGTTGTCGTGGTGGAAGTGAATAACGAATATTTAGTGCTGGGCGTCACATCACAATCCGTGAATTTGCTGCACCAGTACCCTGCACCACTGGAAAACGATATTGTGAACCTTGCCTCTGAACCGTTAACGTTTCAGTCGATTTTCAAGAAAAAACAGGATGCTGCTAACGCGGTGGCACCTGAAAAACAGTAACTGGAAGCGCCCATGTCACCTTTAAAACCTACTGCCATTATCAGCGCTCTGTTACTTGTTCTACCACAATCTGCCTCTGCGGCATTACCTGCTGTGATCAGCCATACATTAGCCGATGGTGGTCAATCCTGGTCGTTGCCCGTTCAAACTTTACTGTTTTTAACTTTGCTGGGTTTTCTCCCCGCAATGTTGCTGATGATGACCAGTTTTACCCGGATTATCATTGTATTAGGGTTACTCCGTAACGCCCTCGGCACACCGTCAGCGCCACCAAACCAAGTCTTATTAGGCTTAGCTTTATTTCTCACATTCTTTGTGATGTCCCCGGTTGCCGATCAGGTTTATCGCGAGGCGTATCAACCTTTTAGTGAAGATAAAATTAGCCTAGAAACCGCATTAGAAAAAGGCACTGCGCCACTGCGTACTTTTATGCTAGGACAAACCCGTGAATCCGATTTAGCGCTGTTTGCGCGCATTGCCAAAGTGGGTGATATCCAAGAAGCCAAAGATGTGCCGATGCGCATTTTAATTCCGGCGTTTATTACCAGTGAATTAAAAACGGCATTCCAGATTGGTTTTACTATCTTTATCCCATTTTTGATTATCGACCTTGTAGTCGCCAGCGTATTGATGGCGCTGGGGATGATGATGGTGCCACCTGCGACGGTTTCATTGCCATTTAAGTTAATGCTATTCGTGTTAGTCGATGGCTGGCAGTTGCTACTCGGCTCCCTTTCCCAAAGCTTTTTTAATTAGGAGCACACATGACACCTGAATCTGTAATGGCAATGGGAACGGAAGCGATGAAAATCGCATTGATGCTGGCGGCGCCTTTGCTATTAGCTGCACTGGCGGCGGGTTTAATTATCAGCCTGCTGCAAGCCGCTACCCAAGTGAACGAAATGACGTTGTCGTTTATTCCTAAGATTTTATCGGTGATTTCGGTATTAATCATCGCGGGGCCTTGGATGCTAAACCTGCTAACTGACTATATCCGTACATTATTTAGCAATTTACCCTTTATCATTGGCTAGCAATGTTAACCATCACCAGTGAGACGCTCACCCTTTGGCTAAGCCAAGGTTTTTATCCTTTTGTACGCCTTTTAGCGTTGTTTGGAACAGCGCCATTTTTTAATGAAAAACAGGCTATCAGTAAGGTTCGCATTGCCCTCGCCTTTTTTACCGTATTAGTCATTTCCCCTCAGTTGCCTATCGCCACTGTTCCGCTATTTTCGGCTATGGGCTTATGGGTCTGTGTGCAACAGATTGTGATTGGTGCTGCCATGGGATTGACCATGCAGATGGCCTTTGCTGCGGTACGCCACGCTGGGGAAGTGATTGGTTTACAAATGGGATTATCATTTGCAACGTTTTTTGACCCAACTGGCGGGCCCAACATGCCAATTCTTGGGCGAATTTTAAATTTAATCACGTTACTGCTGTTTTTGTCATTCGATGGGCATTTATGGCTGATTTATATTCTGACGAACTCGTTTGAGCTGATCCCCATCCAAACCACGCCCCTGCACCGTGATGGTTTTTGGGTGTTTTTACAATTTGCTAATACTATTTTTATTAATGGGTTAATGCTCGCTCTACCGTTTATTACGCTGTTTTTAATTCTAAACTTGTCCCTCGGCATTCTAAATCGAATGACGCCACAGTTATCCGTGTTTGTGGTGGGTTTTCCCCTCACATTAACTATCGGTATCAGTATGTTGGGGCTGATTATTTCTATCCTACCGCGCTATACAGAACGCCTGATCCATCAAGCGTTTGAGCAGTTATCGTTGATGTTTAATTTGTGGGTTTGAAGGTGGTTGATACATTTTTCACTTTGAGGATTAAGGTCACGCAGAAGATCTTAATGATTATTTCGTAATGCATTACATTTTCCCATCAGTCAGTTGGCATATGATTTTTATCATCCGATAACTATTCAGTAATAAACCCATTCTATTGTTCAGGTCTGACTTTGTTATAGCTGCCTACATGGCAGTAAACTAGACCCATTCTATGGTTCATTTCTAAGCTATCTAATGACAGTGGCTGTTCTGTTATTTCACAGAATCACTGCCAAATTTAGTGCAAAAGATTCGAGAAAATAAAGACTAAAAATTAGTCGATGGGGATATATTTTAGCTGCCTGTGTGGCAGTGAACTCCGTGATCTACAGTTATTGACAGGACTCCGATTTCTAAGCTGCCTGTGTGGCAATCTCTATTTTATTAAAATTACAATGCAATAACTGGGTTTTTAATTCCACATGCCGCAGCATACCTTGCAATACTTTTGATGCTAGCGTTGTTTACGTTACTTTCTAATCTTGTAATCGTTGATGGATTTACACCAATGATTTCGGCCAATTGTCTCTTAGTCAAACCGGCAGACTCACGCCATTCTTTAAGCATTGCTTGTAATTTTTCAGTTCTAATTTCTTCTTCATATGCAGCCTGATACTCCGGGTCTTTCATCCATTCCGTGTGTAATTCCTTATGCGTTTTCATCATTTAATAACTCCTGCAAACGTTTTTTAGCTAAATCAAACTCTGACTTTGGGGTTTTCTGCGATTTTTTGATAAAAACCCTCAAGATAATGATTGTGTTGCCTTTATGGTATACCCACAAACCTCTGACAATTTCACTTCCCATTGTTCTAAGTTCAAAAAGTCCATTTCCTAATGACTTTGTATCTGGTTCCCGTAAATAATTTGGGAATTTTTCAAGCTGTTGTATTATTCGGTCATACTTTACTTTTATTTTTAGAGGTAACGCATTCGCTTCTTTTTCAGCTTCTAAATGATATTTTACTGTATACATGTTCCCTCTCAATAAATTGCATTATGATGCAAATTGCATTCTAGTGCAATTCTGTCATTCCATTATCCGACGTTATTTCCTATATGCTGCCTGTGTGGCAGTGAACGGTTGATTGGTTCATGAAGCATCCCTTTTAATTTTCTAAGCTGCCTGTGTGGCAGTGAACTGGACCGCAGACATCGATTATTTGATGCGAGATTTCTAAGCTGCCTGTGTGGCAGTGAACTTTTCGCATCGATATTAAAACCCACTTCTCCGTTTCTAAGCTGCCTGTGTGGCAGTGAACTTTCGTCAGTGTTCAGCTTGTCGAGTGCTTCTTTTCTAAGCTGCCTGTGTGGCAGTGAACTAATGATGGAATTAGCCCCTTTATTTCTAGCTTTTCTAAGCTGCCTGTGTGGCAGTGAACTATCCGCTTTACGTGCTTTTGTGGCTGTTACTTTTCTAAGCTGCCTATGTGGCAGTGAACCTGGAGTTATTGATATATAGTCCCCGCCCTTGTTTCTAAGCTGCCTATGTGGCAGTGAACTTTGTCATAGAGTTGGCGTTAACGTAGAGACATTTCTAAGCTGCCTATGTGGCAGTGAACGAATAGTTGAGACATGCGCAGCTAAGAAGCTGTTTCTAAGCTGCCTATGTGGCAGTGAACAACAGGACTGAAAAATGAATGAGCCGTTAACATTTCTAAGCTGCCTATGTGGCAGTGAACGAGGAGCAGCAATGGTTAATGGAGGCTCAGCATTTCTAAGCTGCCTATGTGGCAGTGAACTGTAAAGTGGCGAACAAAACAATTCTCAAATGTTTCTAAGCTGCCTATGTGGCAGTGAACAGAATGGGAAGTCTCACGTCGTGCCAATGTCTATTTCTAAGCTGCCTATGTGGCAGTGAACAAAAACAGCAAGTGGATCATCAATCATCCGATGTTTCTAAGCTGCCTATGTGGCAGTGAACGGCAACCAACGACAGCAAGAGAGGCCGAAAGTTTTCTAAGCTGCCTATGTGGCAGTGAACTGAAGAAGAATACGAAAAAGCATTAACTGATTTTTCTAAGCTGCCTATGTGGCAGTGAACGAGCCTATCACCATCAAGTTATTTGTTAGTCGTTTCTAAGCTGCCTATGTGGCAGTGAACTGCATCTAAACTTGCAGGAGTCGAGATAATTGTTTCTAAGCTGCCTATGTGGCAGTGAACTTTATAGTGTTGGTTTCTATACCGATGACTCTTTTCTAAGCTGCCTATGTGGCAGTGAACTTCAAATGCTACTCTCCGATCCATCGTTAGTATTTCTAAGCTGCCTATGTGGCAGTGAACAATAAAAAGATAACGAGTAAAGCGTGAAATGTTTTCTAAGCTGCCTATGTGGCAGTGAACCTGGAGTAGCCGCCGCTTTGTTTTTTGGTTTTTTTCTAAGCTGCCTATGTGGCAGTGAACTTTAGTCGCAAGCCACAACTACGCCAGTTAATTTTCTAAGCTGCCTATGTGGCAGTGAACGGTCGGGGCGGTTGCCGCTGTTGCAATAGGCATTTCTAAGCTGCCTATGTGGCAGTGAACTATAGAGACGCATCAGCTTCTGGCTTCGGTGTTTTCTAAGCTGCCTATGTGGCAGTGAACGTAAACGATAGCGTGAAGTGGGTTGCTACCTGTTTCTAAGCTGCCTATGTGGCAGTGAACGGGCTAAATAATGGCTTACACTCCAACTAAATTTTCTAAGCTGCCTATGTGGCAGTGAACGCTTGGAATGCGAACCAACTCAACATCGAACGTTTCTAAGCTGCCTATGTGGCAGTGAACGAAACCTTCGAAGCGTTCGGAAGTCTGGTATCTTTCTAAGCTGCCTATGTGGCAGTGAACTCTTTTTTAACCAGCCCCTGAGCTTCTAGCATTTTCTAAGCTGCCTATGTGGCAGTGAACACATTACATGAGCTCCGCACTATCTACTCGCTTTTCTAAGCTGCCTATGTGGCAGTGAACCGTTACAACGAAAGCGCCTTATCTTGTCGTTATTTCTAAGCTGCCTATGTGGCAGTGAACATTATGATTAAGCAGAATGTTAACGGTCAGCATTTCTAAGCTGCCTATGTGGCAGTGAACAATCGCTTATTACCAGTTAACCCTGCCGATTTTTTCTAAGCTGCCTATGTGGCAGTGAACCAAGCATGATTGGTTCGGCAATCCCCGCAGTTTTTCTAAGCTGCCTATGTGGCAGTGAACATATTTTCGATTATGGCCGCGATGACATGGAATTTCTAAGCTGCCTATGTGGCAGTGAACCTTTCGTAGAAGGTGACGAGAAACTAGCTAGATTTCTAAGCTGCCTATGTGGCAGTGAACCTATCTTGAACGGCGCAATAAGCGTGAAAGACTTTCTAAGCTGCCTATGTGGCAGTGAACATGATGAAGCAGCAGAAGTCCAGCAGTGGTATTTTCTAAGCTGCCTATGTGGCAGTGAACAGCTTTACCAACCCTGTCCAACGATTCCGACTTTTCTAAGCTGCCTATGTGGCAGTGAACTAAAGAGTTCGTGCGCAATGGATTCTTAGCTGTTTCTAAGCTGCCTATGTGGCAGTGAACATATCAACATTGACATCCTCCGGTTTTATCGCTTTCTAAGCTGCCTATGTGGCAGTGAACAAAAATATCAGTTTGGAGCAAGTTCTGAGCGCTTTCTAAGCTGCCTATGTGGCAGTGAACCAAGTTGTAAACCCGAATAACAGACAAGTTAGTTTCTAAGCTGCCTATGTGGCAGTGAACGTGATATCGGGCAATTAACCATCGGCGCGACTTTTCTAAGCTGCCTATGTGGCAGTGAACCTACCCAGCAGCGATTCACCGCCTCGCATATATTTCTAAGCTGCCTATGTGGCAGTGAACGCTTGCATAAGTAAGCGTCAAGTCTCATGTGTTTTCTAAGCTGCCTATGTGGCAGTGAACCTGTCACTGAGACTGCAAAAGTTGAGCAATTCTTTCTAAGCTGCCTATGTGGCAGTGAACTTAAGCTAGCCAACGGGAATAAAACCGTTATCTTTCTAAGCTGCCTATGTGGCAGTGAACGTAGCCGCGTTTCAATCTGATGTGGACTGGATTTTCTAAGCTGCCTATGTGGCAGTGAACTCTCTATCTGTCTGCTACTGACCCCTGAAAAATTTCTAAGCTGCCTATGTGGCAGTGAACGGGATGGCAGACTGGGCTATTCAACAATATCAATTTCTAAGCTGCCTATGTGGCAGTGAACGATGATGCTATCTCATAAGCGTGCTCAACTGTTTTCTAAGCTGCCTATGTGGCAGTGAACGCTATTTTTACGCAGCTAGCTCGGACCAGGTCTTTCTAAGCTGCCTATGTGGCAGTGAACTGTTTTGCTAGTGATGGCAACACGTACAATATTTTCTAAGCTGCCTATGTGGCAGTGAACATAGTCAGCAATGGGTTATCACTTTCGTAGATTTCTAAGCTGCCTATGTGGCAGTGAACATAGTCAGCAATGGGTTATCACTTTTGTAGAATTTCTAAGCTGCCTATGTGGCAGTGAACTAAAAAATGTGATTTGCTCTACCGATTCGCTATTTCTAAGCTGCCTATGTGGCAGTGAACATGGTGTGATTTCACGCGCGTTAAAGTCTGTATTTCTAAGCTGCCTATGTGGCAGTGAACATATCAACATTGACATCCTCCGGCTTTATCACTTTCTAAGCTGCCTATGTGGCAGTGAACGCTCATGTAATGTGCAAAAATTACGCGTTATATTTCTAAGCTGCCTATGTGGCAGTGAACTAGCGGTGCGATTACGTTGGTTGCTTCTTCTATTTCTAAGCTGCCTATGTGGCAGTGAACTCAACACCTCGCTTAATTGATGGCTTTAAACTTTTCTAAGCTGCCTATGTGGCAGTGAACTATAAAATATCAAACAAAAAATAAGTTACAACAATCAGTTAAGGGCATTTTTAATAAAATACCCTTTATTCTATCTGACTACTGTAACTTATTGATTTTAGGCTTTGTTATTAAAGAGCAAAAAACAAAGGTCAAAAATGAGGAACAGTTGCGAATATTTGACCATCATTGTTAATCTGACTGAGTCCATAACAATTAAAGATACCTTCAACCGCTTTCTCTACTTCGATACATTGAATAAATAACGGGAAGGGTCGGCTACCTCGTTGCTCACTCTTACTGTGTTGGCTTTCCACCCAGATAAATGGCAATCGGCTTTGTTTAATTGGGCGAGATTTTTCGAGATCCGCTAAACACTGAGCCAAGGATTGCCCCGATTTTTTTGCCCAACGCGCTGCTTTTTTCTGCATATCCGACTCAATACGCGACGCACCTTTAACTTGCCGACGAATATAACTCACTGGGCGAGCATTTTCAGGTACCGCTTGTATTGACTTTATATGCACATAATCAGATAGCCTTGAAAGCCATTTAGCCAAATCTAACGCCGCTAATGCCGTAGAGTCTTTGGCGATCAAACGTACCTTTTTGCCTAATCGAAACCCAGGGCTACCATATTCAGGAAATGCAACCGCGACCGCACTGTTCCCTTGGCCTGTTTTATTGTCCACCAGCGCAATATGGATTTGCTGATAAACCTTTTGCCACAGAAAATCTAATGGTACCGTTGAATCTGGCAATAAAGTGACCTCTTGATAGTAATTCATAGCCCACCTTATTTATCGCTTTCACCAAATACACCGCCTCGAACCAACACTGCCATCACATAATGCTCATCTTCAATTCGTGCCAAGCTTTCACCGCGCGCCCATTTATCAAAATGAGTATAAAAATCTTGGTTCTCTTTTGGTGTGCGATAGGCAGTACCTAAGTTAGTGACAGCGCCGTATGGCTCAATCGCAATTGCGCCGGCTCCATTTTCAGTGCCATAAGCAGGATACCAAGTATCAATAGAACGGAGCGCATTGCCTACTTTTTGCGAGTGCATCGCAGCATGCCCGTTGACATGGTATAGAATTTTGCTTTTTTCACCTTTGCCTTTATCCATCACCAACTCTTCACTTGGATACACTTCCTGTGCTTTACCTAATTGAGCATAAGTTGTGATTTCAAGCAGTAAAGCACCTTGAGGCGTCGCCAGTGCAGCCGCAATTTTTTCACCTAACTGAGTGAGTTTTTCATCTTTGGCATCAAACTGATGAATACTGTACTGCGTGGCATCAAACACCCACTCAGCTTGCTGGCCTTGATTTAGCACTTTAACCACCACTTCAATTTGTTCCGCGCCAACACGGTTGCGCCATAAAAAACGCCCATTCGCAATATTTTGCGCATAACGGTGACCTAATTCTCGGAAGCCTTCTTTTTCAATATAGGCTTTGGCTGCTTGCTCATAGCTTTGTTTGAATAACGCATTATTACAAGCCGATGGGGTTTCAACGCCACCTAGGACTTTTAAGGTAAATTGGTGCATCAATGTGTCTTCATTGGTACCCAGTGCACAGGCATCTACAGTTTGTAGGTTGGCTTTTTCCACCTCTGAATTAAGCTTCAAAGGATCACTCTTTACCGCACCTTTAAGACGGTTTGAAATCGTACCTCTCACCGACTTTTCTTGTAATGATAATGGCGTAAATTGCGATTTATTATCCCAGCAAGTGCCATAGAAATAACCATCCGATGGAACCAATTTTTTCTCAAATGCTAAAACTGATGCAACATCATTATTCTTCGCCATTATTTACTCTCCGCAGATAAAAAATTTGATACCAGTTGTTGGCATAGATAAAGGTTTTGGGATTCAATAAAATCAAATCCCCATAAAATTTCATAAATATCGTTAATTCGGTTAGCCAGAATGAACTCCCCGAGCGTCACGACACTTTCAGAAAAACGGTGGGGTGTATCTGGGTCTCGTTGGTTTTTAGCCTGCCCTAACGGCGAAATACCTTGATAACCTGTCGCGATAGGCACAATCCAACCGGATGTTTTTCGTTGAGAACGCCACTCAAACTGCGCTTTTTTCTCACGCTCACTGTCATCCTCGGATATTTTTTCAACACAATGATTTTCTACTACCACATAATCGAGCAAGGCATCCATCGCATCTTGCCCCTCTTCCATCGCTGATATCATTAAGTCTCGACGCTCAATCAAAGCATAACCCGGCATCACACTATTGAGTAGTTGACGTCGGGATAGCCCATTCTCATCGACTTCTGGAATAATATGAACTGTAGGTTTACCCAAAGAAAGAATGTCACCCCCAGCGAGTTTCATTGTCATGACTTGATTATGAATAGTTTCTAAAATAGGTGAATATTCAGACAGTGGCTCTAATTCATCATTCTTAATGACATACTGGATTAATAGTGAAACATCGAGATGGCAGCGTGCTTCTTCGATAAATGCTGAACGGCTACCATCATTATTGAGTGGATTCGCAGTACCAATGATGGAGCTCACATAGTCATTGGCTCCACGATACGTTTGCAAATTACAGTCATGGCTAATTACTGCCACCGAATCCAACACAATATTTAGTGTTCCATCTTCACGAAGTTTACGTTCTAAGGCATGCATAAAGCCTAACCATGCCGTCATCGCTGGAAAACCAATGGTATAAGGGCTGGATAGCGCATTTGCATTATGAATTTTTAAGTGGGGTAGCTTAAGAATGTAAGTTGAACTCATCGCAAAAGCTCCTTATTTGTCATAACCAATTCCGCGATAGCGGCAAATTCCTCATTCCCTAAACTAATGGCTTTTTTACCAAGCACTTTCTTGTAATGCAGCATGAAACTTTTAACTATCGAAGTGACGATCACTGATATCCACTCATCAGAATTATCCCTCTCCTGCGGATTAGGAAATAGCCATATTTGCTGCTCTTTTGGTAAACTAGCGGGCAACCTAGCATCAACCTGTTCAAGTTCACGACGAACTTCCCACATTACCAACATGATATAGTCCATATACTCTTGAATACGCCTATCTCTATACTCAATAAACCGACTATTTCGCTGCGCTTTTGGTAATGAAATCAGCCCATGAAATGCCTCTAGAGTCTCTTTTGCTTGCCATGGATTTAATGTGTCAGAGAAGAAATTGCTGGTTGGTAAGCGCAATTTTCGTTGAATAATTTGAGGGGGTAGCGACGATAATAAATGTGCTTTTCCGGCATTCTGCGTGTTTAGAACGGAGACATTCTGAGGCTTAGTGCCCCCGTAACCAATCGTCGTTATGTTATAAATTTCTTTATAACCGACTTCGCTATATTCCCCTTTTCGTTTTAAATCTCGCAATGTTTTGGTTTGTTCAGAAAAACGAATGGCATCTATGCGCTGGCGAAGCTCAAATACCAATCCTGACGGGGTTAATGGTGAAAGCAAATGATATTCAGTGTCTTCTTGCCAAACTGGGAAATAGACTTGTTTTATTTTCGAACTTGTGATGATGGAGTCATCCGTCGAAGCCATTTCTAAGAATCCATCCCTCAGCACTTGATATGATTCATCGCCTTGCGCTAAAACAGATTTAGCTAGGTCAGTTTCATCTTGAATATGTGCCAGTAACGTTTTGTTATCTTGCAGTGTAAGGGTTAAAAACTTATATACATCTAATGCTGCCGCATTACCTAATGCATCGGTTTCAACCGCCACATTACCCGATCTCAAAAAGCCATCATTACTATGTTCTGTTTCCGCTAATGTCGCCGTCACATAGCCATTCTTATTCTTTCTCGAACTTGGATGGCTAAAAGTGCAGGGATGAGTCGACAACGATATCTGCCCAGCTCGTTTAGCAGCATTGGGCAGCCACTGTGATAATGCAAATACGGCATCACACTCTTGCTGTAATTGCTGTAACTCACTTTCACTCATAGATGCTTTTACATTCTTTTTAAGCCAACCCTCTTTACGCTCCGCAAAAAAGGCGTCTATTGCTGGATCTAACATATTGAATGGTCCTTGTGACTTAAATATCTATTTCGAAACCTTAGAGGTACTTATCCCCATTTGGTCATCGTAGTAATACATGGTGTTTTCACGATATATAAAGCTAATCTCACCGTAACGTTTAGAAAGCTTTTCCGCGGTCTCCAGCTCACTTTCACGGTTTTCCAGTGATTGGTGATAATCTCGCACTAGCCATAATCTTTGCTTTAATGCACCTTCTATTGGCTGAAAATGAATACCATATTCAGGTGTTTTAATTACCCAGCCGTTGTCTTTATCGTATTCACAGAAATTCAGTTTATTTTTATCTGACAGAATCAGCGATAATCGAATTGAAGGCTGACTCTTTCTAAATTCGGCAAATTGCTGAGGAAGTGCGGTCATCCACCATGTACCTAAAGTAAATCCCCACAGTTTGGTCGGTTCATTGAGCGAGCTTGATGAGGTTTTAACCGGAATCCGAGAACGGACTCTCAACTTCGGTTGAGTATCCGTCGCTGCCCCCATCAATCGCTCTATCGCTGCATGCTCTAAACAGGCTAAATCTGTTTTTTGCTGGCTTTTCCAGTCTGCCATGTGCTGAATTCGCGGGATTGCATCAACAGATTTTAAAAGTTGCTGTTCATCAACAAGTTCACATAAATCATGCGTGGATAAATGAAGATTTAGCTCTTTATTCTCATAGCCAGGGCGAGAGAAAACATCCGTTATCTTGTGTTTGTCATTTTCATCTTCGGTAAATCCTTTCCAGTTATATTGCAGCAAGGCCATATTTGGACTTTCAATTGCCCCCTCACGATGACGGCGAACGCGCCCTGCCATTTGGATTATTGACCGGTAAGATGACGGCTCAACGACAGCCCAATCAAAATCATGGTCTCGCCCAACCTCTTCAACTGGCGTCGCCACCAAAATAAAAATCACATGTTTGGCTTTACCTTGTTGATGAATGTGGTCCAAATGCTGTCGAATAACTGGGTTTTGAAACGCTTCTGGCGGTTCGCCCGGTTTTTCTTTGCGTTTTAACACCGCATCAAGGTGTTTCTCTTGCTCATGGCGCAGCAATAAAACTTGCTGACTGTGATAAGCCATAGCGCGAATTTCAACATCTTCAGGCCATTCACAGGATAATAAATAGTGCGTTAAAGCGACACAGACTGGAATATTAGCGACACGCACAACCCCGAATGAAACATTCAAATTAGTGTGTGCATCAACGCATGAGTGGGTTTGATGTAAACCAAGAATAGCTTGCTGAATATATTCGAAATATTGAGTTTGTTGGCCACTACCCTGCACTTTTTGCATCGGCACAATAAAGGCTTTTCTACGGACAACCAATGACTGCAACGTTTTAATGCGCCTAACAATAAATTCATTATGGTCGTGCTTATACTGCTCAAAAGTTTGCTCAGTCTCTTCCGTATTAATCGTCGATATTTGGCATGAACGAATACACTTATCCTTTTTAGGATCATACTCCCCCTCATCCACCCATACACAGCCTATCTGTAATGATTTTTGATGGCTAAGTGCATGAATACGCCAGCCTTGTTGATACGCTTTAAAATAAAATAGGGCGAGTGTTGGTGGGATGGTTGCCGATGAGATCATCACCTTGCGCCCTAATATGCCCGCTAGGTAAATTAAACGGCCAATCGTAATGGAATCATCACCAGTAAAATCATCGATTTCATCAATCACTAAGTCTGATGACATTAAGCGCAAGTAAGGCAGGATATAGCGACCACCGCGAATGGTTTCTGTCGCCCCCATGATATGGTCAATCGTACAGGCTAAAATAGGCGCATACAGCAACGCCCTGTCTTTTGGTCGCGTTAAAACTGTGGAAAGCTCCTCTTCAGGCAAACTGCCCTGCCAACTTTCTTCGGACCAGTTCAGTTCCAGCTCTTCACCACCAAATAAACTCTCTTGTGATTCAGACCCGAACTCCGCTAATTGAAGCTCTCTTTCAAGCGCTTTTTCTCTTTCCTTTTCTTGATCTTTTTCTTCTTGGTGCAGCGCTAAAACGGCTTTTGAACCTATCAAAACTGCGAGATTTTCTTCATCAATCCCCAAACGCTCGCGATATTCATCCCCTGTTTGTAGGGTCAATGTTCGAAGCCCTAACGCAAGAATAAACCGCATGCTTTGCTTATCTTCCGATAATGCCTGCATAATTTTTGCGTTCGCGGTCGTTTTACCACAGCCTGTGCTCGCAATATTAACGATAAAATAACCTTGGGTTTTGTCCTCCTGATCATCACGATATTGATAGATGGTGTTAACCACATCTTCCTGCCAACTGAATTTCCCAGTCGCATTTTTATGATGTTTTAGCTCAGGAATATCATTCGCCATTGGTGGTTCTGATTCGAAAAAAGGCAGATATTCAGATACATTCGCTGCAATATTGGCGACGTTAACTAAATGTTCATCGAGCTTTTGTTTATATTGAACTGTTTCATTGACACGCTGCGTATTGGCGTAAAGCGCAATATCTGATTGCCATGTTGGGTCGGCATCTTTCGAAGAATAATTATGATCCCCAAGCATTAAACAAAGACGTGCATGCTGAGCGACGAGCCGCCAGCAACCATTTTCCATGGCTTCTTTGAAAAGTGGTAACTGGTGCTTAAGATGCTCAGCGGCTCGGCTAACCGCTTGCAACCATACCTGCGACTGACTTAATAAACCTTGAGGGAATTCAAAACACTGGCTAACTCTGCGCTGATATTCATTCTCATCATAACAATTTTGATATCCCCATTGCTGGCTGATTGTTTTAAGTAATTCAGGTAAGGTATCTCGTGCTTTATCTGCCCATTCATTTTTAACTTCATAAAATGGCAGTCTATGATGAGAAACAATTAACCAAACTAATAATGATGCCGCATCAGGGAGGTCACTCAGTGGCTTACTGAAAGTATTATTATCTTTCACCCATTCTTGTAACTGTTGTTCATCCCAGGAGCCATTAACTAGTGTATCTATCCAGCTCTCATCATCTTTAGTTGCAAGGCTGCTTTTTACTAGCGCACTAAATAATAGTGATGAAATCCACTCGTGCCGAAGCGGGTCTCCTTTAAATCTATTTTTTGAATTCGGTGCCAGTTTTTCTTGGAACAATAAAGATGCTTTCCCCCAGTCATGCAATAACGCCGCTAAACGGGTAAAAGCATTAATTAATGGTAAGTATTTCCAGTTATTTTCCAGCTCACTCCCTAATAGCGATTTTTCGGTTCGATTGACGGGAACATAACCTTGCTCATTAAATTTACTTTTTTTACCCACCACCCAAAGTAATTGGCTGCGAGAACGAGAGCGGATCCAGTGGCAACTGACAGCAGTATTACGGCTAGCGCTTTTACGTAACATTTTTTGAACTGTTAATAACCCCTCTTGGGTTATTAACGTTTGCCAAGTGTTATCGCCAATTCGGTTAGCAAAGGCATCTAATACGCGCCTTGTTCTTTTCAAGGCGTGTTTTTCACATTGAGAAACAAACGTCACCATCATGACTTCGATTCCTCTTGTTGTGGCTCAACCGCTGCCTGAAGCGCAAGCGCTTTCACAGTATCAAACATAAAATCTAAGGCGTGATGATCCACAAAAGACTGCAAGATTTGCTGACGGAACTCTTGTTCAGTTGCATCCTCTTTTCCGCAGATAAATGCCCATGGCAGTACAATTGCATCTTTAATTAGATCTGCAATATCGAACACTAAAGCTCCGCGACGGGTTTTCCCATGCATCACAGCGAAACCATGAGGGATGCCTAACACCCATAAGCAACTAGCGGCTAATCCATATGCCAAGTAATTACCGTGATTTAAAAAAGCGTTGGTTTTATCTAACGATTGATGTTGGCGGGAAAATTTTTTATGTTCGGTATTATTTGCAGCGTATTTATAAAGGGCTTTTGTTAATTGGGCTTCAGTTAATAATAATTCTTGTGAGTTTTCAGCGGACTCTGTTCGCAAATGAAATGTTTTTAACGCTGACTGAATAACATCTTGCTGATAAACAAAACCTTCGTTTTTCAGTTCCCTTGAGCCTTCCCACACCGACTGTAAGTATTGGATTCGCGCTTTTTGCAGTTTTTTCGCAACAGACAATCTTTTTGCATCATCAAACCAGAAACTTAGCCAACCCTGTAGATACTCTGTTGGGCGATATTCACTTTGAGGGGTAAACCATTCTACTTCGGTTGCCATATACAGAGGCGTTCCACCCCCGCCACAAAATCCGACCAATACCCCCGCTTGAGATAGCATTCTCATTGCAGCTTGAGTCACAGATGTGCCTGTACCTAACAGTAAAACAGTGGTATTGGCGATCGGGATATTAAAGTAGAGATTTTCGTTTTTCGCTTCCGTGAAATAAAGCACTCGACCGTCTTTTTGCATCACTCGGCAATGCTCTAAGTAGTACATATTGGCACGTTTTGAATGCAAAATGGTTTTCAAATCTGACGGTGAAAAATCATCCATATCGACTTAGCCTTTCCCTATATCAATAAATATTTTGAATCATTTATTCCATTTAAGTCTGTCTCTCATATCAATACAAGCTTTAAAAAAATCGAAGAGTCAATTTGCGAGAGGCTTCGCAAAACCTTAAAGAACAAACTTGACTGAGTTGTTCTTCCCTTAAAAACCATGATTAATAGTTTAATAAAAATAATTATAGTTGCCAGAATGGCAACGCTGAAGAGCAATGGTAGATTGTTGATAGTCAGGAAACATACACATGGCTATATCATTCATTATGATCGGAAAATACAAATATGATTTTCAATGAAGCAATTCAGACCGCTAATCATTTGATTCATCTTATCCCTATTCTAGGTAGAAACCATTCTCGACAAGATTATGATGATGCAATTAAATTGGTTGAGTATTTGATTGAACATGACCCTGACAATCCATTAGTTGAGATCTTATGCACTAAAATTGAAGATTATGAAGAAAATGCCTCTGAATTTGCCGATTTCAATCGCAAATTGAAACAGTGTGATAGTGCTATTGCTGTATTACGAACTTTGATGGACCAATATGGTTTAAATACAACTGATTTTGCTGATGAAATAGGCTCACGCTCTTATGTTAGCCGAATTTTAAATGGCGAACGTAGCCTATCTCTTGAGCATATGAAAAAGTTAGCAGAACGATTTAAGCTTCCTATTTCAATGTTTATTAAATAAAAAACTAGGCTGCCAGTATGGCAGTGAACACATTCTTGGCGGTTTTGCGTAAAAACTCATTTTTCTAAGCTGCCTGTACGGCAGTGAACATTTGCCGGTAGGTCATAGGAGACTTTGCAACTTTCTAAGCTGCCTGTACGGCAGTGAACAAATCGGTTATTTCAGTTTTTGCACCACACATTTTCTAAGCTGCCTGTACGGCAGTGAACAAACAGGCGCGTGATTATACACGTATCAACTATTTCTAAGCTGCCTGTACGGCAGTGAACCAAAAAGGTTAGCTACTGCAATGCGACCTACATTTCTAAGCTGCCTGTACGGCAGTGAACGGGAGGATGGGAATCAATAGAGATGGTGAGAATTTCTAAGCTGCCTGTACGGCAGTGAACGGTAAAACTGAATTAGCGCTAACCATGATAGATTTCTAAGCTGCCTGTACGGCAGTGAACCAGTTAACATAGCTTTATAGAATAATCTTCTATTTCTAAGCTGCCTGTACGGCAGTGAACTGTGGTAGTGCATAGCACTGTGTATACGGTGTTTTCTAAGCTGCCTGTACGGCAGTGAACGATACGCAAAGTTATATCTACATGGATAACATTTTCTAAGCTGCCTGTACGGCAGTGAACAACGTGTGATTGAGGAGAGAAAGAGTCCCCATTTTCTAAGCTGCCTGTACGGCAGTGAACCATCGGCAGTTAATTTTACTGTTGTCTCTTCCTTTCTAAGCTGCCTGTACGGCAGTGAACAGTGTCGGCTCATTTAAATTTGACGTTACCACTTTCTAAGCTGCCTGTACGGCAGTGAACAACGCCAATAATCGCCATAACGCTATGCTGGATTTCTAAGCTGCCTGTACGGCAGTGAACCTACCCAGCAGCGATTCACCGCCTCGCATATATTTCTAAGCTGCCTGTACGGCAGTGAACTTTAGCCGTAAGCCACAGTTACGCCAGCTAATTTTCTAAGCTGCCTGTACGGCAGTGAACTTGAAAGTCATACGCATGGCGGGGTTCAATCTTTTCTAAGCTGCCTGTACGGCAGTGAACGCTCATGCAAAGTGCAAAAATTGCGCGTTATATTTCTAAGCTGCCTGTACGGCAGTGAACGCTATTTTTATGCAGCTAGCGCAGACCAGGTTTTTCTAAGCTGCCTGTACGGCAGTGAACTCATGACCAATTGTGAACTTGTTGCCTGCTATTTTCTAAGCTGCCTGTACGGCAGTGAACGTCGAGCGTGAGTATGCAGTTAAGATATTAGTTTTCTAAGCTGCCTGTACGGCAGTGAA
This sequence comes from Providencia alcalifaciens, assembly GCF_020271745.1. Lineage (NCBI taxonomy): Bacteria > Pseudomonadati > Pseudomonadota > Gammaproteobacteria > Enterobacterales > Morganellaceae > Providencia > Providencia alcalifaciens. The sequence goes on along the minus strand of NZ_CP084296.1, from coordinate 2,980,537 downwards.
CAACAAGATGGCGCAAGTCAACGCGCAATTGGCCTTTCTAAGCTGCCTGTACGGCAGTGAACTTTCACCGATAGCATCTGCGGTAGCTTCCGCTTTTCTAAGCTGCCTGTACGGCAGTGAACTTGTAGGCATGACGGCAACGCCATACCGCTTATTTCTAAGCTGCCTGTACGGCAGTGAACTCTCTATCTGTCTGCTACTAACCCCTGAAAAATTTCTAAGCTGCCTGTACGGCAGTGAACATTTCAACTTTGGTGATTTAAACCGCCAACGTTTTCTAAGCTGCCTGTACGGCAGTGAACAACCTCGCAAATTTACCGACACCGAAGCCAGATTTCTAAGCTGCCTGTACGGCAGTGAACAAGCTTACGTTGCTAAAGCAAGTGAGTTTTTTTTTCTAAGCTGCCTGTACGGCAGTGAACCTACACTACTGAATATCGTACTTTCCCAGTGTTTTCTAAGCTGCCTGTACGGCAGTGAACATATAAAATACAATGGTGTTCAATATCACCTATTTCTAAGCTGCCTGTACGGCAGTGAACGCTATTTGGCTAAAAGAAATAAGCGGTAAGAATTTCTAAGCTGCCTGTACGGCAGTGAACTAAAATTCCACTTTGCGGATTTTTTTCCAAATTTTCTAAGCTGCCTGTACGGCAGTGAACAAAAATTCACCTTCTTTTCTCACCGTGATTGTTTTCTAAGCTGCCTGTACGGCAGTGAACAAATTCGATGGTAAGTTTGCGGCTATCATATTTTTCTAAGCTGCCTGTACGGCAGTGAACTATAACTTATCAGAGATAAAACAAATCACAACAACCAATTAGCGTGAGATACACCAGAATACCTTCTATTTTCAGGCAATGGGTAACAAATTGTTTATTAAGCAATTTATTAAAGAGCAAAAAACAAAGGTCAAATTCATCGTGACAAATACTATAAACCAACAACAGAAAAATAAACTCTGTTATCTCGAAAGAGAAAGGTGAAAATGTGGATTGGAATATGAACATTAAAACACTAAAAAATCGTGTGAGAAAAATCAGAAAGGAAAATTGGAAAGACACATCAAAAATACTGGGAAGAAAACCCGCACCCAATACACATGCCACTGCTACAGGGTGCGGTAAAAATCAATTAACGACTGCCAAATAATGACATGCTGTTCAGATCTTTGAAAATATCTTGAGAAGCTTGGAACATCGCCTTCTCTTTATAATAATCCGTTGTTGTCGCCGTCCAGTTAGTCTCTAATAACTCACTCTTACGTGCCGCATTCTGAATAGAACGGGTATCCGCTAAGAAATCAAGTTTATCAATCTCTTGCAGCTGTAAACCTTGCTTCGCTTCAATATTGGAGATTTGATCCAATGCCGCTTTGATGCCACGGTTAGCCGTGTCCATACCCGCTTGCGCTCTGTCTAAATCCGCTTGTGATGCATTTTCTTGTGGAATGCCTAGCGCTTTGATGCCTTCGTTCAATGCTTTAAACACATTGACCATACCCGCATCATCGGTTTCAAACACTTGTGCGCCAGTGAAATAGGTCGTCATTTCACGCTCACTCGCGACGTTCTGAGTGATTGGCTTATCACCACCCTGATATAGCACTTCACCGTCTGCATCAATTTCAAATGGCGGCTTATCGGATTTAAAGCCCGCAAAAATATAGCGACCATTACCGTCAGTGGTGTTACCCAGTGCAACCAATTGATCTTTCAGGCCAGTCAGTTGCTCAGCCAGTGAATTGCGGTCTTTATCACTCAAGGCACCTTGGTTAGAGGCCTGAATAATGGTGGTATCAATTTGTGTCGTGACATCCGCCATTTGAGTCAGGATACTCATTTGCAATGTCATGCCAGTTTTCGCAAAACCACGGCTGGTCACATATTGTTGGTTACGGTTTTCAGACTGGTTTATACGCACCGCTTGAGATGACGCCTGCGGGTCATCTGAAGGCTTATTTACACGCTGCCCTGAAGCCAATTGGCTACCTGCCTCCATCCAACGAGATTGAGCGTTATTCATGTCCTGCAAGCGTTGGTGGAAAATCATATTAGTACTTAAACGCATCGCTTAAATCCTTATTAATTTCTGATTAAAACCCAGTATTTTTAACCGATTAGAACACACGCATTAATGCATTGAATAAATCATCAACCGTCTTTAATACCTGAGCATTCGCGTTAAAGAATTGCTGGATTTTTTGCATTTGAATGCTCTCTTCATTCATGTTAACCCCCGAAATTTCTTGCTCTTGGCTATAGAAACTTTCGGTCATTTTATTCTGGGTTTCAGAATCAATTTGCGCTTGTTTAGTACGACTTCCCACATCATTGACCAATGTTGCGTAGAAATCAGAGAACGTAGAGCCACCATCAATCAGTTTTTGATCTTGCAGCTTAACTAACTCTTTGATGTTTTCGTTGTCACCCGGGCCACCATCTTTACTGCCCGCTTTTGCAAACTGCGAAGAATCCGTCACTAGCGTTGACATACTGTTGATCACACCATTCATCGGTTTAACGACGAAAGTATCTCCTTGTGCAGGAGAATTGGTCGTGATTTTGAGTTCAATACCTTCAAATTTCAGTGAACCTGGAGTGGTCGTATCCACTTTAACGTCAACACCATCCGGTAAACGGGTCACATTCCATTTTCCGCCATCAAAACGCATTTCATAGTTTTTGCCAGTGACTTGCGATACATCGCTGTAACTCAAATCAAAGTCAGTTTTACCGGCATTGAAGGTGTTGCTAACCACAGAGCCTTTACCAATCGCGAAAAAGTCTTTGCCCGTTTCGCCATTAGAATCAAAGCCTTTTTGGTGAATTTCATTAAATTTAGTCGCAAAAACTAACGCTAATTTATTGATTTGCTGATAAGCAGGATCGAGCACTTCTTGACGTGAACGCAAAATACCGCTCAATTCACCACCTTTGAAAACTTCATCAGGGATTTCACGAACTTGGTCATTCGCGCCTACAAAACCAATGCTAAAACGGCTGTCATCTTTTGAGGATGGCACCGCTTCTAAGCGGTTAGCTTTTTCGCCAGTGACGAGCGGCAATCCACTCGCAAAGGTCACGTTATAGTTGCCGTTTTGTTCGATAACTTTAACGCCAATCAACGAGTTAACCTCATTCACTAAGCGGTCGCGTACATCCAGAAGATCATTAGGTTCTGAACCACTGACAGAGCGTACACGCGCGATTTGTTGGTTTAAACCCGCAATTTTTTCTGCGTAGATGTTGATATCTTTCACCTGATTTTCAATTTGGCGGTTGATATCACGTTCCATCTCTTGCAGTTGCTTATCTGCTTCTTTGAATTGAGAAACTAACGCGTTGGATTGCCCTAAGAAAACGTCAAGCAGCGTTTTGTCGCTCGCGTCACTGCTTGCTGTATCCAGCGCAGTAAAGAAGCTTCCAATGCTACCAGACAAGTCTTCGATATCGTTTGTCAGCAGGTCATCAACTTTGTTGCAGTTTTTCACATACGCCTCGAAATCACCGCTACGTGCGCGGGATTGGCTGTATTGTGCATTGACAAATTCATCAAACTCACGGCGAACATGGCTGAAATAGGTGCCGTTACCAAAATAACCATTAGGTGTCATCGTACCGGGATTCTCCCCGAAAACAGCACTTTGGCGGTGATAGTAACCCACGCCAGCGTTCGCTAAGTTGTTAGAAATAACACTTAACCCGCCTTGCGCAGCGTTCACACCGCTGAGCGCATTATTCATTACATTGTTCAGCATAAGCTTTTCCTATTCTTGGGACTGAGCGCGTTGATTGGCTGACTCAATCTCAGCGCTAGCCACTCAAAATTTTTCACTTATTCATTTATCGGAAAGTTGGCGCAAATGTTTAGCGCAAACTTTGATTTATCGAGACGCTTTAAAAGATATCGTTTAAGTCGATGTTATAAGCTTGAATTGCCCGTGATACCGGGGTATTCCCCACACTGCCCGAACCACGAATCTGGTTAATTAACGTGATCAATTTGTCTGAGTATCCAGGGTCGGTCGCATACCCCGCTTTATGGAGGCGACGTGCGGCAATTTCAGGGGTTGCGGCGTGTTTAACATCTTTATAGCGAGGATTCTCCGTTAACAAGCTGATATAGTCGGATATTGCCTCTTCATAGGAGCCATACACACGGAAATCATCGCGCATTTTGATAGTTTTGCCGTTGATCACTTCCGTGGTCATAATATTCGTGACCGGTCCTTGCCAATTTTTGCCCGCTTTAATACCAAATAAGTTATGGCTAGCTTTGCCTTCCGCAGTCAGAATTTCTCGTTTTCCCCAACCACTTTCTAATGCCGCTTGCGCCAAAATTAAGAAGTGGGAAATACCGCTTTTTTCACTGGCATGTTTAGCAGGTTCAATCAATTGATTGATAAAATTGCTACTAGAGAGCGATAAGGATTTGATTTGCTTAAAAGGTGATGCCAGTGCATCCCCCATGGCAGGGGCGAATCGTCGAACCATTTGTTCTAATGCGAACGGTGGCAACGATTGCAGGTCCTGCTCATTGAGAGGCATAAATGCGCCTTGTGCCGGTGAGCTTGGTGATTGGTCTCGGGTCAATTGCTGATACATCATTTCCCCAAAACCAAGCCCTTTTTGGGCAAGATCTTGGGCAATTTGTTGGTCATACATACTGGTCATCATACGCGTTTGGTCACTGGAGAACATGCCATCCTGCGGTAATGCAGAGCGCATACTTTTAAGCATCATTTCCACAAATGTCGCTTCCAGTTGCTGCGTCACTTGACGCAGCCCTTGTTCCGGCGATTTGTTTAACTCGCCTTTTAAACTGGTTAACGACTGGACATCATACGCAGCCCCTTGTAATAACTGCATATCGCTCATTAGATGATCTCCAATTTCGCGCGTAAGCAGCCCGCACTTTCCATCGCTTGCAAAATAGACATCAAATCTGTTGGCGTTGCCCCTAACGTATTGAGCGCTTGGATAACTTGGTTAAGCTGAACGCTTGCATTCACTTTCTGTAGCGCCCCACCTTGCTCTTTTACGCCAATATTGGTGTTACGAGTGACCACCGTTTGTCCACCAGCAAATGGCGTATTCGGTTGGTTAACTTGGGTTTGTCTCTCAACCGTAACGGCTAAGCTACCGTGTGCGACCGCACAACTGTCTAAGGTGACACTGCGATTGATCACAACAGAACCGGTGCGTGAATTCAGAATAACTTTGGCTTCTGTCATTGGCGTGCGCACATTCAGTTCTTGAACCTGCGATAAAAAGCGGACTTGGTCCGTGTTATTTGCAGGAACAAGTAATTGAACAGTTCGCGAATCTAATGCGCGTGCAGACCCCATTCCCCCCAGACGGTTAATCGCATCGGAAATGTCTTGTGCCAATGCAAAACTGTCTTCGTTAAGTTGCAGGTTGATAGCGCCACTTTGACCAAAACTACTGGCCAGTTCACGTTCAATCGTTGCACCATCGGTAATACGGCCACCATTAAGCTGGTTAACTTTTACACTGCTTCCACCCGCGCTAGCCCCTGCTCCACCGACTAATACGTTACCTTGCGCCATCGCATAAATTTGTCCATCAACCCCTTTTAATGGAGTCATCAGCAAGGTACCACCACGTAAGCTTTTTGCGTTACCCATCGAGGAAACAACCACATCCACGGATTGACCGGAGCGACCAAATGGTGGCATCTTCGCCGTGACCATAACCGCTGCGACGTTTTTCAGCTGCATATTGGTGCCTGGCGGAACGGTGATGCCCATTTGGGACAGCATGTTATTTAAGCTTTGAGTGGTAAATGGCGTTTGCATGGTTTGGTCTCCCGTTCCATCCAATCCGACCACTAAACCATAACCAATTAATGGGTTATCTCTCACCCCTTGTACCGTGGTGAGATCTTTAATTCGTTCGCTGTAGGCAGGAGCAACAAATAGGCTCCCGAAAAGGCAAACAAATGAAATGAGAACGAATAATTTGTTTTTCATTGATTTTTCTCGGCTATTAGCTGACGGATATTCACTTAGTAAGGGGATACATTTAAGAAGAAACGCTGTAACCACCCCATTGTTTGGGACTCGTTGATATAGCCATCACCAACGTATTCAATCCGAGCATCAGCCACTTGCGTGGAACTTACATTGTTATCTGCGCCAATCGTGCGCGGGTTCACCACGCCGGAGAAACGAATAGATTCCGTTCCTTGATTAATCGCAATGCGTTTTTCACCCACGACATGCAAATTGCCATTTGCTAATAACTGGTCAACGGTCACTGTAATTGTGCCTTTAAAGGTATTGTTGGCATTTGCGCCACCTTTGCCGTTAAAGTCGCTGTTTCCTTTCACATCAATTTCTGTGTTGCTACCGCCTAACCAACCTTGCATAAACCCAGGCAGAATCGCTGCCAAGAATCCGGTTTTTCCGCTACGGTTTGCATTTGCAGACGAGTTTTTACTCGCACTCACGTTTTCTTGTAGGTTGATCGTTAAGATGTCGCCAACGTTACGTGGTCTTCTGTCTTCAAATAGCGGCTGGTAGCCGTAGTAAGCAGGTTGAGCACTTTGAAAAATGGCACCATTAGGAGCAGGTGCTGTGGGTGCAGTCGGTACTGCACTGGTTTGAGTGTCCACCAGCGGGCGTGGCTTAATATGTGCACAGCCATTTAATGTGACCGCCACTGCCGCAACCAAACAGACGGATTTTGTGGTCTGTAACACTGTTTTTCTCCGCTTAGGAACAATACCGTTTTCAATCATCATGCGACTCTTTTGCTACTGGATACCTTTGTCATCACGAAAAGCAGTTCACGACTTTATTCATGAACTGCCATCCTTACTTACAGCTGTGTCAGACGTTGCAGCATTTGGTCTGATGCAGAAACTGCCTTGCTGTTAATTTCGTATGCACGTTGAGTTTGGATCATATTCACCAACTCTTCTGCTACGTTAACGTTTGAGGTTTCTAACATGCCTTGATACAGCAACCCTGCACCATTAGTGCCTGGTGCACTCTCATTCGGTGCACCTGAACTTGCTGTTTCCATGTACAAGTTTTCACCCATGCTTTCTAAGCCAGCATCGTTAATAAAGGTGGTTAACGTAATTTGACCGATTTGCTGGGGTTGGTTGTCCCCATACACGGTGACTGAAACCATACCATCACGGGCAACACTTAAGCTGTTGGCGTTTTCAGGGATCATGATCGCAGGGACAACTTGATAACCGCTCGATGTGACCAATTGACCATCTTGGTTACGCTGCAAAGCACCATCTCGGGTGTAAGCATCAGTACCATCTGGCATCTGAACGTGTAAAAAGCCTTGCCCTTTGATGGCGATATCCGTCGTCGTGCCAGTTTTATTTAAGTTACCTTGGCTATGAATACGTACTGTCGCCACTGGGCGCGCACCTGTACCCATTTGTAAACCTGATGGTAATGAGGTTTGTTCTGAACTCATCGCACCCGGTTGGCGAATGTTTTGGTACAGCAAATCTTCAAATACCGCACGTTGGCGTTTAAAACCATTGGTGCTGACGTTTGCCAAGTTGTTGGAAATCACGTCTAGGTTCGTTTGTTGAGCATCAAGCCCTGTTTTTGCAATCCATAAAGAGCGGATCATAGTCATTCCTTACTAACAATTGCCGGCTAGTGGCTAGCTGTTAGTGATTAGCTGATCGTAAGTAGTTGATTGGCACGCTGCGCATTTTCGTCTGCGCTGTGGATCACTTTCATTTGCATTTCAAAATGGCGAGCATTGGCAATCATGGAGACCATGGCTTCAGCGGCATTGACGTTACTGCCCTCAATCACTCCGGAAGTCACGACAGCACGCTCGCTCATCGGTAATCCTTCGCCATTCGCTGCTTGCGCCTGAGGGGATAGGTGGAATAATCCATCTTCGCCACGGGCTAAGTCTTGCGGCTGCGCTTCAACCACTTTGAGGCGACCAATCTGTCCCAACATGGTTGGCGGATCGGTTGCCAGCAACGCGGTAATGGTGCCATCGTTACCAATGGTTAATTCCGCGTTAGGTGGCACGTTGATAGCGCCGCCATCCCCTTGCAACACACGCTCACCAATCATCAATTCACCGTCTGGCGAAATTTGAATGTTACCGTTACGGGTATACGCTTCAGTGCCATCGCCTAAAGCGACTGCCAAAAAGTGTTTATCATTCAACGCAACATCCATTGGCCTACCGGTATAATTCAGTTGACCTTGGCTCATATCCGCACCAGGTGTTGATGCAACAACTAGCGTACGCGTCTGCTCGGTATCACCGTGAATAGGCACCGCGCGCATCGCTGACAGTTGGGCTTTAAAGCCCGCTGTTGAAACGTTCGCAATGTTATTCGAAACAATACTTTGGTTTTCAAGCGCATGACGCGCCCCGCCCATTGCGGTATAAATGACATGATCCATCGCCAGCCTCTAGGATTAACGTAAGTTAACCAGTGTTTGTAACATCTGGTCTTGGGTCTTAATGGTTTGGGCGTTGGACTGATAGTTACGTTGCATCACAATCATGCTGATCAGTTCTTGGCTCATATCTACGTTGGACGATTCCAGCGCACCACTGGTCAACTTACCAAATTGACCTACACCCGGAACGCCATCCATTGGGTTACCAGAAGCGTTAGACGCGGCCCAGACGTTGCCACCTTGGGAAACTAAACCGTTCGGGTTAGCAAATGCGGATAACGCAATTTGACCCACGACGCGTTTTTGTTGGTTGGAGTAGTTAGCAACAATCAGACCGTTATCTTCGATTTTAAAGGTGGTGTATTCACCCGCTGGGTAGCCGTTGACATCGATAGCACTGACCGAAGACTCACTCACTTTTTGTTGGCGAGTTTTGCCTAAATCAACTTGCAAAGTGCCATCATTCGCGCCATTTAAGCCTTTAAATGGGAAAGCAAACGTTGTTGGGAGTTGAACCGTAGTGTCTGGGTCACCTGGGTTTGGACCTTTTACTACTTTTTCAGTCATTAACTTACCGTTACCGTCAAATTCTAGCTCCCCCAATTTTTCAGCTTTGGTTTCACTCGCGTCTTTGGCATGAACTTCCCATTTGTTATCGTCTTTCTTCACAAAATAGACAGAAATTTCATGGGTGTTACCTTGGCTATCATAGGCCGTCATGGTAGTGCTGAAGTTATACGTTGCAATATCATCTGGGTTGTTTGGATCAAACGCTTTGGCTTTAACTTTATCTTCTGAGTTCAAGTTAATGGTTAACTTAGCTAAATCAGATTGTTTCGCGTCCATCATATCCGTTGGGATATTCATCCCACCCGGAACACCGCCGCTTTGTACCGTGACGTTACCTTTATCATCCACGCTTGCCGGATACCCAGTCACTACCATGCCTTGGTTGTTGACTAAGTTACCGCTTTTATCACGCAGGAATTGACCGTCACGGCTGTAATAAACATCACCGTTTTGGTCTTGAACACGGAAAAAACCGTTACCGGAAATCGCAACGTCGGTTGCTCTATCAGTACGGGTAATTGGACCATCTTTGAAGTTTTGAGTGACGGCTGCAACGTTAACACCTAGCCCAACACCGGAGCCGGCAAACATATCAGCAAACGAGGTTGTCGCCCCTTTAAAACCGTTAGTTGCGGAGTTGGCAATATTGTTACCAATCGAGTCTAGCCCCGCTGATGCTGCGTTTAAGCCACTGACTGCTTGTGAAAAAGACATATTTTCTCCATGAATATTTGGGGAATAAAAGTTTGGGGAATAAAATTAAGATGCGGGATACACTTTAAAGATGCTGCTTAGTGGCACGCTTTGCCCTATTCCAACATCCAGTAATGGTGCGTCTGAGCCAGGTGTGACACCATTGACACGGGTATAACCGAGTTTGGTGACCTCAATTTCAGACCCCATCCTGACGGCTTTCACATCAAAGAAATATTTACCTTTCGGATCGGCAACCACATTGCCGTTGTTATCGCGACCATCCCATGCCATATCGTAAATATCGGGTTTCACTTCTGAGTCATAAGTGATGGTGCGAACTACGCTGCGGTTTTTGTCTCGAATGGTAATTTCAACGCTATCGGCCATCTTCGGTAGGAAGAAACCAAATGGCGATGAAATGTAATCGGTTTGCGGCTCTTCAGTGCCTTCCTCGCCTTCTGTTGCGCCAAAATTACTGAGCCCAAAGTTAGATGGGCTATTCGCACTAATCACGTCATCAGGTAACGGGTTAGCCGGCTTAGCCACATTGCTATTTTCGCCGTTGCTCTCTTTTTTCAGTGGCGCAAGCACAATCTCATTGCGCGGGATAAGCACCCCTTTGCCCACGAGTTGCGTCGCCTGTAATGACTGTCCAGACCCAATTTGTTGCGAAATTCCGGTGACGCTATCGCTGAGTTTATTCATACTCTCAAGCGTGGCTATCTGCGCCAGTTGCCCAGTTAAATCCGCATTATCCATTGGCTTGGTTGGGTCTTGGTTCTGCATTTGTGTGACAATCATGGTTAAGAATGTGTCACGCATATCATCACTTTGACTTTTCTTTGGAATATTACTCGCTGCGGCTTCGGGGCCTGCAACCGAGTTATCCAAAGAGTCATTCATTGAGGCAGAAATTCCCATTGCGCGTCTCCGTTACTGACCTAGCATTAAGGTTTTCTGTAGCAATGTTTTAGCGGTATTCATGACTTCTAAGTTAGCTTGATAGCTACGCGATGCGGAGATGGTGTTGATCATTTCACCCACCGTATCGACGTTAGGCATCTTCACATAGCCTTTTTCATCTGCGAGAGGATGACCGGGCTTGTATTCCATACGCGGAGGAGCGGGATCTTCGATTAATTCACTCACACGAACGCCACCGACTTGGTTGCGACCTTGTGGCGCCATTTGAAAAACCACTTGCTTCGCACGGTACGGTTCACCATCAGGACCCACCACACTTTCTGCGTTCGCCATGTTACTCGCACTAACGTTTAAACGCTGAGATTGCGCGGTTAGTGCAGAAGAGGAGATATCAAAAATACTGAGTAGACCCATAACCCTTACCCTTGTTGTAGAACGGCCAACATACTTTTGACTTGGCTATTGATAAATGTAAGATCGGCTTGATATTTCAACGTATTATCAGCAAATTGGCTGCGTTCAACATCCATATCAACCGTATTTCCATCCATTGACGTTTGATAAGGCACGCGATATTTCAGATCCAGCGCAGCAGGTTTCATATCATGGCCTTCAATATGTCCTTTAGCTGTCACTGCCAGTGAAATACCCTTTCCTTTCACCACGCCTTTATTCATCGCTTGTTGTAATTGACGATTAAAATCAATATCACGCGCTTGATAACCGGGGGTATCCGCATTGGCGATGTTAGAAGCCAAAACAGTCTGTCTTGCTTCTCTTATAGACAAAGCCCGTTGCGAAAAAGCAAAGGTGGCATCTAATTTATCAATCATGGTTTCCTCAATGGATTTCAGTTAATTCCTAATCGATTTAGACGAAAATTAAGAATCTTTGAATTGCAGTTTTTATAAACGCAAAGTTTGAATATAGAAATTCGATGCTCATATTAGCTGGCAGATAAAAAATCTAATGGCGAGATAAAGGCAAAATAATTGACCTATTTGCCTCATTCATTATTGATGATGTCGGTAAACTTAAAGGGTGAAAAGGTATGGGATGAAAAAGGAAACGGGATGATAAAAACTATTTTTTCAACTAAATATATTTTAATTATCAGTATATTAAACCTATTTTCTTTTTCTGTGCAAGCTTCTCTCCCACAAGATATTGACCAGTATTTCCGTAAAATTCATGGAAAACAAAATAGCGTATCAATTGAAATAAAAACCCCAATTGATAAATGGCCAAATTGTGATAAGCCGCAAATTAGCTTACCAAGTGGGGGTCGTAATATGGGGAATATTTCACTTCCTGTGCAGTGCGATAAGAAAAAACAGTACTTACAGCTGACGGTGAATGTCACTGGGCAATATTATGTTGCCACTCGCAATATTCAGCGGGGAGAAACCATTGAATTTGTGGATATTGGCGCCAAAAAAGGGCTTATTCACCAATTGCCATCAGGGGCTTCTACCGACAAGATGGCACTGCGTGGTACGTTAGCCCTTCGCAATATTACCGCAGGACAGACATTTACTAGCTCGATGGTTAGACGCCCTTGGGCTATTAAGGCGGGTCAAACCGTGTATGTATTTGCCACTGGCAATAACTTTTCCGTTAAGTATGAAGGTCGAGCCATTAATAATGCCGCTATGGGTGAGAATATTCGGGTTCGACTCATTAATGGGCAAGTGGTTAATGGTGAAGCTCAAGAAAATGGCAGTGTTCAAGTGGCGCTTAATTAGCTTAATTTAAAATTAAATCATCAAGTTATAGCATGATAATTTTCTGTTTTTGAAACGAATTACAGGTATAATTTTGCAGTTCGTCTGAAGTAGTTAAATATGCAGTTAATTATCATGATTTATATCGTGATTTAAGTGAAATTACTTACCTCACTGGTAATTTGAAATCTAACCGAATATTAAAGGTTCATTAATATCTGCCGATAACCTTCTATATCAAAAATATCGGGAACAGGAAAAATACTATGGCTATTGAGCAAACATCTGCAATCTCTGCCTTGACTCAGGTAACCACTCGCGATCCACAAGAAAACGCAGCGTTAGTTCGTGAGAAAAAAGTCTCCGCTAATGAAGTCGTTAAAGAAAGCACTTTTGCGCCAAGTGAGTTACAAAAGAAATTACTTCAGCCTCAAGCTTCTGATATTGATGTCGCTAAAGTTGAAAAAATCAAACAAGCCATCAAAGACGGCACCTTAACCATGGATGCAGGTAAAATCGCTGATGGCATTTTACGTGACGCCCATGAATGCATGCTTTCTATGAAATAAACTGAACGACTATGAACGACGAATTATTACTCCTATTAGAACAGCAGCTTGGTCATTTGCAATCACTGGAAATTGTGATGAAGAATGAAGAGTTATTACTGGGTTACCATCGTGTGCCACCTTCTCCATTTCAGGAAACGACGGAGCAAAAGCGTTTTTTAGTTGCCGCTATTAGTCATGGCGAGAACCACCGTTTACAACTGGAAGAGCAAGCAAAAATTGTTGCACCTTATGAAGGTAACCCAGCGCTCAGCCACACTTGGAATACAATTAAAGACCTGACGACTCAGCTAAAAGATTTGAATTATCGTAATCACCAAATGCTTCAACTGCATATTGAGCTGAATGCACAACGTCTAAATTTTGTGAAAAAGCATAATAATCAGTCAACTTACGGTGCCGATGGCTTAGAATCTAAACGCCCTGTGTTAGGAAAGAAAATTTCAATTTAGGTTTCTGACTCAACCTGTTTCCTTCACCCTCTATTTTTATCTGGTTAAATGATCAGAGTCTTTTGGTCGATTAAATTTAGTCTTTTGGTCGATTAGATTTCGCCTTTCTTGCTTTTATTCTAGCTTCAATACGCTTCACACCCTCTCCATCTATTACCCCGATTTTCTCTAGTCCTTTAGTAAATTCCAATAATTCCTTCAATGTGTCTGCCATGTTATTTTCACCATAATTATGTATAAGACATCAATACACTTTACTGATTAATATCTAAGGTCTTTTAATCCATGCTAGCGAGACTTAATACCGTCCGCACCGTTTGGTTTAAAACCAGTAAAGACTCCGATTGTTCTTTTGTATAAAACTGACATGAGAAAAATAGGCAGTGAGTGAGAAGTTATGATGCTCATCTCACTATGCTGCCTATTGTGATACTTATTTGTGTTTCGTTAACTTTAAATCAATCGACTGTTTATGACCCGCTGATCATCGATGTCATTCTAATCTTACGGTGATCGGTCATTTCTAAATTGGACATCACCACTAATTGCGGCAAGCTACGACGCAGGAAGCGGGATAAAATCAGCCTCAGGGCATGATTCACTAACAATACGGTTGGTGCGCCCATGGCTTCTTGATGCCCCACGGCTTCTTCTGCTTGAGTTTGAATAAACTGAGCTAAGTTTGGCTCTAAGCCACCGCCATTCTTCGCGGCTTGTAGCAGGATTTGCTCCAACTTCGCATCCAACCCAATTACTTGAATCTCTTCCGCGCTACCAAACCATTGCTGGGTAATGGCACGTCCCAGCGCTATGCGCACTTGAGAAGTGAGGTAATCGGTATCTTTTTGTTCACCATTCTCACCTGCCATTTCAGCCAGCGTTTCAATAATGGTGCGCATATCGCGGATCACCACATCTTCCATGAGTAGGTTTTGTAAAACGCGGTGCAAGATGGTCAATGAAATAGTGTCAGGGATCAAATCATCTGCCAGTTTTGGCATCTCTTTTTTCACTCGGTCATACAACATTTGGGCTTCTTGGCGACCGAACAAAGTACTCGAGTATTGCAGTAAGATTTGGTTAAAGTGCGTTGCTACCGCGGTACTTGCGGAAACGACGGTATAACCTTGGATTTGTGCTTGTTCACGTAAATCGTCATCGATCCATACCGCAGGCAGACCAAATGCAGGCTCTTTGGTGATATCCCCTTGTAAAGTCCCCGCCGCATTGCCTGGGTCAATCGCTAAGTTACGTCCTGGTTGAGCTTCTCCACGACCCACCTCAGCCCCTTTAATAAGAATGCGATATTCACATGGGGATAGTTCTAGGTTGTCGCAAATATGCACTACCGGAGGTAAGTATCCGACTTCCTGAGCAAATTTCTTACGTAGCCCACGAAGTCGACCCAGTAGCTCCCCCTGTTGATCGTTATCCACCAACGGAATTAAGCGATAACCGACTTCCATTGCCAGTAAATCTTCTAACTGCACATCATCCCATGTGGCTTCAACCACTTTATTGGCTTCTTGGAAATGTTGCGCTTGACTATCATCCATCGCTTTCTCTGGACTGCGACTGCGTTTGACCAGATACCACCCTAATGCAGCCAATGCCGCAGTGAACAGTAGGAAAACAAAGTTAGGCATCCCTGGAATAAGACCAATCAACCCTAATACCCCAGCACTGAGCCACATCACACGCGGGTTATTAAACAGTTGAGTGACCATCTGCTCACCAACATCTTCATCAGTTGCAACGCGAGTGACGATAACCCCCGCCGCCGTTGAGATGATCAATGCTGGAATTTGGGCGACTAGACCATCACCGATGGTTAATAAGGTATAAACGCTCGTTGCATCACCAAGGGTCATATGATGCTGACCCACACCGATAATCAGACCACCAATGACGTTTATCACCATGATCATAATCCCGGCGACGGCATCACCACGAACGAATTTGCTCGCACCATCCATTGAGCCGTAAAAATCAGCTTCTTGGGTTACTTCTGTGCGGCGTTTTTTTGCTTCATCATCATTAATAATACCGGCGTTTAAATCGGCATCGATGGCCATTTGCTTACCCGGCATACCATCAAGTACAAAGCGAGCGCCTACTTCGGCGATACGCCCCGCACCCTTGGTGATAACCATAAAGTTAATCAGAACCAAGATAATGAAAACGACGATACCAATGGCAAAGTTTCCGCCAACCAGGAAGTGACCAAAGGCTTCAACGACGCGCCCTGCTGCATCCGGTCCAGTATGACCATCCAACAGAATGATACGCGTTGAAGCGATATTCAAAGATAGACGTAATAACGTTGCAAACAGCAAAATGGTGGGAAATGCGGCAAAATCCAATGTCCGTTTGGTGAACATCGCCACTAACAGAACCATAATGGACAGAGCAATGTTAAAGGTGAACAACAAATCAAGCAAAAATGCCGGTAATGGTAAAACCATCATCGACAGAATCAGTAATATCAGCACGGGCCCAGCGAGGATTTGCCACTGAGTTCCTTGTAAGTTTTTCGGCAATTTTAAAAGTGCAGCCAAATTAGCCATCGCGATTGTTATCTCCAGCAAAATCCAGCGTCGGTGGCACTGGTAAATTCTTCGGTTTCTTTGGTTTCAGGCCACCTTCACGACGCCAACGGCGTAATTGGTAAACCCATGCTAAAACTTCTGCTACCGCTGCATACAGCGCAACAGGGATACTTTGTCCAATCTCCGCATGGCGGTATAACGCACGCGCGAGCGGTGGAGCTTCAAGTTGTAAAATACGGTGCTCTGCACCAATTTCTTTAATACGTTGAGCAATGACCCCCGCGCCTTTTGCCAAGACTTTCGGCGCTCCCATTTTTTTATCGTCATATTTTAGGGCGACAGCGTAGTGAGTCGGGTTGGTGACAATCACATCCGCACTGGGTACATCCGCCATCATTCGGTTACGCGCAATCGCCCGTTGTTGCTGACGAATTTTGGCTTTAATGTGCGGGTCACCTTCTTGCTGTTTAAATTCGTCTTTAATTTCTTGGCGGCTCATCCGCAACTTTTTCAAGTGGGAGCGAAATTGATAAAACACATCAAATGCCACCATCGGGATTAATAGAAAGACAATTAAATAACCTGCAAAAATCACCTTCTCGAGTGCATTCGCCAACGCCGTTATCGGTGGCTCCATCACCAAATGGAGTAACGATGGCCAACTTTGCCAAAGGAAAATGGATGCTCCTAACCCCACAAACAGTGATTTTAATATCGCCTTAAACAATTCAGATAAGGCATTCATGGAGAAAATTCGCTTTAATCCTTTGATTGGATTTAATTTTTTTAAGTCAAATTTAATCAATTTACTATTAAATAACAGCCCGCCCACCAGTGACGATGCTGAGATCCCCACCAGCGCTAATCCCCCGATAATTGGAAATAGGGCGAATAACGCCTCACTAACTACCCTTCCCAAATAACTGAGCATTAGCCCGGTGTTTTGCAGGTAATGCCCGTCAAAGATAAATCCTTGTCGCATAATTTGTCGTAGCTGGTTTGCCAAATGCCCGCCACTTAACCACAGCAAACTGACTCCAGCCAACATCATCATCAGGGAGCTTAATTCTTTGGAGCGAACAATTTGCCCATCATCTTTCGCTTTCTGCTTTTTATGGGGCGTGGGTTCTTCTGTTTTTTCTACATCACTTTCGTCGGACACGTGACTTCCAAAAAATTAGCCTATACGCATAGTCGCTATAGCATGACAGAGTGTAAAAAAATCAATGGTGGAAAATAGACGTACTTCGCAGGGGTTTTTTGGCTATTGAGCAATATGGCAACAACTTTGCGAAGCGCTTCGCAAAGAGGTAAATGAAAGGTAAAAAGAGAGAAAGTTAAAAAGGATGGCTTAAAAAATCACTTCCTATAATACCCGTGCAGTAAAATGGGGTATATTGATAACATCAATATAAAACACTCTATTTATAACAGGTAATATTCGTTATGGCTCTGATCCCCAAAAACTATGCTCGCTTAGAAAGTGGCTACCGTGAAAAAGCACTCAAAATTTATCCATGGATATGCGGACGCTGCACACGGGAATTCGTTTATTCGAATCTGAGAGAATTAACTGTTCATCATATCGATCATGATCATACCAATAACCCTGAAGATGGTAGTAACTGGGAATTATTATGTCTCTTCTGCCATGACCATGAACATTCTAAGTATACCGAAGCCGACCAGTACGGAACGAATGTGGTTGCGGGTGAAGATGCACAAAAAGATGTGGGTGAAGCCACTTATAACCCGTTTGCAGATTTAAAAGCGATGTTAAATAAAAAGAAATAACCTTATCTGTATGTTGTTTGCGCAAGTTTGAAATGCTATTCAAGCTTGCGTGACTCCCGACGATTCACCCTTGCTTTCCAGCATTCATCACTCTATTCCACTATTATAATTTTATTTCTCGACACGCTATCCAGTCATTTATCCGCAATTGCTGCTTATTGCATACCCTCTGCGAAGCGCTTCGCAAAACCAAATAAACACTTTTGGTCTGTTTGCGGCTCTATATAAAACTACCTGTGAATAAAGCTACCTATGTATATTTACAGCCTATTTGTCGAAGCCTTAAATGATAAAGCCAAACAATTTTATCTCGGACTCGGTTTTATCCAATTAACAGGAGAAAACGCTGATAGCTTTTTTTATCCAACAAAATCCATTGAAACGCTTTTTGATGTGTAAAAAAGAAACAGAGTGTCTGAATTTTTCAGTAAATGGGAGCAACTTGACTTGTCACTCAAAATACATGCTACATTTACCCGTGTTCGAGCACGGGTATTCGAATGCACTGGTAAATTTAGCATGTATATCAAAAAGGAGTTGCGATGACGGTAACCAATAAAATGAAAAAGACAGTGAGTGTGACAGTCTCCCCTGAACTTTATGAACAAGCGAGAAAAGCTAACTTGAATTTCTCCCTCGTGTTATCCAATGCTTTGCTGGCTGAACTCAAAAAACTTGAGGCGTTAAAATGGAAAGCAGATAACCAAGATGGTTTTCAGGAACTCAATAGGATCAGTGAAGAATATGGAATTTTTTCAGAGGAATATAAGGCGCTTTAATGCAATATTGTGTCTATCAAGCTAAAAAAGAGCTAACAAATTATCCTTATCTTTTGGATGTACAAAGTGACATTACTGATGACCTAACAACACGTCTTATCATTCCGTTATTTGATACACGTCATCTACAAGCCGCTCTACCGATTCGACTTAATCCGATTATTGATATTGAAGGACAATCCTTTGTCCTTATGACTCATTTGATGTCAGCTATCTCTAAATCCATGTTAGGAAAAGAGATCATTTGCATTGAACACCAAAAAGATAAAATCAAAAGCGCGATAGATCTACTGGTCGATGGGTTTTGATTAAAAATCGCTAATAAAATAATAATGCTCAATTGCCCTAAATAGTTTGAGCCATAACAAAAAGGCAAACGCAGCCAATAACGCTATAGCTCAAAATATTACGAAGGAGCGAATTAGAAACCTAACTCATCTAACAGATCATCCACCTGTGACTGTGATGCCATCACATTCACACCTTCTTTATTAATCTGCGGGCCATTTAGCAAGCTTTCACTTTGAGTCTTCACTCGCATTTCTGGTGGTGTATTTTCCATCAGCAACGCTAATAGCTGTTTCTCTGCTTCTTCAACCACTTCCATCATTTTTTTGACGACTTGACCCGTTAAATCTTGGAAGTCTTGCGCCATCATGATTTCTAATAGTTCAGCTTTAGTCACTTCGCTATCTTGGATAACTTGTCCCAAAAATGCTTGAGTGGAGCCGCGTAATGCTTCGGAGACTTCGCCGGATGCCGCCTCTTCCCACTGTTGCTGCAACGCAATCGCATTTTTATTCATTTCCACTTGCAATGGTTTGATAACATCAATGCCGTTGAGTGTTTTTTCTGCCGCTTGGGCTGTCATTTGGGCTATATAACGCAGGCGATCTTTACCGTCAGGAATACTTGCGACGGCCTGCTGAACGCTTTTCTCTAGACCCAACTCACGCATACTTTCACGTAAGGTTCTCATCAGAGTTCCAATGCGCGTAATGACGTGTTTTAGATCTTCGTTGCCAGTGCCATTACGGCTGCCATTCATTGCTACTTGTTCAATCATCACTGTCTCCTTCACCGCTCGCGATTATTGCAGCCCCATTTTTTCAAATACTTTATTTAATTTTTCTTCGAGGATAGCTGCAGTAAACGGTTTCACAACATAGCCGCTTGCGCCGGCTTGTGCTGCCGCAATGATGTTTTCTTTCTTCGCTTCTGCGGTCACCATTAAGACAGGAATATGTTTAAGTGCATCATCACCACGAATGGTTTTGAGTAACTCTAAACCATCCATGTTTGGCATATTCCAGTCAGCAACCACAAAATCAATATTCCCAGCACGGATTTTTTCGAGGGCATCAACACCATCTTCCGCTTCATCAATTTTATTAAAACCAAGTTCTTTTAATAAGTTACGGACGATGCGACGCATAGTAGAAAAGTCATCGACAACCAGAAAGCTCAGATCTTTAGCGGCCATAACCACTCCTTCAAAAATACAATGAGAAATAAACTGTCACCGCTAAACGGTGACAGTAGAAAGTTTTGTTAATACACTTGGGGCAATTTTCAGTAGATCCAGCACTTCATCTGCGGCATGCATTTCGATTGCGGCACGCGGCATACCAAATACGACGCAGCTACTTTCGTTTTGAGCGTAAGTGAAAGCCCCTTGTTGACGCAGGTTGAGTAAGCCTTTGGCTCCATCCATTCCCATCCCCGTTAGCAAAATGCCAATACATTTACGTCCGACATGCTTTGCAACTGAGTCAAATAGCACATCGACGGAAGGACGATGGCGGTTAACTGGCTCACTCTGTTCCAACACCACTTGATAACCTTTACCTTTATCGGTAATCAGCATATGTGAATCACCCGGTGCGATATAGGCGCAGCCTTTTTGCAAAATTTCGTTGTGCTCCGCCTCTTTAACCGTGAGTGCACACAATTTATTTAAGCGTTCAGCAAAAGAGCGGGTGAAGCCTGCCGGCATATGCTGAGTGATCACCACTGGTGGGCACTCTCTAGGTAGCATCTCTAAAAATTGACGGATTGCTTCTGTTCCACCGGTTGAGGCTCCCACTGCTATCACGCGGTTGTTACACACGTATGGCGTCAATGGTTTTGCCAGGGTTGTCGGCTCAGTTACTTTTTTCTCTGTGCGAGCAAAACGGTTACGCGGCGACATTTTAGACATCGCCGCGGCACGAATTTTTTCACCGATCATGTCGCGATAACTCATCATGGTTTCGCGAATACCAATCTGTGGTTTTGTCACAAAATCTACGGCGCCTAATTCCAGTGCTTTTAAGGTTACTTCAGAACCTTTAGAAGTTAATGTGGACACCATGACGACCGGAATTGGATGCAGCCGCATCAATTTCTCTAAAAAATCAATTCCATCCATTCTCGGCATTTCAACATCGAGGGTGATAACATCTGGCTCCAGTTGCTTAATCAAATCCCGTGCAACATATGGATCTGGCGCCGTGTCGACCACTTCCATATCAGAGTGACTGTTAATAATTTCACGCATCAATTGACGCATTAGTGCAGAGTCATCGACGCACAATACCTTTATTTTTTTCATTGTCCTCTCCTCGCCGACGCTAAGCTGTAGACAGTCTGCCCATTGATCACGAACTGTTTTGTCAGTTGCGAAATATTTTCAGAGTGACCAATAAACAATAAGCCATCCGGCTTGAGCAGTGGCGCAAAGCGCTCTAGCAGTTTTATCTGCATTTCCTTGTCAAAATAAATCATGACGTTACGACAAAAAATCGCATCGAAGCGATGTTGTAATTGCCAATCACCTTCCGTCAGATTTAAGTAACGAAACTCAATCATGTTACTAAGTGCGGGTTTTACACGAGCAAAACCTTCGTATTCGCCCACCCCTTTCATGAAGTAGCGCTGCCGTTGCAGTGCCGTCAGAGTTTTGAGCTCTTCGACTCGATAGATCCCTTGCTTCGCTTTCTCTAATACTTCCGTATCAATATCACTGGCAACGACCTTGGCATTGACGGCGTTGGCCCCCAAAACATCACTCACTGTCATGGCGATAGAATAAGGTTCTTCCCCTGTCGAAGAGGCCGAACACCAAATATTGATATTGCTATTTCGACGGCTTTTTAAAAAATCGGTCAATGTCGCAAAGTGGTGAGGCTCTCGAAAGAATGCCGTTAAGTTTGTGGTCAGTGCATTGATGAATGCTTGCCATTCCGCATTCAACGGTTCACGCTCTAACATCCGTAAGTAGTCAGAAAAATTGTCGATATTACAGTCACGTAAGCGCTTTAATAAGCGGTTATAGACCATATTTTTCTTATTCATCGTAAGGACTATTCCAGACTTTTTATGAATAAATCGACAAACCCGACTAAATTCGTCATCAGTCAAAGGTTCTATCTGTGGTACTAATAGCATCGTACTTGTCGTCCTATTCAATAAAAACCGGCGAGGCAGCCGACAGTGGCTGCCTAATCTATCGTTGTCTAGCTAACCGTCTCTCCTAACTCGCTTTATCTAGATGAGACTTCATTCTTCACACTCTTGTGTGAAGTCCCATTACCGTCTAACTCGGGTGGATTGTTCTGGTAACTCGAAAAACTCCACAGTCTCGACCAGATTATTGGCTTGGTCTTCAAGTGCCGCTGTCGCACTGGTTGATTGCTCAACTAATGCGGCGTTTTGTTGTGTAACAGAATCCATTTGGCTTACCGCAATCGCAACTTGCTCAATACCTCGGCTCTGTTCATTCGATGCAGATGCTATGTTGCCCATTAATTCAGTCACCTGGTTAACTGCGGCGACCAATTCATTCATCGTTTGACCGGCTTCATTCACCAACTGAGAGCCTTGGTTCACGCGCCCAACTGACTCGTCAATTAAGCCTTTGATCTCTTTCGCCGCTTCAGCGCTTCGCTGCGCTAATGCGCGAACTTCACCTGCAACTACCGAGAATCCACGACCTTGCTCACCCGCACGGGCCGCTTCTACAGCTGCATTTAATGCAAGAATGTTGGTCTGGAAAGCGATGCCATCAATGACACTGATAATGGCGCTAATTTTCTGAGAGCTGTTAGAAATTGCGGTCATAGTGTCAATCACACCTTCCGTGATTTCGCCGCCTTTGCTCGCAGTGCGCGATGCACTCACTGCAAGTTCGCTTGCTTGACGCGCGTTATCCGCGTTTTGTTTCACTGTCGCCGTTAATTCTTCCATGCTCGCCGCGGTCTCTTCTAACGAGGCTGCCTGCTGTTCTGTTCTTGATGATAAATTATTATTACCTAACGCAATCTCGCGAATACCCGTATACATTTGGTCTGTATTAGAACGAATAGAGGTGACGGTTTTTGCCAGCGACTGCTGCATGACTTTTAATTTTTCGAATACATCACCGATTTCATCACGAAAATTAATTTCAATATTCTGATTTAGCTTTCCTTCCGCTACGGACATAAAGTGTTCACTCATGCTGTTTAATGGTGAAATGACTTTACGTTTTAACCACAAGTGTACGATGACAATCACACCCAAAATAATGACCATAACGGTGAAGAATGAGCCCCATGCAAATTGGTTATAAAATCTTGCATCCGCAATAGAAGCATTACTTTCGTCGTTTAAAACAGAGAGGTAGTTATTCATAACACTGATTAATTCATCTTGGTTTTGTTGTGCAGGCAAATTGATATAAGCCGCAACATCGTTGTTATCAAGATTACCTTTCAATGCGTGTAACGTGACGACAAAGGCTTTAAATTTCTCATCCAATTCCGCTAAGTTTTCTTTTTCGCTTAGCACTGGCTGAGTTTTGAATTCGTTATACGATTTGTTAGCTGAAACTAAGTAGTTATCGAAAACAACACGGGTTTCTTCGATTAATGGAACGTGGTCACCTACTTTCATCAGTAAGGCAATTTGGGTTAGGCTATTACGTGCCTGCATTAAATTTTTACTGGTCTCTTCCAGTAATGCGCGTTTTTTAGAACCCATATCGATTCTTTCTAGCGCCTTTAACTCGCTGTTAACGATGCCGACAGAGACGCCGCTTGAGGTTAACTGCATGCCACAAAATAAAATCAAGAGTAAGTATAAGCTCACTGAAATTCGGATATTCTTTCCTAACATATTTAATCCCCTACTTATGCCAGCCAAAAATTTGGCCCTTTTTTAATTATCGAGCTTAAACATATAAAAGCGCTGCGAGAGAAACTCTCACAGCGCTCGAACAGATTTGCCCTTAAAAGGTTTCCCAGTTGTCGTCATCTTTATGATTTTTCGATGCGATTTTGGATAAATCTGGTGTTTTAACAATATTAGATACTGTTCTTGGTGCAGGTTGTGCGTTGCGTACTTTTGCTTGATCCATTGCAGGTAAACGGAAAATGGAGATCAACTGAGAAAGCTTAGCGACTTGCTCTTCCAGTACATTTGCAGCAACGGCGGATTGCTCAACTAGCGAGGCGTTTTGCTGAGTTACTTTGTCCATCTCTTCCACGGCAATACTCACTTGAGCAATACCTTTGCTCTGCTCATCAGACGCGGTTGCGATGTGCGTCATGATGTCAGTAACACGAGTGACTGAGTCGACAATTTTTGTCATGGTTTCGCCAGCATCTTCTGCTTGCCGAGCCCCAACGTCAGTTCTAGAAACTGAGTCTTCAATCAAGCCTTTGATCTCTTTTGCTGCATCTGCGCTACGCTGCGCTAGGCTGCGAACTTCATCGGCAACCACCGCAAATCCACGACCATGCTCACCCGCGCGTGCAGCCTCAACCGCAGCGTTCAATGCGAGGATATTGGTTTGGAAAGCAATGCTGTCAATAACAGCTGTAATGTCAGAGATTTTTTGCGAGCTATCTGCAATGTTGCGCATGGTATGAACCACGTTAGATACCACTTTGCCGCCTTCTTTTGCGATAACAGATGCTTGGCTTGCAAACTCACTGGCTTGATGAGCATATTCGGTGTTTTGCTTAACGGTTGCTGTTAGCTCACTCATGCTAGCAGACGTTTCTTCTAAGCAAGCTACTTGCTGCTCAGTACGTGAAGATAAGTCATTGTTACCCGCTGCGATTTCAGTGGTACCCTGATAGATAGTTTCACTACCATCCAATACACCACGAACCGTATCGATAAGCTCCTGTTGCATATGCTGAACACCTCGGGCTAACTCACCAATCTCATTGTTCGCTGAGGTATCAATTTTTGGTGTTAAATCACCTGCTGCAAACACTTTGATGCGCTCAATCAACGTATTTAATGGCTCAGTGATCCCTTTACGCACATAGCGATAGCTAATCACGCTGATCACCGCTAACAGTACGGATAAAATAATCAGTAAATACAAAGATTGGCGATAATTGGCTTCAGCGGTAGCAACTTCATTTTCAAAATCTTCCGATATTTCAGTGAAATAAAGGCTAAATTGCTCCTCAAGCTTAGCTTGTAGTCCTGATGTTCTATGGGCATAGAAACCGTTTAAATCACCTTTCTCTGCGTATTCTGCCAATTTGATTAAGGCAGTACGGTAGTCTTCATAAGACTTTAATAAGCTATCAAACAGCGTTTTATCAACGACGGTGTTTTCCATTAGCTTTTTATAACTTTCATACGCTTCATCAGCGGTTTTGAATTTACCTTTCGCTGAAGCGATAAGCTCCGCAGCTGAAGCATCATCTTTAATGCTTAGCTCCTCTAATAAATACGCGTTGATTGAACGGTTTAAATCAGAGCGAGCTTGCAGTAAATTGACCCAACTTTGAGTCAAAACTTCTCTTTGGAGTTGAAGAGAATTCAAATCATTAATGCTTTCGCGGTTATCGCCGAGTTTGGTAAACATCAAACCACTCGATACCAGCTGCAATAAAATAAATACAAAAATAACGGACAAAAGTCCTGATACGATTTTAATTCGACTGTACATGGTGTTTTACTAACATAGTGTTGTTGTAGTTTGGATATCGGACAGTTGCTCAAAAACTTTAGTCATACACTTACCATTTTTGAGCAAATTATCAGCGTATTTAACGCATCTAATGACACGCTATTCCGCAATATTGTCAATTAACGCCATCTCTTCACTGGTCAATAATTTTTCGATATCAACCAGAATCAACATACGCTCGCCTACGGTTCCCAACCCGGTCAGATACTGAGTGGATAATGTCACAGCGAAATCTGGTGGCGGTGCAACTTGTTCTTCGTGCAGCACCAGTACATCAGAAACACCATCAACCACAATTCCCACAACACGGTCTTTTAAATTAACAACGATGACGACGGTATTGTCGTTGTAAACTACGTTTTCATGGGAAAACTTAATGCGCAGATCGATGATCGGAATAATGACGCCACGCAGGTTGGTGACGCCTTTAATAAAGTCAGGGGTGTTCGCGATACGAGTCACTTGCTCATAACCACGAATTTCCTGTACTTTTAAAATTTCGATTCCGTACTCTTCTTCACCAAGCGTAAAGATGAGGTAGCCTTCGCCATTCTTTTCTTCTTCAAGCTTGTTTAAATCATCATCTAACATAGACATGGTATATAACCTCTATTTAGTGCATTACTGGTTGAGAAACAGGCTGTTTCTTATTAATCAAAATGTTGTTGTTCATTCTCTGCAATTCTGCGACGTCTAAAATCAGAGAAACAGAACCATCCCCCATGATGGTGGCAGCAGAAATGCCTGGAATTTTGCGATAATTACTTTCGATATTTTTCACCACGACCTGCTGCTGCCCCACGAGTTTGTCAACCAACAAAGCGAAACGATGCCCTGCATTTTGGATGATCAGCGCAATACTATTGGCGAGATTTGGCTCGGCATTTTCGATAGAAAAGACGTGATGTAACTCGACCAGTGGTAAATATTCACCACGAACGAGCAGCATTTTTTCTTCACCTGCAAGGCGATAGATATCCTCTGGACGTGGCTGTAATGTGCTAATAATCGCGCTAAGTGGCACGATAAACACATCGTCAGAGACTTTGACTGACATCCCATCAAGAATGGCTAAGGTTAATGGCAGTAAAATACGGATGATGGTGCCTTTGCCTTCCGTGAAACCGATTTGAATGCGTCCGCCCATGTCTTGAATGTTTCGTTTAACCACGTCCATGCCGACACCGCGCCCTGAAACATCTGTCACCACTTCAGCAGTAGAGAAGCCCGGTGCCATGATCAACATCGCGACTTCGTCATTACTCATTCCATCATGAACATTCATGCCTTGAGAGCGTGCTTTCGCTAGAATGCGTTCGCGATTTAACCCAGCACCATCATCGCGCACTTCGATACAAATATTGCCACTCTGGTGTGCTGCCGAAAGCGTTAAGGTTCCCGCTTCAGGCTTGCCATTTGCTAAACGAACGTCGGGTTTTTCAATTCCATGATCAAGGCTATTGCGGACAAGGTGGTTAAGTGGATCAACAATACGTTCGATAAGACTCTTGTCTAATTCGGTTGAGCTTCCTTCCACTTTCAGCTCGATTTTCTTACCGAGTTTAGAGGCAATATCGCGTACCATTCGAGGGAAACGGCTGAACACATAGTCCATCGGCATCATACGAATCGACATCACTGATTCTTGTAAGGCACGAGAATTACGCTCTAGCTGAACGATGGAACTAAGCAAATCGGCATATTCGTTTTGGTCAATTTGTTGGCTATGCTGAGTCAGCATTGACTGGATGATCACCAGCTCGCCCACTAAGTTGATCAATTGGTCAACTTTTTCAACTGCAACACGGATGCTACTTGAATCCCCTTTAGGCTTCGCTGCCTCTGCTTTTTTAGCGGTTGCGGATGACGATGCTGAAGATGATGTCAAAGATGGCGCTGACGTTGGTGCCGCAACAGGTGCTGGGCTAACTGCTTGAGGTGATTCAATTGGTTCGTCCGGTGTTCCAACCATTGCCGCCAACTCTTCCACCGTTGCTTCCAATTCTTCAAGAGTTGCAGTAACTTTGCTTTTCTGGCTAGTGACTTGGGTTGCACGCTGGCATTCTTCAAAACTGATTTCGCTATACTGGATTTGAGACTCATCCACGACAAAACACAGTACGCCACAGATATCTTCGATATCCGTATTGGTTCCTAGCCACGCTTTTAAGCTGGAATCACTTTTTTCAGAGCCAAATAAGCTGCCGAATAAACCTAATTCATCTGCTAATACATCCACTTCCGTCGATTTCAATTCATGCAACGTAATGATGAAATAGTGAGAAAATTCGTTATTTTTCAATTCGGCATGGATTTGCATCACTGTTTCCGAAGAAGACTCTTCCGTCGCAACATCGTCAGCCACAACACCATCAGACTCTTCGGTATTCACGCTAACAATAGCGGCAACCTCTTCCGGGCCGACTTCGCTAACATCATGTTCAATGCTTTTAAGCACATCACAAATGCGTTTGAATGTCTCATCATCCGGTAATGAGTCGTTTTTATAGGCATCCAACTGGGACACCATCACATCTTTTGCATCTAAGAAAACATCAATAATATCTGGTGTTAATGTCAGCTCATCGTGACGTGCCTTATCGAGCAAGTTTTCTAAGGTATGTGTGGTATTTTGCAAATGCGTGAAACCAAAGGTTGCCGCCCCACCTTTAATTGAGTGGGCACTGCGGAATATGGCATTGAGCTGCTCGCTATCAGGGTCAATAGGATCAAGTTCAAGCAAATGCTGTTCCATATCCCTAAGCAACTCATCGGCTTCATCGAAAAATGTTTGATAAAACTCGGTAATATCCATGCTTTTTATCCAATCTCGCTTAAGTTTCACTTAGCACTGACTGCCGGATAAGTCCGGCAGTAGTGAGATTCGGGTGATTATGGTTTTTGTCATTACTGTTTATCGGGTGACTTTGTCACCTTCACAGTCACGACATCACTGTTTGCCGGTATTGGCACATCTTGTGGTCCTTTTTTCAGCACCTCATTAATCGGTGTTGAGCCATCGTATTCATGTAAAATTTGATTTGTTTCATCTTCATTCAATACGATGATGCTGATCCGCCGGTTGACGGGTGCTAAGCCGTTTTGTTTGTCTAAATGGATGGATGAGGCCATCCCCACTACGCGTAAAACTTTACGCTCATCCATTCCTCCCATGATCAGCTCACGGCGAGAGGCGTTGGCTCTATCGGATGAGAGTTCCCAGTTGCTGTAATAGGCTTCGCTGGCATACGGCAAGTCATCCGTATGTCCAGAAATACTAATGCGGTTCGGGACATCATTGAGTAGTGGTGCAATGGCACGCAGAATATCGCGCATGTAAGGTTCAACAATGGCAGAACCCACTTTAAACATAGGGCGATTGGCGCTATCTACAATTTGAATTCGCAAGCCATCGTTGATCATGTCAATCAATAAATGGGGTTTTAATTCATTCAAACGCGGGTCTTGTAAAATCGCTTGCTCAAGATTTTCTTTTAATTTTTCAAAGCGATAGTTTGCATCACCGGAAATGATGTTATTTGGTTCTGGCATCACGTCACCATCACGAAAAATCGGATCTTTTCCACCACCGGGAATGGGGTTAGTGGCATCTCCGCTTTTGGTTCCTGGGTTGATGGCAGTGCTGAGCGGAGTACGAAAATACTCCGCTATCTTGGTTAATTCTTGAGGACTGGAGATGGAGATCAGCCACATAACCAGAAAGAATGCCATCATCGCAGTCATAAAATCAGCGTAAGCAATTTTCCATGCTCCACCGTGGGCATGCTGCTGATGACCGCCTTTCTTCTTAACACGAATAATTTGAGGGCCATTGGCTGCCATTAGCGATTACTCCTCAGTGGTTTCTGTTGCGCGATTACCGACTTTGACTTCGCGGACTTTGTCTTCCAGCTCAAGGAATGATGGTCTATCAACGCTAAATAAGACTTTACGGCCAAATTCAACCGCAATTTGAGGGGCATACCCTTGCAATGAAGAGAGGAAAGTGATTTTAATGCACTCCATCATTTTTAATTGTTCGCTACTGCGCTGACGAATTAAACTGGCCAGAGGCAAAATAAACCCATAAGCCACTAAAATACCGAGGAAAGTTCCTACCATTGCATGTGCAATCAAGGCCCCTAATTCACCTGCGGGTCGATCTGCGGCTGCTAGCGCATTCACCACCCCCAGAACAGCTGCCACGATCCCGAACGCAGGCATGGATTCACCCACCATGTTCAAACCGGATGCAGGCACTTCATTTTCTTGACGGAATGTTTCGAGCTCTTCGTCCATAAGCGCTTCGATTTCATGGGCTTGTAAGTTACTCGTCACCATTAAACGTAAATAATCCACGATAAACATCATGGCGGTTTGATCTTTGAGAATGCGCGGATACTGTGCAAAGATCTCGCTCTCTTGCGGGTTTTCGATATCTTTTTCCAGCGCAAGCAGGCCTTGTTGACGAGATTTATTCAGCAGTTGGAATAACAAAGCCATTAAATCCATTGACATGGCTTTGTTGTAAGATGAACGACGGAAGAGTCTTGGTAATACTTTGCATAATGCAACGATGGCTTTACCACTGTTACCCACAACAAATGCGCCTAAACCAGCCCCTAAAATAATGACAAACTCAGCTGGTTGGTACAGCGCGCCAAGATGACCACCGACCATGACATAGCCGCCGATAACGGCAGCTGTAACAATGATATATCCGATGAGTATTAACACAGTATTCCCTTTCACTCCGTTGGTTAACAGATGGCAGTCGAATGGAATATGAGGAAGGACAGGCAATGAAATTACCTGTAAACCAAATTAATCCAATTACATTACCGCTTTGGTAATGCCATCTTGTCGATATTCCGTAATATCGGCGAGATGCTCGGAAAGTTTACGTTTTTTTATTGCTCGTGATGGAGGCTGGCACAAGCTGCACGTAAAGCTATTTTCAGGAATGTGGGCATAGGTGATAAATGAACCACTACAGCAATTGCAATCGGAGCTTTGTAACATGCCACTTTCCACAAAACGAACTAATGTCCACGCTCGAGTTAATGCCAAAATTGGCTCATCTCCATCATTAGGGGAGCACTGTTCTAGGTAGAGTCGATAGGCTTTGAGAATAGCATCAACCCCTTCACATTGAGCGGTTTGTAGTAAAAACTGATAGGCGTTATAGAACATGGATGAGTGAATATTTTGTTCCCATGTCATAAACCAATCCGTTGAAAAAGGGAGCATCCCTTTTGGTGGAGGGCAACCTCTGAGTTCTTTGTATAAACGCACTAAGCGTCCACGACTAATTTGAGTTTCGCTTTCCAACATCTGAAGGCGAGCCCCAAGAGAAATCAATTCCATTGCTAAACGAATATCATTAGCTTCCTTGACGATACTTTTTTCCGCTACGCTACTCATCTTTTTCTCGCTATATCTGAATCGGACTCATTATGCGTTTGCAATAGTCGGGTCGAAAGAAGGATACCTGTATGAATTTGCTGTAATTCATCAACTCGAGAATCTCGGGTAAGTTTCTCAATCGTGTCGCTGTTTTCAAATCTAAATTGACAGATTAGCTGATTTGTTTCCGCTAATTTAACCAATTGAGGTAAAGAAAGTTCTGCTAAAGTGTTTGCCATTGAATCGGAAATACCGAGGCGGAACATGGCAGTGGCTTTTTCCTGGGCGATAAGCTTTTGAGCTAAAAGCAAATATGAAAGATTAATATCGTATATATGCTTCAGAAAATCAGTGGTAGAGCTCATTTTTTTATACCTTTCGAATAATTATTAACATCTGCATGCAGAAAGAACAAATATCAATTTGAGCCGAATGTGTTAACCAAAATTTTAAATATGAAAATAATTAAATCTGGATAGCGTAGTCCATTACTATCCCATGAGATCCGTTGAAATACCCAGTTTGGAGTATATAAACACACAGGTTCAAACTTAAATTAAATATACTTCCTGATTACCTACAACAATAACGAGTGGCTAAAAAGTTAGCATTTCTTGTAAATCTCAGAATATGCCGATTTCATTATTAGCCGTTAATTATTATGCACCACTAAATTAACTATTCAAGACACTTATGTTTCTTTTTGGTCTATCGGGATAATTATCCATCTATATATTAGCAATTCTTTATTACAACCGTATCTTAATCCTTCCTATCTTAAATATTCACAACATTTAGATTTTTTATAAGTCAAATACTAGCATTTTAAGTAAAAGATTCACTCATATGAGGGAATTTATAAGCAATAAACACCAAGCATAACAAAAGAATCTACACATTGATCTAAATCAATCTTTATCACTCCAGTAAAAAAGAAATTTGCTTAAAGACTTAGTAATACCGATAAATCAGGAATGAAAATTAAACATTATTTTTCAATGTGTTTAATCAAAATTACAAATTTCAATCAAATTAATTCAATTTTTCTCGACTAAATTAAAGCTAAATTTGTCATACATATTATTATCCCACATTAATTTTATATTAGTTAAACTTAACTGTATTATTATTAACCAATGCAAATAACATTAAAAAATTTAATTAAGATCATTTTATATACAAGTAATGCCATTAATGATTTCAGATATAATTATCATGGATTCTCATCGAGTATTGTCATATTAATAAGCAAGATTGTTATTTTTGTATGACAAATTCATTTTAATTAAATTAACTTTCAAACATGTAATTAACCTAATTTTGCTATTGTTTTTTGCATAAAAAATTCAAGCCACGGCATTAGTTAGCGCACTGAGTTATTGATAAAAGGAAAAAATAAAAAAACTAAGCACCATTTTGCTAGCGAATTTATAAACAATAAGATGGTTATCCAAGTTCACTACTTTTATGTGCAAACAAACATGCTCTATGTATTTGACCCTATATTTCCAGACACTTTTTATCACTTATTGCATTATGGGTTCGACGCCGCAGGTACTCTCGCGGTGAACGATAACCCAGTGCACTGTGGGGATGCCATTCATTATAATGCTCGAAGGCTGCCGCAAGATTCTTCACTGCCGTTAATCCGTTCGGTTTTGACATGAGACTTATGTAGTCACGCTTCATGATTTTTACAAAGCTTTCTGCTATTCCATTACTTTGTGGACTCCGTACCGCCGTATGTCTCGGTGATAGGCCAATTTGTTTAGCGAACCTCCGTGTTTCATGGGCTCGATATGCTGAACCGTTGTCTGTCAACCACTCAACTGACTTTGAGGGTAACTCGTTACCGAAGCGATTCTCCACAGCGCCTAACATGACATCTTGCACGGTTTCACTGTCGAAGCCTCCCGTGCTAGCTGCCCAATGCAGGGCTTCGCGATCACAACAGTCTAAAGCGAACGTGACGCGCAGTTTTTCACCATTATCACATCGGAACTCAAAACCATCTGAACACCAACGTTGGTTGCTTTCATTCACCGATACTTTTCCTGTATGAGCACGCGTTGAGACTGGCATTGCAGGTTTACGTTCCAATAATAATGCGGATTGCTTCATGAGACGGTAAACGCGTTTGGCATTAATCATCGCGATACCTTCATTCTCAGATTGCCGACGAAGTATTGCCCAGACGCGGCGATAACCATACGTAGGCAGCTTATCAATGACATTATGTATACGAGCAAGCGCATCACTATCATCTTGACAGCATCTACCTCGCTTATCCTTCCAATCACTTTTTCGTTTCGCTAAAACGTATAACTGTGCTCGTGACACACGTAATGTTCGACTCACTAAACTTATTTTCCATCCTTGGGTAATAAGGGCGCGAGCGCTATCCACTTTTTTTCACGGCCATACTCGACAGCTTCTTTAAGAAGTTCATTTTCCATTGTTTTTTTGCCGAGTAAACGCTGTAGCTCTTTAATTTGCTTTATTGCTGAGGCTAGCTCAGAGGCAGGAACAACGTGTTCACCTGCTGTCACTGCAGTCAGGCTTCCTTCTTGATACTGTTTACGCCAAAGGAAAAGCTGGCTTGCTGCTATGCCATGTTGGCGGGCAACCATGGAAACACTCATACCCGACTCAAAGCTTTGCTGAACAATCGCCATTTTTTCTTGTGGGGAACGACGTTTTCTACGTTCAGGACCTAATATCTCGATCATGTTATCTCCAAGAACTAGTCTAAAAACTAGTATTAAGATTATCACTAATTTAAGTGATACCAACTGTCTGGAGATCTAAGGGGCCAGTCTACTCTACATCGAAAATATGGCTTATGCGGATAAGTAATTTAACTTATTGCCCTGTGTGCCTATCTCTGTTTATTCGCCAGTTAATAACAAGTTGTAATGATAACTACATGTTACTATATACTTTTGTTTTAACAAATTACTTAACCACAATGACAAAATTACGTATAACTGCTTATTTAAATTAAGGTGCATATGCATTCTCATATGTTTTATTTAAACAATTATATGATGACTAAAAGGGTAAAATTGGCATATTGATACTGAGATAAGGGATAAATAAAATATTGTCAAAACTGAGACTTAGCTCACAAATAGGTGACGAATTTACATCACTGTTTCATGATGAAACACACTTATTCTTTAAGCAATCAGGCTTATAGGCAATAAAAAATGTTCAATTTATACACTATCACTATCTGTTTTTCATTTTATTAACATGCTACTCATTGTCTATGATGTGACGTTTTGTACTATTTATCTTATAAAGAAATTAATTTTTGAGGTTTACTATGTTTAATTATTTAGCAACGGTTGAATTTGTCGAAGATGAAGGTGTATACGAAATTAATTTTTGTGACTTTCCCGACATTCAAGGTGTGGCTTATTGCGCAGAAGATGTCGAACTAGAGGCTCATGAAACATTGCTAGCCACACTTTCAGAGCTGATCACATTAAGAAATCCTATTCCTCTTCCCCAAAATTCGGTAGCTGATGCGTTTGTTATTCATTTGCCTGTATTGAGTTGCTTAAAAATCGCACTACACAATGCCATTCTTAAAACGCAAACCCCTCGCAGCAAACTGGCTAGGACACTCAATATCAATGCTCAACAAATAGAACGGCTACTTGACCTACAATATGCGTCAAAAATTGAAGCGCTAGAACAGGCCTTATTTGTCGTGGGCTATGACGTGAAAGTGACTGTTAGCCCTATCGTTTAGAAATAACCAATGAGGATAACTGTTAAAAATAAGAAAATCCGTGGCTTTTACAGTTAAAAAATGAGCTGAACCACTCTTAATATCCCTAATACCAAAACTGACATTATTTAGAATGAAGTATTTGGTACATTTCATCTTATTCTGCTATTTTTATTTTTAGGTTAATTTTTCGTTAACAGTGTTAATAAGCAAGGAGGATTCGTTGGTTAAACCAGCAATCCCCCAGCCATTTGTAAATTTTCTCTTACTCTAATTGAGATTTATGTCACAATATTTCAAGCAAACACAGCCTCAAACTTAAAAAAATAGTGTGGGCTAATATCACAATGACTATCGGATAAATAACAATATGGAAGAAAATGCAACGACAACCATCTCTCGGCCATCTTCTGACCGAAATCAACTAAAACGTAGCCTCAGTAACCGTCATATTCAGTTAATTGCTATTGGTGGAGCCATTGGTACAGGGCTATTTATGGGGTCAGGAAAGACTATCTCCCTTGCGGGACCCTCAATTATCTTTGTCTACATGATCATCGGCTTTGTGCTATTTTTTGTCATGCGAGCAATGGGGGAATTACTGCTATCCAACCTAGACTATAAATCTTTCAGTGATTTTTCTGCGGATTTAATCGGTCCATGGGCTGGTTTTTTTGTGGGATGGACTTACTGGTTCTGCTGGGTGATCACGGGAATAGCCGATATTATCGCGATCACCTCGTATGTCAGTTTCTGGGTACCTAATTTCCCGGAATGGGTGACTTCATTTATCTGTGTAGCCACACTACTAACGCTTAACTTAGTGTCTGTTCGTCTGTTTGGTGAACTGGAGTTCTGGTTCGCGATGATCAAAATTGTCGCCATTGTGACGCTAATTGCCGTCGGTGGGACTTTAATTGCGATGAATTTCCAATCACCGACTGGACACACAGCATCCTTAAGTAATATCTGGAACGATGGCGGCATGTTCCCAATGGGACTCAGTGGATTCTTTGCTGGATTCCAAATTGCTATTTTCGCCTTTGTAGGAATTGAATTAGTGGGAACAGCCGCAGCGGAAACCCGTGATCCTGAAAAATCCCTGCCAAAAGCCATTAATGCTATCCCGATTAGGATCATTGCTTTTTATGTGTTATCCCTGATTGTAATTATGGCTGTTACCCCTTGGCGCACCATTTTGGCGGACAAAAGTCCTTTTGTGGAAATGTTTGTGCTAATCAGCTTGCCTGCCGCGGCTAGTATCGTGAACTTTGTGGTACTTACCTCTGCGGCTTCATCGGCAAACAGCGGTGTTTTCTCCACCAGCCGTATGCTGTTTGGGTTATCTAAAGAGGGTGATGCGCCGAAAAAATTTAGCCAGTTATCGAAAAAAGCGGTACCGGCAACAGGCTTAATTTTCACCTGTATCTGCCTAAGTTTCGGGATTGTTTTGATTTACTTTATTCCCAATATCATGCATGCATTCACCTTAGTCACAACCGTGTCTGCGATCCTATTCATGTTTATCTGGAGCATGATTTTATTAAGCTACCTGAATTTCCGTAAGAAACGCCCAGAAAAACATGCAGCTTCTCGCTATAAGATGCCTTGGGGTATTTTTATGTCGTGGGTCAGCCTCGCCTTCTTTGCTTTTATGGTGGTGTTATTAGCGTTCCAACATGACACCCGACAAGCTTTAGTTGCGACGCCACTGTGGTTTGTTATTCTGTTTATTGGCTACCAAGTTGTAAAACGCCGTAAGCCACGTTAATGATTTGACGAATAAGCAATTAATAAAAAATAAAAGGCTGGAAGGTTTCCCTTTCAGCCTTTTTGCTATCTATAACCAAATCTATCTATTATTTTGTATTGTATTCAGCTTCCGCTTCATCAAAGCGGGCTTGTGCTGCTGCACTTGGCGCCTTAGTTATCAAGCTGATAACAATGATAGCGATGGTAGCAAAGATAAAGCCTGGAATGATTTCATATAAATCTAACCATTTGAATTTCATCCAAACTAATACCGTTACCGCACCGACAACCATCCCTGCTAATGCCCCAGTACGTGTCATACGTTTCCACATAACAGAGAGTAAAACGACGGGACCAAATGCGGCACCAAAACCTGCCCACGCATTACTCACCAACCCTAAGACTTTATTATTTGGGTCTTGGGCAATATAGATTGCGATCGCCGCCACTAACAGCACCATTCCACGCCCTACCCACACTAACTCTTTCTGGCTGGCTGATTTGCGGAAAAATGGCTTATATAAATCTTCGGTTAATGCACTGGCACAGACTAATAATTGGCAACTCAATGTACTCATTACCGCCGCCAAAATCGCGGACAACAAGATACCCGCAATCCATGGATTAAACAGTAATCCGGCTAATTCCATGAAAATACGTTCGTTATTTTTCATCACAGAGCCTGCTAATGCAGGATTGTTTTCAAAATAAGCGATACCAAAGAAGCCAACGGCAATCGTTCCACCTAAGCATAATGCCATCCATGTCATACTGATACGGCGTGCTGAACGGATCGTACGATGTGAATCTGCCGCCATAAAACGCGCCAAAATATGAGGCTGCCCAAAGTAACCCAGTCCCCAACCTAGCAATGACAAGATAGCAACAAAGTTCATTCCCTTAAACATATCAAGATATTCAGGGTTTTTAGCTTTAATCACTTCTATTGAAGTATCTAACCCACCAAGGGATAAAATCACAACAATTGGCGTTAAGATCAGGGCAAAAATCATCAAAGAGGCTTGAACAGTATCTGTCCAACTTACCGCTAAGAAACCACCTAAAAAGGTATACGCTATGGTCGCCAATGCCCCTAACCACAGAGCTTTTTCGTAACTAATATTAAAGGTGCTTTCAAATAATAAGCCCCCCGCGACAACCCCAGATGCACAATAGATAGTAAAGAAAACTAAAATAACAACCGCAGAGATAATACGTAAAACCTTACTATTATCTTCAAAACGGCTCGTAAAATAATCTGGCAGCGTTAAGGCGTTATTATTTTTCTCGGTTTGTACACGTAAGCGCCCCGCAACAAACAACCAGTTCAGATAAGCCCCTAAACATAAACCAATCGCAATCCAACTTTCAGAAATCCCAGCGAGGAAAATAGCGCCCGGTAAACCCATTAATAACCAGCCACTCATATCTGAAGCCCCGGCAGATAATGCGGTTACCACACTACCTAAACTTCGTCCCCCTAGAATGTAATCATCAAAGTTTTTCGTTGAGCGATAGGCTAGATAGCCGATCAATAACATACCCGTGATATATACGATGAACATAATGATCATCGGAGTGCTTACAGTCATCCTGTCGTCTCCATAGTGCGTCTATTTTGTCGTTATCTTTATAATTTTCATTGATAACTTTTAATCTCAAGGCGTTGCACTTGATTGCACAATTTTGCGTTTTTAATGCACGCCTTATCTATGTTGTGATTGCTTGTGTTGCAATAACTCAATAACCTTGCTACATCATGCTAGACAGACTCAGATGATTTTAACAAGAAATTAACTATTTTTTGTTCAATAAATAAAAGACACATCACAAATGTTAAATTTTTAAGTCAAATTATTAATTAAGCGTTTAACTTGCCACCCTCCATGATGATAAATCAACATATTGATTTATAAGTAATTTATAAATATACAATCAATAAACATAATAAATTACTCATAAAAATAAGAGTTGTTTCACATTTCTCTCACATAGCGCATTAACAATGTTGCACAAAGTTGCAACATCATCATAATGGTGTGTAACTTTTAGTATTTAACACCTGTGAAAAGGAAGGAATTAAGATGAGTAGCACAACAACTATGGGTGTGAGACTTGATGAAGAAACTCGTGACCGCATTAAAGCCGCCGCTCAACGTCTTGATCGCACATCCCATTGGCTTATTAAACAAGCTATATATAATTATTTAGAGCAACTCGATAGCAATCAAATTATACCTGAATTATCAACGGTTTTGGATACAAAAGATCAGCATTCTGGTGATGTAATTTCAACTCCTGAGCCCCTTTATCAGCCATTCCTTGAGTTCGCTGAGCATATTTTGCCCCAATCCGTGAAACGCTCTGCAATTACATCAGCGTACCGAATTCCTGAAACTCAAGCCGTGCCAATGCTTTTACAGCAAGCTGAGCTGCCTCCAGAGCAAGCTGATGCGGCTCATAAATTGGCTTATTCCATTGCGGAAAAATTACGTAATCAAAAAAATGGGGTTGGTCGCTCAGGCTTAGTCCAAGGATTATTACAAGAATTTTCGCTGTCTTCTCAAGAAGGCGTGGCATTAATGTGCCTTGCTGAAGCGCTATTACGTATTCCAGATAAAGCCACTCGCGATGCTCTGATTCGAGACAAAATCAGTACGGGTAATTGGCAATCCCATGTTGGTCAAAGCAGCTCAATGTTTGTGAACGCAGCAACATGGGGGCTTTTATTTACCGGTAAATTAGTCTCTACACACAACGAAGCAAAACTATCATCCTCGTTAAATCGCATTATCAGTAAAAGTGGTGAACCACTGGTACGAAAAGGCGTGGATATGGCAATGCGCTTAATGGGTGAGCAGTTTGTCACTGGCGAAACCATCGCCCAAGCCCTTGCTAACGCACGTAAATTAGAGGACAAAGGTTTCCGCTACTCCTACGATATGCTGGGTGAAGCCGCATTAACCGAGAAAGATGCTCAAGATTATATGGTCTCTTACCAACAAGCGATCCACGCAATTGGTAAAGCATCGAATGGACGCGGGATCTATGAAGGACCGGGCATTTCTATCAAATTATCTGCCCTGCATCCACGCTATAGCCGCGCACAATATGCTCGTGTGATGGAAGAACTGTATCCGCGCTTACTTTCTTTAGTCTTGCAGGCTCACCAATATGATGTTGGTATTAACATTGATGCTGAAGAAGCAGACCGCTTAGAAATTTCGTTAGATTTACTCGAAAAACTGTGTTTTGAGCCGAAATTAGCAGGCTGGAACGGTATTGGTTTTGTCATTCAGGCTTACCAAAAACGCTGCCCATTTGTTATCGACTCAATTATCAATCTAGCCGAACGCAGCCAACGCCGCCTGATGATCCGTCTTGTAAAAGGCGCTTATTGGGATAGCGAAATTAAACGTGCGCAAATTGATGGCTTAGAAGGTTACCCTGTTTATACCCGTAAAGTGTATACCGATGTTTCTTATATCGCTTGCGCTCGTAAATTACTGTCTGTACCTAACTTAATTTACCCACAATTTGCGACGCATAACGCGCACACATTATCGGCTATCTACCAAATTGCAGGTAAAAACTACTACCCTGGCCAATATGAATTCCAATGCTTACATGGCATGGGCGAACCATTATATGAACAAGTTGTTGGTAAAGTGGCTGATGGCAAACTCAACCGACCATGCCGCATTTATGCCCCAGTCGGTACCCACGAAACATTATTAGCTTACTTAGTACGCCGCCTCTTAGAGAATGGGGCAAATACTTCGTTTGTTAACCGAATTGCAGATGCCACGATCCCATTAGATGAGCTGGTTGCTGATCCAGTTAAAGATGTTCGTGAACTGTCTAAGATTGAAGGGCAAATTGGCTTACCACACCCAAAAATTCCATTACCGCGTGACCTGTATGGAACTCGCCGTGTTAACTCAATGGGCTTGGATTTATCTAATGAACACCGCTTAGCATCACTCTCGAGCGCATTACTCAATGCCGCGACACAAGAGAAAATCGCGGTGCCTTTACTGGGTGGCGAGTTTATTGCACAGCAAGATCTTTCTGAAGCCGTCCCAATCATCAACCCAGCATGCCATCGCGATATCGTTGGTAAAGTGCGAGAAGCCAGTGAACAAGAAGCTGAACATGCATTAAATATCGCGACGGATGCTGGCGCGATTTGGTTTGCAACGCCACCATCTGAGCGTGCAGCTATCCTCTTACGTGCTGCCGATATTATGGAACAACAATTGCAACCATTATTGGATGTGCTGGTGCGTGAAGCCGGGAAAACCTACGCCA
The DNA here is from genome assembly GCF_020271745.1 of Providencia alcalifaciens. NCBI lineage: Bacteria > Pseudomonadati > Pseudomonadota > Gammaproteobacteria > Enterobacterales > Morganellaceae > Providencia > Providencia alcalifaciens. The sequence continues at coordinate 2,939,886 of NZ_CP084296.1, read as the reverse complement.
ATGCGATTGCTGAAGTGCGTGAAGCAGTTGATTTCTTGAACTATTATGCAACTCAAGTCCGTGAAGATTTTGATAATAACACTCACCGCCCTCTTGGCCCTGTTGTTTGTATCAGCCCATGGAACTTCCCATTAGCCATTTTCTCTGGGCAAATTGCAGCGGCATTAGCTGCGGGTAACACTGTGCTAGCTAAACCTGCGGAACAAACACCATTAATTGGTGCTATTGCGGTATCCATTATGCACCAAGCGGGAATTCCTCGTGATGTCCTGCAATTTTTACCCGGTAAAGGTGAAACTATCGGAGCAAAACTGGTCGGTGATCAGCGCGTTCGAGGCGTGATGTTCACAGGATCAACCGAAGTGGCGGGTTTATTGCAGCGCAATATTGCGGGTCGCTTAGATGCTCAAGGTCGCCCGACTCCACTTATTGCAGAAACTGGCGGATTGAATGCGATGATTGTTGATTCTTCAGCGCTCACAGAACAAGTCGTCACCGATGTCGTCGCCTCTGCATTTGACAGTGCCGGTCAACGCTGCTCCGCATTACGCATTCTTTGTGTTCAAGAGGATGTCGCTGACCGAACAATTCGCATGTTGAAAGGTGCAATGGAAGAGTGCCGGATGGGTAATCCTGAACACATCTCCACCGATATTGGCCCTGTTATTGATAGTGAAGCCAAAGAGAACATTGACCAACATATTCAACAAATGCGCAGTAAAGGCAAAACCGTTTTCCAAGCCGTCTTTGCAGATAGCCAAGATCAGCAAGAACAAGCCGAAGGAACCTACGTTAAGCCAACTCTGATTGAGTTAGATAATATTAGTGAGTTGAAGAAAGAAATTTTTGGACCGGTTCTGCATGTTGTTCGCTTCAAACGTGATGAGTTAGAGCAACTAGTTGACCAAATCAATGCGGCTGGCTATGGATTAACATTAGGTGTTCATACCCGCATTGATGAAACCATCAACCAAGTGGTCGCTAAAGCGAAAGTGGGCAACCTATATGTTAACCGTAATATGGTCGGTGCTGTTGTCGGAGTGCAACCATTTGGTGGTGAAGGACTTTCAGGTACAGGACCTAAAGCTGGCGGACCGCTTTATCTCTACCGTTTATTAAGTGAACGTCCTGAGAATGCAGTTTGCCAAACGCTGGAGCAGCAAGACAGCCATTTACCAATGGACGCAAGTGCTCGCGCAGAGTTACTCGCACCCTTTGAAGCTTTTTCTGCATGGGCACAAAAACAGAAACCTGATGTTGAACAGTCTGTAATTGAACAGTTTGCGCGTTTAACGCAAGCTGGTACAACACGTTTATTACCAGGACCAACAGGTGAAAAGAACACCTACACCTTGCGTCCACGCGGTACCATTTTATGCCTTAGTGATAATGAAAAAGATTGCCTAATTCAGCTATCTGCTGTACTAGCGAGTGGTTGCCAAACTCTGTGGGCCAATAGCGATCTGCATCAAAAGCTATTTAAATCATTGCCTGAAAAAGTTCGCAAAACCATATCATTCACCAAAGATTGGCAAAATACCGTTGAGCCAATCGAGGGGGTGATTTATCACGGAGATAGTGACCAACTGAAACATGTTTGTGAAGCGATTGCCAAGCGCAAAGGACCGATTATTTCTGTCCAAGGCTTTGAGCGTGGTGAAACTAACTTACTCATTGAGCGCTTAGTGCATGAACGTTCTTTAAGTGTGAATACTGCCGCAGCGGGTGGTAATGCAAGCTTAATGACTATCGGATAATATGCAAAAGTCTGAGTTTTTCAGCCCAGTATAATATAGGCTGATTAACTCAGACTCGCCTCTACTATAACCTCTTGAGCTACATTCATAATATCCTATTTCTTTATCATCACATCCGAATATTCACTACTTTTTTTGTTTTTTGTCACCCTTGTTTATTTATAAATTTAATTAAATAGTTTTCATTGGTTCTTATTATCATATATTAAGTATTAGCTATGATAAATCTGTTCAATTTATGTCATTTATATTTACTATTATTCAAAAATAAAAAAGGTGCCCTATTGGACACCGATTTGCCTATTTTAGTATTAAAAATAATCGTATAACCAACTATTTTTATTAACTTAAAATATTATTAATTTGTTTCTGACTGCCAGCTTAAATATTGCTCATATTTACGTAGTGCAATATTGTAGTTACTAAATGCTGAATCAGTCATTTTATCGCTTAACTGTTCTTGAACTTTACTTGCAGTAAAGTCTTTCATTGAAAAGTTAGAGGATGACAGCAGTTCATCTAAACGACGCAGACGAACAACATACTCGCGGACGGTGCTATGACTCATTTCTGTCTGTAAGAACAGATACTGTTTAAAAGACATAATATCGAAATAATCTGTATTGCTATTACAGAAAATTTCACTACAAAAACGACAAAGTGCTGTAAATTGCCCTTGAAGCTCGCCCCAAGCCGCCTCATCAACCAAATCGGTCATGTCAGCGATAGCTTCTTTATTCAAGATACCATCGTTGAAAACTAGGGAGATACGATCAAGAGTTTTATTACAGTGCGCACAATGAGTTTGGCTGTGTTTAAAATCTTTAATATAACGACTCAACGGCCGTTTCTTTACAATAGAAGCAGACATAATGGTAAAGCCCTGTGTGTAATTATAAAAATAAAAAGTAACAAGATAAATCCGGTTACATACATACCATGCCCATAGCATTAATGATTGTCTGCTATGTTGCATATCAAGATAAGCGTAATTGCCTTATCTCATTTTCTTACTTTCCCTTTATAAGGTGGATCCTTCTGGGAATGTAATGTAAGAAAATTTATTTCCCTTTGTCCGAAGCATTCTAACCTGTCTAAAACACTTTGGCGAATTTCTTATGAGAGTAATTTTGCACGTAAATTTGACCTAGCGTCAACCTAACGAACCTAATCGTTGTTAACCTAAATAGCAAAGTTTTATCACTTCAAAAACCAAGATTCGAAAGGAGGACCCCTTGGAGGCAGAGACTTTACCTGATAACCCCCTAAAGGTTCAAAGGAAATTTAATTTAAAAATCAATATTATATAGCTAAAAGCATTTTATTGATAAATTTGTGATACAGCTCACCTTTCACTTCTATAATCGCATTTTAAATGTACAGCTATTAATTCTATAAATATTCGATATTCCAGTTTTATAATTGAAATGTAAATTATTTTTTACACGACTTATCAATTTTAATTATTTTTACTGTATATGAAAAAAAGTTATTAACATCATTAGAAAAGTTATAAGGTGTTTAATCCCCCCATTACATACAATTTTTAGTTACTAATTTTTAACTTATTTTTTACAACAGCAGTCTACTGCTCACAAGATACTTTATGTGGTTATTCTTATTTCATGAATAGGAGTGTTCAGTATCAATTACGTATTTATACCCATTAATAATAATCCACTCTTATTTTTCATACGCCATAATAAGCTAACAAAAAGCACGATAGATAATGATCGCGACAAAAGTCATTTATAAAAAATAAATATTTATATTAAAGATTAAATATTTGAATTAATTATCAATTTGTTTTTTAGGATTTGTTACATTGATAAAAGAAGTTCCTCTTATATACTTAATTTGCTTTATATATAAATAATTTTAATAAGGTTGATTATGAAAAAGATAATTTTAGCTTGTGGATTGGGTTTATTGGCATTAACAATCACTGCGTGCTCAGAAGAAGAGAAAAAAGGTCAAGTTGCTGGTGCAACTGAAACTTGTAACGCTTACTTCGCTGAAGTTGATAGCTTAATTGCTAAAGCTTCTGAGAACCCACAAGCCAAAGCTCAATTAGATGCGATGAAAGGTCAGTTAGAAGAAGGTAAAAAGCAAGTTGCCGCTTTACCTAAAGACCAACAAGATCAAGCTTGCCAGCAAGGCATTGATGCAATGAAACAAATGAAAACAGCTTTAGGCCTGCAATAGTCTCGCCTACTCTGTAAAAAAAGAGCCTATAAGGCTCTTTTTTATTGTACTGTTTTACTAAAGTAACGTGTCTCGATCAGGCTATAACCAAGTTCCAAATCGTTTAATATAAATGTGCTTCATACCTTGAGCGACAAAACAATAACTCACTAATGTCAGCACTAACCAAGGGAAATATTCCATTGGTAAAGGCTGCAAGCCAATCAGCGTACCAAATGATGAAAACGGAATATAAAGCCCAAGAGCCATAATAATTCCCGTTGTCAGTAACACTGGTAAGGCAGCTGTACTTTGGATAAAGGGAATTTTTTGAGTCCGTAGCATATGAACGACCAAGGTTTGCGACAGTAATCCTTCAACAAACCAACCGGATTGAAATAGTGCTTCATGAGCCACACTATTGGCTTGGAATACATACCACATCAAAGCAAATGTCGTGATATCAAAAATGGAAGATGTTGGACCAATCCAAATCATAAATCGCCCAATATTTTTCGCATCCCATTTACGTGGACGTTTTAAAAACTCTTTGTCCATTTTGTCCCAAGGTAATGCTAATTGAGACATATCGTACAGCAAGTTTTGAACCAGTAAATGAATAGCTAGCATCGGTAAGAACGGAATAAATGCACTCGCAATCAGAACGGAAAATACATTCCCAAAGTTAGAACTCGCGGTCATATTTAAATACTTAATAATATTCCCAAACGTTTCTCTTCCTTTGATAACGCCTTGTTCTAATACCATCAAATCCTTTTCTAACAGAATTATATCCGCGGACTCTTTCGCAATATCGGTGCCCGTATCCACAGATATCCCTACATCAGCATCCCGCAAAGCTGGCGCATCATTGATTCCATCTCCCAGAAAACCAACAGTATGTCCATTTGCTTGTAGTCGTTTTAGGATCCGAGATTTTTGCAATGGGGTTAATTTGCAGAAAACAGAAACTTGTTCAACTTTCGTTTTCAGCTCATCATCGCTCATTGCCTCGACTTCAAGGCCTGTCATAATCTCGTCAATATTCAAACCCACATCATGGCAAATTTTTTCAGTGATCACGGCATTATCACCCGTAAGCACTTTGACCATCACGCCATTTTCTCTTAGTGCCGCAATAGCCGAAATTGCACTCTCTTTTGCAGGGTCTAAAAATGTAAGAATGCCTTGTAACTCAAGCTGTTGCTCCGCTTGGGCCGATAACGGTAACCAAGCTTCAGCATCATTTAACAAACGCGTTGCCAGCAGTAATACCCGGAAACCCTGTTTATTATAGTCACTGACCAGCTCCGCAATCCTAGTTTTAGCTTGGTCATCTAATAATGTGGTTTGCCCATCATGCTGATAACGATGACAAACAGCCAGCATCTCTTCCGCAGCCCCTTTACAGATCAATAAAGCATCACCTTCAGGGGTTTTTACCGTGACAGATAATTTTCGGCGAATAAAATCAAACGGTAGTTCATCAATTTTTTGATAAGCCTTCAGCTGCTCGACCTTATCATTGCCACGGCCACGTCGAATAATTGCCTGATCCATCATATTTTTGGTGCCACTTTGATGGAAACTATTCAACCACGCCAATTGCAAAATTCGGCTATCTTTTTGCCCATTACTGTCGAGATAATGCTCTAAAATGATGCGATCTTGCGTTAGCGTTCCCGTTTTATCGGTACAGAGTACATCCATCGCACCAAAATTCTGAATGGCATTGAGCCGTTTGACGATAACCTTATGCTTAGACATGGCTATCGCTCCTTTTGCAAGGTTTGAGCTCACTATCATCGGTAACATTTCAGGGGTTAATCCTACCGCAACAGCCAGTGAAAATAGTGTTGCCTCAAACCAATCACCTTTAGTGAATCCATTGATTAATAAGACAATCGGCACCATTACCAGCATAAAGCGGATTAGCAACCAGCTCACACTATTCACGCCGCGATCAAAAGCAGTTTGAGCACGGGTTCCTACAATCGATTTGGCCAGGGAACCTAGGTATGTTTTGCTCCCCGTTGCAACCACAATACCTCTCGCCGTCCCGCTCGTCACATTGGTACCCATCAAACAGATATTTGAAATTTCAAGTAATTCATTTTCTGTCGGTGATGCGGGCTCTAAACTTTTTGCGGACACATTTGCAAGCGTGTCATATTTTTCAACCGGGATAGATTCCCCCGTCAAAATGGCTTGGCTGATAAATAGATCCCGAGATTCCACCAGTTTTAAATCCGCTGGCACCATATCCCCAGCTGATAATAAAACGATATCCCCTGGTACTAAGCATTTGATTGGCACTTCCTTGCGAATAGAACGCCCTGTTCTATTGTCTCGCCGAAATACCGTAGCCGTGGTTCTTACCAAGGATTTCAAGGCTTCCGCCGCTTTATTGGTTCGATACTCTTGCCAAAAACGCAGCAATCCACTTAATACAACCATCGTGACAATGATAATAACGCCCGTTAAATCAGTCTCTTCATCTTGACGCTCAGGGATCACGTAGTCAGTAACGAAACTCACAATCGCGAGGATCATCAGAACAAAAATAAATGGATTTTTAAAAGAAGTGAGTAATTGCTTCCAAGCAGGAGGGGCTTTTTCATGAGCAACTTCATTTTCACCTTCTACCACTAAGCGGTCGAGAGCTTCATTTTCAGATAAACCCAGAAGGTTAGTTTGATACTCATTGAGAACCTGCTCAATGTTTTTGCTCGCTTGTTCGCCAACAATAAATTTTTGGCGTGCAGGATTTTTTGCGCCTTTGCGCTGATGCCTTATTCCAGTCATAACGTTATCTCTATAGAGTACAGTTGTACTTTTCAAACCTATCTGACTGAAAATATTGTATTTTAGCCAGATAGCTCCTGTTTATACCTCCAAGATGGGGGGTGCTCGTCCATTTCGGCTCCTTTAATCAGTTAATTTTCAACAATCAAGCTGGTAGCTCAGATGCCACTTTCCAATTGATAGCACTGACACTTTGTTCAAGGCTAATCCGGCAAACCAACGCTTCTATCTCTTTTTGTTCTACGGGTGTGGCAAGAAGTTCTGCACACACCTCTAGCTGTTCTGGTTTCAATGTATCTGCGCTACTCAATGACTGTAAGCGAATATGCAGCCCATTAATGGCTTGTAAAATCAATGTTCTAACAAGGATTTCATCACCTTGGTGACACATCACACGTATTTTATAACGCTGTTCAACATCCAGTGCCTGCTGTTGTGGCTGGCGATTAATTTTTGCTGCGGCTTCTCGCAATAGAATATTTGCACATAAAATCAATAAAGTAGCTATGATGGCTAGTGAGTATTGCCCTAATCCGCATAACACACCAATCCCTGCTGAACACCATAGTGTTGCGGCAGTATTCAGCCCTCGAATATTCATGCCTTCACGCATGATCACTCCAGCACCTAAGAAGCCAATACCTGAGACAATTTGGGCAGCAATTCGACCAGGGCTATCCGGTGAAGTCGTTACTGAACTCAAAATAAATACGGCTGCTCCCGTTGCAACCAATGCATTCGTACGCAATCCCGCCATTCTTTGGCGCCATTGACGCTCTGCACCAATTAATGCGCCAAGGCACATTGCAGATAAAAGATTTAATATATCCGGTGTGAAAAACATCATGACCCCTCCATCAAATAATGGATAACAATTAATGAGCAGAATAAAAAACCCATGCCAAATTGCTGAATAAATAAATATTCAGTAATTAATAGCTATTGCCCGGAGGGAATAGAGAATAAATATAAACTTGCATGATACACACTCACTGCAACAGTGATTATTTCATTCAAAAAATGAAAATTTCGTATATAAATCAGGGAGTATGAATGATAGAACCATCAGACACCGCCCGCCGTAGTGGCAAGCAGCTAATAGAAGAGATTATTAATTACTTGCCAATTAAATTAAGTTTTTATTACAACTCTGGCTTTCCAAGTAATTTATCTCCAATAGATTAATGTGGGCTGAGTATAGATGTGGCTAATTATTAAGTAAAGATTTAAATGTTAATTATTTTTGCACTATATTTTCTATTTCACAGAAATGAAAAAGCCCGTCCTTAAAAAGGACGGGCTTTAGAAAATCAGTTAAGCAATTAGCTTAGATAGCAGTTACGTTAGCAGCTGCTGGGCCTTTTGCACCGTTTTCAATGGTGAATTCAACTTGCTGGCCTTCTGCCAGAGTTTTGAAACCATTGCCCTGAATGGCAGAGAAGTGGACGAAAACGTCTTTGCTACCATCAGCTGGAGTGATGAAACCGAAGCCTTTAGACTCGTTGAACCACTTAACTTGACCTTTCATTTTGTCGGACATTTGACTTTTCCTATATAACATCAAAAAAACTTGCCTTTTGGCATATATGGGCCAGAGTCAGCTATTTAATCAGGGAAACACCAAGATGAAGCGTCACGGTAAAAGGCTATCTGTGATAACTTTTTTCTTTAGAGCACACTAACTCAGTAATCATACATCAAATAGGACTGCTAAACAGGCCGATGCACATTAACTCATGACTTTGAGATAATAGCAACTATTTTATACATTCAATCCCGAAAATATTGCTATTTTTTCGATTTCGTCACTTTTAGGCGGAATTACGTTAACAAAAAAACCGCATTTTATTGATATTTTAAAGATTTTTTTTAAAAAAAGCCGTCTATAAGATGCCAAAGTAGGCAGGATTAGTCCGAGATGATGACAATCCAGTTAAATATTTTTTTTAACTGATATATAACAATTCATTCCCTACGTGATACCCTCCTAGTATAGATATCTGACAGAGAGTTACTTACCATGGATATTATCAAACAAATACTTATAGATGATTTAGATGCTATTAATCAGCGTGAGCAACGTGATGGCAAACCTTACTTTAATAGTCAATTTCTCGCCAATCACCCTTATTTATGTATCGGCATGATTGCAGCTTATTTACCGCTTGCCGTGATTTTATGGTACGCACCCTACTTTGGCCCTTATTGGACACTCGGTATAACCTTCTTATTTATTATACTTGCTAGCGTTCTGTTGTTTGATATTAAGCCTATTTACCATTTCGAAGATATTGGTGTGCTTGATTTGCGCGTTTGTTATAACGGCGAATGGTTTGTCACTGAAGTCGTATCTGAAGGCGCTTTAAATAAAATTCTTGAATCTCAGGAAGTCAGCTCAGCCATCAAACAAGAAATTTCTCGTTTATTCGCACTAAAGGGTAGTATCTCCTTTTACGATATTTACCATATTGCTTATCCTGAGGTTTCTCTGCCGACACAAGTTACTTTAGCTGCTCAAAATTAAAGCATTATCAATAATATAGCGTGATTTTTATTCGTAGTGAGTAGTGAATGAGCAATTAGATTTAATTTCTATTTTTATCGTTGACAGGTCGAGGTGATATCGTTAATATTCGCTTCGTTCTCAAGAACAACCCAATTCCTCCATAGTTCAGTCGGTAGAACGGCGGACTGTTAATCCGTATGTCGCTGGTTCAAGTCCAGCTGGAGGAGCCAAATTTAAAAAGCCCGCTAAGATTAATTCTTGCGGGCTTTTTGCTTTCCTGCTATCCCTCAGCCTTTTCATTCTTATTCACCCTATTCACTACTACATTTATTTATTCCTGCCCTAATCATTAATGGAACAATCCCTATTGCTTGCTCACAGTTCACATTTTAGCGACTCCGCTTATAACCGCCTGCAAATCCTTGAAACTCTGCTGATAAGGCATAAATAACCACCAGTTTGTTTATTTAACAGCCTGTTGAACATTTTTTTTAATTTTATGCTTTACAACTGAGTACGGGGTGGGTAATATGCGCCTCGTTCTCAGGAACAACCAATTCCTCCATAGTTCAGTCGGTAGAACGGCGGACTGTTAATCCGTATGTCGCTGGTTCAAGTCCAGCTGGAGGAGCCAAATTTAAAAAGCCCGCTAAGATTAATTCTTGCGGGCTTTTTGCTTTCTCACCCTGCTAATTTTATCTTTCCCACTAATTACTTATCAAAGATAATTTTTACACATCAAAATCACTCTACGACCTTAACCACATCTTTTTAACTGATTCTTTTTTCAGCTATTTTTGGTTTTATTTCTTTTACACCCCACCCGTTAGATCAAAATTCTATCGATTCGTGCAGATAACAGGCAAACGAACTTATTTTATCATTTTCCCCTTTGACATTAGTGATTCAGAACGCTAATATCCTCTGCGTGTTAAGGGAGTTCCTCCATAGTTCAGTCGGTAGAACGGCGGACTGTTAATCCGTATGTCGCTGGTTCGAGTCCAGCTGGAGGAGCCAACTTAATCTTTCCTTTCTTTGTTTTATTCTGTTTAAATTCCTTTATTTTCCAATATATTAAAATACTCCATAGAAAAATAATTTCTCTATTAATTGTCCTTGATCATAGCTATTTAATCGTTTTCGTTTTATCATTCTTTCCCGGCTTGAGCATCTGCTCATCACTTATTCCCCCCTTATTGGAGCCGGTTTAATGACAACTGTAACTACCCTAACGATCCGCCGCCCTGATGATTGGCATGTTCATTTTCGCGATAATGAAATGTTAAATACAGTCGTGCCGTTCACAAGCCAATTTTTTGGTCGTGCCATTGTCATGCCTAACCTTGTACCCCCTGTTACCACGGTAGAAGCGGCAAGAGCGTACCGTGAACGCATTAAGCAAGTGGTACCTGCTGGGCACCAATTTACACCACTAATGACCTGCTATTTAACTGATACAACTGATGCTAATGAATTAATTCGTGGTTTCAATGAAGGTGTATTTACGGCCTGTAAATTGTATCCTGCAAATGCCACAACAAACTCTAGCCATGGTGTGTCTGACATTAAAAAAATCTACCCTGTTCTTGCTGCCATGGAACAAGCTGGAATGCCATTACTCATTCATGGGGAAGTGACTGCCAGCCATATCGATATCTTTGACCGAGAAGCGCTGTTTATCGAACAAGTCATGCTGCCATTACGAGCTCAATTCCCTCAGTTAAAAGTGGTTTTTGAGCACATTACAACCAAAGAAGCCGCACAATATGTGTTAGAGGCTAACGAATTTACGGCTGCGACCTTAACACCACAGCATTTGATGTTTAACCGCAACCATATGTTAGTTGGTGGTGTACGTCCGCATTTATATTGCCTACCGATTTTAAAACGTAACGTTCATCAAGAAGCATTGCGTGCAGCTGTCGCTTCTGGCTGCGATCGCTTCTTCTTAGGTACCGATACTGCACCGCATGTTCAATCTCGTAAAGAAACATCCTGCGGCTGTGCAGGCGTATTTAACGCACCAACCGCATTAGCTGCCTATGCAACCGTGTTCGAAGAATTAGGTGCTTTAGCACATTTCGAAGCATTTTGTTCACTAAATGGACCTAAATTTTACGGATTACCCGTCAATGAAGGTCACATTACACTGACGAAATCTGAGAATATAACTTGCGAATCTATTGCCTGTGGGACAGATAAATTAATCCCATTCTTAGCGGGTGAAGATTGTGGTTGGACTATCAAAGTAAGCTAATAACATTATGATGTGGAAAGGTTTTATCCTTTTCACATCGTCTTTTTTAAACAATCACCGACTATTTTTTTAATTTGCATCAAAATTCACAGAAAAAATAGTTTTATTACTACCATATTAAAAAAATCTTCTTATACTAGTTATAGCTCGTTCTGAGTCACCTGCTCTTAGTCAGTAATAGATATTTACTATTTATCACGATGTTTGATTAGGAGGTCTAAATGAATAGAAAAAACGATGTAATCCAAACTCACCCTGTTGTTGGCTGGGATATCAGTACTGTCGATGCCTACGATGCGATGATGCTACGTTTACATTACCTCCCTGAACAGAACAATAGCCTGGATAGCGCAATAGTTGATAAAACCATGTGGCTGACAACCGATGTAGCCAAACAGCTGATTAATATTCTTCAGGCTGGAATTGATAAGATTGAGTCTGGCGAATATCTTGAATCTGATTTCAAAACTCATTAGCAGGTAAAAAGAATGGATATTTGTCTCATAACAAATATCCATTCGCTATCATTACATTATTCTAATTTATATTATTAATAAATGATACTTTACTGATTATTATTAAAGATAATATAGAAACCATAAATTATGAATTAATTGCAAATACAAGCAATAATTTATTATTTTTATCATTACTTTATTGACTTCAATATCAATTCCAATTTATTGTAATACTCTTTTCGGACAAGGATGTTCCCTATGAGAATATTAGTTATTGATGAGTGTTATTATACCCGCCTTGGTATTACCGAATATTTATCTTCTAATAAAAAATTGAAGTTCATTAGTACAGGGTGCATTAATGAAGGCATTAAATATATAAATAAATATTCACCCAGCATTGTTCTAGTAAATTTAACATACTATTGCCACTACTCAAGTTACTGCCCAACCCTGAAAACATTGCTAAACAGAGCCAGTAGCATTCGATTCTATATCTACATCAATGCTGCATACCCATTAACAGACAAGCCTCTTTTGCTAAAAGATAATTTTTTCATTATGTCAAAAAATATCATCACTCAAACATTGGATAAAGTCATTACTGATTCAGAACAAATAGAAAAAATAACAAAGCTTGCTAATAATAATGACTCATCCATTTTTACAATGAAAGAGCAAAATATAATTAATAATTGGATGAATGAAACTCCTAATCATATTATCTCTAGGAAATTAGGTATAAGTAATAGTACCGTTTACTCACAAAAGCGGCATATCACATCAAAAGTGTTTGTTAAAAATAGAATTGAATTATTTTTTATTTATAACGTTTTTAAGTATCTTTATTAAAAGAAAAAGCCCTTTTAAAAGGGCTTTCTTCATTTAAAAATGTGACTACTTCTCGCTATTTAATAATCCGTCCGCTAAACGATGGCGAGATTTATTAAATATTTTATTACTCACTTCACGACCAGCACGGCGAGTACGCTGTTCTTCTTCAGGCAGCTTCATCTCTTCGGTACACGCATGACTACAGCAGCCTTCATATTTTTCAGCGCAGCTTGGACATTGAATAAACAGTAAATGGCAACCGTCATTTTTGCAGTTAGTGTGAGTGTCACAGACTTCCCCACATTGATGGCAATGTGCTAAGGTATCATCCGTAATACGCTCACCCATACGGTTATCGAACACGAAGTTTTTACCTTTAAAACGCAGCGGCAAACCTTGTTCTTTCGCTTTACGCGCATATTCAATGATCCCGCCTTCCACATGATAAACATTTTGGAAACCGTTATGTAGCATATAAGCGCTCGCTTTTTCACAGCGGATACCGCCCGTGCAATACATCACCACATTTTTATCTTTCTGGTCTTGCAGCATTTCAACCGCCATTGGCAGTTGGTCTCTAAAGGTGTCTGATGGCACCTCAATCGCATTATCAAAGTGACCCACTTCATATTCATAGTGGTTGCGCATATCGACAAAAATAGTATTTGGGTCATCGATCATCGCATTGACTTGATCTGCTTTCAGATACTGCCCAGTATTGGCAGGATTAAAGGTTTCATCATCAATACCATCAGCAACAACACGATCACGTACCTTCATACGCAGTACCCAGAAGGACTTGCCATCATCATCAATAGCAATATTCAAACGTAGGTCATTTAAGGCTGGGTCTGTTGCATAGATAAGTTCACGCAACGCATCCACATTGGAGGCGGGTACGCTAATTTGTGCGTTGATCCCTTCTTTGGCTATATACACACGACCAAATACACTCAACGCTTTGAATTGTTGGTACCATTCATTGCGAAATGCAGCAGGATCTTGAATATTAAAATATTTATAAAAAGAGATTGTGGTACGCGGCTCAGTTTCAGCCAACATACGTTCTTTAAGGATTTTATTTGAAATTTGGTTGTGTAACACTGGCATGGTGTTCGCTTTCCTATGTAATGCTTTGATATAAAACAAATTTAAATCACCAGCAAAAATTTGCTTGTTAATTGTGGGTTATTATCCTCTTTATTATGTTAATAAAAAACCACTTATTTTTAGTGGATATTACACTTACCATCAACTCTTAATAATAATGTTAAAAATAAATCACTAAATTAAAAAATGAGGGGGTTGCGATGACACGCTGTGAAATCTCAGAACGTCTCAAATTCCAATATATTTTAAATTTTTATGAGCGCGTTGCCATTAGCATCAAAGAAGATATCTATAACGAGCAGATGATCAAAAGAGCCTCATATTCAACCGTTGTTGAAACATATGAGATTGCCGAGCCTTTGATTAAAGCGATTAGAGAAAAAAGAAAATCAGAGACGACCTATCAAGAATTTGAATGGTTAGTGACTCGCTGGAAGAAAAATCCGCTTAAGAAAAATAGCTCAATACTTTTATAGGCTATTTTTATAGACGATTGGTATAGCAATGGTTGTATTCGCTATTTGTATTAAATAGAAAAGAAAAAAGGGAGGGCTCCCCCTCCCTGGCATTTGCCGAAGTTACGATGGGTAAACCGCATCGTAGAGCGCAATGTCAACTGCTTATCAGAGGCGCGTCCCTACTCTGCTATGCAGAACAGAGTAGGTCAGAAACCTCTTTACTGCTTTATATTACTCACTACACTTTACTACCTACACTTTACTAACTTACAACCTACTGGATGGACTTCTGTTTTAACCCATTAACTCGATACGAGCTGGCAAACCTTGTCTCACGGAAGCACCAGATACCCAATCAAGCCAAGTATTTGCCACTTCACGAGTCGGATCTGCGAACCCTAAATCATTCAAGTTAATTCCGGAACCATTTGCCGCATTCATCGGCATGGCTTCACCGTCTAAATAGTGCTGTTTAGCGCCCATTTCTGTGTGACCATAACCATGTTCAACCGCGAGAACTCCCGGCATAACACCATCAAGCACACTAATTTGTGCCTCTGTATGACCACCGGGTGTCGTGATTTTGACCCAATCCCCATGTTTAACGCCCATCTTCGCAGCATCATCCGGGTGAATAGCCACCAAGTTGGTTGGTTTCACATGGCGTAAACGTTCAATCATGGTTGTGGAGCTGCTCATCACATGAGATTTAAATGACATCATTTTTAATGGCCACTCTTTCTCTGGGAATACCGCATTCACATCTTCACCATTCGCCATACGTGGTGGATAGTAGGTCGGGCAACCACTAAAACGCTCACCCGTGATAGCATGGCGGTTAATCGCCACCGTTGGGTTCCAAATTTGCAACCCTTTCTTCCACTGTGGACCCGTTGCTTCACCATCCCACGCTTTCTCATAAGGTGCGAATCGACCACCACGCGTAAAGATATACGCAACGCGGCGAACTTCTTCAGGTTTCAATGTACGAGTAATTTGCGGCATGATACGCTCGACACCACTGATCGTAATGTCTTCTGTTGCCGCCTCTGGTACCGGTTTTTCACCTAACCATGCCATATTCGCTGCCACTCGCAGGTAGTAATCTTCTGCGGTATTTAACGGATACATGTTGCCATCCATATCCGCAATCACATTGTCACCAAAGCCCGGCAATTTCAGTTCTTTAGCGACTGCGATACAAAATGACTCCATAGAAACTGGCTGACCATCTGCTGTTTTCGCAGTGCGAGATTCAACAATCGGCCAACGCGCGGTACTCGCTTTCACTTGTACACCTGACCATGGGGCACTGAAGCCCCAGCTCTCGAAGTTATGGGTATCTGGCACGATGTAATCCGCTAATGCCGTGGTTTCATTCATAAAAGCATCAATACCAATAATCAGTGGTAGATGTTTTGGATCTTTCAGCTTCTCTTCCATCACCTGACGAATACCCGCAATACCATAAACTGGGTTCGTCATATTGGTGATCCACGCCTTCAGAGAATAAGGATATCCCATCAATGCTGAAGCTAACTGTTCAGTTAACTGACCTTTCGCAAACGGATACCAAGGCGCTTTTGCTGGATACGGTTTTTCACCTGCTGCCACTCTCGCCTTAAATTCATCCGATTTTTCATACACTTCATTACTGCGCGATAACACCACACCTTTCGGCTTCACTTTACCTTTATAGCCTGAAATGTTGTAACGCGGGCCATCGTTTTCACCATTAAATTTACCACCACCAACAGACACGCCACCTTTTAGGTTCAAGTTACCGATCAGCGCATTAAGCATAATCACAGACCATGCTGTGTAGAAGCCATTGCCCCCCATCATGCCACCGTGAGAAATAACCGCCGCTTTTCTATCATAAGAGGTTAACGCTTTACCTAATGATTCAATGGTTTTTACGGGGACTTGGCAACGCTGACTGTATTCTTCCAGCGTCATGCGATCCGCCGCTTCTTTCAAGCATTGGAAGCTGGATTTCACCGTCACTTCGCTACCATCATGAAGCGTGACTTGGCGAGTCACAAACAGCTCCGCATTTGTCACTTCATCCGCCAGTTTCAGTTCGCCATTTGCGTCCTGAACCATATAGGCTTTTTTCTCATCCTTACCCTCTTCAGCCACTACACCCGTTAGGTGAGATTGCTGTAATAGATTACCTGCCAGAGGATGAGCATCATCGGTGATCACGAGGTGGGTCGAGTTTGTCCAGCTTTTCTCTCCGGCCGCTTCCATGGATTTTTCACTTGGTACACTCAAATAAGCGGCGTTATAACGGTCATTCTCAATAATCCAGCGGATCATGCCCATAACTAATGCAGCATCTGTCCCCGGTTGAACTGGTACCCAGTGACCATGGTCATTCGCTAATGTCGTCGTTAATGGCAGAGCCGGAGAAACAACTACATAGTTGAACGAATCCCGTAAACGCGCACTCGCTAATTGACGGCCTTGACGCTTAAATGGGTTACCTGATTGTGCCGGTGATGTTCCAATAAACAGTGCAAAGCGGGTATTATCCCAATCTGGTTTGACGTGGGCGTTTTTATCCAAGTCATCCATCAACGCACCAGAACCTGCGCGATACGCTAAACCGCAGTAAGCTCCATGAGCGCCAAAGTTTTTACTACCGAATGCATTTTGAGCAAAGCGACGAATAAAGCCATCACGGCCATCATCCCCGGCGTTAGTCACCAGTAACTGGTTAGCTTTAGGCCCTAATTTCGGTTGAGCAGGATCCAGCGGCGTTTCTAAATCACGGATAGCACGCAGACCATCCACATGGCCTTCACCAAATAAATCCCCACCTTCAACCACTTCTTTGATTAACTGCTCAAAGCTAATACGTTCCCACTTCCCTTCACCACGTTTACCTACACGCTTCATTGGTTCGAGAATACGTAATGGACTGGTTAATCCTTCCATCAGCGTTGCACCACGAGCACACGCCGTTGAACGATGTTCTAATCCGCTTTCTCCGCCCATTTTGGCGAAGGCAGTGGATAACGGCATCCCATATGGAAAGTGTTTTTCATTAGATAGAGGGTGATATGGGTTCCCCGCAATTCGCAGAACTTCATTCTTCGCACTGTCCACACGGGCACGAATACCGCACTGGGTCCAGCAACCGAAGCATTGCGTCATGGAAACGACTTGCGCAGGGTTCTCTTTCCAACCACCCATCGCCGTGCCTTCAGGGATCAGCGAGTTACCATTGATACGATCCAGCGTCACTTTGCCAGAGGTGCCATCCACTAAACCATCCACTGCACGTTTGGCAACTTCACGATAGCTCGCACCAAAAAGAGCAAGACCACCGACAACTAAACCACCTTTAAGCCATTGACGTCTTGAGAATTTAGCCATGTTGCACTCTCCCCGCAAACCAGCGAACACCTTCGCGAACAATAATTGTTAATGCAATCCACAATCCAAATGTACCGACAATCGCCAGTAATCCGTCATTACCTAATGGGAAATGGTATGGATTGGTGATGATGTTGTATTTTGGTACTGCTTGAATCTCCATCAGGAAAATCCAACGCAATACCCACGCTAACGCCATAGACACTAACGCTAAAACCGTAATGTAAGGAACGGAGCGAACTGCTTTCACGTTACTCAGCGCCATCACAAACGTGATAGCCCACAGCGCACATACACCCATTAACATCCACCAGCCTGGGCTTGTGACATCTAACTGTTGACGAACTGCAATGCCTGACGTGGTATCACCGGAGATCCACAGCGCAAAACAAACAGCAAACAGGAGTAACGTAATCACTTGGAAACGCGCTAAACGGTTTTGATATTGAGGCTCACGACGAGCACCTAAGCTAATCAGTGCTGGCAGCACTTGCATCGCGCTTAAGAACATCAACACGGGCATCCACCAGCTAAACCAAATTGGACGAGCCACTAACACAGAGGCCTCACGGCCGGTATACAGCAGTAAACCAATTGAGGATAATGCACTCAGTAACGCTACCCAACGGGTCGCTTTATACTCTTTCTTCCAAATTAATTTGACTAGCAGTGCTACAAAGTACAACCCAACAAATGTGGTAAACAGCGGTAGCAATACAGAACCCCACCACATCCAAGACCACATTGTAGGATGTGCATAGAAGTGCCACACACGTGCAGTTTGGTGCAGGTCAGCGGTTAATGCTAGCGGCGCTGTGATTCCCATCGTGATAGCAATAAACACGGCAATCATTTCTAATCGACCGTTTCCACTGCGATTTTGCCAATGAAGATAGCAGGCATACAGCACCGCACAGGCAGCAATCCCTATAAAGAAAAAGTATTGTACCGCCCAAGGAAGCCAGAAAAACTCTTGCGGCTGTGCCATGATTTCAGAAATATAGGTCACTTGTTCGCTCATCAGAACACCTCCTGCCATAATGCCGGTTGCCCTTTACCTTGCAACGGCTCCACAAACGCATCATCCAGCCCTAAATAAAACACCTGCGGCAATGTGCCACTTTCCGGTTTCAAGACTTTAATTTGTGCTTCATGCTCAGTAAGCATCTTACGAATGGTGCTGTTCGGGTCTTTTAAGTCACCAATAATACGCGCGCCACCAACACAAGATTCGACACACGCTGGCAATAAACCAACCTCTAATCGATGTGCACAAAACGTACATTTATCTGCGGTTTGCGTTGAATGGTTAATAAAGCGAGCATCATACGGACAAGCCTGCACACAATACGCACAGCCCACACAACGCTCGTTATCAATCACCACAATGCCATCTTCACGTTGGAACGTTGCTTGCACTGGGCAAACAGGCACACAAGGTGGGTTATCACAATGGTTACACAAGCGAGGCAGTAGAACGTTGGTGAACCCTTCATCCCCTTTTAGGGAGACTTGATATTGGTTAACCGTCGTTCTAAATTGACCTTGTGGTGTTTGGTTTTCAACAGAACAGCTGACAGTACATGATTGGCATCCTACGCAACGGCGCAGATCAATCAGCATGCCATAGCGTTTTTCGGGATTGCCTTCACGGCGAGTTGGGGAAAAACTCAACCCCGCTTCGGCGATTGGGATCAGCGATGCACCCGCGGTGACGGCCCCAATCTGTTGTAGGAATTTTCGTTTACTCAGATCCATAATTGGCTCCAGTATTGACATTGCTAATGCGAAAATAAAAGTTAATAATCAATCTATTATTGGTTTATCTTACGTATTGGTAACACCGTGTTACCGATGTCTGATAACCACTAAATTCTTATTTCTCTTTAAAATCGGTGTGTTATCTTTGTGCTACTCTAATAATTCTGAGTTCATAGTAAGAAGAAAAGCCTTGCGCCCCTATTGTGGTTTTCCACATACCCGAAGGGATATTGATCTAACGCAACGAATAAACCCCAAATGTTAAAAAAAACGTCTATGCCGTTGTATCACATACTTTTAGTTACTCTGCTGCTATGGTGCATTCCGGCAGGCGCAGCGCAATGGACTATCGGCGTTCTCGCCCTACGAGGACCGAGTTTCACTCAGTTGCACTGGCAACCTTTGGTGGACACCCTCAATGAGTCCATTCCGGGAGAACGCTTTACCCTACAACCCCTAAATCTTGAAGAGATGAAAGAGGCGATTTCGAATCGCAAAATTGACTTCTTACTCACTAACCCAGCTCAATTTATCCAACTCGATAATCGCTACCACCTACGCTGGCTACTCTCTTTACGCTCGGATGTGGAGCCAAACAGCACGACACGCAACGTGATCGGTAGCCTTATTTTGGTTCGTGGAGATAGTGACATTCACAGTGCTGATCAGCTCATTGGCAAAAAAGTTGGTGCAATATCCCCCGATGCATTTGGGGGATATCTATTAGGTTATAAAGTATTAAGAGATTTAGGGTATGACACGGAAAAAGACTTTCGAATGCAGTTTTTAGGCTTCCCGGCAGATGCTCTGTTGTATGCTTTACGGGATAAATCGCTCTCTGCGGCAATTGTCCCTGTCTGCTTATTAGAAAATATGGACAGTGAAGGACTGATTAATAAACAACAATTCCGTCCGCTTGTTCAAAAAGAGAGTGCGTTACCCTGCCTAACAAGCACAGAACTTTACCCTAATTGGTCATTCGCCGCGTTAAGCGAAGTTCCTGACAATTTAGTGGATAAAGTCACCAAAGTTTTACTCTCTGGCGACACTCCCAATATGCGCTGGGGGGCCCCGGCATCCATCACACAAGTTGAAAACTTACTGCGCGACGTCAACCAACACCCACAGCAACGGGAAATTTGGCAAGATATTGTCAGTTGGACAATTCAACACCAAATTACTATCGGGATTATTGCCCTAATTTTCCTATTGTTAGGTATTAACCACGTCTGGATAGCCTTCTTGGTTCGCCGTCGTAGCCAACAACTTGAAGTCGCACATAACCGCCTACGTCAGCAAGAGGCTAACTTACAAAAAGCTCAACGGCTCAATATATTAGGTGAAATGGCATCCGGATTCGCCCATGAATTGAACCAACCATTATCCGCGATTCGAAATTATGCCCAAGGCTCTATTTTGCGATTGAAAAAAGAGTCGGAAAACCACCCTCTTCTAAGTGCCATCAGTAAAATTGATGAACAGGCTCAACGGGGTGCTGATATTATTCAAAACCTGCGTTTGTGGGCAGGGAAACCAGGGCAAGAATCCCGTCTAACCCTACGACAACAATCCGTCAAACAGACCATCAATCATATCTGGCAACTGTTGCAAGTTGAGCAACATTTCCCAACCGTTAGGTTGCAATTACCCGAAACTCCCGATGTTCGGCTTTTGCTACCGGATACCTTACTCGATCAGTTACTTTCAAATTTGATCAGTAATAGCCTACAAGCGGGCGCCACCACATTAACCTTTGGCTTTCACTTTGCCGATGAACGCTTTTTACTGGTATTACAAGATGATGCTGGTGGAATGCCTGACGAGCAGCTTAATCAAGGGATCATGCCATTCGCCACCACTAAACAGGAAGGTCTGGGACTCGGATTGGTGATTTGCCAGCGATTAATTCAAAGCCAAGGTGGGGATATTCGCATTGAAAATCAGCATAATGATGATGGTAAGAACGGGCTGCGTGTGACGCTAATTTTTAATTACTCGAGATAATCAGAATATAACGCATGTTTTGCCACACAAAAGATAACATTCCCAATAACTATATGTGACAATGTTATGAATACTATTTATATCAGCAAGCCACTTATACAAACAAGAAATAAGCCACGAGGTATGAATTAATGCCAGTCATTCACCTTGTCGACGATGACACCGATGTCACTGATTCCTGTCAATTTTTACTCGAAACGCTCGGTTATAACGTTACCGTTTGGAACGACAGTGAGCAGTTCATCCAGCAAGCCCCTCTGCATGAGGAGGGCATTGTATTGCTCGATATGCGCATGCCAAAATTTGACGGACGCCAAGTACATCAATACCTGAAAGAACAGCAAAGCACCCTCGCGGTTATTTTCCTTTCTGGTCATGGGGATATCCCGATGGCGGTTGAGCAGGTGAAATTAGGCGCTATCGATTTTTTACAAAAACCGATTGATAGCCAGCAGCTTGCAGAAACCCTTGAACAAGCTCGCTTACAAACCATAAAAGCTACTGAACGCACATTGATTAAACAGCGTTATGAAACCTTAACGCCGAAAGAAAAAGACGTTTGTACTTATGTACTTCAAGGGCTAATTAACCGCGAAATCGCGGAAGTGGCTTGCGTATCCGTGCGAACCGTTGAAGTGCATCGCTCCCGAGTGATGGAAAAAATGGCAGTGAGAAACCTTGCCGAATTAATGAGCACCATGCAAACAGCACAACTTTTCACGAGTTAATTTGATATCATTCAGATTAACAAGCTATTTTTAATTAAAATCCACTTAAGTAGAAACCGAAAAAACAATGATCCCAGCACCAAAGTTTGAAAAAAGTTTATTACATCCCCGCTACTGGCTAGTTTGGTTTGGCATTAGTGTGCTCTACCTGCTCGTCCTGCTTCCTTATCCCGTCATTTATTGGATAGGTACCCGTTTGGGGCGTTTCTCCAAGCGCTTCTTAAAAAAACGCGTCCAAATTGCCGATCGTAATCTGCAGTTGTGTTTTCCTGACATGAGCTCAGCAGAACGCCAAAAAATGGTTGATAAGAACTTTGAGTCTGTTGGAATGGGCGTTTTTGAGACCGCAATGGCATGGTTCTGGCCTGATTGGCGTATTCGTCGCTGGTTTAAAATTATTGGTTTAGAAAATATGCGAGCAGCCCAAGCGACAGGTCGTGGAGTTATTGTTTTAGGCGTTCATTTCTTAACACTAGAAATTGGTGGACGTGCGTTTGGTATGCATAACCCGGGCATTGGTGTTTATCGACCAAACGATAATAAATTGATGGACTGGCTACAAACTCGCGGACGTTTAAAATCAAATAAGTACATGATTGGCCGCCGTGATGTTAAAAGCATGATCCGCGTACTCACCGAGGGCGAAATCTTATGGTACGCCCCTGACCATGATTATGGCCCACGCAATAGTTCATTTGTCCCTTTATTTGCCGTTCAGCACGCAGCAACGACAAATGGCTCAGCGATGCTCATCAAACATGGTAATGCATTAGTTGTACCCTTTGCCGCCCATCGCTTACCTGATGGAAAAGGGTACGAGCTGCATATTCAGCCCGCTGTAGATAATTTCCCTGTTGATGACAACACAGATACTGCCGCTATGATGAACAAGGTTATTGAACAAGAAATTTTACGCGCACCAGAACAATATATGTGGATGCACCGCCGTTTTAAAACGCGTCCAAAGGGAGAGCCTTCTCTGTACGGCGATTTAGATAAAATCCACCACCGCTAGGTTTTGCTACTCCCGATATAATTTGTGTTGTCGCTAAACGACACTCCCAAAATAGTTCGTGTTGCAGCTAGGCGGAAAATGAGTGGATCCCCAGGAGCATACACAAGTATGTGACTGGGGTGCGCGAATGAAGCCAACAACGCTGCGGCACGAAGTATGAAGGGAATGTATGAAGAAGAGTACTTACTGGAAAAAAAACCTTTATATCGTCTGGTTCGGCTGCTTTTTAACAGGCGCGGCCTTCAGCTTGATCATGCCTTTTCTACCTTTATATATCGAAGAACTTGGTATTACTGACCATGGCTCTTTGAATTTATGGACGGGTGCCGTTTTCAGTATTACGTTTCTCTTTTCCGCTATTGCCGCCCCTTTTTGGGGACGCCTTTCTGACCGCCACGGTCGTAAACTAATGTTGCTGCGCTCTGCCCTTGGTATGGCGATTGTCATGGTGCTGATTGGCTTTGCACAGAATATTTGGCAACTTCTGGCTCTACGTGCCCTTTTAGGCTTACTTGGCGGGTTTGTCCCGAATGCCAATGCGCTAATTGCCACCCAAGTACCCGTTAATAAAAGCGGTTGGGCGATGGGTGTTTTGGCGACTGGCGCTGTTAGTGGCGCATTGATTGGTCCACTGATTGGTGGATTACTTGCTGACCAATATGGGTTGCGTCCGGTATTTTTTATTACCGCTAGCGTGTTGTTTATCTGCTTTTTTGTCACACTTTTCTACGTTCGTGAGCGTTTTACCCCTGTTTCACGCAAAGATGCCCTAACCGGAAAACAAGTTTTTGCCTCTTTACGTAATAAAAACTTAGTAATCAGCCTATTTTTCACCACCATGATCATCCAAGCATCGATTGGTTCGATTAACCCCGTAATCACCTTGTATGTTCGAGAACTTTCAGACTCGATTGATAACCTTGCTTTTACTAGCGGAATTATTGCTTCTATCCCCGGCATTGCCGCACTGATTAGCGCCCCTATGCTCGGTAAACTGAGCGACCGCATTGGACCTGATCGTGTTTTATTAGCTGTACTTGCCGCCTCAATTTTTGTTCTGTTTCCGATGGGACTCGTCAGCAATTATTGGGAGTTAGGCGCTCTGCGCTTCTTACTCGGCGCCCTTAACGCTGCGCTATTACCCGCCGTACAAACCTTAATTATTTATAATATCTCTCATCAAATCACTGGACGTATATTTAGCTACAACCAAGCATTACGAGATGTCGGTAATGTCACAGGTCCTTTAATGGGGTCTTTTGTCGCAGCAACATACGGGTTTAGAGCCGTATTCTTCTTCACTGCGGTATTAGTGTTGGTCAATCTCATTTACTCTTGGCTTATCATTAGGAAACAATCCGATGGCCTCAGAGCATCCCCCTCTAAAGAGTAATGTTAATGTATACCTTTCACGCTAAAACATAACTTTTTATTATCTTTTCAACGAAAAGTTTATAAGCACAAGTAATATTTTGTAACTTATTGTTTTAAATCAACTTAATCGATTCAAAAAACATTCTTTTATTGTCAATAAAAATCCGTTATTCTGTGCCCCCTTATCGTAAGAATGAGAGTTATATCGAACTTTCATCTTAAAACTGACTTTCTTACGATAAATTCATTCTGCTTATTAGCAATTTTATAATAATGTATGCCGAAAATATGTTTGCAACACAGCATTAACATATCAATAAAAAACGGTGATGGAGCTTCTGCTCCACATTCACAATTCGGCACAACCTCTTAAGTCACAACGAATTGGAGTTCACAGATGAGTCATTCTGCGACTAAAACTAAAACTTTTTTCGGGCATCCTTACCCGTTGAGTTCGCTTTTCCTCACCGAAATGTGGGAACGTTTTTCTTTCTATGGTGTTCGTCCTCTTTTAATCCTCTTTATGAGTGCAACTTTGTTGCAAGGTGGCATGGAGCTACCGATTGAGCAAGCATCGGCTATCGTAGGTATCTTCGCAGGCGGTGTTTATATCACATCTTTACCGGGTGGCTGGCTCGCGGATAACTGGTTAGGTCAACGCCGCGCCGTTTGGTATGGTTCTTTGATCATTGCATTGGGTCATTTGTCGATTGCGCTGTCTGCGTTATTTACCAATACCTTCTTCTTCGTGGGACTGCTATTGATCGTATTAGGTACGGGTTTATTTAAAACTTGTATCACCGTAATGGTTGGAACGCTGTATAAGAAAGAAGATACGCGTCGTGATGGCGGTTTCTCTCTGTTCTATATGGGTATCAATATGGGTTCATTTATTGCCCCATTAATTATCGGCCCATTACATGAAAAATACGGCTGGCATTTAGGCTTCGGTTTAGGTGGTTTGGGTATGTTAATCGCCTTGCTTATCTTCCGTTTCTACGCGATTCCACAAATGCGTCGTTATGACAAAGAAGTTGGCTTAGATTCCACATGGAATTACCCTACCGTTCAACGTAAAAACGTCGGTAAATGGGTTACTGTTGCCATGGCTGCACTGGCTGTACTGGTGGTGTTAATCAATAACGGTACCATTCCATTCAACCCTTCAGTGATCGCAAAAAGCTCGGCTTACATTATCTCAACGTGTGTGGGCATCTACTTTATTTTCATGTTCTTCTGTGCAGGTTTGAACAGCAGCGAACGCTCTCGCTTACTGGCTTGTTTAATTCTGTTAATTGCTGCGGCGTTCTTCTGGTCTGCATTTGAACAAAAGCCAACATCATTTAACATCTTTGCGCGCGACTATACCGATCGCCAATGGGGTAACTTCGAAATCCCAACAATTTGGTTCCAGTCAATCAATGCCTTATTCATCATTCTGTTAGCTCCTATTTTCAGCTGGTTCTGGCCTTCTTTGGCTAAGCGTAATCTGAACCCAAGCAGCATGACGAAGTTTGTTATTGGTATCCTGTTCGCTGCGGGTGGTTTTGCGGTCATGATGGTTGCAGCTAACCACGTTCTGGCCACACAAACTGGTGTTTCACCATTCTGGTTAGTCGGCAGTATTTTATTACTGACTTTAGGTGAACTGTGCTTAAGCCCGATTGGCTTGGCAACCATGACATTACTTGCACCACAAAAAATGCGCGGTCAGGTGATGGGATTATGGTTCTGTGCAAGTGCGCTAGGTAACTTAGCAGCAGGTATCATGGGTGGTAATATCCGTAAAGACCAACTGGATTCAATGCCAGACCTGTTCTCCCACGTTTCTATCGCACTGGTTATTTGTGCTGTTGTGCTAGCAGCCCTGATTATTCCAGTCAGAAAAATGCTGCAAAACGCAGATAGAAACGAAGCAAAAGCGAAATAATATTATTCGTTATTAGCGAGTCATCTGTTGGCGTAGTAACCTCAAAAATTATTACGCCAACCTCTCCTCAATACCGCAAATCTCGTGCTACTCTTCCCTCACTTTTCTAATCATAATGAGTTGTTTCTTTTCAAGGATCTTTTACGATGAGTACACTGTCTGTTCCGGTTTATTATGTCGATGCCTTCACTGATACCCTATTTCACGGCAATCCGGCCGCTATCGTTTTACTTGATAAGTGGCTGCCCGATGACAAGCTTATCGCTATCGCTGCCGAAATTAACTTATCTGAAACTGCCTTTCTGGTAGGTGAACATATCCGCTGGTTTACACCGGTGATGGAAGTCAAATTGTGCGGCCATGCAACCCTTGCCGCTGCATATATTTTGAACAAGTTTAAGCAGCACCCGGCAAACCCTATTGTATTTCAGTCCTTATCTGGAGAACTGACGGTCCATAAAAATCAGGATGGCTTCACATTAGACTTCCCTGCCTTAGACTGTGAACCTGCTGATTTAAGCCACTATTCACAATTAAGCGAGATCCTCGGCACCCCTATTTCTGAGCTGTTTTTAGCCAAAGACCGTTATATCTGCTTTGTTGATACACCAGAACAAGTGCAGAATTGCCACCCAGATATGTTGCGCCTTGCACAATTACCTTTACAGGGATTAACCATTACAGCGAAAAGTACAGATGAGCAAGCTCACGACGAACAATGTGACTTTGTATCTCGTTATTTTGCGCCCGCCAAAGGTGTTAATGAAGATCCCGTCACAGGTACCTCTCACTGTGCAATTGCTCCCCTTTGGGCTAAACGCTTACAGAAAAATCCAGTATTAGGTCACCAGATTTCTGCACGTGGTGGAAAAATACACTGCTTGATTGAACAAAATCGCGTCAAAATGACGGGAAAAGCAACACTCTTTTTAGCCGGAACGATTCATGTTTGATTAATCACTGTATTTATTTGTGATCAGGATTACACTTATCTGTAACATTAATGATATGTACATTAATGTTCCGGTAAGTAATTATTTTTACCGGTTCAAGTTTTTAAATCGTGAGAATTCAAAGAAAGTAAGGCTTAAATATGCGTTCCGATGTTGATGATGTAATCAAACAAAAAATTGAACAATCTGTCACCCATGTTTCTAAAGTGGTATTCCCAACCACCACTAACCACCATAGTACCCTGTTCGGTGGTACTGCATTAGCATGGATGGACGAAGTTTCTTTCATAACCGCGACCCGTTTTTGCCGCAAAAGATTGGTGACCGTCTCCACAGAAAAAATCAATTTTACCCACCCTATTCCATCAGGCACCATCGTTGAATTAGTCGGGGAAGTGATCCGAGTTGGTCGCACTAGCCTTACCGTTAATGTCTCTATCTTTTTAGAAGATATGTACGCTGAGGGACGAGAAGAAGTAATCCACGGACAGTTTAATTTCGTGGCTATTGATGAAAATGGTAAACCAACACCATTATTTGAACAGTAATCACCGTTCTCTATTTACCACCGTTCATATCGGTAAATAAAAAATGTGCGCCCGGTCATTAAGATAGAGCGCACACTATTCATATTATCAGCATCAAGCGAATGCTAAGAATGGCGAAATACACAGTAAAATTCCGGTAAAAATAATCAGATACAAAGAGATACCTTTATATTTATGCAGCATTGGGACTCTATAGACTAAATATGCTGGAATTAAACAACCCACCATCCCGAAAATTGGGCTACAGATTGATGTGAAGCTCAGCACTGGTGCATTCAGGATAATCGCCCCCCAAGCTAATAGCACAGCAAAAATCATAATGCCGTTTTTCACCCAATTTTCATTAATACGCTCAACAGGCATCATGCGTTGTAATATATTCATCGCAATACCTTGCGTTGCCTCACGGAAACCTAAGTAAACGCCGAAGAACGCGGTCATGACAGCAAAGATATTTAACATGACACTGACGACAGTCACCCAACCGCCAGGGAAGAATTTCGCTGCGATGGCCAAAGCAGAAATATTTTGCTCATAGGCTTTCACTGCTTCATCGTGACCCATAGCTAACGTGAATGATACTGCGTAGAAAAAGACGGTACAGAATAAAATAATAAATGCGATATTCATTGCACGCAGCGCTTTATAGCGTGCCACTTCGCGGTTCACGTTTTGGCTACGGAATGAAATCACCATTGGACTTAATGTTTGAATAAACAGAATCGATGTTAATGTAAAAGGTAATGTGATAATTGCCTCTTTAAACAAGCGTCCAACTGGCGGCAATGAACCCACATTATATAAGTGCCACATCCCGACCATGGAAATGCCTAGTGCAGCAACCACAAATAATTTAGTCAGAACCATAAAACTTGAAAGCTTAAATAGCAGTTTTTCACCGCGAGAAGAAATGGCGACTAAAATACAAATCAGAGCCAAACCATACCAAGGACTTTCAGATAATAACCCATCCGTTACACCGAAAGTTTGCAAATACGATGCGCTGTCATTGGTGATTGCTGTTGAATAAACAAACATCCAAATCACCAGCATAATAAAATAGAGTGCGCCAAGCAGCATACCCCAGTTTTTACCTAGATATCCGCTGATCACACTTGGATAATCTTTACATTCTGGTGATTCCGCCAGCGTGTTAATAAACAGACGCTGAAACAAATACATTGCAGGATAACCGACAACGGATGAGAGCAAAAATACCCATAAGCCCATCAAGCCAACTTGCACGGGGAGAAAAACAATCCCCGCACCAATCGCCATTCCGATACTCATAATCACCCAACCAACATCTGTGCCGTCAAACTTAGTGGCAGCACGCCATTGCTCTTGGGTCATACCAGCACGAGAAGCAGCCGTAGAAGCTTTTCTATCATCAACATTATCTATTGTAGGGATCGTAGCCATAATTACTCACTTAATATTGTTGAACTCTTAAAAGAGAATTTTTTTTGTTTTAGATGCGACTTAAGTGGTTATTTCTTCCAATAACCTTAATTATTTGCAGGCTATTATAATGATTCCATCATAGAGGATATGTTAGAGAAAAATTATCTCTTTATTAACCTATAAAACCCCCAATAAAGAGAATGTTTTTCTCTAAAAAGAGCAATCCGACGTAAATATCTCTATCTATCGACGGAAATAATCCCTATTAGTTGTTTTTGAACGTGATAATCATAACCCTTTGTTTTTAAAGATGTTAGTCTTTTAATAACCCATGCGTGATTATTAACAATTTCAACAATTATCCTTTTATTTCGTGCTAAACATCACAAGACACCATGATAACCATGACTATTCTTTGCAATAATTCCGTATTTTGTATTTCTCTTGTTAATTTTCGATACAAATAACTAGTTCTCTATTAAGGGTAATATTAAATTTTTACCCATCTATCGAGTCAAAGGGTGTTATTACTGGCTTATAACGAAGAAAAATATTTTTAATGTTCACCCGTGAGGAGTAACAAACTCGTTTAATCTGTATTTTCTATGGAGCGTTGATATTTACAAATTATAGAAGTAGAGTATTTAAAACTTTGATGGTTATACTCTGTAGTTAATAACTGTTAACGCCTTTTCGAGTTTACCTTGAAATAAGGATATTCATAGCCAACTAAAGATACGGAAAGCCTTATGCTACGATTATTGACCTTCATTTCTTTATTTATATTTTCAACGAATTTAAGTTTCGCAGCTCCTGTTCCGCCTGAAGTCATTAAGCAAATTGAACAACAAGCACAAAAAGGGGATGTGAAAGCTCAAGTGATGCTAGGCATTGGTTACTATGTCGGTAACGAAATTAAGCAAGATTATCCGAAAGCAAAGAAATGGCTTACGATGGCTGCCAATAAAGGCAATGCGGACGCTCAACTATTCCTAGGTGATATGTATCTTAATGGTAATGGCGTTCAATCTGATTTTGAAACAGCCTATGGTTGGATTGAAAAATCTGCAAATAAGGGAAATCCTGAAGCCATAAACTATATGGGTCAATTCTACTACCAAGGTGCTGGCGTAAAACAGAATTATCTCGTAGCTTTTGAGTGGTTCCAAAAAGCAGCAGATAAAAAATTTCCACCTGCTGAATATCAATTAGGAAAAATGCTACAAAATGGTGAGGGAACTGAGTTTAATGAAAAGCTCGGTGCTGAATATATCGATAAAGCGTGTAAAGGCGGATTAAAACCAGCCTGCCCAGAAAAAGAAACCACAAAACCTAAAACGACTAAAAAATAATATTTTCTTTGCAAAGCGGCGATACTCCCCTCATGTATTGCCGTTTTTCTATTGTCATTATCTATTCCTTATACTCTCCAATTGCGTATTCTCGCTCACATCATTTTGAATCCAATTCAGTTAATATTAATTTATTAACAATCAATATGAAAAATGATTAAAATGATCTAAACTTATAATATAAAAGAAAAAAGGAGATATTATGTACAATACAATTTTAGTTCCTATTGATGTTACCGAAGACGACCTCACCAAAATGTTAGTTCCGCATGTTAATGCCATGCAGAAACTAAACAATTCTACCGTTCATTTTTTAGCTGTGACTGCACCCATTTCCAATTATTTACGCTATGGCGGCACTATTTTGCCAAGTGATTTCCCAGATGATCAAAAACAAGCTGATATCATTCTGAAAGAGTTACAAGAGAAAGTTAAACTGTTCTCTATCCCTGAAGATAAAGTGCAAGTAAAAGCGGTTGTAGGTTCAGTTAAAGATGAAATTTTGGCAACAGCTGAAGATATTAAAGCGGATGTGATTTTACTGGGTTCACGTCGTCCAAGTATGTCTACCTACTTATTAGGCTCCAATGCGGCTTCTGTTGTACGTTATGCGAAAACTAGCGTATTAGTGGTTCGCTAATCCAAACGATGGGTTAACAACCGCAGAAAACACTATTTTAACTCGTCGAATGGCTAAGGTTAAAGTTTGTTACACTAAAGGGTAATTCCATACAAATTATAAGCCCATTCATTCGACATTTAAGGTAAATTAGAGGTTCATAAACATTTTCGTGACTATTTCACACCCTGCTCCTCGGAGCAGGGTTTTTTATGCCGATGCAAGCATTATTGGCAGTTGGGTATCACTGTTTCAACGCCTCTTTCATCACATTTTCAAAATCTTCCCATGAACAATACCCATTTTTATCAATCGGGCAATTTTTCAATTCTAGGGTAACGTGTTTTGGAGGAGTTGCTAAAGAGAGGTAAGTATTGTCTCGCAACTGGTCTGAGGTTTGATACACATACTCAATCTTCACATAGTCCTTTGTCTCTTTTTTATCTGTCCAGCGTTGGAATACCAACTTACCGCCAATCGGTGTGTGTTCATATTGTTGAGGTAATTGGTACGGTTTGAAGTCCATTGCAGACAACACTGAAGCAATATTTGAATCATGCCCCACTAAGAAAATGAATTTAGCAGTTTCACCTTTATTAGCAGAAACAAAGCCTTTATCCATATAACTTAAAATTGGATGCGCCACATTTTTTGCAATAATTTTCGGTGTAAATAACGTTTCTTGATAGCCATTTTTTAAGGTATTCAGCTTTTGCCATTTTTCATCACTATTCACCATTCCCCATGCTACATCTTTCTCAGGGAAGCCTTCATAATATTGCAGGTCAATCGCATCGACGGCAGAATTAGCCATCTTCAACGGCCCACTCACACCTGGCTCTTTATCCGCTTCAATGATAAAGCTATTCTTTGGTGTGGCTAAATTACACAGTTTATCCGTCTCGCACTTCTTCGAATCTTTAATATTGAGAACATTATCCAGTTCATCATAACCCGGCTTCAGGTTTAGCCCTTTAAGGTGGGACTCCATCGCTTCAAGCGCTTGTTTTTTAAATTCAGGGGAGCTATTCGTAATGATAGGGTTAAACACCGGATCCATCGTACCAATTTCCGGTTTATGATGAATATTTACTTTACAGCCCGGGAATGCCCCCGCAGTAAAGAACTGCGCAGTTGCAATCGTTCTCTGTAGGCTATTAGTATAAATATAGATATCATCGCTACTAGTTGGACATAATTCATTCATAAATAATTTATTGTTATCGAGCCACTCTCTAAAATAGTGTCCCATATAGACTTCGAGCGCTCCGCCCTTTGTCGTTAAATAGCCGCTTTCTGCATCCCATGCGGGCCATTTTTTATCGGTTATTTCAGTCAAGATCCCTGTATTAACAATAGGAGTACGTAAATTATGACGGCTTAGAACAAAAACTTGGTCTAATTCCATATTTTGTGCATTATCTGTACTCGCAAGTGCGGGGGCAATTGGTGCTAATAACGCCGCCGATAAACACACTGTTAGCATTTTATATTTCATCAGCATACTCCTACCATAGTTTTTAAATTGATTAACATAATCAAGCGATAAACACTGCAATAAAATCAAGTATAGTGCTTATATGAATTTCGGAAACATATCCTCTAATAATGAAGTAGTTATCTTTTTTTTCTGAGATTAATATCCCAAAAATGCCCCTTAACTAAAATAGTCATCAAATATTGACATTAGCTACCCACAATTTAAGATGAATTTTCATTATAAGGATAAAATGCAATGAATATTCAGCCTGCCACCATCGAGCATTACGATGAGATTCTTCATCTTTGGGAAGCATCGGTAAGAGCAACCCATGATTTCCTGCCGGAAAAGAACATTGAAATGCTAAAAATACCAATTAGGGAACAATACTTGCCTAATTTGTCTGTTTTTGTGGCTTTTGACCATTACGGCAAAATAACTGGCTTTTTAGGTACAGGGGAAAATCGTCTAGAAATGTTGTTTATTTCACCGTTTGCAAGGGGGACTGGCATCGGTAAACAACTCCTGAATTACGCCATTGAACACTTAGGTATTAATGAAGTCGATGTGAATGAACAAAATCCGCAAGCGATTGGTTTTTATCAACATATGGGTTTTGTTCAATATGCGCGTTCCGAACTTGATGGGGAAGGAAATCCATTTCCTTTGCTGCATATGCAATTAGCTAAATAGTATTCTATTTTTATAGGTAGTGACTGTTCATCACTGTATTCACCAGAAAATGGTTAAATACATCATATTGACTCTGTGTGAAAGGCGCATTGAAACTTAAAATTTCCAGCTTATGAGGCGAATACTTGGTGTTATAACATGGGTGATAATGGACATAACTATTTCTGACAAAACCATTTTTTTCATAGAAATAAAGGCGTTTTCTCGCAACTTCATCGACTAATGGGTCTATCTCTAACACTATCTGAGGGTACAACTGACACAGTGCCGTCAAAGATTTTTGACCGTAACCTGCCCCACGAATGTATTGGTCGATAGCAAAATGTTCAATATAGAAAAAAGCATCAATGACCCACCCACCGATAAACCCAACAAACTGATTATTATCCGTAATTTTATATAAATAATATTGTTCTAGAGGAAGTAGTGCCGCCCGCCCTGTATAAGAACGTTTTTCGTGGTCAGGAAAAGAAATATCGTATAGCGCATTAATTAATTCATTATCGTGTTTATCATTTGCAGAAATTCTTACCAGCTCAACCATTTCCCCTCCTAAATGACTCAATATAATCAACCTCAAATAAGACATTTTTTAAATATAAAAAAGCCACTGTCATTGCCTAACCTTCTCGGTAACGTCAACAACAGTGGCTTATATTACTTAATTAATGTCTAACTTACTGGCTTTTTTCAGCTTCCGCTTTGGCTTCTTTTGCTTCAACATCGCGATACCAACGTGGGTGATGTTTCTTCGCCCAGCGACGGCTAACTTTACCTTCAATCATGCCGTTGATAGATCCTTTAACCCAGAATGCCATATACATGTGGATTAAAATTGCATGGATCAGGATAATCGCCGCTAATGCGTGAACCAAAATACTCCAACGCACCATCCAGATTGGGAATAAATGCGCGAAATAAGGACGCCACATGATGATCCCAGTGACCAAAAGTACAAAAATCATACTCATGATACTCCAGAACATCATTTTTTGACCTGCGTTGTATTTACCCACATCAGCAACTTTATGTTCGTTACCTTTGAGAACTTGAACAATATTCAGTAGCCAAGGAACATCTTTTCTATCTGGAATATTGTGTTTTACAAAGCGTACAAACATAAACATTAGCACGACGAAAATAAGCACACCGAAGAAAGGATGCAAAATTCGTCCCATTTGTGGCGTACCGAAAGTTTCAGTCAGCCACTTCAAGGTTGGGAAAAACAGTGCAATACCCGACAATGCGACTAAGAAGAAGCTGATAACCACTGTCCAGTGGCACGCTCGGTCAATAAATTTAGTCCGAACGATCATTTTGCTCTTTTTACTCATGGTCATCTTTCTCCTCTTCATCATCCACTTCTTTGTTTGGACCAATACCCACATAGTGGAAAATCAGCCCTGCAAATGTGGCGATAAAGCCTGCTACCGATAATGGTTTCAGGATGCTTTGCCATAGATTAATTGGTGTATCAATCTGTGGGTCTTTTGGTAATCCGTGGTAAAGCTCAGGTTTATCCGCATGATGTAGCACGTACACCACATGGGTTCCCCCAACACCTTCCGGATCATAAATGCCAGCTTGGGCATAACCACGTTTTTGCAGTTTTTCAACACGCTCTGCGCCGTATTCCAGCATTTCGTTTTTCGTACCAAAACGAATCGCACCCGTTGGACAGGTTTTCACACAAGCTGGTTCTTGCCCCACCGCTACACGGTCAACACATAATGTACATTTGTACACACGATTATCTTTTGGATTTAATCGTGGAATGTTGAACGGGCAGCCCGCGATACAGTAACCACAACCAATACAGTGTTCCGATTGGAAATCTACAATACCGTTAGCATATTGAATAATCGCACCCGCAGATGGGCATGACTTCAAGCAGCCAGGGTCGGCACAGTGCATACAGCCATCTTTACGGATCAGCCATTCCAACTTGCCTTGCTCACTGACTTCGCTAAAACGCATCACCGTCCAAGATTTGGCACTTAAATCGGTTGGGTTATCGTAAACCCCAACGCAGTGCCCAACTTCATCACGGATATCATTCCATTCCGAGCATGCCACCTGACAGGCTTTACAGCCGATGCAGGATGACACGTCAATGAGTTTGCAGACTTCAAATTTATCGTCACGCGCCTGTGGTGGAGGCGTAATGCTATTGGTCGCGGAACGTTTAATAATGTCTTGAGATTGCATGGACATAGTTCCCTCCCTTACGCCTTCTCAATGTTAACTAAAAACGCTTTATACTCAGGAGTCTGAGAGTTAGCGTCCCCCACAGATGGCGTTAACGTGTTGGTAATAAAGCCTTTTTGCGTTGCACCTTCAAAGCCCCAGTGAATAGGTAGACCCACTGTTTCAATCGGTTTACCGTCAACCATCAGGGTTTGCAGACGTGGTGTTACCACGGCAATCGCTTTAATAAAGCCGCGTTTACTGCTGACTTTAACCTTATCACCCAAGGCGATACCTTTGGCTTTGGCTAAGGTTTCACTGATTTCCACAAACTGTTCTGGCTGAGCAATGGCGTTTAAGAGCGCATGCTTGGTCCACGTGTGGAAATGCTCCGTTAAGCGATAAGTGGTTCCGACATACGGAAATTCTTTATGATCGCCAAGACGTTTCTTGTCATCTTCAAAAATTCGCGCAGCAGGGTTAGACACCACATTTGGATGCAATGGGTTAGTTCCCAACGGCGTTTCAAATGGCTCATAGTGCTCAGGGAATGGACCCTCTGCCATCTTATCAATCGCAAACAGACGACCTAAACCTTCTGGTTGCATGATAAATGGTCCCGTACCGACTTCTGGCGCAGAAGCGTTAAAGTCAGGAACATCGTTTCCGACCCATTTTTTACCGTTCC
Source organism: Providencia alcalifaciens (assembly GCF_020271745.1). NCBI lineage: Bacteria > Pseudomonadati > Pseudomonadota > Gammaproteobacteria > Enterobacterales > Morganellaceae > Providencia > Providencia alcalifaciens. Next base: position 2,903,397 of record NZ_CP084296.1, on the reverse strand, counting down.
ACTCAATCAGAACCAGATCTTTATTCCACGGCTTACCTTTGGTATCACAAGAGGCGCGGTTATAAATAACACGGCGGTTTAATGGCCATGCCCATGCCCAACCCAATGTATTACCAATGCCGGATGGGTCGCTGTTATCGCGATTTGCCATCTGGTTGCCCTTTTCAGTCCAGCTACCGGTGTAGATCCAGCAAGAAGACGCCGTTGAACCATCAGCTCGTAACAGAGCGAATGAATTTAGAAGCTCGCCTTTTTTCGCTTGTAAGTTGCCATCGGCATCATATAAGTCGACCAGTGCAACCCCGTTGTTCTCTTTCGCCACTTCTTCTGATTCAGGATGAAATTGGCGTTTATAATCCCAACGCATTTGCAGCAATGGTTCGCGACCTTTACCACCTTCTTGTTCATACATCTCACGGATTTTGTACAAGATACCCGTTAAGATTTGACCATCATTACGCGCTTCACCCGGGGCATCAGCCGCTTTCCAGTGCCACTGCAACCAGCGACCGGAGTTAGCAATGGAACCATCTTCTTCCGCAAAACAGGTAGAAGGCAGGCGGAAAACCTCCGTTTGAATGGAAGCAGGGTCAACGTCATTCATTTCGCCGTGGTTCTGCCAGAAGTTCGCTGTTTCGGTGGTTAATGGGTCAACCACGATTAAATATTTCAGCTTACTTAAACAGCTAACTACTTTGTTTTTATCTGGGAATGAGGCAACTGGGTTAAAGCCTTGGCAGATGTAGCCGGTGACTTTATCTTTGCTCATCATGTCAAAATACTTCATAACATCATAAGCTTGATCCCATTTAGGTAACCAATCATAACCCCATTGGTTCTCTGCTTGAGCCGCATCACCGTAGAATGACTTCATCAAACTGACGAAGAATTTCGGATAGTTGCTCCAGTAGTTAACCTGATTTGGTAACGTAGCTTTTGGCGTATTCGCAGCCAAATAACTATCAATATCTAACTGTTTTTCTGATGGCAGCGTTAAATAGCCCGGAAGGCTCGTCGACAGCAGACCTAAATCTGTTAAACCTTGAATGTTTGAGTGTCCACGCAGCGCATTCACCCCACCACCACAAATGCCCATGTTGCCTAGAAGCAACTGGATCATCGCCATAGTACGGATATTTTGTGCGCCCACCGTATGCTGAGTCCAACCTAATGCGTACAGGAATGTTCCCGCTTTATCTGCGGCGCTAGTGGTTGCCAGAATTTCACACACTTTTAAGAAATCTGCCTGTGATGTACCACAGATCCGTTCAACCATTTCCGGAGTATAGCGAGAAACGTGTTTTCTTAGCAGATTCCAAACACAGCGTGGATCTTGCAGCGTGTCATCACGTAATGCATGACCATTTTCATCAAACTTATAGTTCCAACTGGTTTTGTCATAACGACCTTTTTCAGCGTCATAACCGCTGAATAAGCCATCGTTAAAGTCAAAATCATCCCGAACAATTAAAGATGCGTTGGTATAGTTCTGAACGTATTCCGCATTTATCTTATTATTCTCAATAAGATAAAGTAGAACACCAGAAAGGAAGGTAATATCCGTTCCTGAACGAATTGGCACGTAATGATCGGCTACCGATGCGGTACGCGTGAAACGCGGGTCTACCACAATCAGAGTTGCATCATTATTATTTTTCGCTTCAATCGCCCAACGGAATCCGACAGGGTGAGCTTCAGCGGCGTTACCGCCCATCACCATAATTACATTGGCGTTTTTAATATCAACCCAGTGGTTGGTCATCGCACCGCGACCAAATGTTGGAGCAAGACTTGCTACCGTTGGTCCGTGTCAGACACGCGCTTGGTTGTCGACCGCTAACATACCGAGCGATCGTGCGAATTTTTGGGTTAACATCCCTGTTTCATTGCTAGCCGCAGAGGCGCAAAGCATCCCTGTTGATAACCAGCGATTGACAGTGGTGCCTTGTTCATTTTTTTCAATAAAATTGGCGTCGCGGTCATCTTTCATTAAGCGGGCAATACGCGTAAAGGCATCATCCCAGCTAATGCGCTCCCATTTATTAGAGCCTGGTGCGCGATATTCAGGATAACGTAAACGACTGTCACTACGAATGTAATCAAGTAACCCCGCCCCTTTCGGACACAGAGCACCGCGATTCACTGGATGATCGGCATCACCCTCGACGTGGAAGATGGCAGAGCGAGCATTCATTGCCCCATCACCCATACTATAAATCAGCAATCCACAACCCACGGAACAATAGGTACAAGTATTACGCGTTTCTTTTGAACGCAATAATTTATTTTCACGTACATTAGCCATTGCCATTCCTGGCATAAAACCTAACGCAGCTACGGTTGTACCTGCCATCCCGCCGGCGCAGATTTTAAAAAACTTTCTGCGACTGACGTTCATTATTAACCTCTTTTTATTTTTGTATATTCGCAGGAGAGAATATCAGCCACTTGTAATTATATATTGCCTAAAATCAATGAAAGTGAAGATAAAGGTTAATTAATATCATTTAGGTAGTTAATTAGCCATTACAATTACCACTTAATGAGTAATTATTGTTAAATTGATTTGGATCAATTCGATTGATTATTTGAATTAAGAAATGAATTAAGTTAAATAAAGACACTAGAAATAAATTTTAATTAGATTTGAAAACACTTTTTATATTGTGGTTTATACCTACATTCAAATAAATAACCAATCCATATATTAATCTAAATTTTAAAAATTAATTTAATATATGGATAATTATTATTTCCAGCCGCTAATAATAATACCCGCGCCAAGTAAAACCACCAGTGCACCAATCCAATCCGTGGTGGCAAGGGAAACACCATCAACGACTTTTAGCCAGATCAATGCTGTGACAATATAAATTCCACCGTAGGTGGCATAAATACGTCCGCTGGCTTCAGGGTGCAGGGTTAATAACCAAACAAACAACATTAAACAAAGTACCGTTGGCAGTAATAACCATATGCTTCCCTGCTTTTTCATCCATAAATAAGGAAAGTAGCAACCTAAAATTTCTGCTATAGCAGTTAAAAAAAATAATCCAATAATTTTTAATGACATAAATATATTTTCTTCTTAATGAAATAGTTATTCATGCAACCTAATAATAAGCAGCATTTTTTAAGCTTGTTTAACAAATATCAGTGATATACGTCTTGCAATAGGTAAAACAAATAATACTGTTGGGAATGCAATCATCCATGAAATGGCCCATGAACTAATCCAAGGCCCATAAATTTCGGAGGTGAAACCTAGTGCACGAAGAATACTAATGAGTGAAACAATACCGCTCATTACCAAAGATAAAAAGAAAGGCACCAGAAAAAATAAGGCTCTCATGGGAAGCTTCGGAATACCTAAAATATAATTACGATTTTGATGCGGCATACAGTCTCCATTAATCAGCCGATACACAACAGCATATAACTGTTGGCATAATAAAGTTATATGCGTTGATTTACGTAAACGCTTACGAGTCATAGAGACCAATTGATAATCATTCTAATCTGTGGGTATGCTTTGTCAATATACCTTTTAACATCTTATTTACTAAATCTTATGCATTTTATCCTAATAAAAAATTAAAAGAGAAAGAGCGGTTCCCTCTTTCTCTTCATCGCATTAACTTACTTTTTGGTTGCTAAAATCACACTAGAGGCTTTCACAATAGCCGTGACTTTGCTTCCTGCCGCTAGTTTCATCTCAGCAATACTATTATTCGTTACCACTGCAGATAATTTAGTGCCTGCGCCAGTCGTCAAATTGACAACTGCATTAACACTGCCCGTCTCAATCGAATCAATACGTCCGTTGAACTGATTACGAGCCGAAAAGAGATACTCGTGATCATCCGAAACTAAAACAACCCATGGCGCTTTAATAATGGCAACAGCCTGCTTGCCTTTTGCCAAGCCTAGCAGCTGGGTGCTATTTTTCGTGATCACTGCTGAAATTGATTCGCCATTACCTAAGCTTAAAACCACTTCATCATTAACGGCACCAGCCAAAACTGATTCGACCGTTCCTGCAAGCTGATTACGTGCTGAAATTGACATAGAAAACCCCATTTAATGGAAGACCAGTGAATACTGAAGCGATAGTAAACTTTTTAAATATTGTTTACAAACGACCCCATATTCTCATTTTCACAAATGAGCAATGAGTTACAATTAACGCTTCATTCTATGAGTCTGTTATTTTACTAAAAAAATTCAGTTCTCAATTTAACCGTAACGTATCTTCACGTCATTAATCTGCGGAGCAACCTGTCGTAAACGGTGCTTTTGTGGTTAAGGCCGCTATCGCTTCTCGATAACAAACCTCCAGTTTTGCTCGGCTATCCGCTGTAATATCAAGATCCACCAAATAACCATCATTGATGCCGTAGATCCAGCCGTGAACCATAATATCCTGCCCTCTTTTCCATGCTGATTGCAATACAGTGGAATGGCCCAGATTATAAACTTGCTCAATAACGTTCAATTCACATAAGCGATTAATACGCTCTGTTGGTTTAAGCTCACCTAACATTCTGCTATGTTTAAACCAAATATCTCGAATGTGCAGCAGCCAATTATCAATTAAACCTAATTCCTTATTATTAATCGCAGCCTCAACACCACCACAGCCATAATGCCCACAGACAATAATATGCTCCACTTTGAGCACATCAATAGCATATTGAATAGCAGATAAACAGTTGAGATCGGTGTGAACCACCAGATTCGCGATATTTCGATGAACAAACAGATCCCCGGGGCCAACTTTAATTAATTTTTCAGAAGGTACTCGGCTATCTGAGCAGCCAATCCATAAAAACTTAGGTTGCTGGTCTTTTGATAATTGTCGAAAAAAGTCAGGGTCTTGTTCTTTAATCGACGAGGCCCATTCCCTGTTATTCACAAATAATTCTTTAACTTTATCCATCGCCATGTGGCACGCTCACTTACAAATCTTGCTATAGATGATATTTAAAACTTATTTATAAAAATACAGTCAATTTAATTAATGTATCTGAATTTACCAGGAGATTACTCTCAATCGGTTAATATGCAAAAAGTAATTTTTAGGTGGCTTATTTTTCTAAATATAAGTGTTTTCTTGACTGCCATCCAATTAGCTGCACTTTCTCAATCCGTTTTTGCTCTTTCTCTTTATCAAAAAGGGTATTGAGTTTTTCATGAGCATTGTCCGTATCACGGCTTAAATCCGCCACATTTTGCTGCTGATTATCCTTGTCGCGAATAACAATTTCACCCTCCGACACCGCCGAGTGCGTGGTGTTACTCGCGGAGCCGCTGCCTTTCACATTGGCTAGCAATGAAGGCGGCGTTGGTCACAAACTGCTCACCAACTGACGCCCACCTGTGCTAAACCTGCCACTTTGGCTATCAACTTTGTAGTCGGCTTTGTTTTTAATATCCCCTGCCATATCAACGCTAACCATTGCGTCCTGTCAAGAGAGCACCATTGCCGTTTAAGTCCCCTTGGCGCGCTCGAACGTACACTTGCGGAACACTTACTTTTTCAACACGCCCATCAGGGAGCGTGACTTCTTTGTTGACCATCCAGACAATATCGGTTGTCAGGTTTGCCATCTGTTCAGGTGTCAGTCAATCGCCGACGTGAGGTTAAACTTCTCGCCAAACGCAACACTGTTGGTTAATAGATGGCGATATTGTTCTTCATCGCTTTGGTAGTTTCCTAGCAAGCGCTGTCCAGTTTTTATCATAAAAATATCGTGCCAATAGCATGCATAAAAAATCGTTATAGACACCTAAAAGTCTTAACTCCGTAAAATAATTAGATATCAATTACAAAGTCTAAATAAAATCTAAAGAATGCTGTTAATCCTATATCCTCCATTACACTTAAATTGTACGTTACTTTATCATTTCAAAAACGAAAGGTTTGTTATGTTTAAAAAATTACTTTTCTCCCTTATTTTAAGCGGTACAGTTGTTTCTGGTGCTATGGCCAATTCAGCCTGTTTGCCTTTAACTCATCAAAGTTTAACGAAAAGCGGTTTGCCAACCCCTAAAAATAGCACCTCTTTTGCAAACTACACTGAAGTCACTAATAGTGTCTTCAGCGCTATAGCTAAAGATATGACCTCAGAAGAGAGAAATGATGTTGTATGCACTAAAGATGCTTTTAGCTATTCTATCTATATGTCTAATGAGCAAAAAATCGCGAAAGTGTGTGAAACAAAAAGCGGTTGTGATGATTTAAAAACTATTTTCCTTGTTATTGCTAACATCGACATCAATGAAGGCACTGAAGCAAAATTAAAAACGGCAATGGCAAAATCAGGTATTACAGAAACTAACATTAAAGATACTCCAGCAAAACTAGAGCAATTTATAAGTCAGTACGAAACACAATTTACCCAGCATTTTGGCGATTTAGAGTAAAGTTGCTTTCCAGTCAAATCTAATATCGTTGAGAAATAACAAAAGAATGGTTGCATTGTTTAGAACTCATTTTTGTTTTCTGTCTGATACAAAAAAGCCCTCATATTGAGGGCTTTAGTATTTTTATATCAACATTAATGTCAATAACAGACTGTACTTAACTTAGAAACGATACAGACTAAATGCTTTCGGATTAATGATTGGCTCTTTACCTAACAGGATATCTGCGGTCATTTCAGAGGAAACTGGGCTTTCAGTCATCCCCCAGCCAGTTGCCGTGTTGATAACCAGACCTGGGTATTCCTTAACTTCAGAAATAATTGGGTTTTCATCTGGTGCGATAGCCATCGCTCCGCTCCACTGGTCAATTAATTTAGCGTCTTTAAATGCTGGGAACTCAGTTTTCAGTTTTTCCAGAGATGAATTCAGTTCTGGTAAGTCTGGTAATGCCGTCATATCACGGTTTTTCTCAAATGGAGAAACTTCATCTAATTTCCAGCTGGTCTCTTGGGTAAACGAGTTAATCAGCTGTTCGTTTAATGAAATATGAACAGGGAAGTCAGGCAATGCTAACAATGGTAGATACTTATAGCCATAAGTGAAGGATTCTTTAACAACAGGAGCCACTATCACGCGTGGTGAAGTTGCATAGGTTCCATCAGCTTGTTCACGGAAGAAAATATTGCCCGGCAGAGCAACGTTTCCACCCGGTGCATTTGGTGCCGCGCTAATCAATTGCTGTGATTGATAAGCTGGTAATGTTGGCACATCTACACCTAGGTTTTGCATGAACAGACGAGACCAAACTCCGCCCGCAACAACAACTTGAGAAGTTTTGATTGCGCCTTTTTCAGTCACAACATCAGAGATCACGCCCGCTTGAGTTTCTAAGCCACGCGCTGCACAGTTGGTATAGATTTTAATACCAATTTTCTTCGCGTATTCTGCCATAACGAATGCTGTAATTTCTGCATCGAAACTACCTGAATCCTCTTCGAAACCTGCAATCTTCCAATCAGACTTCGCTCCATGAAGACGCTGATTTAACTCGCTTCCTTCAATCATGCGTGTTTTAAATGGAATATCAGAGCCAACGTTTTTATGGCGTTCATCCATCCATTGGCGAACGTGAACCAGATCTTCTTCATCCAAAGGAACTTCTACACGTCCTTGAGTACGATAAGTGGTATCAACCCCCACCTTCGCATTCATATCTCGCCAACGATGTTTGCCTAAATGGTGTAATAAGAAGGTTTCATCGGTCATTTTGTATGTAATTGCTTGACCATAGAATCGAGATGATTGCTCTCCCGCAATGTTCCCTTTTTCTACAATCACGACAGATAAGCCACGCTCAGCAAGGTTAATCGCCGTCATTACGCCTAAGATACCAGCGCCAATAACAACAACATCAGATTGCTGTGGCAATGCGCCAGGCGTTCCTTCAACAAAACCAACACGTGGTTTACCCGGAACAAATCGCCCTTCACGAGTCAACATCGGAGTTAAAATACCAGCACCCGCGGCGACAGCGACTACAGAACCACCAACAATAAATTTTCTTCTGGTTATTGCCATTTCGACACAATTCCTTATACACGATCAATATCACTTACCTAACAATGTCACTATTTTATATTATTTGTTAATTATTAGTAAACCATTAGTAAACCGCGTTTATTTTGTGTTAAATGCCAGTTTTTTTATCTAATTAATCAATTGAAAATAAATAAAAACTTCATTTGTGAATTTTAAAAACTCTTACTATCCCATTGAAAAAAATGATTTAATTATGTTTTTTAGTAAAATTAATAGTTCTTTGATTTTAAAGGAAAATACATAAAAACCCATCATTTTTAGATTATTATTCATTAACAATTAATACTTATCATTATGAAATAATGTCATTTAAGGGCTAACGTTATGTGATTACACCTAAATAACTCGCTATTTTAATAAGAATGTAGGTTTTATGAGTGGCGCATGGCTAGACTATATACTTCAGAACAGGTGTTGAATTCCGTGAATTATGACCACGATACAAAAACGTGAGAGGTTGGCTTTCCACATCAAGATATCTATCAATACTTCGAATCAATTAACTATAATGCCAATCGAACCATCATTGCATTATGGAGTAGCACGCCCTTCACAAAAACGTCTTGACGTTCAACTATTTCAAATTGATAACTTTTAAAAAATTCTTCAGCTGACAAGCTAACATGTGACCATAGCTTGTTGATGCTTTTGGCATTAGCCACTTCAAGAAGTTTATTCATAAGTGCGGAGCCAATTCCACAGTGAGGTTTCGCAACAAAAAAATGGTCAATATACCCGTCATCTTGAAGATCTGCATATCCAACAATCTCTCCATCGAGAGATGCAATAAACGGCTTTAATGTGTCCATTTTATTTTGCCACTGCTCACGCTCATATGAATCTGGCGCCCAAGCCTCAAGCTGCTCTTCTGTATAATATGCAGCTGCAATACAATGAACTGAGGTATAAAATATTTCATGCAGTTTTTCTGCATTCTGGGGATGGTAGGGTTTTACTTGTATTTTCATATAAATTAGATGGTTAGCTTTTATTATAACATTTAAAAATAAGACATTATCCTACATCTCTAGGGAGGGTGTATTTTAATTCCACGAGAGGAGCATCGGATAATTTTCGATTAGATTTTTCCATCAAATAAGCTGCGATTTCTTCCGATGATAAATCATCGATGGATTCATTATTAAACCACTCATTAGGCCAATAAATTAAATCTGATGGGTTAGCATCAAAATTTTCTTCTAATAAATTAAGTGCATATGATTGGTCAGATTCCTTACCTTTTGCACTACATATAAAATCAATGATACTAATTAACTCGCCGTATGTTAGGTCTTCAATATATTTGCAGTAATTAAAAGCTATACGTGTAAATTCTTTCGCGCTTATCCACGAGTTATAATCACGAAAGTCTGAATATTCACATGAATTTGCTACCCCTTCATTCCAATTACTCATCATAGCATTCAGTTCTTTGTCATTTTCATTGGCGCCATTATCAATTTTGATAGTAATTTGCTCTAGTAGCTCTAGCTTTTTTTTCATTATGGTACGGCTAACCTTAATAGGTTTCAAACGCTTAGGTAGCGTCATAATATTTCCTAATTAAACTGATATTCTTTGAATTTTTAAAATACCCTATGGCTATTATTCTTAAAAAAATAGCGATTAATCAACCTTATTTAACAGTCCATTTTCGGGCTTGCGCTTAAACATAATAGTGGTGGATTCAAGAGTGCCACCAACCGATTGAGCGAATTCTGGGATTTCACCACTTATCTGCCATCCAAGGGAATTATATAAGCTAACCGTTATCCCTTTAGTATTTGTATCCAGTGTTAAAAGCCTCAATCCTGAATCCCATGCAACTTGCTCAGCCTCTTGCATCAATTTTCTTGCAAGTCCTTTACGCCTATATTCAGGTAATACCAATAACTTACAGATTTCTCCTCGATGTTTACCATTTGGTTTTGTGCATAATTCAATACCAACAACCCCAACGATTTGATTATCAAACTCTGCTGAGATCAGCTTAAAACTATTTGTTGATAACGAATGATTGACGCCAATCCAATAGTTTCTCATCTCATTAATTTGAGTTTTTGCGTCAGTATATCCAACACTAGCGCCGCCAAGGACGCACTTATAAAGTAAGTTAACAAGTTCATCGAGTTTATTTTCATTTATTTTTTTATCATAGCAATGAATTATCATATTGACGCCTCAAATTAAAGATACCATTACACAGTGTATAATTACATTTAACTATGTCTTAATTGGGCGTGCTTGTAACTAAAATCCAGCAGGTTGATTCGAATTTTCCAAGTAATTTGGAGTTAGTTTAAGCATTGAGAACTTAATTAATCGGGAGTAGACAATATCTTTTAGCTTGGCGCACCTAATTGCTCTATCGGTTAGTTCCATAAACTAGCAGTATTGCATAGCGAGATTTTAGCGATTCAGAAAGGCCTCAGTTAACTTCAATAGAATGAAATTTGCTAGAGTGTTTGATAAATTTCTGAGCTTATTTGGAATTAATTTAAGATTTACTTGGAATTGGAAGATTGTATAAGACGTTGCTAGAAGTGAAGATGGCGGAGGAGGAGAGATTCGAACTCTCGGATGGTTTCCCATCGGCGGTTTTCAAGACCGCTGCCTTCAGCCGCTCGGCCACCCCTCCGCAATGACGAGCACTATAATCATCTGCGCTTTCAATGTAAACCCCTAATTTGTTCGTTCGCTTTAAAAATAGACGCACATTGATTCAATGGATGAAATTATCAACATTTTTTCCTATTCAAGCAGGGTTTACTTGGGTTATTGCTGGTTTTTTGCTAAATTTGCGGTCTACTTTTGTTTGGATAGAAATTAAGTATGTTGGTTTTTAATAATCAAGAAATTGAAACAGACTCGCAAGGCTACCTACTTGATAGCCAACAATGGAGCGAAGATCTTATTCCGCTACTCGCTGCGCAAGAAGAAATTGAACTCACTGACGAGCATCTCGAAATTATCCGTTTCGTTCGTGCGTTCTATTTAGAATTTAATACATCGCCTGCGATCAGAATGTTAGTTAAAGCGGTTTCTCAGCAATTTGGGGAAGAAAAAGGCAACAGCCGTTATTTATATCGACTGTTTCCTCAAGGTCCTGCGAAGCAAGCGACAAAACTTGCAGGTCTTCCTAAACCCGTAAAATGCATTTAAGAACCTGCTAATCATTTAAGAATACGTTAATAGCGGACGGAAAAATCCGCTATTGGTTCAGTATGCCAACTTTCACTAAAGTAATGATCAATTTTAGCCCCTGGAGGTCCGCCCGCTTTCAGCCACTCATCGACAAATTCAATATCTTGTTCGGAACCATAAATAGCCAGTTTCACACTGCCATCATCCCGGTTATAAACAAACCCTTTGATCCCATTTTGATTAGCCCAATGATAGGTTTGGTAACGAAACCCAACACCTTGAACTCGTCCATAAATATAGAAATAGCGACCTGTTACTGTCATATAAGCCTCCGATGTCATTACTTAATCAATTAAAACACTTTGGCGCAGTTGTTTTTTATTCATTCAGCAGATAATCTGATTATTGAGGCACTGCTTTTCGTTATTACTTAAAGACAGTGTATTGCGTTATAAGTAATTGTCCACACATTGGCTTGAAAACGCACAGCACTGCCCACATGTAGTTTACAGCACAAGCAAGGCTTTTAAGGAGGTCGCTATGATGATCACCAGTAAATATGGCATCGGGCAACAAGTCAGACACAAGCTTCTCGGCTACCTTGGGGTAGTTGTTGATGTTGACCCTGAATACTCGCTCGACCAACCACATGATGATGACATTGCATCCAACAGTACATTACGCGATCTGCCTTGGTATCATGTCGTCATGGAAGATGATAATGGGGAAGCGGTTCATACTTATTTAGCAGAAGCACAGATTACTTATGAGATAACTGATGACCATCCAGAACAACCTTCTATGGATGAGTTAGCAGAATCGATAAGATCCCAATTACAAGCTCCGCGTCTACGTAACTGATCATGAACGCAATCCAGTAAAGCAGCCCACCAGCTGCTTTATTTTTTTACATTACCGTCGATAAACTCACGATGCTTATTTTTCCAAACCTAACACTGGGATTTCTTGTTTAGGGCATTTATCCATCACACACTGTAACCCCGCATTCACAGCTATTCTTTGTGCCTCTTCACTAATAACCCCTTTTTGTAGCCATAAGACTTTAGCATTAATAGCGACGGCTTCATGGGCAACACCGACTGCAGCATCAGCATTTCTAAAAACATCAACCATATCTATAGGGTTAGGGATTTCACTCAGTTGTGCATAAACCCGCTGCCCTAACAATGTTTGCCCTGCAAGCTTTGGACTCACAGGAATAACCTGATACCCTTGGTGTAAGAGGTATTCCATGACTTCATAGCTTGGGCGGTCTGTACGGTCACTCGCGCCAACTAATGCAATCGTCTTAACGCTCGTTAGAATTTCAGCAATTTCTTGATCTCTCATCAAAATATCTCCCAAAATCAGTAAACTATTCATATGCATTATGATATATGTTGTACATCTTTGTTCACTCAATTTTTAAGATGCGTAACAGCTATCTATTTGTGATGCCAATCTTGTTTAAGGGAACCTCATGGAATTTACCACCCGTAAAATCACAGCTTCAAAAAATATTGCCTTAGTTGCCCATGACCACTGTAAATCATCCTTACTCGGTTGGGTAACCAAAAATAAAACGAAATTAAGTTCACACAAACTGTTTGCAACAGGTACCACTGGGAGTTTAGTCAATAAAGAGACTGGTTTACCCGTCACCGGTATGTTGAGCGGCCCAATGGGTGGTGACCAACAAATTGGCGCCATGATTGCAGAACAAAAAATCGACCTACTCATTTTCTTTTGGGATCCGTTAAATGCCGTTCCTCACGATCCTGATGTAAAAGCCCTTCTGCGATTAGCCACTGTGTGGAACATTCCTGTAGCCACTAACCCAGCTACCGCTGATTTTCTCATTACCTCCCCTTTCTTTGATGGGGAAATTGATATTGTGATCCCTGATTATCAAAGCTATTTAAATAAACGTACTAATTAATCGTACGTAAGAAAATAGTAGTAAGTGAGTAAATAAAAAACTGCGCCATCGGTATCCTCAATGACGCAGTTTTCATTTTTAAGAGTTGAATTTTACTAAGTGAATTTTAAGGTTTTTTCTGCCTAGGTACGCCCATTTGCCTTAGCTCTTCAACAAACTCGGACGGATTATCGGGGTTATACAATAACCATGCTTGCTGCTTCGCTCTCGTCAACGCCACATAAAATAGTCGTCGTTCTTCCGCATGTTCAAAATGTTCAGGTTGCGGCAGTAAAGCATCTTCAATAATCGATTCCCGTGCAGGGGCAGGGAAACCCTCTTTACCACCATTTAAACCACAAATAATGACATGATCCGCCTGTTGACCTTTCGATGCATGCATGGTCATAAATTGAATCTTTAATTTCGGCCAGCGTGTTTCCGCTTTCTTTAAAATTTCTGGCTTTAAATAGTGGTAACGAGCCAAAATTAAGATAATTTCATCATCTAAAACATAACCGCTCATTTTATCCAGCAAACGCTCTAGTGCATCTTCATACAATAAAACGACTGATTTTTTATTACCTTTTGTTAGGCTATTTAATGGCTTATCTAACTGACTTGGATTCTGTAATACAAAGCGATTCGCGATATCACCAATGCGCTCATTAAAGCGGTATGTTGTATCTAATGCACATAAATCCCCTTCGCCAAAATGCGTTTTGAATGACGTCGTCAAATCCAATTCAGCGCCGCTAAAGCGATAGATTGCCTGCCAATCATCACCGACCGCAAATAAGCAGGTTTGCTTATTTTGTTGGCGTAATGCATGTAATAATTTGGCTCTTAGTGGGGAAATATCTTGGAACTCATCAACTAAAATATGCTTCCACGGGCTAATAAAGCGCCCTTTTTCAATAATATTAACCGCTTGATGAATAAGACCGGAGAAATCAATCGCACCTTCATCTTTGAGAGCACTTTTCCAAGCTTTCAATAGCGGAGCCATTAAACGAATCCGTTTTTGGAATAACACACGAATTTCTTCCCGCGTATTGTCAATCATCTCTTTTTGGCTGCCACCATGAGAACGGATCAAACTCAACCAGCGTTCTAGTCGAACAACCACTTTGCGACTAATTTTTTCATCATTCCAAAACTCACCTTCAGGAATATCCCATTGCAGTTCTTCTGACAGCCACTCTCGCCAACCTTTCGCTTGAGCTTTTTTACTGGAGCACTGCACTCGCCATTCATTCAACAAGAGAGATTGGCGCTTTTCGGTATCCGATTCCAGCGCACTAATCACTGGTGATTTATTGCTACCTTCACGGATAATCTGCAATGCAAGTGCGTGAAATGTCTTCGCTTCAATCTCTTTTTGTTGTAAACGAGATTGAATGCGCTCATTCATCTCTTCAGCTGCTTTACGCCCAAATGCCAATAACAATATTTGCTCAGGTTTAGCCAATTCTCTTAATAGAAGCCACCCAGCCCTCGCAACCAGCACCGATGTTTTTCCGCTACCGGCTCCCGCTAAAACTAAAACATTCTCTTCACCATTAATGACTGATAATGATTGAGAGTAATTTAATGGAGAGGATTCAATATGTTGGAAAAAATCATCGTAGCGCGTTAAAACTGACTGACACCAATTTTGGTTATTTTGTTTACGGCATTGTTCGCTATTTGTTAGCCACTGACTGCAAAATTGGTAATGTGCGGCACAGTTTTCAAATAAAGGCATTCGAACGAGGGGTAAAGGAAGCGATGAAAACTGCTGAGTGATTTTTTCTTTTATAGATTGTAAATTACGTAAACTTAACCATGCATCTTGCTGAATTTGTTGCAAAATAGACTGAGTTAAAGACGTCAATACTTGAGCGCTGACCTCGCTCATTTCAACGCTCCATTGCTGCCATTTTTCATTCAAAAAATGGTAGAAACGCTGAGTTTGTTTCCATTCAGTACCGTGCAAACGAACGACTTGTTCATCTAAAACCTCAAATTCCAACTCCCCCCAGACGATCCCTCGCTTACAGCGAATATCGATTAGCTCATTGAAAGGAATAAGATATTGATGGTTTTCACCACTAACTTCGATGCCTGCATTAAGTAAGCGAACCCGATTATAGGGATGCTGAGCCAGGCGCTGTCCAATCTGTGTCGATTTCAGTTCCATACGTTCTGCACCTGTGTGAATCATTCGTGAAAATTATCAAAGCATAATTGCTAATAGTTTTTTATTCTACGTAAACACGTTATTCTATAGAGATAAGGATTTGTCTTACCACTGAGGTACTTTGTGCTAACGCTGCTAACCAGTTATCGTCGTGTGCTCTATAACAGCCATATTTTATATTATATCCGAATCTTAATTGCGCTGACAGGCACAACCTTGGTTCCATGGCTTTTAGGCTTAGAGCCTAAAGTCACGATCCCTTTAACTCTGGGCGCTGTCGCTGCCGCACTCACAGACTTAGATGATAGATTGACTGGCAGAATAAAAAATTTAATTATCACGTTATTCTGTTTTTTAATTGCCTCAGTCTCTATTGAGTTACTTTTTCCTTACCCTGTTTTATTCTTTTTTGGGTTAGCATTCTCAACCTGCGGTTTTATCTTACTTGGTGCATTAGGGCAACGTTATGCCACTATCGCTTTCGGTGCTCTGCTAATTGCAATATACACCATGCTTGGCGTACCTATTTTTGATACTTGGTACATCCAGCCTGCGCTCTTATTAACTGGCGCTATTTGGTACAACGTTCTCACTCTCATCGGGCATATCCTTTACCCTGTTCGCCCACTACAAGATGCCATTACGCAATGTTATCAGCAGCTTTCCGCTTATCTTGATGCAAAGGCAAACTTATTTGATCCTGATCTTGAAGATGATTATCAGCAATCAGTCTATGATTTAGCCTTAGTGAACAGTACGTTAGTTAGTACAATGAATCAGACAAAAATCTCGCTACTCAGTCGATTGAAAGGCGATAGAGGCCAGAGAGGTACACGTAATACATTACAATATTACTTTGTAGCCCAAGACATTCATGAACGAGCTAGTTCATCACATATTCAATATCAACAGCTTAGCCGTCGTTTGCGTCATTGTGATATTTTGTTTCGCTTTCAACGCTTATTAACCATGCAAGCCAGAGCCTGCCAGCAGGTAGCTCAATCCGTGTTATGGCGCAAACAGTATCAACATAATCCACGCTTTGAACGCACATTTACATATATTGAAAACTCCTTGCAACTACTCCAGCAACAATCCCCTGAATTGCATGAAATCAAAGCATTACGAAATTTACTAAAAAATCTCAAAGGAATTGATGTGCAACTAAGAGGCTTGAGCTTAGGTCAAGCCTCTTGGCAACAAAATAATAAGCAAATTGAACAGTTATCTGATGAGTCAATCTCTGGCATGCGTGATGTATTCTCCCGCTTCAAACATCATTTAACCCCCAAATCCTCGCTGTTTCGTCATGCAATTAGAATGTCAGCCTTACTTTGTACTGGGTACTTGATTATTCAATTGTTTGATTTGGAACGCGGTTATTGGATTTTACTCACTAGCTTATTTGTTTGCCAGCCCAACTATAATGCGACTAAGCGCCGCCTAGCATTGCGCATTATAGGTACTTTGTTAGGGATAGCCATTGGCTTACCTTTACTCAATATCGTGCCATCCATTGAGGGGCAACTCACGCTAATCGTTATCTCCGGGCTACTGTTCTTCATGTTCCGTAGCAGCCAATATGCACAAGCAACACTGTTTATTACATTACTGGTATTATTTTGCTTCAATTTACTCGGTGAAGGTTTCGAAGTCGCATTACCTCGAATTATTGACACTCTAATTGGCTGTTTTATCGCATTACTTGCCGTCAGTTTTATTTGGCCTGACTGGAAATTTCGACAGTTACCGCAAGTGGTGCAAAAAACGATGGATAGCAACTGCCGTTATTTAGATGCTATTTTGCAGCAATATTATCAAGGTAAAGATAATAGCTTGGAGTACCGTGTTGCGAGGCGTGACGCCCATAATAATGATGCAGAATTTGCTTCAATTGTTTCAAACATGGCATCGGATCCTAAGTCATACCAAATTACCCAAGAGCAAGCGTTCCGTTTACTGTGTTTAAACCATACATTACTGAGCTATATTTCAGCGCTCGGCGCCCATCGAGAGCAGATGCAAAACGAAGCAAATCTCGCCTTACTGAATGATGCAATCTGCTATATCGAATCGTCTATTCAAATCACATCCTTAGATCCCGCAATTATTGACGAAAAATCAGAACGTCTAAGAGTGAGCTTACTGAATCGCATTGACCATGCATCTAGCGATGACGATGAGAAAACAGTCTTGATCATGGAACAGACTAAATTACTGGTTGAATTAATTCCTGAAATAAAATCAATGATTAAACAGATTAGCTTGTCATAAAATAAACTGATGAGCGGGCATTAAAACCTAGAAATGGCCATGCCCGCTTATTTGAAAGAATGAAAATTAGTTCATGCTGTTAAACCAGTTAATGAGCTCCTGCCGAGTTCGAGAAGGTAATACTTCACTATGGCAACCCTCAATAGCCGCAGCCAATCCAATCAACTGTTTTACACTCGGTATCAGCTTCCCATGCTGTTTTAGTTTCAAGAAACACGCTTTAGCCCCAATCATAATGAGATCTTCTGCATGGAAAATTCCAACTTTCCCAAGCGCCCTCTCCATTGCCATATTCATATTTGGCAAGTCCTTGATGCGTATCGCCGCCGACTCTCTTTGTTGCGTTTCTTCCATGGCTGAACGATAAGCTAATTCAATGATGTGACTTAATATTGATGTGTCACACCATGCCTCTTCCGGAAGTTGGTAATAGCGCATCTCTAGGGGTATGCCTCTTTTACTGTATACCAACCGCTCAAACCCAACTGATTCAAAATAACTACGAGAAAATAAGCACCCACGAACATAAAATTGCCCATCCAGTACCAACCCCACAAGTGCATTATCAATGCACAAACAGTATCCACCAAAATGGTTTTTCTTTTTTAATACTCCAAACTGACCCAAAATTTGCTGTAAAAGGGAACTTCTTTCATTTTGTAATGACACTTTTCCATCTCCTTATGAATAAAAAAAACACAATCGTCCTTGAGGTTCAAGCAATAAAAAACAACTGTTTTTACATATAATTATGTTTGTTCGATTTTAAAGTTTCAGTTAAAAATGCCAAGTATAACTCGCATAAAAACCACAAAGTTGCGAAGCGCTTTGTAAAAATAGCCTTGATATTGTATAAATATACAGTTACTGTATGTTCATACAGCACTTGTCTCCATGTAATATTGTAGCGAGGTGAATTATGAGTATCTATTCTTGGAACAACGCAGCGGAACATTCTCTTAATCATTTTACTAATGATAGCTTCACGCATGACCGTCTTACACATAGCAATTTAAGCAATGCAACCTCAACGGTGAGCTTTGCAAATAATTCAATGCAACAAGGTATGGTGAGCGAGTTAGTTTATAACGAACAACACCCTATTATGGATTACATCTTGCTACCCATGTTGCGCCAGTTCGGTATTCAATCACGTTGGCTATTATGGCTGAGTCCAGATAAAAAACTGAGTAAACACTGGTTAGAACAAGCTGGTTTACCCATCAATAAAATCATGCAACTTAACCAAGTTAATTCAATTACGACCATTGATGCCATGGAAAAAGCATTAAGAAGTGGTAATTACAGTGTCGTATTAGGATGGTTGCCAGAAATAAACGAGCAAGATTTTATTCTTTTACAAAATGCGGCAGAAGCAGGTCATTCGATGGGATTCATTATGAGACCAGAAAAAATATATAATACGAGTTCAGCGGATATTAGACATCAAAACCTTTTAAAGATTCATGCCAATAACATTCACTAAACAATAATAAGATTTTTCTTACGAAATTTTACATTCAGCAAGTTAATTATAAAAAAAAACGTTTAAATGCTGAAAAAACAATAAGATGCATTTATTAACAATAAAATAGGTAATATATTTATCTCTCTGATTTCAACGGTAAAAAAAGATTTTTTTTAACCTTTATTGCTTACCATACTTGTATCTTTTGGAGTTCGTTGTAGACTTTAGCCTGTTAAGCTTATGACATTATTTTTTTACTTTTCGTAAATTTTTGTGGATAATGTCAGCTGAACCTAGCAATTAAATTGAACCAATGGCAAATAATAAGGCTCACGAAGCCAAGCCAATATTGGATGATAACGAGGCGTAAAAATGAAAAAGACAGCTATCGCGGTAGCAGTAGCAGTAGCAGCGTTTGCAACTGTTGCACAAGCAGCTCCAAAAGATAACACTTGGTACACTGGTGGTAAATTAGGTTGGTCTCACTACGAGCACGCTAAATTTACTTTTGAAGATGCTGCTGGAGATGAAACTTCAGTTGGTACTGGCAAAAAAACTCGTGACCAATTAGGTGCGGGTCTGTACGCAGGTTACCAATACAACCAGTACATGGGCTTCGAAATGGGCTACGACTGGTTTGGTAAAATGAAGTACAAAGGTGACAACGCAGGTAGCGTTTCTTCAATGGGCGTTTCTCTGACTACCAAACTGAGCTATCCAATCATGGATGACTTAGACGTTTATACTCGTCTGGGTGGTATGGTTTACCGTACAGAAGCTAAAGTTAACGGCGTTGGTAAAGAAACTGACACTGGCGTTTCTCCAGTTTACGCACTGGGTCTTGAGTATGCTATCACTCCGGAATTAGCGACTCGTTTAGACTACCAGTGGGTTAGCCGCATGGGTGATAAAGACAACATCGGTGTTAGCCCAGACAACGGCATGCTGAGCGTTGGTCTTGCATACCGTTTCGGTCAAGAAGCAGCTCCAGTTGTTGCTCCAGCAGTAGTTGCTGAGCCAGCAGCTCCAGTTGTTGAAAACAAACGCTTCACTCTGCGTTCAGACGTTCTGTTTAACTTCAACAAAGCATCTCTGAAACCAGAAGGTCAGCAAGCACTGAACGAACTGTACAACGAACTGAGCAACATCGACCCAACTCAAGGTCGCGTGCTGGTAGTTGGTTTCACAGACCGTATCGGTTCACAAAACTACAACCTGCCACTGTCACAAAAACGTGCTCAGTCAGTAGTAGACTACTTAGTAGCTAAAGGCGTTCCAGCTAGCGCAATCGCTGCTGAAGGTCGTGGTAAAGAAGATCCAGTAACTGGTAACAAATGTGACGCAGTTAAAGGCCGTGCAGCTCTGATCGAGTGTTTAGCGCCAGACCGTCGCGTTGAAATCGAAATCCAAGGTACAACTGAAGTTGTTACTCAACCAGGCGCTTAATTTATAGCCCTAGTTTGAATTTCGAACTGAATATAAAAAGCCCCAATAAATTGGGGCTTTTTTTTCATCCTCAGAAAGAAAGATCGTCACAATAATCTACTTGGTCAACTAAAGATCGTTACTCTTTCTCCGACTTACCTAAGATCGCTTGAAGATCATGCTTCAATAAGCTCATTTGGCTCTCATACTTATCTTTATGTTCCGCATCTTCAATTAGTTGAATAATCGTCTCTGATAAGGTTTTATTTCGTTTTACTGCCAAATTAGATAGTCGCTGCCAAACCGAATAATTTAAATCAATCGACTTTTTTCGAGTATGTGGATGCTCAGCATTAAAGTGACGTTTACGACGCGCACGAATACTCTGTTTCATGCGGTTATCCAATTGAGGAGACATATGATCTGCAATCCACTTCAATACATCTACTGGCGTATTTTCCAGCTTTAACAGCAGCTCAATCGCCTCTTGCTCCGCACTTCTTTCTATATATCGGGTAATCGGCTCCCCGCTTCTCGCTTTATTGACCAGATATTCCCATTTCCAGCCACATTCAAGATTTTCAAGCTGCTGATATTTCATATTTTTTCCCGAAGAAAATCGTACCTATCATTATATTAGCAATAATATAAGAAAAATGCTCAAGGTGGATTTCATTTAATCGATTATCTATTGATTAACACAAAGAAAATAACAGTAAATAAAAAAATAGTGTACAATTCGCATCCACACGTTAACAAACCACTAAAATTGCATGTCCACTTTTGAACACATACTTCTTATCTATGGGATTGGAGGAGTATGTTCAGCGTTATTCGCCCTACTCGTCACCAAAGATCCTAGTTTTTGCATGAGGCTATTGAGCGCGCTTCTGATTGGTTTTACATGGCCACTAAGTTTACCCGTTGCCCTCATGTTTTCGTTATTCTAACTCGATTTTTCGACAAATATTGCTGCAAGATTAGCGCTCAGAGGCTAATATAACAATCTTAAGCCGAAGATATTTTAAGGTAATAAATTAGCCTGAAATTGTATATAAAACAGACGGTACAGAAATAAACTCAGGCACATGCGACCTGCTGATTGGCAGGCATTTATTGATAACCATACTAATAGCAGATAATTATAGTGATCAGTCAAGAATTAACATGGCAAGGCCTAACTCCTAACTTATCGTCTTTTCAGACAAAATTTGTCTCTTCAGCGACGTTAACTCCATCAACACTGGCGGATATTCAACCAAGATTATTCGATGGGATTCAGCATTTCATTCGTGAATATGCTCAAACGCGCTTTATGTTCATCAAGTCTGACGAAAGTGAAGAGTACCTCAAACTATTTACTGACTCTATCACCCCGCTATTGGCTAAAACCCAATTTATTAATGGGGACTATCAATTATCTGAAGATAAACAACGATATCAGTGGCAAAACGATGTTACTGGTCGTTTTTCCTCACATGAAAAAATCGCTTACCGCCACTGGATTGAGCCAGAGCAGCTGTTTGGCTACATCACGCCAAATCAAAACCTAGTCCCTGGTTTACTACACCAAATTAACGGTGGAGTCCTCGTTATTTCTGCAACCGCGTTGGTCACTCAGCCATTAATGTGGACTCGCTTAAAAAACATGGTCACCCGCCGCCAATTAGAGTGGTTGCCACACAGTGAAAATCAAACGCTGCCAATTGAAATTGAGCCTCAGCCGCTTGAACTTAAAGTGATTATTGTCGGTGATAGACTTATACTCGAAGAGTTTGAATTTGCAGCTCCTGAGCTGTTTGATTGTTCAATATATGCAGAATATGAGCCTCTCATGTTTTTCGAAGACGAAGAACAATTAAGCTTATGGATGAATTTCATTAAATTCATTGTTAACAGTAATCAGCTGCCTGAAATTGCAGCTGACGGCTGGCCTGAGTTTATTTTGCAAGCAACACGTTGTTGCGAAGACAAATACAATTTACCACTTGATATAAACTGGCTAACTCGCAACTTAACCAATGCAGCCCAATACGCTAACGAAGGTCATTTAACAGCAGAATCATTCTCCCAAGCCGAAGAAAATCGTTTATGGCGTCATTCCTTCCTCGTTGAGCGTAATCAAGACGATATTCTGCAAGAGCAAGTTTTGATTAAAACGGAAGGGGAAGTTGTTGGGCAAATTAACGGGCTATCCGTCTTACAGTATCCTGGCTACCCTGACACAATTGGGGAACCATCACGGATCACCTGCGTGGCACATCTGGGCGATGGCGAGTTTACCGATGTCGAGCGCAAAGCAGAATTAGGCGGCAATATTCATGCAAAAGGCATGATGATTATGCAAGCCTACCTAAACTATGAATTAAAATTAGAGCAACCACAGCCCTTCTCTGCCTCTATTGTATTTGAACAGTCTTATGGTGAAGTTGACGGTGATAGTGCATCATTGGCTGAACTATGTGCCTTAATTAGCGCATTATCATTGCAGCCTATCGACCAACAAATTGCCGTCACTGGCGCTGTTGACCAATTTGGCTATGTTCAACCTATTGGTGGTGTTAACGAAAAGATTGAAGGATTTTTTGATATCTGCGATAAGCGTGAGCTAACAGGCAATCAAGGTGTCATCATCCCAATGTCTAATGTGCGCCATCTATGTTTGAAACAAGAAGTTATCGAGGCAGTCAAAGAAGAGAAATTCCATATTTGGCCTGTCGAACACGTTGCTCAAGCGATTTCTCTCTTAACAAAACAACCTTACTTTGAACAACAAGTAGAAGGTGATAACGTACACTTGTTAGCTTTAATTCAAGAACGCATAAACCAAGCAAATTCACCGGATAAGTCTAGATTACCTTGGTTTTTAAAGTGGATGGGCTAAGTAAAGATTGAGTAAATACTAGCTGATCGGAGTTGTTCAGCTTACAAGTGTAAGCTATTCTGTTGACCTACACATAATAAAGGCTATCTGAAGATCATGGTTGATAAACGCGAATCCTATACAAAAGAAGATTTAGAGGCTTCTGGAAGAGGCGAATTATTTGGGGAAAATGGTCCTCCACTGCCATCAGGTAATATGTTGATGATGGATCGCATCATCAAAATGACCGAAGATGGCGGTACATTTGATAAAGGCTACGTTGAAGCTGAACTGGATATCAATCCAGATTTATGGTTCTTTGGTTGCCACTTCACGAATGATCCTGTTATGCCAGGTTGCTTAGGCCTTGATGCTATGTGGCAGCTGGTTGGTTTTTACCTCGGCTGGTTAGGCGGTGAAGGTAAAGGTCGTGCGTTAGGTGTTGGTGAAGTGAAATTCACTGGACAAGTATTACCGACTGCAAAAAAAGTCACTTACCGTATCAATTTTAAACGCGTGATTAACCGTAAGTTAATTATGGGGTTAGCGGATGGTGAAGTGCTGGTAGACGGCAAACTGATTTATGCTGCAACAGACCTGAAAGTCGGCTTATTTAAGGATACAAGCGCGTTCTAATCGTGACTAGCCTTAAACTCAAACCTCCGCATTTGCGGAGGTTTATAATTTCAGGGGGGATGATATTAAATTATGCGTCCAATTAATTTCCGCAAAATAATTTAATGCTCCTCGTTAAATGACCAATTAAACGGCTACTGCCGCCCTATCCTCCATCGCTTTACGCCAACCACCTAGCCAATGCGAACGGGCATCTACTGCCTGATAAGGACATAATTCTTTGGAACGTCCGGTTAAACCTGCTTGATAACCTCTTGATAACGCTCTTTCTAAACGGTCTCGCTTCTGTCTTTTCATGCCTTACTTCCCTCATCATTTAAATGGAAAAGAAAACAGCATCTATTTTTATTAATAGATACACTATACAAATAGCGCCCACCCATAAGAAATGCAAGTAAAGAATTTCATATTATTGTCATAATTATGATAAATGTGACCTACATTTCGAGATAATCACGACCGGCTAACATTCAAATAATTAAAAATAAATTCATTACTTATCAATAAATTAAGTGTTTTTAATATCCATTTATTGAATTGTAAAATAACAAAAAAATGCACTACGTTTTACGGTAATGCATTCATTTCACAACAAAATCATGATCACGTTATGGCTTACTTATCTCTTGGGCAATATCTGCTGCCACTTTTTGCCAACCACTCGATAATGTTCTGACTAATTCAGGATAACCATCTTCTTGCTGCTCTAATTGAATATCAAAGTTGCGGCGTACAACTTTGTCGCCACGCATCAATGTCCAAAATCCCTGCACTAAAACTTTCCCATCATAACGACCATTAAATGCCGTTAGAGTGATATCTAACGTCTCAGGTGAGTTCTGCAAAGGTTGCAATGAGATAAATCTATCCGGTAGCGTTGAAGATAGCTCACGCACCATTGATTGCCCCAATTGCTGCTCTAATGGGCTTGCCCATAAATGCGCACTCGCATTTGAATACGCAACATCGGACGTTTGGTAAGTGATCCCATTTGATGTCAACACATCAGCCAGTGTAATACGCTGCAGCCAGATTTGGCCTTTATCCATCACGACCACTGATTGAGCTTCCGGGGCCTTCATTGGTAATTGATAGTACATTTTCTCAGGGCTGCTACTACAAGCAGCCAGTAGAAAAATACCTATTGTTAATAGATATCTCATTATTTTTTCACTCCTTTCGGCACAACGTCCTTACTTGGCTCAGCTTCAAACACGAGCGCATTGCTCTTATTATTCAGCGTGCGCAGTAGCGGTTGTACTTCACGCAGTACTTGATCTAGACGCTGCATATCATCAACCATCTTATTATACGCTGGTGAGCCTGGTTGGAAGCCTTGCATTGTTTTGTTTATCTCTTTCAATGATTTTTGCATATCCATAGGTAAACTTTGGAACTCTTTGCTAGACATTAATTTATTCAACTGCGTAAACATCACATTTGCTTCTTGTACCAATTTTTGACCTTCAGCTAATGTTTGCGTTGTCTGTTTCAACATAGGCTCAATTGGCATATTGTTGATTTTATCCAGCACGGCGATCACTTTCTGTTGGATCTGAGCTAATCCACCACTGTGTGTTGGGATAATTTTATAACCCGCAATAACATAAGGGCCTTTGAACTCTGGTACATCAGGAATAAAGTCGAGGTCAATATACAGAGCGCCCGTTAATAAATTACCGGATTTTAATGACGCCCTTAACCCATTTTTCATCGCCAGATTTAATTCATTCTTCAAATTAAAGTCTTTACCGACATCTTTAGAAAAACGCTCTGGTTCGATATGAATAAGAACAGGAATACGGAAATTATTATCCAGTGATTGATCAAGACCCGCAGTATAGAATGGCACTTGTGCCACTGTACCTAAGCGAATACCGCGGAATTCTACTGGTGCTCCCGGTTGTAGCCCGCGTACAGAATCAGAGAAGAACAGCACAAAATCTTGGTACGTGGTGTATAACGAGTCCTGAATGCTTGATTGAGTATCAAACAGTTCGAACTGTGCATTCTCTTTAACTGTTTCGCCAGGTACCCACCCTTCAGGCACATCAAAACTCACGCCACCAGTCAATAATGTCGCTACCGACCCCATCGAAACATGCACACCTTGGGAAGACATATCAAAGGCAATACCACTATCTTTCCAAAAACGCACATTGCTACTAATTAGCTTGTCATACGGAGCATTAATAAACAGCTGGTAACGCATATCACGTTGGTCCATGTCAAAATTGCTCGTTTCAACAGACCCAACACGATAACCACGGAATAACACAGGATCGCCAGCATTTAGCTGCCCTGCTTTATCGCTAGTTAAAATAATTCGTTTACCTTTAGCATCAGGAGACGCCAAAGGTGGCGTATCTAATAACGTAAACTCAAAATGTTCTTTTGCCGCTAAACCTGGCTGCAGTTCAATATAAGCCCCTGATAACAGAGTACCTAGCCCTGTTACCCCATCACGACCAATCGTGGGTTTCACGATCCAAAAGGCAGAATCCGAGCGTAGCAAATCTTCCATTTCAGGATTCAAGCGTGCCTTAATAATCACGCGACTAAAATTAGCATCCAGAGTGACGCTTTCAACCACCCCAATATCCACGCTACGACTTTTAATTTTGGTTTTACCTGCTTCAACCCCTTCCGCACTGTAAGTGATTAGCGTCACTTCTGGGCCTTGATGGCTGAAATGGTAAAACATGATCCAAGCACCAATAAGTAGAGTCACAATCGGGATCACCCAAACCGGTGACCAGCTCTTTAACTTACTCACTTTAGCATTGGCCTGTGGTGTTTCTTGATCTGTCACCCTGCGGCTCCTTCTTGTTCAACAGTCTTAACTGCATCTCTCTTTTCACAACGATCCCATGTTAAGCGAGGATCAAATGTCATTGCGGCAAACATCGTTAAAATCACCACGACACCAAAGAATATCACCCCTTGCGCCGGTACGATGCTCATCAGTTGCCCCATTTGAACCAGTGCAGTCAAAATGGTAATAACAAACACGTCGATCATTGACCAGCGACCAACATACTCCACCAGCTCATAAATAAAATGCATTCGATGAGGATCACGGTTGCCAAATCCTTGAGAATCAAGGCATAGCCACGCTATACTAATCATTTTCAAGGAAGGCACCATAATACTGGCAATAAAAATAATCATAGCAACAGGGAACGAGCCATCTTCCCAGAGAAGAATAACCCCATCCATAATTGTTGACGGTAGCTCACTGCCTATCGCATTTGTTGTCATCACAGGCAGAACGTTTGCGGGAATATAAAGCAAAATAGAGGTTAACAATAAAGCCAAAGTCCACTGCAAACTTTGCTTTTTGCGTACGCTACCACGAGCATGGCAACGCGGACATTCATGTTGGTCAGCCGGTAAAATCGCCGTACACACTAAACATAAACGTACATTTTGGCTAATTCCGGTTTGCCCAACAATCAGCGGTTTATGGAGTTTGGGCGCGTCTTCAATACGGTTCCATAACCAATGCCTATCTAGGCACTGAAACGCTCGCACTTGCATCATACAAAATGCGCAATAAGGGAGAAAACTCATCCCAATGCCAATATCACCATAAGCAATTAGCTTAACGAAACTAACTAACACCCCCGCCAAAAAAATCTCCGCCATACACCACGATTTCATCTGAAAGAGAATTCGGGTTATAAGCACTTTTATTGATTTGGGGAGGTGAACCCGCAGCCCTAACAAGATGATAGTCACCATGCAAAACGAGGGAATAATCAAAGAAAAGAGGAGAAAAAACAGCGCTAAACCGCTGTAACGCGTTCCCATAATAATCTCGATGATTTGAAACATGGAGATTTCATTTTCAATGCCTGCTGCACTCATTTTTACAAATGGGAAAAGACAGGCAATCACCAGCATAATCAACGCACTAAATGCATATGCTGCGGGTTGCCTGTAAGGATAACGCCACTTGGATATGAGTGTTGTTTCACAACGCGGACATGTGGCTTTACTGCCTTGTTCCAATTCAGGAACAGCAACCATCATGTCGCACTGTGGACAGAGCACATGTTCATGGGGCTCATGGGAACACAAGGTGTTTTCTCTCCTTTTGATTCAAGCCGTCATATCAACCGTTTTTCAACAGCTCTAGCTCCTGCCAACGATCAAACGCCTGTTCTAACTCTTGTTCTTTAGCGGCAAGTGCAGTTAACGCTTGCTCAGTCACATCATGTGGTTGATTAAAGAAATTTGCATCACCAATTTGTGCTTGAAGAGTTTCGATTTCCCCTTCAAGTTGCTCTAATTTCGCCGGTAATTGCTCTAATTCACGCAATAAATTATAGCTAAGCTTATTTGCACGTTTAGGGGCTTCTTTTGGCTTAGCCTCTTTTTCTGGCGCAGCTACTTTACTGGTTTGCTCCGATTTCAGACGTACGGTTTGTGCTCTTTGTTGTTGAGCATCATTATAGCCCCCCACAAAGCGGTTAATTTCGCCGTTACCTTCGAAAATCCAGCATTCTGTTACGCTGTTATCCACGAATTCTCTATCATGGCTAACTAATAAAACAGTACCTTGATACCCATCCACCAACTCTTCCAGTAACTCCAATGTTTCAACATCAAGGTCGTTGGTTGGCTCATCGAGGATCAGCAAGTTACTTGGTTTTAAGAACAAACGTGCTAATAATAAGCGGTTACGCTCACCACCGGATAATGCTCTTACAGGCGTCATCGCGCGTTTTGGCGGGAACATAAAGTCTTGCAGGTAACCCAATACATGACGAGGTTTACCATTAACCATGACCTCTTGTTTACCTTCTGCAAGGTTATCCATAACGGTTTTATCTGGGTCGAGTGCTGCACGGTGTTGGTCAAAATACGCAACTTCAAGTTTAGTCCCGCAGTGAACGCGCCCGCTGTCTGCTTGCAAATCGCCGAGCATTAAACGTAACAGAGTGGTTTTACCACAACCGTTAGGTCCCACCAATGCAATTTTATCGCCACGCATCACTTGCGCAGAGAAATCTTTTACTAAAACTTTATTATCAACTTGATAATTAACGTTTTCTAACTCAAATACAATCTTACCGGAACGCGCTGCTTCGCCCACTTGCATACGCGCAGTGCCCATCACTTCGCGGCGTTCCGAGCGTTCTACGCGTAATGCTTTCAGCGCGCGAACACGCCCTTCATTACGGGTACGGCGCGCTTTGATCCCTTGGCGGATCCAGGCTTCTTCCTGCGCTAATTTGCGATCAAACTCCGCATTTTGCATCTCTTCAACACGCAGCGCTTCTTCTTTGTTGATCAGATAATCGTCATAGTTACCCGGCCAAGAGGCTAGCTGACCACGGTCTAAATCGATAATACGGGTCGCCATATTACGAATAAAAGAACGGTCATGGGAAATAAAGACGATGCTACCTTGGAAATCTTTCAAAAAAGTTTCTAACCATAAAATGGTTTCAATATCTAAGTGGTTAGTTGGCTCATCTAAGAACAGCACGCGAGGATTGCTGACCAACGCACGTCCTAATGCCGCTTTACGCAACCAACCACCGGATAATGAAGATAACTCTGCATCCGCTGGTAGACCCAACTTTTTAAGCACATCATTAATACGCGAGTCTAATAACCAGAGATTTAAGTTATCCAGAACCTCTTGTAAATCCGCCAGTTTATTTAAATTTTTCTCACTTGGGTCAGACTCCACCAACTTGGCAACATGGTGATAATCTTTCAAATATTGAGCTTGTTCAGCAACACCTTCTGCCACAAAGTCAAAAATAGTGCCTTCCACGTTACGCGGCGGATCTTGCTGTAAACGAGCAACAATTAAATCTTGTTCATACGTTAATGAACCATCATCCAGTGGCTGCTCTTTCGTCAAGACACGCATCAGGGTCGATTTCCCTGCCCCGTTGCGACCGACTAAACAGACGCGTTCATTATCTTCAATATGAATTTCAGTATTGTCTAACAAAGGCGCATCACTAAACGCGAGGTATGCGCCCGATAAATTAATTAAAGCCATTAATTCTGTTCCTTACTCTGCGTGGCTAATTAACCAGCAGTTGTGAATTTGACGGTTACGCGCGAAGTCTTCCGACAGTGTCTTAGCGGTGATTTCTTGTGCTTTTAGGCCAAGTTCAGTCAGTGCTTCGAGATCCATTTTGAACCCGCGTTTGTTGTTGGAGAACATCACAGTTCCACCGCGACGCAGCATGCGTTTCAAATGGGTGATCAATTGCACATGGTCACGTTGAACGTCAAAGGTTCCATCCATACGTTTCGAGTTTGAGAACGTCGGTGGATCGATGAAAATCAAGTCAAATTGCTCGTCGGTGTTGGCTAACCAATTCAAACAATCCGCTTGCATTAAACGGTGCTGGCGACCTGTAAGCTGGTTAGCTTGCAAGTTTTTCTCTGCCCACTCTAAATAGGTACGAGACATATCCACAGAGGTTGTGCTCTTCGCACCACCTAGCCCCGCGTGAACGGTGGCAGTACCGGTGTAGCAAAAGAGATTTAAGAAGTCCTTACCACGGCTCATTTCACCTAACATACGACGAGCAATACGGTGGTCGAGGAATAACCCAGTATCCAGATAGTCAGTCAAGTTAACTAACAATTTAGCGTTATATTCATTCACTAAGAAGAAATCATCTTTCTGCGCTAATTTTTCGTACTGTTGTTTACCTTTTTGACGCTGACGCGTTTTCAATACTAACTGATTCGAGGTTAACTCAAGGACGTTCATCGTTGCAGTGATCACATCGAACAAACGCTGACGTGCTTTACGCTCATCAACGGTTTTTGGCGGGGCGTATTCTTGAATCACCACTTTGTCACCATAAACATCGACAGCCACATTGTATTCAGGTAAATCTGCATCATACAGGCGATAACATTCAATACCTTGCTGCTTCGCCCATTTCGCCAGTTTTTTCTGGTTTTTACGTAAACGGTTAGCAAAATCTGGGGAAATTTCCGCAATAGTTTCTGATGGCGTTTCCGCTAATTGATAGTTTTTCTGTACGCAATCTAATGGACCATTTTTCGCTTTAAATTCTCGCTCAGAACGTAACTGTAAGCAGCTTAATAATTCAGGGGATGCACTGAAAATCGATAAACGCCAACCAGGGAAGCGCGCTTTAACAATACGACCAAATTGGCTATGTAATGCGATTAATGCAGGTTCACTTTCCAGACGCTCACCGTATGGCGGGTTACTGATAATGGTTCCCTTGATATCTGTTTTAACTGGATTTTCCAGTGCCGCAGCATCACCGTGATTGAAGGTAATTAAATCTTGCAATCCTGCACGACGAGCATTGGCACGTGCCATATCCAGCACGCGTTTATCAATATCAAAACCATAGAAACGGGAAGTGGTATCTTTTAAGCCTTGACGGAAACGTACCTGAGCTTCTGTGACAACTTCACGCCATAATTCAGGGTTATGTTTCAACCATGCATTGAATCCCCAATGCTGGCGATATAACCCCGGCGCTCTATCCGCTGCAATCATTGCCGCTTCAATTAATAGCGTTCCAGAACCACACATTGGGTCGACCATCGGAGTATTTTTCTGCCAACCTGAACGGCTAATAATCGCTGCCGCTAACGTCTCTTTTAATGGCGCTTGCCCTGCAAGGTCACGATAACCACGAATGTGCAGTGAATCACCGCTCAAGTCGAGTGCCACGCTTGCGCGTTCTTTATTCAGGTAGACGTTAATGCGAATATCAGCTTCTTGGCGAGCAACGTTCGGGCGCTGGTCTAACTTACGCACAAAGCTGTCAACAATGGCATCTTTCACTTTTAATGCCCCGTACTGGCTATTGCGGATCTCTTCGTTGGTTCCGGTGAAATGCACCACAAATGTGTCATTCACATCGAAGATTTCGGACCAATCAATCGCTTGAACACCCAGATATAAATCAAGGTCGCTATAGACATCAAAATCATTCAGCGGTAATAAAATACGGGATGCCAGTCGACTCCACAGCAGACTTTGATACATCACACGGTCATCAGCCTGGAAATAGACGCCCCCTTGTGCCACTTTGCACTGGCTAGCGCCTAGCGCTTCCAATTCAGTTTTCAGTAGTTCTTCCAGGCCTCGAGCTGTGCTGGCAAACAGAAAATTCATAGTATTTATTACCGATTTCGATGAAAAATTGTTGCGCATTATAGCTAATCTCATGCACTTGTCATAAAGTTGCTGCACAACAATTATAGGATTAAAAAATGATTACGCTTTCGCGCCTGTATACACACCCAGTCAAGTCAATGAGGGGCATTCGTCTATCTCATGGTTACGCTGATATCAGCGGATTGACGTTTGATCGTAACTTTATGGTCACCACATTAGAAGGTAAGTTTATCACTGCGCGTAAATATCCGCAGATGTTATTATTTACCCCGGCTATGCTCAATAATGGGCTTTATCTAAAAGCACCTAATGGTGAAAGCGCCACCGTATTGTATCAGGACTTTAATGAGAAGCAGAGTCCTACAGAAGTTTGGGGCAATCATTTTCATGCACTTATTGCACCTGATGAGATAAATAGTTGGTTAAGCAGCTTTTTTGACGAACCAGTCCAACTAAGATGGTTAAGTCCTGAATTATCTCGCCGAGTCAAAAAGCACCAAAACATTCCCTTATCTTTCGCCGATGGCTACCCATTTTTACTTATCAATGAAGCCTCAGTACAAGAGCTGCAACGCCGCTGCCCTGCCAGCGTAAAACTCGAACAATTTCGCGGTAACTTAATTATTACCGGCGCGAAGCCGTTCGAAGAAGATAGCTGGAAACGTATTCAAATTGGTGATGTGATCTTCACCTTAGATAAACCTTGTAGCCGCTGTATTTTGACCACCGTCAGCCCAGAAAAAGGGATCAAGCATCCACAAGCAGAACCGCTCGCCACACTACAAACCTTCCGTATGGATGACTCCGGTGATGTAGATTTTGGGCAAAATGTATTAATCGAAAATACGGGGATCATCCGCGTAGGGGATACCCTCACCGTATTAGAAACTAAGCAGCCAAAACAGTATCCATTACGTGATAGAGAAGCGCCTATTGCTCAGGCTACAAAGCCAACTCCAACCACCGTAAACCTAGTTTTTGAAGAGATAGAATATAGTGGAAACACAGAGCATGTGATCCTTGAACAGCTTGAATCTCATGGGCTTTCAATTCCTTATTCATGCCGTGCGGGAATTTGTGGACGTTGCCGGATTTCACTGCTTGAAGGGGAAGTCACCCCACTGAAACAAAGCGCTATCAAAGATAATGGGGATATTTTAGCTTGTAGCTGTATTCCAAAAACTGCCATCAAACTTGCTTTTAATCAAGCTGATTAAATAAAAATAAAGCCTCAACTAAGAAAATAATTTTTTAGTTGAGGCTCTTAATTAAAGATAAATTCTTCCCATATTCTTCAGCTGCATTTATCGTATAAATTTTCTTATGCCTATTTTTTCATTTTATTTATTTTGCATGGGAAACTTTATTCCGCATAAACGCAATCAAAATACGAGTATGATCATCAACGATCAATTATATGGCGTTTCCATATAATAGGCGCTTGGTTCTCGATTGATAATGCATCATACGATCATTCATGATCTTAATTGGATCACAGAATCGTAAAGTACGATCTGGTAATTCTAATAAAGGTTCCGCCAATAAACACAAGCTTGCTGAGTCACCCGCTTCTGCAATAATAAATGTTGAATATACATTGGTATTTTCTAAGCATACCTGAATTAACTGACCGCGTTCTGGCGTGCTCATAAAATGGAAACTGGAAAAATACCAACTTTTTGGCATTTGCGGCTTTAAAAAGCGGTAAGCAACTAGGCTATTTAAGACTAATTCCGCTCTCTCTTCATAACTAATATTTAATCTCTTGGCTTGCTCATCAAACACATAAAACTCTGCTGCATCTTCAATACTAAAAGGCATTTCATTTTGTGCAGAAACAGTCAACATTTTAGCTGGAAAACAAGACCGAAATATCATGCCGTTGGCGAGATCTAACATCACTCTGTCATGGTCACGATCAAAATACCAACGCCAATGATCATCAGGTTTAATATTCATAAACGATCCTTTAGCGATGTTACAAGCAAATAAGCTTTGTTTGGATCCTTTATTAAGATCCCTTTAAACATACCTCTGTTATATCCTAAAACTTTAAAAAAAAGATACACGATAGACTGATCAATATAAGCAAACTTCAATGTCGACTTTTTAATAACGAATTAACCAGATGAGCAAAAACTACATGTATAACTTGTCATTTAATGGATATAAATTATGTTCAACCTTAATATAGGATAAAAGGGGGAATAAATAAACCCCCTTGTATAATTAATCACCATTTTTTAGATGTGATTAACAATATCCTTTATTAATTTTGGCCCATGATAAATAAAACCAGAATAAATTTGGACTAATGATGCTCCTGCTTCCATTTTTTCTCTGGCTGCAGTTAATGAATCAATACCACCAACACCAATAATTGGTAACCGTCCATTTAATTCACGGGAAATAAGCTTAATGACTTGGGTACTTTTTAATTGCACCGGACGCCCACTTAAACCACCTGCTTCATTACAGTAATTTAAACCTTGAACTAAAGAACGATCTAATGTGGTGTTTGTAGCAATAACACCGTCGATATTATGTCTCACTAAACTGTCAGCAACTTGCACAATTTCTTCTTCAGTTAAATCCGGTGCGATTTTGACCGCAACAGGAACATATTTTTGATGGAGTGATTGCAGTGCTAATTGCTTCTCTTTAATGCCACTTAATAAATCATCCAGCGCTTCCCCATATTGTAATGTGCGTAATCCAGGGGTGTTTGGTGATGAAATATTAATCGCGATATACCCAGCGTGGGCATACACTTTATCCATACAAATTAAATAATCGTCTTTACCATGCTCAACGGGCGTATCTTTATTCTTACCAATATTAATCCCGATAATCCCGCCGTAAGTTGATTTTTTAACGTTCTCAACAAGGTTATCAACCCCTTTATTGTTGAAACCCATGCGGTTAATAATCCCTTCCGCTTCAACAACTCTGAATAATCTTGGTTTGTCATTTCCATCTTGAGGACGTGGTGTAACGGTCCCAATTTCTAAAAAACCAAATCCCATAGCACCAAACGCATCAATGCACTCGCCATTTTTGTCGAGTCCTGCGGCTAGGCCTAATGGATTTTTAAAGGAGAGTCCCATACAGGTAACGGGTTTGGTTGCAATAGATTGACGAAGGAGGAATTGGAGAGGAGAGTGATTTAAACGCTGAAGCTGACGAAACGTTAATTCATGGGCCTTTTCCGGGTCGAGCTGAAACAGTGCCTTTCGGGCAAGGTGATATAACATAGCTATTAACCTACTTTCTGTCTAAGTACGATTGAATATGCATTTCTCTACACGACACACTCAAACTCAGCGCGTGCAAAAATACCCCCAAACCTGTTTTACCAAATAGGGTTTGTGAGTATACAAGTGAGATTGGCTTGATAAAACGGCACATATGCTACCCCAACTGTGGGGTAATAATCCATGAAAATATCACTAAAAGTGCTAATTGTTTTGATCTTCTACCATAAAAAAGCCCTTAGACTCGAAAATCTAAGGGCTTACATGCATTTATTCTAAGAATTAACTGCCTACTATCCTAAGAATTAGCTTTCTAGCGCTTTGGTTATCTTCTCAAACAGATCCCCAGAGAGATTCTCTAACCCTTTCAGTTTTTCCAGAACCTCGCGCATTAAACCTTGGCGCTTCGCATCATAACGTTTAAAACGGATTAATGGCTCAATTAATCGCGATGCCACTTGTGGGTTACGAGTATTTAGATCCACTAAGATCTCATACAGGAATTGATAACCGCTGCTATCTTCCGCGTGGAAGTTCACTGGATTACCCGCCGTAAATGAACCCACTAATGCACGTACACGATTCGGGTTAGTCATGCTAAATGATCGATGATTTAATAATTCACGGACTTTTGCCAGTGTGTTTTTAGCTGGATTGGTACCTTGCAGCGTAAACCATTTGTCCATTACCAAGCCATCATGGTGCCAGCGATCGTCAAAATCAGTCATCAGCTCAGCGTGACATGGCAAGCCCGCTTCGTTTGCAGCGGTTAATGCGGCTAATGAATCTGTCATATTATCCGCACTGCGGTATTGAGCTTCCACTAGCTTATTTGCTAACTCACGGTCGTCCGCAGCTGCTAAATATTGCAAGCAAGTATTACGCAGTGAACGCAAAGCAATATCCCCGTGATCAACACGATATCCATCAATATTAATCGAACGATACACCGTTAAGAACTCATCGTGCATTTCATTCGCTAGCGTTGAATGGATAAAATCAATCGCTTTATGGATTGCCACAGGATCAATAACGGTAAACAGCTCCGCAATTTCATTTTCTGAAGGCAAAGTCAAAATTAAAGCCGCTAATGCAGGGTCAATATTGTCACTGAGTAACACGGCGCGGAATGCATCCACAACATGCTCAGGCAAAATCAACGCTTCCCCTTTATGCAGTTTTTCCACATTAATTTTGGCGTAGTTATTAATCAGTTGCTGCGCCGCATCCCAGCGAGAAAATTCATTGCTCGCATGCTGCATTAAAAATGCCAGTTGTGCATCCGTATATGGGTAATCCAATTTTACTGGTGCAGAAAATTCACGTAATAAAGAAGGAACCGGGCGAGAAGTCACATGGTCAAACACAAAACTTTGTGATGCTTGAGTGACATTTAAGACTGAGTTCACCAAACTGCCATCACGCTTAAGCGGGATCACCGCACCATCTTCCCCATACAGTTCGATATCCAATGGAATATGCAGAGGCTGTTTTTCTGCTTGGTCGGCAGTTGGTGGCGTCATTTGGCTAACATGCAGCGTATATTGTTGCTTCTCAGGGGAATATTCATCACGAACAGTCAGCACTGGCGTTCCTGATTGGCTATACCAGCGACGGAACAGGGATAAATCCACGTTCGATGCATCTTCCATTGCCTGCACAAAATCATCACAGGTTGCAGCGCTGCCATCATGGCGATGAACATACAGTTGGATCCCTGCTTGGAACATTTCTTCTCCGAGCAAAGTGTGGATCATGCGGATGACTTCAGATCCTTTTTCATACACTGTCAGTGTATAAAAGTTGTTCATTTCAATCACTTTTTCAGGGCGAATTGGGTGAGCCATTGGGCTTGCATCTTCCGCAAACTGCGCCGCACGCATGACTTTGACATTATTAATACGATTGACTGAACGCGAACCTAAATCTGAACTAAATTCCTGATCACGGAAAACTGTCAGTCCTTCTTTTAGGCTTAATTGGAACCAGTCACGGCAAGTAATACGGTTACCTGTCCAGTTATGGAAATATTCGTGACCAATCACAGATTCAATATTCAGATAATCTTTATCTGTGGCAGTTTCGCTTTTCGCTAAAACGTACTTCGAGTTAAATACGTTCAGACCTTTATTTTCCATTGCGCCCATATTAAAGAAATCAACGGCAACAATCATATAAATATCAAGGTCATATTCTAAACCGAAACGCTCTTCGTCCCATTTCATTGCATTTTGCAGGGATTTCATGGCCCATGGCGCACGGTCTAAGTTGCCTTTATCAACAAACAGCTCTAATGCGACTTTGCGACCCGTACGAGTCACAAACTCATCGCGTAAAACATCAAAGTCCCCCGCGACCAATGCAAATAAATAGCTTGGTTTCGGGAATGGGTCTTCCCATTTTACCCAGTGGCGGCCATCGTCCAATTCACCTTCCGCGATGCGGTTACCGTTAGAAAGTAAATAAGGATAGCGGGATTTGTCTGCTGTAATTTTGGTGGTGTAACGCGCTAAAACATCGGGGCGATCTTGGTAATAAGTAATGTGGCGGAAACCTTCTGCCTCACACTGAGTACATAAAGCTTCACCAGAAACATATAAACCTTCTAACGCACTGTTTTTTTCAGGGCTAATCTCATTAACAATACTCAGTGTAAACGCGTCTGGTAGCGATTCAATGATAAGCTTGCCGGATTCTTCTTTATAGTTTGTCCACGCTTTACCATCGACTTCAAGGCTAATAAGAGTTAAATCTTCACCAAATAATTCTAAGGTGGAAGATTGCGGATTAAGGCGTTTTACCTTACTGATCGCGGTCACTTTGGTTTTGGCGGGATCAAGGTCAAAATCAAGGGATATTTCTGTAATTGTATAATCAGGTGCTTGATAATCTTGACGATATTTCGCTTGTCTTAACTGAGTCATAGGTAACCTTTTTAATCGTTATATCCGTGTCATAGTCTCTTTCTACTGCATACAATACTATAAGATGAACTAATGTGAATGGACTTGAGAAACATTTTCATCACAAATTACGATGTTTTTCTATTATTCCCCATCAAATTTATGAGAGTAGTATCCAACTTTGTGAGCGTACGGTTTGCCTGTTGGTGCTATAGATCTATTAAATCTAAATTTACATGTTAGTATCATTCGGTGATTATTGTTCTTAGTATGTTATCTAATAGTAAATAAAAGATGCCTATATAAAAGAATAATATTGAACACGTTTAGCTCAACAGTTAATTGGGTGGATTAAAGTTGAATTATCTTCCAACAACATACAGATAGAATAAAATTTCTATCTTTTGTTAAAGCGGGTATACTTTTTCAACTTTAACGATTTAGCAATTAGTCAGCTCCGCGAGGAACTCTGCGCGCATGAATTTAGACGTAACACCGATTATTACATCACTGCTGGATACCGATGCTTATAAGCTTCATATGCAGCAAGCCGTTTTTCACCGCTACAACCAAGTCCCCGTTGTCGCTGAATTTCGTTGCCGTAGCAGTGATATTTTAGGTGCCTATGCCAATGAGATTGAACAACAGATCCAATTGATGGCACAGCTTTCTCTTTCGGATGATGAATATCAGTACCTGCGTACTCTGCCCTTTTTCACCGAAGACTACCTCTCGTGGCTAAAAACATTCCGCTTTAATCCTGAGCAAGTTGTCGTCAGCGTCGCGGATAATGGTCAACTGGCAATGCGAATCAGTGGTCCATGGCGCGAAGTGATTATGTGGGAAGTCCCTCTATTGGCGCTAGTGAGTGAAATTGTCCAACGTGACAGACACCCTACCATTACCGCTGATGATGCCGCTAACCAACTACACAAATTACTGGGGCTGTTTTATCAAGAAGCCAGCGAACGCCAGTTGAATCTATCTGGTTTTAAGTTGATGGATTTCGGTACTCGCCGTCGTTTTTCCTATGAAGTGCAAGCAGCTATCGTGAGCATGCTCAAACAAGAATTCCCTTATTTAGTGGGTACCAGTAACTACAAATTGGCGCGTGAATTGGACTTAATGCCTGTAGGTACCCAAGCCCATGAATGGTTCCAAGCTCATCAACAGATAAGTCCTGAACTCGCCAATAGCCAACGTGAAGCCTTACAAAGCTGGCTAGATGAGTACCCAAATCATTTGGGTATCGCCCTCACCGACTGTATTACGATGGATGCTTTCTTGCGTGATTTTGACCGCGAGTTTGCTAATCGTTACCAAGGATTACGCCACGATTCTGGGGATCCTATTGAATGGGGTGAAAAAGCCATCGCCCATTATCAGAAATTGGGCATTGACCCACTGAGTAAAACACTGGTGTTCTCCGACAATTTAGACCTGCAAAAAGCCTTAGAGCTATACCACTATTTCCATAAACGGATAAATTTAGTGTTTGGTATTGGTACAAGACTCACTTGCAACATTCCGAATGTAGTTCCGATGAATATCGTTATCAAGCTGGTGGAATGTAATGGCAAGCCCGTTGCTAAATTATCCGATAGCCCCGGAAAAACTATCTGTGAAGATGATGAATTTGTGAATCAGCTACGTAAAGCCTTTGACCTTCCTAAAATGGAAAAAGCTTGCTAAAAACAAATTAATAACCCGATAGCGATTTTTTACTTGTTTCCTGCCAAATGGCAAGTAACATAGCAGATTAACCCTGAAATATGGGATTTCGGAAAAGATGTCGGGTTATCGCTTTTTCTTATCGTGAGTTTTCTTCTTATATAGTGTTTCTTCGTAAACTCTTAAGCAGTCAACCCCAATAATGCATACTCGTCATCTCATATCGTTAATATTATTTAAAAGAGAGTAATTTTTATGATCGTTGCGCCTGTAGTCGATGTACTGCAAGGCCGTGTGGCGGTGGGCTCAGAAGTCACCGTTCAAGGCTGGGTACGTACAAGGAGAGATTCAAAAGCTGGTTTTTCTTTCCTCGCCGTTTATGACGGTTCATGCTTTAACCCATTACAGGCTATCATCAATAATAATTTATCTAATTATAATGACGAAGTCCTGCATTTAACCACAGGCTGCTCTGTGGAAGTCACTGGTGTCGTGGCCGAATCTCAAGGTCAAGGTCAATCTTTTGAATTGCAAGCAACGGCAGTAAAAGTCGTTGGTTGGGTTGAAGATCCTGACACTTACCCAATGGCAGCAAAACGCCACAGCGTCGAGTTTTTACGTGAAGCCGCGCACTTACGTCCACGCACCAACTTAATCGGTGCTGTTGCACGTGTTCGCCACACATTAGCGCAAGCTCTGCATCGTTTCTTTGATGAGCAAGGTTTCTTCTGGGTATCGACCCCACTCATCACGGCATCAGATACAGAAGGCGCGGGTGAAATGTTCCGTGTTTCTACATTGGACTACAACAACTTGCCACGTAATGACAAAGGTGAAGTGGATTTCAGCGAAGATTTCTTCGGTCGTGAAGCCTTCTTAACGGTTTCTGGTCAGTTGAACGGTGAAGCTTATGCAACAGCATTAAGCAAAATCTACACCTTTGGCCCAACTTTCCGCGCTGAAAACTCCAATACCAGCCGCCACTTGGCTGAATTCTGGATGTTAGAGCCTGAAGTGGCATTTGCTAACTTAGATGACATCGCGGGTCTGGCTGAAAAAATGCTGAAATATGCATTCAAAGCGGCATTAACTGAACGCCGTGATGACCTTGAATTCTTTGCTGAGCGTGTTGATAAAGATGTGATTAACCGTCTAGAACGTTTTGTGAATTCTGATTTTGCACAAGTCGACTACACCGATGCAATCAAAATTCTCGAAACCTGCGGCCAGAAATTCGAAAACCCAGTTTACTGGGGTGTCGACATGTCTTCTGAACATGAGCGCTACTTAGCAGAGCAACACTTTAAAGCACCAGTCGTGGTTAAAAACTACCCGAAAGATATCAAAGCTTTCTATATGCGCCTTAACGAAGACGGTAAAACCGTTGCCGCGATGGACGTCTTAGCCCCTGGCATTGGCGAAATCATCGGTGGTTCTCAGCGTGAAGAACGTTTAGATAGACTGGATGCACGTTTAGAAGAAATGGGCATGAATAAAGAAGATTATTGGTGGTATCGTGATCTGCGCCGTTACGGCACTGTGCCTCATTCCGGTTTCGGTCTTGGTTTTGAGCGTTTAATTGCGTACGTCACTGGCGTCAGCAACGTACGTGAAGTGATCCCATTCCCACGTACCCCAAGAAACGCAGCATTCTAATGCCAATTGCCTGTCATACGGCTTAAATGGTTATTCATATCGGGTCACTGAGTGGCCCGATATTTTTATCCCCACTGTTTGTTATTTATTACGCGTTTTTTATCAAAAACGTTATATCCAGAGGGTTGCTAATATTGATGCCTCTCTAAACATTGCCCTTGACTGAATATTTTGAGAGCAATGTCACAGTTTTCCTTTTATTGCCCTATTTTTTGCTTTTTTATTAACGATTCCTATTCCGACTAAGAATAATCTGCTTTGGGCGTGTTGCCATTCTTATTTGTCCGTATATTTTTCCCTCATCAATGAATGATATCGTTCGAAAACAGTTCAATTTGTCTTTCAAAAAAGTTCCCTCTTTTTTGTAAAATTTTTTAAACTGGTAAGATGAGTGGTCATTTTTAACTCAATTTTTTACATTTAGAAACACCTTGTTACCATTTGTTTCAGAATCTTCGTTTTTGTAGCATTTTGGGGGTAGATAAATTTATTTACCAATGGAACACTGGACGCCGACTAAAGACGACACTAATCTCTCATAAATAGTTCAAAAGAAATTTATGGATTATTTTTGGCAGTGGCAGGTGTCCGAATAACACCAATGAGGGTAATAATAATGATGAAACGCAATATTCTTGCAATGGTTATCCCAGCTCTGTTAGCTGCTGGTGCAGCAAACGCAGCTGAAATCTACAACAAAGACGGCAACAAATTAGACCTGTACGGTAAAGTTGACGTTCGTCACTACTTCGCAGACGCTAAGAGCGGCGAAGAAGGCGACGATTCTCGCGTTCGTTTAGGCATCAAAGGTGACACTCAGATCAATGACCAATTAACTGGTTTTGGTCGTTTCGAGTGGGAAACTAAGACTAACAAAAGTGAAGGCAACAACGAAAACAAAAACCGTTTAGCTTACGCTGGTCTGAAATTCAAAGATTTCGGTTCTGTAGACTACGGTCGTAACTACGGTGTTATCTATGACACGAACGCATGGACCGACGTTTTCCCATTATGGGGCGGCGACACCATGGCTCAGTCTGATACTTTCATGACTTCACGTAACCGTAACCTGGCTACTTACCGTAACAACAACATGTTCGGTTATGCTGATGGCCTGAGCTTCGCTCTGCAATATCAAGGCAAAAACACTGAAGACAACAAATCAGGTACTGGAGCTGCTAGCAAAGACAACGGTGACGGTTACGGTTTCTCTACCGCTTACGACTTAGGTTGGGGCGTGACTCTGGGTGGTGGTTACTCTAACTCTGCTCGTACTGAAACTCAAAAATACGGTAACTCTGCTGCACGTGGTGACCGCGCTCAAGCATGGAACGTTGGTGGTAAATTCGACGCTAACAACGTTTACTTAGCAGCTATGTACGGTGAAACACTGAACACCACTCACTTCGGTGATAAAAATGAGATTGCTAACAAAACTCAAAACGTTGAATTAGTGGCTCAATACCTGTTCGATTTCGGTCTGAAACCATCTTTAGGTTATAACCAATCTAAAGGTAAAGACATCGAAGGTTACGGTAACGAAGACCTGGTTAAATACATCTCTGTAGGTTCTTACTACTACTTCAACAAAAACATGTCTGCAGTTGTTGATTACAAAATCAACCTGCTGAAAGACAACGACTTTACTGAAGCTAAAGGTCTGATGACTGACAACGTAGTTGGTCTGGGCTTAGTTTACCAATTCTAATTATCAGTTAACTGATAATCTGAAAACAGTAAATCATGTTTTTGAAAGCAGCGCTTCGGCGCTGCTTTTTTATTGCTCATGTTTTATAAATTAAGTTTTATAGATTGAGCTTTATCGATAACTTACCTTATTCCCCAAAATCTAACTTCTCAGCGCTCCCCATCATCGAACCTGCCTGCTGTCTTATTCGCTAATAATCCCACTAATTAGATTAACTCACTGGTCTATACTCAATTTTTGGTTAAATTTGATGTAATGGCTATCTAGCTCACAAGATCACACCAATTTTTAGTAAAACAATTGGCAAAAACCCGCTTCCAAGTTACTCTGATGGCTCGACATTTTCCGTTGTACCTCTTTTCAGCTAAACCACAGAGTTTTGGAATCGACAATATGTTTGAGAAAATCATTTCTGCCCCAGCTGACCCTATCCTCGGTCTTGCTGATAGTTTCCGTGCTGATCCTCGCGATAACAAAATCAACCTCGGTATCGGTGTCTACAAAGACGAATCAGGTAAAACCCCTGTTCTAGACACCGTCAAAAAAGCAGAGAAATTCCTGCTAGAAAACGAGAACACTAAAAACTACCTCGCGATTAGTGGAATGCCGGAGTTTGGTCGTGTCACTCAAGCGCTGCTGTTTGGTGCTAACCATGAAATCATCAGCTCTCAACGTGCTCGTACGGCGCAAGCGCCAGGTGGTACAGGCGCCCTGCGTATCGCAGCGGATTTCATTGCGAAACAAACGAATGCAAAGCGTGTTTGGATAAGCAATCCAACATGGCCTAACCATAAGAATATTTTCGAAGCTGCTGGCTTAGAAGTGCTGACTTACAATTACTACGATGCGGCTAACCACGGTATGGACTTTGACGGTATGCTCAGCAGCCTATCATCTGCGGTCGCTGGTGATGTGATTGTTCTTCATGGCTGCTGCCATAACCCAACCGGTATTGACCCAACGCCAGAGCAATGGACTCAACTGGCTGCTCTGTGTGCTGAAAAAGAGTTATTACCTGTATTCGACTTCGCTTACCAAGGTTTTGCAAAAGGCTTAGATGAAGATGCAGAAGGTTTACGCATTTTCACCAAAAACAACCCAGAAATGATTGTGGCAAGTTCATTCTCGAAAAACTTCGGTTTGTACAATGAGCGTGTGGGTGCTTGTACCATCATCGCCAAAGATAGCGATAACGCTGAGCGCGCATTTAGCCAAGCGAAAGCGGTTATCCGTGCGAACTACTCTAACCCACCAGCACACGGTGCGGCAGTGGTTACCACTATCCTATCTGATGAAACATTAAA
The DNA here is from genome assembly GCF_020271745.1 of Providencia alcalifaciens. Lineage (NCBI taxonomy): Bacteria > Pseudomonadati > Pseudomonadota > Gammaproteobacteria > Enterobacterales > Morganellaceae > Providencia > Providencia alcalifaciens. The sequence goes on along the minus strand of NZ_CP084296.1, from coordinate 2,858,817 downwards.
AGCTGAGTGGATCCAAGAACTGACTTCAATGCGCGAGCGTATCAAACGTATGCGTCAGTTGCTGGTTAAAACATTGGAAGAGAAAGGCGCTAAACAAGACTTTAGCTTCATCATCAACCAAAATGGGATGTTCTCCTTCAGCGGGCTGACTAAAGAGCAGGTAGAGCGTCTACGTAGCGAATTTGGTATCTATGCCGTGAGCTCTGGTCGTATCAACGTGGCAGGTTTAACATTAGAGAACATGGTTCCTCTGTGTGATGCCATAGTAAAAGTGCTTTAACATTGAATTAAAGCCTGATGAATTGTAAAACACCCCATGATGGGGTGTTTTTTTTGTTTTTACAAAATAAGGATTACAAAACGTTAAGAAAATGCTCCGTTGTCGAAACCGCGCCCCAATGAGGTATTGACGAATTCTTTTTAGATTGATTTTCTACATTACTCTCATGCTCAATACGCTGTTCTGCAAGCAGTTGAATCAAACGGTCAATCGTTAAATCCACATTTTGTTGTGAGAGTTTTTGATGAGAATTTATGTGGCTCACCTGCATCACATGCGCCATCAAACCTTGGTGGTTATTATGGCGTAACGTGACCGTTCTTCCGCTGTAAGACTGATAGATTGTCTCCGCAATGGTAGGAGATACTTCCTGATAACGGATAGCATCTATCTTAAAGTCAATCAGAGCCACTTGATTACGCCCTTCAAAATCATTAATGACCACATTTCCTTGTCCATGACCACTCACAATATAGAGGTCATCGCCTTTATTACCGGCAAGCATGTCATTACCGGTTAAGGAAATCAAAACATCCTGCCCCATACCTTGTGCAAGTAAGATATCATTCCCTTCGCCACCATACAGGACATTCTCACCACCAAAAGCTATCAGTTTATCATTTCCATTCCCCCCTTTAATCACGCGACCTTGGGATGAATGGTCAACAATTTCATCATCGCCATCTAAAGTGTCTATCAATAAGTGTTCGTTAGATGCATTTTTATTCAACAAGATGCCATCATTACCTGAGGTTTGTTTCAATGGCTTAGCGATCCCCTTTAAGGTCTCAGCTAATTCATTCACGGGCTTCCAGGTTGCTAATCGACCAGATTGTTTTGCCAAATCCTGTTGAACAGATAAGTAATCCACTAATGGGGTCATTCCATTTTTCGTCGGCAAGAAATATTCCGCCTCTAATTTTTCATAGTGATGTACCGTAATACTGGCTTTGCGGCCCTCGGTTGGCTGTTTGATTTTGACGATTTTTCCCGCTTGAGATACATAAAGGTGATACTGTGTTTCCCCGAAAGAATCCTCAATCACTTGTGGTTTAAAATTAATTAAGTGGATGTGGTTATCACCGAGATTGTCTTCCAAATAAACAGTGCCAGAATGATTTCCATCAATAATATAGTGGTCATTCCCTGCCTCCCCCATTAAGATGTCATTTCCTTGGCTTGACAACAATAAATCATCGCCTTCACCACCACTCAAAAAATTATCTCCTGAGCCACCATATAACACATTATTACCATCAATAGCTTTGATGCTATCATCCCCATCACCACCTACCAGTATGTAGCTAGCGAGGCTTCTGTTGACAATAATGTCATCACCACTTTTACCATCAATGACATGCTGATCAGACAAATAACCGATGGGTAAGATAATTTCATCGTTGCTTTCACTGCCCTTAGAGATAGGTTTCAGTGGCGTAATGCTCTGAGTCTGCAAATCTAATGAAAAGACATTGCTGTTTCTATCCTGAATCAAAATAATATCGGCCAATTTATCATCAACATTGACAAAGTTAATGGCTAATTGCCGCTGGCTGAATTTGTCCTTGCTATATAGCGTTAATCCCTCCATCGACAATGCATAACCATTATCGGTAGGTAGAAGTAAAATGACTTTATCATCTGCCGTAAATTGCCCATTAACCGATGCAAAATCAAAGGTGATTGTCGAACGCTCATCTTCCGCATGTATGATTTGATAGGTGTCTATTCCGCGGCTAACATGAATGTAACTCCCTGAACTGACAAGTGATAATAGATTGTTTTTACCATCCCCCTGATACACCAAATTCTCCGCTCGCCCAATTGGCGTAAACCATCCCCAACTTGGGGCTATATGATGACGGTTTTGATTGATGGTAATGGCGTTTAACGCTTCATCAATGTTGACTGATTTACCACCCGAGCTTGTGAGTGGGTCATTTTCTTGAATATAGCTAATATTGAAGAATTGGGTCGGTTCTCCTTCATCTAACGCTTTTATCTGACTTGTCATCACAAAACCATCTTTCATATGTAACCGATAAGTATGGTTGGCTTTTTGTTGACCTTGGCTCAGTACCGTCACATTATTCAAGACAACCGTCACCGAGCTATCGACATTGCTGTAAGTGAAATCATCAACCTTGGCGCTAGGCAGTGAAATGACGAGATACAGGTTATTGTCTTGAAGATAGACCTGTTTTATTTCGTTCAGCGAATACTCTAGGCTAACAATACTTTGAGATTGGCTGGACTCATCAATAACCACTTTTACATGATATTGTTGATTATTATGTTGGTAGATTGGATTAAGCGTCATTTTTGTTTTCACTGCTTTTAGTTTCTTGTCCCAATAACGGTTTGCCAGATAAAGGTCACCAACATTCACCCGCCAATCAAAGCGTCGGATATGGTAACTATCATCGCCCTGGCCGCCCACCGCCGTTCCTTGAGTTAAAATCAGTTTATCGTTACCACCTTCCCCAATAAGTAAATCTTTTCCCAACCCACCATCAAGAATATTAGCCTCATCATTACCACATAACCTATCATTACTATTTCCTTTGATAAGGATATTTTCGATACTTTGTAAATGGGCAACCGAAATAAATTGATGTGTAAACGGGTGTTTATAGTGCAGGCTATTTAACGCTAAATTGGCATGGACATCATAACCATCAGGTAAATTATCAACCACTACCGTGTCTTGCCCTTGCTGACCATCTAAATATTTTGTTGGTTTATTATCACCACGGGAACGAAGTGACGTTAAACTACTGTCCCGAATATAAAACAGATCGTCTTTATTCCCCCCCGCAAAATATTTCTCCCCAGAAAGAACTTGGAAGGCATTTTTTTGTTCTTGGTGGCCGATAAGGACATCATTGCCATTTGCTGTATTCCAACTGGTTCCTCGACTATGTGGGTTCTGAAGATAAAGGTGAGTACGTTGCCTATCGTTAACTAAATGCTCACCCAAGCGGCGCTCGTTTTCTTGCAACATCTGTTGCCCTAGTACCCCAAATTCCCTGTTTTTTGAATAAAAACTGATCTGCTCAGGATCCGAACTAGCCAATTGATCTTCTAACGATAATGTCGCATCAGCATCTGATATACGATGACGAGTTTGAAATTCATCTAACAGTGCATTTTCATAGGTGGAATTTAAATAATAGCGTTCGTGAGTTGACTCACTCCCAGTGCGTTTAAGATCAATCACTTCTTTGGCTTTTTTATGTGGACGAAAATGTTTTCGTAGGTTCTTCCCCTTTGTGCCATAAAGATGATTTAAATTTCGATACCATGCCGTCTTTCTTATCACTTTATTGGCCAAAATAAACTCGACCTCCTCCGCAGTGAACGATGGTGCGTCTTTTGCCGTATACCTCATTCCCCAAGTATTCATACCGTAATATTCATTTTTTAAAGTTCCATAAAAATGATTATCATCGTCATCGACTAAATAATATCGGGGTTCATTTTGATAAGTGGGTTTCTCTACAATACATAAGTGATGATCAAAACCTGCTTGCAAGATACTATTTTCAAACTGAGCAAGATCCATTTGCCAATCTTGGTCTTTAAACGCGTTAATATATAATTGAGTACTCATTTCTTGCTGGCTACGCAACGTGGGCTCTAGCCCTAATGCCCCACGGATCCCTTCCTCTAATTCACGATCCCAATCAATATCAATCACTGTTTTAATATTTTCGACAGCGCGAACACCGTTATAGACCCAACCACCAACCAGTAATATTCCGCCAATGACCAATCCCGCAACGGGAATTGAGGAAGCCCCTACCAGTACCGCAATAACAGTGACTCCATTAACGACTGCGCTAATAATCGAAAATGACGCATTAACAATTAAATCTTGGCGCTGTTTTGGGTCTGTCACACTATCTAACTTAGAAAGGCTATCGTAGGCTTGGTAAATATCAATGCCCATCCCAACTAAATTAAAGATAACCACAACACCTGTCGATATCCTTGCTCTAACAAGTGAGGTAGCACTTTTATTTGAGGCGATATTAAGCAACATCGGCTGTATTATCATGTCACCGTAATTAAAAAAGGCAGAAGCACAAAGTAAATAAAATTGTTTTTCTAATTCTTTAGCTTCCTCAGCGCTAATATCAGGGTTATCCAATCTATTTAAAATTGAATAGGCCCCAATGAGGCTCTGGATAGCCCCCGCACCGCCCATGCTCTGCCCAAAGCGATTAGCCATTCGGTGAAATAATGGAAGTCGAGTACCAGCCTGCCTCATCTTTTGTAATGTGGATGATGAAATAGACTCGTGTTGAATATCTACACCGTTTGCTAAATATTTAAATTGTTTTTTAAGCACGCCAGACTCAGCAAAATTTGCATCTCGTTCCACCAATTGATAAATATCCGCAGAACTTAATTGCTCATTAAATATTTTCATAAACGCAATATCATCTTTACTCCCATCCATTAACGTAAAATACATCGCCAATTTTTCAGGTGAAAAGCGTATATTCTTATGTTGATTAGGTAATGCCATATCCCTAAGCGAAATAGGCTTTCCATCTATCGTCGCACCAAGATGCTGTAATTTAGAAAAGGCTATTTTTTCTCCATTTAATTCAATCCAACGATTTGGGATCGAATTAAACTCCGCCTGTTCTCTAATTAACGTTCGTTGATTTAACGGTTCCGATAGCGCTGCTTTCAATTCATGATCTTCAAGATTGATACATTGAATATCCGTTCTAAAGTCGCCATTACTGGTTAATTGAAAGCCTGCCGCAGATCCCCGAGAAATGGATTTTCCATCAGCAAGTTCTATTGTTTGATTAAAATAGTTCTTTAAATGTTGTTTGAATTGATGCTTTGCGGCCTGAAGAGAGGTATTTTCACTGGTAAATTGGATACCTTGAGGGTCAAATAAACTGAATTCATAAACACCATTGCGTTTCACTTGAATAACAGTATAACTCACCAATTTCCCTTTCAAGAATACAATCCCATTTACCGAGTCAGCCTCACTGGAAAATAGTGCTGAGATTGATTGATCAGCAATCATGATCCCACTATGTTTAACTCGCGTATTAATATCCTGCTCGTATTGCTGCATTTTATCCAACAATGCATGACCAGAGTCCGTTAAAATACCTTGTTGTTTAGCACGTTCAAGTTGTGCTTTTTGCTCTAGGATATCTCGCGCCTTATATCTATCTGTCAGGTGATATTCAATGGCATACACAGCCCCTAGAGTTTGGTCGACCGATTGAGCAGATTTATTTGAACGAATTATTTCATGATTAATTAAACTACTATGATATCCCGCCTCCGTCCTATTTTGATAACTCAATAGCTGATTATATTGTTTCAAACGCTGAGCTTGGCTATTCTCATAAACATTCATCGCATCAAAAAATGAAAGTCCTTTCAGGGGCGCATTTTCTCCATCAAAATGACTATCACTAATTTGGCTAAATCTATCTAACTTATCACTAAAAAGCGTAAATTTATTATGGTCAGTAACTAAATCTAAAACTTTCCCTTTATCAAAACCATCATCTGTAGGGAATAATGTTTTGAGCAGCCCAATTGAATGGTCTCCTACGTTATTTAATACCGACAAGTCATTTTTAATGGCGAATAGCAATGTATGAATATCCGCGGCTTGTTGCTGGTAGTTTTTCGGTAATGTCGATTCAAATACCCCATTCCAAGACAATAGATCATTATTATTATCCTGATTCAAAAACTGGTTAACTTTTTGGTTAATTAATGGGTCATATAGAGCAACACCCATTTTTTTTATATCCAGATTTCCAGTTCCATCTGTAAAGTACTCCGCTAAATAGGGATGATCCACTAAACGGATATCTTCTATACTCAGTTTATTTAATGCCAGTTTTTCAAATAAAGATTGGATCTGGGAATGCACTATTTTGCGAGCCAATCCGCTATCTGTAATTAATGAAACACCCCTTATTGGCATCGCTGAGTGTATTTGACGAGATAAGTCTGTCTGTGTGAATTTTGATGATACTGTGGCATCAATTCCAAGTTGCTTAAGTTTTGTGGATAAATTTGATGTGAATAATTGTTGTTCACCAGAATCAGTTATCATCGTAGGGCTTATCGAGTGAAATAATACCTGCTCAGGTGTCGTGAAAGGATAAGCTTGTTTAATACTTAACAGCGTTGATGCCAAATCATCGGTTGGTTTTCTCACCGTAGCAGCATCGCCAATAATTACCCATTGGGCCTTTTTTGGGCTTTCAAGCAAATAAGAAAGCTCTGCGCTACCATATTCCAACATCCAATTTTTAGCATCTACATCCATCTGAAAAATCAATGTATTTTGAGGATTTCTTGCTGCGAGTTTTTCTGCTTGTACTAACCCTTTAGGATCATTAGCGAGCCGTACTATAACGGTCAGTGAAGCATCATTAGGGATGAGATTAGATAAGGAATAATGCAGAATATGTCGTGCATCAACCATTTTCCATATAGGTACAGCGCCCCCATCCAGTCCTCCCATTTTCTGAGAAAAATCATGATAGAAACTCTCTGGCAGCACGCCATTATGATGTTTTAATTTACTTACAAATAGTTGATAAATCTCTGGATTATAAGCCACCGTTTTAAGCAAATCGAAATTTAAGTTTCTCGTTTCTGGATGCCTAAATACAGCGAATACATCAGGTTCTGAATAGCTATTAAGCTGATTTAATTTTAGCTCACCACGGCGAAATTCATTGATGAAATAGAGTATTGATGAGCTTTTGTTAATGCGAATTTGCTGTGCATCGGGGAGGTACTGATAAATAAATTTATGACCTTTGGTACTGACACTCTCTCTAATCGTCGGATCAGGAACGATAAGCTTATTACCCAGATACATATTCATTAACGGCCGATTATAAGCGGTAATTGGCATATGCATGCCATGCTCAGCTAACGCATTTGTCGCCTTGAAAGCAAAGTTTTCGCTAGCGCCACCTCTACCTAAATTACAACCAATTAAAACCAATTTATCCGGAGCTTTATTATTTAATAATTTTTTTCTTAAGTGGTTAATACCATCCGCATACTGATTGGCAGTATATCCTGCATACAGTGTTGATTGATTATGCCCCTTATAGTCACCATGCCCTGCAGTAATATAGCGAACCTTACCCTGCTTAACTCTATCCAAATCACCATGCAAAACTTTCCACTGTTTCGTTTGTATATCATATTGGATAACCATACTATCATCAGGGTGTTTAGAAAATGCATTCGCAACCACCCGTTTTATCACAGCATCATTTTCGAGTTGAATAATAACGTTATAATCATATTCAGTCGGCTTAATTATTCTGTTTGTTTCTGCATCACGAGATTTCAAATCCCAATAATGAGCCATAGGATCTGACCAAAGATCAATATAATTTGTATTAGGTGAATGTTCTCCCGCGACAATCTCCATATTATGTTGTTTTTCATACTCTAAATAGACATCATCAAAACCTGAGTCTAATTGAACAACCGGTTTTCCAAGGCTTTTTTCTATATTATTTTCTTGCCCACTGACAGTATCCGGAGAAATATTCATTCTCCTTTGTATTTCCACCGTTTTTTCAATATGCGTTGCTGATATTTTCCTTTTTTTATCAAAATATTTAGCTAAATCCCCCTCACTCCACTTTTTATTCAGTGGCACACGATACCCTTGATTAATTAATAATTGTTGCAAGTTTGATAGTTGTTCAACATCATTAATAATAATGGCACCTTGAGCATTCATCTTAAAATAAGTATCTATAGATTCAGGAGAACCTGATAACTTATTTTTCCCTTTTAATTTTTCAGGCAAAAAGAATGTAATCGGAAAATTATCGTTCATAACACTTGCAGGGTTTGCATCATCAGCCCCATGATGAATAAGCTCAAAACCATCTTGACGACCAATTTTATTATTTAATTTTTTATTAATTTCTTTCACTCGTTTATTTGTAATACCATTATCCTTTCCTTCTTTTTTATTATACTCAGACTTATTATTATATAGTTTTTTCTGTTCTGCTGTTAACTCTTCATAGATAACATTTGATTTCCATTCTGACCAACTTGGCATTTCTGTTACTTTGACATAATGCTCTAATTCAGAGAATGGAAAAATAACTGTAAAAAGATCATAATCAGCCGTGAGTGTTTTTCCTGTTATAGGATCAGCAATAACATGGAATGGCTTAATATTACCTTCATCTTCATGGTATACATGCCAAAAATATTTTTCATCTCGATTTACTTTCTTTAATAAAAACTTTTTTTCTTGTCCATCGAGAATAGATATTGTTTTACTATATTCACTACCATTAATTTTCTCTAATGGAGTAATTTCATTATATACAGTTAATTCATTAACTCTCTCTGGTGTTAACTCAAGAATAGTCGATTTTGCATATCCATTATCAATCGCCTGTTGTGTATATAGATTATATTTATTTTTATTTTCACGACCTGATCGTTTAGCATATTCCTGTAATACAGGAATAAAGCCACAGTGTGGTCCCCAATCGGCACTTTTACTCTTAATACTTAATCCTTTACTACTGTACTCTCCTGATAAGATTAAACTCGTTGATTTTTCATCAACAGGGCGAATACCAATGATGATATTTTCCTCATTTGCAACTTGCATAATAGCTTGCTGATGAAGATCAGGAATTCCTGTAATAATTCCCCTGCTATTTTTAAATATTGGTTTTATATGTAAATTAATATCATCATAATCTATTCCTTTAGAAAAACCCGTTATATTACTAATATCAAATCCCTTGTTCACTTTATAAATTCTATTCTCATGATGAGAAATAAAAATATCTCCAGAAACATTAGAGATACTTTGTATATTTTCATTTATCAAGGATGTGAGCTCAGCCACATTCAGTATATCTGTATATACTATTTTTTTAGCACCATTTAATTGCAACTCAACCTTAGAAACATTATTATCTGAATTAAAATCTTGATATATTATTTTATTTTCTTTACTCTCACTTAAATAAACTGTTGTTTTATTATTAGCTAACAAGATATTTTCAGTGATTTTTACATTCTCTAGATTAAGCTCATTCAATGGTAATCGTCGATTTTCACTAACCTGAAACTCCGAAAATGCGATGACATATTTTCCATCTTTATCTTTTGAGAAACCATAATAATCAACATGCTTTTCTACAAAATCGACAAGAAACACATTAAAATCACTCTCATTGTAATATTTTAAGACTCCATAATTAGGATCAAAAAATGCATAGTCCCATGATTTAGTTCTCTCATTATAATTTATTGATAACGCCATTGAATGAGCTGGAGCTTTAAATTCGAAAAGTTGTGTTTCTTTACTTGATTTTGTGTGATTTGAAATTTTTTCAATAAATTTATTGAGATTTATTTCATTACGATAACTCACCCTACCATTATAACTATGAAGTTTGGGATTTAAATCAATACCATTTATCTTATTTATCTCCTTCTGATAATAGTACTCATCATACTCAATACTTTTTAATACCATTTCTTTAGCGAAATTTGCATCTTTAATCGTAAAATGCTCCCCTAAGGTATCTTTACGAGAATAGAAAGCATTATGAAACTCTCTAAACCATGGGTCTCTAAATAACTTATCCCGTTTCTTTTCAAATTGATTAAATTCATCATTCAAGGTATCTAAAAAATATTTAATCTTAGCCTTTTGCAGCTCACTCAAATAATCAATATATTTATGTTTGTTTTTATCCTTTTCTTTATACTTTTTATATGAACTTGCTCCCTCCATAATTGAATCATTCATATATTCTATAAAACTTCGACCTTTAATTTCAGAGGTATAATTATAAAACAAATTAGAATATATAGTTGATGAATTAGTTTCTAGTCTATGAGAAAAAATCACATCCTGCATGTACTCATTAAGTAAAAATTTAGCATGTTTTTTTAAAGCTTGAATCCTTATTTCATCGTATTTATTTTCATATACACTTTCATCATTAACAATATTAATTAATGACTTCATCGTATTTAAATAATCATCCCCTTTACCTATTGAACTATAAGATAAAAAAGCATTTGAGAATCCATAACAGTATCCATCCGATATAGAATAATCTATACCATTCCATGTGACCATTTTTTTGAGATCGCTAGTTTTGGCATTATTTATGGAAAATACCCCACCCTTTTTGTCGTACTGATTGGAATATTTCAAAAAATCATTTTGAGAAAAATGCAATTCAATATTTGGCTTTGGCATTTGCACCTCTGATATATACATGAATGTTATTTAATAATTAAATAATCTAATTATTAATAATTTAAAATATCAAAGATGGGAAATATAGCTAGATGACTAACCATTAATTAGGAGATAGTTTAAAATAACAATAATAAAGCCCCATATATGGGGCTTTATTATATAGCTATGACTTATTTTTACTGAAAATTACCAAACCGGTAATTCATCCTGCAAGAAAGGATTACTTATCCGTTCATGCCCTAATGTGGACATCGGACCGTGCCCCGGAATAAAATGGTAATCATCACCAAGAGGCAGCAACTTATTTTTAATCGATGCGATAAGATCTTGATGGTTGCCTCGAGGGAAGTCGCTGCGTCCGACGCCACCTTTAAACAACACATCGCCCATGGAAATGAGTTTGTCAGCATGATTCACAAAAACAATGTGACCCGGTGTATGGCCAGGACAATGCAGCACATCAAATTTAATGTTCCCACACGTAATGCTATCCCCTTCTTCTAGCCAATGATCTGGCGTGAAATCAGGGCAATCACCGATATAAAACATCGCATTTTGTTCTGCGAGATTTTCAATCCAGAATGCATCTTCTTTTTGTGGACCATAAATCGGTACACCAAAATGTTTTGCAAGGGGAGCTGAGGCGCCAATATGGTCAGAATGGCCGTGGGTAAGCAGGATTTTCGTTAATGTTAATCCACGGCTTTCAATGGCAGCAATCAGCTTTTCAGCCTCACCACCGGGATCAACAATAACGGCATTCATTGAGGTTTCATCCCAGATAACCTGACAGTTTTGCATAAACGGGGTTACTGGGATAATAGTATATTTCATCGAACAATCACTCCATAATCTGTGTCACCTATGCACAGATTACCATGTTCTCACTGGACCTGTATCGATATGAATGAAATTGCTTTTCGGATAATAGCCCACACCACCAGCACTCATTTTTAATGCCGCTTTACGGATGTTACTTAGCTGCAAGCCTTCAATATGGAAATCCATCGCTTGCCCACGGGTATGGTAGCTTTGTTTAGCCACACCAGAGCCCTTACGACGCAATGCATTATTCGTTTCTAATGAACGGTAGCCCGAAATCAGCTGAACTGGCTTATTGGTTCCCATCATCATTTGCAGTAAATAAATTTGGTCAAATAACTTAGGGTCAATCGTTTTTACTTTATCGCAGCGATAATCACGGAAAAGGTGATTTAATCGAGCCAATTCAGATTTATTATAACGGCGACCATCGAAAAACTCGGTCTTCAAAAACTCACCGGTATTTAAATTTTGAAAACGTAAAATTCTTGGGCGAGGCGTACTCATTGCAGCAAGTACATGATTAGGTAATAGTCCCAGACCGATTGCGGCGGCACCAATTCCCAACCACTTTCTGCGGTTTTGATCAATCATATCCATAGGTGATAACTCGGGTGTTAATTATTCAGTAAATATACATTTCAACTTCATCAGTCTAGCAAAGGATATTTGGCTTTAATGTATAATTATGTAAAGAATCGCGTAAATTAAGGAAAATCCATCACCTTTATGCAAAAAGGTGAGTGAAATCACTTATAACACGTCGATTAAGACGACTTTAATTCCTTACCGTGAGTGATATGTAAGCGCAATATATTCAATATATAAATATATAAATATATTAAAACGGAATTGTTAGGAAAATTTAGGAATTAATGTAGAAAATAGCATCGAAGAGCCTAAGCTCTCCGATGAATAATGACTATTTCAAAATTGTTTTAATTGCGGGTAGATATTTTTCCGCATTATCAATACTGCCATCATATTGATAAATGTCTGCTCGATACTGTGGCTGGTCATCTTTATCGACCCATGCTGTCTGATAGTAAAGATACACTGGAATACGGTCTGGAATATTCACATAGCGCGTTGAGCCTTCTTTTAATGCCCCATCAATACGAGTCTGAGCCCAACCTGCATCACCTAATAATATCGTCGCTAGCTCACTTGCCTTATTTACGCGAACGCAGCCTGAACTAATTGCTCTGGCATTCTTCTTAAACAAGCTATGGTTCGGCGTATCATGCAAATAAATTGCATCTGAGCTTGGCATATTAAACTTATAACGCCCTAAAGAGTTACTTGAGCCTGGTGCTTGACGAATACGATAAGGGAAATTCGCCGGTGTAATATTTTCCCAGTCTATTGTATAAGGGTCGATTTCATAAGCATCTTGTCCCCAGTCTGAATAGACTGTATAACCTTTGCGGCTAAAGTAGCTTGGATCCATTTTCCCTTTCGGGGCAATATCCTTGCGCGCCAAACTTGTTGGCACACTCCAAGGTGGATTTATCACCACATTATTCAGTGCACTACTCATAATTGGCGTTTTACGGTCTGCACGCCCCACAATCACTTTCGAGTCCAAAATGATGTCGTTATTCAGATAAAAATTTAATGTGTACGCAGGGATATTCACTAAAATTCCTGTACCACTACTTTCAGGTACAATCCGCAAACGCTGAATATTCAGTGCCATCAGCCCCGCTTTTTGTCTTGGCTGCATATTGAGCCAAACGCGTGTGCCTTTACCAATCACACCATCTGCTTCTAAACCATATTGGAGCTGAAATTTTTTCACTGCGTCCACTAAGTCATCACTATACACACGAGCATTCGCAGTGACTTTATTAGTCTCTTCTGGCGGTGCAGATGCATCAACGACCTCACCTTCCGCAGCGGCTTCCAATAATCCATCTCGCACTAAAATTTCACGGAGCGTAATCACATCATCGCTAGCTTGACCCGGTTTTAATGCCTTTGTACCCGTAATTTCTAACGTATCTTCCGGTAATGCGAGCTGTTTTAGCATCTCTTTGCGCATCGGTTGATACATCGCGTGTTTCGGTGTTTGAGCCTTAACCCACTCACCCAAACGGTGTTCAGATTCAGCCTCTAACCACGGTTTCATTTGTGCCGCAGTCGGTGCGATAATTTTATAAGGGCGGCTGGTGTATAACCAATATTGCCCCGTCGATTCAACGGAAGACAGATAGTGTAAATAACCCAACATCGCGTCAGATAAAATAGCATCTCGCCCCATTTCGCTCAGCTGGCTATTTTCCAATGAAACTAACCATTCGCTAAATTGAGGTTGGAAACCTGCTAAGGCAAGCTCAGCTAATTGCTGTTGAAACTGGCTAATTGCCGTTTCATCTTGCCATAACAATTGCATTTGCCTGTCAGCATAAATTTTTGCCAACTGGTTCGCAAACACCAATTTAGTCTCAGCTGGCAAAGATGCGTTAAGCTTTTCCAAGCTCTCTTTTGCCGTAACTTTACTCACCTCTTCAGCAACAACTGATTGAGGCTGTTGAATTTCCATACTGCTTTGCTGCGTATTTTCTGCTGCGGAAAATGCAGGGAACTGCATCGCCATCAGCCCACATAATACTGAGATCTGCAGAGCTTTCACTCTTCTCTTTGCCATACATCCACCTTAAAGTTACTACATGGATAACATTATTTTTTATTATAGTGACACTATTTGATTATATTTAACTCTGAGAAGAATGTTATAGGAATTGACTAATTTTGTCTTTATTGATGAAAAAAGTTATTGAGGTAGGCTATCCGAAATAAACGTGATTTATAAAACAGCATGAAAAATAGAATTGTTTACGTTCTCCACCAAAACTAAATGATATAACATATCAAATATTGACGTCATTTATTCCCTCAATAGAGTTAATTTAATATAAGTTATATTAAATCACCGGAATACGTCATCAATAAATAAACACTATTTTGTTAGTTAAAGGCGAATAATCACCTTTAACTAACTTTTTATCGAATATTAATACTCGGAATTGATAACAACTTCCTCACCAAAGCGACCCGCTTTTGGCAACGGTTGATAAGAGGAATTTGAAGCACGGAGAATACGAATCCCACGAATATCTAACTCATGGGCCGCAGCAATATCCGCATCTGCATCACCATAATAGATAGTTAATTTATGGTCACGCATCCAGCTTACTTTATTATTTTTGCCGGGTTCATCGCCAGCAAAAATGACTGGATTCATTTTATCTGCAGGAATTCTCAAGCCTTCTTGCACATATTGAGTCACAGTTTCAGTTTTGGTCTGTGTACGACCTGTAATAAAGTAAACTTTATCACCACGCTCTAAATGCATTTTAACCAAATCGATGCCCACTTGTTTTGGCATACTGAATTTATCCCACTCATTATTCATTTTTTCCCAGAATTGAGGGTTTTTCAGATAACTAAAATCATTTGGAGAGAATTCAAGTTTTCCACGGTAAAAGCCTGGGCTTGAGAATAAAACGGTGTCATCAATATCAAAACCCACCGCCATTGGTGCTTTACCTTCTAAACTCTGTTTAATTTGTTCAACAGAGACCCAATGAACCGGTTGTTGTGCGGCTAATTCCGCAACTGTTACCCCAGTACTGACTGTCTCTGGCATTGGGATTTTGGCTTGAGATGTTGCCGTAAAGCTCAGCGCTAATGCAATTGCACTTAACGTTAATGTAATTTTCTTCATGTTCGACCCTTATAATAGCTTTATTTCGTGATTCACGACTCACAGAGTGTAATAGTAAAAGTTTTCATTACATAAAAATGAGATTCAAATCTCATTGCGGTCATCTATTAATGATTTAAAGGGAAATGAAGATAATAAAAATAAAGAGTCGAGTAAGAGGTAATATTATCCACTCCCCCCTTATCCGGAGCATCCAACTGCTTGATAACCACAATAAAAAAGAGCCCATTAAAATCTAGGCTCTCGCTAATATATGGATAAATATAATTATTTAGGTTCTTTCTCTGCTAAATAACGAAGAATCGCTGAAATATTTTTTAAGTTATAGCGCACTAAAATTTCGTTTTCTTTGGCTTTAAGCAAGGCATCATAGTCATCTTCCAACTGTCCTACATCTAACTTAGGTTCATTATAAACATCATAAAGAGCATCTGAAGGAACATTCCAATAGAAATCTGAATCCAGTTTAACACTCTCGATGTCATTCTTTTTCATTTCATCGAAAATTGAATAAATTGCATCTTCAAGTACATTGAGATTTATGTTCATAAAAAACATCTATTAGAAATATCGTTCGATATAATAAAGTTTGAATGTGCCACTTGCACTCTAATATCTAAAATATTCTATCCTTGGTAGTCCTCATATTCCCAAAAGCTAAGTCGACTTAATTTTAGTGATGCTTTTGACCAATCAGAATCGTCACATAACCTAATTTGTTGTTCTAACTGAGTTAATATTTTGTCATAGTCGTATTCCGCGACAATAATCATTCCTTTTCCAAATATTACATTATCCTTGATTAACTCTTGTTGAAGCCAATCTGGAGTGCATATAAACCAATCAAATGATTCCGCACCTTCATGATTCTCAGGTCCAATCATCGTACGTATCCAACTACCAAAGTTTTTAGGATTGTCTGGCCAATAGAAAACTAGATTATCTTCTAATTCAAGAGATCTAAGTGATTTTAGTTTTATATTCATTTTATGATATCCAAGTGTCCATTACTAATAGGTCTACCCGTTGGTGTTAACTTTTGCTCAAAATTAGCTTGAACACCTGTAGTTGAATACTGACTATTAGGCTTTAATGAAGGTGGGCGATAAATTCTAAGTCACCGCGATTATCCATACTGCTCCAACCAAAACTACTGTTCCATTCATCCCAACCATAATTATCTCTAGGAGGTAAAGGTGAAGCTGTAACAATCATCGTATCTGTATAAAGCATAATTAACATCCTTGTTGTTATTTAAAAACAGCAAAGAAATTAAATTTTAAAATTTTTATAGTCAACTAAGAATGAATATTGAAATTATAATGACTAACTTCTTTATAGAATTAATAAAAATTAAAGTTATTGTCGTAGTCAATAAAAAAACCGACACAGTTTCCTATGTCGGTTTTTTTATCTAAAAACAAAAATCAATTATTGAGGTAATGCTTGCGGAGCAGGATTATCCTGACCAAAACCTTTCAACCCAACGACGTGAACATGTTCTGTATTACCGGTCACTTTACGCACCAGTTTATATGTCGTTCCTTTCTCTGGGCTAATGTTTTCCGGCGCTGCAATGATTAGCTGCATTTCCAGTCGGTCACATAATTCGAACAGAGTCGCGATAGATTTGGCATCCAAACGCGCCGCTTCATCCAAGAACAGTAAACGACATGGAATGATATCTTTCGCACGCAGTCTGCGGGCTTCTTCTTCCCAGCTCTGAACGACCATCACTAAGATAGACATCCCCGTACCGATCGCTTCACCGGTTGATAACGCACCGCTTTCCGCTTTTAACCAACCATCAGAACCACGGTTAACCTCAACATCTAACTCTAAGTAGTTACGATAATCTAACAGTTCTTCACCAATAGTTTGCGGCAAACGCTGCCCCATATCCATCTGCGGGTTCAGGCGTTGATACAGTTTCGCCATGGCTTCAGAGAAGGTTAAACGTTGGCTAGTAAACAAGTCTTGGTGCAATTCGCTCTCTTCTGACAACACGCTCAACAACAAGGCGTGGCTTTCGCGAATATTCACATTCAGTCTAACCCCTTTAACCTGACCAAATGCCACCGCCTGTAAGCCTTGGTTCAGCATACGAATACGGTTTTGCTCACGCTGGATAGTTTTACGAATGATGTTCGCCACACTCTTCGAGCTAATTGCCAGTTTTTGCTCACGGGCAGTTAACTCTTCGGTCAGACGCGCTAACTCAATTTCCATCTGCTCAATCGCATCGATTGGGTCATCGGTACGAATAATATCTTGGCGAATGCGCTCACGCAGATGTTGGTAAACTGCGATAAAGAACTGAATTTTACGCTCAGGATGCTTAGGATCTTCGGACATGCGCAGCACATCACGCAGATGTTCGTTATCCGCCACCGCTAAACGCAGCGCTCCTAACGCCTTATCCGACATCGAACGTAAACTATCGCCATCGGTATAAGCCAATTCGCGACGATGCAGACGACGCTCAACGCCATTATCTTTCACCAAGCGCATCACCGCACACCAGCCCGCTTTCGCCATCACGACTTGCTCACGGATTTGGTAATAATCTTTTTCCAGCTTACGCAGGCGTTTTTGCAGGTTATCCATTTCCGCTTCGCATAACGTCAGTTGTTTTTCTAACTGGTTAATGCGGCTACGGTTTGCCATAACAGATTGATGTAATTCATCACGGCGAATGCTGGCTCGCTCTTGCGCATCAGGATCCGCTTTCACACCCATTTCCTGCATTTCTGCTTCAAGTTCTTTCAACATCTCTTGCTTGGTGTCGAATGAACTGCGCAGCGATGCCAGAACTTGATGATATTGCGTGCTTTGTGCTTGTTGCTGACGTAATAGCTCACGGGCACGAGTTCTATCGGCTTCCGCATGCTCTAAACGCTGGCGCAGTTTTTCATTCAAGTCCGCATTTTCATTGACCATACCCGTCGAATCACTGTAACTAAAGTGTGCGCGACGTTGAGCCACTTCAACCAAGGCAAAGGCTTGTTGCTTCGCATTTTGCTGGGTATGTTTCGCCAATTCATAATCTTTACGCAGTTGATCATGTTGCTCAGGATCGCTGAGTAACACCGTCACAATCGGCTCTAACTTCGCCAGATTGTTACCGTGTTTATTGATGAAATGTGCCGCTTCTTCAGCTTCTGAAAGCTCTTCGCGGATTTCTTCAACGCGATCCACCAGCGTTTCATCCATCAACAAATTCACTTGCGGCAATAAACGGTTTAATGCCAGTAAGTTTTCTTTACCTTGAGCGAACTGTTGGCGTTGTTGCTGGGTCTGCTCTTCAAATTGGTTCAGTCCACGTTCTAATTCAGTACGTTTTTGATTTAATGTACGAATTTCAGCTTCAGGATCCGCTTCAAACGCCACTGAAATATGCTGACCGATAAAACGGCTAAATGCTTGGTGAGCACGCTGAATTTTTTGTACGTCAAATGACAAGGTCGCATAACGCTCCGCCAGTTCATCACGCTCAGCACTCAGTGACTCTAAATGACTCTCGCGGGCAGCTCGACCAAATAACGGTAATTCTGGGTAGCGGGAATAACGCCACTGACGCTCTGATGAGCGCACTAATACAGCATTTTCAAACTCTTGAGCATCAAAAACGCTGTCATCAAATGAGGATGGATCCCCCTCGATAAAATACACATCATCAGGGCAATCTTGTAGATTTTCTAGCTGCTCACGAACCACAGCCAAATCTTGTACCACAATACCGTGACGCGCTGGACCGTACAACGCAGAGAAATACGCCGCATCTTCAATAGTAATATCGTCGTAGATTTCAGATAACAGCACGCCATTAAAGCGCTCTGCCAGTGCCAGCATGCGCCCATCTTCGGCACCACTTGGCTGGCTTAAACGTTCGATTTGCTTATCAAGATCTCGACGTTGGGCTGCGACTTCATCACGTTCAACCGTAATTTCCCTTTCTTGCTCAAGAAGTTGCTGCATAAATTCAGTCACTTCAGTGCTATTTTCGAAAGTTTCACCCGATTGTTCATTGAGTTGAGTCAGTGCTTCTTGCGCCATAATCCACGCAGGCGCTTTAGCGGAAAGCTGGCTGATACGCTGGCGAATTTGCTCCAGCTCTTGGCGCATTTGCATGCGTTTTTCGCCGCTTTCATTAACGCCAGTACTTAACTCTTCTTGCAGAATTTCCAACTCAGCCATCAAGGCATCAAGCTCATCCGGCTCGACACTTTGGCCATAACGCTTACAGAATTCACTCAGCAATTTTTCGGCATTACGCTGGCTGTCTAAACGCTGTTGCAATTCAGATAATTGCATACGCAGTGGCTGAACACGCTCTGCTAAATGCTGTTGCGATGACCAGTCACGCAGTAATGAACGCGCTTGTGTGTATGCATCCCCACGGCTCACATCGCCTAACATGGTTTTCACCAGTTGATACGCTTGCTCAAACTGGCTATGCGCCGCATCCGCCACGCTCATTTTTTGCTCTAATGCGAGTAAGGCTTCTGTGGCTTGCTGCTCTTTGGCTTCAAAAGTTTCCAGCCATTCATCGATGTTTTCAATGGTAAGATCAGGCAGTTGGCAGAGTTCGCGAGCACGGTTTAAGGCATGAAGTGCTTGTTGATACTGAATCGCACGAGTTTGCTGTACATCAAGTGCTTGCTGGTAATCTGCCAGCTGGTTTTTCAGTTCATCAACTTCAATTTCAGCGGCTTGCGCACGGGCATCAAGTTCTTCATGCTTTTCTGTCGCTTCAGCGACGACTTCGCTCTGTTCTTCAAGACGGTAAGTGAGCTCTTCAATATCGGCTTGGTAGCGGTCAATTTTTTCTTGATGACGTAACGCAGCTTGCACCAGATTTAAGTGGTCACTTGCCGCTTGGTAGTCTGCTTCGATTTCCGTCGACGCTTCATTTTGCTCATTTAATTCACGGGCCATTTCCACACTACGAACTTGTTCAACGCGCAGTTGTTTGCGGTTACTGTACAGTTCGTTACGGGCGGCCAATGCCGCATCTAAGTGAATTCGACGTTCATTCGAGTGGCGCATATAGTCCGCAGATACATAGTCTGTGGCTTCGCTGATCAAATGTTTAAATAAATCACGGTCAGATTGTGTTACGCGGATGGCTTCCAGTGTTAAACGGTTTTCCCGTAATGCCGCTTCCATATCTTGGAATGCTTTACGTACGCCGCTGTTTTCCGGTAATAAATAATCACGTAGTGAACGCGTGATCGCGCTGGAAATACCACCATATAAGGAGGCTTCAATCAAACGGTAATATTTACTACGGTCGCCTGCTGAACGCAGACGTTTTGGCAGCACACCCAATTCGAATAATACTGAATGGTAGTCTGTGATCGAGTTAAATTGCTTAAATTGGATGCCTTCTTGTTTTTCTACGCGCTCTTTCAGGTCATTCAACGGAATAACCTTAGCTTGGCGCCCTTCAAACACTTCCGTTAATACTTCCGTTGGCACAGTGGCTAATGGCACGCCTTGGATCATAAACGGTTTGATATCGACTTTTTTATCGCGTCCAGCCACTTGCTGTAAGCGAACGCCGACCATAACTCGTTGATGTTTAGAGTTTAATACATCCAGTACGGCATAACAGACACCTGGACGCAGCTTTCCGTGTAGACCTTTATCACGGGACCCCGAAGTGGCCCCTGCTTCTGTGGTATTACGGAAATGCAGTAACGTTAAGTCAGGGATCATCGCGGTAATAAAGGCCGCCATGGTGGTGGATTTACCCGCACCATTTCCCCCAGACAGGGTGGTGACTAATTCATCAAGGTCAAAAGTACGAGCAAAAAAGCCGTTCCAGTTCACCAGCGTCAGTGAGCGAAATTTTCCGCGTTCAATCATTCTTGTTCATCCTCTTCACTGTCAGCCAGATCTTGACTCTCATCCGTTTCGTCTTCATCGCTGTCTCTTAGCGATAATTCCCCTTCAAGAGAGACCGCCTCACCATCACGGATCATGCGTAATTGTGCTTCTTGTGGATTATCGCCACTACGTACATCCGCACCAAAGCGGAATACAGACTCATTAATAATAAATTTACTGGAGTCATTTTGCAGGAAATAGACCATACCTAAACGACGTAAACGGTTTAAGGAGGTTCTCAGTTTATCCTGTAATTTTTGCTTATCGAGGTCTGAACCTGTGGAGCGTTGGTTAACAAATTTCAGTAATTTGCTTTCGTCGGCCAGCGACAATAATTCTTCAAACAGCTCTTGAGAGGTAAAGACCCCTTGGTTGGTTAGACGCTCAGGACTCAAATAGAGATAGCACAGAATTTTACCCACCATCATGTCCAATTCAGACAAAACAGAACGGGGAATTAAGGTGCTAGAACGGGGACGTAAATAGAAGAAGCCTTCTGGTGCCCGGATCAGTTCAACATTATAACGAGCATAAAATTGCTCTAACGATTCCTGAAAATCCATTAAAAATGCATGATTATCGAGGTCATCAATACTGATATGGCGACCTGCACGCAGTTGGCTGTCGAGCTCAGGAAAAATAGGGTTAGCTAGTGCTTGAGCCAGTTTAACTGGCATAAATTGTTCAATATTTGTCGATGACATGTGCCTGTACCTTGGCTCCGTGATCATTAATAGCGCGCCATTCTGCCGGTAATCCCGCCAGATCAGCCTCTGCGATACCTAGTTTTACAGCCTGATCGATAATAATACGCGCAACGTCAAAATGGCGTTTCTGCGGGTATTGCGTCAGATAACTCTGTAATACGTGACCGACATCCAGCGGTTTGTTATCCGTTTTATAGAACGCAAGTTGCGCTTCGATTAACGCCGCTAATTGGTCATTAAGTTCACTGAACTCTTCAAATTCCAGATCAGGTGGGAGTTCCCCCATCACCTCTTGATCATGAAGTGTTAGCTCCTCATCACGCATATCAAAAAGCCTATCCGCATTGGCATAGGTGAGTGCCCAAGGGCTATCGAGGTACTGCTGTACAGATTGACGTAAACGTTGAGAAAATATACGGTTTTTATCCATATCAATCGCTGTACGGATAAATTTGTGAACATGTCGGTCGTAACCAATCCATAAATCAATGGACTGCTGCCCCCAACTCACAATACGGTCTAGCTTGTTTTGCAAATCAAAGATGAGTCGGTCGACCATTTCCGAGAACTGCGGCGCATTCATGTTCGCTTCTTGAATACGCAGTAAGTTTGCCTGTAGCTTATCGCCAGCGGCTTCTAAAGTATCTTGCAATTCTCTTAATGTGCCGGACGTTTCAGAAAGTAGCTGCTCACAGTTGGCAATCGCTGCCTGCCAGTCTTGGTTTAACAATGCGGCAATATCATCTTTAACGCTGTTTTGTTGCTCGTCCATAATTCGCTGTGACAAATCAATACTGTCAAAAATTTCAGCGACTGAATATTTTAATGGCGCAAAAACATGGCGGTGCCAATAAAAATCATCACCACCTTCTTCGGCTGATTCCGCTGCACGTTGTAGCTCTCCCGCTACAATCGATAACTGCATTGACAATCTTAATGTCGAAAATTCGCGTTGACGAATATAGTAATCACTAATGCCAATACCAAGTGGCGTTAGGCGATAAATCGCATTTCCTTCGACAATGTCGCTGGCAAAGCGGTTAAATATTTTTTGGCGAACCATGTCGTTGATAGCGTTGTTCGCTCTGACTGCCAGTGATTCGGTGGTTTGCTCGAAGCCTTTGCACACTTCTCGAAACGCATCCACCAGCTCCCCTTCACTCATTTCACCATTAACCCGTTCACTGTTAAGCACTGCGACTGCCAGCAAAAATGCTAAGCGCTCAGCGGGTAGGGAAATCGCAAAATCATTTTTTCGTGCCCAAGACACGAGTTCAGGGACGGTCTGGGAAAAATCACTCATAAATCGTCCTTTTGGGTTTGTTTGCGTGCCATGACATGAATATATCGCCCCATACTAATATAGGGTTCATCACGACAATATTGTTGTTCAAGCGCCAATAACGCTGGAAAGTCTTTTTGTTGTAATTGTCTACTTTGCAAATAATCATGGAACACTCTGACGCCACTTTTGCCTAAAATATCCATACCACAACCAATCAGCGACTCATCAACCTGTTGAGGGAAAAGCGGGTTCTGTGGCGATAATGAACGTTTGCGACGACGCTGGATATGAGGAGTTGCGAGATGAAAATTACCTAAAATTGCATTACGCATCACCAAGCCATTTGCATTATAGAACATGACAGAAAATATGCCTTTTGGTCTGATGATCTCGGCCAGTTGCTCTAATGCATATTTTTGGTCGCTAATCCATTCAAGTACCGCATGAAATAAAACAAAATCAACTGGTTCATCAAGGTGTTGAGATATATCTTGAACGGCGCAGTGAACAAAGCTGATATTCTCGCTAATTCCTTGTTCATCAGCAAGCACCGATGCCCGTTCTAACATTTCTTCGGATAAATCGCAAAGAATGACCTGATGACCCATTGCGGCTAATTGGCGAGAAAAATGACCTTCTCCGCCGCCCGCATCTAATATACGTAATGTTTGACCTTGAAAATGCGTTTCTAGTAACTGGGTAAGATCTTGCCAAACTACCGCTTCGCGAATTTTTCCTTTTGTCGTTCCATAAATATTTTTTGCAAATTTATCGACAATATCATCAAAGTTGCGGTCTGCCATCTGCGTTCCAGTTACCTATCATGAGTTATTTACAGCATATCAAAACCAAGAATTATAACAGATAATCTAGCTGTTTTTGCATAGTACTTTATTTTGTATCCGATTTATTTTACATGGTATTTTATTGCTGATGCAGCTACATTTGACCCTATTCGCTCACATTATCTTCATGACAGGCTTTTTATGTTATTTCTGCTAAAAAAATACCTTGGCTCACTGTTAATGCCTCTGCCCTTGTTATTGATTATTGGAGGTATTGGGCTAATTTTATTATGGTTTACCCGCTGGCAAAAAAGTGGAAAATCCTTGGTGACATTAAGCCTTGTTATCATCGCGCTATTAGGGCTACAACCCATTTCTGATCGGTTACTGGCTCCCGTTGAAGGCCCGTATGATAAACGTTATGAGCTCATCACTACGAATCCACCTAAAGAGATAAAGTATATTGTGGTTTTGGGAGGCGGATTTACCTATAACCCAAATTGGAGTCCTAGCTCGAACTTGCTCAGTAACAGCTTGCCTCGAGTCACTGAAGGGGTACGTCTTTACCTGCAACATCCGGGTAGCAAATTAATTTTTACTGGTGGTAAAGCCAGTAGCCCAATCAGTAGCGCCGAAGTCGCATCGATGGTCGCTCAATCTTTAGGGGTTCCAGCGACAGATACAATCCCGCTAACCGAACCGAAAGATACGCAAGAAGAAGCCTATGAAGTGGAAAAAATTATTGGCAAGCAGCCGTTCTTGTTAGTGACCTCAGCGAACCATTTGCCTCGCGCGTTGAAAATGTTTACGAGTCGTGGAATGCAGCCTTATCCTGCCCCGGCTAATCAGTTGGTTATCACCAGCGACCTGAATCCTTGGGAGCGTTACATCCCTTCCGCATTTTATTTTAGCCACAGTGAACGAGCATGGTATGAGCTCATTGGTTCAATTTGGTGGCACTTAAAGCCCGATAATACCCAGCCAATCGAAGATAATCAGGCAGAGTAAAATACAAAGGGGAAACTTATTCAGTTTCCCCTTCACCTAGCTGGCCCTATTCACTCTGGAAATTATGGCTGAAACACTTGTCTAACCAGCTCGAGATCTTCAGGTGTATCTACCCCTGCTCCCGGTGCTTTTTCTGCAACCGCCACATGAATTTTTTCACCGTACCAGAGTACACGAAGCTGCTCTAGCATCTCGATTTTCTCTAGTGGGCTAGCATCCCAAGCGATATAACGACGAATAAAACCAGCACGATAAGCGTAGATACCAATGTGACGCAAGAAAGTATCACCGATGGTCTCTTTGCTCTTTGCAAATTGGTCTCTATCCCACGGAATTGTCGCTCGAGAAAAATAGAGCGCGTAACCATCTTTATCCATCACGACTTTCACCGCATTCGGATTAAATGCTTCTTGTGCACTATGAATGGGGACGGCGAGTGTTCCCATATTTGCTTGACTACCTTGCAAATTATGAGCGACTTGGCGGATGATTTCAGGTGGGATCAGCGGCTCATCACCCTGTACATTGACAATGATTTCATCATCCGAGAAGCCGTAAGTGTCAATCACTTCAGCCAAACGTTCCGTGCCAGATTGATGATCAGGGTTAGTCATGCAAGCTTCCCCACCCGCTGCGATTACCGCTGCCGCAACATCGGGATGGTCAGTTGCAATAATAACTCGGCTAGCGCCTGATTTAATCGCTTGCTCCATAACACGAACAACCATCGGTTTACCGTGAATATCTGCTAAAGGCTTACCCGGTAATCGTGTTGAAGCATAACGCGCAGGAATAATGACGGTAAACATAGGATTACAGTCCTTCGTCTAAAGCAACTTTACGCGCTTCGTTCTCAAGTAAAACGGGGATACCATCACGAACAGGAAAGGCGAGATGATCAAACTTGCAGATTAATTCGAGGTTTTCTTTGTTGTAACTTAGTTTGCCGTGACAGGATGGGCAAGCAACAATTTCAAGTAAACGGTGATCCATGTTTTCTCCCAAATGGATTTAAACTCACTTGGCGTCAGGATATCACATGCAGGTATCACCGTTAACTCTATTCTTGCTTATTAAGATCTCCTGCGAAGAATGAGAGGATAGTGCAGGAGAAATATTTCTGTTAAGAATTCAATTAGTAAGCGATAACGTCTCTTGCCGTTATGCCATCTGAATTACGAGTAACAGAAAACTCGACGTTTTGGCCTTCAGATAACGATTTGATTTTTTTATTCGCAATTGATTTAGTTGTTACGAAGATATCATCGCCACCATTACGAGGTGAAATAAAGCCGTAACCTTCTTTTGCGTCAAACCATTTAACTTGGCCCATATGTAATTGAAAATTCATATTAAAACTCCTTCTTGTTCCGAGAACAATTTTTTATATTTGTATCATTACTCTCTACACGTTATTCCATTTATTTTGCTGAACTATTTATTTCGATCAGTTCATTCTGAACTATCTATTCAAGCCAATCTATTAACATAATTAAGAGTAATTAACTTAACCAATTTATGCATCAAATGTTTATGCATATCTTATAACGACCCAAGTGTAGGTTTCAGGCACCACACATTTACCGTGAACTTAACAGTCTATTTTGACATTATGATGACAACACGAAATAGTAGAGTAAGTAGTGTCTTGCGAGGATAAGTGACTAACTCAAGAACGGGTCGTAAAATTAAAGCTAGTAAATAATCCACTTATTAATGTATTGCAACTTGGTACATAATAAGTAGATCTGCATCACATTGTGGGTATTATTATCTGAAATTAATCCTAAAAGCAAGCTGTTTTATTTCAGATAAGTGATTCTATTTGGCTTAAGATTCGTTTTTCGCCTATTTTATCAAAATGCGCTTCCACAGGAAGATACCACCAATTGGTCTGTGCGAAGGAGTGGCATTTGACCGCATCCTTTTCAGTCATCAGTAAATTTTGGTTTTTCTCTGCTAAAGGAGCAAGTTGCTGTTGGCTATAGGCTTGATGATCGGAAAACGCATGGGTGTTAATGAGCGTTAATCCTTTACTTTCTAAAGAAGAAAAAAAACGAGGTGGATGACCAATTCCCGCCATCGCTACTACATTATTAAGCTCCGTGACTGAGCATTTTTCGCCTGTAACGAGATTCACTGCCATATCCCCTTCTAGGGACATCAGTGTTTCATTTGAGTAAGGAACACCACCATTTACAATCAAGGCATTCACTGTTTTTAATCGCCCTGCACGTTCACGCATTGGCCCCGCAGGTAACCACCAGCCATTACCAAAACGACGCTGCCCATCAATGACAACAATTTCATAGTCACGTTGCAATGCATAATGCTGTAAACCATCGTCTGTAACAATAATATCTAATTGAAAATCATCGAGTAATGCTTTAATTGCATCACTACGTTTTGGTGCCACTGCAACAGGCGCATGAGTACGATGATAAATCAAAACAGGCTCATCGCCAGCAACAGCCGTGGTTGTGTTTTGATCGAGAACTAGCGGATACTGGTCAGATTGACCACCATATCCTCGAGATACAACCCCAACACGAACACCTTGTTTAATGAGCGATTCAACTAACCAAATAACCACAGGGGTCTTTCCATTTCCCCCTGCAGTTAAATTCCCCACGACCACGACAGGTACAGGGGCTTTCCATGAGCGAAGTAATCCGGTTTTATAGCCAATATGACGTACTAACGTTATCAATCCGTACAGAAAAGATAACGGAAGCAATAAAATATAAAGCCATGATTTACCAGACCAAATTCGCTCAATCATTCTTAAATTGGATCCTGTGTAATTGCGCGTATGCCCCATTTTGGGCTAATAACGTTGCATGGTCACCACGTTCAATGATATGCCCATCTTGCACAACCAAGATTTGATCCGCATTTTCAATAGTGGATAAGCGATGAGCAATCACAAGCGAAGTTCTGTTCTTCTGTAACTCATCTAACGCAGCTTGAATTGCACGCTCAGATTCGGTATCTAATGCTGATGTCGCTTCATCTAAAATCAAGATTGGTGCATCACGCAATAACGCACGAGCAATCGCAATACGCTGGCGCTGACCACCTGAAAGCATCACGCCATTTTCACCTATCATCGTATCTAAGCCATTGTCCAGCTTTTGAATAAAGTCCATGGCATATGCCATTTCTGCTGCTTTTTCAATTTCTGCTCGGCTATATCGCCCATCAGTAGCATAGGCAATATTATTTGCAACAGTATCATTGAATAAATAAACATGCTGAGATACGAGAGCAACTTGGCTACGTAAAGATTCTAGGGTGTAATCGCGAATATCATACCCATCAATACGAATACTACCCTTATCAATATCATAGAAGCGGGTAATGAGGTTAGCGATGGTGGATTTACCCGACCCCGAGCGCCCCACTAAAGCCACTGATTTGCCTGCAGGCAGTGTAAAAGAGACATTTTCTAGTGCAGGGTGTTCTTTGGTTTGATAAGTAAACGTGACTGAATCGAACTCAATATCACCCTTTACTTGAGTCAGAACTTTTGTTCCTTCATCTTTTTCTTTTTCAGTATCTAAAATCGCAAATAACGTTTGGCATGCTGCCATTCCGCGCTGGAATTGCGCATTCACGTTAGTTAGCGACTTAAGTGGACGCATTAACGCAAACATGGACGAGAAAACAACACCTATTGTACCTGGTGATAATTGTTCTTTGATCTCAGGGAAACTTGCAGCGTACAAGACAAACGCTAATGCAAAAGAGGCGATCATCTGAACAATAGGGTCAGAAATAGCTGAGGCGCTAACCATCTTCATATTTTGGCGGCGCATATTATTACTGACTTTATCAAAGCGTTCAGTTTCGACTTTCTGCCCACCAAAAATGAGTACTTCTTTATGCCCTTTAAGCATCTGCTCCGCACTGGTTGTCACATGCCCCATACCCGTTTGCATGTTTTTGCTAATTTTACGAAAACGCTTAGAAACTACGCGGATGGTGATAGAGACAACGGGCGCAATGGCAATCAAAATCAACGACAATTGCCAGCTGTTATAAAACATAATACCAAATAATGCGATGATATAAGTGCCTTCGCGAATAATGGTAATGAGAGCACCGGAAGCCGAAGATGCAACCTGCTCTGAATCATAGGTAATACGCGATAATAAAGTCCCTGTGGATTGCTGGTCAAAATAGCTCACCGGCATTCCCATCATATGTCCAAATAATTTGCGACGCATGCTCATCACTACTTTTCCTGACACCCAAGAAACGCAGTATGTAGAGACAAAACTTGAAGATCCACGCACGACCATCAAGCCCAAAATTGCCAGCGGTAACCACTTCAATGTGTCATTATCCGCTTTACCAAAACCATCATCTAATAATGGTTTCAGTAAAGAAATCATAAACGCATCACCTGCGGCGTTGATGATAAGAGCAATTGCTGCAACAATTAACCCAATTTTAAAAGGCGCAATGGTTGGCCATAGGCGCTTAAATGTTTGCTTTGTCGATAGGTCTTGATCATTCATGCTTTTATTACCAGACTTAATGTAAGCGCACTATTCTACAAGGGAAATTGGCGATCACCAAACCACAGATGATACCAACGTGGATTAATTTCTTTTCTGTAACGAAAAATTTCCATTTTTTCTTTTTTAAAACATATTGTTACCTGACCTTCCTCTGCCGTATTTAACCACTGAATATTCTTTTTAGCATAGCGTAAATAGACTTTTTCTGATGGAATTTTCCATGGGCTGTATCTCGCAGAGGAAACTAATGCGAACGTTGGCTGTACATTTCGTATAAATAACGGTGTTGAAGATGTATTACTCCCGTGATGAGGAACAAATAAAATATCCGCTTTGAGCTGCCCATCATTTTGTAATGCTAACTTTTTTTCACCGTGCTTTTCCAAATCACCCGTAAGTAATAGTCGCCGATACCCATCACTGATCTGAATTACACAAGAATCATTATTGTGCGATATCTCAGTGAGTTTCTCTGGCCACAATACTTCGAACCTTAGCATTCCCCATTGCCAATGTTGTCCTTGATAACAAGGAAGATGATTAGGTTGACCAAAGCTGCTACGTAGACTTAACCATGGATATGCTTCAATTAAATCAGAGATACCACCAGTATGGTCAAGGTGATTATGACTTAAAATTGCGTTGATAGGCGTGATTTGATGATGCTTTAAGAAAGGAATAATTTGCCGTTTTGCGTTATTTCCACTACTCCAGCGGTTCCCCGTGTCATATAAAACCCCTTGTTTATTTTGCACCATAACCACAGCAAGCCCATGTCCAATATCCAACATGGTTAAGCACCAGTCATGCTCTTCGTGATGGCTTTGACTCTTAGTAAAAAATAATAAAATACCAATGCAACTTAATAAACCAAGATAATTTTTATACCAACCAAATAAGATAATAAAAGCAAATGCCCAACAAAAAAATACGCTATAAATAGACATTGTGTTAATTTCAGTCCAAAACCCGCTTAAATATGTCAGTGGTCTTAGCCCAAACTCAAGAATACTATCAATTAACCCGAAAGCGACATTATGCCAAGTGCTTAGAGGCAACAATAACGTACTAAAAATAACGGGCACCACTCCCCAAGTAATAAGCGGTACAAACCATAAATTGGCAAATAAGCTCATTAAATTAATACCGTTAAATAGCAATACTTGAATAGGTATTAGTAAAATCAATAAACCAATTTGCAGATGAATTAGTGGCGCTATTTTTCCCATAATTGGATGGCAACTCAACGTAGATGAAATGGGAAAAACACGAAACCAATACAGAATCGCTAATACAGCAAAGCTTGATAACCAAAAGCTATCGGAAAGGATGGCAAGCGGGTCAAACAATAAAATCCCAGCAATACTCCATAACGCCCATTGCCAAGGGAAACAGAAAAATGGCTGCTTACGAACATAAATCCAGAGTAGCAATGCAAATACAGCGCGAGTTGCGGGGATGGCAAAATTCGACAACCAAGCATATAGCAAGGCAAATATAACGCCTGAAAATAATGGTAAATTCTCGCTTATCCATTTAACAGGTAGGAAAAATTGCAATAAACGAGCGCATAAGTAACCCATTAAATAGGCAATACCAATGTGTAATCCAGAAATTGCTATCAAGTGTGTCAGTCCTGTTGATTGCAATAACTGTGTATGTTCGCTAGAAAGCCATCCTCTTTCCCCAAACATTAACGCATAAATAATTCCATGATTTTGTCGTGCCGAAAGTGTTTCGCTGAACTGGTTGATAATTTTTTGCCGTAGAGAGCACGGCTTAGCCACTAGTGCTGCTTGCTTGGCTTTTAGTGTACCGACAACTCGTTGAGCAATAAAATGCCTTTGCTGGTCAAATCCGCCCTCATTCAAAGAAGCATGAACTGGATTTAGCTTTCCAACGACCTTCCATTGCTGCCCTGCACACACGTTTTCATGCTTATTTTGTTTTAAATTCCATGATGCATAGAGCGGAGGAAAAATTCGTTTTCCATCGATTTTGTCTATTCTCACTCTCTTTTTAGCATCATCCTGATTGAGTGGAATGCTAACAATCGTAATATCCCATTGCCGATGAATACTACTTAGAAAATCGATTTTTTCCCGTACTTCAACGCCATGCCAGCAAGCCCAAAGAAACCCCATTCCCATTAATGCCAAAAATCGAATACGCTTATTGCGCCAAATAACAACCTGAGTGACTAGCAGAATAATACCTGCCACTAAATAGTGACTAGAACTAGGAAGATTTGACAAGAAAATTAGCGGAAGTGTACCGATAATCAGCGCAATAGCGGCTTCTGTATAAGAGAGTCTATCTTGATAGTGACGGCTAAATTTTCCCATCGCGCTTAAACCTACCTACAATTATTCCTGTGCAGATAAGTTAAAGGTATCCAAAGTGATTCAATAACCTTGTAATTAAAAAATTGAAAGCGTTATTCCAATAACTAAATGTAATGCAAAAGAATTAAAAATTGAGCTGCGAAGCGCTTCGCAAAAATAGTCTCAAGTGATGTATTTAATGTGATATTCGAAGGTAATTTAGGAAAATCTGAAGGATAAATTGCAGACATAAAAAAAACAGCGCTATATCAATATAAACGCTGTTTTATAGTAATAATTAAGATTTACAGTCGATTATTGACCATAAATATTTACACGGTCGCGTAACTCTTTACCTGGTTTGAAGTGGGGAACGTATTTACCTTCCAGTTCCACTTTATCACCTGTTTTTGGGTTACGGCCAACGCGTGGGGCACGGTAGTGAAGAGAAAAACTGCCGAATCCACGGACTTCAATACGCTCGCCTTCAGCTAACGTATCAGCCATATGCTCAAGTATTTCCTTTACAGCTTCCTCAACGGTTTTCGCTGAAAGATGAGACTGCTGGCTAGCCAGTCTTTCAATTAATTCAGACTTGGTCATAGTACCTCCCTAAACTACCGATACAAAGGGGTAACCGAAGTTACCCCCACTTAATTATTCGCCTTTAGCTGCTTTGAAAGCTTCAGCCATTGCATTGTTGCCGAATGCAGTATCTTCTTGCTTGTTCACAGCTGCGACAGCGTCTTTCTCATCAGCTTCGTCTTTAGCGCGAACAGACAGGTTGATTACACGGTTTTTACGGTCAACACCAGTGTATTTAGCTTCAACATCATCACCAACGTTCAGAACCAGAGTTGCATCTTCAACACGATCACGTGAAGCTTCTGATGCACGCAGGTAACCTTCAACGCCCAGAGTCAGCTCTACAGTTGCACCTTTAGCATCAACTGCGATTACTTTACCAGTAACGATTGCGCCTTTCTTGGTTGCTGCCAGGTAGTTGTTGAATGGATCTTCAGCTAACTGTTTAACGCCCAGAGAGATACGCTCACGCTCTGCGTCGACTTGCAGAACAACAGCTGCGATTTCATCGCCTTTTTTGTAGTCACGAACTGCTTCTTCGCCTGCAACGTTCCAGGAGATGTCAGACAGGTGAACCAGGCCATCGATGCCGCCGTCCAGACCAATGAAGATACCGAAGTCAGTGATTGACTTGATCTTACCTTCAACACGGTCGCCTTTGTTGTGAGTCTCAGCAAATTGCTGCCATGGGTTAGATTTGCACTGTTTCAGGCCTAAGGAGATACGACGACGTTCTTCATCGATATCCAGAACCATAACTTCAACAACATCACCAACGTTAACAACTTTAGATGGGTGGATGTTTTTGTTAGTCCAATCCATTTCTGAAACGTGAACCAGACCTTCAACGCCTTCTTCGATTTCTACGAAGCAACCGTAGTCAGTCAGGTTAGTAACGCGACCAGTCAGTTTAGTACCTTCTGGGTAACGTTTAGCGATTGCGACCCAAGGATCTTCGCCCAGTTGTTTCAGACCCAGAGAAACACGAGTGCGCTCACGGTCGAATTTCAGAACTTTAACATTGATTTCATCACCAACGTTGACGATTTCGCTTGGATGTTTAACACGTTTCCAAGCCATGTCAGTGATGTGCAGCAGGCCGTCAACACCGCCCAGATCAACGAATGCACCGTAGTCAGTAAGGTTCTTAACGATACCTTTAACTTCCATGCCTTCTTGCAGATTTTCCAGCAGTTGATCGCGCTCAGCGCTGCTTTCAGATTCAATTACAGCACGACGAGAAACAACAACGTTGTTGCGTTTCTGATCCAGCTTGATTACTTTGAACTCAAGCTCTTTGCCTTCCAAGTGAGTAGTATCACGAACTGGGCGTACATCTACCAGTGAACCTGGTAAGAACGCACGAATGCCGTTCAGTTCTACAGTGAAACCACCTTTAACTTTACCGTTGATAACACCAGTTACAGTTTCAGCTTCTTCGTAAGCTTTTTCCAGCATCAGCCATGCTTCATGGCGTTTAGCTTTCTCACGAGACAGAATAGTTTCACCGAAACCATCTTCTACTGCATCCAGAGCTACATCGATTTCGTCGCCAACTTGGATTTCCAGCTCACCCTGAGCATTTTTGAACTGTTCTACTGGGATAGCAGATTCTGATTTAAGACCTGCGTCTACCAGTACTACGTCTTTATCGATAGCAACTACTGTACCGCGTACAATAGAACCTGGACGAGTTTCAATATTCTGCAGGGATTCTTCAAAGAGTTGAGCAAAAGATTCAGTCATATTAATGATCTTCAAGTGTCTTATATTAACGTCCATCTAGCATCCCGCCAAATGGGGTTGTTTCACATACCCTACAACATTCCTTGTCGCAAGGTTTTAACCATGCTAGAAAACAACCAGCATGGAGGTAATTGCGTATATTATCTAATTATAAGCTAAAATAAAGCCTATTATCACGATAATTGTAGAATTTTTTTCGCGTAGGTGCGTGCTTTTTCAATAACTTCCTCAATAGACATACTTGTGGAATCCAGCACTAACGCATCTTTAGCGGCAATAAGAGGAGCAACCGAACGGTTACGATCCCGATAATCGCGCTCTTGAATTTCGGTCAAAAGTCGCTCAAAGTTAACATCAAACCCTTTCTCCTGCAACTGCTTCATCCGGCGATGAGCTCGCTCTTCGGCAGAAGCATCCAGAAAAATTTTCACTGGCGCATCAGGAAAAACCACCGTCCCCATATCACGACCATCTGCAATTAAGCCGGGCATCATTCTAAATGCGCGCTGGCGTCTTAACAGGGCTTCTCTCACACGGGGGAATGTGGCTGTTTGAGATGCTGTGTTCCCGACAGTTTCTTGCCTAATTTCATTAGACACATCTTCACCTTCGAGAATAACTTTCAAACGATTTTCTTCAGGCACAAAACGCACATCTAAATTTGCAGCTAAAGGCACTAAAGCATCTTCAGATTGAATATCGACGTGGTGATGCAAAGCCGCTAATGCTAATACGCGGTAAATCGCACCTGAGTCCAATAATTGCCATCCAAATTCATTTGCTAATGCTTGGCAAAGAGTACCTTTACCCGCTCCGCTTGGTCCATCAACGGTGATTACAGGGGCGATAGCCACCATAAAAAATCTCCTTTTCTGCAAATAGCCTCAGCTACCCGCAATTAAAATCTGTGGGAGTATTATACCTACTCATCGATTTTGTGAAATACACAGGTGGGTTTGTCAGAAATAAAAATAGGTAAAAATAAGGAAAATGAAAGGAAAAGATTGGTTGATAACACTTTGATGTTAATCAACCAATCCAATTCGATTAGTGGCTTAATCGTGCGAGTTGTTGGAAGTAATCTGGGAAAGTTTTTGCTGTACAACCCGGATCTAAAATCGTTACAGGGGTATCTGAGAGTGCCACCAGCGAGAAACACATCGCAATACGGTGGTCATTATAGGTTTCGATTTCAGCATGTTTTAACTGGGCTGGCGGTACGACACGGATAAAGTCGTACCCTTCTTCTACTTCCGCACCCACTTTACGTAGCTCGGTTGCCATCGCAAATAAGCGGTCGGTTTCTTTCACTCGCCAGTTATAGATATTACGAATGACGGTCTCGCCCTTTGCAAACAGAGCGACTGTTCCGATAGTCATCGCGGCATCGGGAATAGCGTTCATATCCATATCAATGCCGTTCAGTACCCCTCGTTCACATTCAACATAATCATCCCCCCAGCGGATAATTGCGCCCATTTTTTCCAAAACGTTAGCGAACTTAGTATCACCCTGTAAACTATTGCGGCCTATCCCAGTGACTCGGACTACGCCTCCTTTAATCGCTGCTGCTGCAAGGAAATAGGAAGCAGAAGACGCATCTCCCTCGACAAGATATTCACCCGGGGATACGTACTGCTGCTGGCCTTTAACCACAAATTTTTGGTATTGATGATTTTCAACATCCACACCGAAAGTTTTCATTAATGCCAGCGTAATATCGATATACGGTTTGGAAACCAGATCGCCTGTAATAGCAATCACTGTGTCCTCAGAAGCCAAAGGAGCAGCCATTAATAATGCGGTTAAAAATTGGCTAGAAACCGAACCATCTACGGAAATATTCCCACCAACAAAGCCGCCATTTAAGCGCATTGGAGGGTAATTTTCTTGTTCAAGATAATCAATCTCAGCGCCGCCTTCTCTTAAGGCATCAACCAAGTGGCCAATTGGACGCTCTTTCATTCGTGGCTCGCCTGTCAGCACAATATTATTTGCACATAATGACAGTGCTGCTGTTAATGGCCGCATCGCGGTACCCGCGTTACCTAAAAAGATCTCAATCTCATCTTGATGAGATAAACAACCATTTATCCCTTCAACTTGGCAACGAGTTTTATCTTCAGATAATTGATATTTAACACCTAGCTGGCTTAATGCATTCAGCATATGGCGAATATCATCGCTGTCTAATAAGTTAGTCAGTACCGTAGTGCCTTTTGCCATAGCGGCTAATAGAAGTGCGCGGTTGGAGACACTTTTTGACCCCGGCAGATTAATGGTGCCATTAATTGAAGAAATTGGTTGTAATGTCAGGGATTGCATGAAAAGTGATTTCTCCGATGTGAGTTGCTACTTTTTTATCGTTATTTAAATGAATGAGCCGACTCGCTCTTCCTGAGCAGATCGGCCTGACAACAAGTACATCATAAATTATGCATGATGACGTTCAAAATCAGCCATAAAGTCGACTAATGCCTGAACACCCGCTAGCGGCATCGCATTGTAAATAGATGCGCGCATTCCGCCAGAAACCTTGTGGCCTTTTAGTGATAATAACCCTTGGTTTTTAGCATCTTCGATAAATGTTGCATCCAATGCAGGGTTTTGCATTTGGAATGGCACGTTCATCCAAGAGCGGTTTTCCACCGCGACGCGGTTAATATAAAATTCACTGTCATCGATTGCGTTATACAGCAACTGCGATTTTTCATAGTTACGTTTTGCGATTTCCTGCAATCCGCCTTGCTCTTTTAACCATTTGAAAACCATACCCGCTAAATACCAAGCAAAAGTTGGCGGAGTATTGAACATAGACTCATATTGCGCTAGCACCGTGTAATCAAAAACAGATGGCGTTTGAGGTGAAGCTTTGCCTAGTAGGTCTTCACGAATGATAACCAGCGTTAAGCCTGCTGGACCAATATTTTTCTGTGCACCAGCATAAATCACCCCATAACGGCTAACATCAATAGGCTTGGATAAAATCGCAGATGAATAATCAGCTACAATAATTTTGTCCGCAGGGAAATCAGGCTCTTCATGGATAGCTAAGCCACCAATGGTTTCATTCGGGCAATAATGAACATAGGCAGCATCTTTGCTTAATGGCCACTCACTCATTGGCTTGATGCTGATAACGCCGTTATTTTCTTGAACGACATCAATCACGTTCGGGGTACAATATTTTTGAGCTTCTTTAGCTGCTGATTCAGACCAATAGCCACTAACAATGTAGTCTGCTGTCGTTTTATCGCCTAATAGGTTCATGGGCAGTGTGGCAAAATGAGCACGAGCACCACCATGACAGAATAAAACTTTATAGTTATCAGGGATATTCAATAAGTCGCGTAAATCTTGTTCTGCTTCTTTCGCAACTTCAATAAAATCTTTCCCGCGATGACTCACTTCCATCACAGAAACCCCTAAACCTTTCCAGTTACAAAATTCTTGCTCTGCACGGCGCATGACTTCAACAGGTAACATTGCTGGACCTGCGCTGAAATTATAAACCTGACTCATGGACCTTACCTACCTTAAATATTGTTAGTTAACATCACTCAGATACTTAAAGTTGTATCATTCCGTGCCACTAGCTGCAACGGTTATTACATATTGATGGCAAAAACAAAAGGTCAGATTCGAAGGGTAAAAAAAGAAAACAATTTTGTTAATAGCGTCACAGAATCAGCTATCACAATTTTATGAAGTAATGAGCGCTAAAAAGGGGATAAAATCTCGAATCTGCTTTATTTTTCAGTCGGGGGATTTAATGATAAAAAGCGGGCGCTAATCACCCGCTTTAAAGACAATAACTAGCTAATCACTTTACTGACGATTTCAATCGCTTCTTTCTCAATCAAGTGAAGATGCTCTTCACCACGGAAACTTTCACAGTAAATTTTGTAAGCTTCTTCAGTACCTGACGGGCGAGCAGCAAACCAACCATAGTCAGTCATGATTTTTAACCCACCAATTGATGCGCCATTGCCCGGAGCTGCGGTTAAACGCTGAGTAATTTTATCACCCGCTAATGTGTCCGCTGATACCATTTCTGGTGATAACTTACTTAACTTAGCTTTTTGCTCGTGAGTCGCTTTCGCTTGGATACGACTGTAGATTGGTGCACCAAATTTTTCAGCGAGTTTATTATAACGCTGCTGAGGGTTTTCCCCTGTTACTGCTGTAATTTCTGCAGCGAGCAGGCATAAAATAATTCCGTCTTTATCCGTCGACCATGGCGTGCCATCAAATTTCAAAAATGAAGCGCCGGCACTCTCTTCGCCACCAAAACCAAGGCTGCCATTAAATAAGCCTTCCACAAACCATTTAAAGCCAACAGGCACTTCAATGAGTTCACGACCCATATCATTAACAACACGGTCAATCATGGCGCTGGAAACTAATGTTTTACCTACTGCAACTTCTTTGCTCCATTGAGGGCGATGTTGGAAGAGATAGTCAATCGCAACAGCAAGATAGTGGTTAGGATTCATTAACCCACTTGGAGTAACAATACCATGGCGGTCATAATCCGGATCGTTCGCAAACGCTAAATCAAACTTTTCTTTCATTCCCAGCAAGCCAGCCATCGCCCAACGAGATGAACAGTCCATACGGATCACTCCATCGTGGTCTAATGGCATAAAGCGGAATGTTTGGTCAAGCTGGTCATTAACAATTTCAATATCTAATTGATAATACTCAGCAATTTTTTTCCAGTATTCAATACCTGAACCACCCAGAGGGTCGACACCGATTTTTAATCCTGATTTTTGGATAGCGTGCATATCGACAACTTCGCCGAGGGCGCAAACATATGGCATCACAAGGTCTTGCTCTACCACAAAACCACTCGCCATTGCATCGGCAAAATCTAAGCACTTCACACCATCAAGATCTGCTGCAAGTAACTGATTAGCATTTTGTTCAATAACCGATGTTAAATCTGTATCTGCAGGACCACCATTAGCTGGATTATATTTAATTCCACCATCTTCCGGTGGATTATGAGATGGTGTGATGACGATGCCGTCAGCAACATCTTGATGTGCTTTGTTATAACTTAAAATCGCGTGGGAGATAGCTGGCGTTGGGGTAAAACCATTATCTTCTTGAACAATAACATGAACTTGGTTAGCCGCTAATACCTCAATCACCGACATAAAGGCTGCTTCCGACAGCGCATGGGTATCTTTACCCACATAACAAGGTCCTGTTACCCCTTGCTGCTTACGCAGATCCGCTATCGCTTGAGCGATTGCCAGAATGTGATTTTCATTAAAGTTTTTACGCAGCGAACTACCACGATGCCCAGAAGTCCCAAACTTGACGGCCTGAGAAGACACATCGGGATCTGGCTGTTGGGTATAATATTGAGCCGTTAACTGAGCAACGTTAATCAAATCATTTTGAAATGGAAGCTGCCCTGCTCGTTCATGAATTGCCACTTGTTATCTCCCAAAGCACTGATGCTTAGCGTGAAACACCAGTGACTTCACAATGTTTAGATGACTATCAAGGTTAGATAGTATTTACCAAAGTTAAATCGTATTGCCGACTTTTTCGATGACATTCGCAGGGAAGTTCATCTCTTGCATAATCGCATCAATCATACTGCGCTTACGATTGGTGTTGGTGTTGGTTATCACCCAATACGGTGTGCCCGGTATATGGCGAGGTTTTGATTGCTTGCCCGCAGCCAATAGTGTTTGCTCATCACCAGCAAAATAAACACGGGTACGGCCATGCATGGATTCTGTTGCACTCTCAAAGCTTTTCGCATCTAAGCTATATAACGTTGAAAGAATTAGCATAAAGCGATCAATCGCCTTATTTTTTTCTGCGTAAGCATCAGATAATAATAATTCTCTGATCACTCTCACAGGGTTTTGAGCAACCACCTTGGAATTCATCACCGGCGCATCTTGTGGCGCTAACGATGCTACACTCACTTCTTTTGCGGGTACTGGCTGCTGCGCGGATTTGAAATTTAGCATACGGCGTAAAATATCCGATGCACTTTCACCGATATGCTGTGTGTGACTTGCAATATAGCGGTAAAGCTCTTCATCAACTTCTATCGTTTTCATTTTTTCCCAGTACTTTCTTAATCTAAAATTCGCGCCAGATTATAAGCCAGATTTAAAAAAAACAAAACAATTAAAATTTCAATAACTTAAAACAAACAACGAGTTAAGTTTTATGAGATTTCAGTGGGTTATCTTGTTTGTGGTGTTTGTAATTCTTGCAATTGTACAGATTTGGTTTTTTTGCATCACCATGCCATGATAAGTCACCAATCTGACAAACAACATCAATCCTAGTCCAAATATGACCGAATTACTCAATTATACAATCCATAAACCTGAAAATCCGATCACCGTCACCCCTGTCGTTTTGATCCACGGACTCTTTGGTGACCTGAATAATTTAGGCGTTTTAGGTCGCGACTTACAAAATTATTTCGATACTATTCAAGTCGATGTACGCAATCATGGTGACTCATTTCGTTCTGATGAAATGGAATACCTACAGATGGCCGAAGATGTGATTTCACTCGTAAAATCCCTTGGTTACCACAGCGCGATTCTTATTGGGCACTCCATGGGGGGTAAAATTGCCATGGCAGCCAGTGAGATAGCACCTGATTTCATCGAAAAAATTGTAGCCATCGATATCGCACCTGTCGCTTACAACGTTCGCCGCCATGACGAAATTATTGCAGCGTTAGAAGCAACAACGCAAGCGCACGCTAAAACCCGCAAAGAGGCTAGCGGTATTATGCGCGAATTTATTCCCGAAGAAGGTGTCATTCAATTTTTACTTAAATCCTTTAAACAAGGTGAGTGGAAATTCAATCTTTCGGCAATCAAAGCTAACTATGAAAAGATCATCGGTTGGAAAACAGTGCCTGCATGGGATAAGCCGGTGTTACTGATCCCCGGCGGA
Organism: Providencia alcalifaciens; assembly: GCF_020271745.1. Taxonomy (NCBI): domain Bacteria; kingdom Pseudomonadati; phylum Pseudomonadota; class Gammaproteobacteria; order Enterobacterales; family Morganellaceae; genus Providencia; species Providencia alcalifaciens. Next base: position 2,817,888 of record NZ_CP084296.1, on the reverse strand, counting down.
AACTCCCCATATGTGCAAGCAGAATACCGCGACGGCATTGCTGCACAGTTTCCTCAAGCCAAAGCTTGGGTGGTTGCCGATGCTGGACATTGGGTTCATGCCGAAAAGCCAGAGCATGTACTACGAGCGATTCACCGCTTTTTAGCTATTTCTGACTGATCTAACCGTTTTAACTCCCGCAATCCTGATATTGGAAATTCAAATTTTCAATATCAGGATGAAACACATTCATTAAACATATTCACATTCAAATAATAAGACGAACTTCAATACACTTGTAATTATGATGACTGTATTATCTACCCAGATTAAATAATTATATTTTTCAAATCGATATATAAACAGACATTATTAAATATACAGGGTGATGAATATACACAATGGAAAGTGTCAAAACACAATCAACATTATATTTTATTGGCGTTATTGCAAAACTTTCTGGCGAAATTGATTATGATGATTTCAAACAGAAAACAAAAAATATAAATCAGCTTCAATATTATATTAAAACAATAAAAGATAATTATCAGATTAAATGCAAAAATAAGCATCAGCGCGATAAAAGCATCGCAAAACTACCGTCACCCACCATTCTTTATGATAACGATGGTCATGCTTTTCTGTTGGCGAATCATAATCAAGAACAAGTGCTCATTCAGCGTTTTGGCCACCCTACACCTGAAATATGGAGCCATGAAGAGCTACAAAAAAATTGGAGTGGGGATTGGCTTTACGTCAACGTTAAGCAAGGAAAGTTCGATATTTCATGGTTCCAAGTGGAGTTTATGAAGTACCGTAGAATCATCACTTGGGTATTGGTTTTCTCTTTTATTTTACAAATACTAGCACTAGCCTCCCCCATTGTGATGCAAGTTATTATGGATAAAGTGCTTATTCATAATAGTTTATCGACCTTGGATGTTTTAATTTTCGGTTTAATCGTCGCAGCGATTGTTGAAGTTATATTAAAAGGACTACGAGAATATATTTATAATCATACCATCAATCGAATTGATATGACGTTAGGATTAAAGTTAGTTAATCACTTATTTCGCCTGCCTATTTCATTTTTTAAAAATCGACAAATTGGTGCCATTGTTACTCGAGTTAAAGAATTGGAAACTATCCGAGAATTCTTAACCAGCAGCTTTTTCACTCTGTGTGTCGATGTTCTATTCTTGTTCGTCTTCATCTATGTGATGAACTTACTTTCCCCCCTCCTCACCTTACTTTTCCTCTGTTCTATTCCCTGTTATTTATTGGTCGCATGGTGGCTAACACCAAAAATTGAAGCTGCCGCCCAGCAACAGTTTGCCAATATTGCAGTGAATACCTCATTCTTGACTGAAAGCGTGAATGGGATTGAAACCGCCAAGAGTTTATCCATTGAACCAAGCTTTACCCGTCGTTGGGATAAACAAACAGCAGATATGAGCCAAACCAATTTTGTGTCTGGGCAAATCAGTTCACGCTCTGAACATATTGTCATGGTCATTGAAAAGGTAACGAGCGCTATTATTCTATGGGTTGGCGCGTCTGAAGTTCTTGCACTGCAATTGACTATTGGGCAATTCATTGCCTTTCATATGATGGTCAATCATGCAAACCAGCCTCTCGTAAAACTAGTCAAATTATGGGGAGATTATATTCGAACCAAAGTGGCAGTAGAAAAGCTGTCACAAATTATTAATCTTCCGCAAGAGCAGAGCAAGAAAGGAAACGAAGCTCAGCTTAGTGGCAATATTCAATTACATAACATTAGCTTCCGTTATCAACCTAATATGCCAGCCGTCCTCAATAACTTTAATCTTTCAATAAAAGCTGGGGAAACCATTGGTATTGTAGGCACATCGGGCTCAGGAAAAAGTACTCTAGCTCGGCTAATTTTGCGTTTATACACCCCAGAACAAGGGGGGATCTATCTTGATGGAACACCGATTACAGAGTTGAGTCTTTCTTCCTTAAGGCAGCAGGTTGGTATTGTTTTGCAAGAGAATTTTTTATTTCATCAATCTGTTTTCGATAACATCGCTCAAACTCGCCCTAACGCCTCGATGGACGAGGTTGTGAATGCTGCAAAAATGGCAGGTGCCCACGATTTTATACTTAAATTGCCAATGGGCTATGACACGATTTTAGCCGAAGGCGGCGCCTCTCTTTCTGGAGGTCAACGCCAACGCATCGCCATTGCTAGAACACTTTTGTCGGATCCGAAGATCATTATCTTCGATGAGGCCACCAGCGCCTTGGATGATGAATCTCAAGCTATCATTCAAGAAAATATGCAAGAAATAGCCAAAGGACGCACTGTAATTACCATTGCTCACCGCCTTTCGACTATCCGTAACCATCAGAAAATTATCGTGATGCAGCAAGGGCAAATTGTTGAACAAGGTAGTCATCAACAATTAATCGAGAATAATCAATTTTATACACATTTATGGACGCTTCAGCAGTCTCTTAAATAATGACACGGATGTTAACCATGAAAAAAAAATCAGCGCTCCCTCGCTATAACAGTTTTTTACCTGCTCATTTAGCTATTTTAAAAACGCCGCCTTCTTATTTAGCATTTACCATGGCTATCAGTATTAGTGTTGGTATTTTTATCGCTATTGCTTGGTCTTATTTTGGAAAATTAGATGTTCAAGCGACCACTCAAGGAAAACTTATTGTTTCGGGGCGCACCCAAACCATTCAAGCTTTTGAGTTAAGCCGCTTACAGCAAATTCACGTTGAAGATGGGCAACAGGTAAAGCAAGGGGATCCATTGCTCAGTGTTAAAGTATTAGGCGTAGACCAAGATATCCTTAGCCAACACTACCAAAAAAACTTTCACGCTAGTGAAGAAATGATCCACTATGCCCTACTCAATCAGCAATCTATTGAAATTTCTGCCTATTACAGCCAACTATCATCTACGGAACAAGCTCAAGCTCAACTCAGCTATCAAACCATTAAAAAAGAGTATGAAACCTTACTCAACGAAATAACCAATGAGATCCAGCTTAATCGCGTTAACTTCCTTGCAAGAGAGCGGGAGTTAAAAGACATCAACATCTTGATGAATAACATTAAAAAACGGCTCGATGCGCATACCACACTGAGTCAAAAGCAGTTAATCAGTCAAAAAGAATTTTTAGAACAGGAACGTGAACTACTACTCGCAAGAAAAGAAAAAACCACCAAGCAATCCGAACTCTCTATATTAAATAGCCAACATCATGCTTTGCTCGAAAAGCAAGATAGGATTAATGCGCAAAAACACCAAGAATGGCATGAGAAATATCAGCAAGCTAAATTCAAATTTGTTTCTCTTGAACAGGAATTGATTAAAAACCAAGAAAGAAATCAGCTTGAAGTCATTCGCGCGCCAGTGGATGGAACCGTACAACAAATTGCGGTTTATACCCTTGGGGCTGTATTACAGCCAGCACAGCAATTGATGGTTATTGTACCCAATAATCATGTGCAATTAGCTGAAGTCAAAATACTCAATAAAGATATCGGCTTTATCCAAGAAGGTTTAAAAGCAGATGTCAAAATTGATGCATTCCCTTATACCCGCTACGGGACTATCGAAGGTGAGGTATTGTCCATTTCCCGCGATAGCACACAAGATGACAATCTAGGTCTCGTTTATTTAGCGCAAATTGGCTTAAACAGTAAACAGCTATTAGTCGAAGGCCAGCAGATTGAACTGACTCCAGGTTTGTCCATTGTTGCTGAAATAAAAACAGATAAACGACGATTAATTGATTACCTATTAAGCCCAATTAACGAGTATACCGCCACAGCCATGAGAGAGAAGTAATCGATGGAACAGCAAAATAATAATGGCTTGGAAGCCTTAATGTGGATTGCTAATCATTTTCAAAAAAATGTTACTCAAGGGCAATTAATGCATGCCATTGGTATGCAGAATGATTCCCCCACAGATTTTGAAATCAGACAATGTGCACAGATTATTGGTTATGAAACAGAGCTCATTTCTCTCACTCGACAACAAATGCAGGATATCCCATTACCTGCTTTGGTGTTGATTAATCAACGCTGGCATATTATCACCCAAAATTCACCGCTCACCGTGCTATCACCAAAAGGGGACGATGAGGAACAATGGAATGAATCCTCCGAATATAATTACTCCGTCATTTTAATTAAGGAGCAGTTGGAGAAAGCACAAAAAAGAGCGTTTGGCATCAGTTGGTTTATTCCATCTATTATTCGCCAACGTTTTAAACTCAAAAATGTCTTTATCCTTGCTGCGATTGTGCAACTTTTTGCACTCGTAAGCCCTCTATTATTTCAAAACTTAATCGACAAAGTGCTTGTCGGGCGCAGCTTGCCTAATTTACATGTTATTGCCTTAGGAATATTAGCCATTGCTATTGCAGAGCCTGTTTACAGCTTTATTCGTAATAAAATCTTCAGTCATACCAGCACACAAATTAGCGCTGAACTTTCGGGAAAAATTTATCGTCATTTAATGGCACTACCGCTGAATTACTTTAAATTAAGACCCACGGGGAAAATCATTGCGCGTGTCCGTGAATTAGCTCATATTCGCCAGTTTTTGACTGGCTCAACACTGATGCTGTTTATTGATTTTATCTTTGTGATCCTCTTTATCGCTGTCTTATTTTCGTATAGCAGCCTAATGACATGGACACTGGTAGGCTCTATGGGGGTGTTTTTTATTCTCTGGATGATTTTAGGCCCTATCATTCGCCAGCAAACTGAAAAGTCATACCAAGCCGATGAAAATGGGCTCACATTTTTAACTGAATCTATTACAGGTATTGAAACCTTAAAAACCACCGCCACAGAGAAATATTTTTTTCGACGCTGGCAAAAATTACTCAGTCAACAATTGACTCAAGGCTTCAAAGTTTCCATGCGTAGTGTGGTGGCAACACAGTTAATGACGTTAGTCAGTAAAGTGACTACCGCTATTCTACTCTGGATTGGCGTTAATGAGGTTTTGACAGGAAATATCACACCGGGAGAACTTGTCGCTTTCAATATGCTAAGCGCCCACGTTACTCAGCCTGTTCTGCGATTTGCTCAAATCTGGCAGGACTTCCAACATACCATTATTTCTTTGCGTCGCGTCGGCGACATTCTTGATAAACCCATTGAAAATGAACGCCAAGGCATTGCCAGCTCAAGTCGCATTCAAGGAGAAATTGAGTTTCAAAATATCCGCTTTCGTTATCAACCTGAAACCCCTGAGGTGCTAAGTAACCTGACGTTATCCATCAAAGCGGGGGAATTTATTGGTGTCACAGGACCATCCGGCTCTGGGAAAAGCACCCTCACCAAATTGTTGCAGCGTCTATACATTCCTCAACATGGGCAAGTTATTGTCGATGGGATGGATTTAGCGGTGACCGATACCGTCGCGCTACGTCGTCGAATGAGTGTCGTCCTTCAAGAGAGCACTCTTTTTGTAGGAACAATTGCAGAAAATATCCGATTAAGTTACCCACAAGCGAGTGAACAGCAATTAATCCATGCCGCAAAACTGGCCGGAGCCTATGAATTTATTATGTCTCTGCCTGAAAACTTTAATTATCATTTATCTGAAAAAGGATTAAATCTCTCTGGCGGTCAACGCCAGCGTATTGCCCTTGCTAGAGCCTTAATTACTGAACCTGATATTTTAATTCTCGATGAGGCCACCTCTGCGCTGGATTACGAGTCAGAATCTGCCATCATGAAAAACATGCCGTTAATCACTCAAGGCAGAACGGTGATTAGCATTGCCCATCGCCTCAATACCATTATGAACGCCGATAAAATTTACGTGATACGAAATGGTGAAGTCGCCGAAGCGGAAACTCATCAGAATCTTCTAAAACTGAACGGTCTTTATGCCAATTTATGGCAACAACAGACCCGTTAATCTGAATAAAAAAGCATCACTTACCCTTTGAGCGATGCTTTTTTCTTAAAAGTGCTTTTTTTTTAATCTATTAGATGAATTAGCGGGGTATGCACCTATGGTACTAGGGGTTCAGCTAGGGTATCATTGCCCGCTGAATTACTGGCACACCCCTTCCGTTAGCAATAGTAGATATGGCAAAAGAACAAACTGACCGCACCACACTGGATTTGTTCGCAGAAGAACGCAGGCCTGGGCGACCAAAAACTAGCCCGTTGTCGCGGGATGAACAATTACGAATCAATAAGCGAAATCAGCTAAAACGAGACAAAGTCAAAGGGCTACGTCGAGTTGAGCTGAAATTAAATGAAGACGCTGTCGCGGTCTTAAACCAATTAGCTGAAGAGAAAAACATAAGCCGAAGTGAGCTAATTGAAGAAATTTTGATGGCTCAACTTGAGCAGGTTAGTGAGACAATTGATCGCTAATCGTATCTGGGTAAATCACACAAATTTGACAGACTAACACTGTTTTTTTCGCCAAAATAAGGCGCAAAATTTTACCTATTTTCGTTCTATTTTTAGTTCTAGCAGAATCGGTAATTTATACTCTCTACTAGAAAAACAAGAGGTTAATCACTTTATGGCAGTTATAGGCATTTTCTTCGGAAGTGACACAGGTAACACAGAAAATATTGCCAAAATGATCCAAGAAAGATTAGGCAAAGATGTTGCAGAAGTTCACGATATTGCTAAATGCAGCAAAGAAGATATCGAAGCGTTTGATATCCTACTTCTTGGCATCCCTACCTGGTATTACGGTGAAGCTCAGTGTGATTGGGATGATTTTTTCCCGACATTGGAAGAAATTGATTTTGACGGCAAGCTTGTCGCACTGTTTGGTTGTGGAGACCAAGAAGACTACGCAGAGTATTTTTGTGATGCGATGGGAACTATCCGTGACATCATTGAGCCGCGTGGAGCAGTGATCGTGGGCCATTGGCCAACTGAAGGCTACCACTTTGAAGTTTCTAAAGGTATGGCGGACGATAATCACTTTATCGGCCTTGCTATCGATGAAGATCGTCAACCAGAACTGACCGAAGAACGTGTTGACGCTTGGGTTAAACAGATCTCTGAAGAGATGTCTCTGGCTGAAATCCTTGGCTAATAATGACATAGATTGTCAATTAAAAGCGGGAGCCATTCGATATGATGGGTTATTCCTTCCATCTAATGGACTCGCTTTTAAGAACGAATCAAAATAATGAGACAATGCATGGTTTCTATTTTTATTTTCCATGCCTATAATTGTAAATCAGTTTAGAAGACAACTGGATTTTTGTTAAAAACGTCTCATTATTGTTAAATTTATGATTTAAAATACAGGACAAGCCCGCATGACAGACAATAATAAAGCATTGAAAAATGCAGGACTCAAAGTCACTCTTCCAAGATTGAAGATTTTGGAAGTACTTCAGGAGCCTGAGTGCCATCACGTCAGTGCGGAAGATCTCTACAAAAAGCTGATTGATATTGGTGAAGAAATTGGGTTAGCCACTGTTTACCGCGTATTAAACCAATTTGATGATGCGGGTATTGTAACTCGCCACAATTTCGAAGGTGGAAAATCCGTATTTGAATTAACTCAGCAACACCACCATGACCACTTAATCTGTTTAGATTGTGGCAAGGTTATCGAATTCACTGACGAATCAATCGAAAAACGTCAGCATGATATCGCTGCTCGTCACGGCATCAAACTCTCTAACCACAGTTTATATTTGTACGGTCATTGCGCTGAAGGCGACTGTCGTGAAAATAGTGCTGCACACGAAGCTAAATAATGACTTAATCAAGCGCTGATAACTAAAAATGCGCTTTATTTAACGAGTCAGTTAATGTTAAAAATACCCACTTAATGTTCATTAATGGGTATTTTTGTTTAAATATACTTAACATTTCTCTACTTCTACTCTTTATTTCTACTCTTTCCCTGAAAATTAGCGACTATTTTTTAAAAATACATAGCGTTATTTCTTCAGATAAAACCAAAATCTTCCTCTATTCTTTAATTTGTTATGTGCTATTTTAATTTATACTAATTATCAAATTTGTGTGTAAGAGATTAAGGAATGAAGAAAACATATCTGTTTTTGAACATAAGTTTTTTCTTCTGGTTTCTTACTTTGATAGCGTGGTTTTTTAGATATACCATCGTGGCATCTGTTGCCTTTATATCTTCAATCATTTGTTTAGTTTTATACTTCAATTACAAAAAGGTTAGTCCCATGTTCAATAAAAAACAAAGCAAACCAGAGCCCACTCCCACTATCAATAAAGAAGAAATCATGCAGCAAATTGCTGAGGAAAAAATACAAGTATCGTCACCGGTGATCAGCGAAGAAAAAACCAATACTATCATCGCCAAAGATGTTGTTTTTGAAGGTAATATCACCTCTAATGAACAAGTTCATATCTATGGCACTGTCATTGGCAATATTATTGGTAAAAATAATACCGTTAAAATCATGCAAAATGGCCAAGTTACCGGCAATATCACCAGTAACGAGTTGTGGGTAAACGGTAAAGTGGAAGGGGAGTGCATTTCAGAAACCATTAGTATTGATACTAATGGTGAAATTTACGGCACGATTCGCTATTCAAATTTATCCATCAAAAAAGGCGGTATTTTTTCTGGTCTAGCAGAAGTCAAATCTGTGGCCAAATCAGAAGGTAATATCTCCGCATTTAAAGAAAAATTCAAACAAGGAAAATCAGAGACTCAAATAGCTGATGAGGGTTCTTTATAATTAAATTTGTTGCTTAGCATTCAAAACCTTCGATAATAAACGTAATTAGCCACTCTATAAGAGTTTATTATCGAGTTATTCTTATGTTCTTAATTTAATTCATACTAAAAATACATTTATTATGTGTAATAGAAATAGAATAAAGGCGGCATTTCAGCCGCCTATTATTCAATATTAATATTGTTCAAACATTTCTTGGATTTTTTTCGGGTCTTTCGTTTGTGTTAAAGCTAATTGCAGTAATACACGAGATTTTTGTGGATTCAATCTTTCAGATGCCACAAACCCATATTCATTATCATTCACTTCCGCATTTCGCGTTGTATAACCAGTCGGTACGCGACTAGAACGCACCACGACAACATCCTCTTTTGCTGCATTGGCGAGTGCATCAAAAATCGTTTTATACATATTCCCGTTACCTACACCAGCACTTACAATGCCTTTAACACCTTCTTCGCGTAGTGCTTTTACTGGTGCTGAAGATGCATTCGCATAGTTATAAACAATGCCCACTTCCGGTAATTTATCTAATTTGCTCACATCAAAAACAGGTTTATCTCCACGAGGCTGAGGTGCTTGATAATAAGTGACTTTACCATCATGAATATAGCCTTCTGCCCCCGCATTCACGGCATCAAAGGCTTGAACTTCTGTTGTGCTCATTTTCATCACATTGCGACCTTGGATCACTTTGTCATTCATCGCCATCAGCACACCACGCTCCCCTGCAGATTTATCAGATGCTAATACTACGGCATTGTATAAGTTCAATGGACCGTCAGCGCCCAATGCTGTAGAAGGACGCATTGCACCCACCATCACAATCGGTTTTTTACAAGCAGTGGTTAAATCAAGAAAGAAAGCTGTTTCTTCCATGGTGTCAGTACCATGAGTGATAACGAAGCCATCGGTTTTATTACAATCTTGATTGATTTTTTTAGCGAGAGTTAACCAAACTTGGTCATTCATATCTTGAGAGCCGATATTTACCAGCTGCTCACCGCTTAGGTTAGCAATTTTTTTAGTCTCTGGTACCGCATTAAGTAAAGAGTCAATTCCTACTTTCCCAGCTTGGTAGCTTGAACCTGTTGCTGATTCTCCACCACCCGCAATGGTACCACCCGTTGCCAACACCGTAATATTCGGTTGTGCGAATGCGGATGCAGCAAACAGTGAAACTAATGTGGCTAGCAGCGCTTTATTTCGGTTTTTCATCCTATTTTCCTTTAACTAAAATTAACTAGCATGATATTAAAAATAAACTCACGTTATTATGTGGATTTAATCTGAGAGTTTTGTGATCGACTTTGTCATTTTAGTAAATTTTAATTTTTCGCTATTTTCCTGTCTTGAATAAAAAGCGTGAGCTCAGCATAAAAAGCGTGAGCACTAAGCAAAAAATCCGTATCATAGCCGCCATCTGAAACAAGCCATTTACAAGTGACTGACAATGAGCCAAACATTTATTCCCGGCAAAGATGCCGCACTCGAAGACTCCATTGATGCATTCCAAACCAAACTGAAAAATTTAGGGTTTAATATCGAAGAAGCCTCTTGGCTGAATCCGGTTCCAAATGTTTGGTCCGTTCATATTCGTGACAAAGAGTGTCCGCTGTGCTTCACCAACGGTAAAGGCGCAAGTAAAAAAGCAGCTTTAGCCTCTGCTCTCGGTGAATATTTTGAGCGTTTATCCACCAACTATTTCTTCGCGGATTTCTATTTAGGTAAATCCATCGCTGAGGGGGATTTCGTTCATTATCCTAATGAGAAATGGTTCCCATTAACTGAAGATGATAGCCTGCCAACCGGTTTGCTGGATGAGCGCTTAATTGCTTTTTATGATCCCGACAATGCACTCGCTGGAAGCCAACTGATTGACCTGCAATCAGGTAATGAAGAACGCGGTATTTGTGCCCTGCCATTTACACGTCAATCGGATAACAGCACCGTCTATATTCCAATGAATATCGTCGGCAACTTGTATGTGTCTAATGGTATGTCCGCAGGAAACACCGCAAACGAAGCCCGTGTACAAGGGTTATCCGAAGTATTCGAACGCTTTGTGAAAAATAAAATCATTGCCGAAAGTATCAGTCTGCCAACGATTCCAACAGACGTAATGGCACGCTACCCTGGTGTCGTTGCAGCGATTGAAACGCTGGAAAACGAAGGCTTCCCTATCTTCTGTTACGACGCCTCTTTGGGTGGGCAATTCCCAGTCATCTGTGTTGTGCTGTTTAATCCACAGAACGGGACTTGTTTTGCCTCTTTCGGTGCGCACCCTGATTTTGGTGTTGCCTTAGAGCGTACAGTCACTGAGTTACTGCAAGGTCGTGGACTGAAAGATTTGGACGTATTTAACGCCCCAACTTTTGACGATGAAGAAGTCGGTGAGCACACAAATTTAGAAACTCACTTTATCGATTCGAGCGGTTTAATTAGCTGGGATATGTTTAAAGACGATGCGGATTATCCATTTGCAGATTGGAGCTTTAAAGGCACCACGACTGAAGAATTTGCAACGTTAATGGCAATCTTCAACAAACTTGACGCGCAAGTGTATATCGCAGATTACAGCCATTTAGGTGTGTATGCTTGCCGTATCTTGGTGCCAGGTATGTCAGATATCTATCCTGTAGAAGATTTGCATATTGCCAACAATGCAATGGGCGCTTACCTGCGCGACACCATTATGTCCCTCCCTGATAGCCAGTGGGAAAAAGAAGATTATCTTGCTCTCATTGAACAGTTAGATGACGACGGATTAGATGACTTTACCCGTGTTCGCGAACTGTTAGGCCTGGCTGTTGGTAAAGATAATGGCTGGAGCAACCTACGTATTGGCGAATTGAAATCAATGTTAGCCTTAGCGGGTGGCGACCTTGAACAAGCACTGGCTTGGGTTGAATGGACACAGGACTTCAACAGCTCCGTCTTCACGCCAGAACGCGCTAATTACTATCGCTGCTTGCATACCCTGCTGCTGCTTTCCCAAGAAAAAGAGAGAGAGCCTGCTCAGTATTATCAAGCATTTGTTCGTATGTATGGACAAGAAGCGGTAGATGCGGCGTCGGCAGCAATTGCGGGTGAGTCGAGCTTCTACGGATTATGGTCTATTGATGAAGAGCTCAAAGCATTACCTGCTCATCAAGGACTTTTAGCAGCCTATGAAAAGCTGCAAAAAGCTAAGCGCGCTAATGCGTAATTAGAATCCCCCCCCACTAAACACATGAGTTTCGTGGGGGAACAAGATAAAAGCCTCTGGGCTTTTATCTTTACTTAAGCAATATTTAATTTCAATCACATAATAATTATCGAAATTAGTTAACAATCGTCTGTAACATTTTACTTCTCGAGACCGTTTTGAGCTGTTTTATAAAAATTATTTATAAAATTTAAAAAATATTTTTTACATAAAAATCAATTGATTAGGCTTAATTTTGACGTTTTTTATGCTGTTTTCGCCCTATTCTCTCGACACTTCATGATCCACATCAAATTTATCATCACACCCGTTTGTTACTATAATTGCGTGCTATAATTAATCAACTTTGTAAGAGAGTGTTAGTATGAAAGCTGACAATCCTTTTAATTTATTATCCCCTGCTGTAATGGCTCAAGTCGCTGATGATGTGGGTGTTTATAAAACGAACAAACACCCAGCTATTACCTACTTGTCAGCATTCACCGCTGGTATCTTTATCTCTATCGCTTTCGTTTTCTATATTACTGCGACGACAGGCGCAGCAAGTGCTCCTTACGGTTTTACTAAACTGATTGGCGGTATCTGCTTCTCCCTTGGACTAATGTTAGTTGTTGTATGCGGTGCTGACTTATTTACATCCACAGTTCTTACCATCGTATCTAAAGCAACGGGTAAAATCACTTGGGGAAAAATGTTCCTCAATTGGTTCAACGTTTATATTGGCAACTTAATTGGCGCACTGTTTTTTGTCGCTATTATTTGGTTTGCAGGCCAATATGCTGCGGCGAATGGGCAATGGGGATTAAACGTTCTCCAAACGGCTAACTACAAATTGCACCATACTTTTGTTGAAGCCGTCTTTTTAGGTATTTTAGCTAACTTAATGGTTTGTTTAGCAGTTTGGATGAGCTATGCCGGTCGTAGCCTAACTGACAAACTGGTAGTATTAGTTCTGCCAATCGCAATGTTTGTCGCAAGTGGCTTTGAACATAGTATTGCAAATATGTTTATGATCCCTCTCGCTATCATGATTAAAGAATTCGCCCCTGTTGAGTTTTGGACAAATATCAACATGGCACCAGAACAATTTTCTAACTTAACCGTTGGAAACTTTATTACCGAAAATTTAATACCAGTAACTATCGGGAATGTTATTGGCGGCGCAGTGTTAGTCGGCCTGATTTACTGGTTAATGCATCTACGTAATAGCGAAAAACATTAATCGAAATTGGTTAATATGATCGATATTACAAGTACACAAAGATTTATTAAGATCCCTCAAAGATCCATTGTTAAAAGGTAAAAGTATCATGTCCGAATTAAATGAAAAATTCGCTTTAGCATGGCAAGGTTTTAGCCAAGGTGACTGGCAGAATAACGTCAACGTCCGTGACTTTATTCAGAAAAACTATACTCCGTATGAAGGTGATGAATCTTTCTTAGCAGGCTCTACTCCAGCGACTGATAAGCTGTGGGAAAAAGTTATGGAAGGGATCAAAATCGAAAACCGCACTCATGCGCCAGTTGATTTTGATACAGACGTTGCTTCAACAATCACTTCCCATGATGCTGGTTACATTAGCAAAGACTTAGAAACTATCGTTGGTTTACAAACTGATGCACCTCTGAAACGTGGTCTTATCCCGTTCGGTGGTATCAAAATGGTTGAAGGTTCATGTAAAGCTTACGATCGTACTTTAGATCCTAGCCTGAAAAAAATCTTCACTGACTACCGTAAAACCCATAACCAAGGTGTTTTCGATGTTTATACGCCAGACATCTTAAAATGCCGTAAATCAGGTATCTTAACTGGTTTACCTGATGCTTATGGTCGTGGTCGTATCATCGGTGACTACCGTCGCGTTGCGCTGTACGGTATTGATTTCCTGATGAAAGACAAGTTCAACCAATTCACCTCTCTGCAAGAAAGATTAGAGAAAGGTGAAGACCTGCAAATGACTATCCAACTGCGCGAAGAAATTGCTGAACAGCACCGTGCTCTCGGCCAAATCAAAGAGATGGCGGCTAAATATGGCTACGACATCTCAGGTCCTGCAACTAACGCGCAAGAAGCGGTTCAATGGACTTACTTCGGTTACTTAGCCGCTGTTAAATCTCAAAACGGTGCAGCGATGTCATTTGGTCGTGTATCTACGTTCTTAGACGTGTACATCCAACGTGACTTAGAAGCAGGTAAAATTACAGAAGAACAAGCGCAAGAACTGATTGACCATTTAGTCATGAAACTGCGTATGGTTCGTTTCTTACGTACACCTGAATACGATGAGCTGTTCTCTGGTGACCCAATCTGGGCTACAGAATCACTGGCTGGTATGGGTCTTGATGGCCGTACTATGGTGACTAAAAACACCTTCCGTTTCCTGAACACACTGTATACCATGGGCCCATCTCCAGAGCCTAACATGACTATCCTGTGGTCAGAAAAACTGCCAATGAACTTCAAAAAGTTCGCAGCAAAAGTGTCTATCGATACTTCATCTGTACAGTATGAAAACGATGACTTAATGCGTCCTGACTTCAACAATGATGACTACGCAATCGCATGTTGCGTGAGCCCAATGATTGTTGGTAAGCAAATGCAGTTCTTCGGTGCTCGTGCAAACTTAGCGAAAACTATGCTGTACACCATCAATGGTGGTGTGGACGAAAAACTGAAAATGCAAGTCGGTCCTAAACATGCACCAATCATGGACGAAGTTCTTGATTTCGATACCGTGATGAACAAAATGGACCACTTCATGGATTGGTTAGCAACTCAGTACGTCACTGCGCTGAACTGCATCCACTTCATGCACGATAAATACAGCTATGAAGCAGCGCTGATGGCACTTCATGACCGTGATGTTTACCGTACAATGGCATGCGGTATCGCAGGTCTGTCTGTTGCGGCTGACTCACTGTCTGCAATCAAATACGCAAAAGTTAAACCTATTCGTGACGAAGATGGCATCGCTATCGACTTCGAAATCGAAGGTGAATACCCACAATTCGGTAACAACGACCCACGTGTTGATGACATCGCTTGTGACTTAGTAGAACGTTTCATGAAGAAAATCCAGAAACTGCCTACTTACCGTAACGCGGTTCCAACTCAATCCGTTCTGACTATCACTTCTAACGTTGTGTATGGTAAGAAAACAGGTAACACCCCAGATGGTCGTCGCGCTGGCGCTCCATTCGGACCAGGTGCTAACCCGATGCACGGTCGTGACCAAAAAGGTGCGGTTGCATCACTGACTTCAGTGGCTAAACTGCCGTTTGCTTACGCGAAAGATGGTATTTCTTATACCTTCTCTATCGTACCAAATGCATTAGGTAAAGACGACGAAGTACGTAAAACTAACTTAGCGGGTCTGATGGATGGTTACTTCCACCATGAATCTTCTATCGAAGGTGGCCAGCACTTAAACGTGAACGTCATGAACCGCGAAATGCTGTTAGACGCGATGGAAAACCCAGAGAAATATCCGCAGCTGACTATCCGTGTATCAGGATACGCAGTGCGCTTTAACTCTCTGACTAAAGAACAACAGCAAGACGTTATTACTCGTACTTTCACCAGTACTCTGTAAGACTTTGCTAAGATTCTATAACGTAAAATAAATAAAAGGCCCCTCCCATTGGGGCCTTTCTATCTTAGTCAAAGATAATAAATTATAATTCTACATTCTGTGAGTTCCTGCTATGTCAACAACGCAAAATACTATTCCAATGACAGAAATTTCGACTACCTCGCCACCTGCGATGTTTGGACGAATTCACTCCTTCGAATCCTGCGGTACCGTCGATGGGCCAGGGATCCGCTTTATTGTCTTCTTCCAAGGCTGCCTAATGCGCTGCCTGTATTGCCATAACCGTGATACGTGGGATACCCATACTGGTAACATGGTCACCGTTGATGAGTTAATGAAAGAAGCCGTCACTTACCGCCACTTTATGAACGCAACAGGCGGCGGAGTAACGGCATCCGGTGGTGAAGCTATTTTACAGGCTGATTTTGTCCGTGATTGGTTCCGCGCTTGTAAGAAAGAAAACATCCATACCTGCTTAGACACTAATGGATTTGTTCGCCGTTATGATCCAGTCATTGATGAGCTGATGGAAGTCACTGATCTTGTCATGCTTGACTTAAAACAGCTTGATGATGAGATCCACCAAAAACTCGTGGGCGTTTCCAATCATCGCACCTTAGAATTTGCTCGCTACCTTGCTAAGCGCAATCAAAAGACGTGGATCCGTTACGTCGTTGTCCCAGGCTGGAGTGACGATGACCACTCAGTCCATATGCTCGGTGAGTTTGTCAAAGATATGGATAATATCGAAAAAATTGAGTTGCTCCCTTACCATGAGCTGGGTAAACACAAATGGGAAACTATGGGTGAAGAATACAAACTTGATGGCGTGAGACCACCGTCAAAAGAGGTGATGGAAAGAGTAAAAAGTATCCTCGAAAGCTACGGCAAAAAAGTCATGTACTAATTTAAAACTAGGCTTCCTTCGGGGAGCCTGGTTCATTATCCCCTTCTTCTCTCCACGCTACCTGCTCTCATAATCCTACCGACTCTCACGTAACCAGATTACTCTGCTTTGATAATATTGAGTTTTTAGGCATAATTCCCAAGCTAAATTTAATTTATAAATCAATAGCAACATAACACTATAATAAACATTGCTAATTCATCACTACGAATAGGTCATTTACCATGAATAATGAACACGATAATGTCGATAACGGCATATCACCTGTAACGCCATCACCTCAAGAGCCCGTAGATAGTTTTGTATTTACGCCTGAACCTCGCGCCGTTCAAGCAGGAGAAGGTGTTGAATGGATCAGCCAAGCGTGGGCGCTGGTCAAAGAAAAATTAGGCATGTGGATCCTGATTAACGTTGTCTTTTTCCTGATTATCTTTGCTATGGCTTTTCTGCCACTTATCAGCATGTTTGTGAGTTTTGTTACCCCAGTTTTCGTCGGGGGGATCATTGCGATTTGTGAAAATCAACGCAAAACTGGCGAAGTCGATATCGGCTTACTTTTCTCAGGATTCCAAAAGAAATTTGGTGAGCTATTTGCCATCGGCGCCATAAACTTTGCTGCCAATATGGTCGGAATGTTAATTGCATTTCTTATTGCTGGCTCGGCCATTTTTAGCTTAGTGATGCAAGCTGACCAATACGATGGTATTTCAGATGCAGTCTTGTTTGCATCAACTGGAACATTTGTATTTGCAGGCATTGTCATGGCATTAGCCAGCTTATTTGGCACAGCATTAACGTGGTTTGCCCCTGCGCTTATCATGAATCATGATTTCAAAATTGGCACGTCTATCTCCGCCAGCTTACAGGCAGTGAAGAAAAACCTATTACCCGGCTTCTTATTCTTCCTGATTGCCATGGTGCTAATGTTTGTCTCCATTATCCCATTCGGTTTAGGATTATTTATCTCGATGCCAATTATGTACGCAACTTACTACAGCACATACCGCAGTATCTTTTTTACCGATACTAAACAGTCCCAGACCAGTTCATTGATTATGTAAGTAAGACAGATTTGGCGCCATTTTTTCTTTGAAAATTTGGCGCCAAATATTTGTATTATAGCCAATACCGTTAAACTCATAAAAAAGGCTGAGCTCAGTCTAAAACCAAGCTCAGCCTTCAACATCAAATATATCAATTAGCCGATATATTCTAAGCCTTTCATATATGGACGTAAGACCGCTGGCACTTCAATGCGTCCATCCGCTTGCTGATAGTTTTCTAACACAGCAACCAGAGTACGACCGACCGCTAAACCAGAACCATTCAATGTATGAACCAGTTGGGTTTTCTTGTCGCTCTTACCACGGAAACGCGCTTGCATGCGGCGAGCTTGGAAGTCCCACATATTTGAGCAAGAAGAAATCTCACGGTATGTATTTTGCGCTGGTAACCAAACTTCTAAATCGTAAGTTTTGCGTGAACCAAAGCCGATATCCCCAGTACATAGCAGCACTTTACGGTATGGCAGTTCCAGTAATTGCAAAACTTTTTCCGCGTGACCCGTTAACTCTTCCAGTGCTGCCATTGATTTCTCAGGGTGCACGATTTGCACTAATTCAACTTTATCAAATTGGTGCATACGGATCAGACCACGAGTATCACGACCATAAGAGCCCGCTTCTGAACGGAAACATGGTGTATGAGCCGTCATTTTCAGAGGAAGTGAATCTTCATCTAAAATTTCATCTCGCACTAAGTTAGTCACTGGCACTTCTGCGGTTGGGATCAGTGCATAAGTACTGCTATCCGCTTCTTCTTCCAACGGTTTAGTGTGGAATAAATCCTCACCAAACTTCGGCAGTTGACCAGTACCATACAGCGTGTCATGGTTGACTAAATAAGGAACATATAGCTCTTGATAGCCATGTTGTTCAGTGTGTAAATCCAGCATAAATTGTGCTAATGCACGGTGCATACGCGCGATTTGGCCTTTCATTACAACAAAACGAGCACCTGTCAATTTCACTGCCGCAGGAAAATCTAAACCACCTGCCAGCTCACCTAAACTCACATGATCTTTGACTTCAAAATCATATTGGCGAGGTTTACCCCAACGAGCGACTTCTAAGTTTTCAGAGTCATCTTTACCGTCAGGCACTTCATCATCAGGAATATTCGGGATACTTAATGCAATATCACGGATTTCTTGTTGCAGTTTATCTAACTCTGCTTTAGCAGCATCCAATTTTTCGCCTAATTGGTTCACTTCCAGGCGTAATGGCTCAATGTCTTCACCACGCGCTTTCGCTGCACCAATAGTTTTCGATCGCGAGTTACGGTCTGCTTGCAGGGTTTCAGTTTCAACTTGTAAAACTTTGCGGCGTTCTTCTAATTCACGCAGCTTTTCCACATCAAGGGTAAAACCCCTGCGAGCCAGTTTTGTAGCAACCGCGTCTAGCTCCGTACGCAGTAAATTTGGATCGAGCATGCTTATCCTGTGATTTTGTTAGTCAATTGTGAGAGCGAATATAACGCGCTCCGGCGTTATATTTAGATTATTTTAATGCTTTATAACCTTACCGCATTGACCCGATTAGCGATAGCGTTTTGTTGCGCTAATTTGATCTTGTTGGGCTAACCAGTCGAGTTTTTCAGCAATTTTGCCTTCTAACCCACGTGCCGTTGGGTAATAGTATTGTGTCGCTTTCATTGGCTCAGGGAAATAGTTTTCACCCGCCGCGTAAGCATTAGGTTCATCATGAGCATAACGATACTCTTTACCGACACCTAACTCTTTCATTAATTTGGTAGGGGCATTTCTTAAATGTTCAGGAACATCATAATCTGGCTGCATTTGAGCATCTTTAATTGCGGCTTTATACGCGGTGTAAACTGCATTGCTTTTCGGTGCACACGCAAGGTAAACAATGGCTTGAGCAATCGCGCGCTCCCCTTCCGCCGGACCTACACGAGTAAAACAGTCCCATGCTGAAATCGCCACTTGCATGGCTCGAGGATCCGCATTTCCCACATCTTCAGAGGCAATTGCTAACAAACGGCGAGCCACATATAGAGGATCACCGCCCGCGGTAATAATCCGCGCATACCAATAAAGCGCCGCATCGGGGGCTGAACCACGAACTGATTTATGCAGAGCAGAAATTAAGTCATAGTACCGATCACCCTTATTGTCGAAACGCGCCGCGCGTTCGCCACTCACTTCTTTGAGTAACTCGGCGGTTAGCACTCGTTGACCTTGATTATCCGCCTCCGCCATATCCGACATCATTTCCAGCAAATTCAATGAGCGCCTTGCATCCCCATTCACCAAGTCGGCAATCATTTTTCGGGTACTATCTGGGAGAACGATATTTTGCCCTCCCAAACCCCGACTGCTATCGCCTAATGCCTGCAATAGCACCTCTTCAATTTCACTACTTTCTAAAGATTTTAATAGATAGACTCTTGCGCGAGAAAGCAGTGCCGAGTTGAGTTCGAATGATGGGTTTTCGGTAGTCGCACCAATAAAAGTGATGGTACCGTCTTCAATATGAGGTAAAAAAGCATCTTGCTGGCTTTTATTAAAGCGGTGAACTTCATCCACAAACAAAATGGTTCTTCGTCCCGCACTACGGTTTTGGCGCGCTTTTTCGATAGATTCACGGATCTCTTTGATCCCCGACGTTACCGCAGAAATACGCTCGATATCCGCTTGTGCGTAGTGGCCAATAATTTCAGCCAAGGTAGTTTTCCCCGTTCCCGGAGGTCCCCACAAGATCATTGA